>NZ_JAYEES010000001.1:890000-1282500 GCF_034653275.1 Nitrospirillum guaranorum | reverse complement strand
AGTTCGCCATCACCAACGCCGGCCTCGTCACCGTGCTGCGCAACGACGGCACCATCACCGGTTCCCTGGGCAGCAACCGCTACGCCATCAAGAACGCCGCCACCATAGTCCGGCTGGACAACAGCGGCACCATCACCGGCGGCAATGCGGCCGTCTTCAACAGCGGCAGCATCGGCAGCCTGTCCAACAGCGGCGGCATGAACGCCAGCAACGCGGTCTACAACTTCACCGGCGGCATCATCGGCACGCTGTCGAATTCCGGCAGCATCACCGGCGGGGAGGGCATCGCCAACGGCGGCACGATGACCCTGCTGACCAACACCGGCCTTCTGGCCGGTAGTGGCGCCGGCGGCGTCATGAACAACGGTGTCCTGGGCACCTTGGTGAACAACGGCACCATTTCGAACGGCGCCTCCAGCAGCGGCAGCGCCGGCGTCTATGTCTTCGGCGGCACCATCGGCACCCTGGTCAACAACGGGGTGATCACCAGCGCCCATGTGGGCGTTTACAACCTCAGCACCATCGGCACCCTGACCAACAACAGCCTCATTTCCGGTGTCTTCAACGGCGTGGTCAACACCAGCCGTCTCACCCTGCTGGCCAACGGCGGCACCATCGACGGCAGCATCGGCGTCAACAACACCGGCACCATCGGCACCCTGGTCAACAGCGGTAGTATCGCCGGTTCCAACAAGGCCCTCTCCAACACCGGTACGATCACCCGCCTGATCAATGCCGGTACCATCGCCGGCGACATCGTCAGCGCCAGCGCGCTGACCATCGCCGGGGGCAGCGCTGGGACGGTGGGCACCTTCACGGGCCGCGCCGGCAGCCAAGGCCTCATCACCAGCACCATCGCCAACGTCGTGCTGGCGTCCGGCACCATCCTGCTGAACGACGTGGTCAACCTGAACACCCAGACGCTGGTCAACAACGGCGCCGGCCTGACGGTGACGGGCGCGACCATCATCGGTAACTACAGCCAGACGGGCGGCACGCTGGTGGTGGGGGCCGGCAGCGGCGCCCTGCTGGTCACCGGCACGGCCAGCATTTCCGGCGGCCTGCTGGGCGCGGCCGACGCCCCCGCCGCCAGCGGCGCCGTCAACGTGCTCGCCGGGGCCAGCGCCACCATCGTGGAGGCGGGGACCCTGGTCACCACCGGCCTGACCGCCAGCAACGCGGCCTATGGCACCGTCACGAACGGCAACTTCCAAGACCTGGTGCTGGTGCGGACGGGCGATTACATCGGCACCGTCTACGGCAGCCTGGGCGTCACCGGCCAGCTGAGCGCCACCACGGCGGTGATCGTGGCCGCCACCGGCACCCTGGGCACGCTGACCAACAGCGGCACCATCAACGGCGTGAACCAGACCGGCGTGTGGAGCGCCGGCACCATCGGCACCCTGGCCAACAGCGGCACGATCCGCGGCACGGTGGATGGCATCAACAACACCGTTTCCGCCACCCTGGGGCTGCTGACCAACAGTGGCGGGGGCATTATCGCCGGCACGCTGCGCGGCGTCGACAACGCCGGCACCATCGGCACGCTGGTCAACGAAGCCGGTGGCGTCATTTCTGGCAACAGCGTCGCGGTCTACAACCGGGGTGCGGGCGGCAGCATTGGCACGCTGAACAACGCCGGCACCCTGGCGGGTGTCGGCGGACGCTCCGCCATCGGTGTGTGGAACGCCGGCGCGATCGGCGCGCTGGTCAACGGTGGCGTGGTCTCGGGCGGTTCCACCGGCGTTTACAACGGCGGCGGCGGCAGCCTGGGCAGCCTGTCGAACGGCGGCAGCATCGGCGGCAAATCTGGCATCATCAACGCCGGGATCATCGGCGCGCTGCGGAACGACGGGACCATCACCGGCACCACCGGAAACAGCCGCTACGCCATCAAGAACACCGCCACCATAGTCTGGCTGGACAACACCGGCCTGATCAGCGGCGGCGGGGCCGCCGTCTACAGCACCGGCAGCATCGGCACGCTGTCCAACGGTGGAACCCTGTCCGGCGTCAACGCCGTCTACAACAATACCGGCGGTGTCATCGGCACGCTGTCGAACACCGGCGCCATCGCCGGCGAGGCCGGTGTCGGCAACGGCGGCGCCATCGGCCTGCTGGCCAACGGCGGCAGCATAGGCGGCAGTGGCATGGGCGGCGTGCTCAACACCGCCACCATCGGCACGCTGCTCAATGGCACCGCCGGCACCATCACCGGCCACACCGCGGGCGTCTACGCCTATGGCGGCACCATCGGGACGCTGGCCAACCGCGGTACCATCGCCGGCGACCTTATCGGCATCTACAACACCGGCATTCTGGGCACGCTGTCCAACAGCGGCACCGTCACCGGCGCCAACGCCGCCCTCGCCAACGCCGGTCAGATCGGCCTGCTATCCAACAGCGGCGTGGTCGCCGGCAACATCCTCAACACCGGTGCCGGCGCGCTGACCATCACCGGCGGCACCGGCGCCGCCACGGGCACCTTCACCGGCTACGCGGCGGGCGGCCAGGGCACCATCACCAGCACCGTCGCCGGCGTGGTGCTGGCCTCGGGCAACATCCTGCTGAATGACGCGGTCCACCTGGGCGGCCAGACGCTGGTGAACAGCGGTGCGGGCCTGACGGTGACCGGCGTGACCGTCACCGGCAACTACCGCCAGACGGGCGGCACCCTGGCGCTGAGCGCGGGCAGCGGCGCCCTGGTGGTCACCGGCACGGCCAGCATCACCGGCGGCATCGCCACGGCGGCCGGGCTGACCGGCGCCATCAACCTGCTGGCGGGTGACACCCATACCATCGTCGAGGCCGGCACCCTGGTGGCCAGCGGCCTGTGGGCCGGCAACGCCACCTACGGCACCGTCGCCCACGGCGGGCTGCAGGACCTGGTGCTGATCCAGACCGGGGACTATATCGGCACCGTCTACGGCAGCCTGGGCAACGCCGGCACCGTCAACGCCACCACGGCCTTGGCCGTGGCCGCCACCGGCACCCTGGGCACCCTGTCCAACAGCGGCACACTGGCGGGCAGCGCCCATGGCGTGCTGAACCAGGGCGGCATCGGCAGCCTGGCCAACGGCGCCGGCGGCCTGATCGCCGCCACCCAGGTGGGCATTGCGAACCTGGGTGGCACCATCGCCGTGCTCAGCAACGCCGGCACGATCAGCGGCCGCACCGGTGTCGTCAGCAGCGGCGGCATCGGCGCGTTGCTGAACAGCGGCGCCATCGCTGCCACGTCCTATGGCATCGTCAACACCATCGGCGGCACGATCGGCAGCCTGGGCAACAGCGGCAGCATCCGGGGCGGCGGGGGCATCAACAACGCCGGCGTCATCGGTACGCTGGTGAACGACAGCGCCATCGCCGCCGACCACATCGGCATCAGCAATGTCGGCAGCGTTGGCCGGCTGTCCAACGCCGGGGTGATCAGCGGCGCCTTCACCGCCCTGTTCAGCAACGGGACGATCGGCACACTGGCCAACACCGGCAGCATCGCCGGCGGCAACTGGGGCCTCTACAACGCGGACAGCATCGGCACCCTGCTGAACAGCGGCACCATCAGCGCCGTCAGCTGGGCCATCGACAATGAGGGCAGGCTGGGGCGGCTGGTCAACAGCGGCATCATCGCCGGCAACATCATCGACGCCAACACTGCTGGCGCCGGCCTGACCATCATCGGCGGCAGCGGAAACACGGTGGGCACCCTGACCGGCTATGCCGGGCGCAGGGCACCATCTCCATGCCCAATGGCGGCGACGTGGTGCTGGCGTCGGGCAAGATGCTGCTGAACGACGCGGTCAACCTGGCCTCGGGCGCGCTGGTCAATGCCGGCGCCTCGGTCACGCTGGTCAGCATCGTCACCGTCGCGGGCGATTTCCACCAGACGGCCGGCACCTTGCTGGCGGCGGCCGACGGCGGCGGCCTGGAGGTCAGCGGGTCGGCCAGCCTGACCGGCGGCACCCTGGGCATCCAGCACGACGGTGCCAATGTGCTGGCGGGCGACACCGTCACCGTGGTGGAGGCCGGCACCTTGTCCGTCGGCGGCGTGACCGGCATCAACGGCAGCCTGTCCACGGCCACCAGCGGGTCGGTCACCGGCCTGGTCCTGACCATGAGCGGTGACTATATCGGCGGCACCTACGGCAGCCTCGGCAGCGCCGGCCTGATCCAGTCCACCACCGCGGTGGCGGTGGGTACCAGCGGCACCCTGGGTACCCTATCCAACAGCGGGACCCTGGCGGGCACCCGCTTGGGCGTCGACAACCAGGGCAGCCTGGGCCTGGTGGACAACACGGGTACCCTGTCCGGCGGCATCGTGGCGGTCTACAACAACAGCGGCACCATCGGTACGGTGCGGAACAGCGGCACCATCGCCGGCGGCACTTATGCCGGCGTCTACAACGATGGCGGCACCATCGGCACGCTGTCCAACAGCGGCACCATCACCGATGCCTCGCTGGCGGCGGTTGCCAACGACCATGGTGGCACCATCGGCCGGATCGACAACGGCGGCACGCTGACCGGTGGCATCACCGGCGTGTGGAACGCCAGCGCCATCGGCACCGTGGCGAACAGCGGCCTGATCAGCGGCCCGATCGCCCTTTACAACGACGGCGGCACCATTGGCCTGGTGACCAACAGCGGCACCTTCGCCGGCACCATCCTCAACGCCTCGACATCCGCCCTGACCATCGCGGGCGGCAACTTCGACACCGTGGGCACCTTCACCGGCTATGCCCCGGGCAGCCAGGGCACCATCCTCAGCACGCTGGCCAACGTGGTGATGGTGTCGGGCAACGTGCTGCTGAACGACGCGGTGAAACTGGGCACCGGCACGCTGGTGAACAGCGGCGCCAACCTTCTGCTGAGCAACATCGTCACCGTCGCCGGCAACTACAGCCAGACGGGCGGCACCCTGACCGCCGTCATCGACACCGACGCCGCCGGTCAGCTGGTGGTCAGCGGCACCGCCAGCCTGACCGGCGGCACGGTCGCCGTCCAGTCGGGCAGCAACGCCATCGCCGGCGACCGCTACACCGTGGTGGAGGCCGGTACCCTGACCGCCACCGGCGTCACGGCGCGCAACGGCGTCCTGACCACGCTCACCAGCGGCTCGGTCACCGACCTGGTGCTGACGGTGGATGCCGACTATATCGGCGGCGACTATGGCACCCTGGTGAACACGGGGGCGGTCAGCGCCGTCACGGCGGTGCAGGTGGCACCCACCGGCACCCTGGCGGCCCTGTCCAACACCGGCACCCTGATGGGCAATATCTATGGCGTGGCCGTCGCCGGGGGCGGCACGCTGGGCTGGCTGACCAACGCCGGCACCATTTCCGGCGGGTCCACCGGCGCCACCAACCACGGCACGCTGGGGACCCTGGTGAACCAGGGCCTGATCACCGGCGCCGGCGCGAATGGCATCGCCAACGACGGGATCCTGGGCACGCTGGCCAACACCGGCACCGTCGCGGGGCATTGGGGCGCCCTGTACAATTCCGGCGGGACCCTGGGCGTGCTGGACAACAGCGGAGCCATGACCGGCGGCACGGCGGGCCTCTACAACGAGGCCGCCATCGGCACGCTGTTGAACAGCGGCACCATCGCGGGCGGCACCTATGCCGGCATCTACAGCAGTGGTTCCATCGGCAGCCTGGCCAACAGCGGCAGCGTCACCGGCGGCTATGCCGGCGTCCTGAACAAAGGGACGCTGGGCACCCTGTCCAACGACGGCGGCGGCGTCATTACCGGCTCCGCCACGGGCGTGTACAACCACGGCACCATCGGCGTGTTGAGCAACGCCGGCACCATCACCAGCGCCAACCTGGGTGTCTACAACCACGGCACCATCGACACCCTGGTCAACAGCGGCGTCCTGGCCGGCGCCACCGCCCTGCGGAACAGCGGCACCATCGGCGTGGTGGCGAACACCGGCGCCATCATCGGCAACGTGGTGAACGACGGTGCCACCGCCCTGGTCATCACCGGCGGCACGGGCGGCGTCGTGGGCACGCTGACCGGCGGCACCATCACCAGCACGGCCGCGAACGTGGTGCTGGCCTCCGGCACCGTGGCCCTGGACGACGCGGTGAACGTCGGCAGCCACACCCTGGTGAACAGCGGCGCGTCCGTCGTGTTGACCAGCGTGGTCGGCCTCACCGGCAACTACAGCCAGTCGGCCGGCACGTTGACCGCCGTCCTGGGCGCCGGCGGCGCCGGTGAACTGGTCGTCAGCGGCAATGCCAGCCTGACCGGCGGCACCGTGGCCGTCACGGCCACGGACGGCATGAACCTGATCGCCGGCGACAGCTACACCATCGTCGCGGCCGGCGGCAGCCTGTCGGCCATCGGCCTGAGGGCCGCGGCCGACGGCTTCAGCGCCACGCTGGGCACATCCGCCAACGGCGGCGCCACCGACCTGGTGCTGACCCTGGTCAGCGACTATGTCGGCGGCACCCTGGGCACCCTGACCAACAGCGGCACCATCCACGCCGCCACGGCGGTGAACATCGCCGCCGCCGGGTCCCTGGGCACGCTGGTCAACACCGGCGCCCTTATCGGCAACGTGGTGAACAACAGCGCCAACGACCTGGCGGTGGTGGGCGGCCCAGTGGGCGTAAATGGCGGCGGCACGGTGGGCAGCTTCACCGGCGGCACCATCCGCAACAGCCTGAGCAACCTCACCTTCGCCTCGGGTGCCGTCAGCCTGGGTGACGCCATCGACGTGACCGGCCACACGGTTGCCAATACCGGCGCCGTCATCGCGCTGGCCGGCGATGTCGGTGTCACCGGCAAATTCAGCCAGAGCGGCGGCACGCTGTCGGTGGACGGCCACGTGCTGGGCGTCAGCGGTGCCGCCAAGGTCACCGGCGGGGTGGTCAATGCCGGCCTGTCCGTTAGCGGCAACTACCTGGTGGGCGACAGCGCCACCCTGATCCAGGGTGGGGCGGGCTCCAGCTACACCGGCGCCGTGGTCACCAGCGGCGTGGCGGGCCTGGACGCCAGCGGCAGTGTCAGCGGCACCAGCCTGCTGGCGGTGGCGTCCAACGACTATATCGGCGGCACCCTGGCCAGCCTGGCCGTCACCGGGACGCTGACCAACACCGCCGGCGGCGCCACGGCTCTGTACATCGCCGCCACCGGCACGCTGGGCACCCTGGCCAATACCGGCGCCATCGTCGGCAACGTCACCAACCTGTCGGCGGGTGATCTGACCATCAGCGGCGGCAGCGGCGGCACGGTGGGTGTCTTCACCGGCGGCACCATCACCAACACCAGCAGCAACCTGGTGTTCGCGGCCGGTGACCTCAGCCTGGGTGACGACATCGACGTCACCGGCCACACGGTCACCAACGCCGGTGCCAACCTGTCGCTGGCCCGGAACGTGGCGGTGACCGGCGACTACGGCCAGTCGTCCGGCACCCTGGCCCTGTCCGGCCATACGCTGAGCGTCAGCGGGGCGGCCAGCCTCACGGGCGGCACCGTCAATGCCGGCCTGGCCCCCGTCGCCAACTACCTTGTGGGCGACAGCGTCACCCTGATCCAGGGCGGTGCGGGGTCCAGCTACGCCGGCGCCACCGTCACCAGCGGCCTCATCGGCCTGGACGCCACCGGCAGCGTCAGCGGCACCAACCTGCTGGCCGTGGCCGCCAACGATTATATCGGCGGCACGCTCGCCAGCCTGGCCGTCACCGGCACGCTGACCAACACCACGGGCGGCGCCACGGCGCTGTACATCGCCAGCACTGGCACGCTGGGCGGTCTGGCCAACACGGGTGTCATCGCGGGCAACATCACCAACCTGTCGGCCAACGACCTGGCCATCAGCGGCGGGACGGACGCGGCCCCGGGCACCCTGACGGGCCAGGGTGGCAGCCGGGGCACCATCACCAACAACCTGGCCAACCTGCGCTTCGTCTCCGGCACGCTGCTGCTGAACGACAACATCAGCGTGGGCAACCACAGCGTGGTCAACAGCGGGGCCACCCTGCTGGTGAACAGCGCCATCAACATCACCGGCAGCTACAGCCAGACGGCGGGCAACCTGGTGATCGGCGTGACGTCCACCAGCAACTACGGCAACCTGGTGATCAGCGGCAGCGCCAGCCTGACGGGCGGGTCGGTGACGCTGAAGGCCACCAGCGGCGCCCTGGCCGCCGGCAGCTACACCATCGCCACCGCCGGCAGCGGCCTGTCCACCAGCAACCTGGTGCTGACGGCGGCCGGCTACACGGTGACCAGCAGCACCATCACCAGCGGCGGCAAGACCGAGTTGGTGCTGACCCTGAACACCGCCAGTACCGGCACCACCGGTTCCGGCGAGGGCCCGGGGACGAACGGCGGTTCGTCCGGTGATGGCTCCTCAGGCAACGGCTCTTCAGGCAACGGCTCCTCGGGGAATGGCGCCTCCGGCAATGGGTCGTCCGGCACAGGCTCTTCCGGCACCGGGTCGTCGGGTGGCGGTTCCACGGGTGGCGGCACGACGACGCCGGCCACCACAAACTACACCGCCGTGGGCGTGGCGCAGGGCGGTGCGGCGGTGGGCACCGGCGCCGCGCTGGACGTCATCGCGGCCAGCGGCGGCTCGGCCGCGGCGGCCGTGCAGACGGCGGTGCTGGCGCCCCTGTCCACCCTGACCGGTACGGCCAAGCAGGTGGCGGTGGCCCAACTGGCGCCCAACCAGCTGACACCGCAGCTGACCACCAGCCTGGTCACCCCCACCACCACGGCCATCAGCCAGCACCAGCAGACGGTGGCGGGGCTGATGGACAGTTACGGCGGCAAGGGGGCCTCGGCCGGTGACGGCACGATGGGCGGCGTGCTGTGGGGCGAGGTGCTGGGCGGCGGCGCGTTGCGCGCCAACGCCACGGACGCCGCGGGCTACCGCGCCAGCAGCGCCGGTCTGGTGCTGGGGGCGGACTGGTACGCCGATCCCGAGGTCATGGCCGGCCTGGCGTTCAGCTGGCTGAACAGCGCCGCCGTGGGGCAGGGGGTGACGGCCGGCAGCCTGACGCGGGTGGGCAGCTATCAGCTGACCGCCTACAGCGTCTGGCGCCCGGCCTTCGCGGAGCAGCGGTTGTCGGTCGAGGGCCAGGTGGCGTTCGGCTACAACCACTACGACCAGCGCCGGACCATCGACTTCCTGGGCGCCCGCGCCAACGCCAACTACGGCGGGGAGCAGTACCTGGGCAAGGTGACGGTGGGTTACGCCATGCCGGATCGCAATGGCTTCACCCTGACGCCGCAGTGGAGCCTGCAGGCCGCCCGCCTGACCAACCATGCCTACAGCGAGCATGACGCCGGGGTGGCCGATCTGGATGTGGCCGCCATGACCACCAACAGCCTGACCCAGGAATTGGGCTTCAAGCTGGACACGGCCTTGAACACGGGCATCGGCAAGCTGATGCCGGACCTGAAGGTGGCGTGGGTGCACGACTACCTGAATGGCCCGGTGACGACCACCAGCGCCCTGGGCGGCGTCAGCTTCGCCAGTACCACCGGCCGGGTCAGCGCCGACGGCGTCGCCATCGGCCTGGGCGCCACCCTGGCCAAGGGCGACGGCGTCAGCCTGCGCCTGGAATACAGCGGCGAACTGCGCAGCGACTACCAAAGCCATGCCGGCGTCCTGCGCGCCAGCTGGGCGTTCTGACGGGGGAGGGAAGGCCGGGGCGCCGCCCGCCTTGGTCTTCCCTTAAGGCCATCCATTCCCCCCGATCTCGAGGGCCGGCGGGGGACGGGCGCGGGATGGTTCAGCGCGGCGTGGCCGGCACGGGCGGCGGGGGCAGCAGCCGGCCTTGCAGGGCGCGGTAGACGGTGCCGACGGCCACCACGCCCACCACCACATTGGCCAGCAGGAACAGTGCCGGGGCCAGCTGCGCCAGGACGCCGGTATCGCCCCGCGCCGCCATGCGCACCGGGGTGGTGGCCAGGGCGGTGGCGCCGAAGGTGAAGGCCCAGAAGGCGGGGGTGAAGGCCTCCTGCAAAATCCAGGGCAGCAGGCGCAGCAGCACCAGCGCCTGCAACAGGCCATAGCCGACCAGCATGCGGGGGAACAGGGCCGGCAGGTCCGGCGCCACGCTGATCAGGGCGACCGCCCCCACCACCGGCGGCGCCAACTGCACGCCCAGGGTCGGGCGCAGGGCGGGGGCCAGGGCCGGCGCGGTCAGCAGGCGGTGCAGTAGCACGGATTCGATGGCCAGCCAGCCGAAGAAGCCGGCGCCGAAGGCCATCTGTCCCGCCTCCCTATAGCCCAGGGCCGCCGCCATGATGCCGGCGACGAAGCTGCCCGCCACCGTGGGCAGGTACAACACGGCCGTGGTGGTGGCGGGATCGCGGCCACCCTGCCACAGCCCGCCCGTCCTCCACACCGCGAACAGCAGGGTGAAGGCGGCGCCCAGGGCGTACAGCACCAGGGCCAGGGGCCGTGAATGGGGCAAGGCGCCGCCCGCCACCAGCATGGTGGCGACGCCGGCCAGGCCGATGAAGCAGCACTGGACGGGGTGCTCGACCTCCGCCACGGCGGCCGCGCGGTGGTTGATCCATTTCGCGATGTACAGCAGCAGCACGACGGCCCACACGGCCGCGCCCGCGGCCATCAGCGCCTCGCCCACTGCCGCCGGCAGGCCCCAGGCGTCATGGGCCGCCCGCCAGCTGGCGCCCAGGCCGGTCAGGCCCAGCACGATGCCGAAGAAGGCGGCCGGTACGGGAGGCAGGAAGGGGCGGGTGCTCATGGGGGCTCCTTGACAGGTCGGGCGGCAGTCGCCGGGCAAATAGCCTGGCCGAATTGCCGCGCCCGTCAAGGCGGCGCTCAAGCCCCGCAACGAAGTTGGCGGGGACCCTAAATGGAATGCTTGCCTAAATGGAGTAGTTGAAGGACGTGTAGGCGAGGTCGCTCAGCACCTGGTCCAGCTGCTGGGCCGCCTGCCGACCCGCCTCGTCCACCTTCACCACCTTGGCCGGAATGCCGGCGACGGTGGAATAGGGCTCCGTCGGTCGCAGCACCACGGAGCCGGCGGCCACCCGCGTATAGGCGCCGATCTCGATATTGCCCAGGATCTTGGCGCCGGCGCCGATGATGGTGCCCTTGCGCACCTTGGGATGGCGGTCGGTCGTGTTCTTGCCGGTGCCGCCCAGGGTCACGTCCTGCAGCAGCGACACGTCATCCTCGATGACCGCCGTCTCGCCCACCACCAGGCCGGTCGCGTGGTCGAGGAAGACGCCTTGGCCGATGGTGGCCGCCGGGTGGATGTCGGTCTGGAACACTTCGGACGAGCGGCTTTGCAGGTACAGCGCGAAGTCCCGCGCCCCGTTGATCCACAGCCAGTGCGCCAACCGGTGGGTCTGGATGGCGTGGAAGCCCTTGAAATAGAGGAAGGGCTCGATCAGTCGGTCGCAGGCCGGGTCTCGGTCCAGCACGGCGGCGATGTCGGCGCGCAGGGCCGCCGCCAGGGTGGTGTCGTCGGCCGCCGCCTGGTTGAAGGTGTCGACGATCAGGGGCTGCGACACCACGTCGTTCTTCAGGCGCGCCGCGATGCGGTGGAACAGCGCGGTCTCGAACGAGGATTGGTTGATGATGGAATCCAGGAACAGGGGCGCCAGCATGGGCGCGCCGGCTAGCGCGTCCTCCGCCTCGGTCCGGATGCGATCCCACAGACCGTCGCCGGTCAGCTGGGCTGCTGCTTTTTCACGGCGCACCAAAGCCAACCGTCCCCCAAGCACCGGCATCGCCATCCCTCCGCCCACGCGTCCATGCGCCAGCGAAGGCTGCGCTCGGAAGCTATAAAGCCCCCGCCGGGGCGTCAACAATTTGACAATGCTCAAGCGACCGTCGCGGTTCCTTGAGCCCGCCTCATGAAATGGAAACAGCCGCGACACTATCGCGGCCGTTTCTTGTGTAAAATGACGCGTGTCACAGGGGCCTGGCGGCCCATGACCCGCACCTCACAAGGGCCGGCTAGCGGCCCATGACCTGCACCAGCTCGGCCGGGGCCTTGGCGAAGGGCTCGCGCGCGCCGTCGGCCGTCAGCTTGCCCGATGCGTCGTCCCAGCGCAGGGTGGCCGTGGCACCGCCCTTGCCCTTCTCATAGTCCAGGCTCAGGCCGTCGTCGTCGTAGACGGTGAAGCTGGCGTCGCGGCCGGGATAAACCTTCAACGCCACAATCTTCTGCTTCTCCGCCGTGGACTGCACGGCGGATCCCATGGGCACGATGGAACCCGCGCGCACGAACAGGGGGATCTGGTCGATGGGGGACGCCACGGTCACCCACTGGCCGCCGGCCAGCTTCTCGTTGGTCCAGTAGTTGTACCAGTCGGTCCCGGCCGGCAGGTACACCTGCTTGCGCGTCTGGCCCGGCTCCGTCACCGGCGCCACCAGGAAGGCCGGGCCGAACATGTACTCGGTGCCGATGTTCGCCACCGCGGGGTCGTGGGGGAAGTCCATCCACAAGGCCCGCATGAACGGCACGCCGGTATCGTGGGTGGCCTTGGCCTGGGCGTAGAGGTAGGGCACCAGGGCATAGCGCAGCGTGTCGTAGCGGGCCATGATGGCCTCCGCCTCCGGACCGAAGGCCCAGATCTCCGTGTGCTTGCGGTCGCCGTGCAGGCGCAGGGTGGGCAGGAAGGTGCCGTACTGGAACCAGCGGACCATCAGTTCCGGATAGTCGTGGTTCTGGCCCACCGTCTCCTCCGCGCCCGCCGGGCTGACCAGGGGCGTGCCGGTATAGCTGGTGGTTTGCGGCAGGTACTGCCAGCCGCCGATGTCGTTGCCCCAATAGGCGATGCCCGAGGCCGTCATGTTCAGGCCGGTGGGTATCTGGCGGGCCAGCACCTCCCACTGCGGGCTGATGTCCGACGACCAGAACAGGGCGCCGGTGCGCTGGGCGCCCAGGTAGGCCGCGCGCGACAGGATCAGCGGCCGGCGGTTGGGCCGCCAGGCCCGCAGGCCCTGCGACGCCTCCTCCACATGCAGCAGTGGGAAGAGGTTGTGGTACCGGTCGCCGGAACCGATGGAATAGAAGAAGCCGTCCGGCACCAGGTCCGGCTCCGTCTCATCCAGCCAGGGATAGTCGAAGCCGTGACTCAGCACGTTGTCGCGGGCGTGTTCCCAGAACCACTTGCGGGCGGCGGGGTTGGTCACGTCGATCAGGCCGCCCGTGCGGTCGGAGCGGAAGGGCAGGCCGTCCACGCTCTTGCCGTCCTCGTCCTTCAGCAGATAGCCCTTGGCGTCCAGCTCATTGAAATAGCGGCCCGAGGTTTCGAAACGCGGCCAGATGGAGATGATGGACTGCATGCCCATGGCGTGCAGGTCCTGGTTCATGGCGTCGGGGTTGGGGAACTCCGCCGGGTTGATGTCCAGCTGGCCCATGCGGGTCCAGTAGAACCAGTCGATGACCATGATATCCAGCGGGTACTTCTTCTGCCGGTAGGTCTTGGCCACGCGCAGGATCTCATCCTGGCTGTCGTACCGCGCCTTGGACTGGATCAGGCCGAAGGCGGCCTTGGGCGGAATGGGCGTCCTGCCGGTCAGGCGGGCATAGGCGCCGTAGATGTCGGCGGGCGTGTCGCCGGTGATGACGAAGAAGCTGACCCGCTCCCCCACGGTGGAGGTGAGGGAGGTGGCGCCGTTGATGCCGGCGTTCAGCACCGTCTCCGCCGGGTTGTCCCAGACGATGGCGTAGCCCTTGGAACTGACCAGCACGGGCACGCACACGGTCTCGCCGCCGGGCGCGTCGTACCAGTGCTTGCAGTCCAGGGTGCGGCCGCGCAGGTCCAGCGGACCGACCGACTGCTGGTTCTGGCCCATGCCGTAGTAATGCTCGTCCGCCGGCGACTTGAAGCTGGCACCCACCTGGTAGGTCTTCTCACCGGCCACGGTGTGGGGTGCCATGGACCAGCCGTCCATGGCAAGCACGACCTCACCCCGCGCGTTCTTCACCTGCAGGGTGACGGGCGGCAGCTGCGGCGCGAAATACTTCTCCATGGTGGAGGGCACGCGCGGCGCCTTGGCGGCGTCGACATGCAGGGTCAGCGCGCTGGAGGCGAAGCTGTCGCCGCCCTGGTCGCTGGTCCGGTGGAAGCCGCCGTTGTCCACGGCGCCGGGCAACAGGCCGTAGCCGGGGCCCTTCAGCGCCTGGTCCTTCTCGGTGGCGATGGTGACGCGCACCACGTTGGCGCCATAGCCTTCCACCGAGACGTAGGCGCCGTAGCGGTCCAGCACCGCGATGGGGTCGGCCTTCGCCGTCGTCGCCAGGGCGGCCGTCAGGGCCAGGGCAGACACGAAACCGGCCAGCGCCGCCCGTGGGAACGGCTTCCTTTTTCTCGAACTCAGCATCTTGCGACCATCCCCTCCGGATGCCGGGCGTGGTCCATCCCGAGGGGAGGCGGCCGGCTTTATCGGGCATTAATAATACAAAACCCTTCTCGCATGTCGCGGCCTTGGCGCCAAGACGGGAAAATGCGCCCGGAACCGAATGCCACGTCCCGTTGAAATGGATTTCAGACGGTGATTTCGATAGGAATGCCACCCGGAGCCCGCACCACCGCCTCATGGAACCCGTCGCCGGTATGGTTGGTGCTCACGCGTGCCCCGCCCGGGCGATGCGGCCGGCCAGCAGCGGCACGAGGGCCATCAGCAGGGCCAGCAGCCAAAAGGCCGTGGGCAGGCCGGCGGCATGCGCGACGAAGCCGATGCCGGCCGGGCCGGCCAGGATGCCGGCATAGCCGGTGGTGGTCAGGGCGGCGACGGCCAGGCCCACCGGCATCACGGTCTGGCTGCCCGCCAGGCGGAACAGCACCGGCACGATGTTGGAGGCGCCCAGGCCGATCAGCAGGAAGCCGGCGGTGGCCACCGCCGCCGTGGGGGCAATCAGCAGCACGGCCAGTCCCACGATGGCGCCGGCGCCGCCGCAGGCCAGCACCCGGCGATTGCCGAAACGCGCCACGATGCGGTCGCCCGTCAGCCGGCCCACGGTCATGGCGATGGAAAACACCATGTAGCCGAAGCCGCCCTGCGCCGTGTCCGCCAAACCGGCGCCGATGACCAGCAGCGCGCTCCAGTCCAGGATGGCGCCCTCGACCAGAAAGCAGATGGCCGCGAGCGCCGCCAACAGCAGAACGATGCCGTGGGGCGCCACCAGGGGCGTGGGTTCACCGCGCGCCGGCAGCAGGCGGGGCAGGGCCAGCAGGACGGCCGCCAGCACCAGCCCGGCGCTGAGCAGCGTGGCGGCCAGCGGAGCCGTCCCCATGGACAGCAACAGGGTCATGCCGCCGGACCCGAGGAAGCCGCCGACGCTGAACATGGCATGGAAGCCGGACATCAGCGGCTGGCCGGCACCCCGCTCCACCTCCACCGCATGGACGTTCATGGCAACGTCAATGGTGCCCAGCGCGGCGCCGAAGCCCAACAGGGCGGCGGCCAAGGTGGTCACGTTGCCGGCGACGGACAGCAGCGGCAACAACAGGGCCAGGGCGACGCCGCCGGCCAGGATCATGGGTTTGCTGCCCCAGCGGGCGCTGAGAAATCCCGTCAGCGGCATGGCGAGGATGGAGCCGATGCCCAGGCACAGCAGGATCAGGCCCAACTGCCCGTCGTCGGTGCCGACACGGGCCTTGGCCAGCGGCACCAGCGGCGCCCAGCAGGCCATGGCGAACCCGGCGGCCAGGAAGGCGAGGCGTGTGGCCAGGCGGGCACCGGCGGGAATGGAAAGGGGGCTCATGAACGTTCCCAGTCAATAGAGGCGGGGGTTCAACCCCGCGGTCCCGGTCAGGGGACGGCATATGGTCGTGAATCCCGCTTAATGGATTTATCGTTAAACCAAAAGCATGAATTTGACGCCCGCGAGGGCGGGTGAAACGGGGGCGCTTGGCGCCGGCGGGAACTTTGCCCCCGCGCGGCCGGTTTTCCCGACGGTGAAAACGGAGGGTCCCCCACGATGTCCAATACCCAGGAAACCACCGGTGACGACACCCCGGCGGCGGAGCTCAACATCAGCCTGGAAAAGGTCTGCTTCATCATCGTCAAGGCGCGGGAATTCGACGTGAAGGTCGATCCGGTGGAACCGGACCCGGCATCCAACCCCGCCGATGACGGTGAGCGCGGCGTGCTGGAGGATTACGACGACGACCCCACCCAGGCGGAACTGGTGGGCGCCATCACCTCCCTGAACGAGGATGAGGTGGTGGATCTGATCACCCTCACCTGGATCGGGCGGGGCGACTACACCGCCGCCGAGTGGAACGAGGCCCGCGCCCTGGCGTTCGAGCGCCACCGGGAAAGGTCCGCCCGTTACCTGATCGGCATCCCCACCTTGGGCGACTTCCTCGAGGAGGGCCTGGCCGCCCTGGGCCATTCTTGCGAGGAATTCGAGGTGGATCGCCTGTGACGGCGGGGAAAGGCGGCATTCAAAAAATCCCGGAACCGGGGCGGGGCTCAGGAATTGAGTGCTGGCCGGCAGCCGATGCCGACGAGCCGATGCGGCGCCGGCCATCATAAAGACATCCCGCGTCCAATCCCCAGGAGGAACACCATGGGTTTGTTCACCAAGGACATTGAGACCATGAACGACCTGTTCGTTCATCAGTTGAAGGACATCTACTACGCGGAAAAGCGCATCCTGAAGGCGCTGCCCGACATGATCGAAAAGGCCACCAACCCGGAACTGAAGCAGGGCTTCCAGACCCACCTGCGGGAGACCGAAGGCCAGATCCAGCGGCTGGAGCAGGTGTTCCGCCAGCACGGCGTGGAGCCGGAGGCGGTGAAGTGCCCCGCCATCGACGGCATCATCGATGAGACCGATGACATCGCCGGCGACGTGGACGACAAGCAGGTGCTGGACGCCGCCTTGGTCGCGGCCGGCCAGGCGGTGGAGCATTACGAGATCTCGCGCTACGGCACGCTGGTGACCTGGGCCAAGCTGCTGGGCCGCGACGACTGCGCCGCCCTGCTGCACCAGAACCTGGAAGAGGAAAAGGCCACGGACGAGAAGCTGACCATGCTGGCCAAGTCCCACATCAACGCCATGGCGGCGGAATAAGCGGGGGCCCGTCAGCCGGCCCCATCAACCGGTCGTCGCCTGGCTGACCCCCTTCGCCCGTTTGGAGGCCGTTCCCCGCACGCCGGCGCGGGGGACGGCCTTTTTCGCAGGCGTGCCGTCGGTTCCGCTTCGCTCCGACTTGGTCCGCGCCATCTTGCGGTTGGCCAGCGCCTCGGCGAAGGCCTCGCCCCACGCCAGGGCGGAGGTGTCCTTGATGACGTCCCACAGGTCGCGCCAACGTTCCCGCCGTTCCGCCAGCGGCATGGTCAGGGCTCGGCGCAGGGCCTCCTCGATCTGATCGGAATCATACGGGTTGACCTGCAGGGCGGCGCCCAGCTGGGTGGCGGCGCCGGCGAAGCGCGACAGCACCAGCACGCCCGGATCCTCCGGGTCCTGGGCGGCCACGAACTCCTTGGCCACCAGGTTCATGCCGTCCCGCAGGGGCGTGACCAGGCCCACGCGGGCATGCCGCATGTAGCTGGCCACGGTATTGCGGGTGCTGCTCTGCGTCACCAGCTTCAGCGGGGTCCAGTCGGGTTCGGCGTAGGCGCCGTTGGTGGCGCCGGCGATCTTTTCAAGCTCGCGCAGCAGGCTGCGGTAGGCTTGGACGCCCTCGCGCGACTTGGCGGCGATCTGCAGCAGGCTGACGCGGCGGTGCCACTTCGGTTCGGCCGCCAGGAACTGGCGGAACGCGGTCAGCCGTTCAACCAGGCCCTTGCTGGGGTCCAGCCGGTCGACACCCAGCACCAGGGCGCGGTCGCGCAGGTTGTGGGCCAGATCCTGGGCCGGGCGCCGTTCCATGGCGGCGTCGGTCACGCGCGCGAACTCCCGCGCGTCGATCTCCACCGGGAAGACGCCCAGGCGCACGGTGCGGTCGCCCAGGCTGAGGGCCAACTTACCCACCCGCCGGGCGCCGGCGTATTGCGCCGCCGTCTGGGCGAAGTGTTCCGCGTCCGCCGCTGTCTGGAAGCCGATGAGGTCGGCGGCGAGCACATCCTGCACCAGGCCCAGCAGGCCTTCGGAGATGGCGGCCACCGCCGGCGGCGGAAAGGGGATGTGCAGGAAAAAGCCGATGGGGTTGGCGACCTTCAGGTCCCGCAGGGCCGCCGGCACGGCCAGCAGCTGATAGTCCTGCACCCAGATCAGGTCGTCCTTCCTCAACAGGCCCTTCAGGGCCGTGGCGAAGCGGACGTTCACGGCGCGATAGGTTTCCAGCTCGTTCCGGTGGAAGCTCACCACGCCGGGCAGGATGTGCATCAGCGGCCACAGCACGCCGTTGGCGAAACCGAGGTAGTATTTGCGATGCTCATCCGGCGTCAGGTCGATCATGGCGCAGCTGATGCCCTGGCGGTCGACCACGCGGGGTTCCGGATCCGGCTGGTCCGCCAGCGCGTCGCTCCACCCGAACCATAGGCCCTTGTGCCGGCGCAACAGGCCGACCAGCGCCACGACCAGACCACCGGCCTGTGGCGTGCCGGCGGCCGGAACCCGGTTGGAAACGATCACCAGGCGCTTCATGCATGCCCCCTCGATAGAATGTCTGCCCACGCAAGGCAACATCCAGGGGGCGCGCAGGTTCCCAAGCGGGGCGAAAAATGTCCCGTTCTTCAATGGCTTCCAGGGTGGTCCCCCAAACCCACCACGGTGGCCCCCGGTGTGGGTAGGGCGTAGGCCATGATGTAGTCGCCGTTGCGCGTGCGCAGCCCGCCATGCCCGCCGGCGGCGATGATCACGTATTGCCGCCCATCCTTGCCCTGGTAGGTCATGGGGTTGGCCTGGCCGCCGGCCGGCAGGCGCGCCTTCCACAGCTCCCGGCCGGTGTGTTCGTCGAAGGCGCGCAGGTACTGGTCGGCCGTGGCGCCGATGAAGATCACGCCGCTGGCCGTCACCAGGTTTCCGCCGATGTTGAAGATGCCCGTGGGCAGGGGAAGGTTCGTCCGCGTGTTGAACAGGTTGGTGTCCCGCGTGGTGCCCAGCGGGCGCTGCCAGACGATGGTTCGGCTCTGCAGGTCGATGGCCACCAGCTTGCCCCAGGGCGGGGCGTGGCAGGGTGCGCCAAAGGCGCCCAGCCAGGGTTGGACCACGGCGGCGTAGGGCGTGCCGTACTGCGGCCCGATGCTGAAGTCCTTGGGCTTGGGATAGGGCTCGCTCCACCCTTTCCACGGCTTGATCATGCCCTTTTTCATCGCCTCCTCACGCGGGAGGATATCGACGGTGAAGGGGATGTAGCTGGCGTTGGCGATCAGCAGATGGCGGCTGGGGTCGATGCTGGCGCCGTGCCAATCGACCACGCCGTCGAAGGCGGGATAGGCGATGGTGCCGCGGTCCAGCGTGGGCGGAGTGTAGAGCCCGTCGTAGCGCCGGCGCTGGAAATCCAGCCGGCACAGCAACTGGTCGATGGGCGTGGCGCCCCAGGCGTCCGTGGCCTTCAACGGCGGTGGCGTCAGCGACGGCATGCCGGTTGAAAAGGGCTGCGTGGGGGATAGGCGCTCACCCGGCAAGCCCTGGCCCGGCACCGCCTTCTCCTCCACCCGCGCCAGCGGACGGCCATCGCGCCGGTCCAGCAGGTACAGCTCCCCCATCTTGGTGGTCTGCACCAGGGCGGGAACGACGCCGTCCGGCGTCGACACGTCCACCAGCGATGGGCCGATGGGCAGATCGAAGTCCCAGACGTCGTGGTGCACCGTCTGGAAGTGCCAGCGCTCCTGCCCCGTGGCGATGTCCAGGGCCACCAGGGCGCTGGAATAGGCATCGTCAAACGGCCGGCGGTCGGCGCCGTAATAGTCCGGCGTGGCGTTGCCCAGGGGGATGTAGACCAGGCCCAGCGCCGGGTCGGCGGTGTAGGTGCCCCAGCCGTTGGGCGTGCCCCGGGTGTAGACCTCGCCCGGTTTCAGCGGCGCCGTCGGATCGGCCCGCCCCATGTCCCAGGCCCAGGCCAACGCGCCGCTGACGGGATCATAGGCCCGCACCACGCCCGAGGGTTCGCCCTTGGCCTGGTTGTCGTAGATCCAGCCGCCCAGGATGACGCGGTTGTTCACCACGAGCGGCTGCGAGGTGATGAAATGGAAGCCAGGCGGCACCGGCCCCATGGCGTCCGTCAGGCTGACGAAGCCGTTGGTGCCGAAATCGGGGCAGGGCTGGCCCGTGTCGGCGTCCAGGGCCATCAGCCGCGCGTCCGCCGTGGTGGCGATGATGCGGCGGGGGCAGGCGGCCGCCATGGGATCCGTCATGGGGCCCAGGGCGGTGGGCGCCGCCTCGGCCGGCTTCTCATAATAGGCCACGCCCCGGCAGGCCAGGTATTCGTTGGCCGAGGTGTCGTTGTGCGGATCGTATTTCCACTTCACGGTGCCGGCGGTGGCGTCCAGGGCGATGACCTGGCGGTGCGGCGTGCAGAAATAAAGGGTGTCGTTCACCTTGATGGGCGTCGCCTCGAAATTGAATTCCCGCCCGTTCTTGTTTTCGAAGTCGCTGGGCAGGTCACCCGTGCGGTAATACCAGGCCAGTTCCAGCTGGCTCACATTGTCCGGCCGGATCTGGCTCAGGGGGGAGAAGCGGTCGCCATCGGCGGTACGGCCATAGTACCGCCAGCCGTCCTGGGGCACCGGCGGATTGGGCGCCGGCTCCGTGACCGGCTTGCCGCCGACCAGAGGGCTGCCGTCCACGGTGCGGAGGGCGGAGACGCGGTAGCCCAGCACCACGACGGCCACCACCGCCAGGGCATAGACGCCCATGCCCAGCCAAGGGCGATAGGTCAGGGGCCGTGGCTGGACGCTGTGCGTGGCCAGCGGATCGTCCTCGGGTGGCCCCGGTGGGCGCGGCGCGCCATGCAGCGGGCGCACCACCCAGGGCAGGCTGAGCCAGATGCCCAGCAGGGCCGGCGTCAACAGGCGGGGCACCAGTTGCCAGCCGTCCAGCCCCACCTCCCAGTAGGCCCACAGCACCGTCGCCAGGAACAGCAGGGCGTAGAGCCACAAGCCTTCCCACCGGCCCAGGCCCAGCAGCACGCCCACCGCCACCAGCGTCAGGCCGGCCAGCAGGTAGTACCAGCTGCCGCCCGCCACGATCAGCCAGCCGCCGGGGATGGCAAGGGCCAGCCCGAGCAGGATGACGACGACGCCCGTCAAGCCGGGCCACGATAGCCAGGAGGAGAACCGGCGCGATTTCGAGGACGTAGGCATGGGGTCCCATCTCCGTTCGTCAACGCGAAACGCCGCAACGCGGGGCGGGTTCCGCCTCAATAATCCGGCGGGTCGGGCAACCGCGCCGGATCCACCGGCTGCCAGCCCAGGCCCAGGCTTTTCTGCAGGGCGATGTAGTCGTTGCTGGTTTGCGCCTGTGCCTGGGCCAGGCTCTGCTCCACCTGCAAACGCTGGCGCTCGGCGTCCAGCGCCTCCAGCGCGGTGGCGGTGCCGCCGCGATAGCGGGCGTCGGCCAGGCGCTGGGCCCGGGTGGCCACGTCCAGCGCGACCGCCAGCTGGAAGGTGGCCTCGCGCTGGTGGCCATAGCGCGACAGGCCGCTTTCCGCGTCCTGCAGGGCCTGCAGCACGGTGTTCTGGTACTGGGCCAGACCCTCCTGATTGGCGGCGCTGGCTTGGCGGATCTGGGCGCGCACCCGCCCCCAGTCCAGCACGTTCCAGCTCAGCATGGGCGCGCCGATCATGCTGAGGCTGCTGCTGCGGAACAGGGTGTCCACCTTGTTGGAGCCGAAGCCGATGCTGCCGAACAGGCTGACGCTGGGGAACAGCTGGGCCACGGCGTGGCCGATTTCCGCATTGCTGGCGGCCAGCTGGCGTTCGGCGGCGCGGATGTCCGGCCGGCGGCGCAGCAGGGCGGCCGGATCGGCCACCGGCACGACCGCCGGCGGCAGGGGCAGGGGGCGTAAAGGCCTCAGCTCATCATCCAGGGTGCCAGGCTCCTGCCCCACCAGCAGGGCCAGCTGGTCCATGGCCTGTTCCACCTGGCCTTCCAACGGCGGGATCTGCGCATCGGTCTGGCGGGCCTGGGTTTCCATCCGGGCCACATCGGCGTCGGTGGCCGTGCCCAGGCGGCGCTTGTCCGCCGTCAGGTCCAGCATGCGGTGCTCGGCCGCCGCCGAGGCGCGGGTCAGGTCCAGCCGGTGCTGGGCGTCGCGCAGGCCGACATAGGCCTGGCCCACCTCCGCCGCCAGCTGCACCTGGGCATCCTCCACCCGGGCGGCCGCAGCGTCGGTCTGGGCCGCCGCCGCCTCGACCTCCCGCCGCGTCCCGCCGAACAGATCCAGTTCCCAGCGCGCGTCGAAACCCAGGTTGTACAGTTCCGTCGTCACATGGTTGGGGATGTCGACATGGGGCGGCGTGCCGCCGGGGAACAGGCCGGGGTTGGTCAGCGCCTCCCGCGCCAGGGCGGCGTTGATCTGGTTGTCGGCCGTGGACAGGGCGCCGGTGGGGATGCGCGCCTTGGCCGCCAGGGCGGTGGCGTTGCCTTGCGGGAACAGGGCGGCGCGCTGCTGCGCCACCAGGGCGCGCGCCTCCAGCACGCGGGCCTGCGCCGCCTTCAGCGTGGGGCTGGCGGCCAGCGCCTGATCCACCAGGCGCGCCAGTTCCGGATCGCCCACGCCGTCCCACCAGCGCGCCGGCGGGGTGGCGATGTCCACCGGGGCGCTGGCGGCGCGGTGGAACTGGCCGGCGGCCTCGGACCGGGGCGCCACGTCGGGCGGGCCCTGATAGTCGGGCCCCACCGTGCAGGCGGCGGCCAGCAACAAGGGCAGGGGGAAGAAGGCCAGGCGCCGCATCGTCAATGTCCCCCGCCGGGCGCGCCGCCCTTGGGCAGCGGCCGCATCATCAGCACCAGGGGGATGGAGCCGAACAGGATCATGCCGAACAGCCAGAACAGGTCGCTGAAGGTCAGGACGTTGGCCTGGTGGGCCACCTGTTGGCTGAACACCGCCAGGCCGCGCAGCCGCCCGCCCTCCAGGTCGCCGTTGGCGAAGGCCTGGGTCAGCTGGGCGACGTAGGCCTGGCCCTCGGGTGAATTGTAGGTGACGCTTTCGCCGATGCGGTTGATGTGCAGCGTGTCGCGCTGGTCCAGCAGGGTGGAGATGACGGCCAGGCCGAACGAGCCACCCAGGTTGCGGGCGGCGTTGAACAGGCAGGACGCGTCCTCCGCATGCTCCTTGCCGGCCGACGCGGTCGCCGCCTGGTTCAGGAACAGCATGGAGAAGAACTGGCCCACCCCGCGCAGCAGTTGCGGCACCACCAGTTCCGGCCCCGCGATGTCGGGTGTCAGGTGGCTGTTCAGCATGCAGCTGATACCGTAGAACCCCAGGCCCATGGCGACTGCCAGGCGCACGTCGATGCGGCGCACGGCGACAGGGAAGAAGGGCATGAGCATCAGGGTGGGCACGCCGCTGATCATGGCGATATACCCCGACTGTTCGGGGTTATAGCCTTGCACATTGGCCAAGTACTGCGGGATCAGGTACAGCAGGCCATACAGCGCCCCGCCCACCACCAGGCTCATGACGAAGACGGCGGCGAAGCTGTGATTGCTGGCCAGGATGCTGAGGCGGATGACCGGCCGGCGGGCCACGAACTGCCCCGCGATCAACAGCACGAAGCCGACGATGGAGACGCCGGCCAAGGTGTTGATCATGTCGGATTCGAACCACCGCTCCCGCTGGCCCTCCTCCAGAAGGGTGGTCAGGCAGCCCAGGCCCAGCGTCAGCCCCAGGATTCCCAGCCAATCGGCGTCGGCCAACTGGCCCCAATCGCCCTTTTCCGAAGGCAGCCCCAACGTCAGCAGGCCCAGCAGCGTGAGGCCGATGGGCAGGTTCAAGAAAAAGGCGTAGTGCCAACTGACATTCTCCGCCAGATAGCCGCCGATGGCCGGCCCCAGCACGGGCCCCAGCACGGCGGTGGCGCCGAACATGGCGATGCCCACCGGCTGCTGGCTGGGCGGAAGGCGGGTGGAGACGATGGTCATGGCGGTGGGGATCATGGCGCCGCCGGTCATGCCCTGGCCCACGCGACCGATGATCATCTGCACCAGGTTGCTGGAAATGCCGCAGGCCATGGACGACAACACGAAGCCGGTGGTGACGATCAGCAGGAAGGTGCGCAGGCCCAGCAGGCGAACGAACCAGCCGGCCAGCGCGATCATGACGATCTCCGCCACCAGGTAGGCGGTGGAAATCCAGGTGCCCTCGCTGCCGCTGGCGCCCACCTCGCCCTGGATCAGGGGCAGGGCGGCGTTGACGATGGAAACGTCCAGCGTGGCCATCAGGGCGCCGATGGTGCCGGCCGCCACGGCCAGCCAGGCGCCGCTGTCGGCCTTCGACGCCCCACCTTTCTGGTCCGCTGTCGCGGCGGCGGCGCTCATTTGCCGGCCCCGTTCTGCGGCTGGTTGTTCTTCTCCGCGTCCCGG
Organism: Nitrospirillum guaranorum; assembly: GCF_034653275.1. Classification (NCBI taxonomy): domain Bacteria; kingdom Pseudomonadati; phylum Pseudomonadota; class Alphaproteobacteria; order Rhodospirillales; family Azospirillaceae; genus Nitrospirillum; species Nitrospirillum guaranorum. Next base: position 1,258,069 of record NZ_JAYEES010000001.1, on the reverse strand, counting down.
TTGCGCTGGACGGCGTCGTCATGTTCCCGCTGGCGGCGCTCCTCGGTGCGCTTGGCCTCTTCCTTGATGCGGCGCTCCTCCTCCTTGGCGCCGATGGTGTCGACGGTGACGATGACCGACAGGCCGGGCACCAGCACCTTGCGCGCCTCCGGTCCCGCTTCGATGCGGATGCGCACCGGCACGCGCTGCACGATCTTGGTGAAGTTGCCGGTGGCGTTCTGCGGTGGCAGCAGGGCGAATTGGGCGCCGGTACCAGGGGCGAAGCTGTCCACGGTGCCGTGGAACTCCCCGCCGCTGACGGCGTCGACGGTGAAGGTGGCGGGCTGGCCGATACGCATCAGGCCGATCTGCGTCTCCTTGTAGTTGGCGACCAGGTACACGCCCTCCAGCGGCACGATGGACATCAGGCGCGTGCCGGTCTGCACATATTGGCCGACGCGCACGGCGCGGTCGCCCACCCGGCCCTTGATGCTGCTGCGCACCAGGGTGCTGCGCAAATCCACGTCGGCCTGGTCCACCTGGGCCTGGGCTTGCTCCACCTGCGCCTGGGCGCTCTGGATCTGGGCGTTCAGCACGTCGATCTGGCGCCGCGCGCTTTCCACCTGCGCCTCGTCGGCGACAGCCTCGGCCTTGGCCTGGTCGCGCGTCTGGCGCATCTGGTCCAGCTGTTCCGCCGTCTGGGCGCCGCTGGCGGCCAGGGGGGTGTAGCGGTCGACCTGGCGCTGGGCATAGAGGGCGGTGCTGCGGGCGCCGGCCAGCTGGGCCTGGGCGCGGACGATCTCCGCCTCCTGCCGGCGGATCTGGGCCTGATATTCCACGATGGCGGCCTTGCCCTGGGCCACCTGGGCCACGGCCTGGTCGTGGCGCGCCTTGGTCTCCCGCTCGTCGATCTTCACCAGGGGCTGGCCCGGCTCCACCAGTTGGTTGTCCTCCACCAGCACCTGCTCGACATAGCCGCCCACCTTGGGGGCGACGGTCACCATGTCGGCCTGCAGGTAGGCGTCGTTGGTCTCCTGCTCGTATTGGCCGGTGGTCCAGTAATAGACGCCCCAGGCGATCAGGGCGGCCACCACGACCACGGCGGCGATGATCAGGCCGATGCGCACCCGGGGATTGGCGAGGGGGGAGGGTTTCTTGTCCTCCTTGCGGTCCTTGTCGCCGTCCTCGGCCCGCTTCTTGTCGTCCTGTCGCTTGTCATCGTCCTGATGACGATCGCCCTGGGGCTGCTGGTCCTTGCGTGGCGTCTCGTCATCACTCATGGGGCGGGCCTGCTCAGGGTATGGGGCGGCTGGGTGAACGGCCGCAGTAAACGGACAGGCCTGTCCAGATGTTCCGTGACAAACGCCGCAGCGGGAAATTTTTGAGGCGGTGCAACCGGATACGCCGCAACGGCGTTTCGGTTGAAGACATCTCCCCAGGGAAGGAGCGGCCCCGTGCGTCGCGATGCGCAGGACCGTCGGGAACGGTTGATCACGGCGGCGGCGGCGCTGTTCCAATGCCATGGCTACAATGTGGCGCTGGAGGCCATCGCGGCGGAGGCCGGGGTGGGCCGCGCCACGCTCTACCGCAACTTCGCCGACCGCCGTGCGCTGGCCCTGGCGGTGTTTGAGCGGCAATTGGCGGCCTTGGTCCAGGATTGGGCGGGCACCGGGGGCGACCCGGCCGCCTTTTACCCCTTCCTGTGCCGCATCGCCCGCCAGGCCGTGCTGCACGGCCCCCTGATCGCCAGCCTGGAGGCGGATGAGGACGGGCCCGTCCTCATCCAGGGGCTGCGCACGCTGCTGGACGCCGTGCTGGCCCCGCCGCTGGCCTCGGCGCAGGCGGCCGGCTTGGTGCGGCCGGACCTGACGGTGGCGGACCTGCACCGCGCGGCCAAGATGCTGGTGGGTGCCGCCGACCGCCTGGTGGCGGAGGCGCGGGAGCAAGCCCTGGCCGAGGCCTTGGCCCTGCTGGTCGAAGGCTTGCGGCCGCGATAGGGGTGTCAGCCCACCAGTCAGCCCACCAGGAAGGGTCGCGTGACCGCCATGAAATCGTCCAGCCGGTCGTGGTGCGGCCAGTGGCCGGCCTCCGCGATCATGGCTGTGCGGCCCTGGGGGAACAGGGCGGCGGCCCCGTTGGCCACCGGATCCTCCACCCAGCTTTTCCCGCCGTTGACCAGCAGGGTGGGGCAGGTGACGGCCGACCACAGGTCCCGCAACTCATCCAGGCTGATGCGGAAGGGATAGGCGGTGCGGATGTAGTTGTCGAACTTCCAGCTGTAGGTGCCGTCCTCGTTCTGGTGCAGGCCGTGGACGGTCAGGTGGCGCGCCTGGTCGGTCGACAGGAAGCTGTTCTCCGCCTGCATGCGGGCCACGGCCTCCTCCAGCGTCTGATATTTGCGCGGTCCACGGGCCGACAGCTCGTGCACCTTGTCCACCCAGGCGCGGAAACGGTCGGCCAGGGGCTTTTGCGTCCGCAGCTCCTGCCAGGGCCAGGTGCCCTCCACCACCGCTAGCCGCTCCACCAGCTCGGGATACAGGCTGGCCAGGAACAGGGCCGCCGCGCCACCATAGGAATGGCCCATGACCACCACCTTGCGGCCGGCGCGCTGGCGCAGCAGCTGCACCAGGTCGGCCACCACCTCCGCCAGGGTGTAGGCGCCGCCCTGGGACCAGGCGGAGTCGCCATGGCCACGCAGGTCGGGCGCCAGGATGTGGAAGTCGCGCGCCAAATCCTGCGCCACCCAGTCCCAGCTGCGGCAATGGTCGCGTCCGCCGTGGACCAGCAGCAGGGTGGGCTTGTCCTCCCGCCCCCACTCGGCATAGTGCAGGCGCAGGCGGTCGGAGAAGTAGAAGCGCGAGACGGGCCCGTTCATCGGCGTTATCCCTGTGACATTACGGGGGCGGAATGACCGCCCCCTTCTTGTTAAGTCAATCGCGGGGGGCGATGGACTCCCGCTCCACCTCCGGCGACACCCAGTCCAGCATCAGGCGGTTTTGCCGGCGCGCCAGCAGCACGGCCATCTCCGGGTCGCGGGCCAGGATGGCGTCCACCATGCGCAGGCGGCCGGTGCGCCAGTGGGCGCAACGCTCGGGATGCCCCTGGAAGACACGCAGGTTGGCGTCGCGCTGGCCGAATTCGAACAGCGTGCGGTGGAACAGCTCCAGCGCCGGGTTGCCCGCCATGCGCATGAGGATGGCGTAGAGGGCCACCTCGTCCCGCACCACGTCGGCCGCCAGGTAGGTCGCGTCCTTGCGGTCCACCAGATGCTGGCGGAACTCCGCCAGATCCAGCCGCGCGCCCGTGGCGTCGGCGCCCCCCTTGGCGTCGGCGCTCATGGTATCCGTCAGGGCGGCCAGACGGGCGGCCTCCACATTCACCAGTTGGAAGGCGTCCAGCACGTCGCGCACGGTGGTCTGACGCAGGCGCAGGTACAGCGCCGCGGCCTGGGTGACGGCCCCGATGTCCGGCCGCCGGCCGTAATAGCCGCCGCCATTGCCCCGTCGCACGACCAGCAGCTGCTCCTGCTCCAGGATGCGGGCGGTCTGACGCAGGGTGGGCCGGCTCAGGCCATAGCGGGCCAGCAGTTCCTCTTCCGAACCCAGCGGCGCGCCATCGGGCAGCGCCAGGATCTCATCGCGCATCCGCCGCGCCGCCTGGGCCGGCGCTCCGCCGCGTGCGGGAACCGGGGGCGTGTTTGCAGTCTGGGTCGTCACGGTGTCTGTTTCACGTGCGGGCAGGGGCATAGGGTACCGGTTTGGGGCCGTGGGGCCCGCGCATCGCGGCGGATCATTCCAGGATTGCCCGTAACAGGCAACCTTTCGGGCTGGGGAAGGGGGACGCGGCGGCCGCGTGAGCGGCGACGGGGAAACGCCTTCACAAGCTTCGCAAGCGCCGTTTCCAGCCTTCACCCCCTTTTCCTAGTCAGGCCGGGCGGATCGCTGAATAATCCTGGTGACTTCGGTATTCGCCTGCCCCTTCGATGATGTCGGGCAGGTCGCGGGGACCGTCCGGGCCGTGGTATGGGGTCTGGTCCCCACCCGGCGCCGCGGAACGACGCCCACGATAATCATCCTGGAGAGGACCCCAATGTCCGAGTTCGCTTACGAGAACATCCTGGTCGAGGTGCGGGGCCCCGTGGGCCTGATCCGCCTGAACCGTCCCAAGGCACTGAACGCCCTGTCCGACGGGCTGGTGACCGATCTGGAGGATGCGCTGAACCGCCTGGAGGCGGACGACGCCATCGGGGCCATCGTCTTGACGGGCAGCGAAAAGGCCTTCGCCGCCGGCGCGGACATCAAGGAGATGCAGTCCAAGACCTACATGGACGCCTACCTGGGCGATTTCATCACCAAGAAGTGGGGGCGCCTGGCCACCTGCCGCAAGCCGACCATCGCGGCGGTCGCGGGCTACGCCCTGGGCGGCGGGTGTGAACTGGCCATGATGGCCGACATCCTGCTGGCCGCCGACACGGCCAAGTTCGGCCAGCCGGAAATCACCATCGGCACCATTCCCGGCGCCGGCGGTACCCAGCGCCTGACCCGCGCTATCGGCAAGGCCAAGGCCATGGAACTGGTGCTGACCGGCCGCATGATGGACGCGGCGGAGGCTGAGCGGGCGGGCCTGGTGGCGCGTATCATTCCGGCGGCGGAGCTGGTGGATGAGGCGATCAAGGTGGCGGAGAAGATCTGCGGCTATTCCCGCCCCGCCGTGATGATGGCGAAGGAGGCGGTGGACCGCGCGTTCGAGCTGACCCTGGCCGAAGGCCTGCGGTTCGAGCGCCGGCTGTTCCACTCGACCTTCGCGCTGGAGGACCAGAAGGAAGGCATGAGCGCGTTCGCCGAGAAGCGTCCGCCCCAGTTCAAGGGCCGGTAAGCGCTTCCATTCGACACCAGGCAACGGCGACGCGGAACAGGAGACGACCTACCCAGGGAGGACGGCATGGCGGCGGAGGGGCCCGGGCACTGGGGCGACCGGTGGGTTGGCGCGCAACGGATAGCGGCCGCCCTGCTGGCCTTGGTCAACGCCTTGCGCCCGTGGCGCATCTACCTCCTGGTCCCATCGCCGATGCGTGGTGAGGGGGCCACCGGCCACTTCCTGATCGTCATCGATGACGAGGCGCCGCTGCCCTACTGGGACGGCAACCTGGCGCTGGCCACCCTGGGCCGCCTGAACCTGCCCGCCGCCGTGACGGTCCTGTGCATGGGCGATTTCCGCAGCGCCCTGCAGGTCGACGGCTCCATCGCCCAGCGCATGGTGGAGGAAGGCGAACTCCTCTTCGCCGCCCGGGCGCCGTGGAAAGACGGGGAAGTGCGACTTAAGGCCTAGAGTTCATTTTTACCAAACACTTGGACGCCGTTTCTAACACTCAAGGTGAGAGCATGCGTAGCGCCGCCAAACTGGGCCCCGCGCGATCCTGGGATGAGGAAAGCCTGGCTCAGCTGATCGCCATGAACGCCGCCGGCCACGGCGACCGCGAAATCGCCCAGGCCCTGGGCCGTACTGTCGCCTCCGTCCAGCACAAGCGCCACCTGCTGCGCCTGGCCACCCCGGTGGATCATCGGCGCGGCCGGCGCATGCGGCTGGAGGGGGCGGCCATTCCCGCCTAGAGTGCGATCGTTCCGGATGGACTCGTCTGGAGCGTGAATCGCACGGCGAAACAAAAGCTTAGAGTTTTTCTGACCCTTCAACGGAAGTCAGAAAAACTCTAAGCGTGGCGGCGGGCCACCAGCACGAAGGTGGCGATGCCGCTCAGGACCACCACCGGGATGATGCCCGTCAGCACGTCGGCGCTGCTGCCGCCGCCGGCGATCAACTGGCCGGCCAGCAGGGGCCCGACGACGGAGCCCAGGCGCCCGGCGGCCACCACGGCGCCCACGCCCAGGCCACGCACCTCCGCCGGGTAATAGCTGGGGGCCAGCCCATAGATCATGGCCTGCGCCGCCAGCACCGCCGCGCCGGCGATGGCGGCCACGGCCATGAGGAAGTTGGCCTCCGCCCCGGCCAGGCCGGCCAGGGCCAGCGCCAGGGCCAGGAAGATGACGATCACGGCCAGACGGCGGTCCACCCGTTCCAGCAACTGGCCGGCGATGCCGGAGCCGCAGGCGCCGCCCATGTTGAAGACGATCTGCACCCCCAGCACCAGGGTACGGGGCAGCCCGCGGGACAACAGCAGCACGGGCAGCCAGTTCAGCAGCAGGTACAGCACCAGCAGCGCGAAAAAAGACCCCAGCCACAGGGCGCCGGTGTCGATGCGCCGTCCCGGCGCGAACAAGGCTTGCAGGATGCCCTGGCGCGGCGCGTCGGCCGGCGGCGCCATGCGGAAGGCGGGCAGGGCCACGGCCAGGATGGGCAGCAGCGCCAGGGGGGCGACGCCGCCCACCCAGAACACCGTCTGCCAGTCGCCGTGGCCACCGCGCAAGGCCATGAAGGCGGCCAGGGCCCCGCCCAAGGGCATGCCGGCATAGATCACGGCCACGGCGCCGGCCTTGCCCCGCTCCGTGCTTTCCGACGCGATGGCGATCAGGTTGGGGAAGGCGCCGCCCAGGCCCAGGCCGGTGAGGAAGCGGGCGGCCAACAGGCTGGGATAATCCCAGGTCAGCGCCGTGAGGCAGGAGAACAGGCCGAAGACGCCCAGCGACAGCATCAGCGCCACCTTGCGCCCCTTGAGGTCGGAAACGCGGCCGCCCACCAGGGCGCCCACGATCAGGCCGGCGATGGCCGCGCTGAACACCAGGCTCATTTGCGTGGGGTTCAGCTGGAAGGCGGGACCCAGCCGGGGCGCGGCCACGCCGGCCGACTGCAGGTCGAACCCCTCGATGGCGGCCGCCAGGAAGCACAGGCCCATGGTCAGGCGCTGCGCGCCCGCGGTCAGCCCCACAGGGTTGGCCGTCCCCGCCATCGGCAATGTTTCGCCCATCCCGTCCTCCGCCGTTGTTCTTTAATGGCGTTTCACATCAGATTTAGCTTCGATCTGATCCGTCCGCTAGGCAGCTTTGAAAATCCGCCGTACCACCTGGGACCAAAAATGCATGACCGTATGCGGCCAGCCGATCGGTTAGGCTACCGGCATGGGGACACGAAGGCTTGAGATCATGACGTTCACGATAGACCGCACTTCCAATCCGACCGACGACGCCACGCGCGCCCGCATCCTGGAAAACCCCGGCTTCGGCAAGGTATTCACCGACCACATGGTGACCATCCGCTGGACGGAGGGCCAGGGCTGGCACGACGCCAAGGTCACGGCGCGGGTACCGTTTGCGCTCGATCCGGCCGCCGCCGTGCTGCACTACGCCCAGGAAATCTTCGAGGGCATGAAGGCCTACCGGGCGGCCGACGGCGGCGTGACGCTGTTCCGTCCCGACGCCAACGCCCGCCGTTTCCGGGAATCGGCGGAGCGCATGGCCATGCCCCTGATTTCGGAAGAGCTGTTCCTGGAGGCGGTGGAGCAGCTGGTGCGCATCGACCAGGCCTGGATCCCCGGCGGGGAGGGCGGCAGCCTGTACATCCGCCCCTTCATGTTCGCCAACGAGGCCTTCCTGGGCGTGCGGCCGGCGTCGGAGTACATCTTCTGCGTCATCGCCTGCCCGGTGGGCGCCTACTTCAAGGGCGGGGCCAAGGCGATCACCATCTGGGCGCCGGAGAACTACACCCGCGCCGCCCCCGGCGGCACCGGTGCGGCCAAGTGCGGCGGCAACTACGCCGCCAGCCTGATCGCCCAGCTGGAGGCCAGCAAGCACGGCTGCGACCAGGTGGTGTTCCTGGATGCGGCGGAGCATCGCTGGATCGAGGAGCTGGGCGGCATGAACGTCTTCTTCGTCCGCGATGACGGCAGTCTGCTGACCCCGCCGCTCAGCGGCACCATCCTGCCCGGCATCACCCGCGACAGCATCATCCAGCTGGCGCGCAGCCTGGGCCACACGGTGGTGGAAGAGCCGTATTCCCTGGCGCAATGGAAGGAGGATGCCGCCACCGGCCGGGTGCGCGAGGCCTTCGCCTGCGGCACCGCCGCCGTGCTGGCTCCCATCGGCACCGTGCGGACGGGGCAGGGCGACTTCGTCATCGGCAACGGCGAGGGCGGATCGACCACCGCCAGCCTGCGGGAGCGCCTGGTCGGCATGCAGCGCGGCAGCCAAGCCCCGCTGGTGGATGGCTGGATCCGCCGCGTCCTGTAGCCATACCTGTAAACCCCCGGCGCCCATAAGGCGCCGGGACGTGGCCTTCAGTTCATCAGCGCCGGAATTCCCGCCGCGTCATGTGCCAAAGGGCAAAATCTGCCAAGCGGGCACCCCTGCCTCCGTCGTCCCCAAGACACAATTGCTCCGCCCGGCATCGGGTGTCGTGGAAACCGGGCGGCCGTCCTTGTACTGATTGGCGGCGGCCCATATGCCGGGGGCACTGCCGATCTGTGGGTGGGGGCCGCCCATGACGGCACCGCTTGCGACGGCCATGGGGCCAATAGCCGGGCCGATAACGGCGGGGCTTGGCAGTAAAGACCCCAAGTGCCCAGGGAGGCTGTTCACAGGCAGATTGGCGATGCGCATCCACTCCCCTTGGGCATCGTCCGTCTTCTGGGCGAGCCTGTTTGCGATGGCGGTTTTCTCAAAGGCTGCCGGAGCTGCTGCGTCGCCGGTTGAGCCGGGCAGTACGCACCACGCGGGGATGGAGTTGATGAGACTGCCGTTGACATAAGTGGCGACACCCGTTGATAAGCCGGGCGTGATCTGAGGCAGCATCACGGATTTTCCCGTATTGGCCGCTTCGGTGGCATCGGGCGATTTCACTTCAAAAATCATATTCGTTTTTCCCATCAACGCGTCAGTTGGGGCATTAACCCGCTAGAGCGACGCCCGGTCTGGAACGCGCGCCGTTTTTTGGCACATCTGGCGCTGTCTGGCCCGGCAGGCGCTTGGCCACGGACCGCGCCACCTCCTCCGCGTGGATCAGCACCTGCGGCAGGCCCATCAACTCGCCGAAGGTGGCGCGGGCCAGGGGGCCGGCCACCCACAGCGTCTCATCGGGCATGCCGCGCACATCGATGACCCGGCTCTGGTCATCCACCGCGATGCCCAGGCCCAGCGCGTCGGGGTGAAGGCGCCCGGCCGCCACCAGGGGCGCCAGGGCCGGCACGGCGTCAATGAGATGATCGTGCGCGGGGCCGGTGGCCACCACCACCGCATCCGCCGTGCGGATCAGGGTGGGACCGCCCCGGCGGGGGCGCAAGGTGGCGTGCACGCCCTCGGCATCGGCCCGGATGTCGGCCAGGCTGGCCGCCAGGATTTCCAGCTGCCCCCGCGCCTGTAATTCCTGGATCGTCGCCTCCGGCTGCGGGGCGATGCGATAGCGGTGCGCATCCCAAAAGGGACGCAGGTGGCGCAACAGCTTGCGCTTCTCAGCCAAGGGCAGGGCCTGCCAGATGGCGCGGGCGTCGCGGCGCACTGCATCCAGCACCACCTGCCACGGCTGGCCCTCCGCCCCGGCGGCGGCCACGGTGGCGCGGACGCGCCGCAGCAGGGCCAGGGCCGTCACCTCGGGCCGGGTGGCGAAGTCGCCCACCAGATCGCCCGTGTCCAGGGCGTGGCCACGGGGCGTCAGTCCGCGGCGGGAAAAGACGGTGATGGGGCCCTTGTGCCCGCCGGCCTCCAGGGTAGCCAGGATGTCCGCCATGGTCAGGCCCGATCCAACCACCAGTACCCGGGCGCCGGGATCCAACCCGTCCAGCGCGCCGGGCGCCCAAGGGTTGGCGATCAGGCGCGGGTCGTCGCCCAGGGCCTCCACCAGGGCGGGGGGCGGGGCCGGCGGCGGGTGGCTTGTGGCGATGATCACCATGTCGGCCACCAGGCGGCCACCGTTCTCCAGCGCCACGGCATAGCCGAAGGATTGGCCTGGCGGCGCATCGCGCGGGATGGGGGTGACGGAAGTGGCGCGCTGCTGCACATGCCGGATGTGGGCGGGTCCGTCGGACGCCGCCTGCTCCCGCACCAGCCCGTCGAGATAGCGCCCGAATTCCAGCCGGCTGGAGAAGATGTGGCCGCCCTTGACCAAAGCCTGCGGATCGGTGGCCAGCACGCCGGAGCGGCGCAGCCAGCGGTCGAAATGGCCCATGTCGGCGGAAAAGGCGCTCATGCGCGCCGCCGGCACGTTGATGCGGTGCTGCGGGTCCGGGGTGGAATAGGCGACGCCGCCCCCCAGCAGCGGGCGCGGCTCCACGATGTCGATGTCCACCGGCACGGGCGTGCCCCGGGCCAGGTGCAGGGCGGCCACGGCCCCACTGAACCCGCCGCCCAGGATGACGACGCGGGGTGCGGTTCTTTGTTGGGGCGTGTCACCCAGGGACATGCGGAACCCGATCAGTGATACCGGTTACGGCGGTGCCGGTCATAGGGCGGCGGCGGTCAGGCTGTCGGGTGCCAGAGTGTCAGGGGCCAGCGATTGGTTCAAGGCGGCACGTAGTTGCCTTTTATGAACTTCAAAAGCGTGGGCGTCGCGGTCCCGGGGACGGGACATCGCCACCGTCCGGATGTCGTCGACGCGGCCTGGGCGGGGGCGCAGGGTCACCACGCGGTCGGCCAGCACCAGTGCCTCCTCGATGTCATGCGTCACCAGCACCAGGGTGGGGCGCTCGAAGGCCCAGAGTTCCAGCAGATGGTCCTGCAGGGCGGTACGCGTCAGGGCGTCCAGGGCGGAGAACGGCTCATCCAGCAGCAGGACCTGCGGCCGGGTCACCAGGGCGCGGGCCAGCGCTGCGCGCTGCGCCTGGCCGCCTGACAGTTCGCGTGGCCAGGCCTGGGCGTGGGCCGTCAGGCCCACGCGGTCCAGGGCCGTCGCCACGCGCACGGCCCGCTCGCCCGGCGGCAGCGCCGCCAAACCGAAGCCCACATTGTCGGCGACGCTGAGCCAGGGCAACAGGCGGGGTTCCTGGAACACCAGGCCCACCGCCGGATGGGGGCCGTTGATGAGGTCGCCGCCCACGCGCACCGATCCGGCGCTGGGCGTTTCCAGCCCCGCGACCAGGCGCAGCAGCGTGCTCTTGCCACAGCCGGAGCCGCCGACGATGGCCAGGATCTCGCCCGCCGGCACACGGAGGTCGATGCCGCCCAGGGCGCGCAGGCCGTTGGGATAGGTCTTGGCGAGACCGGAGATCTCAAGGTCCACGCTCATCAGCGGCCCCCCTGATAGGCGTCCTGCCAGCGCAGCGCCGGGGCGGCCAGTGCCACGATGATCGCGTCCGCCGCCTTGCCCAGCAGGGCGAAGACCAGGATGGCGGCGATGATCTGGTCGGGCTTGCCCAGTTGCTGGCCGTCCACCAGCAGATAGCCGATGCCCTCCGACGCGCCCATGTATTCGGCCGCCACCACGAACATCCAGCCCAGGCCCAGGCCGGTGCGCAGGGCCACCACCAGGGCCGGCAGGATGGCGGGCAGCAAGATGCGCCGCGCCAGCGCCAGGCCGGACAGGCGGTAGATGCGCCCCACCTCGACGATCTTGCGGTCCACGCCCAGCACGGCGCCCATGACGCCCAAATAGACGGGGAAGAAGACGCCCACGGCGATCAGCGCGACCTTGGAGGTTTCGAAGATGCCCAGCCACAGCAGGAACAATGGCACCCAGGCCAGCGACGGGATGGCGCGCAGGCCCTGCAATGCCGGGTCCACCAGGCGGCGGAACAGGGGGAATAGCTGGCGGCCAGGCCGGACAGGATGCCGGCGGCACCGCCCAGGGCGAAGCCGGCGCCCACCCGGGCCGCCGTGGCGCCGACGTGGGGCCACAGCTCCCCCGACCGGGCCAGTTTCCACAGGGCGACGGCCACGCGGCTGGGCGGCGGCACCAGGCGACCGGTGGCCAGGCCCGACCGCACCGCCGCCTCCCACGCCAGGGCCGCCAGCAGCGGCAGGGCCAGGCCCAGCAGCAGGGGGCGCCAGTCCAGACGCGGCAATCCCCAAGGCCGGGGTCCGGCGGCGGCGATGGCCAGCGCGCCGTTCTCCAAGCCCGCCGTCGCCTCCGCCGTCATGGCGTCAGCCCACCGCGTAGCGGCTGTCGACCAGCTCTGCCGCCACCTTGCGCACGTCCACGCCGGCCTCGATCAGACCTACCTGCTGCATGGCCAAGCCGGAGGCGACCACGCTATCGGCCTGTGCCGGCTTCAGGTGGCCTTGGCTCAGGTCGGTGCGCTGCAACTGCCTGGCCACCACAGCGTCCGCCAACTTGGTCTGGGCCACCAAGCTGGCGGCCAAGGCATCCGGATGGGCCAGGGCGAAGGCCCGGGCCTTTTCATAGGCGGCCAGCACCTTTTGCACCAGGGCCGGGTTGTCGGCCGCGAACTCCTCCCGCACGTTCAGGGCGCCCCAGCTGATGAAGGCGGGGTTGCGGTACAGCAGGCGGGCGTTGTTCTCCACCTCCGCCGCCGCCATCAGCGGATCCAGCCCCGCCCAGGCGTCCACGTCGCCGCGCAGCAGGGCCTGCTTGCCATCGGGGTGCTGCACCAGCACCAGCTTCACGTCGTCCTGGGTCAGGCCGGCGCTGGCCAGGGCGCGAACCAGGAAGATGTGCGGGTCGGTGCCGCGCGTCACGGCGATGCGCTTGCCTTTCAGGTCGGCGATGGACTTCGCCGGGCTGTCCGCCGGCACCACCAATGCCGTCCATTCCGACTTGCCATAAACGTAGACGGAGCGGATGGGGTTGCCGCCGATGCGGCCCAACAACGCCGCGGCGCTGGCGGTGGACCCGAAGTCCAGGCTGCCGGCGTTCAGGAATTCCAGCGCCTTGTTGGAACCCAGGGACTGCACCCAGCGGACGCTGACGCCATCCGCCTTCAAATCCTCCTCCAGCCAGCCCTTGTCCTTCAGCAGCAGGCTGACGGGGCTGTAGGTGGCGAAGTCCAGGCGCAGCTCGGTCGTCTTGGCCAGGGCGCGGGCCGGGCGCAGCAGTGGGGCGGCGGCCACGGCCAAGCCGCCGGCCAGCAGGGTGCGGCGGGTAAAGGTCGTCATTCGGGTGCTTTCCTTCTTGTTCTGGCCTTCTTTAGACGGCCCTCAGGATGCGACGTTCCAACTCCGCCAGGCGCGGCGCGCCGGGGGTGCGGGCGTTGCGGGGAATGTCGATGGCGACATCGTCGGCGACGATGCCCTCGCGCAGCACCAGGACACGGTCGGCCAGGGCCACGGCCTCGGCCACGTCATGGGTGATGAGGATGGCGGTGAAGCCGTGCTGGCGCCAAACCCGGGTCAGCAGGCGGTGCATGTCGCCCCGCGTCAGCGCGTCCAGGGCGCCGAAGGGCTCGTCCAGCAGCAGAATGCCCGGCTCCGTCACCAGGGCGCGGGCCAGCGCCACGCGCTGCTTCTGACCGCCGGACAGGACATAGGGCCAGTCGCCGGCGCGATCGGCCAGCCCCACCTCGGCCAGCAGGGCTTGGGCCCGCGCCTTCCAGCCGGGGCCGCGGGCGATGCCGACATTGCTCAGCACCCGCTGCCAGGGCAGCAGGCGGGCGTCCTGGAACAATAGGCGCACGTCGGGCTGCAAGCCCTTGCGGGCGCTGCCATTGATGCGGATGGTGCCGCCGGTCGGGCTGTCCAACCCGGCGATCAGGCGCATGAGGGTGGTCTTGCCGCCGCCGGAGCGGCCGACGACGGCCACGAACTGCCCGGCCGGAATGAGCAGATCCAGGCCGCGCAGCACGCCGACGTCGCCGAAGGCCTTGGTGACGCCGTCGAAGGCCAATTCCAGGCCCTTGCCGATGACGGGTGCCGGCTCTTCAAAATTGGGAACCGCACGCAGGGGAACCATCATGCCGCCTCCAGCCCGGTGTGGAAGGATGGGTTCCAGTCCAGCGCCCTGCGTTCCAGCCAGCGGGACGCGATGTCGGCCAGCTTGCCCAGCAGGGCGTAGACGATGATGCCCAGCAGCACCATGTCGGTCTGCAGGAACTCCCGCGCGTTCATGGTCATGTAGCCGATGCCGGAGGAGGCGGAGATGGTCTCCGCCACGATCAGGGTCAGCCACATGATGCCCAGGGCGTAGCGCAGGCCCACCAGGATGGCGGGCAGGGCGCCCGGCAGGATGACGCGCAGGTACAGGGCCACGGGCCCCAAACCGTAGACCCGCCCCATCTCCACCAGGCCCCGATCGACGGACCGGATGCCGTGGAAGGTGTTCAGGTACATGGGGAACAGGACACCCACGGCCACCAGGAAGACCTTGGCCTCCTCCCCGATGCCGAACCACAGGATGACCATGGGGATGATGGCCAGGTGCGGCACGTTGCGCAGCATCTGCAAACTGCTGTCCAGGATGTCCTCGGCGATGGGCAGGGCGCCGTTGATCAGGCCCAGGGCGAAGCCCAGGCCGCCGCCGATGATCAGGCCCAGCACGGCGCGTTCCGCGCTGATGCCCACATGGTGGGGCAGGCTGCCGTCGCGCAATGTCGTCCAGAAGGCGACGGCGATGTCGCTGGGCGCCGGCAGCACCCGGGCGGACAGCCATCCCGCCTTGGCCGCCACTTCCCACCCGGCCAGCAGGGCCAGGGGCAGCAGCCAGGGGACCAGCCCCCGGCGCAGGGCCTTGGCGCGTGTCATGATGCCGACGCCTGGCGCAGGACTGTGGCTTCCTTGGCCGCCGGGGGCAGGGTGTTGGCGATGCGCTCGCCGAAGGGACCGTGGTTGGTGGCCTCGCCCCGGTCGCGTCCATTGCCGGGCGCCAGGGGCAACAAGGGGAACACCAGCTCGGCGAAGCGGTACGCCTCTTCCAGGTGTGGATATCCGGACAGGATGAAGCTGTCGATGCCGACGGCCATGTATTCCTTCATGCGCTGGGCCACCGTTTCGGGGTCGCCCACCAGGGCGGTGCCGGCGCCGCCGCGCACCAGGCCAACGCCGGCCCACAGGTTGGGGCTGACCTCCAGCTTGTCGCGCCGGCCGCCGTGCAGCGCCTGCATGCGGGCCTGGCCCACGCTGTCCATGCGGGCGAAGGTCTTTTGCGCCTGGGCGATGGTGGCGTCGTCGACATGCTGGATCAGCTCATCGGCGGCACGCCAGGCTGCTTCGTTGGTTTCGCGCACGATGACGTGCAGGCGGATGCCGAAGGTCACCGTGCGGCCCTTGGCGGCGGCGGCGGCGCGGACGGCGGCCACCTTCTCCGCCACCTGCGCCGGCGGTTCACCCCAGGTCAGGTACTTGTCCACCGTCTCCGCCGCCACGTCGATGCCGGCGGCGGACGACCCACCGAAGTACAGGGGCGGGTAAGGGCGCTGGAGGGAGGGGAAGAACAGTCGACCATCCTCGATGCGGATGTGCTTGCCCTCGTAATGCACGGTCTCGCCGGCGATCAGGCGGGTCCAGACCGACAGGAATTCGCGCGTCACCTCATAGCGCTCGGTGTGCGACAGGAAGATGCCGTCGCCGGCGTTCTCCACCGGGTCGCCGCCGGTGACGACGTTGATCAGCAGCCGGCCGTTGGACACGCGGTCCAGGGTCGCCGCCATGCGGGCCGACACCGCGGGCGATTGCAGGCCCGGCCGCACCGCCACCAGATAGCGCAGCCGCTCCGTCAGCGGGGCCAGGGCCGAGGCGATGACCCAGCTGTCCTCGCAGCTGCGGCCGGTGGGCAGCAGCACGCCGTAATAGCCCAGGCTGTCGGCGGCCTGCGCGATCTGCTTCAGATAATCGAAACTGACGGCGCGCGCGCCATGCGTGGTGCCCAGGTAGCGGCCGTCGCCGTGGGTGGGGATGAACCAGAAGACGTTCGCCTCGGTTACGGGGGCTTCCGTCACCGGTTCGGCGGGGGGAAGGGCGGTATTGCTCATGACTTCGATCCCGGAATGGCGTCGGAGACGCGGATGGGCTTGGGGATCAGCCCCAGCTGATGGAAGGTGTCGGCGATCTTCTGTTGGGCGGCGATCACGTCGGGCGTGATGGGCTGCACGCCGTAGCCCATGCGGGCCAGCGCCGTCTCCAGCACCGGTGCTGGAATGCCCACCTGCGGGCTCAGGCGCTGGGCCACGGCCTTCTGATCGCCGCGTGATGCGGCGTCGATGTCCTTCAGCGCCGCCAGGATGGTCTGCACCACCTGGGGCCGGGTCTCGTTGAAGCCGCGTTCTGCCAGATAGAACTGGTGGTTGGCCACCAGGGGGCTGCCATCGGCGCGCACGCCGTCCACCAGCACGCGCGCCTGGGTGGCCGCCTGCGCGGCGGCATAGTAGGGGTCCCAGATGACCCAGGCGTCGACGCTGCCCTGCTCGAACGCCGCGCGGGCGTCGGCCGGCGCCAGGTAGGTGGGCTGGATGTCGCTGTACGCCAGGCCCGCATCCTCCAGCGCCTTCACCAGCAGGTAATGCACGTTGGAGCCCTTGTTCAGCGCCACCTTCTTGCCCTTCAGGTCGGCCACGCTTTTCAACGGGCTGTCCTTGGGCACCAGGATGGCCTCTCCCTTGGGCGCCGGGGGTTCCACGCCGACATAGACCAAGGGGGCGCCCGCCGCCTGGGCGAAGATGGGCGGCGCCTCACCGGTGATGCCGAAGTCCAGCGCGCCGACATTCAGCGCCTCCAGCAACTGTGGTCCGCCGGGGAATTCCCGCCATTCCACAGCGATGCCTTGGGCTTTCAACTGCGCGTCCAATTTGCCGCTTTCCTTCAACAACAGCAGCGTGCCGTACTTCTGATAGCCGATGCGCACCGGCTTTTCCGCGGCGCTGGCGGTGCCGATGCCCAGGGTCAGGGCGGCGGCCAGGGCCAACCGGCAAAAGGCGGAAAAGGCTTTACCCATCACAATCTCCCGTCGGTCGTCCGGCTGGCTGTCGGAAATTCACACTATCGACTTGCTATTTATCGCTCAAGACGTGTGAATTCACGTTTCGCCGAGATGCTAAATTGGCGTTAAACACAGTGTCAATATGATTTAATAACTATGATTATATGTGAAATATAGGCGGGCAAATTGCGGTGCGCGGCGCCTGAGCATAAAACGGTGGATGCCCAGGCGATCCCTTGCGCCCACCGTTGCCCTTCGGCACAGTTCACCCGGGTAAGCACGGGGCGTTGGGGGCGTCATGGGCAAGCGGGCGGTCATCACCTTGTTGGCGGCGGTGTTGGGAAGCGGCGGGGCGGTGGCGGCGGAGCCGCCCGTGCCCGGCCTCACGCCGGCGGATTGCCAGGCGCCCGCTTCCGCCTCCGTCCAAGCCTTATGCACCGATCCCGGTCTGCGCCAACTGATCGACGGCGTCCAGGATGTACCCTACGTCCGCCTGGGCCGCGCCTGGACGGTGGATGAGGCCATGTTCCAGCGTTGCGACGCCACGCTGGACGCCCGCGCTTGCCTGGACCGGGAATACAGGGTGAAGATCAAGGCCGTGCAGGCGGAGTCGGCCAAGCGCGCCATGGCCTACGCCCCGGACGGGAGCAAGGCCGACGCCAAGGCCCTGCTGGCCCGTATCGCCGGCATCTACCGGCATCCGGTCAAGACCGCCGACGGCGCTCATGGGGCGGAGGACGTGCTGCAGGTCACGCCGGTGGCGGATGGCGCCGCCTACCTGGACATGCGCCTGGCCTTCTACAATGGGCAGAGCTGCACCCTGACCGGCATCGCGGAATACAAGAAGATCGGCAGCTTCGTCTTCCAGGACCCGGCGCCCAAGCAGCGGTGCATGCTGACCATGACCCTCAGCGGGGATGAGGTGGGCTTCAGCGATCCCACCGGCGCCTGCGCCAAATTCTGTGGGGAGCATGCCAGCCTGACGGCGGAAACCTTCGTGCTGAAGCAGAAAAAGAAGCTCCGTACCCTGCCGGCCCTGCAGCAATCCACCGCGTACCAAGAGGCCCTGCAAGCCTACCAGGCCCGCCACGCCACGGCGAAGGCCACCCCCTGACGGCCAGTCCCCGCATAAAATTTGCCGACGTCCGCGCGGCGGGCGGGATAACGCAAAAACATTCCGCCGGCCCGCCCCTATGATTCACCCTGCGATTGAGGCTGAACCTCCTCAGCCTTGAAAATAAAAGAAAATGGCGCGCCGCGCGGCGGCGGCCGGGCAGGGAGTGCCATGATGAAACGGTACCTTTCCGCCATCGCCCTTGGTGCGGCGCTGGCCCTGACGCCGCCTGCCCTGGCACAGGGCCCGCTGCCCGAAAAGCCAGCGGATGCGGGGGCCGCGGACCTGTGGCAAGGCCTGTTCCAGCGTGACCTGGACTATCTGGAGCGGGTGATCCCCAGCCACTACATCTACGCGGTCTATCCCGATCCCGCCGGTTGGAATGGACAATTCCGGTCGGCGCTGACCCAGGCGCGGCAAGATGCTGCCCGCGTGCGGAACCTGCCCAGCTACCGCGCCGCCATGCAGCGCTTCATCGTCAGTTTCGAGGATGCCCACTTCAGCGCCTATTTCAACGCCGCCTCCCGCCACGGGCGGTGGCCCGGCTTCGCGGTGGAGTACCAGGGCGGCCGCTACCTGGTGACGGGCAGCAAGACCGACAGCGTACGGGTGGGGGAGGAGATTGGCGCCTGTGATGGCCGGCCGCTGGATGGCTGGATCGACATGCTGACGGAGTTCGACGGCGGCCCCAAGGGGCGGGAGACGACGCGCGCCGCCCTGGCGCGGCAGATGTTCGTGGATCGTGGCAACCCGTTCTACACCCTGCCGGCCGAGTGCCACGTTGGGGACCGTGAGGTGACGCTGACCTGGGCGCCGCTACCCTCCGAAAGCCTGGTGGCGGAGGAGCCGGAACGGACCAGTTCCTCCGCACCCACGCTGACCGATGGCGCCCTGGGCCTCAGCGATTTCGGCGCCAGCGGTGCCTGGGTCCGCATCGGCACCATGATGCCGACCACGGCGGAGAGCGCCGCGCAGTTCCATCAATTGATCGACCAGGCGCCCTCGCTGCGCGACAAGGAAGTGATCGTCATCGACGTGCGCGGCAACGCCGGCGGCACCTACAACTGGTTCATGGCCTTCCTGCGCGGCCTCTACGGCCAGGACTATGCCGACTATTACGCCCGCGCCCGGCTGGAGATCGCCAACACCATCCTGGTGCTGGCGGCCAAGGGCATGGACGACATGGGCTATTCCGACAGCGTGAAGCATATCGACGTGCCGCCCGACCCACCCCTGGAGGCGGCGATGGCCAAGCCGCGCGTCCAGGAACTGCCCGGCGGATCCCGCCTGTTGTTCATGGATCCGGCGGTCAAGGCCCAGCATTATCCCAAGGCGCCGCCGCCGTCGCTGGTCCGCGCCCGCGTCTATCTGCTGACCGACTATGGCTGCGCCAGCGCCTGCCTGTCCTTCACCGATGAGATGATGCGGTTCCCCGGCGTCACCCAGATCGGCACGGAAACCCATATCGACCGCCGCTCCGGCGGCTGGCCTGAGGGCTTCGAACTGCCCAGCGGCCTGGCCACGGTGCGCATGGGCCGCATGGTGCGCGACCAGCGCCAGCGGGGGGAGAACGTCGCCTGGGTGCCCACCCATCACTACCCTGGCGATATCGCCGACACGGCGGCGGTGCGGCGCTGGGTGCTGGAAACGGTGCTGCCGCAGGATCTGGCCAAAGCGCGTTAGTGCCGGGTCAAGAGCGCGCTGCGGCTGGGTAGGGCTATGCAGGGTCTGTCCACACCGGGCAATCTTTATGCGCCCGGATTGGAAAACGGGCGTGATGGGAATAATCCATCCTACCCAACGGCGATAACATTTCCCTGACAACAGGGGCTTACACCAAGGGGATCGAAAAATGACCGGGAAATTCGCCGGCCGTAAAGTGGGGGGCCTGGTGGCCGCGCTGATGCTGGCCGCATCCATGCCGGCATTCGCGGAAGCGCCGGTTGTGACCCATCACACCACCACGCTCAGCGGCCACAAGCTGGCCTATACCGCGACGGTGGAAGGGACGGACGTGAATGACGCCGCCGGCAAGCCGGGCGCCCATCTGGTCAGCTTCGCCTACACCGTGGATGCCAAGGACGCGGCCAAGCGGCCGGTGACCTTCGTCTTCAACGGCGGGCCCATCACCGCCTCCCTCTGGCTGCACCTGGGCGTCATGGGGCCGAAGCGCGTGGCCGTGCCGGATGACTTGAAGGCCGATCCCGCCACCTTCACGCTGGTGGACAACCCTTATTCGCCGCTGGATGCCACCGACCTGGTGTTCATCGATCCGGCCTCCACCGGTTTCAGCCGCGTGGCTGACGGCGTCGATCCCAAGAGCTATTTCTCGGTGAAGGCGGACGGGCAGGAGGTCACGGCCTTCATCCAGGCATGGCTGGCGCAGCATCACCGCGAGGGTTCCCCCGTCTACCTGCTGGGTGAAAGCTATGGCACCATGCGCGCGGCCGAGGTGGCGGGCCAACTGGCCGAACTGCCCAAGCCCATCCCGCTGGCGGGCGTGCTGCTGATGGGCCAGGCGGTCAACATCATCGAATACGTCCAGCGGCCGCAGAACATCATGAGCTACGTGGTGTCGCTGCCCACCCTGGCGGCCATCGCCTGGTACCACCAGCGGGTGGATCGCCACGGCCTGCCCTTGGAAGCCTTCGTGGACGAGGCGCGGCGCTACGCCCAGAGCGACTACATGCCGGCGCTGTACCAGGGGAGCGACCTGCCGGCGGCCGACCGCGACCGCGTCGCCCAGCGCCTGCAAGAGCTGACCGGCATCCCCGCCGCCTATTATCGCGATCATGCCCTGCGCATCAGCAAGGAGCAGTACCGGGGTGAACTGCTGAAGGACCAGGGCCTGCTGCTGGGCCGCGCCGACGCGCGCTATGCCGCCCCCATCACCGACAAGGGTATCGGCCCCGATCCCTTCGCCGCGGCCGTGATACCGCCCTTTTCCCGCCTGTTCAAGGCGTACATCCACGACGACCTGAAGGTCGACCGAACGGAGCCTTATGTGGAGGCGGCGGAGGTGGGCGGCCTGGATGATTGGGGGTGGAGCTTCGCCTCGCCCTTCGCCAACTGGGCCTACAGCGATCGCCTGCTGAAAGCCATGAAGGCCAATCCTAAGATGCAACTGCTCATCGGCAACGGCTATTACGACACCCAGACCACGGTGGGGGCGGCGGAGCTGCTGGCCCGCCAGGGCGGCTGGCCCGAGAGCCGCGTGCGCCTGACCTTCTATGAGGGCGGGCACATGGCCTACACGGACGAGGGCGCCGCCCGCAAGTTCGGCGCCGACGTCCGCGCCTTCGTCAGTCCCGCGCCCTGACACCGACAGCCCTTTGAAACCGACGCCCGCAGGGGACCGCCTGCGGGCGTTCGCTTTTGGTGGTGTCGACAGGCCATGGTTCAGCGCGGCATTGCGGGAAAATATATTCCCTGATCCTCAGGCTGTCGGCATTGGCAATGCCGTCTTTCGCCATTCGGCGGGTGTTCGGTTCCTCCTCACGGCCCCGTGCCCACGACCTACGAATGGTCGGTCAGAGCCTTCCGGCAGAAAATTTCCGCAGCGCACCCCTGGGGAATAAAATTTTCTCCCCGCCCGTTTCGGCATACGCAATTTGGAAAGAAAAGCCTGGGGCCGGCGGTATCATAAATTATCTTTTTCGACCTCGCCGGATAACAAAATCCCACAAGGATTGGTGGCGGCAGAGGGCGCTCATAAGAACAGGGGGTAGTAATATGCAGGGCACGCGTGGAATCCGGGCGTTACTCGCCACGACTATTCTTACAACTTTCTCTTTCTGGTCGCTGCCGAGCTTCGCCGATGGTGCCGCGGCCGATGACAGCCTGGATGAGCTGCAAGAGATCGTCGTCACGGCTCAGAAGAAGACCGAGCGCCTGATGGACGTACCGGCCTCGATCGCCGTGGTTTCCAGCCAGTCGCTGCTGCAGGCCAACAACACCCAGCTGCGCGACTTTTACACCCAGGTGCCGGGCCTGAACGTGACGTCCAGCGGCAACGGCCGCACCACCATCGCCATCCGCGGCATCACCACCGGCGCCGGCAACAACCCGACCGTGGGTTTGACCATCGACGACGTTCCCATCGGTTCCGCCACCAGCGGCGGCCTGGGTGACGCGGTGGTGCCGGAAATCGACCCGTCCAGTCTGCAGCAGATCGAAGTTCTGCGCGGGCCCCAGGGCTCGCTGTACGGCGCCAGCTCCATGGGCGGCCTGATCCGCTATGTGACGGCGGCGCCCAATCTGACCGAGACCTTCGGCCAAGTGGCTGTGTCCGGCTCCAGCGTCGCCCACGGCGGCGAGGGCGGCGGCGGCCGCGCCTACATCAACGTGCCCATCGTCGAGGACAAGCTGGGTCTGCGGGTCAGCGCCTTCGCCCGCATGGACCCGGGTTACATGACCAACGCCAACAGCGGCCAGACGGAAATCAACGTCAACCGCACGGAAGGCGGCCGCGCCAGCCTGCTGTGGCAGATCACGCCCAGCGTCAGCTACCAGGCCTCCGCCACCTACCAGCACATGACGGCCGGCGGCTCGGCCAACGAATACGTCTCGGTGGACCGTGTGCCCACCTATGGTGACTACACCCAGGCGCCCATTTCCGGCCTGAACACCGGCTATCTCGACATGGGCATCTACAACGGCAACCTGAAGGCGGACCTGGGCTTCGCCAACCTGGTGGCCGTCACCTCCTACAGCCACACCGTGTTCAACGGCCCGCAGGACACCACCGGCACCTTCGGCCGCTACCTGGGCTTCTTCTTTCCCGCCCCGGCCCTGCCGGCCTTGGGCACCGGTATCTACAACTATTACCAGACCAACAAGCTCAGCCAGGAAATCCGCCTGGAATCCCAGCCGGGCGGCATGATTGACTGGATGGTCGGCGGTTTCGCCACCAACGAAGACAACCTGAACCGCCAGAACGTCTACGTGGCCAACAAGGCCAATGGCGAGAACGTCGGCTTCCCCGACCTCTATACCGTCTTCGGTCCCTCGCATTACCGCGAGTACGCCGGCTTCGGTTCCGCCACCTACCATTTCGACGATAAGCTGGACTTCACCTTCGGCGGCCGCTTCAGCCGGCAGTTCCAGGAAAGCTACCAGGATGTCGGCGGCGTGCTGCAGGGTGACAACGAGATCACCGACATCCATTCCGGCACCAGCGTCTTCACCTACTCGCTGGGTCCGCAGTACCACATCAACAAGGACATGATGGTCTATGGCCGCGTGTCCACGGGCTTCCGCCCCGGCGGCCCCAACGCCGCCCCGGGTGAGCCCGCCGCCTACAACTCCGACACCACCACCAACTACGAGGTGGGCTTCAAGGGTGTCGTGGTCGATCGCCTGCTGACGGTGGACGCCGCCCTGTTCGACATCGAATGGGACGACATTCAGCTGCAGGCGGCATCGCCCACCGGCTTCTCCTACGTGCAGAACGGCGGCACCGCCCGGTCGCGCGGTGGCGAACTGACGCTGACCCTGACGCCCTCGGAAGGGCTGAGCGTGGTGGCCAACCTGGGCTACACCGACGCGACGCTGACCGAGGACATCAAGACCTCGGGTCTGTACGGCCTGAAGGGCCAGCGCCTGCCGTACTCCGCCAAGTTCAGCGGCAGCCTGTCGGCGGACCAGAAGTTCCGTATCATGGACGGCTTCAACGGCTTCGTCGGCGCCACTGTGTCCTACATCGGCGACCGCTACAGCGTGTTCCCGACCAAGTCCACGGGCCAGCGTTTCTTCATGCCGTCCTACACCACGGTGGACCTGCGCGCCGGCGTCACCCATGACGACTGGAACCTGTCGGTCTATGCCAAGAACCTGGGCAACGAGATCGCCTTCGTCTCCGGCGGTCCGTTGGATACCATCACCCGCACGGGCATCTACTCGGCGGCCATTATCCAGCCGCGCACCTTCGGCATGACCATCAGCAAAGACTTCTGATGACCAAGCCTTGATGGGCGGGTGAGTGAAGGGGCCGGTCCGGCGGTACCGGATCGGCCCCCTGTTTTCCGGGGTGGGTAGAAACAGGCGGGGCGCGGGCGATGCGGTATTTCAAGATGGGTGGCTTGGCGGCCCTGCTGGCGTTGTCCGCCGCACCGGTGGCCTTGGCGGCCGCACCCCAACTGGCCGTGACGCTGAAGCCGGCGGCGGCGGAGGGGGCGGAGGCCGACGGGACGGGAATTGTGCCCTTCGTCGATGTCACGGTTGAAATCCCGGACGTGGCGGTGGCGGCGGGGGCGCCGCTGCTGCGCCTGCCGCTGGTGACCAACAATGTCAAGAGTGTCGCCGACACCCTGACCGACTTGACGGCCAGCGACGCCGCCGGTCCCGTCGCGCTGACGGCCAAGGACGACGCCGACCGGCCGGCCATGGCCTATCGACACTGGACGGCGGCGCGGCCGGTCAAGGGCACGCTGACGGTCCGTTACCGCGCCCCCATCACCACCCTGGCCAACCCGCGCGGGGCCGCCCCACCCCTGGAGCTGCGCACCGACGGCGGTGGCTTTTCCGGTGCCGCTGACACCTTTCTCATCCTGCCGGACGCGGATGCGAAACTGGGTTTGGCGCTGCATTGGGACTTGTCGGTGGCGGGGCCCGGCACCGCGGGCGTTTCCAGCTTTGGCACCGGTGACGTGACCTCCGGCGGTCCGCTGAGCGTGGAGGACCTGGGCGCCACCTATGTCATGGGCGGGGCCATCCACCGCTATCCCGAGGTGCCCCCCAGGCAGGGCTTCTTCTCCGCCTGGCAGGGCAACCCGCCCTTTGACGGCAAGGCCCTGATGCAGTGGACGGAAGCGCTGTATCACCATTACCTGGGCTATTTCAAAGCGGTGGGTACGCCGCCCTACGCTGTCTTCCTGCGGCCCAACCTGGTGAACGCCGGCGGCGGCGTGGAACTGAA
This sequence comes from Nitrospirillum guaranorum, assembly GCF_034653275.1. Lineage (NCBI taxonomy): Bacteria > Pseudomonadati > Pseudomonadota > Alphaproteobacteria > Rhodospirillales > Azospirillaceae > Nitrospirillum > Nitrospirillum guaranorum. Next base: position 1,233,320 of record NZ_JAYEES010000001.1, on the reverse strand, counting down.
CGGCGCCTTCATCGGCACATTCGACCAGAAGACCGACGTGAAGGACTTCAAGTTCACCCTGGCGCACGAGATGGTGCACACCTTCATCCGCTCCCTGGACGCATCCAAGGGAGAGGGGCCGCAGAGCCTGTCGTCCTCATGGTTCAGCGAGGGCATCGCGGTCTATTACCAGAATCGCCTGCCGCTGCGCGCCGGCATGATCACGGGCGATGAGTTCCTGAAGGACCTCAACACCACCGCCGCCCGCTATTACACCAACGCCCTGAACGACACGCCCAACAGCGCCATCCCGGACCGCTTCTGGGCCGACACCCGCGTCCGTGTGCTGCCCTACGACCGGGGTGCCCTCTACTTCGCCCTGGTGGATGGCGAGGTGCGCAAGGCCAGCCACGGCAGGCGCTCCCTGGATGACCTGATCCTGGCCATGCTGGACCGACGCCGCCACGGCCGGCCCATGGACCATGCCGCCTGGGTGGAGATCGTCACCCGGGAGTTGGGCCCGCGCGGCCGGATTGAACTGGACGCCATGCTGAACGGCGCCCTGGTCCTGCCGGACGACGACGCCTTCGGCCCCTGCTTCACCCGCACCACGGCCCCCTTACGCCGCTATCAGCTGGGCTTCGATCCCGAGGTGCTGATCCAGCCCAAGCGGATCGTGCACGGCCTGATCCCCGGCTCCGCCGCCGCGGCCGCCGGCCTGCGCGATGGGGATGAGATCGTGAAGCCCGTGCCGCAGGACATGATCCAGGGCAACCAGCAGGCCACGCTGACCCTGCAGATACGCCGCGACGGCCAGGTCTTCCCCATCACCTACCTGCCCCGGGGCGAAACGGTGCAGGCCTATCAATGGGCCCGCCGCCCTGATGCGCCGGCCAGGTGCCGATAGGGCGGGAACCGGTGCGGTCAGCTTATGCGTGCTTCCGGCGGAATGCCGCATAAACCGACCGCCGCCACCCCGCCGGACCCGGGCATACGCAAAAAAGCACCCGCCAAGTCGAATAGAATTTAGGCATCGCAGGCGTCGATGGCCCTTCGCGCCCGAACGCCCCGCCCGAATAGGAAGTACGCCTTGAAATCTGCCGGTAAATCCGTCGGTCCCGCATCCACCGTTCCGCCCGGCAGCCCGTCCGGCGGCGACTTCTTCGCGGCCGCCCAATATTCCGACTGGGTGCGGGGCTCCTTGCGCGCGGTCGCCGGCCGGCCCAACGCCATCGCCCTGTACGACAGCACCATCAGTGAGCCGTCCGGCCTGCTGGCCGGGCTGGTGGCCAAGTCGCTGGTGACAGTGGATGGGGAGGGCGCCCCCCAGCTCAGCAGTCGTTATGTCAGCGTCTTCGCCAACGGAAACCGCTTCCTGGTCGACGCGCTGTGCGCGCGCTACGGCGAGACGCCGGAGCGGTTGCAGACCGTCACCGGCGTCACCGGCGGCCTGCAACTGATCCTGCGCGCCCTGGTGAAGCCGGGCGAGCGCGTGCTGATCGAAAATCCGGGGTTCAAGCTTCTCACCAACCTGGCGCTGGAGGCGGGCGCCGCGGTAGATGAGCTGGATCGGCCGGCACCGCATTTCGGGATCGACCCGGCCCAGGTGGCGGCCAAGCTGACGCCCCAGACCCGCCTGGTCATCCTGACCAACCCGCACAACCCCACCGGCACGATCCTGGACCATGCCACGCTGAAGGCCGTGGCCCAGGCGGCGGCCACCGTGGGCGCGTTGCTGGTGGTGGACGAGGTCTACGGTGATTTCGCCCGCCGGCCCTCCGCGGGGTTGGCGGCCAAGCTGGCGCCCAACATCGTCAGCCTGGCCAGCCTGACCAAGGTGTTCGGCCTGTTCGCGCTCAAGTGCGGCTGGATGGTGGCAGCACCCGAGGTGCTGGCCCGTATCCGCGCCGGCCAGCCGGAGGGCGACGTCGGCGTGTCCAAGCTGTCGCACGCCGTGGCCGCCCATGTCATGGAGAACGCCGACACCTTTGACCGGCACTGGCAGGCGGTCATGACCGCTACCACGCCCGTGCTGCGCCGCCACGCCGCCGCCATGCGGGATGAGGGCCTGATCGAGGGCGCCGTGCCGGCGGCCGGTTGCCTTTATTTCCCCCGTATCGTCGGGGTGGCGGACACCCTGGCGCTGACCCGCCACCTGTGGAACCAGGTCGATCTGCTGGTGGCGCCGGGCGAGTATTTCGGCCAGGCCGGCCATGTGCGCCTGGGCTACGCCGGGGATGCCGAGACGCTGGACCGGGGATTGCGCCGGCTGCACGCCGGCCTGCGGGCCTGGCGGGACCGCTAAGGAAAACGCGTCAACGGGGGAGTGGGGACATGCGGGCGGCGATACGGAACGGCATCAGCGCGGTGGCCCTGGCCTTGGCGGGCTGTGCCGCCCGCGATCCGGCGGTGGCGCCCCCGCCGGGGATCGCCCAGCAGATCACCCTGGCGGGCAAGCCGCTGCGCTACGTGGCCGAGGCCGCCACCCTGGACCTGACCGATGCGCAAGGGGTGGTGCGGGGCCACGTCTTCTACGTCGCCTATCGTGTTCCCGGGCAAGGCGGGCGGCCGGTCACCTTCCTGTGGAACGGCGGGCCCGGCGCCAATTCCACCTTGCTGCATTTCGAGGCCTTCGGACCCAAGCGGCTGGAGGGCGGGGCCCTGGTGGACAACGCCCAGACCCTGCTGGCCGACAGCGACCTGGTGTTCGTCGATCCCGTGGGCACGGGCTTCAGCCGCCCGGCGACGGCGGAGGATGGGTCGCGGTTCTGCAGCACCTTGGGCGATCAATCCGCCATCACCGATTTCGTGCAGGCCTGGACCGGGCGCCATGCCGACGCCCGGACACCGATCTACCTGGTGGGCGAAAGTTTTGGCGTCTGGCGCGCCGCCGGCGTGGCGGAGGCGTTGGAGAAGCGCGGCCGGCCGGTGGCGGGCGTCGTCCTCATTTCCGGCGGCATTCCCGTGGGACCGGTCTTGCCCAAGGAGCTGGTGACCGCGCTGAAGCTGCCCGGCCGCGCCGCCGCCGCCCAGGTGCATGGCCGCCTGCCGGCCAGCGTGGCGGGGACCAGCCCATCGGCCACGGCGGATTCCACCCGCGCCTGGGCCGAACAGGTCTACGCCCCGGCCCTGGCCCACCTGGGCGACCTCAGCGCCCAGCAGAAGACAGTGTTGGCCCAGGATGTGGCCCGGCACATGGGCGTGGATCCGTCCCTGGTCGACAGGACCACCCTGGCGGTCTCGTCCCGCCAGTTCCTGAACGCCCTGCTGCCCGGCCGCCGGCTGGACACTTTCGACATGCGCATCAGCACGCCGGCCGAGCCGGGGGCGGCGCAGGCGGACGCGGCGGAGCCGGGCGCCCCTGTCATGGTGCGCTATTTGCGTGAGACCCTGGGCTATCGCACCGACCTGCCTTACCTGGGGCTGGAGACGGACACCGACCCGGCGGCCAAGCCGGTGGGCGAGCAGTGGGATTACAATTCCGGCGACACCTCACCGGCCGCCTTCGCCGCCGCCATCGCCGCCGCGCGCGCGGGCGAGGGACCGCCCGGCGCGGAGCCCTGGATCCGCAGGGCCATGGAGAGGGACGGCGCCCTGCGCGTCTTCGCCGCCGCCGGGCTGTACGACAGCCTAAACAGCTGCGCCGCCAACGAGATCCTCAAGACCAGGCTGGAGCCGGGCCTGTCCGCCCGGCTGTCGGTGAATTGCTATGGCGGCGGCCACATGATGTACCGCGATGCCGAGGCGCGGGTGCGTCTCAGCGCCGATCTCGGCCGTTTTATCACCCACCGGCCCTGACCGGGCCCGGCGGGCAATTTTATTCATTGGAACTGGCGTGGCTTCAGCGGTACGGCCGTGGTGTGCTTGGCCTCCGACAGGGTGACGATGGAGCGGATGTCCTGCACGCCCGGCAGCTTCATCAGGCTGCTGAAAATGAACTGCTGATACCATTTGACGTCCGGCGCGACGACCTTCAGCAGGATGTCCATCTCCCCGAATACCGTATAGCATTCAAGGATCTCGGGGATGTTCTCCACACCCCGGAAAAAGGTCTGGCGTTCCTCGTCCGACAGCCGGGCCATCTTCACCTGGGCGAAGATCTGCATGTGGAAGCCCAGCTTCTCCCGGTCGACGATGACCACCTGGCCCTTGATATAGCCCTCGCCCTGCAGGCGCTGGATGCGGCGCCAGCAGGGGGATTGCGAAATCCCCACCTTTTCAGCCAGTTCCGCCGTGGTCAGTGACGCGTCTTTCTGCATCAGCGTCAGGATTTTCATATCTATGGCGTCGAGTTCCGCAGCCGGCATATCCTATGTGGTCCCCTGTTCATTCTGGCATCGCCCATGGGGTCTTCCGCCCCAGTCCGGCATAAATCTACCTTCTTTGAATCGTCCCCGGTAGTGCCGGTTCAGGGGGGCCACCGGGCGGCGGCCATGAAAAAGGCCGGGGAGAGCCCCCCGGCCTTGGAATGCGGCGACAGGCGTGCGTCACAGACGGCAGGCGCTGTCCTCTACGCCCGGCACGCGTTCCCAATGCCAGCTGGGCACGGCTTGGCCGCGGGGCAGGTAGGTGTAGCTCTGTTCCTGGCCGTCGCGCTTCACGGTGATGTCCATCTGCCTGGTCGCGTCATCGATCAGCGCCTGCTTGGGCGTGGATTTCACGATCAGGTCGCCTTCTTTCAGGCCGGCCTGGGCGGCGGGGCTGTCGGCGCGCAGATCGGCCACCACGCCCAGGCGCATCTCGTCATAGCCCAGGTCGAAGGGCCGTTCGTTGGTCTTCACGGCGCGATAGCAGGGGCCGAAGCCGGTGGCCGCCGGCTCGATCAGCTTGCCGGCCACCATGTCCTCGTATTCCTGCCGCGCGGGCTCGCCCAGTTCCCGCACCACCATGGTCACCCATTGTTCCAGGCCCACCGTCTCGCCCTGGCGCTGGCGGTCCAGCACCTCCAATGCCAGGTCGTCCAGGCTGCGCTTGCCGCCGGACGTGGCGCGGATTTCGGCATCCACACGGGCCAGGTACATGAAACCCCGGCCGTAGGGCACACGCTGGGCGCGGGCGTCGCTCCAGAACTTGGCGCCGGCCTGGGTGTTGGTCAGGGCCACGTAAGGGTTGGTGTAATAGCCGGACGCGTGATCGTTGACCACGCGCTGGAACTTGGCCTGGTCGATGACGCCGGCGCGCAGAGCCAGCACGGCGGAGTAATATTCGGCCATGCCCTCGGTGTACCAGGCGGTGGCGGCATGTTCCCCGCCATCCAGCTTGGGCCAGTTGTGGGTCATCTCATGGGCCAGCAGCATCTGGGTGTCGCTGCTGGCCGTGGTGCCGTCCACGCCGTAGCCGAACATGAAGGATTTGGCCAGGGCGGTGCCGCCGCCGGCCGGATAAGGGTTGGCGCGGATGAACACGCGATAGGGCGCGCCATCATCCTTGAAGAAGTGGGACATGTAGCCGTAGAGGCGCTGGATGCCCGTGGCCAGGCCGTTCACGTCGAAGGGTGGCTGGACCAGCCAGTAGAGGCCGAAGTTCCCCCCTTTCCCGTCCGCCGGCACGCTCTTCACCGACCCGGTGGCGTAGAAGGAGAAGGCCAGCAGCTCCGCCGGACCCACGGTGGACTGGTCGCCTTCGCCCAGGCTCCAGATCCCCCGGGCGCCCTTGGGCATATCCGACAGGTCCCACTTCAGGCTGATGCGATAGGGCTGCTCCCCCGCCGGCAGGGCCATGAAATAGACACCGGCGCCCATCAGGCCGTCCGCCTGCTGGCGCAGGTCGAACAGTGGCCCGTTGCGCGTGGCCACGCCGACGGCGCGGGGCGGGGTGCCGTACCGCACCACCACGTCGCCCACCGTGGCCCGGCCCACGTCATAGTGGCGGTAGGCGCCGGTGGGCGTGGGCGCCTCATCCGCCATGGTCAGGGGCAGAGGCCCCTTGTCGTCCCGCGCCACGATGGCGCTGGCGTCATAGCCCGCCGTGGGGGTGGAGACGATGGTGGTGGGCATGCGCAGCAAGGGCTGGCCTGCGGCCACGCCGGGATGGGCGATGCGCAGTTCCACGTCCATGCGGTCGGCCACGCCGCCGCCGGCATGCGGGCGCAGCACCACGTCCAGGGGCGCCGGCCCCTCGGCGGCGGCGGCCCCGAAGGTGAGCATGGAGGTGGCCAGCAGGCCCAAGGTCAGCTTTCTCATGAAGGGTTCCCACCTGTTCCGTCCGGCCGTTTCCCGGCCGCTCATACGCCCCCGCGTCACCGCATGATGGCGGGTGGCGCCGGGTTTATGTTTTCCAACTGCCGGGCCCGGGGCGCCCGCCCGGCATAGGCTATGCGCGATGGGTGCGCTTATTGGAATGTGCGCGGTTTCAGCGGGATGGCCGTGGTGCTCTTGGCCTCCGACAGGGTGACGATGGACCGGATGTCCTCCACCCCGGGCAGCTTCATCAGGGTGTTGAAGATGAACTCCTGGTACCACTTCACGTCCGGCGCCACGATCTTCAGCAGGGCATCCATCTCCCCGAAGACGGTATAGCACTCCAAGACCTCGGGAATGTTCTGGATGCCACGGAAAAAGGTCTCGCGCTCCTCTTCCGACAAACGGGCGATCTTCACCTGGGCGAAGATGTGCATGTCGAAGCCCAGCTTCTGCCGATCGACCAGCACCACCTGGGACTTGATGTAGCCCTCGTCATGCAGGCGCTGCACGCGGCGCCAGCAGGGGGATTGCGAGATGCCCACCCGCTCCGCCAGTTCCGCCGTGGTCAGCGAGGCGTCGCGCTGCATGTGGGTCAGGATTTTCATGTCGATGGCGTCCAGTTCCGCGTTCGCCATGGCTTCAGTCCTTCTTCAGCAGCGGCCAGGCGGCGGCCAGGTCCTGGACGACGTGGCCCAGCGACTTGTACAGCGTCACCTGTTCCGCCGACTGCCGGCCCTCGGCGTGGCCGGCCAGCACCTCCCCGATCTCCGCCGCCACGTGGGCGTCGCCGATCAGGCCGGCGGCCTTGGCCCGCAGAAACTCCGCCCCTTGGCGGAGCACGTGTTCCCGGCAATCGGCGATGAAGCGGGAGCGAATGACCAGGTCGTGATCCACCTCCGCCGGGCCGGCGATGCTGGAGCCCACGACGTTGACATGCGCCCCCGGCGCCACCCAGGCGCCCTGCAGGATGGGCTCCTTCGCAGCCGTCACGGTGCAGACGATGTCGGCGTCCACCACCGCCTCCTGCGCGCTGGCGGCGGTGCGCACGGGCAGGCCCAGTTCCGCCCCCAGCCGCGCGGCGAAGGCGGCGGCGCGGTCGGGGGCGCGGCCCCAGACGGTGATACGGCTCAGCCGGCGCACCCGGGCGATGGCGCGGGCGTGGGTCAGGGCCTGTTCGCCATAACCCAGCAGGGCCAGGGTCTTGGCCTCGGGCCGGGCCAGGGCGTCGGTGGCGACGGCGCTGGCCGCCGCGGTGCGGATGGCCGTGACTTCGCCGCCATCGACCACGCCCAGGGGCCGGCCGCTGTCGCGGTCGAACAGGACGATGACCCCCTGGTGCGAGGGCAGGCCCTTGTCGAAATTGTCCGGGAACACCGCCACCAGCTTGGCGCCGAAGGGACCGTCGTTGAGGGCGCCTGGCATGACGCCGAACATGTGGCCGTGGTCCAGGGGCAGCACGCCGCGCGGCAGCTGTTGCGTCTCCCCCTTCGACAGGGCCGTCATGGCCTGGCGCACGATGGGGATGCAGGTGTCATAGCCCAGGCGTTCCGCCACCGCGTGCCCGTCGACGATGGGCAGGGGCGACGTGGCGGGGTGGCGGGCGTTTTCATACAGCCAGGCGGTGGCGGCCAAGTCCTGCACGGCGTGGCCCAGGGACTTGTAGACAGTGATCTGCTCCGCCGTCTGCCGCCCCGGCGCCTGGCCCGCCAGCACGGCGCCGATCTCCGCCGCGATGTGGTCGTTACCGAGGATGCCGGCCGCCTTGGCGCGCAGGAACTCCCCACCATGGACCAGCACATGCTCCCGGTGGTCGACGATGAAGCGGCTGGCCGCAACCAGGTCGGTGTCGATCTCCGCCTGGGCCGGGCCGCTGGATCCCACGACGTTCACATGGGTGCCGGGGGCGATCCAGTCACCGCGCAGGATGGGGTCGGCGGCGGCGGTGACGGTGCAGACGATGGCGGCACCGGCCACCGCCCGTTGCACGCTGTCATGCGCCTGGGTGTCGATGCCGGTAGCGGCCTGCACCTGGGCGGCGAAGGCCAGGGCCTTGGCCGGGTCGCGGCCCCAGACGCGGATGTGGCGCAGGCGGCGGACGCTGGACAGCGCCAGGGCGTGGGCCAGGGCCTGGCGGCCGATGCCCACCAGGGCCAGGGTGTCGGCCTCCGGCCGGGCCAGGGCGTCGGTGGCGACGGCGCTGGCCGCCGCCGTGCGGATGGCCGTGACCTCCGCCGCGTCCGCCAGGCAGACGGGCCGCCCGCTGGCGCCGTCGAACAGCACCACCAGCCCCTCATGCGCCTTGCGGCCCTGGCCGTCATTGTAGACGCTGACCAGCTTGGCGCCGAAGTAGCCAGGCCGGTCCGCTCCGACGAAGGCCGCCGGCATGATGGCGAAGGTGCGGCCGGCGCCCAGGCTGATGAAACTGCGCAGCTGCTGGCGCACCCGTCCGGTGCTCAAGTCCACCATGGCCTGGCGGACGGCGGGTATGGCTGCCCCGTACCCCAGGGCCGCGCGAACGGCGGCGGCATCGAAAACGGCAAGGCCGGACGGTGCGAAACCCATGGGTGTCTTCCCTGTCATCCTGTTCCAGACCCACCTTAGGGCAGGGGGCGGGGTTTTTCTTTTCGGAGTTCCGGGAAAAGCCGGCTCCGGCCCGGTAAAATTTCCACGACCTTGCCAAACTGCCGCAGGTTTTATGCGCGGATGTCACGAAAGTGGGTGAGAAGCACCGCACTCCATCGCCGGCCTGATGGCACTCATGGCGGAAAGATAGTCCCGGGAATACTGCTGCCCGGCATATCCATGCGCCCATCATCCACCTCACGGATAAAATTTCCACACCGCCCGCCAAACGCCCGCAACTTCGCCAAAAATGCCCCCACGCTTTTAGCTAGCATAGGTTTCAGTCGGGCCCCGGTTTCAGGGCGGGGCCTGGCGCGCGACAGGGCGCCTTCCATAGCCACGAGTGACACGGATGAGAATGACGCGCAGGGACGTGATGCTGGCCGCCGGCACCCTCACCATGGCCGAAGTCGTGCCGGCCGCCGTGGGGGCCCAGACGGCCCCGGCCGCCGCGCCCAAGCCGGCGCTGCCCACGCGTTTTCCGGACAAGGCGTCCTTTTTCCCTAGCGACCTGGTCTACCTCGATAACGGGTCCCAGCACCCCATCAGCACGGGCGCCAAGGCCGCCGTCGACACCTATCTGTCCAAGCGCATGCTGGACCCTGCCGCGGCCCGGTATGATCTGCCGGACGATGGTGTGCGGGAGAAGTTCGCCCGGCTGGTGAACGCCGACGCCGACGACATCGCCTATGTGCAGAGCACCACGGCGGGTGAGCAGATGGTGCTGCGCGGGCTGGGTTTGCCCCAATCGGGCGGCCACATCGTCACCGACACGCTGCACTTCTTCGGTTCCCTGCCGCTGTATGAGGAGATGCAGCGCCGTGGGGTGGAGGTCACCTGGGTGGAGCCCAAGGACGGCCGCATCCTGCTTTCCGACCTGAAGCAAGCCATTCGCAAGGACACCAGGCTGGTGGCCTTGTCGCTGGTCTCCACCATCAATGGCTTCGAGCATGACCTGAAGGCGGTGTGCGACCTGGCGCACGCCCAGGGCGCCCTGGTCTATGCCGACATCATCCACGCCGCCGGCTGCGTGCCCGTGGATTTGAAGGGCAGCGGCGTCGATTTCGCCGCCTGCGCCAGCTACAAATGGCTGATGGGCGATTTCGGCCTGGGCTTCGTCTACGGCACCAAGGCCGCCCGCGCGCAGTTGGCCCGCACCGAGTACGGCTATTACGGGATGAGCGCGTTCAAGCCGCACATCTACCCCTTTGATCCGCCTGGCGGGATGATCGCCGACTACGCCTACGCCGACACGGCGGAGGGGACCTTCGCCCACGGCACCCACGCCCACACGGTGATCGCGCAGCTGGACCATTCCCTGGATTACATCCTGGGCGTGGGCGTGCCGGCCATCCAGGCGCACGCCCAGGATCTGATCGGCCGGCTGAAGCGGGAATTGCCCAAGCTGGGCTACAGCCTGATGACCCCGCCCGAGAGCGCCACCCCCCTGGTCACCTGCGCCTACGAGAACGCGCGGGAGACGCTGGGGCCCAAGCTGGCGGCGGCCAAGATCAAGATGACGGTCAGCGCCAACCGCTTCCGCGTCACGCCTTCGGTGTTCAACGACCACACCGATATCGACCGGCTGCTCGCCGCACTCGGTCACGCCTGAGGTCGTGCGTTTAGGTTGCCTGTTAAAAAGAGAGTTTTGGCAGTTGGGTTCATTGAAAAAAATACCGGGCAGGGTGGGGCGGTGACACGCCGTCCCACCCGCCGCAACGGGGACATGTTTCCATGCGCATCATCGGTTTGGCTTTGCTGGGCTGCCTGCTGGCCGGCCCCGCCCTGGCCCTGACGGCCGCCCCGCCCGGCGGCCCGGATGAGGGCGGCGGTGTCGGCGGCACCATCCTGGCGCCATCGGCCGGCGTCCAGTTCTACCGCCCGGACACGACCAAGGTGCCCTATTCCCAGGTCGTGCGCGTGGGCGACATCCTCTACGTTTCCGGCCAGCTGGGCGTGAACCAGGACGGCAAGGTGGTGGGCGACATGGGCGTCCAGGCCAAGGCGGCCATGGATAACATCAACGCCGCCCTGGCCCGGGTGGGCAGTGGCATGGGCGCAGTCTTCAAATGCACTGTCATGCTGACCGACATGGCGCAATGGGCGGCCTTCAACCAAGTCTACGTCAGCTATTTCAAGCCGGACCGGCTGCCGGCCCGCAGCGCCATGGGCGTCGGCGCCTTGCCGCTGGGCGCCGGGGTCGAGGTGGAGTGCTGGGCCTACGCGCCCAAGTAATGCCGGCGCTGGCTTTTCTTGATGCGCGCGCCGGCGATTGATGGAAAACAAGATACGGGGAAGAGTATGGGCAAACGGGTGCGCGGCCTGGTTCTGGGCCTGATGATGACGGCCGCGCCACTGGCCGCCCCGGGGACGGCGCTGGCCCAAGGCGCGCCGGTGCCTGAGATCGCGGGCCCTGTCTTGGGGCCGGTGACCACGCCGCACAGCGTCACGCTGAACGGCGAGACCGTGCGCTACACCGCCACCTTCGCGGAGACGGTGCTGAAGGACGCGGGCGGTAAGCCCCTGGCCACCCTGTCCGCCACCGCCTATGTGGCGAGCCCGATGGTGAAGACCCGGCCGGTGCTGTTCGTCTTCAACGGCGGGCCCGGCGCCTCGTCCTCGCCCCTGCATTTCGGCGCCTTCGGGCCGCGCAGCATCGTGAAGGGCGCCGACGGCAACCGCGTGATGGCCGACAACCCGCACAGCCTGCTGGCCGATGCCGACCTGGTGTTCATCGACCCGGTGGGGACGGGCTACAGCCGCGTGCTGCCCGGTGGCGACGGCCATCCCTACTGGAACGCCGATGGCGACGCCCAGGCGGTGCTGGGCCTGATCCGCGACTGGCTGCGCGATAATGGCCGCACGGGTGCTCCCGTCTACATCGCCGGGGAAAGCTATGGCGGCTTTCGCCTCGCCACCATGATGAAGTTCGCGGGCGACCTGCCCATCGCCGGCCTGATCTTCATCTCCCCCGCCCTGGACTTCACGGCGGCGGCGGAGAACCCCGGCAACGACCTGCCGTACATTTTCGAGCTGCCGGCCATGGCGGTGACGGCGTGGAAGCATGGCCGCGCCAAGATCGACGCCCAGACGCCGGAGCAGGTGTTCCAGGTGGCCGCCGATTACGCCGAGGGGCCCTATGCCCTGGCGTTGCTGAAGGGAGGACGGCTGCCGGTGGCGGAGCGCGACGCCGTGGCCGCCCGCCTGGGCGACCTGATCGGTCTGCCCGTCAAGACCATCGCCGACGCCAACCTGCGCATCGGCACGCAGAAGTTCCTGGAGACGCTGCTGGCCGATCAGGGCCTGGTGGTGGGCCGCCTGGACGGCCGGGTCACCGGCCCCGCGCCCAAAGACGCCCCGGCGGACCGTCCGGCCGCCGCCAAGGATCCGGCGCTGGGCCTGGGGCGCACCAACGTCATCACCTCCAGCGTGGCCACCGACTATTTCAAGCATGAGCTGAACGTGCCGGTGGACCGCGACTATGTGTCCCTGACCCTGGACGTGAACTTCGGCTGGAACTTCCAACCGGCCAAGCGCGAGGACGGATTCTACGTCAACGCCGCGCCCGACATCGCCCCGGTGATGAAGGCGCAGCCCAGGACCCGCCTGCTGCTGGTCGGCGGCTATTACGACATGGCCGTGCCGCTGCTGTCAGCCCGCTACGCCATCGACCGGGCCGGCATTCCTCTTGACCGCGTGACCGTTGCCGCTTTCGATGCGGGCCACAGCCCCTTCGACGGGGAGGCGGGGCAGGTTCGGATGCAGGAGATGATGCATGGCTTTTTGGTGGGGCGCTGATCGCGGGTTTGTTGGGGCAACGGCGATCGGCCTGGTGCTGGCGGTGTCCGGCGCGGCTTGGGGCGCGCAGGCTGCCAGCTCGCACCAGTACACCGGCCTCAGCCTGTCGGGCGATGGCAAGCGCCTGGCGGCGGTCGAGGCCGACAAGGCCGAGGGGGCGGGCAGCGCCGGCCATGGCGCCGTGGTGGTGCGCGGCACGGATGGCGCCGTCGCCCTGACACTGGACCCCTGCGCCGCCTGCCGCTATGCCGGGCCCGCCTGGTCACCGGATGACAAGGTCCTGGCCTTCGTCGGCACCTCCGGCGGCCAGGCCGTCCTCTATCTGGCGGAGGGTGGAGCAAAAGGCGGGACGGTGCGCCCGCTGGCCGCCGTCCAGGGCCTGGCCAGCACGCCGCGCTGGTCGCCGGACGGCACGGAGATCGCCCTGCTGGTGACCGAGAACGCCAAGAAGGAGGCGGGGGCCACCCATGCCGGCGCCCGCCAGGTGGGAGAGCAGGGCGAGGGCGACGACGTCCAGCGCATCGCCATCGTCACGGTCGCCAGTGGCGCCGTGCGCCTGGTCAGCCCGGACAAGACCTACGTCTACGACTACGACTGGATGCCGGACGGCAAGGGCTTCGTCGCCACCGCCGCCGAGGGCAACGGCGACAACAACTGGTGGATCGCCAGCCTGCGCGCCTTCGGCCGCGACGGTTCCGCCCGCGTCATCGCCAGCCCCCAGAATATCGGTACCGGGCCGCAGATCGCCTTTCCCCGCGTCTCGCCCGATGGCAAGACCGTGGCCTTCATCGGTGGGCTGATGAGCGACTTCGGCTCCTTCGGCGGCGACGTCTACACCGTGCCCGTCAAGGGCGGGGAGGCCAAGGACGTGACCGCCGGCTATGCCGGCACGCTGACCTCGCTGGCATGGCGGGGCCAACGCCTGGTGGCTGGCGTCACCGTGGGCGGGGAGACGGGCAGCGCCCTGGTCGATCCCGCCAAGGGCACTGTGACGGAGGTCAAGACCGCCCCTGCCACCCGCACCGCCGGCGATGGCCGCCTGGCGTTGGACCGCGCCGGCACCCACGCCGCCTGGGTGGCGGAGGGCTTCGATTTCGGCCCCCGCATCGAATACGGGCGCCTGGGCGACCTGGCCGCCATCACCCACGACAACGACGCCCTGGCGCCCCTGGTCACGGTCACCAACCTCAGTTGGAAGAACGATGGCATAGCCGTCCAGGGCTGGCTGGTGATGCCCAGGACGCCGGTGGCCGAAGGCGCCAAGCGGCCCATGGTGGTGAACATCCACGGCGGCCCGTCGGCCGCGCACACGCCGCGCTTCGTCTGGGGCGACATCATGGCCGCCTTCGCCAAGGCCGGCTACGCCGTGTTCCTGCCCAACCCGCGCGGCAGCTTCGGCCAGGGGGAGGCGTTCACCCGCGCCAATATCCGCGACTTCGGCGGCGGCGACCTGCGCGACATCATGGCCGGCATCGACACGGCGGAGGCTCAAGCCCCCATCGATGACGCCAAGCTGATGATCTTTGGCCGCAGTTACGGCGGTTTCATGAGCATGTGGGCCATCACCCAGACCCAGCGCTTCAAGGCCGCCGCCATCGGCGCCGGGCTGTCGGACTGGTATTCCTACTACGGCCAGAACGGCATCGACCGCTGGATGATCCCCTTCTTCGGCAAGTCGGCGTACGAGGACCCGGAGATTTACGACCGGCTGTCGCCCATCCGCTACGTCCGCAATGTGAAGACGCCCACCCTGCTCCATGTGGGGGAACGCGATATCGAAACCCCGGTGATGCAGACGCGGGAGTATTGGCACGCCCTGCGCGCCATGGGCGTGGAGACCAGCTTCATCATCTACGCCGATGAGGGCCACGTCATGCAAAAGGCGGAAAACATTGAGGATTTGAACCGTCGCATCATCGCCTGGTTCGACCGGCACATCGGCGCCGCCGGGACGGCCGGTGGCGCTCAGAACTAAGGGTGGGCGGGGTGTCGGCCGCGCCGGCACCCTTATGCCGCGATCGTGATGGTGCGGCATAGTTTATGCGGTGCCACGGCGGCTTTTCCCATATCGGCATAATCTATCCCCCCAGCCCGCGATAGGCTTTCCCCAATACAGGGATCCTGGCCCGGCCGCGCCGTCGGCGCGCCGGACAGGCTGGGCCGGCAACCAGGCGGCCCGCCCAAGCGGCCCCTTCAGGCGGCCCCAGGGAAAAAGCAGGAGCACCGGGCATGAACACACGCGTTTCCCCCCGCCGTCTGGCGATCCCCCTCTGGCTGACCGGCGCCGCCGCGCTGGCCCTGACAGCCGGTATGGCGCAGGCCGCCGCCGTCACCGAAAAACTGGTCATCATCCAGAATGGGGAGAGCATCGGCACCGTCACCGGCACGACCGATGGCGCGTCGGTCAGCGTCGACTATTACGTCGACGACAACGGCCGGGGCCCGAAGCACAAGGAAAATCTCACCATCGGCGCCGGCGACATCCCCACCAGCTGGACCGTGGGCGGCACCTCGCTGATGGGCGGTAGCGTCAACGAAAGTTTCAAATGGGAAGACGGCCAGGCCAGCTGGACCAGCCAGGCGGACAAGGGGGCGGTGCCGGCGGCCAAGGCGCCGCTGTATGTCGTCAATGACGACAGCCCCTGGGCCCTGGGCGTCTATGCCCGCGCCCTGCTGAAGGCGCCCGGCAACAGCCTGCCGCTGCTGCCCGCCGGCACCATGCGCCTGGTGAAGGTGAAGGCCGCCACGCTGGGCCAGGGCAAGGACGCCGTGCCCCTGACGCTCTACCGTATCGAGGGCGTGAACCTGCAGCCGGACTATGTGCTGCTGGACAAGGCGGGCCGACTGTTCGCCACTTTCGGCGGCCACTACCTGACCATCCGCCAGGGCCATGAGAAAGAGGCGCACGCCATCCAGGCCCTGGGCGCCGACGCCGAGCGTACGCTGGCGCGCGACCGGCAGAAGGCGCTGGCCCATCGCTACGCGCAACCGGTTCGGATCCGGAACGTTCATGTCTTCGATCCGCGCACGGGTACGCTGGGCGGCCTATCCACCGTCATCGTGCTGCGTGACCGCGTCACCGCGGTCATGCCGGCGGATCAAGATACCGCCGAACCGGAAGACCAGGTGATCGTGGACGGGCAGGGCGGCACGCTGATGCCCGGCCTGCACGACATGCATTCCCATACGACGCTCGATTCCGGGCTGTTCTACCTGGCGGCCGGCGTCACCGAGACGCGGGACATGGGCAACGACAACGCCTTCCTGCAAGACCTGATGCCCCGCATCGAGGCCGGGGAACTGGCGGGCCCGCGCATCACGCCCAACGGCTTCCTGGAAGGCCGCAGCCCCTATTCCGCCCGTTTCGGCATCATCCCGGAGACGGTGGCCGACGCGGTCAAGGCCGTGGACTGGTATGCCGACCGCGGCTATTTCCAGGTCAAGATCTACAACTCCATGACGCCCGACTGGGTTCGCCCCATCGCGGAGGAGGCGCACAAGCGCGGCATGACCGTCACCGGCCATGTGCCGGCCTTCGACACGCCCGACCGCTGCATCAGGGACGGCTATAGCGAGATCACCCACATCAACCAGCTGATGCTGGGCTGGCTGCTGAAGCCGGAGGAGGATACCCGCACGCCCCTGCGCCTGACGGCCATGGCGCGCGCCGCCGACCTGGACCTGAACTCCGCGCCCGTGCAGGCGACGGTGAAGCTGATGGAAGAGGGGCACATCGCCCATGACCCCACCGCCGTCATCCTGGAACGCCTGATGCTGAGCCGCGCCGGCGTGACGCCGCCGGGCGATGTCGACTATCTCGACAACATGCCCATCGGCTATCAGCGCTACCGCAAGCGCACCTTCGTGCCGCTGAAGTCGCCGGCCGACGACCAGGCCTACGTCAAGGCTTTCGGCAAGGTGCTGGAGACGCTGAAGCTGCTGCATGACAAGGGCATTCGCCTGCTGCCGGGCACCGACGACGTCACCGGCTTCACCGTGCACCGTGAGATGGAGCTGTACACCATGGCTGGCATCAGCCCGGCGGAGGTGCTGCGCCTGTCCACCCTGTCGCCCGAGGAATACATGGGCCACGGCGACGTGGGCACGGTGGAGCGCGGCAAGCTGGCCGACCTGGTGCTGATCGCCGGCGACCCCACCCAGGACATCCGCGCGGTGAAGAAGCCGCGCCTGGTGATGAAGGGCGGGGCCATCTACTACCCCAGCGAAATCTACCAGTCGCTGAGCATCAAGCCCTTCGCCGACGCCCCGCCGGTCACGGCGCCCAAGGCGGACGCCGGCCCTGGCGACAGCCTGGGCGCGCCCGGACTGTTCGGCGGTGGCCACGACGACGACATGGGCGACTAAGCACCCTGGGGCTTCAGAACAAATAGGAGTTGGGGAACAGCGATGGGCACTTGGAAGATGGCGTTGATGGCCGGCGTCATGCTGGCGTGTTTCGCAGGCAAGGCGTCGAACGCGACGGAGGCTGCGGGCGCGCCGCGCGTGTTCACCTCAGAGCACAGCGGCACCTTCAACGGCCATAAGCTGCGCTACACGGCGGCGGTGGCGGAAACCATCCTGACCGATCCGGCCGGGCAGAAGACGGCCAGCGTCTTCACCACCAGCTACATACGCACCGACGTGCCCAAGGGCACCGTGCGGCCGGTGGTGTTCGTTTTCAACGGCGGCCCGGGTTCGGCCAGCCTGTGGCTGCACATGGGCTTCGTCGGACCCAAGCGTGTTGACTTCGCCGACCCGGTGCACCCGCCGACGACGCCCCCCTTCCATACCATCGACAACCCCGACAGCCCGCTGGACGTGGCCGACATCGTCCTGATCGATCCGCCCGGCACCGGCTACAGCCGCATCCTGCCGGACGGCAAGCCGGAGCAGTACTACGGCACGGCGCAGGACGCGCAGATGACCGTGGACGTCATCGAGCGCTGGACGCGGGAGCATGACCGCTGGAATGCGCCCAAATACCTGATGTCGGAAAGCTACGGCACCATCCGCGCCGCCGTGGTCGCCCGCCTGCTGGCCGGCGGCCCCATGGCGACCGGCACCATGGACGGCATGACGCTGAACGGCATCATCCTGCTGGGCCAGGCCATGGACATGTCGGGCTCCGCGGGCGAGGACACGCGCTATCTGACAGCGCTGCCCACCCTGGCCGCCACCGCCTGCTATCACCATAAGGGGCCGGCCGGCTGCACCGCGCAGGGACAGGTGGCCGCCGCCCAGGCCTTCGCCGCCGACCGCTACCTGAGGGCGCTGTATGCCGGCAACGCCCTGGGCGATGCGGAGCGAGAGGCGGTGACGGCGGAACTCGCCACGCTCACCGGCCTGTCACCCGCCGTCATCAAGGCCAACGACCTGCGCGTGAGCACCACCACCTTCGCGCATGAGCTGCTGGCGCCGGAGGGGCAGGAGGTCGGGGCCTATGACGGCCGCTACACCCTGCCGCTGGCCGGCAGCGCCAAGGACCCGGTGGCCGACGACCCGGCCATGGGCCAGTACGTGCCGGGCTTCGTCGGCGCCTTCAACGACTATGTCCGCCAGGACCTGAAAGTGACGGTGCCGGAGGCGTACGAGGCCATTTCCTTCCGTACCGTCAATGCCCGCTGGGACTACGGCACGGCCTCCGGCGCCGAGACCAACCATGCCAAGGACCTGGCCACCGCCATGCGCCGCAACCCGCACCTGCGGGTCATGGTCGGCGCCGGCTATTATGACCTGGTGACCACCCTGGGCACCGCCGCCTACACCCTCGCTCATGCCGGCGTTCCCCAGGACCGGACGGAAACCCATCTCTACCCCTCGGGCCACATGCCCTATCTGGGAAACGAGGCGCGGGCCGCCCTGGCGCGCGACGTGCGCGCGTTTCTCAGCCAATAGTGTTCCCTCAATCGCCGGGCGCCCGCTTCCGCGGGCTTGGCTTCCTCACTGCGCCCTTCGGTACTCGTTCCGGCGGACGCCGTCGCGTCCTACAACGGCATGGTGATGCCGTTGACCGAGCACAATCAGGATTGGTTCCTTCCCCATGAGCGACAGCAAGGCCGGCCTTGAGCCCGGTGGCCTGAAACCCAGTGGCTTGAAACAGCGCGTCACCCTGATCGACCTGGTGATGCTCGGGGCCGGCACCGCCATTGGCGCCGCCATCTTCTCCGTCCTGGGGCCCGCCGCGCAGGTGGGTGGTGCCGGCATTCTGGTGGCGGCCGGGCTGGCCGCCTTGCCCATGGTGCTGTTCGCGCTGGTCTACGCCTACATGGCCTCGGCCGTGCCCCGCACCGCCGCCTCATACGAATGGCAGCGGCAGTTCAGCCATCCGGTCATCGCCTTTTCCATCGTTTGGCTGCGGGTGCTCAGCAATGCCGTGGTCATGATCGTGCTGGGCCGGGTGCTGATGAACTACCTGGGCATGGTTTTGCCCCTGCCGGCGGTGCCGGTCATCCTGGGCCTGTTCACCCTGATCTTCGCCCTCAACTACCTGGGCGTGGCCGTGGCGGCGCGGGCCCAGACGGTGCTGATGATCATGCTGCTGGGCCTGTTCGCCGTGCTGGTGGTCAGCGGCGCCCCGGCGATGAAGCCGCATTTGTTCGTGGAGGCGGTGACCGGCGGGTGGCATCCCATCCTGCTGGCCCTGCCGCTGATGATCCAGTTGTTCCTGGGCATCGAAACCGCGACCGAGGTGGGGGAGGAGGTCAAGAACGCCAAGGTGGTCGTGCCCTGGGGCATCGCCCTGGGCCTGTTGCTGACCGTGGTGGTCTACGTCGCCGTTTCCTTCACCGCCCTCAGCGTCGTGGGACCGGCGGCGCTGGGCTCAGCCAAGGCGCCCCTGCTATTGGTGGCGCAGGCGACTCTGGGTCGCTGGGCCACGCCGCTGATCGTCACGGCGGCGGTGGCGGCGCTCATCAAGTCGATGAACGCCATCTTCCTGGTCTACGCCCGCTTCCTCTACGCCATGGGCGCCACCGGTGTGCTGCCGGCGCCGCTGGGCCGCATCCATCCGCGCTTCGGCACGCCGCATGTGGCGACGGTGGTGGCCTTCCTGGCATCGTGCACCGGCCTGTTCCTGCCCGACAGCCTGCTGTTCCTGCTGCTGTCCATCAATGTGCCGACCATGATGAAATACTTCGGCTCGTGCCTGGCCGCCTACAACGTGGCGGACAGGCACCCCGAGGTGCGGGCCCAGGCCCGGCTGCGCTTCAGCCCGGGCCTGGTGAAGGCGCTGTCGGCCCTGGGCATGTTGGCCGCCCTGGTCATCGCGGCCCTGGGCTTCGGCACCGACTGGCGGCCCTACGCCCTGCTGGCCGTCTGGCTGGCGCTGGGCTTGGCCTATTACTTCCACACGCGGAGACAGCGCCTGGCGGCGGTTTAGCCGTTCAAGGCCGCGTTCTCCTCGTCCGTGAACAGCCGCGACCGGGTGAGGAAGCGCACGCCCTCCGGCCCCTCCAGGGAGAACATGCCGCCCCGTCCGGGGACGACGTCGATGGTCAGGCGGGTGTGCTTCCAATACTCGAACTGGGCCTTGCCCATGTAGAAGGGCTGGCCGCCGATCTCGCCCAGCAGGACGTCGCCGTCGCCGATCATGAACTCCCCGCGCGGGTAGCACATGGGCGCGCTGCCGTCACAGCAGCCGCCGGACTGATGGAACAGCAGGGGGCCGTGGCGGGCCTCCAGCCTCTTGATCAGCGCCAGCGCCTCCGGCGTGGCGTCGACCCTCAGCACGGCGGCCCGGACCACCGTTTCCGATGGTCCGGGATCCGTGGAGGCCTGGCTGTCCGGGTTGGGAATGGCCAGGCCCGCCATCAGAAGAAGCCCAGGGCGTTGGGGCTGTAGCTGACCAGCTGGTTCTTGGTCTGCTGGTAATGGTCCAGCATCATGGCGTGGTTCTCGCGCCCGATGCCCGACTGCTTGTAGCCGCCGAAGGCCGCATGCGCCGGGTACAGGTGGTAGCAGTTGGTCCACACCCGGCCCGCCTGGATTTCCCGGCCGAAGCGGTAGGCGCGGTTGATGTCGCGCGTCCACACGCCGGCGCCCAGGCCGTACAGCGTGTCGTTGGCGATGTGCAGCGCCTCTTCCTCGTCCTTGAAGGTGGTGACGGCCACGACCGGACCGAAAATCTCCTCCTGGAAGATGCGCATGCGGTTGTTGCCCTGGAACACCGTGGGCTGGACATAGAAGCCGCCGGCGAGGTCGCCCGACAGTTCCGCCCGGTTGCCGCCGGCCAGCACCTTGGCGCCCTCTTTCCTGCCGATGTCGAGGTAGGAGAGGATCTTCTCCAGCTGCTCGCTGCTGGCCTGGGCGCCGATCATGGTGTCGCCGTCCAGCGGGTTCCCCTGTTTGATGGCCTGCACGCGGGCCAACGCCTTGTCCATGAAGCGGCCGTACAGGCTTTCCTGGATCAGGGCGCGCGAGGGGCAGGTGCAGACCTCGCCCTGGTTCAGGGCGAACATGACGAAGCCCTCGATGGCCTTGTCCAGGAAGGCGTCGTCCTGGGCCGCCACGTCGTCGAAGAAGATGTTGGGCGACTTGCCGCCCAGCTCCAGGGTCACCGGGATCAGGTTCTGCGAGGCGTACTGCATGATCAGCCGGCCGGTGGTGGTTTCCCCGGTGAAGGCGATCTTGGCGATGCGGGAGCTGCTGGCCAGCGGTTTGCCGGCCTCGACCCCGAAGCCGTTGACGACATTGACCACGCCCTTGGGCAGCAGGTCCTGGATCAGTTCCATCAACACCAGGATGCTGACCGGCGTCTGTTCCGCCGGCTTCAGCACCACGCAGTTGCCGGCGGCGAGCGCCGGGGCCAGCTTCCACGTCGCCATCAGGATGGGGAAGTTCCAGGGGATGATCTGGCCGACCACGCCCAGGGGCTCATGGTAGTGATAGGCGATGGTGTTGTGGTCGATCTCCGAAATCCCGCCCTCTTGCGCGCGGATGGCGGCGGCGAAATAGCGGAAGTGATCGGCGGCCAGGGGGATGTCGGCGGCGCGCGTCTCGCGGATGGGCTTGCCGTTGTCCCAGGTTTCCGCCGTGGCCAGGGTTTCCAGGTTGTCGTCGATGCGTTGGGCGATCCTTTCCAGCACCCGGGCGCGGTCGGCGGCCGAGGTGCGGCCCCAGTCGCGCTTGGCCGCGTGCGCCGCGTCCAGCGCGCGCTCGATATCTTCCGCGTTCGACCGCGGCACCTCGCAGATGACCTGGCCGGTGATGGGCGTGGTGTTCTGGAAATACTCGCCGGACGCCGGCGGCACCCACTCGCCGCCGATGAAATTGCCATAGCGGGTCTTGAACGACACCGGGCTGCCGTACTGTCCGGGGGCGATCTTGGCCATGTAACGTGTCCTCCAGCTTGTTTTGCGCCTCAGGCGGGCGGTTTGCGCTGGCTTACTAATGGCAAGGGCCGTGCCAACGGCGCGGGCCATTTCAGGAATCCCGCCGGATCAAGCCCTTAATCCATGCCACTTAGGTCGGGTTGCGGGGGCCGGCGATCTGCCCCATGCTCTCCCCCAAAGACGGGCGCTGGACCTGTCGCATCGCGCGACATGTCCGCGACACCTGTCGCAAATATCGGGAGGATCAGCATGGCGAACGCCCCGCAAAGTCCGGCGGCCGTCCTGGCCATGGCGCGCGAGCGGCTGGGCGAGGCGGGCGGCCTGGAGGGGACGCCCATTCCGCCGATCATCGCCCGGTCCTGGCGCCGCTGCGCCGACCGGGGCCTGCGCGCCGACCGGCCCGCCCGCCAGGATCCGTTGTCGCGGGCCGACCTGGCGGTGCTGCGCGAGCGCCACCACACCCTGATGCATCTCGCGACACCGGAGCTGGACACCCTGCACCAGGCCATGCGCGACCTGGGCGGCATGGTGCTGCTGACCAACGACCGTGGGCTGATCCTGGACGCGCGCGGCGACGCCGGCTTCGTCCGCCGCGCCCGCCGTGTCTCCCTCCAGCCCGGCGCCGGCTGGGGTGAGGATGACGAGGGCACCAACGCCGTCGGCACCGCCCTGGCCGAACGCGCGTTGGTCCAGGTGCGGGGGGCGGAGCATTACCTGACCGACAACGCCTTCCTCATCTGCACCGCCATGCCGGTGATGGACCCCTATGGCGCGCTGGCCGGTGTCATCGACCTGTCGGGCGACACGCGCGCGGCGCGGTCGGACGCCCAGGGCGCCAGCGCCCGAAGCCTGGCCAGCATGGCGGTGGCCCACCTGGAACATCGCTGGACGGGCCAGGCGGCAGAGGGGCACGAGTTGGTGGTGCGCCTGCATGCCCACCCCGGCTGGCTGGGCACCCCGCAGGAAGGCCTGCTGGCGGTGGACGATGGTGTGGTGCGGGCGGCCAACCCGGCGGCGCTGGCCCTGCTGGGCCTGGACGCCGGCGCCATCGGCCGGGTGCGGCTGGAAAGTGTGCTGGACGGCGGTTTGGCGCGGGGCGAGCGTATCTTGCGCACCGCCGACGGCGGCCGCCCGCTGCATGCCCGCATCACCACGCCGGGCAGGACCCGCCCGGCGATACGCCGACCGGCCAAGGAATTGCCCCCGCCGGCGGCCACCAGGGACGGCATGCTGTGGGATGGCATCACCCGGCCGCTGCTGGACCGCGCCATCCTGGCGCTGGACGCTGGCATCCCCGTGCTGCTGCAGGGGGAAACGGGAACGGGCAAGGAGGTGTTCGTGCGCGCGGCCCATGCCGCCTGCGCGCGGGCGCAAGCCCCCCTGGTGGCGGTCAACTGCGCCGCCATTCCGGAAGGCCTGCTGGAATCAGAGCTGTTCGGCTATGAGGACGGCGCCTTCACTGGCGCCCGGCGGGGCGGCCATCGCGGCCAGATCCGCCAGGCCGACGGCGGCATCCTGTTCCTGGATGAGATCGGCGACATGCCGCCGGCCCTGCAGGCGCGCCTGCTGCGGGTGCTGCAGGATGGGGAGGTGACGCCCGTGGGCGGCCGCCCGGTGAGGGTGGATTTCCTGCTGGTCACCGCCACCCACCGCGACCTGGCGGCCTGCGTGGCCCAGGGCACATTCCGCGCCGACCTTTATTACCGGCTGAAACATCTGGTGGTGACCCTGCCGCCCCTGCGCCAACGCCCGCTGGACGGCATCATCGATGCGCTGATGGCCAGCTTCGGCGCCGCCGACCGGGGGATCCGCCTGGCCCCCGCCGCCCGCGACCGGCTGCGCCGCCATGACTGGCCCGGCAACCTGCGCGAACTGGCCAACCTGCTGCGCACCCTGGTGGCCCTGTCGCCGCCGGGGGCCCTGGTCACCCCGGCCGACCTGCCGCCCGACCTGGCGTCCGCGGCACCGGTTGACACCCCGGCGCCCAACCTGAAGACGCGGGAGGATGACGCCATCCGCCAGGCCCTGGCCCGGCACCAGGGCAACATCAGCGCCGCCGCCCGGGAACTGGGCGTGCATCGCAGCACCCTGCACCGGCGGATGCGGCTGGATTGATCCTGCGACCGGCCAGGGGGGCTGGTCACGGGGCGATGACGGTCAGGGGGCGATGACGGCCAGCACCGCCTGGGCCATGGCGTGGTACCCGGCATCGGACGGGTGCAGGTGGTCACCGCAGTCATAATCTGCGCGGATGCGGTCGGGGTGGGCGGGGTCGCGGACGGCGGCGTCGAAATCGATCACGTCGTCGAACGCGCCGCTGGTGCGGATCCAGGTGTTGATCTTTTGCCGGACCGCTTCCTTCTCCGGCGTGGCGTAGCCGGGGAAGGTGGCGCCCATGGCGGGGGTGAGGGTGGCGCCATGCACCCGCAGGTGCCGCGCCCGCGCCCGGTCGATCAGCTGGCGATAGCCGGCGATGATGTCCTCCCCCGTCACCACCGGGTGCGTCGCGCTGGTCCGCAGGGTCGGCAGACCGCTCAGGCCCAGGTCGTTGATTCCCTCCAGCAGGACGAGGTCGGTGACACCGGGGACCGCCAGCGCGTCACGGTCGAACCGGGCCAGGGCCGACGGGCCGACCTCCCCGCGCAAGATCCGGTTGCCGCCGATGCCGGCGTTGGCGATGCCGATGTCCCGCAGGCCCTTGGCCCGCAGCAAGGCCGCCAGCTGGTCCGGCCAGCCACGCATCAGCCTGTCCTTGGCGCCGAAGCCGTCGGTGATGGAATCGCCGAACGCGACGATGGTCCGGGCCTTCGCGCCCGAATGGACAAGTAGGGCGGACACGATCTCCCGCGCGTCCTCGGCCCGCGCGCCGTCCAGGGCGACCGCCTCCGTCCGGTCATCGCCGGGCAGGATGTCGGTGTGATGGTTGTTGTCCGCCTGCGGCACCGTCACCGGCTGGGGCAGGTGCAGGCTCACCACCAGCACGGCGCCGGCATCGAGCGGCAGATCCAGGGGATCGCTGACCAGCGGGGCGCCCGCCGGCACGCGCACGGCGCGGGTGCCATCGAAGGTCAGGGTGCGGAAGGTGCCGGGCGCCACATGCCCCTGGACATCGGCAACCGCGACGGTGGCATGGTCGACCAGCAGATCCTGCGGCAAGGTTTCGGCCGAGAGCCGAACGCGTAGCTGGTCGCCCCCGGCGCTGATGCGCAGGGTGTAGCGCACCGTGCCCTGCGTCTCTGGCGCCGGCTTCCAGAAGGGCAAGGGCAGCTTTTCGATGGGCAGGGAGGGGCTGGACGCCCAGGTGGTGATCCAGGTGCCGGCATCGGCCGCCCCGGCCGGGCCGCATAGGCCCGTGACCAGGCCAGCCGCGAGCAGCGCGGAAAGCATCGTGGGTCGCCGCATGGATGTGATCCTCCCTTCAATTTTTGTTGGCGGCGTTTGGGCTGGCGGCCGCCATGGCCCCATCCTATCGCCGCAATAAATGGATGTTAGGCATAACTTTTATGGCGTGCCGTCGCCCGAGGCAAGGGCAATTTGCAACCGATTGCAGAGGCCGCTGATCATCCATGCCGGTGGCCAGGCGTCACTTCGGACTTGGCCGAAACGGCGCCTGGCGGGGCCTTCCTCACACCCGCAACTGATCCCGGATGGGCAGGCTGCGGATGCGCTTGCCGGTGGCGGCGTGGATGGCGTTCAGCAGGGCGGGGGCGATGGGGGGTACGCCGGGCTCACCCACGCCGCCCAGGGGCGCGTCGTACTTGGCCGCCGGCATCAGGTGGACGCGGATATCCCTGGGCGCCGCGTCGATGCGGGTGACCTCATAGGTGTCGAAGTTGTTCTGCTGGACCTGGCCGGCCTTGAAGCTGATCTCGCCCAGCGTGGCCAGGCTGACGCCTTGGGTCACCGCCCCCTCCAACTGCGCCCGCACCCGGTCGGGGTTGATGACGGGGCCGCAGTCGAAGGCGATGTCGACGCGGGGGATGGTCAGCTTGCCCTGGGCGTCGACATCCACCTGCACAACGGCGGCGGCATAGCTGGCGAAGCTGCGGTGGGCGGCGATGCCCCGGCCCTGGCCCTTGGGCAGCGGCTTGCCCCAGCCGGCTTCCTTGGCCGCCCGCTCCACCACGCCGCGCAGGCGGCCGGTGTCATAGGCGTAGGCCACGGGGTCCTCGTTGTAGTTCCAGCTGTCTGACATGTCCGCCGGGTTGATCTGGCGCGCCGGGCCGATCAGCTCCAGCAGGAAATCCTTGGGGTCGCGTCCCGCGGCCTCCGCCAATTCCGCCACGAAGCTCTGCACCGCGAAGGCGTGCGGGATGTTGGAGACGCTGCGGAACCAGCCGATGCGCGTGTGGCTCTCGGCTTCAGGGTTCTCCACCCTCAGGTTGGGCACGATCCAGGGCGTGTTGACGGCGCCCATGCCCAGCTCCGACGCGCCCTCATGCTTCACGCCGGCGGTGAAGGTGGCGCCGATGGAGGGGGCCACGGTGCGGTGCAGCCAGGCCACCGGCTTGCCCTTGGCGTCCAGTCCGCCTTCCAGCCGTTCCACCGACACGGTGTGCAGGAAGCCGTGGTGCAGGTCATCGGTGCGGGTGTAGGTCAGCTTCACCGGCCGGCCGTCCATGGCGCGGGACAACAGGGCCGCCTCCGCGATGTAGTCCGGCTTGGACTTGCGGCCGAAACCGCCGCCCACCAGGGTCTGGTGGACGGTCACGTTCTCCGGCGGGATGCTCAGCACCTTGGCCACCGTTTCCCGCGTGGTCTGCGGCGCCTGGGTGCTGCCCCAGATCTCGCACTTGTCGCCCGTCACCTGGGCGGCGGCGGCCGGTGGTTCCATGGGCGCCTGGGCCAGGTGGGGGATGTAGTATTCGGCCGTGACATGCTTGGCCGCCGTCTTCAGCGCGGCGTCCACGTCACCCACGGCCCGCACCACCTGCCCGGGGGCGCGGGCCGCCGCCTCCAGCTCCGCCCGGTAGGCGGCGCTGTCATAGCCAGCGTTTGGCCCATCCTCCCAGGTGATCTTCAGCTTCTCCCGCCCCTTCAGCGCGGCCCACGTGTTCTCCGCCACCACGGCCAGGCCGCCCTTGGGCAGGAAGCCGGAGGGCAGGGGCGCGGTGTTCAGCACCACCACCTTCAGCACGCCCGGCACCTGCAGCGCCTCATCCACGTTGTAGTGGCTCATCTTGCCGCCATGCACCGGCGGGCGGGCCACCACGGCGTACAGCATGTTGTCCCGCCGCACGTCGATGCCATAGGTGGCGTGGCCGGTGGTGATGTCGAAACCGTCGACCAGCCCGACGTCGCCCCGGCCGATATAGCGGAACTTGGCCGGGTCCTTGAAGACCAGCGTCTCGCGCGCCGGCACGGGCAGTGCCGCAGCGGCCGCCGCCACCTCGCCATAGCCCAGGCGCCGGCCGCTGGCGGCGTGCACCAGGCTGTGGTCGTCCGCCGTCACCTCCGCCGCCGGCACGCCCCACTGGGCGGCGGCGGCCTGGACCAGCATCTGCCGCGCGGCGGCGCCGATGCGGCGCAGGGCCTGGAAGTGGTGGCGCATGCTGCGCGAGCCGTCGGTGTTCTGGTTGCCGTAGCGCGCCTCGTCGCCCAGCGCCTGGTCCACCTTCACCTTGGCCCAGTTGGCGTCCATCTCGTCGGCGATGACCATGGCCCAGCTGGTGCGCACGCCCTGGCCCATCTCCGCCCGGTGGCACAGGATGGTGACGGTGCCGTCGGTGGCCACGGCCACGAACAGGCGCGGGTCGTCCTTGACCCCGCCGGGCATGGCGTCGCCGCCATACTTCTTGGGCGTGTCCTCCGCCCGTGCGACGGGGCCGAGCCCACCGGCCAGCCCACCGGCCAAAACGAAGGTGCCGGCGCCCAGGCCCATCAGGACGGCGCGGCGGCTGAGGTTGCTGATCCCGTCCATCACTTGGCGCTCCCGCTGCTGGACTGGGCGCTCCCGCCGCTGGCCGTCTTGCGCTGCACTTCGCCGGCCGCGCGCTTGATGGCGGCACGGATACGGGGGTAGGTCGCGCACCGGCAGATGTTGCCGCTCATGGCGTCGTCGATGGCGGCGTCGCTGGGATGGGGCGTGTCCTTCAGCAGGGCCGCCGCCGACATGATTTGCCCGGCCTGGCAATAGCCGCACTGGGCCACGTTCAGTTCGCGCCACGCCACCTGCACGGGGTGCATGCCGTCGGGCGACAGGCCCTCGATGGTGGTGACGGCCACGCCGGACAGGTCGCCTAGCGTCGTCTGGCAGCTGCGTATGGGGGCGCCGTCGGCGTGCACGGTGCAGGCGCCGCACAGCGCCTCGCCACAGCCGAATTTGGTGCCGGTCAGCCCTTGGACATCGCGCAGGTACCACAGCAGGGGCATTTCGGGATCGCCCTCGAAACGCAGTACCTGCCCGTTCAGCGTGAACGTGATCATGTCAACCGCCCATTCATTGTCGTGCCGAACAGTGTGCCACCGGTCCCGGAAGAGGGGAACCGTTCTCGGGCGGCCCCGGTGACGCAGGCGGGTGGCGGTCCGCCGTTGGCGAAACAGGAATACGCACCATGATCAATGCCGTCGCCCGCGCTTCCCCCGGGCGGCATACAGCTTCCGCGCGCATGAGTTGGAGCGGCCGATACGGCTAGGGTGTGGCCCTCCAGCGGGCCGCCTCCCTCCCGGGCCCGCCCTCGACAGGGTACCGCATCCCATGCCGCTCGTTCCCAACT
Source organism: Nitrospirillum guaranorum (assembly GCF_034653275.1). NCBI lineage: Bacteria > Pseudomonadati > Pseudomonadota > Alphaproteobacteria > Rhodospirillales > Azospirillaceae > Nitrospirillum > Nitrospirillum guaranorum. Next base: position 1,204,694 of record NZ_JAYEES010000001.1, on the reverse strand, counting down.
GCACCTTCGCCCATCCGCAGGGCGCCCAGATTCCGGCGGAGCCGGCGCCCAACGCCGCTCCTCCGTTGGCGCCCATGCAGGGTGACCACGTATTCGGCGACGTCGTCGGCGTCATCCGCAACGCGCTGTCGGACATCTTCGGCGGCGGGGCCGTCTGGCCCACCCGCATGGCCAACTACAGCGGCGTGCTGGCGGAGGTATGGAACGGCCTTTCCTCCGTCGATCTCGGGCATGCCAACATCGGCGCCCCCGTGGTGACGCGCGCCGGCCTGCCGGAGCAGGACCAGCACGCCCACATGTTCGGCGGCTACGCCAGCCGGCTGCGCTGGTGCCTGGCGGAGGTGGTGTGCGCCGGCCACGTCGGTGGTGTGGAGGACAGGCGCATCGGCGGCGTCACCACCCGCTGGCGGGGGGAGGTGCTGCAGGCCCTGGATGACGTGCTGCGCCACTTGGTGGATGAGACGGCGCTGCTGGCCTATATCCGCGCGCCCCACGCCACCCGCCAGGCCGCCCCGGCCACCGTCGTCCACCGGGCCATCGCCTTGGGTGAGGCCACCACCCGGGCGGGGGAGACCGCCGGACCGGGCCAGGCGCAGGTGCAGGCCATCCTCAACCGCTATCAAAGCCTGCCCGGCCTGCTGGACGGCTTGCTGCGCCGCTTCGAGGGGCCGGTCAAGCGCCTGGATCCCAACACCAATGGCTGGACGGTGCTGCCCAGCGCCTGATGCCGGAACCGGTCAGCCGATGCCCTGCATTTTCTGCGTGAAGGTCAGCTCGATGAACTCCCCGGGGTGGACCATCTGCAGGGTGACGGAAACGATCATGTAGCCGTTCAGGATGTCCTGCGCGGTCATGGTCGACCCCAGGCCGCATTGGACGCTGAAGGCGTCGCTGGCCTTGTCACCCAACAGGCCGCCCTGGCTCCACAACCCTGTGAGGAAAGTGGAGATCATGGACGTGACGGTGACCCAGGTCTGACCATCATTCGCCGCAAAAACAAACTGTTGCAAGGCGGTCTTGATGGATTGCTCGATGTATATCAGGGTGCGCCGCACCTGGATGTAGCGGTAATCGTTGCTGTTGCCATCCAGCGTGCGGGCGCCCCACGGCACGGTGCCGCGATTGATGAAGGCGCGCAGGATGTTGATCGCGTTGCCGTTCAGCGGAAGGTTGTAGTCCCCCTGCTGCGCATCGGTCAGGGTCACGGTGGGCGCCACCACGCCGTTCAAGGTCAGGTTGGCGGGGGCGTTCCAGACGCCGCGATTGGCGTCGTTCTGTGCCCAGACGCCGGCCATGATCCCGCTGGGCGGCGCCACGTTCAGCTTACGCGCCATGATACCTTCGATCTGGGCCAGCAGGGGCAGGGCGTTCAACAGGTATTGGTTGGTGGTGCTGATCTCACTGGGGCTGGGCGCCGGGGTCGGGGGCACGGCCGGGAAGGCCGTGGCCAGCCGCGCCTGAACCTCCGCCAGCTGGGCGCCGGTGTACAGGGCCGATGCCTGCTGGCCCAGAAGCTCCCGCATCAGGGCGGCGCTGCCCTGAAGGCGCGTGTAGTCGACTTCGCCCTCTGGGGTCAGGTTGGTATGCAGCGCCGGGGCATAGGCGGCACCATAGCTGAAGGCGTCCACGGCCGGGACGATGGCGGTGTAGAAGGCGTCACGCTGCGCCGCCAGGCCGTCGACGGTCCCGCCAGTGGGGCTTGTCGCACCCGGCAAATCCAGGATGGCCATCCGGTCCCCCAGGGTACCCGCCTGGGTGAGCATGGCCGTGACCACCACCGCATAATCGGCGTCGGGCAGCAGACAGGCATCCGGCACCACCGTCATGGTGGGGCCGGCCTGCGCGCCGGCGGCTTGCAGGCCGGCCAGCAGGGTGTCCTTGGCAACCCGGCCGGCGCCGTAATCGGCCACCGACACGACATAGCAGGCACCACCGCCATTGGCGTAAAAGGCCTGGATGGCCTGCGCCAGATTGAATCGCGGCCCGCTGGGGTCGACTGTGTAAGAAGCGGTCCCCTGGCCGTTCGGCTGTGTGGCCTGGAAGTCGGCCGGCCCGGTCTTGGCTGGCGTCACCTGGAAGGGCTGGGCATAGGCGCCGCCGAAACAGGCCGTGTAGTCGGCAAGGGCGCTGATCGCGACGGCTTGGCCGGATAGCGGCTTCTGGCTGACGGGGTCGCGGGCATATTCGGTATAGCCGATGAAGACAGGGACGGCGGTCTGCACCCCGATGATGGACGTCGGGAAGGCCGAGGATTCCGTCAGATAAACGCCGGGCGTGGCGCGGTTGATCAGGTTGGGCACGGGCGGTGTTCCCCATCGTTGGCACGTTGCCGTCAGTATGCCTACCGCACAACACACGCCCAAGGCGAATATCGCCGCCTCATGTCCGCTGCGTCAGCTCGCGCTTGGCCGTGGCCACCACCCGCCGGCTGAGGTCCGCCAGCTGATCGGCGGCCAGGCGGCTCACCTGCCAGAACAGGGGCACGTCCAGCACGGCGCCGGGCACCAGTTCCACCAGCCGGCCCGCGTCCAGATGGCCGCGCGCCAGCTGGGCGGGGTTCATGCCCCAGCCCATCCCGGCCAGGGCGCCGTCGACGAAGCCCTGCGTCGACGGCAGCCAATGGGTGGGGTGGACGACATCGCGGCCCAGCGCCCGCCGGATCCAGTCATGTTGCAGCCGGTCCTTCTGGTTGAAGGTGAGCGCCGGCGCCTGGGCCAAGGTCTCGGCCGTCACCCCGCCCGGAAAATGGCGCGCCATGAAGTCCGGGCTGGCCGTGGCGTGATAACGCAACGCGCCTAGGGCCGTGACGCCGCAGCCCTGGATGGGCTTTTCCAGCGAGGTCACCGCCGCCAGCACCCGGCCGCGCCGCAGCCAGTCGGCGGTATGGTCCTGGTCGTCGATGACGATGTTCAGCAGATGGTCGCAGCCTTGGGTGAAGGCGGAGGCCGCCGCCAGGAACCAGGTGCCCAGGCTGTCGGCGTTGACGGCGATGGCCAGGGTCACGCGCGGCACCGGTGCCGCCAGGTCGACCAGGCCCGGCAGGTGGGCCGTCAGCTCCCGTTCCAGCATGCCGACATGGTCCATGTGGCGGCACAGCCATTCGCCCTTTTCCGTGGCGGTGCAGGGTGTGCCGCGTTCGACCAGCACGGCGCCCAGCCGTTCCTCCAGCTGCCTCACGCGCTGGGACACGGCGGAAGGGGTGACGTTCAGCGCGGCGGCGGCCTTCTCGAAGCTGCCGGTCTGCACCACCAGCGCCACGGCGCGCGCCGCCGGATAATCGATCATGGCTAAGTTTCGCTAAATTCGGATTAGGTGATTTAATTAGCCTAATCCGCGAGTGGCGCCTACCACAAGGCTTGGCCACCGTCTGGAAATCGCCGTAACCATGGATGTCTCGGTTTATATCGCGGGCCTGAGCATGGGGCTCAGCCTCATCATCGCCATCGGCGCGCAGAACGCCTTCCTGCTGCGCCAGGGCCTGCGCGGCCAGCACGTCTTCGCCGTGTGCCTGGCCTGCGCCCTGTCGGATGCCATCCTCATCGGCGTCGGGGTGGCCGGTTTCGGCACCGCCGCCGCCTGGCTGCCCTGGCTGGACCCGGTCATGCGCTATGCCGGCGCCGCCTTCCTGGCCTGGTATGGGGCCAAGAGCCTGTGGTCGGCCTGGCGCTCCACCGGCGCGCTGACGGTGGGGCCCCAGGCCGAGGGACCCGGCCCGGTCAAGACCCTGTTGGCCTGCCTGGCCATCACCTGGCTGAACCCGCATGTCTACCTCGACACGGTGGTCCTGCTGGGCACCATCTCCACCCAGTTCGACGGTTTCCAGGCGTCCTTCGCCGCCGGTGCCATCACCGGTTCCTTCCTGTTCTTCTTCTCGCTGGGGTATGGCGCGACCAAGCTGCGCCCGATCTTCGCCCGCCCCGCCGCCTGGCGGTTGTTGGAAGGCGTCATCGCGCTGGTGATGTGGGCCATCGCGGTCAGGCTGGTCACGGGTGGGTGACGCCCGGCGGGGGAACCGTGCCGGCCCCGCCAGGTTGTATGCTCCACCAGCTGAAGGAGGCCACCCCGTGCGTACCCTGACCCCGATCGATGTGTGGGAAGCCCCCTCCGTCCGCCGGACCATCACGACGGTGGACGAGGCTTCCAACTGGCTGATCTACCGTTGGCCGGAGGCGCACCTCAACGATCCCGCCCGCCAGGCGGCCACCGCCGCGTGCCTGGCTGCCCTGGACGGGTCGGGTGAGGCGGAGGCGGCCCGCGCGGCCTTCGTCACCGCCGCCGAGACCGCCCACATCCTGGCGGAATAACCTTGGCGGTTCCAGCGGGCCCGGCGGCCGCTGGAACCAAGCCGCGCTTATTTGCCGTGCAGCGCCTTCACCGCGTCCAGCATCAGTTGCACGTGCTGGTCCGGGTTGTTGTCGGTATAGCTGGCGACCACCTTGCCGTTCTGGCCGATGACGTAGGACGTGCGGTTGGAGATGGCGGGATTGCCCTGGTTCTTGGCGTCGTACTCGGCGGCGATCTTGGCGTCGGGGTCGGCGGCCACCATGAACTTGTCGCGGCACTCGACGGAGGAGAACTCGGCCACGCGGTCGATGTTGCCGGCGGTCACGCCCACCACGGTGGCGCCGTACTGCTTGAACGTCTCCGTCGCCTCGGCGAACTCATGCGCCTCCACCGTGCAGCCCTTGGTGAAGGCGGCGGGGAAGAAGTAAAGCACCACCGGTCCCGTCTTCAGCGCGTCGGTCAGTGAAAAGGTCGAGGTTTTGCCGCCTAGGGCCCCTTGGGCGGTGAAGGCCGGGGCCGCGGCGCCGTTGGGCAAGGCCGCCCAGGCCGGAACCGTGGCCGCCAGGGAGAGGGCGGCGGCGAGAACGATGGTGCGCATGTCATCTCCACAGAGTTTATCGGGACGCGTCGGCCCAGGTTGGGGGCCTGACCCTACGCCATTCAAGGTCCCGGCGCGGGGCGGTGTTTTGCCTCAGGCGCGCTTTGGCGCCTCACGCGATTCCCGCCAGCCCCCGCGCGGCGGCGACGAAGGCGTCCACATGCGCCGGGTCGGTGTTCCAGGCGGTCACCAGGCGGATGCACGCGCCGTCCCAGCGGTAGAAGTGGAAGCCGGCCGCCTCCAGCCCGGCGATCATGGGCTCCGGCATCACGGCGAAGACCTCGTTGGCCTGCACCGGGCTGCGCAGGCCGACGCCGGGCAGGGCGTCCAGGCCCAGGGCCAGGCGCGTCGCCATGGCGTTGGCGTGGGTGGCCAGGCGCAACCACAGACCGTCGGTCAGGTAGGCGTCCAGCTGCGCCGACAGGAAACGCATCTTGGAGAACAGGTGGCCGGCCCGCTTGCGGCGATAGGCGAAGCTGTCGGCCAAGGCCTTGTCGAAAAAGATCACCGCCTCCGCCGCCAGGGCGCCGTTCTTGGTGGCACCGAAGGACAGCACGTCCACGCCGGCGCGCCAGGTGATGTCGGCCGGGGCGCAGGCCAGGCTGGCCACCGCGTTGGCGAAGCGGGCGCCGTCCATGTGGACGCGCAACTTGTGCGCCCGCGCCACGTCCGTCAGGGCCATCACCTCGTCGGGGGTGTAGACGGTGCCGGACTCCGTCGCCTGGGTCAGGGTCAGGGCGGCCGGTTGCACGTGGTGGACGACGCCGGCGCCGCCCTTGTCCAAGGCGGCCTTCAGCGCCATCGCGTCCAGCTTGCCATGGGGCCCCGCCAAGGAAACCAGCTTGGCGCCGCCGGACATCAGCTCCGGCGCGCCGCATTCATCCACCTGCACGTGGGCCTCGTCATGGCAATAGACGGCGCCGTAAGGTGGGGTCAGCACCGACAGGGCTAGGGCGTTGGCGGCGGTGCCGGTGGCGACGGGGAAGACGGTGACGTCGCACTCGAACAACTCGGCCAGGTCCCGGGTCACCCGCGCCGTCAGCGGGTCACCGCCGTAGGAGGGTTGCGCGCCGTCATTGGCCGCGGCCAGGGCCGCCAGGATCTCCGGGGCCGCGCCCACCACGTTGTCGCTCATGAAGTTCATTGAGGACCGTCTCGCCTGTTGCTGGATGTCGGATGATGATCGGTGGCGGCGCGCACGAAGAGGAAGCAAAAAAGTGTGGAAATGCCCAATGCTGCCGTGCGTCGCCGAAATATTGGGCAGTCGCCCGAGGCCTTCATTCCAGCGCCGGCTTCCTGACAGGGGCCATTAAATCTCTGTCATGTAGGGTGATTACGCTGGTGGGTGGCCGGCCGGTGTGACCGTAATCACGGCGTCCGGGGAACCTGCGGGCGCATCGTCTGGTTGGGTTCAGACACCCCACCCGTGGAAGATGGGGTGTCCGATGAAGTGGTTCCAGTAACGACCGCGATCTGGACCTTTCCGGTACTGGGCTCCAGCAGGACGATCTGTTGGGCACCGCCGGGAAGGGCGACCTGGACGGCCAGGCGGCTACCCACGCTGGTCATGGCTTCGATGCGGCTGCCTTCCGGCAGTTTCAGCAGCGGGGCCAGGGCCTCGGGCGGCAGGGCCGAAGCGGTGGTGGTGCCAGGGGTCGCCGTATCGGCATGGCGGCCGAAGGCGCGGGGGTGGTTCGGGTCGGTGGCACGCCGCCAGACCTCCACCCCGATGAAGGTGAAACCGGCGACGATCAGTACGCCCATGATGACGAGGAAGGTCTTTATTGTCCGCACTTGCTTCAACCATCTGTGCCGCCCCGGGCCAGCCTGCCGACACCGCCGTCGCGCGCTTCAGCGCCGTGGCGGGTGAGGGCGGGGCTGACCGCCTGGACCTTGGCGCCCCGGTGGTGGACGGCGCGGAGGATGAGGATCTGGAGGGCGACGAGGCGGGTTCCGCCCTGGTCGCCGTCACCATCCCCGACACCGCGGCCCGCGACCGGTTGGACAAGGCCCTGGCCCAGCTGGTGCCGGAGGCCGCCGGCCTCACCCGCTCACGCCTGCAGGCGCTGATCGGGGAGGGGCGCGTGGCCTTGGGTCAGCCGGGCGGCCAGACCATAGACGACGCCTCATACCGGGTCAAACCCGGCCAGGTGTTTCAGATTTCCGTGCCGGCGCCGGAACCAGCCGTGCCGGTGGCGCAGGACATCCCGCTGACCATCGTTTTCGAGGACGATGACCTGCTGGTGATCGACAAGCCGGCCGGCCTGGTGGTGCACCCCGCCGCCGGCAATCCCGATGGCACGCTGGTGAACGCCCTGCTGTTCCATTGTGGGGAGCGGCTGTCCGGCATCGGCGGCGTGCGTCGGCCGGGCATCGTCCACCGCCTGGACAAGGATACCAGCGGCCTGATGGTTGTGGCCAAAACCGATCGCGCCCATGCCGGCCTGTCGGCCCAGTTCGCCGACCGAACTCTGTCGCGCACCTACCACGCCGTGGTCTGGGGCTCGCCGGCGGCGGGTGAGGGGGAAATCGAGGGCAATATCGGCCGCCATCCGACGGATCGCAAGCGCATGGCCGTGGTAAGCAAGGGCGGTAAGCCGGCGTTGACCCGCTGGCGCACGCTGGCCCGTTACGGCCTGCTGGCCGCCCATGTGGAGTGCAAGCTGGCCACCGGCCGCACCCATCAAATCCGGGTGCACATGGCCCAGATCGGCCATCCGCTGGTGGGCGACCCGCTGTACGGCAAGGCCCGCCCCACCGGCGCCCTGGGCGCCCGGCTGAAGGAGGCGACGCCGGACGCACAGGCCCAACTTCTCGGTTTTCGTCGCCAAGCGTTGCATGCGAAGGACATCGCCTTCCGTCACCCGGCCAGCGGTGACATGGTTGCCTTCACCAGCGACCTGCCCGCTGATCTTGCAGGGCTGATCTTTAGTTTAGAATGATTTTAAAATGTGGTCGGATACGAGTCAGAGGCGTATACTGATCAATGTGTCACCCCAACCCCGTCCGGGGGGCTCCATTTGAGCATCCGGTACGGGGGGACCGCCCGATCCCCGGGGGTCCTTAACCGTGAAAGGTTGTTGACCATGGCCACCTTGCCCGCCATCCCCGCCGTCAGTTCGGAATCGAGCCTGTCGCGGTATCTCCAGGAAATCCGCCGCTTCCCCATGCTGGAGCCGGAGAAGGAGTTCATGCTGGCCAAGCGCTGGCAGGAACATGAGGACGGCATCGCCGCCCACCAACTGGTGACCAGCCACTTGCGCCTGGTGGCCAAGATCGCCATGGGTTATCGCGGCTACGGCCTGCCGCTATCGGAGCTGATCTCCGAAGGCAACGTCGGCATGATGCAGGCGGTGAAGCGCTTCGACCCCGACCGCGGCTTCCGCCTGGCCACTTACGCCATGTGGTGGATCCGCGCCGCCATCCAGGAATACATCCTGCACAGCTGGAGCCTGGTGAAGATGGGCACCACGGCCGCGCAGAAGAAGCTGTTCTTCAACCTGCGCAAGCTGAAAGGCCAGATGCAGGCCATCGAGGACGGCGACCTGTCGCCGGAGACGGTGACCGCCATCGCCACCAAGCTGGACGTGCCGGAACAAGACGTCGTGTCCATGAACCGCCGCTTGGGCAGCCCCGACCATAGCTTGAACGCGCCCCTGCGCGTGGATGGCGAGGGCGAGTGGCAGGATTGGCTGGTGGATGAGACGGAAAGCCAGGAAATCCGCCTGGCCGACCGGGAAGAGTTGGGCAAGCGCAAGGCCCTGCTGGCCGGCGCCATGAAGGGCCTGAACGACCGTGAGCGTCGCATCCTGGCGGAGCGCCGCCTGCGCGACGACCCGACGACGCTGGAGGACCTGTCCCAGGAGTTCGGCATCAGCCGCGAGCGTGTGCGCCAGATCGAGGTGCGGGCGTTCGAAAAGCTTCAGAAGGCCGTGAAGAACGCGGCCCTGGAGACCCATTTGGCCTAATTCTGGACGTGGACGCGCCTGACCGGACGACAACGCCACGGCAGGCGCCCACGGGCAAGAACATGAATTCAAGGGCAAGTGGCAGTTGGACGGAACGGCGGGACCCTCGGGTTCCGCCGTTGCCTTTTGCGACAGGGCCTATGGCAGTTCCCTTTAAAAGAGATATGCCGTCGTCACAATCTATCAGAAAGCAAAAATCAAGATGACCTGTTGGTTTTTTCGCTGATATTTTGATTCTCGGTAGGGCAAACTTCAAATTAATGACCTTTTATTAACGAAGGGTCGCTATCACATAGGCTCACTGCGGTGATGAACCTTAAAGCCTGAGACCCAGATGAGCCATAGGGCCGACGTTGACAGCCTCGATATCGGATACCGGCGCCTCTCGGCCGCGGAAATCGAGCAGGCCCTGACCCTGCATCTGCGATACCTCCAGGGGCAGCGGGGCGGGGCGCGGGCCAGCCTGAAATTCTGCGATCTCTCCAACGCCGTGCTGCGCGGCCGGGTGCTGGCCGGCGCCGACCTGACCGGTGCGCGGCTCAGCGAGGCCGACCTGTCGGAGGTGGATTTGCGTTCCGCCTGCCTGTTCGGGGCGGACCTGCGTCGCGCCACGTTGGAACGCGCCAACCTGACCCGGGCCGACCTGCGTGGCGCCGCCTTTCGCGGGGCCAGCATGCGGCGGGTGGTGATGGTGGAGGCCGACCTGCGCGACGGTCACCTGATGCGCAGCAAGAATGGCGAGCTGACGCCCAACGTGCAGGGCAATCCTTCGGCCGAGCTGGCCGAGGCGTCCATGACCAAGGCCGACCTCAGCTATGCCAAGCTGTCCAACGCCTTCGTCGTCCAGACCGACCTACGCGACACCGACCTGCGCGGCGCCGTCTTCGTGAAGGCGGACCTCAGCGGCTCCGACCTCACCGGCTGCAACCTCGAAGGGGCGGACCTGTCCGAGGCCAACCTCAGCGGCACCAAGCTGGATGGCGCGGTGCTGACCCGCGCCCTGCTGCGCAGCGCCAACCTGTCCAAGGCCAGCCTGCTGGGCGCCCTGCTGGACGACGTCGATCTCTCCATGGCCAACCTGACGGGGGCCGACCTGGTGCGCCGCCTGGACGATATCGAGGGCACCATCGGCGAAACCCTGCGCCAGCACCGCCTGTGGATATTGAGCAATGGCGGCAAGGGCAAGCGCGCGGACCTGTCGGCCACCGACCTCAGCGGTCAGGACCTGTCCAACCTGAACCTATCGGCCGCCATCCTCAGGCAGACGACGCTGAAGGGCGCCAACCTCAGCGGCACGGTATTGGCCATGGCCGACCTGTCCATGGCCGACCTGCGCGGCGCGGAACTCGCCGGTGCCGATCTGCGCGGCGCCTGCCTGGAGCGCGCGACCCTGAACGAGGCCAACCTGGCCAACGCCGTGGCCTGCCCCATGGATTTGCGCAACGGCCACGAATGGCCCACCAATTTCAGCAAGGCGCGCATGGTGCGGGTGAACTTGGCGGGCGCCGATCTGACCATGGCCCGTCTGGAAGACGGCGACCTGACCCAGGGCAATCTGCGCAACGCCGTCCTGACCGGCGCCAGCCTGACCGACGCGACCCTGACCATGACCGACCTGCGCCAGGCTGACATCCGCAACGCTGACTTCCGCGGCGCCAAGAACTTTTCCGCTGAAGCCTTGGCCGTCTGATCCGGTAGCATGGCGCCATGACCGATGAGACGACACCCGCCGCAGCCGACCGCCGCCAGGCCACGCGCCTGTCCGGCGACGCCTACCCGTTGCGGGTGGGCCGGCTTCAGGCCCGCCTGGTCGACTGGTCCGCCAAGGGCATCGGCCTGCAACTGCACGGCGGGGTGGAGGATATGGTCCCGGGCCAAGCCCTGACCGTCAGCATCCACAGCGAGCTCACCAACGGCGTCGCCCTGTTCCCCATCATCGTGCGGCGGGTGGATGCGGAGCGGCGGATCATTGGCGCGGATTTCCTGGCCGACGCCGAGGATGCGGCCGATTTCCTGGCCTGCCTGCTGGCGGCGTCGGCGGCCGATCACTGACTCGGCAGGCCTGGCCACACAGCCGCCGTCGGATGGTGAAATTTCAGAATAAGTAAAGCCGTTCAGGCGCAATTCAAATTCCGCCGTCGGCCCTCCGTTAAGCATTAGGTGCGTGTGACGATCGAGCTGGATCGGCGTGATCCGTTTGCCGGTGGCCCGGTACGTGCGACCCGGGATTCCGCAGTTTTCCTAAAATGTCGCAGCTACGACCGCCGAGGTGGCACTCATCCACGCCGGGCCCTGCGGAGTGGCGATGGGAGCGTGATCGGCAGGGAAAGCCCAGCATGTTATGGGCAACTACTGACAGGTCAGATGCCGCGTCAGGACTTTACGGCCGGCAAATCCATCGCTAGGATGGGGCAACTTCGTCGCTATCGTTCCCTACGGCGGCGGTTCAGTCGTTGCATCGCTTGTCAGGGATAGGCATGGGGCCGGGGTTCGGAAAAGAGGCATGTCAATGCCGGACATGCCCCCGTCGCAAGGCTCTGTTCATGCCCCCCCGTTGCCGAAAGGTCGCTTTTGCCTGGAGCTACGTTACTGAGGACGCATTGCCATTGGCATTATGGCATGCGGAAATCGTGACGGTTGGGCCGTCGTTAACAGCTTCTGACAGGTCACGGATTCTGAATGGCCATTGTTCAACTCCAGCGGCCTGTCGCCAGCCCTGCAGGCCGATGCCTAAGCTTTATTCGTCCGGGGGGAATGATCCCATGCCTAACCATCCCACCGCCTGCCGCCATGGGTTGAATCTACCGGGGGGCGTCCAATGAGCGGGCCAATGACCGGGCCAGTCTTCACCTTTCGACAAGGCACGGCGCCGCTGCTGATCTCTTTCCCCCATGTCGGCATCCAGATACCGGGTGACATATCATCCCGCCTGGTGCCGGAGGCCCATGGCCTGGTCGATACCGACTGGCATGTCGACGCGCTGTATGACTTCGCGGCCAAGCTCGGCGCCTCCACCCTGGTGGCGGGCTACAGCCGCTACGTCGTGGATCTGAACCGCCCGGCCGACGACGCCAACCTCTACCCTGGCCAGGCCGGCACCGGCCTGATCCCTGAGGTCATGTTCGACGGCACGCCCTTGTATCTGACGGGGCAGGGGCCGACCGATGCCGAAAAGGCTGCCCGCGTCGCCACCTATTGGCAGCCCTATCATGCCCAGCTGGTGACGGAGCTGGAGCGCATCAAGACCCGGCACGGCTATGCCCTGCTGTGGGACGCGCACTCCATCGCGGCGGAGGTGCCGCGCCTGTTCGACGGCCGACTGCCCGACCTGAACCTGGGCAGCAACGCCGGCGCCGCTTGCGATCCGGCCATCGCCGAGGCCGTTTACGCGGTGGCCCAGGCCAGTGGCTACAGCGCCGTGTTGAACGGCCGCTTCAAGGGCGGGCACATCACCCGCCACTACGGCCAGCCGGCGGAACATGTCCACGCCCTGCAGCTGGAGCTGTCGCAGGACACGCACCTGACGCCCGGCCTGGTCCCCGCGCTGGATGAGGGGCGCAGCAGCCGCCTGCGCCCGGTCCTGCGCCAGATGATCGAAACCTTCCTGTCCTCCGCGACGGCGCGTTATTCCGTTGCCTGAAGGCAGGGCCATAATAGTTTGATTTCTCTCGGGAGTTCTCGTGCCATGCACACCTTCACCCTGGTCCCCGGCCGCCTGACCCTGGCTGACCTGCGCGCCACCCTGGCTGGCCCCGTCCACCTGGTGGTGGATGACGCCACACTCGCCCATGCGGAGAAGTCCGCCGCCACGGTGGACGCCGTCATGGCCGCCGGCCGCACCGCTTACGGCATCAACACCGGTTTCGGCTTGCTGGCCAAGACACGCATCGGCAACGACCAACTGTCGCAGCTCCAGCGCAACCTGGTGCTGAGCCACGCGGTGGGCACCGGCCCGCTGCTGGACGACGCCATCGTGCGCCTGATCCTAGTGCTCAAGATTTCCAGCCTGGCGCGCGGTTACTCCGGCGTGCGCGGCAGCGTCATCCGTGCGCTGGCGGCGCTGGCCAACCATGGTGTCTACCCCTGCATCCCGTCCAAGGGCTCCGTCGGTGCCTCGGGCGATCTGGCGCCGCTGGCCCATCTGGTGGCGCCGCTGCTGGGCGTGGGCGAGGTGCGGGTGGACGGCCAGGTCCTGCCGGCCGCCGAAGGCATCAAGCGGGCGGGGCTGGCGCCCATGGAGCTTGGCCCCAAGGAAGGCCTGGCCTTGCTGAACGGCACCCAGGTATCGACCGCCCTGGCCCTGAACGGCCTTTTCGCGGCGGAGCGGGTGTTCCAGGCGGCCCTGACCGCCGGCGCCCTGTCGGTGGACGCGGCCCGTGGGTCCGACACACCCTTCGACGCCCGCATCCATGAGCTGCGCGGCCAGAAGGGCCAGATCGACACCGCCGCCGCCTATCGCCGCTTGCTGGACGGCAGCGCCGTGCGCGCCAGCCACCTGGATTGCGAGCGGGTGCAGGACCCCTATTGCCTGCGCTGCCAGCCGCAGGTCATGGGCGCCTGCCTGGACCAGTTGCGCATGGCGGCGGGCACGCTGCTGATCGAGGCCAACGCGGTTACCGACAACCCCCTGGTCTTCCCCGACACCGGCGACATCCTGTCCGGCGGCAACTTCCATGCGGAGCCGGTGGCCTTCGCCGCCGACCAGATCGCCCTTGCGTTGGCCGAGATCGGCAACCTGTCGGAACGCCGCATCGCCATGCTGGTGGACCCGCACCACAACGGCGGCCTGCCGGCCTTCCTGGTCAAGGACGGCGGCATCAATTCCGGCTTCATGATCGCCCACGTCACGGCGGCGGCCCTGGCCAGCGAGAACAAGGGCCTGGCCCATCCGGCCTCGGTCGACAGCATTCCCACCTCCGCCAACCAGGAGGACCACGTCTCCATGGCCACCTGGGCGGCCCGCCGCCTGATCGACATGGCCGACAACGCCGCCGGCATCGTCGGCATCGAGGCGCTGGCCGCCATCCAGGGCCTGGAATTCCACCGGCCGCTGAAGACCTCCGAGCCGCTGGAACAGGCCCGAGCCAAGCTGCGCGCCGTGGTGCCGGCCTACGACCAGGACCGCTACTTCGCCCCCGACATCGCCGCCGCCAAGGCCCTGGTGGTGAACGGGGACCTGGGCGCGGGGTTGGAGTTCGCTTAAGAGGGGCGCCATTGGGGCGGCATGAGCAGGAGGGAAGCGGGCCTTGTCCACCACTGAGGAACGCTTGAGCGAACGGGCCTACCAGGCTCTGCGCGCCGACATCATGCTCTGCCGCCTGACGCCGGGGCAGCGGGTCAGCGAGGCCCTGCTGGCGGAGCGGCTGGGTTTCGGCAAGGCGCCGGTGCGCACCGCCTTGGCCCGGCTGTGCCAGGAAGGGCTGATGGCGGCGCGAGCGCGCAGCGGCTTCACCGTGGCACCCATCACGCCCGAAGACATCATGCACTGCTTCCAGATCCGCCTGGCGTTGGAGCCCATGGCCGGGCGACTGGCGGCGGGGCGGCTGACGACGGCGCATGTCCGCCGGCTGGTGCGCGCCACCACCATAACGGTGGAACCGGACGACCCTGACCAGCACCGCAAGATCCTGGAGGCCGACCAGGACTTCCACGAAACCATCGCCGAGGCGTCGGGCAACCCGCGCCTGCAGCAGATCCTGCGGAACCTGTTCGAGCGCGGGCAGCGCCCCCTGTTCATGGGCATCCCCCAGTCGGAGGGGGCGGCGGCCTACCGGGCGGGCAGCCAGCCGGTGCTGGCCGCCCTGTTTGCCGGTGATGGCGAGAAGGCGGCCCAGCTGCTGTATGAGCATGTCTACGCCGGCCAGAATTTCGTCATCGAGGCGGTGCTGCGCCAATATCCGTCACCGGAGGATGAAGGCGTGGATTAAAAATTTGATCGCGTTCAGGGCCCGGGCTGGGACGGGCGTGCCGGAACGTGCTAGGACGGGAATAACGGATAGGACAGGGCCCCGGACGTGCGGCCCACCTTGTGGCGCGAACGGGGAAAGGGACGGGTATGGGGTTGTGGACGGTCAAGCCGGTCGATGCGCTCATCGCGGCCGGTGAGGGGAAGCAAGGGGTCGCGAAGCTGACGCGCGGCCTGGGCACGTTGGACCTGATCCTGGCGGGCGTGGGCTGCACGGTGGGGGCCGGCATCTTCGTCATGACCGGATCGCAGGCCGCCACCCATGCCGGCCCGGCGGTCGCCCTCTCCTTCGCCTTCGCAGCACTGGCCTGCCTGTTCGCCGGGCTGTGCTTCGCCGAACTGGCCACCGTCATCCCCGTCGCGGGCAGCGCCTACAGCTACACTTATGCCACGCTGGGTGAAATCGTGGCCTGGCTGGTCGGCTGGAACCTGGTGCTGGAATACATGATCAGCGGTTCGGCCGTGGCCGTGGGCTTTTCCGGCTATCTCAACGCCTTCCTCGGGCAATGGGGGGTGCATCTGCCCACCAACCTGGCATCGGCCCCCTTGTCCTATTCGGATGAGAAGGGCTTTGAATGGACCGGCGCCTTCATCAACGGGCCGGCCGTGTTCATCATCGCCCTGTGCGGCGTGGTCCTCAGCCTCGGCATCAAGGAAACCGCGCGCTTCAACAACATCTCGGTCGCCATCAAGGTGGGCGCCATGGTGTTGTTCGCGGTGGTGGGCATCTTCTATGTCGACACCGCCAACTGGCATCCCTTCATCCCGGAGAGCACGGGCGACGGCGCCTTCGGCTGGTCCGGCGTGTTCCGCGCCGCCGGCACCCTGTTCTTCGCCTACATCGGTTTCGACGCGGTTTCCACCGCGGCGCAGGAGGCGCGGTCGCCTCAGCGCACGGTGCCGCGCGGCATCCTGGGCGGCCTGGCCGTCTGCGTCACCTTGTACGTGGTGGTCGGCATGGTCATGACCGGCTTGGCGCCCTACACCATGCTGGACGCGCCCGAGGCCATTTTCATCGCCATCAAGAACGCCGGCCCGTCCCTGGCTTGGCTGGGCATGATCATCAACCTGGCCGCCATCCTGGGCCTGGGCTCCGCCATCCTCATCTGCAACTACGGCCAGATCCGCATCTTCTATGCCATGGCGCGCGATGGCCTGATGCCGCCGTCCTTCGCCTCGGTCAATCCGGAACACCATGTGCCGTGGCAGGCGACGCTGTGGGTGACGCTGGTGGCCGCCATCATCGGCGGCATCGCCCCCCTGGATGTGCTGGGCGACCTGGTGTCCCTGGGCACGCTCATGGCCTTCGCCCTGGTCTGCGTCGCCACCCTGGTGCTGCGCGTGCGCGACCCGCACCGCCCGCGCCCCTTCCGCGTGCCCTACCTGCCGGTGGTGGCCGTCACCGGCGCCGTGATCTGCGTGGCGCTGATGATCTCGCTGGGCCTCAGCAACTGGATCCGCTTTGGCGCGTGGAGCCTGCTGGGCCTGGCCATCTACTTCGCCTACGGCATGCGCAACTCCGCCCGCCAGCGCGAGGCGCAACTGGCGGAGTGATTGCGGAGCGGGAGGGGCTCACCCCTCCCAATCCCTTTCCAGCCGGCGGCTGGAAAGGATGAAGAACAGGGCGCTCAGCAGGTAGAAGCCCAGGCCGATCAGCATGGAATAGCGCAGGGCCTCCGCGCCAAAGCGGGGGGCGAGAAAGTCGGACAGGCGGCCGAAGAAGAAGATGCCGAAGCCGATGCCCACCAGGTTGTTGATGAACAGGAAGATGGCCGAGGCGGTGGCCCGCATGGCCGGCGGCACCACGTGCTGCACGGCGGCGATGACGGGGCCCAGCCAGGCCAGGCCCAGGGCCAGGGGCAGGGTGCACAGCGCCGCCACCAGCCACAGCTCCCGGGCGAGGAAGCCCAGGGCGTAAAGCGGCACGGCGATCAGGAAGGCCACGGCCGGCACCAGGGGATAGGCCGCTTTGGCGCGGCCGCCCAGCCGGTCGGCCAGGGCGCCCCCCGCCCAGATGCCCAGTGTGCCGGCCACCAGGCTGCCGACACCCAGCAACAGCGACACGTCCTTCAGCGCCATGCCGTGCATGCGCGCCAGGAAGGCCGGCATCCAGAAGGCCAGCCCATACCCCAGGACGGAGCAGGAGGCGGCGCCGGCGGACAACAGCCAGAACGACGGCTTGGTGCCCAGGATGGCCAGAACGGCCCGCAGCGGCACCGGCTCGGCCGCGTTCTTCACGGCGTCGAACGCGCCGCGTGCCGGCTCGCGCACGCAGATCAGGAAGATGGGCGTCATGACCAGGCCGGCGATGCCGCAGACGGTGAAGGCCAGGCGCCAGTTCACGGCCGTGGCGATGTAGCCGCCCAGCAGGATGCCCAGGGCGCTGCCGAAGGGAATGCCGAAGGAATAGACGGCCAGGGCGCGAGCGCGCTGGTGCTTGGGGAAATAGTCGCTGATCAGGGAATAGGCGGGGGCCACGCCGCCGGCCTCCCCAACGCCCACCCCCATGCGGCACAGGAACAGTTGCCAGAACAGGCCCACCTGGCCGGTCAGCGCGGTGAAGCCGCTCCACAACGCCAGCGACACCGCCATGATGCGCACCCGGCTCATGCGGTCGGCCAGGCGGGCGATGGGGATGGCGAGGAAGGTGTAGAACAGGGCGAAGGCCGGCCCGCCCAGCCAGCCCAACTGGGTGTCGGTCAAGCCCAGCTCCGCCTTGATGGGCACGGCCAGGATGCTGAGGATCTGCCGGTCCACGAAGTTCAGGGTGTAGACGACGAACAGCGCCGCCATCACCAGGACGCGATATCCTGGCCGGACCAGGGTAGGGGCCGGCTGAAGGGCGGTCTCGGTCATCGTGCTCTCGCTCATGGGTGATCCTGGCTGATCTCTAGCATGGGGAAGCGGGCGGAACCGCTGATCTGGATCCCGCCCGCTTGGGGGCTCGAACGGACCGTTGTCAGAAATGCAGGCCGATGGTGCCGGTGATGGTGCGCGGCGGGCCGTAATAGGCGGCGAAGGAATTGGCGTAGGTGGCGCCGCCGAAGGGATAGCCGCCCACGCGGTAGCGTTCGTCCGTCAGGTTCTTGGCATGCAGCCCCACCTGCCAATGATCGTCGGCGGAGGTCCAGATGAAATTCAGGTCCAGCAAGGTGTAGCCCGGCTGGTCCAGGATGCTGGCGGTGTCATACAGTTGAGTGAAGCTGCGGTAGGATACGCTGGCCGAGGAATTCAGGGTGCTCTTGTCGTCGAAGGGCAGCAGGTAGGACAGGGTGAAGCCCGTGGTCCATTTGGGCGTGTTCTGGAAGCCGCGGGTGTTGGCCACATCCACGTACTGCCTGCTGGTCAGGTCGTAGGACAGGAACTTGTCGAACTGCGCCAGGGTGTAGCCGACATTGGCCTGGGCGGTCAGCGCGCGGGTCAGCTTGGCCACGGCCTCGAACTCCAGGCCGTAGATGTGGCTGGCACCGGCGTTATCGACGAAGCTGGCGATGCCGGTGGCGGTGGGAACCTGGGTCGTGACCTGCTGGCCGCTATAGTCGGCGTAGAAGCCGGCCAGGTTCAGGGTCAGGCGCCGGTCCAGATAGTCCCCCTTCAGGCCCACCTCATAGCTGTTGACCGTCTCGGGGTTGTAGCCCTTGACCGTGTCGGGGGTCAGCACGGCGTCGCCGCGCATGTCGAAGCCGCCGGACTTGAAGCCCTTGGAATAGGAGACATAGCCCGTCACGTCCGGCGTCAGCTTGTAGCTGACGCTGGCGCGCGGCGTGAATTCGCCGAAGCTGCGGTCGTTTGTGTAGTTGGTTCGGATGGAGAAGGGCGCCTGCTGCTTGCCGCCGAACATGGGGCTGCGGATGCCCAGGTAATAGGCGCGATAGACGCTGCCGGTCTTGTCGTCGTTGGTGTAGCGGCCGCCCAGCGAGACCTTCAGGTCATCGGTGATGTCATAGCTGAGGTCGGTGAAGCCGGCGATGCTCTTGGTCTTGACCGAGCCGGAGGTCAGGATGCTGAGGCCCAGGTTCTGCACGTCGGTGTCGAACGCGCCGGCGGCGGTCGCGTCCATGTAATAGATGCCCGCGACACCCTGCAGCCGCTCACCGGTGTAGACGGCCTGTACCTCCTGGCTGAACTGGTGGTCCTTGTACCAGGCGGGCACGTCCAGATAGGGCTGGGGCAGATTGTCGAAGTCGATATTGGTCTGGGTGTAGCCGTCGCGATAGGCGCTGATGGCCTTCAGCAACCACTGGTCCGACAGCTGCAATTCCGCCGTCAAGGACATGCCCCGGTTGGTCACGAAGTTATGGTCGCCCACCCCGGCCATGGTGTCGTAGTCGTCGGGCAGGGGCGCGGCGCCGGCCGGTGTCGCCGTTTCGCGGTGGCCGCTCTTGGCGTTGGACATGTCGTTGGTCTGGTCGGCCGCCACCTTGATGGTGAATTTCTCGGTGGGCTTGAATTCCGCGCTGATGCGGCCGGCCACCACGTCCTTGTTGTACTGGTCGGCGCCGGTGTAGAGGTTGTGGCCATAGCCGTCGTGGCGGTAGATGGCGACGGCGCCGCCAATGGCGAACTTCTCGCTGAGCGGCGTGCTGCCTGACAAGATGACGTTGTGCTCGTTATAACTGCCGAACTCCACCCGCGCGTTGGCGGTGGGCTGGTCGGTCATGTCGCGGGTCACGTACTTGATGGCGCCGCCGATGGTGTTGCGGCCGTACAACGTGCCCTGCGGCCCGCGCAGCACCTCGATGCGGCTGACGTCGTAGATGTCCAGCACGGCGCCCTGTGGGCGGGCGACGTAGACGTCATCGACATACAGGCCCACGCCGGGCTCGAAGCCCCACAGCGGGTCCTGCTGGCCCACGCCGCGGATGAAGGCGATGAGGGTGGAGTTGGAGCCGCGCGCCACCTGCACCGTGGTGTTGGGCGACTTGTATTCCAGGTCGGTCAGGTTGACGGAGCCCTGGGCCTGCAACTGGTCGGCGGAAATGGCGGTGACCGCCACCGGCACGTCCTTCAGGTTTTCCGCCCGGCGGCGGGCCGTCACCACCACCTCCTGCAGCACGTCGCCGTCCGTGGCGGGATCGGCGGCCTGTTGCGCCCATGCCGTATCCCCCAGCACCAGACCCGCGACCGAGACGCCCAACAACCAGCGTGCAGCCTTGCTCATTCCCTTTGTCCTCCCGTCCATGGCCCCGTTCATGGGCCCGTTCTTTCGCCCGTTGATCGCCGTTCCCCACCCAGCCCATCAGGGCGGCAGGCCGGCGGCGAAGCCGGTGATGATCTCGTTGAAGCGTTCCGGCTCCTCCAGGTGCGGCGCGTGGCCGGAGGCGGCGAAGGTCACCTGCCGCGCCTGGGGCAGGGCCGTCCCCAGCCAGTCGGCCGTGTCGGCGGGATAGAGTTGGCTCAAGCCCCCGCGCAGGATCAGCGTGGGCAGGTCCAGCCGGCCCAGGTCGGCCCGGAAATCCTGGGCCAGCAGGTCCAGCCATAGGGCGGCCATGGCCTCGGCATCGCACCGCGCGACCTCTTCCTCCACCCAGCGGCGCAGGTCGGTGTGCGGGCTGCCGGCGGCGAAGATGCGCCGCGCGATGCGGGGCGCGAACGCCGCCCAGTCCGTGGCCAGCAAACGCGCGGCCTGGGGCCCGCGCGCCTGAACGGCCCCCCGCAGGCCCCAGGGCCAGCCGGCGTCGTTGCACAGGCGCGGGCTCATATCCACCACCACCAGGCCAGCGACGCGGTCCCCCGCGCCCTCCAGCAGCGCGCGCCAGGCGACCATGGCCCCCATGGACCAGCCCACCAGGACGGCGCCGCGCAGGTCCAAGGCGGCCAGCAGGGTGCGCAGCGCGTCCGCCTGCCCCCGCACGGTGGGGTGGGCGCCGGGCGTGCCACCATGGCCGGGCAGGTCGGGCGCCAGCACTTGAAACGACGCGGCCAGCCCGGTGACTTGCGGGGCGAAGAAGCCGCCGTGGGTGGCCCAGCCGTGCAGCAGCACCAGGGGACGCCCCTCGCCGGCCAGGCGGTGGGCCACTAGGCCGCCGCCGGCCGGTATCAGCGGGCATGAGTCCGCCCCGCGTGGCCGGGCCCCGGCCTGTCGCCCCAGTTCGTGCATCGGTGTTTTCCGCGCTTCGTGGTATCCACCGACGGTAGCGTCGGCGGATCATCCTCCCGCCGTCATGCTTGCCGTAAGATGAAAGTTGAGTCAACGTTCAAGTTCTAGAAAACGAGAGAGGGAGGTTGAGGCATGGCGCGTTCACCCGAGGCGGCGAAGCGGGCCGCCGGCGATGGCGAAACCGATGCCATGACGCGGGGCGGTGTGGGCGAGGGGCCTGAGGCCGAGGCGGCGCCTGGGGAATCGTCCGCCGACAAGACACCGCGCACCGAACGGGGAAAGCGCACCCTGCGCAAGCTGCTGGACGCCGCCGCCCTGGAATTCGGTGAGCGCGGCTTCCACGAGGCGTCGGTGAGCGGCATCACCCAACGCGCCGCCGTGGCCTTGGGCACCTTCTACACCTACTTCGACAGCAAGGAATCGCTGTTCCGGGCGCTGGTGGAGGATATGGGCGCGCTGACCCGCCGCTGGATCGCGGAGCGGGTGGCCCACGCGCCTGACCGACTGACGGCGGAGCGCCTGGGCCTGGAGGCGTTCATCGAGTTCGTGCGCGCCCATCGCAACCTCTACCGCATCGTGATGGAGGCGCAGTTCGTTGCCGAGGATGCCTACCGGCGCTACTATCAGGTGTTCGCCGACGGCTATATCAACAATTTGGAGTCGGCCAAGAAACGGGGGGAGATACGCGAGGGCGACGTGGAGGTGCGGGCCTGGGCCTTGATCGGCGTCAGTGTCTTCATCGGCCAGCGCTATGCCGTCTGGGGCGACGACCGCCCGGCGGCGGAGGTCGCGGCGGAGGCGGCGGACTTCATCGCCCGGGGCCTGAAGCCGTAATTGACCAAGCCTTAAGTTGACTGGATCATTTCTGAACCGGAACGACGAGGGAGCGGGGCGCCCGGCGCCAAACCATGTGGGATCTGTTCGACCTGACGGCGCAGCGCGCCCGGTTGTCGCCGGACCGCAGGGCCCTGGTGGACCTCACTGCCGGCGAGGGGGCCGGCGTGGCGCTGACCTATGCCGGCCTGGACGACCGCGCCGCGCGTGCCGCCGGCCTGCTGGCCGCCCTGGGCGCCGAACCCGGCGACCGGGTGGCGGTGCTGTGCCGCAACCGGCCGGATTTCTTCACGCTGCTGTTCGCCTGCGCCAAGCTGGGCTGCCTGCTGGTGCCGCTGAATTGGCGCATGCCGGCGGCGGAACTGGCCCCCGTGCTGGCCGATTGCCAACCCCGGCTGCTGTTCCATGGGGGCGAGGATCGGGCCACGGCCCAGGCCCTGGCCGCTGGGCCGGCCCTTGTCGATCTGGACGATGACTTCGAAGCTCTGGTGGCGAAGCAGCCGCCGTTGCCGTCCCGCGAGGTCTGGCCGGCCGATGACGTCTGGTATCTGCTTTACACCTCCGGCACGACGGGGGAGCCCAAGGCCGTGCTCTACACCTACGGCATGGCCATGGCGAACTACGTCAACCTGCGCCAGGGCGTGGATTTGTCGGAGGACGACCGCACCCTGAACTACCTGCCGCTGTTCCATACCGCCGGCATTAACCTGCACACCCTGCCGCTGCTGATGGCGGGGGGCGAGGTGCTGGTGCAGTCGCAATTCGATGCCGGCGCCGTGCTGGACCTGATCACCCAGGGCCGCATCACCACCTTCTTCGGCGTGCCGGCGGTCTATCGCCAACTGGCGCTGCATCCCCGATTCAGGACCACCGACCTGGGCGCCGTGCGGCGCTGGGCCTGCGGCGGCGCCCCGCTGGAGGATGCGTTGGCCCGCCGGTTTGTCGAGCGCGGCGCCCTCGTGTGCAATGGCATGGGCATGACGGAGACGGGTCCCACCCTGTTCCTGAACGACCCGGCCGGGGCCGCCGCCAAGCTGGGATCCATCGGCAAGCCGCAGATCCTGTGCCGGGTGCGCGTGGTGGACGGGGCCGGGCGGGACGTGCCGCCTGGTCAAGTGGGCGAGGTCTGGGTCAAGGGCGCCGCGGTCACGCCTGGCTATTGGCGCCAGCCGGCGGCCACCGCCGCCGCCTTTTCGCCGGACGGTTGGCTGCGTACCGGCGACTTGGTGCGCCAGGACGGAGACGGCTACTACTACCCCGTGGGGCGGTTGAAGGAGATGTTCATCTCGGGCGGGGAGAACGTCTATCCGGTGGAGGTGGAGAACGCCCTGCTGCGTCATCCCGGCGTGCTGGAGGTGGCCGTGGTGGCCGTGCCCGATCCCGTGTGGGGGGAGGTGGGGCATGCCCACGTCCGCGCCCAGCCCGGTACCGACGTCGACAGCCTGGCCAGGCATTGCCGCGGGCTATTGGCCGGGTACAAGGTGCCGCGCCGCTTCGTGCTGGTGGAGGATTTTCCCCGCACCGCCGCCGGCAAGATCCAGAAGCACCGCCTGGTGCCACCGCCGGGCCTGGATCTGGCCTCGTGATCCTCAGCCGCGCCCTGACCCAGGACGATTTCCACGCCTTCGCCCGGTTGTCGGGCGATGACAACCCCATCCATGTCGACCCCGGCCACGCCGCCCGCACACGCTTCGGCCGCACCGTGGCGCATGGTGCGCTGCTATGCGCACTGCTGCGCGGCCTGGCCGCCGATGCGCGGCCGGGGCAGCCCCTGGCCCGCCTCGCCGTGACCTTCCCGGCCCCGGCCTACGCGGACGAGGCGCTGACCTTCCGCGCCGACCCTCAGGACGGCGCCCATGTGCGCCTGCTGGCCCAGCGGCAGGTGGATGGCCAGGCGGTGTGCGACGGGGTGGCCACCCTGGCCCCGCTGGCGCCGGATAGGGACTGGCACGAGCCGCCGCCGGGTGCCGCCGCCCACATCACCCGCCTTTACGCCGACCAGGATTTGGCGCTTTACGAGCGCCTGACCGGCCATCGCCTGCGCGAGCCGCTGGTGCTGAGCCTCTTCTCCTTCCTGCTGGGCGTCCGCCTGCCGGGGCCGGGCACCAACTACCTCAAGCAAGACACGGTGTTCTGGCGCCGCGTGCCCTTGGATGCGGCGCTGTCCGCCACCGTGGCCATCATCCGCCTGCGGCCTGAAAAGCGGCTGGTGGATTTGGCCACGGTCTGCCGTATCCACGACAGCGGGCGCGACGGCGAGATCGTCGCCACGGGGCGCGCCCTGGTGCTGGCGCCGCACTGGACGCCGGATGACTGGGCCAGCCATGCCCAATTGGCCGCTTGCCAGGCCTGACGGTTGGGCGTATCCACAAGCCGCCGGTATTCGTGCCGGCACTGTTGCATCAGGAGCGGGACCGGCGTCCCGCACCAACCTGCCAACCCAGGCAAGGTGGTTTCCGCGTTTACGCGGAGATGTGGCGGCCCCCGGTTTTCCGGGCGGCGGCAACCAAGTGGGTCGCAGCGTATGGTCGCGTCATGCCGGGTCCGTTCCGTTTGGAGTGGACCTTCCGTGCATATTCCCGCCGCTTTCCCGCTCGATACGCCCGCCACCGTTACGCAAGAGGAAGAGGCTTCGCGAGGCCCTGTCCTGGATACGGCCCCGGGCATCGCCAGCCATCCGGGCGACACCGTGCACCTGCTGCGGGAAGAGCGCATGCCCCTTGCCGGCGTGCCGGACTGCGTCGCCCGCACCTACGCCGTCGTCCACCGTCGCCACGGCCTGTACACCCATATCTACACGGTGCTGGAAAGCCGGCAGCATGTGCGCCGGGTGACCCATTTGCGGCGGGTTCTGGACGGTGAACGGCTCGCCGCCGCCCGTGCCTGGGTGCTGGCCGGCCGCCACCTTGGACGCCTGGCTTTTTGACGCCAGGTTTGGGTCAGGTCTTCGGCATCGCCGGCTGCAGATAGCGCATCAGCACCATCATCTCGGCGGCGTAGCCGTCGACATCGGGCGGGTCGTCCATGGCGTGCAGGATCTGCGCGCGCCCTTGCATCCAGGTGGACACGATCTGCGCCTGGAAGGGGGAGAGGGAGGCCTGGAGGCCCACCACGTAGTCCAACGCCGCGCGGATGCGCGAGCCGCGATCCTGGCGGAAGGCCAGGTACAGCGGCACCAGCGTGGCGTCGCGGCAGGATTCCAGGGCGAAGTCACCCATGGCGTGGGTGGTGTTGCGGCCGGCGATGCGTCCGCCTTCCACCGGCGTCAGCATGTGGTCGGCGACGGCCCGCAGGAAGATGCCCAGCGGCGGCGGCTCGCGATGCACCGTCGGGATTTCGCGGCGCAACTCCTCATGGATGAACTGGAAGGCGCGCCGGATGATGTCGCCGCGTGAGCGGAAGTAGTAGGTGGTGGAGGAGAGGGAGACGCCCGCCCGCTGCGCCACCGCGCGATGGGTCACGGCGGCCACGCCCTGGTCGATGATGGTGGCGACGGCGGCGGCGACGATGCGCCGCTCCGTCTCTCCCACCGGCTCCCCGGCGTCATCGCCCGCACCGCCGGGACGACGCAGACGCCCATACCATAAGGCGCCGCGGCCTTCTTCCGGGTCGCACAGTTGGCGGATGTTCTCCACCACCGACAGGGCGAAGCCCGACGCGCCGCCAGCCACCAGCAAGGTGGACCGGTCGCCCACCAGATAGTGGGTCATGATGTCGGCGATATGGGTGGGCAGGCCGGCCAGCGCGAACAGGTCGCGATAACGGCCCCGGCGCTCCTCATACCACTGCGTCAGGATGGGGCGCAGGGCGGGGGTATGGCGGGCTTGATGGATCAACTCATACCACACCAGCTCGATGGTGCCCTGGCGGGACGACAGGTCCAGCGCCTGCACCACCAGCGCGTCGGCCAGGGCGTGGACGGGCAGGCCGCCATCGCCCAACGACACGCGGAACTGTGCCCACGCTTGCCGGTCACGCTCCGCCGCGGCCAGGAACACGGCCTGGGTCAGGCTGTCCTTGTCGCCCAGGTGATAGGGGACGGCGCTGGTGGACAGGCCGGCGGCGGCGGCCAGGTTGCGGACGCTCAGCGCCTTCAGCCCGCCCTGCGCCAGCAGGGTGTGCGCCTGGTCGATCAGCCGTTCCCGGGTGCCGTCCTGGGGCCGGGCCGCCGTGCGGGATGGCGGCGAACCTCCCGCCGCCGCCGGCGGGGCATCGGAAAGGGACGGGTCCAGGGGGGGGATCAGGCCGGGCTTCATGACCGCGCTTTTATCTGCCGAAGCGCACTGATAGTCCATCCCCGACACGACGGCAACGGCGCCGTGTCAGAATACGTCACAACGGTCCCGAAAGGGCGGCCCGGCCCGGGGTCACACCGGCTGGCAGTAGGCGCCGCCTAGTGATTTTCGGCCAGATACGCGGCGCTGAAGGTCTTCTTGGCTTCGGCGATGGGGCTCAGGGTCGGATAGAATTGCACGAAAGTAGTGTTCACCGCGCCGTGCTCCCGATGGCAGCTGTAGCAGCTCTGCTCCACCGGCAACTGCTCCGCCGGCGGGGGCGCCGCCTTGCCCGCGTCGAAGGAATAGAAGCCCCAGCCGTCGTCGTGGAAGCGGGCGGAATCTTTCACGTGGACCTCCAGCCCCATGACCTCCGGCGTCTGGAAATGGCCGGACTTGTTGATGGAGCCTTTGTCCGCCGCCCCGCGCACCTCCAGCACAAAGGTGGTCTTCTCCGGCCAGGTGCCCGTCTGTTTGAAGGCCAGGTAGGCCTCACGGTTCACGAAGACGTTGTCGAACATGGAATGGCCCATGCGCATGGCCGGGCCATAGGCCATGTCGATGCCGGTGGTGACATAGACCCATTCCCGGTAGTCGGCGGGGAAGGTCAGGCGGTCGTCCTTGTCGAATTGCGGAACGAAGGGGGCGGGGGGGCCGTCCGCGGCGCCGGCATCGATGGCGGGGGTGATCAGCAGGCAAAGCAGGGGCATCGCCGCCGCGAGGCGGCGGGCAGGGGAAAACCAGGCCATGGGGCCCTCCGGTGGTTCAGGGTTGGATGGGACGGCTCAGCTGCTGCCGGCCGGTGAGAAATGCGCCTGATATTGGCTGGGGGACACGCCGTAGCGTTGGCGGAAAGCCCGGCGGAACGCGTCGGCGCTGCGGAAGCCGATGGCGGCGGCCAGCGTCTCCACGCTCACGCCCGGCTGCACCAGGCGGCGGCATGCCTCGCCCAGGCGCAGGTCGGCGACATAGTCGGCTGGGGGGCGGCCCAGGGCGGCGGTGAAGCGGCGCCGGAACTGCCGGGGGCTGAGGTTCACCCGCGTCGCCAGCTCCTCCACCGACAAATCGCGGTCCAGGTTGCCCAGCATCCAGGCCGACAGGTCGGCGAAGCGGTCGGCCGCCCGGCTTTGAAACCGCAGGGGTTCGGAGAATTGCGCCTGGCCGCCCGGGCGCTTCACGAACACCACCAGTTCCCGGGCCGTCGCCAGGGCCAATGCCGGCCCATGGTCCTCCTCCACCAGCGACAGGGCCAGGTCGATGCCGGCGGTGACGCCGGCCGCGGTGTAGAAATCGCCGTCCTTCAGGAACAGGGCGTCGGCGCAAACATTCAACCGGGGGAAGCGGCGGGCCAGATCGGCGGCGTGGCGCCAGTGGGTGGTGACGCGGCGGCCGTCCATCAGGCCGCTGGCCGCCAGGCCGTAGATGCCGGTGCAGACGCTGGCCACCCGGCGGAAGCGATGGGCGTTCCCGGCAAGCCAGCCGGCCACGGCGGCATTGGTCACCGGCTCGCGCAGGCCCTTGCCGCCGGCGATGATCAGCGTGTCCAGGTCCGGCACGTCATCGGCCGCCAGGCTGTGCGCCGGGGTGAAGGTCAGCCCGGACTCGCTGGTGAAAGGCCCCGCCTTCACGCCCAGCGGCACGACGCGGTAGGGGCGCCCACTGGATCCAGTATTGGGGGCCGGCAGGCCCGCCTCGCCCCATTCCGCCAGGTCGGCGGCATTGGCGAAAACCTCGGCCGGACCGGTCACGTCCAGGGCGTTGACGTCGTCATAGCCCAGAATTCCGATGCCTGCCGGCGCGCGCGCCATTCCCCATCCCCGTCACCGCTGTCCACCCAAGGACATCTCATGGCCGGCAGTATCGGCCGGGTGGGCGCCGCGCGGAAGGACATCCATCCGACACCATCGGCCATGGCCGGTGGCACCCTGCCAAGTGGCACCATGTGGCCCCGGCCGGCGGCGGTTCCCGACGCCGTGGTCCGCGACGGTTGGCAGGCGGGGCCAGGGGGACTTACACGCTTCAGGGCACCTCGTGGCCCTGGCTGGCCTCCAGGATCTGGAACCAGTGCTGGCGCTGCATCTTCAGCTGGGCGGCCTGCATGTAGGCGCGCACGCGGTCCAGCCGCGTGGTGCCCAGCACCGGCACCGGACGCGACGGGTGGCGCATCAGCCAGGCCAGCGCCACCGTGCCCGGGTCGCCGACGCCCATTTCCGCGCCCACGGCCTCCAGCGCCGCCAGGGTGCGGCGCGCTTGATCCGTGGCGCCGGTGAACAGGCCACCGCCACCCAGCGGCGACCAGGCCATGGGCCGCATACGCAGTTCCAGCGCCTGGTCCAGGGTGCCGTCGAACAGCGGTGCCAGGCTGGTGACCGAAAATTCGATCTGGTTGGTCACCAGCGGCCGGCCGAGGCGGGACTGCAGCAGCCGCACCTGTGACGGGTTGTGGTTGGACACGCCGATGTGGCGGATCATGCCCGACCGCAATAGCCGATCCAGCGCGTCGGCGGTGTTGTCCGGGTTCATCAGGGGGTCGGGTCGGTGCAGCAGCAGCAGGTCGATATAATCCGTGCCCAGGTTGCGCAGCGACTGCTCCACCGAGGCGATGATGTGATCGCCGCAGGTGTTGTAGTGCTTCACCACATGGCCCGGGCGCTGTGGTGACAGCAGGGCGATGTCGCACTTGGTGACCAGCTGCAGGGCGGAGCGCTTGCCGCCCCATTCCTTCAGCGCTTGGCCGAACAGGGCCTCCGCCCCGTAATCGCCGTAAATGTCGGCATGATCGAAGCTGCTGATGCCCAGTTGCAGACATCCGTCCAGGAAGCGGGCAAGCTTTGCCGGGGTGCCGGTTTCTTCCCCCTCGCGTGAGCGCCAGGCGCCCCAGACCAGCGGCGACAGTCGCGGGCCTTCGGCGTGCAGGCAGCTCTGGGCGTCGGGAACGGGCGGGGTGTGGGTGGGGGTGCCAGGCATGGATCAGGATCCGGTTCTGAGATGGGAAT
This sequence comes from Nitrospirillum guaranorum, assembly GCF_034653275.1. Taxonomy (NCBI): domain Bacteria; kingdom Pseudomonadati; phylum Pseudomonadota; class Alphaproteobacteria; order Rhodospirillales; family Azospirillaceae; genus Nitrospirillum; species Nitrospirillum guaranorum. The sequence continues at coordinate 1,175,675 of NZ_JAYEES010000001.1, read as the reverse complement.
GGAAACCGTATGAAAATCGTCTTGGGAGGGGGACGTCCTTGCCGTCCCGTCCGTCCTGCGCCGATCTTCGACCTGTCCAGGGACCGCCGTCGAGTGGAAAACGTCAAGCCCACGCCCTATACCACGCCCAGCCCCCTTACGGCGGCCACAGGCGGGGCGCCGCCAGCCAAGTGTCCCCTCAATCAAAGGCCCACTGCCATGAAGGGTAGGACCGTCCCCTTGCGGCCGCGCCGGCGGTCCTGGCACAATCCATGCATTCTTGTCAGGCCATGCGTCGTCCACACTGGCGGTGCCGGTATTGAGGAGGGATCGCGATGGGCCTGACCATACTGTTCGATGACAGCCGCCGGGTTCCCGACGACATCCTCAGCATGACCGGCGTGGGCAGTTTCGGTGGCCTGATCCACGGCCGCCGCACCTTGCTGCGCCACGTGCAGGAGGCGGCGCAGGAGGCGGGCCTGCCTCCGCCCGTGGTAGCGACCACCCGTGCCGCCCTGGATGAGGCGGCGGAGCGGGCGGGGACGGCCCCGGCGTCCACCCAATTCCTGCTGTTTCCCGCCAATCTCGCCGCCGCCGGCGCGCGCGGGCAGCTGACGCAGTTGCTGAAGACCTTGGCCCAGGCCAGCGGCAACCAGGCCTTGCCCGTGCGTACCGCCGCGGAATGGACCGGCCTGGTGTTGGTGGAACAGCGCCTGGCCGAGGGTGCCCTGAGCGCCCTGGCCCAGGGGCGCCTGCGCGAATTCGTGTCGCGGCGGCGCAAGGACTTCACGGCACCCGACCTGGCCGACACGGGCCTGATCGATTTGCGCGACCCGGCGCAGTTCGTCGGCTTCCTGGCCAACAACTTCGACGCCCGCCACTTCAACTCCATCAGCGACGGGCCGGACTATACCCTGGTGAAACGGTCGCGCGACCGCGCCAAGCTGCGGCGGGAGTTCGAGTATTACGGCTTGCTGCCGGCGCAGCAGCGCATCTTCTTCGTCCAGCCCTTCGACTTCCAGGATGACGGCGAGACCGCCAGCTATCGCATGGAACGCCTGCTGATCGCCGACATGGGCATCCAGTGGGTGCATGGCACCATGACCCCGGCGGAGTTCGGCCTGTTCCTGGACCGGGTGTTCAGCTACGTCACCCAGCGCCCGGCGCGGCGCGTCGGCCGGCCGGAGGGCAGGGCCGTCATGGACCGCCTCTACCGCGACAAGGTGGCGGAGCGGGTGGCCCTGCTGAAAAGCCTGCCGGCCTATGGCGACCTGGCGCCTCTGCTGGCCCGCGCCGTGGGCGGCATCGACGCGCTGGCCGACCGCTACCTGGCGGCCTACGAGGGTCTGCGGGACCGCTTCCCCGCCGACCGGCTGGTGGTGGGCCACGGCGACCTGTGTTTCTCCAACATCCTGTATTCCAAGGCGACGCAGCTGCTGCGCTTCATCGACCCGCGCGGCGTGGAGTCGGCGGACGAGCTGTATACCGACCCCTATTACGACCTGGCCAAGCTGTCCCACTCCATCCTGGGCGGCTACGACTTCGTCAACAGCGGGCAGTATGAGGTGGCGCTGGGCGCCGACCTGGGCCTGACACTGGCCAGCAATGCCGGGGAACGCGCCTGGGCGCAGGAGCTGTTCCGCGAGCGCCTGGCCCAGGCGGGCTTCGATCCGCTGCTGGTGCGGCTATGCGAGGCCTCGCTGTTCATCAGCATGGCGCCCTTGCACATCGACGTGCCGAAGAAGATTTTAGGCTTCGCCCTGACCGCCCGTTCCATCCTGGAAGAGATCGAGCAGGCGCGCGCCGCTTGAGTGAAGGAAGGTTCGCCGGCCCATGACCACTGCCGCCCCGCCCACGGTCATCATCACCATGGCGGGCATGGGCCAGCGCTTCCGTGACGCCGGCTATACCGTGCCCAAGTACCGGATCGAGGCGCACGGGCGCACCCTGTTCGCCTGGTCCATGCTCAGCCTGCGGTCCTTCATCGCGGCCGGATCGCCCTTCATCTTCGTGGCCCTGCGCCAGGACGGGGCGGAGGACTTCATCCGCGCCCAGGCGGCGGCCCTGGGCATCCGCGACGTGGCGCTGGTGGAGCTGGATGCCCTGACCGACGGCCAGGCCACCAGCGCCCTGGCGGCCCGGGACGCGGTTGCCCATCCGGACCGGCCCATGCTGGTCTACAACATCGACACCCATGTCGATCCAGCCCACCTGCCGGCCGACGCGGTACGCGGCGATGGCTGGGTCCCCTGCTTCCCCGGCCCCGGGGCGGCCTGGAGCTTCGCCCGCGCCGATGAGACGGGCCGCATCGCGGAACTGCGGGAGAAGGAGCGCATCTCCGACGACGCCACCGTCGGGCTCTACTGGTTCTCCTCCTTCACGCTCTACGCCCGGTCCTATGCCGCATTCTTCGCCGACCCGGCCAACATGGCGAAGGGGGAGAAATACATCGCCCCGCTCTACAACCACCTGATCCGGGCGGGCCTGCCCGTCTACCTACACCGCATGCCGTTCGAGGCGGTGGTGCCGCTGGGCACCCCGGCGGAGGTGGCGCGCTTCCTGGCGGCGGTGCCGCCGGTGCTATAGCGCGCAAAGGTGAGACGCGGGTGACAGGTGTCATTCCACCCCATTAATTTCTATGGGCAGGGATGTCGGCCGCGCCATCGCGGCCGCAGTCACAGTGGCGTCGGTCCGAGCGGCTTTCAATTCCGCCACCAGACCATCCCACCCGCCTCGTGGCTCCAGTACAAATTGATCGGGTCGCAGTCGCCGTCCTCTATGGACAGGGCCACTGTCCCCCTGCCGATCTTGCAGCCGGACAACTGGCCCTCTTCCGTGTCGCAAACCAGCTCGTTTGTGCGCAACGTGACCGGGAGGCTGCAGACGCCCTGTTGAACCCCGCCGCCAATCGCGAATTGAATGATTTGGGGTTGAAGCTGGCCTCCCTGGCGTATGGCCAGGAGAAGCAGGTGGTCGCGATACCCCAAAACCGCTTGGTCCGGAGCACCATCGCCGTTGACGTCGCCGCACACCATGGACCCCGCATCCCACCGCACATCTGGGGCAGACCGCGCCAAAACAGATAGGGTTTGCGCGGCAGCGCGCTGGGTAGGGCAGGAGGCAGCCGCCACGATACGCGGCGCGAACATAGCCAAGAGGCCAAGCGCCATCGTCACGCACCACCGGCGGCGCGGCGGCGTTCTCACGCCAGCACCCCACCCAGGATCATGTCCTGGTGCAGGCGGATCAGGTCTTCCTCGCCCATGCGGCCGCCGGGGTTGTACCAGGTGCACACGCCGGTCAGCATGGCCAGGATGGCGTAGGCGGTGACGGGCGGGTCGGTGCGCTTGAACTGGCCGGCGGCCATGCCGTCCTCCAGGATGGCGACCAGCAGGCGTTCGTAGTCGCGGCGCATGGCCAGGATGGCGGTGCGGTTCTCACCCTCCAGGCTGCGCAGCTCGGACCCGCCGATGAACACCTCGTCCGTGCGGCGGATGTGGTATGAGACGTGGAAACGGATGAAGCGCCGCAACCGGTCCAGGGGATCGGCCGCCCCCTCCAGCGCCGTGGCAACCTCGGCCGACAGGGCCACCATGTGGTCGCGGATCAGGATGAACAGCAGTTCCTGCTTGGACTGGATGTAGTTGTACATGGACCCGGGCTGGATCCCCACCTGCTGCCCCAGCTGGCGCAGGGTGATGGCCTCATAGCCATGCTCACGGATCAGCCGCAGGCCAGCCGCGCGTATCGCCACCATCGTCTTCGGGCCGCGTGAGCCCACCGTCCGCACCATGCTGAAAAATCCAATTCCTGATGTTTCCGGGGCTTAGGGCCGCCGGCGCCCGCGACTTTTCAGCTTGCCGCTGGCGGCCGTCAAGATCACGCCCCATTTGGTCCCTAAATCACCCTTGCGGCCCGCTCGAAAGAAACGTATGACCGTTTGTAAATAAGCAATCTCACATTCCCCTAGGGAGGACAAGCCCGCCATGTCGATCTCCGCCGCGTTCCCCACCATGGATTTTGGCCTTGGCGAAACCGCCGACATGCTGCGCGACGCCGTGGCGTCCTTCTCGGCGGCGGAGATCGCCCCGCGCGCGGCGGAGATCGACCGCACCGATCAGTTCCCCATGGACCTGTGGCGCAAGCTGGGCGATCTGGGCGTGCTGGGCGTGACGGCGGAGGAGGAGTACGGCGGGGCGGCCATGGGCTATGTCGAGCACATGGTGGCGATGGAGGAGATCAGCCGCGCCTCCGCCTCCGTGGGCCTCAGCTATGGCGCCCATTCCAACCTGTGCGTCAACCAGATCCGCCTGAACGGCTCCGTGGAGCAGAAGCGGCGCTACCTGCCCAAGCTGATCTCGGGCGAGCATGTCGGCGCCCTGGCCATGAGCGAACCCGGCGCCGGTTCCGACGTCGTGTCCATGAAGCTGAAGGCCGAGCGCCGGGGCGACCGCTACGTCCTGAATGGCACCAAGATGTGGATCACCAACGGCCCCGACGCCGACACCCTGGTGGTCTATGCCAAGACCGACGTGACGGCGGGCCCCAAGGGCATCACCGCCTTCCTGATCGAGAAGGGCTTCAAGGGCTTTAGCTGCGCGCAGAAGCTGGACAAGCTGGGCATGCGCGGCAGCCACACCGGCGAGCTGGTGTTCGAGGACTGCGAGGTGCCGGAAGAGAACATCCTGGGCCAGGTGGGCGGCGGCGTCCGCGTGCTGATGAGCGGCCTGGACTATGAGCGCGCCGTGCTGGCCGCCGGCCCCCTGGGGATCATGCAGGCCTGCCTGGACGTGGTCGTGCCCTACGTCCATGACCGGGAGCAGTTCGGCCAGCCCATCGGCGAGTTCCAGTTCATCCAGGGCAAGGTCGCGGACATGTACGTGGCCCTGAACTCCGCCCGCGCCTACGTCTATGCCGTGGGCCGCGCGGCCGACGCCAAGAAGATCACCCGCAAGGACGCGGCGGGCGCCATCCTGCTGGCCGCCGAAAGCGCCACCAAGTGCGCGCTGGACGCCATCCAGGTCCTGGGCGGCAACGGCTACATCAACGAATACGCCACCGGCCGCCTGCTGCGCGATGCCAAGCTGTATGAGATCGGCGCCGGCACGTCGGAGATCCGCCGCATGCTGATCGGCCGGGAACTGTTCCGCGAAAGCGCCACTTGATCGGTGGCTTCCGCGCCTGACCTATCCGCCTCTGCCTGACAACCCGTCCCTGTTAATGGGGGAGGAACACCCGCGTCATGCCCCAGCTGATTTCCCAGATCGACACCCGCGCCGCCGCCTTCGCCGACAATGTCGCGGCCATGCGCGCCCTGGTCGACGACCTGCACACCACCGTCACCGGCATTAAGCAGGGTGGGGGCGAGAAGGCGCGGGCCAAGCACCTGTCGCGCGGCAAGCTGCTGCCCCGCGACCGGGTGCGCCACCTGCTGGACCCGGGCAGCCCGTGGCTGGAGTTCTCGCAACTGGCCGCCCACGGCGTCTATGACGACGTGGTGCCGGCGGCCGGCATCCTGACCGGCATCGGCCGCGTCTCGGGCACCGAGTGCGTGGTGGTGGCCAACGACGCCACGGTCAAGGGCGGCACCTACTACCCCCTGACGGTGAAGAAGCATCTGCGGGCGCAGGAGATCGCGCGGGAGAACAACCTGCCCTGCGTCTACTTGGTGGACAGCGGCGGCGCCAACCTGCCGAACCAGGACGAGGTCTTTCCCGACCGCGACCATTTCGGCCGCATCTTCTACAACCAGGCCACCATGTCGGCGGCGGGCATCCCCCAGATCGCCGTGGTCATGGGCAGTTGCACGGCCGGCGGCGCCTATGTCCCGGCCATGGCGGACGAATCCATCATCGTCCGCAACCAGGGCACCATCTTCCTGGGCGGCCCGCCCCTGGTGAAGGCGGCCACGGGTGAGGTGGTGAGTGCCGAGGATCTGGGCGGCGCCGACGTGCACAGCCGCACCAGCGGCGTCACCGACCACCTGGCCCAGAACGACGCCCACGCCCTGGCCATCGCCCGGCGCATCGTCGGCAATTTGAACCGGGTGAAGGTGCCGGCGTTGGCCCTGCGCAAGCCGGTGGCGCCCAAGTACGCCGCCGAGGAAATCTACGGCATCATCCCCACCCACAGCCGCAAGCCCTTCGACGTGCGCGAGATCATCGCCCGCCTGGTCGACGGGTCGGAGTTCGATGAGTTCAAGCAGCTGTACGGCACCACGCTGGTCTGCGGCTTCGCCCACCTGTGGGGCTATCCCGTCGGCATCATCGCCAACAACGGCATCCTGTTCTCTGAAAGCGCGCTGAAGGGCGCGCACTTCATCGAGCTGTGCAATCAGCGTGGGATTCCCCTGATCTTCCTGCAGAACATCACCGGCTTCATGGTCGGGCAGAAGTATGAGAACGCCGGCATCGCCAAGGACGGCGCCAAGCTGGTGACGGCGGTGGCCTGCGCCCGGGTGCCCAAGTTCACCGTCATCATCGGCGGCAGCTTCGGCGCCGGCAACTACGGCATGTGCGGCCGGGGTTATTCCCCGCGCTTCCTCTACATGTGGCCCAACGCCCGCATCAGCGTCATGGGCGGGGAGCAGGCCGCCGGCGTGCTGGCCACCGTGAAGCGCGATGGCCTGGAGGCCCAGGGCAAGAGCTGGGGCGCCGAGGAGGAGGAGGCGTTCAAGGCCCCCATCCGCGCCCAGTACGAGCACCAGGGCCATCCCTATTACGCCAGCGCCCGCCTGTGGGACGACGGCATCATCGACCCCGCCGAGACGCGCATGGTGTTGGCGCTGTCCCTTTCCGCCGCCCTCAACGCGCCGGTGGAACCCACCACCTATGGCGTCTTCCGGATGTGAGATCAAGACCATGACTGATGTTCTTGCCACAGTGGATCAAGCCGGCGTCGCCACTGTCACCCTGGACCGGCCGGCCCTGCATAACGCGTTCAACGAGGGCGTGATCGCCGAGCTGACCCAGTTGTTCGACCAGCTGGGCGCCGATCCGGACGTGCGCGTCATCCTGCTGAAGGGCAATGGCCCCAGCTTTTCCGCCGGGGCGGACCTGGACTGGATGCGGCGCATGGCGGGCTATAGCCGCGACCAGAACCACGCCGACGCGCTGGGCCTGGCCACCATGCTGCGCACCCTGAACCGGGCGCCTAAGCCCACCATCGCGGTGGTCCACGGCGCGGCCTTCGGCGGCGGCGTCGGCCTGGTGGCCTGCTGTGACATCGCCGTCGCGGCCGAGGGCGCCACCTTCTGCCTGTCGGAGGTCAAGCTGGGCCTGATCCCCGCCACCATCGGCCCTTATGTCGTGGCCGCCATGGGGGAACGCGCCTGCCGCCGCTATTTCCTGACGGCCGAGCGGTTCAGCGCGGCGGATGCCCAGGCGGTGGGGCTGGTGCACCAGGTGGTGCCGGCCGACCAGCTGGACGAGGCCGTGGCCACGCTGGTCAAGCGGCTGGGCGATGGCGGCCCGCACGCCCAGATGGCCGCCAAGGCCCTGGTGTTCGACTGCGCCAACCGGCCGGTGACCGACGCGCTGATCAGCGACACGGCGGAACGCATCGCCCGCATCCGGGCCAGCGACGAGGGGCGGGAGGGTGTCGCCGCCTTCCTGGAAAAGCGCAAGGCCAGTTGGGTAAAGGGTGGGGACAAGTGATGATGATCGATACGCTGCTGATCGCCAACCGCGGTGAAATCGCCTGCCGCGTCATCCGCACGGCCCGGCGCCTGGGCATCCGCACCGTCGCCGTCTATTCCGACGCCGACGCGGGCGCCTTGCATGTGGCCATGGCGGACGAGGCGGTGCGCATCGGCGCGGCGCCGGCCCGCGACAGCTATCTGCGCATGGACGCCATCCTGGACGCGGCCGCCCGCACCGGCGCCCAGGCCATCCACCCGGGCTATGGCTTCCTGTCGGAGAACGCCGGCTTCGCCGAGGCCTGCGCCGCCGCCGGCCTGATCTTCGTCGGTCCGCCGGCCAGCGCCATCCGCGCCATGGGCGGCAAGTCCGAGGCCAAGGCCCTGATGGAAACCGCCGGCGTGCCCCTGGTGCCCGGCTACCATGGGGAGGAGCAGAACAGCGGCGTGCTGGCGGCCGAGGCAGCCCGCATCGGCTTCCCCGTGCTGATCAAGGCGTCGGCCGGCGGCGGCGGCAAGGGCATGAAGGTCGCCACCTCGGCCGAGGACTTCCACGAACAGTTGGCCTCGGCCAAGCGCGAGGCGCAGGCCGCCTTCGGCAATGACCGGGTGCTGATCGAGAAATACCTGGGCCGTCCGCGCCACGTGGAAATCCAGGTGTTCGCGGACAGCCACGGCAACTGCGTCTACCTGTTCGAGCGTGACTGTTCCATCCAGCGCCGCCACCAGAAGGTGGTGGAGGAGGCGCCGGCGCCCAACCTGCCGCTGGAGCTGCGGCAGGAGATGGGGGCGGCGGCCGTGGCGGCGGCCAAGGCCATCGGCTATGTCGGCGCCGGCACGGTGGAATTCCTGCTGGATCCGGTGGAGACGGGCGGCGACGGCCGCTTCTACTTCATGGAGATGAACACCCGCCTGCAGGTGGAACATCCGGTGACCGAGTACATCACCGGCCAGGACCTGGTGGAATGGCAGCTGCGGGTGGCGGCCGGCGGCGCCCTGCCGCTGAGCCAGGACCAGCTGGCGGTGAACGGCCACGCCATCGAGGTGCGCCTCTACGCCGAGGATCCGGACAAGGGCTTCCTGCCGCAGACCGGCACCCTGTCGCACCTGCGCTTCCCCCCGGCCGGACCGGCATCGGGCGGGCATGTGCGCGTGGATACGGGCGTGCGCCAGGGCGATGTCATCTCCATCCACTATGACCCCATGATCGCCAAGCTGATCGTGTGGGATGTGGACCGCCCTGCCGCCGTGCGGCGCCTGCGCCAGGCCCTGGCGGGGACGGAAGTGGGCGGCCTGGCCGCCAATATTCCCTTCCTGGCGTCCATCGCCGGTCATCCGGCCTTCCTGGCGGCGGACCTGGACACCCGCTTCATCGAGCGGTACCAGGCCGACCTGCTGCCCCCGCCGGCTGCGCCGGACGATGACGTGTTGGCGTTGGCCGCCCTGGGCGTGCTGCTGGAGCGCAAGGCGGAAACGGTGGCCGCCGCGGCCCGGACCAACAACCCGTGGAGCCCCTGGGCCACGGCGGACAGCTGGCGCCTGAACGACGCCGTGGCGGAAGTCCTGACCTTCGCCGATGGGCGCGAGGGCGGCGAGCCGCAGGAGGTGCGGGCCTGCCGCCGGCGCGATGGCGGCTTCGACATCACCCTGCCCAGTGGCCAGGAACTGGCGGGTAACGCCCGCTTTGAGGCCGATGACGCTCATGGGGAAGGCCGCTTGGTGGCCGAGGTCGGCGGGCGTCGTCTGACGGCCGGGTGGTCACGCCGGGGGCGGGAGCTGGACCTGTTCCGCCCCGGCCGGCACCACCGTTTGACCCTGATCGACCCGCTGGACGTGGGCGTGGTCGATGCCGGCGGCGGCGGGCGCCTGGTGGCGCCCATGCCGGGCAAGGTCATCGCCGTGCTGGTGGCGGCCGGCGACCGGGTGGAGAAGGGCCAGGGCCTGGTGGTGCTGGAGGCCATGAAGATGGAGCACACCATCAAGGCGCAAGGACCGGGCACGGTGGAAAGTGTACGTTACACCGTGGGCGACCAGGTGCCGGACGGCGCCGAACTGATCATCGTGAAGGGGGATGAGGCATGAGCGCTTCGGCCATTCGCATCGTCGAGGTCGGCCCCCGCGACGGCCTGCAGAACGAGGCGGCGCTGGTGCCCACCGACACCAAGGTCGCCCTGATCGACCGCCTGTCGGCCACCGGGCTTCCGGTGGTGGAGGCGGGCGCGTTCGTCTCGCCCAAATGGGTGCCGCAGATGGCGGACACGGCCGATGTGCTGGCCCGCATCCAGCGGCGGCCGGGCGTCGGCTATCCCGTGCTGGTGCCCAATGAGCGCGGCTTCGCCCAGGCCCTGGCGGCGGGTGTCACGGAAATCGCCGTCTTCGCCGCCGCGTCGGAGGCCTTTTCCCAGCGCAACATCAACTGTTCCATCGCCGAGAGCCTGGACCGCTTCGCCCCCGTGACCCGCCTGGCGCGGGACAACGGCATCGCCGTGCGCGGCTACGTCTCCTGTGTGCTGGGCTGCCCCTACGAGGGCGCGATCGACCCCGCCAAGGTGGCGGAGGTTTCGGCCCGCCTGGTCGACCTGGGCTGCGCCGAAATATCCCTGGGCGACACCATCGGCGTGGGCACGCCGGCCAAGGCGGCGGCCCTGGTCCGCCGCGTGGCCGAAGAGGTCCCGGTGTCCCGGCTGGCCGCGCATTTCCACGACACCTACGGCCAGGCCCTGGCCAATCTGCTGGCCTGCCTGGACGAGGGCATCCGGGTCATCGACAGCTCCGTCGCGGGCCTGGGCGGCTGCCCTTACGCCAAGGGGGCCACCGGCAACGTGGCGACGGAGGATGTGGTCTACATGCTGGAAGGGCAGGGCCTGTGCACCGGCGTGGACCTGGACGCGCTGTCGGCCATCGGCGGCTGGATCTCAGACGCCATCGGCCGCCCCAACGCCAGCCGCGCCGGCCGCGCCCTGCTGGCCAAGGCGGGCTGAGGCGCGGCTACTCGCCGATCTTACGCAAGATCAGGTCATGAAGCGCGGACCCGGGCTGGCTCAGCCGGGTCCCGGCGCGGGTGACCAAACCCAGGGTGCGGCTGAGCTCAGGGTCGCGCATTGGTATGCCCACCAGCGCCGGATAGGCGTTGTTGGCCAGGGCCAGGGCGGGGAGCACGGCCACGCCCAGCCCGGCCGACACGAGGCCCAGCGCCCCGGCGACGTGGTTGGCCTCGTAATGGATGGTCGGCCGCCGCGGCAGGCCGGCCAGCACGTTTTCAATCAGGATGCGGTTGCCGCTGTTCAATGAGACGGCGATCAGCCGTTCCGCCTCCAGGCCGTCCCAGCGGGCCGCCGTCGCCGCCGCCAGGGGATGGTCGCGGCGCACCGCCAGCACATAGGGTTCGCTGCGGATGGGGGTGAAGTCGACCTCAGCGTTCTGGGCGCCCAGGAAACTGATCCCGATATCGGCCTCGCCCTCCATCACGGCATCCAGCACCTTGCCGGCGCTTTCATCGATGATGCGGATCCGCACCCCCGGATGGGTTTGGGCGTAAAGACGCAGAATGTCGGGCAGCACGTGGTTGGCCACCGACGGCACGCAGGCCACGGTCACCAGTTGCTTGGCCCGGCTGGCGCGTTCCACCATGCTGGCCCGGGCGAGCTCCAGCTCTTCCAGGATGACGACGGCGTGGTTCAGGAACTGGCGGCCAGCCTCCGTCAAGTCCACCTTGCGCGTCGTCCGCTCCAGCAGGCGCATGTCCAACGCCGCCTCCAGCTTCTCCACCCGCCGGCTCAGCGCCGGCTGGGATAGGTGCAGCCTGTCCGCCGCCGCGCGGAAGTTCAACGTCTGCGCCACCGTGACGAAGGCCAGCACCTCCCCAAATTCAAAGTCCAACCGCATGCCGCGCGCTCCAATTGATGCGCCATCATTATTAATTGAGAAGATAAATGCAATTCATGTTCGGTCGTCGGCGTTCCACAATGACCGCGACATAAAAACCGGAGGAGACGGTGATGACCGGAAGTGTCCCGCGTTCCGCGGGCGGCGTCATGTCGCGCGTGGTCGCCCTGCTGCTGGCGCTGTCGCCGCTGCCGGCCAGCGCCGCGGAACTGCACGTCGCCAGTTCGGGGGGCTTCGCCGCCGCGTACAAGGCGCTGGCGCCCGAGTTCGAGAAACGCACCGGGCATACGCTGGTGTCCGTGTGGGGCCCGTCCATGGGCGACACGCCGGAGGCCATCCCCAATCGGCTGCGGCACCATCAGGATATCGATGTCGTCATCATGGTGGGGGACAGCCTTGAGACGCTGGTGCGGGCCGGGCAGGTGATGGATCTGGACCACAGGGTCCTGGCCCTGTCCAAGATCGGCTTGGCCGTGAAGGCCGGCGCCCCCCATCCGGACATCTCCACCGTCGCCGCTTTGAAGAAGGTGCTGCTGGACGCCAAGTCGGTCGCCTATTCGGACAGCGCCAGCGGCGTTTTCCTGTCCACGCTCCTGTTCCAGCGCCTGGGCATCGCCGACGCCATGAAGGACAAGGCGCGCATGATCCCGGCGGAACCGGTCGGCGCCGTGGTCGCGCGCGGCGAGGCGGAGATCGGTTTCCAGCAGATCAGCGAATTGTTGCCGCTGTCTGGCATCGACATCGTTGGCCCCCTGCCTGACGAGGCGCAGAAGGTGACGCCGTTTTCCATCGGCATTGTCGCCGGAACGCGGGAGACGCGGGCGGCCGAGGACTTGATCGCGTTCCTGTCCTCGCCCGACGCGGCGTCGCTGATCATCAAATCCGGGCTGGTGCCCGCCCCCGCAGCCCCCCGCTGAGGATCGCCCCCTATGCCGAGTTCCAATGCCAAGCAGCCGTCCAGGCTGGCCACGGTGCTGCGTGTGACAAGTGGCAACTTCCTGGAGATGTTCGATTTCTTCCTCTACGGTTTCTACGCGCCCTACATCGCCAGCACCTTCTTCCCCAGCGGCGACGACACCGCGTCGCTGATGCTGACCTTCGCCACCTTCGGCGCCGGATTCCTGATGCGGCCGGTCGGCGCCGTCATCCTGGGCAGCTATATCGACAGGATCGGGCGCCGCAAGGGTCTGGTGCTGACCCTGGCCATCATGGCGCTGGGCACGGTGCTGATCGCCTTCGTGCCCGGGTACGCCAGCATCGGGCTGCTGGCCCCCGCCCTGGTGCTGATCGGTCGCCTGTTGCAGGGCTTTTCCGCCGGGGTGGAGATGGGCGGCGTCTCGGTCTACCTGTCGGAAATGGCCACGCCGGGTCGCAAGGGCTTTTACGTCAGCTGGCAATCCGCCAGCCAGCAAGCGGCCATCATGGCCGCCGCCCTCATCGGCTATGGCTTGAGCCGGATTTTGACGCCGCAGCAAATCCACGACTGGGCTTGGCGCATCCCCTTCTTCATCGGCTGCCTGATCGTGCCGGTGATCTTCGTCATCCGCCGCTCGCTGGAGGAGACGGCGGAATTCCAGCACCGGCGGCATCGCCCCACCTTCCGGGAAATCGTCCGGTCCATCGCCGCGAACTGGCGGCTGGTGCTGGCCGGCATGATGATGGTGGTGATGACGACGGTGTCCTTCTACCTCATCACCGTCTACGCGCCGACCTATGGCAAAAGCGTGCTGAAGCTCGATGCCGGGCAAAGCCTGCTGCTCACCTTTTGCGTCGGCCTGTCCAATTTCATCTGGCTGCCGGTGATGGGGGCGCTGTCCGACAAGGTGGGCCGCCGGCCCCTGCTGACGGCCTTCACCCTACTGGCCATGCTGACGGCCTATCCGATGCTGAGCTGGCTGGTTCATGATGTCAGCTTCGGCACCATGCTGGTGGCTGAGCTGTGGCTGTCCTTCCTGTACGCCAGCTACAACGCGGCGGCCCTGGTGACCCTGACGGAGGTGATGCCCCCGGAGGTGCGGACGGTCGGATTCTCCCTGGCCTACAGCCTGGCCACGGCGCTGTTCGGCGGCTTCACGCCGCTGGTCTCGACTTGGCTGATCGACCTGACGGACGACAAGGCGGCACCCGGCCTGTGGATGGCCGCCGCCGCGCTGTGCGGCTTGCTGTCCGTCCTCATGGTTTACCGGCGTGACCCGTCGACCGCGCGGATGCTGGCGGATACGCCATGATGTTAATACCTTGGATGAAGGCGTCCGACGTTCCGGACCAGGCCGGCCGCCGTTGACACAGCCAAGCCACTGGACATCCGGTGGCGGGGCGGTAGAAGATGGAGCAGGCACGCGCCCGGCGACAGGGCCGGCCATATTTTGAGGGTGGAGCTGGCGGCAAAGACCGGCCCACCCGTACTCAACTTCGGGGAGTAGCGCACAATGACCTTCACCCACGGAATCCATCGACGATCCCGTTCGCGGGGCGAGCGCCCTGCCGCACCCGGCCTGTCCGGTGCCAGGGAGGCATGCGCATATAGTTGACCTGTCAACGGTCGGCCATCGCGCCCTTGAACGCCCCATACCCATCATGACCGTCTGCGCCGATGGAAGCGGCGCGGCATCGTTTGCCGTCGGCTGTGCCCACGCCCCGCCGGCCCTCAAGGAACGATGCCGCACATCCAGCGCTTCCGTCGACGGCCGGCGCACCTCCCCGGGCCAGGCAGGCCGGGACGGCGCCGGGCCACCCGCCAGCGGTTTCGCGGATCGAAAGGTAGAATATTTCCATGAGCAGCACCGTCACGACGTCCCTCACCGGCGCGCCCACCACCAACCAGGCCCTGCTGGACTGGGTTGACGAGGTCGTCGCCCATTGCCAGCCGGCGGCCGTCCATTGGTGCGACGGCAGCCAGGAGGAATATGACCGGCTGTGCGAAGAGATGGTGGCCCAGGGCACCTTCATCCGCCTGAACCCGGCCAAGCGGGCCAATTCCTTCCTCTGCCGGTCCGACGCCGGCGACGTCGCCCGGGTGGAGGATCGCACCTTCATCTGCACCCCGACGGCGGAAGAGGCCGGCCCGACCAACAACTGGGCCGATCCGGATGAGATGCGCCAGACGCTGCGGGGCCTGTTCAAGGGCAGCATGCGCGGCCGCACCCTCTACGTGGTGCCCTTCAGCATGGGGCCCCTCGGTTCCCCCATCTCTCACATCGGCGTGCAGCTGTCCGACAGCCCTTATGTCGCCGTGAACATGCGCATCATGACCCGCATGGGCGAGGCGGTGCTGCGCCAGCTGGGCGATGGCGACTTCGTGAAGTGCCTGCATTCCGTGGGCGCCCCCCTGACGGCCGGCCAGAAGGACGTGGCCTGGCCCTGCAATGCCAAGCACAAGTACATCGTCCACTTCCCCGAGACGCATGAGATCATCAGCTTCGGCTCCGGCTATGGCGGCAACGCCCTGCTGGGCAAGAAGTGCTTCGCGCTGCGCATCGCGTCATCCCTGGGGCGCGAGGAGGGCTGGCTGGCTGAGCACATGCTGATCCTGGGCGTGGAAAGCCCGGAGGGCGAGAAGACCTACGTCGCCGCCGCCTTCCCCTCGGCGTGCGGCAAGACCAACTTCGCTATGATGGTGCCGCCGGCCGCCTTCGACGGCTGGAAGGTACGCACCATCGGCGACGACATCGCCTGGATCAAGCCGTCGCCGGACGGCACCCTGCGTGCCATCAACCCGGAGGCGGGCTTCTTCGGCGTGGCGCCGGGCACCAGCCTGAAGTCCAACCCCAACGCCCTGCTGACCCTGCACGCTAATGTCATCTTCACCAACTGCGCCCTGACCGATGACGGCGATGTGTGGTGGGAGGGCCTGACCGAGACGCCGCCGGCCCACCTGATCGACTGGGAGGGCAAGGACTGGACGCCCGCCAGCGGCCGCAAGGCGGCGCACCCCAACGCCCGCTTCACCGCCCCGGCCAGCCAGTGCCCCAGCATCGACCCGGCCTGGGAAGATCCCGCCGGCGTGCCCATCAGCGCCTTCATCTTCGGCGGCCGCCTGTCGCGCACCTTCCCGCTGGTGTTCGAAACCCGCGGCTGGAACGAGGGCGTGTACTGGGCGGCCACCCTGGGCTCGGAGGCGACCGCCGCCGCCGTGGGCCAGGCCGCCATCCGCCGCGATCCCTTCGCCATGCTGCCGTTCTGCGGCTACAACATGGCGGAGTACTGGCGCCACTGGCTGGACATGGGCAACAAGATCAACGACCTGCCGCGCATCTACCGCGTCAACTGGTTCCGCAAGGACCAGGACGGCAAGTTCGCCTGGCCGGGCTTCGGCGACAACATGCGCGTGCTGAAGTGGATCGTGGACCGTGTGCGTGGCCGCAGCCCGCAGACGGAAGAGAACCTGTTCGGCCTGACGCCGCGCTATGAGGATCTGACCTGGACCGGCCTGGACTTCGGTCGCGACCAGTTCGACGCCGTCATGGCGGTGGACGAGGTGGAGGCCGAGACGGAACTGCGCGATCAGTCCGAACTGTTCGGCCGTTTCGGCGGCGACACGCCCCAGGAACTGATCGATCAGCAGGACGCCCTGCTGGACCGCCTGGCGCAGAACCGCGAAGCGGCCTGAGAACGGCGCCCGGCAGGTGAGGGCGGGCGCATGGACGAAGCCCCGGATGGTCCGCCATCCGGGGCTTTTTACTGACTGCCAGCCTTTGGGGCTCCTGTGCCTCCGGGGCTCAGTAGCCCTTGGCCCAGTAGACGAAGGCCACCGTGTTCCAGCTGGCCGGGCCATTGGGGCGGCCACCGGCGTCCTGGCCGCCGATGACGAAGCCGGTCAGGCTGGGATCGTCGAAGGGGATCTTCACCACGGTGGAGGGGGCGAAGCCGCCGCCCGGATCATAGGACATGGTGATGCTGACCTGGCGGCCGTTGCCGGGCGGGATCACCACCTGGCCCACCAGCTTGTTGTCCTGGGCGCCGGTGCCGTTCCAGGTGATGGGCGCCTGGCCCGTGACCTCGACCACGATGCGCTGGGCCCAGTAGGCGGAGTTGGTGAAACCGTTGATCTTGATGGTGGTGCCGTCCGGCACGGGGAAGGTGGCGGTGTTGTACATGCTCTTCTCCAGGGCTGGCGCGACAACCTACGCGCGCATAGACGATGTTCCTCCTAATACATCGTTTTGCGTGAGCTTCCCACAAAAATAGATTGCTCAGGTTGTGGCGCTTCCGCCTGCCCCCGAAAGGGAAGGGCCGGCCGTCGGCACCGGTTCAGCCGCCGGCGCCATGGCCGCCAAGCTGGCGGCGTAGCGGCGGCACACGACCAGCGCCAGCAGGATGCAGGCGCCCAGCATGGCGGGCACGGTCAGCAGCAGGGACATATCCAGCCGGCTTTCGTCGCGCAGCACCTTGTCCGTCACCAGGGCCACCACCGACGGGCCCGCGCCCAGGCCCAGCAGGGTGGCGATCAGTGCCGCCACGGCATGCTGAAAGCCACGCAGGCGGTTGGGGGTGATCTCCTGCAAGGCCGGGGGGCTGGAGCCGATGGCCAGCGTCATGCAGCCGATCAAGGGCCCCAACCACGCCAGCGCGCCGTCGCCGTCCGGCGCGCGCAGGGCGGGATAGAGCAGCAGGCAGGACGCGCCGGCGCCCATGACCATCACGGCCAGGCGCCCCTGGGCCAGGCCCCGGCGGCGCAGTAGATCGCCCAGGATGCCGGCCAGCAAGGCGCCACCGGCGCCGAACACCATCAGGCGCCAGCCCATGCCCTGGCCGATATCCAGCGGCTTCATGTGATGGATGCGGGCCAGCAGATGGGGCAGCCAGGCGCCCAGGCTGTACAGCGCCATGGCGGCGAAGGTGCCGGCCAGGTTGACCAGCAGGGCATTGACGCCATGGGCGCGGTAATAGGCCCGCACCTCGGCCCAATCGGGCGCGGTGTGGGCCCCGGCCCCCGTCCGCACCGGTTCCCGCACGCTGGCGACCCACAGCGCCATCAGCAGGCCGATGGGCCCCAGCATTAGGAACACAACCTGCCAGCCGCGCAGGTCGCCCAGCAGGGGCAGCACCACGTCTGGCGGCAGATGGTGCAGCACCAGCCCGCCCAGGATCAGGGCCAGCCCGGCCCCCACATAGGGGCCCATGTTATACAGCCCGATGGCCAGGCCCAGCCGGCGGCCGTGGAACAGGTCACCGATCAGGGAGTAGGCCGACGGGACCATGGCCGCCTCGCCAAAGCCCACACCCACGCGGGCCAGGAACAGGGCAGGGAAGGACCGCGCCAGGCCGCAGGCGGCGGTGAACAGGCTCCAGGCCGCGACGCCGGCGGCCAGCACCGCCGTGCGCCGACGCCGATCGACCAGGCGGCCAATGGGCAGGCCGCCAACGGCCAGGAACAGGGCGAAGGACAGGCCCTGCAGCAGACTGAGCTGCAGGTCGCTCAAGCCCAGATCTGCCTTCATCGGCACCGCCAGCAGGGTCAGGATCTGGCGGTCTATGAAGGCCAGCACATAGGCCAGCACCAGCACCACCAAGACATAGACGGAATAAGCCACAGGATTTCCCCACAGTTCCTGGTCCGGCGCCGGCTCTTTGTCCCCAACCCGGCGCCGGATCTTCTCACGGAAGTATACACATCCTTGTAGTCACTTACTTGTAGTCACTTAAGAGTGTGGTGGCGGTACCATCCTCACCGCTGCCGTGCCGGGCGAAATGCGTTAGAATGGAACGAAACCTTGGCAGGGAAGGGAGGGGCGGCATGACCCATCGCACCGCCGACTTGGTCGATGCCTATGAGGACAGCCTGCAAAGCTGTGAGATCCAGTTCCGCTCCTTCGGGGCGCGGGCGTCCTTCCACGGGCCCATCCGCACCGTGCGCTGCCATGAGGACAACGCCCTGCTGAAGCACACGCTGTCCGAGGCGGGCGAGGGCGCCGTGCTGGTGGTGGACGGCCACGGCTCGCTGCGGACCGCCCTGGTGGGCGACGTCATCGCCGGCCTGGCGTTCAAGCACGGCTGGGCCGGCCTGGTGCTGTGGGGCGCCGTGCGTGACAGCGTAGCCCTGGCCCATATCGACCTGGGCATCAAGGCGCTGGGCACCAACCCGAAGAAAAGCGCCAAGACCGGCGCCGGCCAGGTGGACGCGCCGCTGTCGTTCGGCGGCGCGCAGTTCACGCCCGGCGCCTGGCTCTACGCCGATGAGGACGGCATCGTCGTCAGCGCTGCGCGCTTGTGAAGCCATCAGACACCGGCTCACCCCGGCAGCGGAATGAATTCCTTGTCGTCCAGATCCGGCAGCTTCATGCGGCCGGCACGCCAGTCGGCCTTGGCCTGCTCGATCCGCTCCTTGCGGGAGGAGACGAAGTTCCAGTCGATGTAGCGGTCGCCCAGCGGCTCGCCGCCCAGCAGCATGACCACGGCGGGGGT
Source organism: Nitrospirillum guaranorum (assembly GCF_034653275.1). Lineage (NCBI taxonomy): Bacteria > Pseudomonadati > Pseudomonadota > Alphaproteobacteria > Rhodospirillales > Azospirillaceae > Nitrospirillum > Nitrospirillum guaranorum. Next base: position 1,156,771 of record NZ_JAYEES010000001.1, on the reverse strand, counting down.
GACGGCGGTGAACAGCACCGGTTGGCCGGGGGTGAACACCAGCATGTGGCCGGCCTCCACCGTCCTGCCGTCCACCTCCACCGAGCCGACGGCGACATAGGCCGCGCGCTCCGGATACTCGGCCGGCAGCTGCGCCTTGGTGCCGGGCTGCAGCACCCAGTGCACGTAGAACAGGGGGGAGTGGGTCTTGACCTTGGCCTTGGCGCCGAAGGCCTCACCCGCCACCAGCCGGGCCCACAGGCCGCCATGCTCATAGGTCGGCAGGTCATCCACGCCGTGGTGGTGGAAGCTGGGGGCGGTCTCCTCGTCCGCCTCGGGCAGGGCCACCCAGGCCTGGATGCCGTGCAGGGCGCCGCCCTCGGCCCGCGCCTTCTCGAAGCGTTCGGAATGGGTGATGCCGCTGCCGGCGGTCATCCAGTTGACTTCGCCCGGCCGTATGGCCTGTTCGGAGCCGACGCTGTCGCGGTGCATGATCTCACCATCGAACAGGTATGTGACGGTGGACAGGCCGATGTGCGGGTGCGGGCGCACGTCCCGCTCCAGCGGGATGCCCTTCGGGAAGTCCACCGGGCCCATGTGGTCGAAGAAGACGAAGGGGCCGACATGGCGGCGCTGGGCCACGGGCAGGATGCGCCCGACCTCGAACCCGCCCAAATCACGCCGCCGCTGGTCGATGACGAGTTCGATCATGATGCCTTTCCCCCTGAATGCCGTGGCCCCGGATATCGTGGCCTCGGATATCGTGGCGGAAAAGGATGCCAAGGACCGGGGCGCGGATCAACCGCGCCCCGCGCAACATGTCAAAGCAGGTGGCGCAACAGGGCGGTGGCCGCCACGCCGACGATGACGGTGGGCAGCATGGAGAAGCGGCAGGCCATGGCCAAGGTCACCGCCAGGCCCAGCAAGTCCGCCGGATTGGTGGTGGTGAAGGCCGGGGCGATGACGGAGATCAGCACGGCGCCCGGCACCGCCTCCAGCACCGCGGTGGCGCGGGGGCTGAGAGCGCGCTTGCGCAGCACCAGGTACCCTGTGACGCGGGTGGCGTACGTCACCGCCATCATGGACAGGATGGCCAGCAGCGACGGGACATCCAAGGCGACATAGCGGGAGAAATCGTTCACGGCGCGGCCTCCGGCGTTTCGGTGCCGGCGACGAAATAGGCGACGGCCAGGCCGGCCAGCGTGCCGGCCGGCACATACCAGGCGCCGGGCACCGCCAGATGGGTCAGGGCGGCCACGCCCAGGCTGACCGGCCAGGGCAGGGCGCGGCGCCAGCCCTTCCACATGCCCCGGATCAGCACCAGGAAGACGGCGGTGAAGGCCATGTCGAAGCCATAGGCGTGCGGGTCGCCCAGCACCGGGCCCACCACGGCACCCAGCACCGTGACCGCCACCCAGGCGACGTAGAGGGAAACGGCCAGGCCGGCGTAGTAGGGCAGGCTGATGCCCGGCCGGCCGGTGACGGCCATGCGGCGGCGGGCGTCGTCCATGCCCAGGGCCCAGGTCTCATCCGCCATGACGAACAGCACCAGGGCCGCCTGCCAGGGGCGCAGGCGCCGCAGATGGGGGGCGAAGGACGCCCCCATCAGCAGGTGGCGGCAGTTGACCAGCAGGGTCATGCCGGCGATCAGCGCGATCTGCGGCGGGCTGCGCCACAGCTCGATGGCCACGAACTCCGACCCGCCGGCGAAGTTCAGGCCGCACATCAGCGCCACTTCCAGCGGGCTCAGGCCCTTCATCGCGGCCTGGGAGCCCAGCACCAGGGCGAAGGGCGCCACGCCCAGCAGGATGGGCGCCATGGCGGCAAGGCCCCGGCGGAACTCAGCCCATACCGACCGGCCGGGCTCCCGCTCGTCCGGGGCGATATCGTCGGGCACGGCGGTGGCGGTCATGGATGGTCCGTTGGTCAGGGCGGGCCAAGGGCGGGGCCACAGGGAAGCAAGACGCGCATGGTAGGCGAATGGTGCGCGTGGGGAATTGCATAGTCCGTGCCCTTGCCCCGCCAATTTGGCATCCTGCCGCCCACGCGCCGCCCCCGTGATACGGGCAAACCTTCGGGGGCGCCAATAACGTGGCCAATAACGCGGAGGACGCAAGGAATGCTGACAGTGGACATGGCCGACCTGCCCGCCCTGGTGGGGCGGGATCTGGGTTACTCCGACTGGGTGGTGGTGGATCAGGACCGCATCAACGGTTTCGCCGACGCCACCGGCGACCATCAGTGGATCCATGTCGACGTGCCACGCGCCACGGCGGCGCTGGGGGGAACCATCGCCCATGGTTTCCTCACCCTGTCGCTTCTGGCTGCCTTCAGCTACCAGACGCTGGAGGTGCGTGACGCCGGCAAGGGCGTGAACTATGGCTTCAACAAAATCCGCTTCCTGGCGCCGGTGCCGGCCGGGTCGCGCCTGCGCAGCCGCCAGACCCTTGAGTCGGTTGAGGAAAAGGGCGGTGGCTGGTTGTTGACCCGCACCGTCATCATTGAAATCGAAGGCCAGGAAAAGCCCGCGCTTTTGGCCGAATGGCTGACCGCCGTCTATCCCTGAAGGCTAAGTGATCAATTCTTCGTTTGGGCGGCACGGCGAGTATATGCCGCCCATCGATTCCCCTATCCATTTTAAAATACCCATGCGCCGCGAAGGGATTAAGCATATAGAGCTGCGATTATTGCCAAATTCCGGCCATATTACGGGGTTGAACTCTGGTCGGTAACAGGCAGGCGCATCGTTTCATGTGATGCCCGCCGTACGCGGATACGGAGGAATAACCATGAATACCCGTCTTCTTCTGAGCAGCGTGGCTTTCGCCAGCCTTCTGGCCGGTGCGGCGTGCGCCCAGTCCGAAACCACCACCTCGCGCACCACGACGACCACCGCCGTTCCGGCGGCCCAGTCGCGCACCACCACCACGGAAACCACCACGCAGCAGCCCCCGGCCCCGGATGCGGCCATGCCCGGCACCACCCAGTCGACGGAGACCTACAGCTCCCAGTCCGGCTCCGACGATGATCGCACGGCCAAGTCGAAGACCACCACCACCACGTACCCGGACGGCAGCAAGTCCACGCGCAGCAAGAGCAAGGTGGAAACCCCGGACGGCAGCACCGTGGAACATCAATCGACCCAGACCGATGGCTACGGTAATTCCACCAGCACCTCCACGACGACCAGCACGCCGCGCTGACGCCTAATGGGGTGCGGCCTGCACCCGTAATAGCGTCCCAGGATAGCGCGCTGAATAAAGAAGGGTGGGATGTCCCGGCGGGACATTCTGCCTTTCTTTATTTGTTTATATTGAAAATATACTCCCAATATACGTTGATTTTGATAGTATTCTGGCAAATTTATTCCCTCGATCTGCCGAAATCCAGCCATATTCAAAGATAAATTTTGAATCCGTAGCAAGGCGGGCGCGATGACTTCAATGGATGACACCCGCCACGACTCAATGGAGGAATAATCATGAACACCCGTCTTCTTCTGAGCGGCGCGGCCCTGGCCAGTCTGCTGGCCAGCGCGGCCTGCGCCCAGTCCGAAACGACCACGACCCGCACCGTCACCACCAGCGCGGCGCCGGTGGCCCAGTCTCGCACCACCACCACCGAAACCACCACGGTGCAGCCGCCCGCGCCCGACATGATGGCGCCCGGCAGCACCCAGTCGACCGAAACCTCCTACAGCTCGGTCACCGGCTCGGATGACGATCGCGTCACCAAGTCCCGCACCACGACCACGACCTACCCGGATGGCACCAAGACCACGCGCAGCCACAGCAAGGTGGAGACGCCGGACGGCAGCGTGGTGGAACGCCAGGCGACCCAGACGGACGGGTACGGCAACACCAGCACCACGACCACCACCACCAGCACGCCGCGCTAAGCGCCGCTGGTATCCACCGATCCTTGCGGTCGGTGAACGCAGGGCGGGATGTCCCCGGGACGTCCCGCCCTTTCTTATGGATATGCTATTGAAAAAACTCGCGTAAACTCAGGAAACGTTGGGATAGTTTATGGTGCTATTTTCATCTTCAATTGAACGACCAATATTTTAAATGTTTGGCCATTGTGGCCTTAGACCTAGGCATATTGAATCCATTTCCTTGCCAAATTACCGCCATCATTGGGTAATGAACTGGCATCCGTAGCAAGGGCAGGCGCGGAAACTTGAAAGCGCTTGCCGCACTGCGATACGGAGGAACACCATGAATACCCGTCTTCTCCTGAGCGGCGTGGCTGTCGCCGCCCTGCTGGCCGGCGCCGCCAACGCGCAGTTGATCGGCGGCCATGCCACCGGTGCCGTCACCGGCGGCGTCAACAGCACCCTGACCACCGCCGCCGGCGCCAACCTGGGCGCCCGGCAGGACGCGATGGCCGGCTTGAACACCCAGGCCGCCACGCATGCCGCCAGTGGCACCGCCGCCACCGCCGGCCGGGTGACGGACAGCGCCGCCGTGACCGCGCAGAACAGCGCCAACACCGCGACCGATGCCGCCAAGGCGAACGCCAACGCCGCCGGTAATACCGCCGCCAGCGCCGCGGCCACCACCCAGGACGTGGAGAACGGCACCACCGCCGGCGCGATGGGCGTGACCAATGGCACCGCCGCCGGTACCACCCAGACTTCCGGCAGTACCAGCACCACGGCCGTGGGCGCCACGAAGGCTCCGACGCCGCTGAACGGCGCCGCCGACATGTCGACCGGCAGCACCGGCGGCGCCGGCGTCTCGGCCGGCAAGTCTGGCGTGTCCGCCGGCGATCATGCCAAGGTGCAGACTCAGGACAGCGTGTCCGCCGGCGGCGCTTCGGCCAAGGTGAACGCCTCGACCGGCACGTCGACCAGCACCGGCGTGACGCCGCGCTAGGCCCTAGCGGCGCTTAATGACGATAGGCGGGACAGCCGAAGGGCCGTCCCGCCTTTTTTATTCAACTGAAGACGATGGTCTTCTGCCCGGTCACCAGGATGCGGCGCTCAATGTGCCAGCGGACGGCGCGGGCCAGGACGGCGCACTCGATGTCGCGGCCGATGTCCACCAGATCCTCCGGCGTCTGGGTGTGGTCCACCCGCTCGATGCCTTGCTCGATGATGGGGCCTTCGTCCAGGTCGGTCGTCACGTAGTGGGCGGTGGCGCCGATCAGCTTCACGCCACGGGCATGGGCCTGGTGATAGGGCTTGGCGCCCTTGAAGCTGGGCAGGAAGGAATGGTGGATGTTGATGCAGCGGCCCGCCAACTGGCCACAGAGGTCGGCCGACAGGATTTGCATGTAGCGGGCCAGCACCACCAGATCGGCGCCGGCCTGGTTCACCACGTCCATGAAAGCGGCCTCCTGCGCCGCCTTGTCCCCCTTGACGGGCAGGTGGTGATAGGGAACGCCGCTCCATTCCACGAAGGACCGCATGTCGTCGTGGTTGGAGATGACGGCCGGGATGTCGATGGGCAGGGAGCCGGAGCGGGCGCGGTGCAGCAGGTCGTACAGACAATGGCCGAACTTGGACACGGCGATCACCACCTTGGGCTTCACCGTCATATCCACCAGCTGCCAGTCCATGCGGAAGCGGCGGGCGATCAACTGAAAGCCCTGGCGCAGGCTGTCCAGGTCGGGAAAGCCCGGTCCGTCCGGCCGGAAGGCCGTGCGCATGGAGAAGCTGTTGGTCAGCTGGTCGTTGAAATGGTTGGATTCGGTGATCGAGGCGTCATTGTCGGCCAGATAGCTGGAGACGGCGGCCACCACACCCTTCACGTCGGGGCAGGTCAGGACCAGGACGTAGGGGCTGTGGGGGGCGGGGGGCGGCTGCGACGTCACGGCGAACGATTCCTCAAGGCATGCGGGTGTTATTTGGAAGGAAGTTGCCCGGGTCTAGCATAAACCAAGGGCGTGTCACAGCCCTGGGCGCGTGCATGCCGGCCATCCGCGCGGGGCCGGTTCAGGCCCGTTCCGTGAGATCCTGGGCGATCTGCCGGGCGGTGGCTTGCACCATGCCTATGGCTTCCGCCAAGGAACGGACCAGGGGCGTATGCTGCATGAAAGGCACGGTCAGGGCCGCCACCGCCGCCCCGGTGCCGCCGATGACGGGGGCGGACAGGTCCGTGACACCCAGGGCGTAATCGCTGGTGGCCTGGGCATACCCCTGGGTGCGCACGGCGTCGGCGCGGGCGACGAATGGCGCCACCCGGTCCGGCCCCACGGCGCGTTCCAGCATGGCGCGCCACAGGACCTGGGTGTGCGGCGGCTGGAAGGCGTAGAGCACCATGCCGGACGTGGCCTCCACCAGGCTGCGGTGATAGCCGGGACGGACGGAGAAGCCCAGATGGCCAGGGTTCTCGATGCGCGCCACCACCACCATCTGGTCGTCCGAGGCCACCGCCAAATGGCAGGACTGGCCGATGGCCAGCGCCAGCTCGCGCATCCGGGGCAGGGCCGCCTCCAGCAGGGTGCGCACCGATGCCCGGGCCATGCCCAAGGTGAACAGCTTGTTGGTCAGCTCATAGCCATCGGCCGTCGCCGCCGGCGCGATGTAGCCCCGGAACTCCAGCACCTGGATCATGCGGAACAACTCGCTGACCGAGCGGCCCAGCCGCGCGGAGATTTGCGACGGTGTCATGGGCGCGCCGTGACTGGCCATCAACTCCAGGATGTCCAAACCCTTCTCCAGGGCGGGCGCCCGGTACTTGCGCACGGCGTCCCCCGCGCCATCGCCGGTCAAGCCGTCGGTGGCGTCGAGGTCGGGCACGGTATCATCGGGAAGGGTGGTCATGGATAATCCGGCCTGGACCTGAGGGCTGGGGGAGCGGCTCTCCGGCTATGCCATCAGGGCGCCCGCCGGGCAAGAGATGGCGTGAGGCGCCTTGACTTACGGTAAGGGGACGATGATTTTATATGCGGAAGGCGATTTCGTATATGAATGGAAAGTCGCCCCGCTCCGGGAAGGCCCCAATGGACGCATCCTCTTCCTTCACCCCGACATGCCCGCCCTTGCCCCCGCTGGGTTTCGGCGCGGCCGCCATTGGCAATCTGTACCAACGGGTGGAGGAAGGGGCGGCCCGCGCCGCCGTCGCGGCGGCGGTGGATTCCGGCATCCGCTATATCGACACCGCGCCGCACTATGGCTTCGGCCTCAGCGAGAGCCGCCTGGGCGCCGCGCTGGCGGAGCTGGACCCCGGTGAGGAACTGCTGGTTTCCACCAAGGTGGGCCGCGTGCTGGTCCCGGTCGGCGCCGGCGCGGGACAGGTGAGGCATGGCTTCGCCGACGCCGCCCCCTATGAACCGGTGTTCGACTACAGCTATGACGGCGTCATGCGGTCCTACGCCGAAAGCCGGCGGCGGCTGAGGCGGAAGCGTATCGACCTGCTGCTGGCCCATGACCTGGGCACCATGACCCATGGTGACGGCCACGCCACGCATTTCCGCCGTTTCCTGGAGGGCGGCTACCGCGCGATGCGGGAGTTGCGGGAGCAGGGGGCGGTGAGCGCCATCGGCCTGGGCGTCAACGAGTGGCAGGTGTGCCTGGAGGCGATGGGCCATGCCGACTTCGACGTCGTTCTGTTGGCCGGCCGCTACACGCTGCTGGAGCAGACGGCGCTGGACGCCTTCTTCCCCGCCTGCGCCGCGCGCGGGGTGAGGGTCATCGTCGGCGGCCCCTACAATTCCGGCATCCTGGTGAACGGTACCCGGGGCGCCGCGCCGCTGTACTACAATTATGAACCGGCGCCGGCCCCCGTCATCGACCGCGTGCGCCGGCTGGAGGCGGCCTGCGACCGCTTCGACGTGCCCCTGGCCGCCGCCGCCTTGCAGTTTCCCCTGGCCCATCCGGTGGTGGCCAGCGTCATCCCCGGCATGGCGGACGCGGCGCAGGTGGCCCAAACCCGGGCCTTGATGGACACCGTCATTCCGCCGGAGTTGTGGCGGGCCCTACGCGCCGACGGCTTGCTGCACCCGGACGCCCCCGTTCCCACCCCCAACGCGACGAAGGCCGCATGAGCACGCCCATCTCCCCCCTCATCCTGCTGCATCCGGATGACAACGTGCTGGTCGTCCGCGCCGCCATCCGCGCCGGCGACGCCCTGGACATCGATGGCGCCCCTGTCACCGCCGTCCAGGACGTGACCGTGGGCCACAAGCTGGCCCGCCGCGCCCTGGCGCCAGGGGACAAGGTGCTGAAATACGGTGCGCCCATCGGCTCCATGACCGCCGCGGTGGATATCGGCGGCCATGTCCACATGCACAACATGAAAAGCGACTACATCGCTAGCCATACCCGGCAAGTCGTTGGAGGCCATTGAAATGCGCGGTTTCTTGAGAAGCGATGGCCGCAAGGGCATCCGCAACGTCGTGGTCGTGGCCTATCTGGTGGAATGCGCCCACCATGTGGCCCGCCGCATCGTCACCCTCAGCGATGACATGGACGTGCAGCTGATCGGCTTCCCCGGCTGCTATCCCAACAGCTACGCCTTCCAGATCATGAGCAAGCTGTGCACCCACCCCAACGTGGGTGGCGTGCTGCTGCTGTCCCTGGGGTGCGAGAGCTTCAACCGCGAGGCGCTGCGCCAGGCGGTGGCGGCCAGCGGCCGGCCGGTGGAAACCCTGGTCATCCAGCAGGCCGGCGGCACCAAGGCCACCATCGAGGCCGGGCGCGCCGCGGTGGCCCGCCTGAAGGCCATCGCCGGCCAGACCCCGGTGGTGCCCATGGCCCGGCATGAGCTGGTGGTGGGCACCATCTGCGGCGGGTCCGACGGCACCAGCGGCATCACCGCCAACCCGGCCGTGGGCCGCTGCTTCGACTGGCTGGTCGAGGCCGGCGCCACCTGCATCTTCGAGGAGACGGGCGAACTGGTGGGCTGTGAGCGCATCATGTCCGACCGCGCCGTGACGCCGGAACTGGGGGCGGAGATCGAGGCCTGCGTGCAGAAGGCGGAGCGCTACTACACCATCATGGGCTTCGGCAGTTTCGCCCCCGGCAACGCCGAGGGCGGCCTGACCACCCAGGAGGAAAAGTCCATGGGCGCCTATTCCAAGTCCGGCTCCTCCCCCATCAGCGGCCTGATCAAGCCGGGCGACATCCCGCCCACGGGCGGCCTGTACCTGATGGACGTGGTACCGGATGGGGAACCGCGCTTCGGCTTCCCCAACATTTCCGACAACGCGGAGATCGTGGAACTGATCGCGTCGGGCAGCCACGTGATCCTATTCACCACCGGACGCGGCTCGGTCGTCGGTTCCGCCATCTCCCCCGTCATCAAGGTCTGCGCCAACCCGGAGACCTACGCCCGCCTGTCGGAGGATATGGACGTGAACGCCGGCCGCATCCTGGAGGGCAAGGCCACGCTGGATGAGGTGGGGGCCGAGATCCTGGGCCTGGTCGAGGCGGCGGCGGCGGGCGAGCGCACCGTGTCCGAGGCCCTGGGCCACCAGGAATTCATCCTGACCTACAAATCGTTCGAGCCGGTGGGCCCCGCCTGCCTGCCCACGCGGGCCGCTTAAGGGAGATTACTATGGGACGTCTCGAAGGCAAAACGGCGCTGGTGACGGCGGCGGCGCAAGGCATCGGCCGCGCGGCGGCGGAATTGTTCGCGCGTGAGGGCGCCACCGTCCACGCCACCGACATCAACACCGACAAGCTGGCCGAGATGGCGGGCTGCCGTCCCCATCGGCTGGACGTGCGCAGCGACGCGGACGTGGCCGCCATAGCGGCGGAGGTCGGGCCCATCGACGTGTTGTTCAACTGCGCCGGCTTCGTCCATGCCGGCACCATTCTGGAGTGCGACGCGGCCGCCTGGGACTTTTCCTGGGACCTGAACGTCAGCGCCATGTACCGCACCATCCGCGCCTTCCTGCCCGGCATGCTCGAGGCGGGCAGGGGCAGCATCGTCAACATGTCGTCGGTCGCCAGTTCCATCAAGGGCGTACCCAACCGCTTCGCCTATGGCGCCACCAAAGCCGCCGTCATCGGCCTGACCAAGGCCGTCGCGGCCGACTTCGTGGGCCGGGGCGTGCGTTGCAACGCCATCTGCCCCGGCACGGTGCACACCCCCTCGCTGGATGAACGCCTGGCCGCCACCGGCGATTATGCCGCCGCACAGGCCGCCTTCGTCGCCCGCCAGCCCATGGGCCGCCTGGGCCGGGCGGAGGAGATCGCGGAACTGGCGCTCTACCTCGCCAGCGACGCCTCCTCCTTCACCACCGGTGCCATCCACGTCATCGACGGTGGCTGGACGGCCTGAGAAGTTCATCAAATGGCCCTCACTCGCCGGGCGCCGGCATGCGCTGGCCTCCGCCACTGGTAGTACGCCTATCTAAGCCGGAAATCGGGCCCTGTTCCGCCGCTGGTCGCAATGGCCGGCCGGCGGCGGCGGTGGCACGATCCGGCCATGCCGCCCCGCCTCAGCTTCGTCAAACCCGCCCTTATCGCCTTTGCCCTGGTTGGCTGCCTCGCCGGCTGCGCCACGCTGCCCTCGGCCGATCCCGACATCGCCCGGGCGCTGGCCACGGCGGACGCGACCAGCCGGCTGGATCTGCTGCGCCGGCAGGGGGAGATCATCGGCGGCGCGCCCTTCGTCGGCGGCAACAGCGTCACCCTGCTGCGCAGCGGCACCGAGACCTATGCCGCCATGGACGCCGCCATAGACGGCGCCCGCATCCGCATCGACATGGAAAGCTATGAGTTCGACGGGGTCGAGGGCTCCCGCTTCGCCGAACGGCTGGTGGCCAAGCGGGCGCAGGGGGTTGAGGTCAACCTGATCTACGACGCCTGGGGCTCGCAGGACACGCCCAAGGAGGTGTTCGAGCGCCTGCGCCAGGGTGGGGTGAACCTGCTGGTCTTCAACCCGGTCGATCCCGGCACGCTGCTGACCCTGGATGTCAACCGCCGCGACCATCGCAAGCTGCTGATCGTGGACGACGCCGTCGCCATCGTGGGTGGCGTGAACATCAGCGAGGTTTACGACCGCCGCCATCACGTCGGCGCGGGGGCGGAGAACCAGGACCCGGAACAGCGCCCCTGGCGCGATACCGACGTGCGCATCGCCGGCCCGGTGGTGGCGGAGTTCCAGCGCCTGTACGCGGACACCTGGGAACAGCAGCGCCAGGCCCAGGGGCCCGACACCGCCCCGGCCCTGAACACGCCGCCGCCAACCCCGCGCACCCGGCCGGGCGACATCGTCCTGCAGGCCTTGAGCGGAGCGCCGACGGAGGGGCGGCCACTGATCTACCGCAGCCTGCTGGTGGCCATCACGTTGGCGCGCAGGTCCATCCACCTCACCACCGGTTATTTCGTGCCGACGCCGGACTTGGCGCGGGCGTTGATCCAGGCGGCGGGGCGGGGTGTGGACGTCACGGTGCTGGTGCCGGGGCCCAGCGACAGCCCCCTGTCGGTCATGGCCGGGCGCGGCTATTACAGCGATCTGCTGGCCGCCGGCGTGCACATTTACGAGTACGCGGACGCCATCCTGCACGCCAAGACCGCCGTCATCGATGGCGACTGGTCAACCGTCGGTTCCTCCAACCTCGATTGGCGCAGCGTGGCCTTCAACAACGAGATCAACGCCGTGGTCCTGGGCGCCGGATTCGGACAGGAGATGGAGGCCATGTTCCAGCATGACCTGACCCACGCCCGCGCCATAGAACCCGAGGCCTGGCGCCATCGCGGCCTGGACGAGCGTCTGGGCGAGTGGGGTGCCCGGCTGGTGGAGGAAGTTCTTTAAAGACGATAGAAGCGCCGCGCCGTGCCCTCGAACACCGCCTCATGCGCCCCGGCCGGCACCAGATCGCGCGCCATGGCCAGCCAGCCGGCGTAGTCGCCCGCCAGGTTCAGCACCGGCCAGTCGCTGCCCCACATCAGGCGGTCCGGGCCGAAGGCATCCAGCAGGACGTCCACATAGGGCTTCAGGGCGTCCGCGGTCGTTCGGTCGCCAGCCTCGGTCAGCAGGCCGGACAGCTTGGCATGGACCTGGGGCAGGGTGGCCAGGTCGCGCATGCGGGCGGCCCAATCGTCGATCTCCCCCCGGGCGATGTAGGGTTTGGCGCCGTGGTCGATCACCATGGCCAAGTCCGGGTGCCGGCGGGCGAAGTCCAGCAGGGCGGGCAGGTGGGGCGGCAGGACCAGGGCGTCGAAGCCCAGCCCATGGGCCACCATGGCCCGGGCGGCGGCGTCGACGGTCGCATCGGCGATCCAATCCACGGGCAGGGACTGCAGCATGGGGCGCAGGCCGCGCATCTTGGGCCGGGCGGCCAAGGCGGCGATGCGCGCCGCCGCCGCCGCCTTCAGATCGGCCCAGCCCACCACGCCCAGGACGAAGGGCTGGCGCGCCGCTTCCTCCAGCAGGAAGTCGGTGTCCTCATCACAGGGCTGGGACTGCACCAGCACGCTGCCGGTGATGCCCACGGGGGCGGCCAGGGCTTCCAGGTCCGCCACCTCATGGTCGCGGTGGATCACGGCCAGGTCGGGCGTGGGCCAGCTGTGCCCGTGCCGCCCCAAACGCCAGATGTGCTGGTGGGCGTCGATCATGGCGGGCGCCTCAGTGCGTGGCCACGACCTTCAGGCGCTCATCACGCTCACCCGCCGGCGCCGCGCGCCCCGCCAGGCTGAAGGCGCCGACGACGGCGAAGCACACCCCCGGCACCACCATGGCGACGGCGATGTTGGCCATGTCCGACACACGGCCCATGACCACGGGGATGGCGGCACCGCCGATAATGGCCATGACCAGCCAGGAGGACCCCAGCTTGGTCAGCGGCCCCAGGCCGCGCAGCGACAGGGCGAAGATGGTGGGGAACATGATGGACATGAAGAAGCTGGTGGCGATCATGGCGCCCAGCCCCAGCCAGCCGCCGCCAAACGCCCCCACCAGGCACAACACGACGTTGACGACGGCGAACACGCCCATCAGCCGTTCCGCGGGCACGCGGCCCATCAGGGCGGTGCCGGTGAAGCGCCCGGCCATGAAGGCCACCAGGGACAGGGTGAGGTAGGCGGCGGCCGTCTTCTCCCCCGTACCCGGCAGGGCGTGCTGGGAATAGCGGATCAGGAAGCTCCACACCCCCACCTGGGCGCCGACGTAGAAAAATTGCGCCACCACGCCGAATAGGAAATGTCGGTGGCCCAGCAGGCGGCGGAAGCCGCCCCCATCACCGGCCGCCGCCGCGTCCACTCGTTCCTCCGGCCCGTCGGTCAGGGTGGGGAAGCGCACGGCGACCACCACCACGGCCCACAGCAGGACCAGCAGGCCCAGCACCAGGTATGAGGACTGGGCCGCCATGGCCTCGGTATCCCGGAACCGGGCCAGCGCCTCGGGCGACAGCGCCGCCAGCTGCTCCGGCGTGTATTCCACGCCGGACAGGATGAACTGCCGCCCCACCAGGACGCCCGCGACGGAGCCCAGGGGATTGAAGGCCTGGGCCAGGTTCAGCCGCCGCTCCGCCCCCGCCGGATCGCCCAGCACGGTCATCAGCGGGTTGGCGGAGGTTTCCAGGAAGGCGAGGCCGCTGGCGATGACGAACAGGGCGCCCAGGAAGGCGCTGTAGGCCCGCAGTTCGGCCGCCGGATAGAACAGCAGCGCGCCGATGCCATAGAGCGCGAGGCCCAGGACGATGGCCGCCTTGTAGCCGTAACGCCGGGCGAACAGGGCCGCCGGCATGGCGCAGAAGAAATAACCCAGGTAGAAGGCGGACTGCACCAGGCCCGACTGCCAATCCTTGAGGTCGAAGGCCTTGCGGAACTGCGCGATCAGCACGTCGTTCAGGTTGTTGGCCACGCCCCACAGGAAAAACAGGCTGACGATCAGGGCGATGGGGATCGCCCATTTCGGCTGTGCGGCTTGGTGCTGATGCGGATGCGCGCGGCCGTCCGACATGTCCCCTCCCAGGGTGTTCTTTTGGCCGGCGTGCGGCCCGGCTGGCTCTCAGCACATCAAATATGAATTTATACGTCAAATATAAAAACGCCGGTCAACCACCTTATCACGGGGCGCCGGCTTGGGGCCTAGCGCGCCGCATGGCAGGGTTCGGAAGGCGGGCGCGTCCGGGGGATTGGCGGCGCAGGGCGCTGCGGCTAATGTCCCGCCACTTCTTGGAACCGCTGGCGGAGGATCAGGTCATGGCGCACATCATCGACGGCAAGGCGTTCGCCGCGGCCTTGCGGGAACGCATCGGCGCCAAGGTCGCCGACCTCACCGCCCGCCACGGGCTGAAGCCCGGCCTGGCCGTGGTGCTGGTGGGCGAGGACCCGGCCAGCCAGGTCTATGTCCGCAACAAGGGCGAGCAGACCCACGCCGCCGGCATGCACTCCGTCACCCACCGGCTGGAGGCCAGCACCACGCAGGAAGACCTGCTGGCCCTGGTGCACAGCCTGAACGCCGATCCCGCCATCCACGGCATCCTGGTGCAGCTGCCCCTGCCGGCCCATATCGACAGCAACGCCGTGTTGGCCGCCATCGACCCCAACAAGGACGTGGACGGCTTCCACGTGGTCAATGCCGGACGCCTGGCGGTGGGGCTGCCCGGCATGGTGCCCTGCACCCCGCTGGGCTGCCTGATGCTGCTGAAGGACCATCTGGGCAGCCTGAAGGGCAAGCATGCCGTGGTGGTGGGCCGGTCCAACATCGTGGGCAAGCCCATGGCCCAACTGCTGCTGCAGGCCGACTGCACCGTCACCATCGCCCACAGCCGCACCGCCGACCTTCCGGCCCTGTGCCGCACCGCCGATATCCTGGTGGCCGCCGTCGGCCGGCCGGAGATGGTGAAGGGCGATTGGGTGAAGCCCGGCGCGGTGGTCATCGACGTGGGCATCAACCGCGTGCCCGCCCGCGACGCGCAAGCCGCCGCCGGCAAGACCCGCCTGGTGGGCGACGTCGCCTATGACGAGGCAGCATCCGTGGCCGGCGCCATCACCCCCGTGCCGGGTGGCGTGGGGCCCATGACTATCGCCGTGCTGCTGCTGAACACCCTGACCGCCGCCTGCCGCAGCCGCGGGCTGGAGGCGGAGGTGGCGGAGTTCGCCTAAGCGCTTGCCCTTTCAAGCCCCTGGCTGGATGCTGTCGATGCGGCATCTGGTCATAGGCTTTTTCATGCGCGATGACTGGCGCAAGGGGTGGTTCGGTCCCCAACGTGGCGCCCTCTCCGTTCGAGGCCTTAAGGCAAGCCCCTCAGGCTGGAAAGGCTGGGTGCTCTATATCGGGTTTTTTCCGGTGCACCTGGCGTTGCTTGGCACAGCCACGCTTCTTCACAGCGCTTGGCCTATATATGCTGCGGCACTGTGGGTTGGGGCCTTCGTCATGGCGACGCGATTGCTCTACCACGACCCGCATCCGCCAGCGCCGTCCGCACCTCCGCCACCACGCGGTCCCAGTCCCCCGGCGCCGTCTGGTTGAACAGGCGCAGGGTGGGGTACCACGGGCTGTCGTTCCGGTCCCGGAACCATCGCCAGCAGCTGTCATGACGGTTCATCACCCAGACCGGCTTGCCCAGCCCGCCGGCCAGGTGGACGACGGAGGTGTCGACGCTGATCACCAGGTCCAGGTTGGCGACCAGGGCGGCGGTGTCGGCGAAGTCCGCGACCTCGGCCATAGGGTCCGACATGGGGAAGCCGGGCGGTGGCGCGCCATCCTTCTGCAGGCTGTAAAGGCGCACGCCCGGCACCTGGGCCAGGGGCAGCAGCGTTTCCGACGCCACGGAGCGGCGGCGATCCACGGCCGCCAGTTCCGGTCGGTCGCGCCGGGGATTGCCGGCCCAGGCCAGGCCGACGCGCAAGCCGGGGCCATCATCGGCCAGGCGGTCCCGCCACCTGGCCGCGTCCGCTGGGTCGGCTGCCAGATAGGGCACCGCCGCCGGTATGGTCTCCACCGTGGTGCCGAAGGCCAGCGGCAGGCTCATCATGGGGCATTGCAGGTCGAAGGGTGGCAGGGGTTCCCCCTCCACCAGGATGTGCGCCACGCCGGGCAGGGGGCGCAGCAGGCGGGCCAGCTGCGGCTGCACCGCCAGGGTGATGGTCAGGCCCCGCTCCGCCACCAGGGGCAGGTAACGGCTGAACTGCAGGGTGTCGCCCAGGCCCTGTTCCGCATGGATCAGGATGGTCTTGCCCGCCGCCGGCTCCCCCCGCCATTGCGGCTGGGGAAACTGGCGGGCGTAGGGCGTCATCTGCCGGGTGCGCCAGCGCCATTCATATTCCCGCCAGCCTTCCGCGTACTGGCCGGCCGCCAGCAGCGACATGCCCAGGTTGTTGTGGCAGGCGCCATAGTCGGGCTTCAGCGCGATGGCGCGACGGAAGCAGGCGATGGCCCGGTCCAACTCACCTTTCGCCTGAAAGACGGCGCCCAAGTTGTTGTGCGCTTCCGGATATTCCGGATTCAGGGCAAGGGCCGCCTGAATGCTGGCCTGCGCCCGGTCCATCTGGCCTTCGGCATGCAGCGCCATGCCCATGTTGTTGTGCGGCTCGGCATAGTCGGGCTGGGCGTCGATGGCGCGGTCGAAGGCGCGGGCCGCCTCCGCCCCTTTGCCCTGCGCCAGAAAAGCGAGCCCTAAGTTGTTGTAGGTCTTTGGATTATCGGGCAGCAGCGCGATGGCGCGGGAGAAGCAGGATTCAGCCTCGGCATAGCGGCCGTGGACATAGAGGATGAGGCCCATGTTGTTGTGAGCGTCGGCGAAATCAGGATTCAGCGCCAGCGCCCGCTGATAACACAGCAGCGCCTCCGGCGCGTGCCCCAGGGTTTGCAGGGTGGTGCCCAGGCTGCCGTGCGGCACGGGATCGTCGGGGCGCAGGGCCGCCGCCCGGCGCAGGTGCGGCAGGGCGTCGTCATGGCGGTCCAGGTCCTGCAAGGCGAGGCCCAGGTTGAAGCAGGCCTCGGCATGGCCGGGCGACCGGTCCACCGCCTGCTCCAGCCAGGGCAGGGCCTCCTCCAGCCGGCCGGTCAGGCGCAGCACGAGGCCCAGGTTGTAGAAGGCGTTGACATAGGCGGGCTTGACCGCCAGCGCCTGGCGGAAGCCGGCCTCGGCCTCCACCCAGCGGCTTTGCAGGCGATGGACGACACCCCGGTTGTTGAGCGCCTCCGCATAGGCGGGGCGCAGGTCCAGCGCCCGGTCCAGCGCCGCCAGGGCCTCATCCAACTTTCCCTGTGCCTTCAGGGCGTTGCCCAGGTTGTTGTATCCTTCGGCAAAGTCCGGCTTCAGCGCCACGGCGCGCTGGAAGCAATCGGCGGCGGTAGCGATATCGCCCTGCGCCTCCCGCACCGTGCCCAGGTTGTTCAGCGCCTCGGGAAACGCCGGCCTCAGGGCCAGGGCCTGGGTGATCAGCGCCACCGCCTCATCCATGCGCTTCTGCTGGAAGGCGACGACGCCCAGCAGGTGCAGGCTTTCCGGGTGCCGGGGCATCAGCGACAGCGCCTTGCGGTACAGCACCGCCGCAGCCTCCAGCCGGCCAGCCTTGTGCTGTACCACCGCGGCGGCGAAGGCCTTCTGCGCCGGCGGCAGGGGCGGTTTGGGAACGGTGGCGGGGCGGGCGGTCATGGGCGGTTCCCAGAGGTGAAGGTGGCGGCCAAGGCGGCGCGTACCGATTGAACGACGTCCCCCCAGTCACCCAGGCGCGTTTGCCGGAACTGACGCAGGGTCGTGGGGTACCAGGGGCTGTCGTCCCGGCCGCGCAGCCAGCGCCAGCAGCTATCGAACCGGTTCAGCAGCCAGACGCTGACGCCCATGCCCGCCGCCAGATGGGCCACGGCGGTATCGACGCTGATCACCAGATCAAGGTTGGCGACCAGGGCGGCGGTGTCGGCGAAGTCCACCACGCTGTCGATCAGGCCGCCCAGACGGGCCGGCACGTCCACCTCCGTCGCGCCCTTTTGCAGGCTGATGAAACGCACGCTGTCTTCATCCAGCAGGGGCGTGAGGGCGGCCAGGCCCATGGACCGGCGGCGGTCGGCCACCGCCACGTCGGGCGTGCCGGCGCGGGCCGCCCCCGCCCAGACCAATCCCACCCGGGGCCGGTCGTCGCCCGGCGCCGCCAGCACCAGGCGCCGTCGCCAAGCCTCCACCTCCGGCGGGTCGGCCGCCAGATAGGGCGCGGCCGCCGGGATGGTTTCCACCGTGGTACAGAAGGCCAGCGGCAGGCTCATCATCGGGCAATGCAGGTCGAACGGCGGCAGGGCCTGGCCGTGGGCCACCACCTGCTCAACCCCCGGCAGCCGGCGCATCAGACGGACCAGGGGCGGGGGCACTTCCACCACCACGCGCAGGCCCCGGTCCGCCACCAGGGGGATGTAACGGCAGAACTGCAGGCTGTCGCCGTAGCCTTGCTCCCCATGGATCAGCACGATGCGGCCGGGCGCCTCCTCACCGCGCCATTGCGGACAGGTGAAGGGGCGGCGGGCGCCGGCCAGCTGGGGATCCTGCCAGCGCCACTCGAGCTCCCGCCAGCCTTCCTCGTACCGGCCGGCGGCCAACAGGGTCATGCCCAGGTTCTTGTGGGCGGCGGCATAGTCGGGGCGCAGCGCCACGGCCCGGCGGTACTGGGCGATGGCTTGATCCAGCCGGCCCTGCATCTGCAGCACCACGCCGCCGTTGTTCAGCGCCTCCGGATAGTCCGGGCGCAGGGCCAGCGCCCAGTCGAAGAAGGCCACCGCGTCGTCCAGCCGGTTCTCCACCTGCAACAGGTGGCCCATGTTGTTGTGGGCCTGGGGATCGTCCGGATCGCTGGCCAAAGCGTCCTCGAAACAACTCATGGCCTGGGCCAGGTCGCCGGCGTCGTGGTGGATGATGCCCAAAGCGTTGTGCAGCCGGGCGTCGAAGGGGTTCAGCGCCAGGGCCTGGCGGTACTGCGCCACCGCCTCGTCCCGCCGGCCGTGGGCCTGTAGCAGGACGCCCAGGTGGAAGCGCGCGTCGATGGCGGTGGGGCTGTCCGCCACCACGCCCTCCAGGCGCAGGATCGCGCGCCGGATGGCCTCGGCATCGGGCATGCCGTCCGTGGGCACGGTCGTCGTGCCGGATGCCCATCGCATGATGCCGATTGCCCCCTATACCGGGCACCCGCCCACGGGGCGCCTGGATCATTGAACGGGGTGCGGCCCGTCAACTGTCGGGGACTATTGGCCTGCGACGTCATGTCCTGGAATGAAAGGGGCGGCGCCCTTCGGCACCGCCCCCCTCATACACGTCCCGGCCGACCGCTTCACCGGGCCTTGGGCTTGCTGGCCGGGGCCGCCGGCTGGGGTTCTGCTGCCGGGGCCGCCTGGGGCTGGGCGCCCTGCGGCGTCGGATGGGGCAGCTTGGTCAGGGGCGTCTTCAGCACGGCGTCGGAGCCTACGACCGCCACCGTGGCGGTGCGGCCGGGGATCAGGCGCAGGTCGGCCGGCGGGTTGTCCAGCACCACGCGCACCGGGATGCGTTGGGCCAGGCGCACCCAGCTGAAGGTGGGGTTCACGTTGGCCAGCAGGTTGCTGCCGTCCGTGCGTTCGCGGTCCTCGATGGCGGCGGCCACGCTCTCCACATGGCCGGTGAAGGCCCTCGGGTCACCCATCAGGCGCACGGTCACCGGGTCGCCCACATGGATGCGACCCAGCTTGGTCTCCTCGAAATAGCCCTGTACGTGCAGGCTGTCGCTGTCCACCAGGGCCGTCACGGCCTTGCCGGCGGTGACGTAGTCGCCGGGGCGCAGATCGAAGTTGGTGATGTAGCCGTTCACGGTGGCCATCACCTCCGTCCGGTCCAGGTTCAGCTTGGCGACGTTGCGGTCGGCCACGGCCTGAAGGTAGATGGCCTCGGCCTGCTTGGCGGCGGCCACCGTCTGCTCCTGCTTCTCGCGTGACACGGCGGAGGCACTCAGCGACTGGTAGCGATTCCGCTCCAGCACCAACTCGTCGAAATTGGCCTTCTTGGCGGCCACGGCGGCGTCGGCCTGTTGCAGCGCCAGGGTGAAGCGGGCGCGGTCGATGCGGAACAGCACCTGGCCCTTGGTCACGGTCTGGTTGTCATGCACCAGCACCTCATCCACCAGGCCGGAGACGTCGGGCGTCACGCCCACGATGTCGGCGCGCACCCGGCCGTCGCGGGTCCACGGCTCCTCCATGTAGTAGATCCAGAAACGCCAGCCCACCAGGGCGGCGATGGCGACCACGACCAGGGTGACGGCCAGGCGGGTCAGGGCGGTGATGAGGCTGCGCATAGCGGCGACGTCCAGCAAGTCGAGGAAGATCAGGGAACGGAGGTGTAATGGGTGAAGACGGCGGCGACGCCGCCCAGGACGATGACGTAGACGGCCAAATCGAACAGCGGCCGGTGCCAGACCAGGCGATAGGCGCCCACCCGGCGCAGCACCCAGCGCACGGCCATGGAGATGAGGAAGGCGACCACGCCCCAGACCAGCAGGGGGGAGACGAAGACGCCGTGGATGTCCATTTCGCCGATCATGCGGCCAGGCTTTCTTCCGGGGTGGGAGGGGCGGGAACGGCGGGCGGGGGCGGTGGCAGGTCGGGCACGCCGTTCGACAGGGCCCGGCGGATGCCGGCCAGGGCCAGCAGCGCCTGGCGCGGCTTGCGGTCGGGCAAGGGCATCAGCGCCGCCATGGCGGTGTCGATGCCGGCCAGCAGCTCCGGCGCGGGCGGGCGCGGGGCGCCGGCGCGGCAGACCGCCCGGTAGTGATCGGCCAACAGGGACAGCGCCCCGTCCACCGCCACCCGGGCAGGGGCGGGCAGGGCGCGTTCCACGCCGCGCAGCTCCAGCACGTTCATGCCCGTGCGGATGTCGGCCAGGGCGTCGGTGGCGGCGATCTCCGACCCCGGGGGCAGGGCGGCCAGACGCGGCACAAGCAGGCCCATGCGGTCCAGCAGCCTGCCGGCGAACACGGGGCGCAGGCCGCCGTCGGGTGCGGGCGTGCGGATATCGGCCACGGCCCGGATGTCGTGCCAGCAGGCGCGCAGGATGCGCCGGGCGCCCCATTCCGCGCCCACCGCGCGCACCAGCGCCGTCACCAGCCCCGCGAACCCCATGCCCAGCACCAGCGACATGGCGCTGTTGAGGTAGGAGGCGAAGTCGGCGCTGTAGGTGTTGGTCAGGCCGGCCAGGGTGGGCAGCGTGGCGCCCACGGCCAGCGCCCGGCCGGCCAGACGGGGATTGGCGATGACGCGGCCCAGCAGCAGGAACATGGGGCCCAGGGCGAAGGCCAGCATCACGAAGCCGTCGATGTGCGGCATGATGGCGAAGATGTAGATGCCGGCCAGCACCGCGGCCACGGCGTTGTACAGCGCGAAGTCCAGGATGGCCGGCACCGGGTTGTCCTGCGCCGCGAAGAAGCAGCAGGCCACCGCCGCCATCTCCAACGCCGTGGCGCCGTCCGCCCATTCCGTACCGATCCAGAAGGCGCTGCCCAGCAGGATGGTGATGGCGGCCCCGGCCCCGGACCACAGGGCCATGCCCAGGTCCCGGTGCATCACCACCTCCGCCCCCGCCCGTCCACCCCGGCGGCGGCGCACCTTGGGGCCCTGGCCGCCGCTGATTATGTAGAGGCGCAGGTCGCGGCAATCCTGCAGCGCGTCCATCAGGTCCTTCAGCCGCGTCAGCAGGTTCAGGGTCAGCACGTCGCGCCAATCGGCCGGCGCCGCGCGCAGCGCCGCGATGCGGGCGCGCAGATCCGCGGTGCGGTCCGCCGGCGCCTCCACGTCCGCCACCCAGTCACCGACATCGGCCAGCAACGCCTCCAGCGTCGCCGGCAGTGGGCGGCCGTCGGCTTTCAAGGCCCGGACGCGATCACCCAGGCCGGACAGGATGGGCAGCAACATGACCAGGCGCTGACGCAGCTGGCGGACCTCCTGGCTCATGCCGTGCAGACGGCTGGTGTCGTAATCCAGGTGGGTGGCCATCATCTGCAACTCGACCGCGTCGGCGGCCAGGCGGCGCCGGTCGGAGCGCGTGGCCGCCGTTTCCTCCGCCCCGGCCAGGGCGTCGCGCGCCCAGCGGGTGACGTCGGCCGCGAAGGCGTCGATGCGATCGCTGACCACCGGCCCGATGCCGCGCGGAAAGATGACGCTGCCGATGACGGTGGCGCACAGGATGCCGACGGTGATCTCCTCTACCCGGGCCAGGGCCGCGTCGAAGACGGTGCCGGGATCGGTGACGGTGGGAAAGCCGATCAGGGCGGTGCTGTAGGCCGCCAGCATGAAGACGTAGCTGCGCGGCGTGCGGTCCAGCAAGGCCAGGGTCAGGCAGGCCATGGTCCACAGCGCCATGGCCACGCACAGCAGCGGTGGGGCGTCCACCAGGTTGGGGATGATGGCCACCGTGGCCACGGCGCCGATGACGGTGCCCAGCACGCGGAACACGCCTTTCGACCGCATGGCCCCGGCCAGCGGCTGTGACACGATGAAGACCGTGCCCGCCGCCCAGTAGGGACGCGGCAGGTCGAGGCTGAACCCGATATATAGGGCCGCCAGGGCGGCGGCGGCCGTCTTGGCGGCGAACATCCAGTCGCCGGCGCCCTTGGAGAAGCCTTTCAGCCAAGCGGCGGCGGTCACGGCGCGTCCCCCTCATCGCCGGCGGCGTCCTTGGTCCCCAAGGGCCGCCCCAGGGCGCGTTCGACGGCCGCGAAGACGGTCAGCGCGGTCTCCAGCTGCTCCAGCGTCACCTCGGCCAGCAGCCGCTGGCGCATGCCGTCCAGCGCGTCGTCCAGGCGGAGGGCCAGCGCGCGGCCCTCCGCCGTCAGGTGCAGGGTCTTCACCCGCCGGTCGCGCGGGTCGTTGCGGCGTTCCAACAGGCCGTCCCTTTCCAGCATGTCCACAAGCCGCACCAGCGACGGGCCTTCCACGCCCACGTGATCGGCCAGCTGGCCTTGGCGGATACCGTCGCCCAGCCGGGCCAGCACCACCAGCGGCAGGGCCGTCGCCTCGGACTGGTCATAGGCCTTCAATGCCGCGTCCGCCTCCCGCCGCCAGCACCGCGCGAGATAGCAGAGCGTCAGGCCGAAGGCGCGATGCCGGGGGGTAATGGGAAGGGGGGCGGTTTGTTCCATGTCCAGAATGTTAGTATCCTAACAATTAGTGTTCAAATGTTCAGGGATAGGGATCAGATCTGCGCCGACGTGATGGCGCCGCCGGGAACGGAACTGGTGTCGGGTGGGAGGACCGCATGAGGCTGTAGTCACGGCCAAGGTGCTGCAACAAAGGGCGAAACAAGCGACCACGCCGCCACCGGCCGAGCACAGGGTGAACTCGCCATTAACAGCGGCATGGCGTCAACATACCACTTATGATTGCCCAGGGGCCAGGCGCCTACCGTGTCTCCTTGACCAGGCTATCCATCCGAACTATTTGCAGCGCTCGCGCCATAGCCTGATGCATCGCTTAACCGCCGGGCCCCGCGCGTCCATAGTTTCCGTGGGGTAGGGGGGATCGAGGCCATGGCGCGTGCGCCATTGTTGCCCTATTGGGGTTGGTGGATGGCCGGGCGGGCCGTGCTGGCGGGCGCCCTGCTGGGTTGTGTCCTGCTGGCACCGGGCCATGCCGCCGAGGCGGAGGCCGGCGGAGCCGTGGACCTGACGCCCGGCGCGCGCGAACGGGTACGCTTCGGCGGTTCCACCACCGTCTTTCCCTATGCCCTGCTGGCGGCCGAACATTACGCCGCGCGCACCGGCCGGCCGCTGCCCATCGGGGAGAGCACCGGCACCACCGCCGGCGCCCGCCTGTTCTGCGCCGGCAGCGGCCCGCTGACGCCCGACATCGCCATGACCTCCCGCCCTTTGAACCCGGCGGAGAAAGAGGCCTGCCTGGCCCACGGCGTGCGGGATGTCGTCACCATCCCCATCGGCATGGACGCCCTGGCGGTGGGGGAGAAGGCGGGCATGCCGCCCCTGGCCCTGACCCGCGCCCAGATCTGGCGGGCCCTGGCCGCCCGGGTGCCGGTGGAGGGCCATTTCGTGCCCAACCCCTATCGTTTCTGGCGGGACGTGGATCCCAGCCTGCCCGACCTGCCCATCAAGGTCATCGGCCCGGCCAACACCTCGGGCAAGTACGACGCGCTTGAAACCGTGATCCTGGAGGGCGGCTGCCGCGGCGTGGCGGAGGTGGACGCCATCGCCGACAAGGCGCAGCGGCGGCGGATGTGCGTGACCCTGCGCGAGGACGGCGCCTATGTGCCCCACACCCTGCTGGCCATTCCCTATGTGGAGCGGCTGATGCAGGAACCGGGCCCCGCCATCGTGCTGATGAGCCTGCAGGAACTGGACGACGCCCGCGTGACCCCGGTGAGGGTCGAGGGGGTGGTGCCCGACCGCGACGCCGTCATCAACGGGCGCTACCCCGTGGGCAGGGCGCTGTACCTGCACATCAAGCGGCCCGGCGCCGTGCCCGGCGTGATCGACTTCGCCCAGGAATTCCTGCGGGACGACGCCAGCGGCCCCAACGGCTACCTGTCCGCCGCCGGACTGGTGCCGCTGGACGCCCAGGCGCGCGCCACCATGCGGGCGCTGTTGGACGCGCCGCCGGCGCCCACCCCCGCGGAGGGCACGCCATGACCGGCGGTTTTAACCTGCGTGGCATCCGCGAACGCCTGCTCGCCTGCCTGGGCGCCCTGGTGCTGGGCCTGCTGTTCGTCACGGTCACGGGCTGGCTGTCCATGAACTTCGTGACGGAGCGGTACAATGCCGCCATCCGCGCGCACGTGGAGCCCCTGCGCGACCTGAAGCTGCTGTCCGACCGCTACGGCTTGGGCATGGTGGAGATCCTGCAAAAGACGCGGCTGAACCGTGCCCGCCAGGATGACGCCGCCCGCACCATCGAACAGGCGCTGACGGATAGCGAGGCGCTGTGGCGCCGCATCGTGGCGCCGCTGTCGGCCGGCAATGAGCTGGCGGTGGTGCACGACATCGAACCCTATCGCCTGGCCGCCACCCAGCTGGGACGGGACGCCGTCGCCATTCTGCATGAGGGTGACGACGCGGCGCTGGGCGAGATGCTGGACCTGCGGCTCTATCCCGTCATGGAGCCGCTGATCGGCCAGCTGAACGCGCTGTCGCAGATCGAGATCGACGCCATCGAGCGCGAACGGGGGGACCTGCGCGGCCTGCTGCGCCGCATGCGCCTGGCCTATCTGGTCATTGTCCTGGGCGGCCTGGGCGTGGCGGCGCTGGCCACGGCGATGGTGCTGCGGCGGGTGGTGGCCCCCATCGGCCGCATTTCCGAGGTGATGTTGCGCCTGGCCGATGGCCAACTGGACGCGCCCTTGCCGACCATGGCCGGAGACGATGAGGTGGCGCGCCTGGCCCGCGCCACCGGCGTCTTCCGCGACACCGCCCGTGAACAGGCGGCGCAGGCGGATGAACTGCGCATCGCCCGCGACCAGGCGGAGGACGCCACCCGCGCCAAGTCCGCCTTCCTGGCGATGATGAGCCATGAGATCCGCACACCCATGAACGGCGTCATGGCCATGGCGGAAATGCTGGACCAGACGGCACTGACCGATGACCAGCGCGGCATGTTGGGCGTGGTCCGTTCCTCCGGCACCTCGCTGCTGTCCATCATCAACGACATCCTGGACTTCTCCAAGATCGAGGCCGGCAAGCTGGACCTGGAGATCCTGGACTTCCCCCTGGCCGAGACGGTGGAGGAGGCGGCGGAGCTGGTGGTGGCCCGTGCCGAAGAGAAGGGCTTGGACCTGGTGGTCCAGATCGACCCGGCCCTGCCGGCCACCCTGCGCGGCGACCCCACCCGCTTGCGCCAGGTGCTGATCAACCTGGCGGGCAACGCCGTGAAGTTCACGGAACGAGGGGAGGTCACCCTGTCTGCCCGCCTGCTGCCGGCCGAGGGTGGGCGGGACGCCCGTTTGCGTCTGGCCGTGACCGACACCGGCATCGGCCTGACTGTGGAACAGCAGGCCCGCCTGTTCCAACCCTTCCAGCAGGCCGACACCTCAACCTCCCGCCGCTATGGCGGCACCGGCCTGGGCCTCAGCATCTGCCGCCGCCTGGTCGATCTGATGGGAGGCGACATCGGCATCCACTCGGCCGTGGGTGAGGGCTCCACCTTCTGGCTGGAACTGCCGCTGGGCCGGGCCGAGGCGCCGGACCGCCTGACCCCCGAACAGCCGGAGATCGACATCGCCGACGCCCATGTCCTGGCCGTGGGGTTCCAAGGAACCGGCGCCGAGGCCCTGCGCCAGGCGCTGACGGCGGCCGGGGTGGCGGACCTGGCGCAGGTGGACTTCGACGCCGATCTCATCCCTTTGGCGGTCGCGGCCGACGTGGTGCTGCTGAACGCCCAGGCATCCGGCGACCATGCCCTGGCCGCCGCCCGGCACCTGGCGGGGACTGGCCGCCCCCTGGTGCTGGCGGCGCCACGCATCCTGGCCTCCACCCTGGCCGAGGCCGACCGCATCGGCCTGTTCGCCACAGTCACGCGTCCCCTGCGCCGTCGCCGCCTGTGGCGCGTCGTCGCCGCCGCCCTGGGCTTGACCACCCTGGAAAGGGCACAGCCGACACGGGTGGATAACAGCAGCGGCTGGGCCCCACCGCCCCATGACGAGGCGCGGGCGGCCGGTGCCCTGGTGCTGGTGGCGGAAGACAACGTCATCAACCAGACCGTCATCCGTCGCATGCTGAACCAGCGCGGCTTCGCCCTGGACTTGGCCAAGGATGGGCGCGAGGCGTTGGAGATGTGGCGCCGGGATCGGTACGGCCTGTTGTTGACGGACTTCCACATGCCGGAGATGGACGGCTTCGCCCTGACCGCCCACATCCGGGCGGCTGAGCGGGAACAAGGAACGGACCAGCGCCTGCCCATCGTGGCGCTGACCGCCGACGCCCTGCCGGGGACGGAGCAGAATTGCCTGGACCATGGCATGGATGGCTACCTGTCCAAGCCCATCGACACCCGGGCGTTGGACGGCGTGCTGGACCGCTTCCTGCCCCAGGCCCGGCGCCTACGCCGGCCGGCCACGGCGGCGGCGGCCCCGGCCATCCCGGTGCTTCCCGATGTCGATCCGGCGCTGTTCGACTTCGACCGCCTGCTGGAGCCCTTCGGCGGCCGCACGCGCGCCCTGACAGACGGTGGGGCGGAGGCCAAGGCCTTCCTCACGGCCTTCCTGGGCAGCGTGCCCGCCCTGATGGCCGCGGCCGATACCGCCTTGGCCGCCGGGGACATGGAGGCCGCCCGCCACGCCGCCCATATATTGAAGGGCGCGGCGCGCAGCGTGGGGGCCGTGCGCCTGGGCCAGGTGGCCGCCGACCTGCAGGACGTGGTGGAGGCCGGCGACCCCGACACCGGCGCCCTGCTGGCCAGCCTGCTGCCCCCAACCTATGAGGAACTGTTGGCGGCCCTGGGCCCCTGGAGTCCCGGCCCCGTCTCCGATAAAGACGCCGCCCCTGACCACGGCCATGCCCCCGCGCCCGCCGTCGCGCCGGAGATCCGCTGATGCGCCCCTTGGATTATAGCCGCCTGCATGTCCTGGTCATCGAGGATGAGGACTACACCCGCCAGCTCATCGTCCGCATGCTGCGGGAAATCGGCGTGCGCACCATTGGCGAGCGGGACAACGGCCGCGACGGCCTGATGGAACTGGTGCGCACCCGGCCCGACATCGTATTGTGCGACATCCACATGACACCGATGAACGGCATCCACTTCCTGCAGGGCGTGCGCAACATCAAGGTGAAGGGCGTGGACCGCACCCCCGTCATCTTCCTGACCGCCGACAGCAGCACCGAGGTGGTGCGTGTGGCCGGCGCGCTGGGCGTTTCCGGCTACCTGGTGAAGCCGGTCAGCCTGGGCAAGCTGAAGGAACGGCTGGAGATCGTGATCAGGGACGATACCGAGCTGTGCGCCCGGATGATGGGGCTGTTCTAAAATTAAATAGCAGGAAAAGAACATGGTCGATAAGACTAAAATAACAAAACTTGCTGATGATACAGTGTTTTCAATAGGTTGGCAGAGGGTATTGTTTGCATCCAATATTTTAATATATTCGTTCTTGACATACTTTATGGTGTTTAGCGATTTCTCGAAATATGCAAAACCGGCGATGGGAACGTGGGCTGCGTGGCAATCTTTAATTCAGGTTTCCATATCGACATTCATTGCGTACATAGCATTCTCATTTTTTGAGGATTCTGAGATCATTAAAATCAGAAGTGCGCATGAAGAAATAATGGAAAAGAAATCGGATCTTGAAAAGAGTGGCAATAAAATAAGTATACACAGACTAAATTTCTTCTATGAGATGGAAAGCGCTATAAGCGACTATAGAACACAACGATTACTTGATATATTATCTCCTTCTTATATGCTTATAATAAGTATTATCATAATGATAAAATCTTCAATTGATTATGATAGAAATATATCAATTAATCATGTCATTATTATAGTTGCATTTTTATTAATTTCCGTTTCTTCTCCGATATCCACTAGGTATTCCAAATACACATATCGGAAAAGGATGAGTGATATAGTAAAAAAATACGACAGTGAGACGAATTAAGGCATCAGTATTATTTTAATCTGTTTTGACGAAACTCCAGGAAGAACCTGAATACGCCGCTTGCTCCAACCGGTCCGCATTCAAAAAGCCGTGCGCCCGGGCGGCCACGCCGACGTGGGCCGCGGCGGCCCGGCGCAATCGGTGGCTGGGTGCCGTGCGGGCCACCACAGCCAACCCATCCAGGCCCCGCACCACCAGGTCCAGGAACGTGTCGTGTCGAGCCAGCTGGGCCAGCTGCCAGTAAAACTGCGTCGTGCGCTCAAGGCGGGTCATCAGCCTCTCCACAGGGAAAGGACTCCTCAGGCGGTCAGCGCTTGGGGAAGGGGAACATCGGCTGAACAGCCGCTGCCCTGACGGTGCCTGAGCGGCAACCGCCCGTCAACTCATAAGTTGCCCTATCAGCAACAATCGCATCGAAGACGGGTGGCGGTCAGAGGCGCCGGCCCACCCAGACGACACGGCCGATGATGTCGATGTCGGCCGCCGCACGCTCATAGACACGGTGATGCGGGTTGTCCGACCGGATTTCAACCATGGGCGGATGGCTGCCCATGATCAGCTCCAGCCGCTTGATCACCACGCCCTGCCCATCCCACAGGGCGAAGATGCCGGGGGGCGAGGGCGACTGGTCCGCCAGGTTGACCATGACCCGGTCGCCAGGCAGCAGGGTGGGTTCCATCCCGTCGCCCCGCACCTCCACGATGCGCACGGCGGCGGGCCGCACCTGCAATTCGGCGGAAAGGTAGCTGGCGGGGAAGCGCCAGGGGGCGATGGTCTCATCCTCGCGGAAGCTGTGCGGCTTGCCGTCGTGGCTGGCCAGGAAGCCGCCGCGCCGGTCACCATAGATGTCGACCTCCGCTACCTCGACGGACGCGTCCTCCTGTCCCCACTCGGACGACACCGATGCCGGCCCCGCCGGCTCCAGCAATTCCGCCACGCCGCAGCCCAGGCTGGCGGCGATCGCCATCATGCGTTGCTGCGACAGGCGGGTGCGGCCGGATTCCAGCTTTGAGATCACCGTTTTGTCGGTGCCGATCAGGGCGCCCAGCTGTTCCTGGGTCATCCTTTTGGCTTCACGAAGTTCACGGATACGGTTGGGTGGACGGTCAATCATGGCAATGAAGTTGCCACAGTGGCTACCAATCGTCAGTCGCCATACGGGCAACGCGTTGACAGAAAGTTGCCGATTCGGCACCATCCCCCGATGACGCTCGCCGACTATCTCCAGGCGCACGGCCTCACCGCCGCCGAATTCGCCCGTCGCATCGGACGCAGCCGCTCCACCGTCGCCCGGTGGTGCACCGGCCAGCGTCACCCGGATGCCGCCGCCATGCGGGCCATCATGGACGAGACCGAGGGGGCGGTGATGCCGAACGACTTCTTCGGCACCGCTACTTAGGGTGCGGCTCAGCCAAACCGCGCCCGCACCCCATCAGCCTTGGCCAGCGGCCGGCCCATGAGGCGGCTGCCTTGGGCGGCGGCGGCCACGAGGGCGGCGTTGTCGGGGGCGAGGGTGCCGTCGGGCAGATGGAGGTTGTTCTCGAAGCCCACACGGATGTGGCCCCCCAGGCCGGTGGCGGTCAGCACACAGGCGTTCTCCCGCCGGCCAAAGGCGCAGACCGCCCAGGGCACGTCGCCGGTGTTGTCGTTGGGCGCGTCCGCGACAGGCTCCAGGAAGGGCAGAAGGTCGCGCGGGTCGCTGACCTGGCCGGCGGTGTAGCGGCCCAGGACGTACAGCAGGAAGTGCGGCACCTCCGGCACCACGCCGCGCCGGCGCAGATCGTGCCAGCGCAGCAGGTCGTCCCGGGAATAGAGGATGGTCTGCACCATGATCCGCTCCCGCGCCAGCCAGGCGAAGAAGTCGGCGGCATCCTTCTCGTGCGCGGCGTCCGGAGCCAGCTCACGGATGGCGAGCGACACCGCCTCAGGCCTTAACGCGCGGATGACGGCCATCTGGTGAGGTGGGTGGTAGATGCCGGCGGCTTCCGTCGTGACCTGGATGACCAGGCGGTCGCCCACGGCTTGGCGCACGGCCGCCGTGGCGGCGGCATAGGCATCGGCGTCCAGCAGGTGGCGGCCCTGGGCGTCGCGCACGTGCATGTGGATCATGGCCGCACCCGCCTCCAGGCAGGCGGCGGCGTCTTGGGCGATGTCCGCTGGGTCCAGGGGAATGGCCGGATGGTCGGTCTTCAGCCGGCGGGCGCCGTTGGGCGCCACGGTCAGGATCACGGGATCGGCGTTCATTCGGTGCCCCAATTCATTCCGCGCCGCCAATATTCAGGCGTTTCATCTTGTCGTACAGCGTCTTGCGCGGCACGCCCAGCGTTTCCGCGGCGCGCGTCACCTGGCCGCCGCTGGCGCGCAGGGCCTCGGTGATCAAGTGGCGTTCCACCCCGTCCAGGATGTCGGCCAAAGGGGCGTTCGCGCTTGTTCCACCCTCGACGGCCGCCGCCTCATCCTCCGCCAATCCCAGCACATGGCGATCGGCGGCGTTGCGCAGCTCGCGCACATTGCCGGGCCAGTCCTTCAGCATCAGGGCGCGCAACAGGGCCGGCGTGGGCTCGGCATAAGGCCGGCGGAAGCGGGCCGCCGCCTGCAAGGCGAAGTGCTGGAATAGCAGGGGGATGTCCTCCCGCCGCTCGCGCAAGGGGGGCAGGGTGAGCGTGACGACGCTCAGCCGGTAATAGAGGTCGGCGCGGAACCGGCCGGCGTTGGCCAGGTCCAGCAGGTTTTCCTTGGTGGCGGCCACCACGCGCAGGTCCACCGCCACCCGGTCGTTGCCACCCAGCCGTTCCAGCGCCCGGTCCTGCAGCACCCGCAGCAGCTTGACCTGCAGGGCCAGCGGCATGCTCTCGATCTCATCCAGGAACAGGGTGCCGCGATGGGCGTATTCGATCTTGCCCACCCGGCGCTTGGCGGCGCCGGTGAAGGCGCCGGCCTCATGCCCGAACATCTCGCTTTCGAACATACTGTCCGGGATGGCGCCGCAGTTCACAGCGACGAAGGGGTGGGCCGCGCGGGGGCCGCCCTCGTGCAGGGCGCGGGCCACCTGTTCCTTGCCCGTGCCCGTCTCGCCCAGCACCAGAACGTCCACGTCGGTGCCGGCCAAGTCGGCCACCAGGCGGCGGGTGCGCACCAGGGCGGGGCTTTGCCCCAACAGATGGTTCTCCACCGCCGCGTTCTGGTCCAGGGCCTGGCGCAGGCGCCGGTTCTCCCGCACCAGCGCGCGTTTTTCCAGGGCGCGGCGGATCACCTCCACGAAATGGTCGGTGACGAAAGGCTTCTCGATGAAGTCATAGGCGCCGTCCTGCATGGCGCGCACAGCCATGGAGACGTCGCCCTGGCCGGTGACCAGCACCACCGGCAGCTCCGGATCCAGCGCCCGCACCCGCGACAGCAGGTCCAGCCCGCTCATCCCCGGCAGGCGCACGTCCGTCACCAGGATGCCCGGCGTGTCCGCCGACAGGTGGGCCAGCGCCGCCTCGGCCGTCGGGTAAGTGGCCACGGCAAGGCCCGCCAGCTCCAGCGTCTGGCGCACGGTCAGGCGGATGATCTCCTCATCATCCACGAACAGGATAATGGGCGCGGTATCAGGCGGTTGGGTCATCACGCTCAACTGAGGTCAAAGGTAGGGTCAGCAGGAAGACGGCGCCGGCGTTTTCGCCGGGCCGGGCCTCCCCGTCGCGGGCCTCCAGCTGCCCGCCATATTCCTGGGTGATGGCCAGGGAGATGGCAAGGCCCAGACCCAGGCCCTGGCCGCCCGGCTTGGTGGTGACGAAGGGGTCGAACAGCCGGTCGCGCACGGCGGGATCCAGGCCCGGGCCGTTGTCCACCACCGCCACCCGCACGGCGGCGCGTTGGTCCAACCGGGCCGGCTCGGCGGTGATGGCGATGCGCGGCTCGGTCACCTCGGCCGTGGCGTCCTCCGCATTGCGGATGAGGTTGACCAGCACCTGTTGCAGCCGCACGGGATCGAAGGCCACCGTCACCTCCGGCACATCCACCGTCACCTGGACCCGCGCCTCTTTCAGGCGGCGGTCCAGCAGGGCCAGCGCCTCCTGCACCGCGCCCGGCAGGGCGACGGGCTGGGCCGGCCCCTCGCTGCGGCGGGAGAAGTTGCGCAACTGGCCGGAGATTTTGGCCATGCGGTCCACCAGGCCGGCGATATGGACCAGGTTCTGGCTGACCTCCGCCTGGCGCCCCTGGTCCAGCAGCAGGCGGGCGTTGTCGGCCAGGGCGCGCAGGGCCGTCAGCGGCTGGTTCAGCTCATGGGTCACGCCGGCGGCCACTTGGCCGATCATGGCCAGCTTGGCCGCCTGCACCAGTTCGGCCTGGGCGTCACGCAGGTCGGCGGTGCGTGCCTCCACCTGGCGTTCCAGATCCTGGTAGGCGCGGTCCAGGGCCCCTTTCGCCAGCCGCTGATCCCGCTGGCGCTTCACCCGCTGGCGCACGTACAGCCCGATGGCCAGCGCCAGCAGCAACAGCAGCGCCAGGCCGATGCGGGCGGTGGCGGCCGCCTGGGCCACGGGATGGGCGTCGGCCGCCAGCGCGATGGTCCAGCCATAACGGCTGAGCCCCCGTTCCACCAGCAGGTCCGGATGGGTTTGCAGGGAGCGGGGCAGCACCAGGGGCGGATGGTCGAGCCCAACGTACTCCCGGGTCTCGTCCAGGTATTTCACGGTGTCCGGGTCCAGCGGCCGGCGAGCCCGGAACTTCCACTCCGGATTGGACGACAGGAAGATGACGCCGAAACGGTCGGTCACCAGCACCGCGTCGTGGGAGGTGCGCCAGCCATCCTCCAGCGCGTCCAGCACGATCTTGACCGCCAACACGCCCACGCGCCGTCCGTCCCGCTCCACCGGTGCCGCGATGAAGTAGCCGGGCAGGCGGGTGACCGTGCCCACGCCATAGAAACGGCCCACGCCCTGGTCGCGCGCGTCCTTGAAATAGGGACGGTAGGAAAAGTCCACGCCCAGGTAGCTGTCCGGCCGGTTCCAGTTGCTGGACGCCACGGTCCGCCCCTCGGCGTCCATCAGGTACAGGACAGCGGATCCGGCGCTGGCGTTCACCGCCTCCAGATACCGGTTCACACGGTCGACCTCGGCCGGATCGGTGTGGCCGAAGCCGGCCGCCGCCAGCGCCGCCACCGCCGGGTCGCGCGCGGCGACGGAGGGTAGGTAGTCGAAGCGCTCGACCGCGCTGTCCAGGTTGTTGGCGTAGATCTCCAGCCGGTGGCGGGCGTCGGCGGCCACCGCCTCCACCGCCCGCCGCTCGGCATGGCTGACCGCCAGCACCCACAGCCCCACGGCCCCCGCCGCCGCCAGCAGCAGCGCCAGGGCGCCACCGGTGCCGACGGCGCGCAGGCGCGCCGCGAAGGGGAAGGGGGCGGCCAAGTGAGGGTCAGTCGGTGGTGAGGCCGGCGCGTTCCGCCGCCTCATGCCGCTGCTGCTCCTCCGACACCAGGCGGGACAGTTCGCGCTTCAGCGTGTTGAACTCGGGCGAGGCGGCATCGCGCGGCCGCGGCATGTCCACCCGGATGTCGCGCTTCACCGTGCCGGGGCGGTAGGTCAGGACGACGATGCGGTCGGCCAGGTAGATGGCTTCTTCGATCGAGTGGGTGACGAAGACGATGGTCTTGCCCAGGCGCGCCCAGATCCTCAGCAGTTCATCCTGCAGCGACCGGCGGGTCAGGGCGTCCAGCGCGCCGAAGGGCTCATCCATCAGCAGGACGGGGCTGTCCAGCGCCAGGACGCGGGCGATGGCCACGCGCTGGCGCATGCCGCCGGACAGGTCCTTGGGGAAGCGCTCGCCGAATTCCGACAGGCCCAGCATGTCCAGCAATTCGCGGACCCGGGCATCGGCCACGTCATTGGCCACACCCTTGACCTCCAGCCCGAAGCGGACGTTCTTGAACACCGTCATCCACGGGAACAGGGCGTATTCCTGGAACACCATGCCCCGGTCGGGCCCGGGGGCCACCACCGGGCGGCCGCCCACGGTGATGCTGCCCTCCGTGGGGTGGGAAAAGCCGGCGATGGCGTTCAACAGGGTGGACTTGCCGCAGCCGGACGGGCCCAGCAGGCAGACGAACTCCCCCGACGCGATGTCCAGGTTGATGTCCTTCAGCGCCACCACCTCGTTCCCCGGGACGGCGAAGCGCTTATAGACGTGGTTGATCAGGATGTCGGACATGGTTCAGTGCTCCAGCCCGCGGTGCCAGCGCAGCAGGTGGTTGTTGATGCGGGTGACGCCGCTGTCGATGGCCAGGCCCAGCAGGCCGATGGTCAGCATGCCGGCGATGATCTTGTCGGACCAGAAGTACTCCCGCGCCTCCAGGATGCGGAAGCCCAGGCCGTTGTTGACGGCGATCATCTCCGACACGATCACGACGATGAAGGCGGTGCCGATGCCGATGCGCACGCCCGACAGGATGTAGGGCGTGGCCGCCGGCAGCATGACCCGGCGGAAGATGGTCAGGGGCCCGGCGCCCAGGTTGCGCGCGGCGCGCAGATAGATGCCGTCCACCTGGCGCACCCCGGCGATGGTGTTCACCAGCACGGGAAAGAAGGCGCCCAGCGAGATCAGGAAGATGGCCGGCGGGTTGCCCAGGCCGAACCACAGGATGGACAGCGGGATGTAGGCGATGGGCGGGATGGGCCGCAGCACCTCCACCAGGGGGTTCAGCCAGCGGAAGGCCGCCCGGCTGGCGCCCATGGCCAGGCCCATCGGCAGGGCCAGGATGCCGCCCACCAGGAAGCCCATGACCACGCGGTACAGGCTGCCCATGGCGTCCATGATCAGCTCGCCGGAGAACAGCCAGGCGATATAGCCGCCGTTGGCGGGATCGTAGGGCTCGGCCGGGGCGAGATAGACCCACCAGCGCACGGCCACCGCCACTGGCGATGGCAGGATCTTCGCGTTGACCAGGCCGGAACTGGACGCCGCCTGCCAGAGGGCAAGCAGCACGAGCGGCACGACGGCCCCCTGCAGGGCCGCCAACCAAGTGTTACGCCGCATTCGGGTACTCCCCATGAAAGCGCGAAAGGAAAGGGTCGGGAAGCGGCCCGCCGTCGCCCGGGCGACGGCGGGCCCTTGGACCTTACTGGACGCCCAGGTCCTTCTTGGCGTCGGCCAGCAGGTCCAGCTTCACATAATCGGTGGCGGTCGGCACCTTGGCCATCTTGGACACGCCGTACTTGGCCATGGTCTCGGCCGTGACTTGGATCTGGGCGGGATCGATGTCATAGCTGTACTGGGCGTTGCCCATGGCGCTGTTGAAGTCGGCCTCGGTCAGCTGCTTCTTGAACAGCGTCTCGCGCACATATTTGGAGGCCACGTCCGGCTTGTCGATGAAGGTCTTGGTGGCCTTCACGAAGCAGCGCATGAACTTCTCGGCCACGGCCTTGTGCTTGTCGTGGAACTCCTCCGACATCACCAGGGTGCGTACCGGCGTGCCGATGGCGGTGTCGTAGGGTTTCATCACCTCGACGCCGAAGCCGCCGTTCACGGCCTGCGAGCCCTGCGGCTCCGTCTGCATGATGGCGTCCAGCTGCTTCAGCATCAGGGCCTGGTTCAGGTCCGGATAGTTCAGGTAGACGATCTGCACGTCCTTGCCCGGCTGGTCGGACCAGGTGAGGTTGTTCTGCGCCAACTCGGCGGCCAGCAGCACCTCCTGGATGCCGCCCCGGGTGACGCCCACCTTCTTGCCCTTCAGGTCGGCGACCTTGGACACCTTGGCCTCGGGTGCGGCCACCAGGCGGGCGCCGCCCTTGGCGAAGCCGGCGACGATGTAGATGGGGGCGCCGGCGGCACGGCCGGAGATGGCGGCCTCCGACGCGGTGGCGCCCACGTCCAGCTCACCGGCCACCATGGCCTGCATGATGTCGGGGCCCTTGGCGAAAATCCGCTCTTCCACCTTGATGCCACAGTCGGTCAGCATCTGGGTGTAGGACACGGCGCCGAAATGGGCCAGCTTCAGGTTGCCCAGGCGCACCACATCCTCGGCGGCGGCCGGCAGCGCCGTCAGCGACAGGGCGGACGCGGCAAGCAGCGTGGCCAATAGGGTCTTCTGGGCCAGGGTCTTTGGGGACAGGGTCTTCTTGGACTTCATCTAAGGTGCCTCCCGGGCTTTGGTATCCAACGGCCGCCGATCGATGCCGGCGGTTCCTGATCGTCTTGGAACTGTTACGACCTTAGCAGAAGCCGTGCCAATCGCCGGCAGTACCGGTTTTCCTGGCGAAACACCAAGGTTTCGGCGGCTTGACTGCCTAAGGGGGCATGGCGGGGCGAAGGGGCACCGCCGGCATTCCGGCGGATTTCCCGGCAGGACCGGGGCTGACTTGTAACCTTTTCCGCCG
Organism: Nitrospirillum guaranorum; assembly: GCF_034653275.1. NCBI lineage: Bacteria > Pseudomonadati > Pseudomonadota > Alphaproteobacteria > Rhodospirillales > Azospirillaceae > Nitrospirillum > Nitrospirillum guaranorum. The sequence continues at coordinate 1,119,980 of NZ_JAYEES010000001.1, read as the reverse complement.
TTGAGGATGACGCGGGGCCCGCCGATAGTCTATGGGCGAACCATGCCCCGGTGTCGTCCGGGGCCAATAACGGCAAAGGGAAGGGGGCGCCCATGTCCGGCGATAGTGTGCTGCGCGCGACGCTGTTCGGCCTGGTCCTGCAATTGATCATGGTGGCCGCTGGCCATTTCAGCCCGGCCGTGGCCCAATTCTTCGCCGTCGGGGGCATGCTCATCTCGCTGCTGGCCGGCCTGGTCCATGGCCGGACGCGGCTGACCTGGGGCTCGGCCGCCGGCGGCGGGGCCGTGGCGGGCGGGGCCTGCGCCCTGCTGGGCATCTTCGTTTCCTGGCTCTTGGGCGACGTGCCGGCGATGATCCTGGCCCTGGGCACCGCCCTGTCGGCGCTGACCGGCGCCATTGGCGGCCTGATGGGCTGGCGCCTGCCCCGGGTCCTGGCATAGGGCGCGGCGGGGCTTGTGCGATCAAGCGCCGTAGGCGACGGGGACGAATTGCGCTATGACGGCCCCCAAGCGGCCGCAAGGCCGATGGGGTTCCTGCCTTTCGGAGAGCTTGGATGAACCGTTCCCTATACGCCCTTGGGTACGCCATGGGCGCGCCGTTGGCGTTGGCCCTGGCCGTCACCGTTTCGCCTGTTGCCATGGCCGCGGACGCCGCGCACGGCCTCACGCCGATGGAACTGGCGACGATGGACCGCGCCAGCGACGCGCGCGTCTCGCCCGACGGCCGCCTGCTGGCCTTCGACGTCCGCACCGTCGACTATGCCAACAACAAGGCCGCCCACTCCCTCTGGGTGAAAGAGGTCGATGGCAAGGGCGACGGCCATCGCCTGGCCATTTCCGATGGCGGCGCCAGCACGCCGCGCTGGTCGGCCGATGGCAAGAGCCTCTATTTCATGTCCGGCCGCTCCGGCAGCCAGCAGGTGTGGAAGACGGATGCGGCTGGCACCCAGGCCACCCAGGTGACCGCGCTGCCGCTGGACGTGGGCAGCTTCAACCTGGCGCCGGACGGCACGCACATCGTCGTGTCCATGGCCGTGTTCCCGGGCACCGAGACGGGCGACAAGCCGGCCAAGCGGGCGGACATCGCCAAGTCCACCGGCGTCGTCTTCGACAAGGTCTTCGTCCGTCATTGGGATGAATGGGCCGACGGCACCCGCAACCACCTGTTCGCCCTGGCGCTGAACGGCGAGGGTGTGGCCACCGGCGCACCCGTGCCGCTGATGAAGGGCTTCGACGGCGACGCGCCGGGCAAGCCCTTCGGCGACGACGGCGAGATCACCATCAGCCCGGACGGCAAGACGGTGGTCTTCACCGCCCGCCTGGCCGGCCGGACGGAGCCGTGGAGCACCAACCTGGACCTGTGGCAGGTCCCCATGGACGGCAGCGCCGCCCCCATCAACCTGACGGCCAGCAACGCCGCCATGGACACCGGCCCGGTGTTCAGCCCGGACGGGTCCAAGCTGGCCTGGCGCGCCATGAAGCGGCCGACCTTCGAGGCCGACCGCTTCGGCATCATGGTCCGCGACCTGAAGAGCGGTGAGACGCGCGAAATCGACCCCACCTGGGACCGTTCCGCCGACACGCTGGCCTGGACGGCCGATGGCCGCTCCCTGCTGACCACCGCCTATGACGTGGGCCAGTCCAAGCTGTTCTCCGTCGACGTGAAGTCGGGTGCCGTGAAGGCGCTGACGGGTGAGGGCCATGTGACGGCCATCGACCTGGTGAAGGGCGGCGACAAGGGCGTGGTCTACATGGCCGACAGCCTGTCCGGTCCGTCGCAGGCCTACAAGGTGTCGCTGAAGGGCGGCAAGGCGGAGCAGCTGACCCATGTGGGCGCCGGGACGCTGGCCACCGTCGCGCTGGGCACTTATGAACAGTTCAGCTTCCCCGGCTGGAACAACGAGACGGTCCATGGCTATGTCGTGAAACCGGCCAACTACCAGGAAGGCCACAAGTACCCGGTGGCCTTCATCATCCACGGCGGCCCCCAGGGCTCCTTCGCCAACGCCTGGAGCTTCCGTTGGAACCCGCAGGCCTACACCGGTGCGGGCTATGCCGTGGTCATGATCGACTTCCACGGCTCCACCGGCTACGGCCAGGCCTTCACCGATGCCATCAGCCAGCATTGGGGCGACCGCCCGCTGGAGGACCTGCAGAAGGGTTGGGCTGCGGCGCTGGCCAAGTACCCCTTCCTCAACGGCGACCGGGCCTGCGCGCTGGGCGCCAGCTACGGCGGCTTCATGATCAACTGGATCGCCGGCAACTGGAACGGCCCGTGGAAGTGCCTGGTCAACCATGACGGCGTCTTCGACAACCGCATGATGGGCTATTCCACCGAGGAACTGTGGTTCAGCGAGTGGGAGAACGGCGGCAAGGTCTGGGAGAACCCGGCCGGGTACGAACGCTTCAACCCCGCCAACCACGTCGATCAATGGGTGAAGCCGCAGCTGATCATCCACGGCGGCCGCGACTTCCGCATTCCTTTCGAGCAGGGCCTGGGCGCCTTCACCGCCCTGCAGCGCAAGGGCGTGCCCAGCAAGCTGGTCTACTTCGCCGACGAGAACCACTGGGTGCTGAAGCCCCAGAACTCCGTCCAGTGGCACCAGGAGGTCCTGGGCTGGCTGAACACCTGGACGGCCGAGGCCAAGTAAGGCCGGGCCTCTGGCTGAGCTGACGAGGGCAGGGGCCGTCCGCAGGGGCGGCCCTTTTTTTGATGGCGGTTCCCTTGAAGACGGCGCCATTAATACAACCATTGCTGCCGCCTGGATCAACCGCCCATCGTGAAAACGCTATGGATCAGATGCTGCCACCGTCCACCGGGGCCAAGCTAGCCGCCTCAGCGGAGAACTTCCTCATCACGTACGCGGGCGCGCGATATGCCAGCCCTCCCGTTTCCGATCAGGCCTTCGACTGTTCCTACTTCGTGTGGCTTGTCATCAGGACCGTTAATCCGCACTTCGAACGCGAAGCGTCCGGCGCCATCGCTGCGGACCGCCTTCGCTTCCAGCCGGTGCTGGGCGCACCGGAAGCTGGCGACATCGTTTATTTCCCACCGGGCCCAGTGCCCTATGAGGTCAAGAAAGGCCATAAGCGGAATTACCCGGGACACGTTGCCATAATGGTGTCCGCTTCCGAGTTTATCGGTATGCAAAGCAGCGGCGTCGGGAGGGTTCATGTGCCCGACACTTGGTGGTGGCCCCGGACAAAGGAATTCTACCGCTACATAGGACCTATGCAATGAAGCTCGCGCTCACGATCGCTTTTCTTGTCGGCATTTCAGCATCGGTCGGCCACGCGGCCGTGGATGTAGACACCATTCCGATGGGAAATCCTCAAGGCGCCCCCGAAATGTTCGGGACCTGGACAGTCACGAAAGTCCTGTGCAAGGACTGCGCTGCCCGCCGGCCGGAGGAAGTGGGCACCAAACTCATCTTGGCCCCGACGTCGTTCACGGACCCCTTCTCAATCACCTGTACCAACGCCTCTTATCCCAACCGGGCCATACCCGGTGACCAGGTCATGAAACTCTTTGGCACCAACTTACCCAAGAGCGCCAAGAACCTTATTCCTCAGAAGGGCCCGGTTACCGATGCGCGGCTTGCCTGTGACAAGGGGCCTGTTGGTCGAGTTTTGTTTTTGGGCGGTGATAAGGCCATTTATCTCTATGAGGGCGAAGACTATTTCATGGAGCGCGCCAAGACACTGTGATTCCTCACCCCGCCCGGCGCCCTCGCCGCATCGCGCTTTCGATGTCCGGCAGGAACACCGTCAGGATGCCCAGGGCCGGCAGGTAGGCGCAGACTTTGTAGACGGTGGTGATGCTGGTCAGGTCCGCCAGCCAGCCCAGGGCCGCCGCCGCCACGCCCGCCACGCCGAAGGCCAGGCCGAAGAACAGGCCGGCCACGGTGCCGACCTTGCCCGGCATCAACTCCTGGGCATAGACGACGATGGCCGGAAAGGCGGAGGCCAGGCAGACGCCGATGACGCCGCTCAGCACGCTGGTCCAAAACAGGTTGGCGTAAGGCAGGGCCAGGGTGAAGGGCAGCACGCCCAGGATGGACCACCAGATGACGTGCTTGCGCCCGAAGCGGTCACCGATGGGGCCGCCGGCGATGGTGCCGACCGCCGCGGCGCCCAGGAAGATGAACAGGTGCAACTGCGCCGCCTTCACCGACAGGCCGAAGGTCTGGATGAGATAGAAGGTGAAGTAGCTGGTGATGCTGGCCAGGTAGACATACTTGGAAAAGATCAGCACCAGCAGGATGACGAAGGCCAGGCTGACCTGGCGCGGCGTCAGGCCGGTCAGATCCTCCTTCACCGTCTTGGCCGCCTTGGGCTTGGCGTTACGCTTGTACCACAGGCCGATGTTGGCTAGGACGATCATGCCCAGAAGCGCCGCCAGGGAGAACCAGGCGATGCTGCCCCGGCCGTGCGGCACGATGATGAAGGCGGCCAGCAGGGGCCCCAGGGCCGAACCGGCGTTGCCGCCCACCTGGAACAGCGACTGGGCCAGCCCATGGCGCCCGCCCGAGGCCATGCGCGCCACGCGCGAGGATTCCGGGTGGAAGACGGACGAGCCCGTGCCCACCAGGGCCGCCGCCGCCAGCACCAGCGGGAAGCTGGGCGCCGTGGCCAGCAGCACCAGGCCCACCAGGGTGAAGCCCATGCCGATGGACAGGGAATAGGGCTTGGGCTTGGCGTCGGTGTAGAGGCCGATCAAGGGCTGTAGCAGCGAGGCGGTGATCTGGTAGACCAGGGTCACCAGGCCCACCTGGCTGAAGCTGAGGTCGAAGCTGCCCTTCAGGATGGGGTATATCGCCGGCAGCATGGACTGCATCATATCGTTCAACAAATGGCAGAAGCTGATGGCCCCCAGCACCGAGAACACGGTGCCGCCGGCCTTGGCCCCGATCTCACCCATGGCCGTTTGCCCCATGGGGGATGGTGCCGCCGCACCCACGCTTTCAGCCTGACTCACCGGTGACACTCCCGCCGCATTGGGGCCGCGTGACGCCGCGACCTTCCGGTTTCCCAACCGGCCCCCCTTGCAAGAGATCTTGCATTCCGGCGGCCGATGGACAAGCTAGCGCGCGTGCTGGCGGCCTGCTTTCGTCTTTAGGCCAAACTATTGCGGGACTGGGCCAGCAGGGAGAGACACGTCCATGGTCCGCAATGTCCGTTCCCAGGTTTACGAGACGGCGCCGCAGCCGGTCTTCGCGCTGGGCAACGATTATCCGCCTGGGCATGTGCTGCCGCCCCACCATCATCGGCGCTGCCAGCTGCTCTACGGCATCCGGGGCGTCATGACGGTGGCGACCGCACAAGGGTCGTGGATGGTCCCGGCGGAGCGGGCCGTGTGGATCCCGGCCGGCGTGGTCCATGAGGTGGCGGTGGTGGTGGGCCCGGCCGCCATGCGCAGCCTGTACATCGATCCGGCCGTGCTGCCGGCGGCGCGCGGTCCCGACACGCTGGACCCTGGGGGCGAACGCTGCCAGGTGGTGGGCGTCACCCCCCTAGCGCACGCCCTGTTGATGGAGGCGGTGGATCTGCCGGTGGGCGACGCGCCTGCGGACAGCCGCGGGGGAATGATCATGGCCCTGCTGCTGCATGAGCTGGCGTCGCTGCCCGTGCTGCCGTTGTCCATGCCGCTGCCCACCGACACGCGGCTGGCGGCCCGCTGCCGCGCCTTCGTGACCGATCCCGACCCGCACGCCACCATTGACGGCTGGGCCAGTGATCTGGGCATGAGCCGCCGGGCCTTCACCCGTCAGTTCCGGCGCGAAACCGGCCTCAGCTTCGCCGTTTGGCGCCAGCAGGCCTGTCTGTTCGCGGCCTTGCCCCGGCTGGCGGCGGGGGAGCCGGTGACCACGGTGGCGCTCGATTTGGGCTATGACAGCCCCGCCGCCTTCACCAGCATGTTCAAGCGCCTGCTGGGCGTGCCGCCCAGCCGCTACCTCAGCTCATGAAGCGCGAATTGGGGGCAGGGGCGCAATCACGGCAAGCAAGTTTCACGCGTCGATGATGGCCACCGCCCGTGTCCAGCCGGCCGAGGCCCCCTTGATCTTGGCGGGGAAGCAGCTGACGGTGAAGCCGGTGGCGGGCAGGGCCTCAAGGTTATGGAGCTTCTCCAGGTGGCAATAGCCGATGTCGCGGCCGGCTTTATGCCCCTCCCAGATCAGGCCGACGTCCTTAGTCTCGGCGAACTTCTTGGCGGTGTGGGGGAAGGGGGCGTCCCAGCTCCACGCGTCGGTGCCGGTGACGCGAACGCCGCGTTCCGTCAGGTACAGCGTCGCCTCCCGCCCCATGCCGCAACCGGCGCCCAGGAAGTCGCCATGGCCATAGCGGGATCCGGCCCGGGTGTTGACCAGTACGATGTCCAGGGGCCGCAGGATATGGCCGACGCGGGCCAACTCGGCCTCCACCTCGGCGGCGCTGACGACGTGGCCGTCGGGCAGGTGGCGGAAGTCCAGCTTGACCCCGGGGTTGAAGCACCATTCCAGCGGCACCTCATCGATGGTGATCGCCCGCTCCCCCTTGTTCATGGTGCTGGCATAGTGCCAGGGCGCGTCCAGATGGGTGCCGTTGTGGGTGGACAGGCGCACGGTCTCGGCCGCCGCGAACTCCGCGTCCGGCATGTCATTGGGGTCCAGTTCGGGGAAGAACACCGTCAGCTCATGCAGCGTGTCCTTGTGCGTCTGGTACTCGATGTGCGGACGCATGAAGGGCGGGTCGGCCACCACGTCATTGTCGAGGGTGACGGAGATGTCGATGAAGGTGCGGGCCATGCTGCCGGTTCCTGTCCTTGACCAATGCGGATGACGGGACCGCCCTGGTTGTCCCAGGGTGCGCTGGCGTTTCTAATCCTCCCGTCTTCGGGCCGCATTAGACCGGCGGGCGGGGGTAAAAGGAAAATCGATAAAACCCATGCGTCATCATCGATAGGGCGGATAGGTCATCCCCCCTCCGCCACCCGCACGCGCGGGATCAGGGTCCGCACCAGCAGGAGGGCCAGGCCGTAGGCCACCGCGCAATAGATGAACAGCGGGTGATAGCCGCCGCGGGCCGACAGCCGACTGGTGGCCTGCAGGATCAGCACGCCGCCCAGGTTGCCGCAGAAGGCGCCGACGCCGATGGCCGTGCCCACCATGCGGACGGGGAAGGCATCGGCCGCCAGGGCGAAAACGTTGGTGGAGAACCCCTGGTGCGCCGCCAACACCAGGCCCACCAGCAGCACCGCCGGCCAGGGGCTGTCCGCCCAGAGCGCCAGCGGCAGGGGTAGGACCAGCACGGCGGAGGCCGCCATGGGTATCCAGCGCGCCCGGCTGGGCGACACGCCCGCCGCGAGCAGGCGCGCCGGCACGATGCCGCCCAGCAGCGCGCCCACAGTGGCCAGGGCGTAAACGGTGGCCACCGGCGCCCCGATGTGGCGCATGTCGAGGTCGAAGCGCTGATGGAAGAAATCCGGCATCCACAGCAGCATGAACCACCAGACCGGGTCGGTCAGGAACTTGGCGCCCGCCACCGCCCAGCAGTGGCGGTCGGTCAGCAGGCGCCGCCACGGCCAGGCCGGCTGCCCCTCCGCTGCCACCGACGGGACAGCCTGGGCCGTCGGCCGCGACGGCAGCAGGAACCACGCCCCCAGCCAGACCACGCCGGCGGCCCCGGTGATGATGAAGGTGACGTGCCAGCCCCATTCCAGCGCCAGCCAGGGCAGGGCCAGGGGCGTCAGCACCGCGCCCACGTTGGGGGCGGCGTTCATCAGGCCGATGGCGATGGAGCGGCGATCGGCCGGGAACCAGCGCGCCACCGCCTTGGCCGCCGCCGGGGTGTTGGCGGCCTCCGCCACGCCCAGGGCCAGGCGGCAGGCCAGGAACTGCCCGGTGGTGCGGGCGCCGGCGTGGGCCATGGCCGCCAGGCTCCACGCCGCCACCGCCAGGGGATAGCCCCAGCGCAGGCCCACCTTGTCGATGAACCAGCCGGCCCCGACCAAGGCCAGCATGCCGGCGGCCTGGAACGCGGTCATGACCAGGCCGTAGTCCTCCGGCGCCCAGCCCAGATCGGCGTCGATCAAGGGCTTCAGCAGAGCCATGCTTTGCCGGTCGGCGTAGTTCAGGGCCGTGGCGGCGAAGACGCAGGCCAGCACCAGCCAGGGCGCCCAGCCCAAGGGGCGGCGGGCCGCCGCGGCGGGGATCTCCGCGGAGACTCCGGTCGAAGCGGCCGGGCCGGTGTCGGTCTGCGTCGTCATGCCCATGCCTCAGAACTTCGTTCGGATACCCAGGCCCAGGATGCGCTGGGCATCGCGCGGCACGCCCAGGCGGACATAGGTGGTGGAGGGCACGGCCACGCCGTTGACCACGCTGGTGGCGCTGTCCGGCACCTTGGAGACCGTATAGAACTGGTTCAGCAGGTTCTGGGCGTACAGGCGGACGACGAAGCGATCCTCGGGGGCGGCGAAATCCACACCCAAATTCCAGATCCCATAGGCCTTCTGGATGGTGGCCGGGGATTCGCCGATGTCCATCTGCTGGTCCGACCGCCAGGAATAGCTGGTGTCGATGGTGATGCCCACGGGCACGCTGTCCGGCAGGGGCAGCTTATAGGCCGCGTCCGCCGTCAGCTTCCACTTGGGGGCATAGGGCAGGACCTTGCCATTGGGGTAGGAGCAGGTGGCCGGTGCGCCGATGGGGCAGGCGAACCGCACGATGGTGGCATCGGTGTAGGACGCGCCGCCGTTCAAGGTCATGCCGGGCAGGGGCCGCGTCAGGAAATCGAGCTCCACGCCCTGCGTGCGTACCGTGCCGGCGTTGACCAGGGTGCTGACCACGGCACCGTTGATGTTGGTGAAGCTGTTGGTCTGGAAGCCGTCGATGTCGTCGCGGAACAGCGCCAGGCTGGCCACCACCTTGTTGTCCAGGGCGGAGGTCTTCAGCCCCGCCTCATAGGCGTTGGAGGTTTCCGGCGACAGGCGGCCGGTGTTGTTGGCCGCCATGTTGAAGAAGATGTTGTAGGCTGGCCCCTTGTAGCCCTGGGAATAGGTGAAGTAGGCCATGGTGTTGGGGGCCAGGTCGTACTGCACGCCCGCCTTGGCCGAGGCGTCGTTGCGGCTGTAGTTGTTGGCGCTGGCGAAGCTGGCGCCGATGCCGGCGAACCCCGTGGCCGTGGCCACGCGCTGGAAGGTGTAGTCCAGCTCGTCATGCGTCAGGCGGCCGCCGAAGGTCAGGCGGAAATCATCGGTGATGTGATAGGTGCCCTGGCCGAACAGCGCCTCGTTGTTGGTGGTCACGCTGTCCACCGCCGTGCCGGAGGCGCGGCCGTAGGTGGAACTGCCGGACGCGCAGGGGATGTTGCCATTGCCCAGCGCCGCCAGGGTGGAGGCGGTGCAGGTGACGTCCGAGCGGGTGAAGCGTTCCTTGGTGTCGGTGTGGAAGAAGAAGAACCCGCCGACATAATCGAAGCGGCCACCCAGGTCGGAGGCGTAACGCAGTTCCTGCGAATACTGGTTCAGGTCGACGTAGCCGTGGTCGGACAGGCTGGTGCTGCCGCCGGGCACGGACGATGCCACGTAGGCCGGGTAGCTGGCGGTGAAGTCGCCATCCCGCGTTTCCACATTGTGCCAGCCGCGCCAGGCGGAAATGGAGGTGACGGTGCCCGCCGGCAGCGCCCAGTCCACCTGGACGGAAGCGCCGAAGTTGCGATCCTTGGTGCGGGGATCAACGTCGTTGTTGATGTCCTTGTTGGTGGCCGACGGATACACGGGCGACAAGGCCGGGATCAGGCCGCGCACGTTGGCGGCGCTGTTGGAAATGATCTGGATGGATTCGGCGCAGCAATTGTCGTCCGCCTCGGCATAGTCGCCGATGAAGGTCACCTTGACCGCGTCGGTGGGCGTCCACTGCAGCTTGGCCCGGGCGCCCTTGTGGTCATAGCCGTTGATGTCGTGGCCGTTGTGGACGTTGCGGCCATTGCCGTCGGCATGGCCGTAGAAGGCCGCCAGCTGGGCCACCAGGTCGCTGCTGATGGGGGTGGAGATGCTGCTGCGCAGCCGCACCTCGCCATTGTCGGCGCCGGACGCCTCGGCATAGCCGCCGAATCTGGCCTTGGGATCCGCCGTCACGATGTTGATGACGCCGGCCGAGGCGTTCTTGCCGAACAGCGTGCCCTGGGGCCCGCGCAGCACCTCCACCCGGTCGATGTCCAGCAAGTCGGTCACCGCCATGCCGGAGCGGGCGTAGACCACGCCGTCCACCACGGTGGACACGCTGGGCTCGGCGCCCGAGCTGAACGACAGGGTGCCGATGCCGCGGATGTTGAGGGCGGAGTTCTTGTTGGTGGTGCCTTTGCGGAAGGTCACGCCCGGCACCAGGTTGGGCAGGGATTCCGAGGTGCTGACGCCGGCATGGGCCAGGGCGTCGCCCGTCACCACCGACATCGCGACGGGAACGGAGGTCAGGTTTTCCCCCGCTTCTGCGCCGTCACGATGATCTCGGTCAGCGCGTCGTCGTCTGTGGACGTGGCCTCCGCCGCGTGGGCCGCGCCCGCCAGGGACAGCGCCAGGGCGGCGGTGGCCAGCAGGCGGTATGACAAACGTGCTTTACCTGACTGTCCGATGGTGGCCCCGTTGATGGTCTTCATCCCTCGAACTTCCCTTCCATGGCATTAATTAACATCTAATGATGTGTTTATTAGTGATTTTTCACGAGCATATTTGCCAGACAATTTAGGTCGGTCAATGAACTTCGTCGCCAATTTGGACAATTGGCGTATGCACGCGCAACATTCCCCACAAAAAATTAGTTGAAAGCCGCGCCTGCGGGGTGGACAGTGGGCGCGCCTGGACATTGGCCCGCCGGCCCGTCCACATCAAGTTTCCGCTTGATATTCAGATACTTAACTATTTCGTTTCCGGACATGCCCGTCAGATGGAAAGGCCTGAGCCCCCATGTCGAACACCACATCCCCGTCCTCCCAGACGTCGTTGTCAGCCGCTCCCCATTGTGAGGTGAGCTGGTTTTCCGCCCTCTGCGACGACGACTACGAATTCCTGGGAGTGCGCGATCCGGCCCTGCTTTCCAGTTTCGAGCATTGTCGGAACATCGTACTGACGGCGGAGAAGGGCGGGTACGATAACATCCTTCTGCCGTCTGGCTACAGCCTGGGCATCGACACCACCGCCTTCGCGGCCGCCATGGCGCCGCTGCTGCGCCGCCTGAAGCTGCTGGTGGCCATCCGCTGCGGTGAGATGTGGCCGCCGCAGTTGGCTCGCCAATTGGCGACGCTGGACCAGATGCTGCAGGGGCGGCTCAGCATCAACATCATTTCCAGCGACATGCCCGGCGAGACGCTGCCCAGCGCCGCCCGCTACACCCGCACGACGGAACTGATGGCCCTGTTGCGCAGCCTGTTGAATGGCGAGGCGGTGGACTTCAAGGGCGAATTCTATCAGGTCGCCGTGGAGCCGCCGCGCGTGCGGCCCGTCAGCGGCAAGGCGCCGCTGTTCTATTTCGGCGGCCTGTCGGATGACGCGCGCGAGGCCGCGGCCAAGGGGGCGGACGTCTACCTGATGTGGCCGGACCGCCTGGGCGAGGTGAAGGCCATCGTTGACGACCTGTCGGCCCGCGCCGCCCGCCACGGCCGCACGCTGCGCTTCGGCTACCGCGTCCATGTGGTCGTGCGCGAAACGGAGGCGGAGGCGCGGGTGGCGGCCGACCGCCTGCTGTCCCACCTGGACGCGGCGGAGGGGGAACGCATCCGCAAACAATCGCTGGACAGCGCCTCGCTGGGTGTCAGCCGGCAGGCGGGCCTGCGCGAGGCCTCGGACAACGACGGCTACGTCGAGGAGAACCTGTGGACCGGCATCGGCCGCGCCCGTTCCGGTTGCGGCGCCGCCATCGTTGGCGACCCGGACCAGGTGCTGGCCAAACTGCGGGCCTATCAGGCCGTGGGGATCGAGGCCTTCATCCTGTCAGGCTATCCGCATGCGCGGGAATGTGACCTGTTCGCCCGCCACGTCCTGCCACATTTGGACCATGCCCCCCTTTAAAAGGGTTCCTTGAAAGGGAACATCTGTACCCTTAACCCCAGCCGCAACGGCCGGTATACAGGCCGTCGCGGCTGGAATTGGGGATGTGTCGGCCATGCCTGTTGAGAAGTACCGGGAGCGTGTGAAGTCTGAAAAGCGCGCCGCAGCCCTGGCCGCCGCCGGCCGGGCCTTCCTGTCCCACGGCTACGACCGCACCACCCTGGCCCATGTGGCCAAGGAGGCCGGCATTTCCACCGGCACCCTGTTCAAGCACTTCCCCACCAAGGCCGCCTTGTTCGAAGGCATCATGGAGCAGCTGTGGGAGGTTGATCCGGAGCTGCAGCGCCCGCTGCCGCCGGCCGGCAACCCCGCCGCCGGGCTGACCGCCATCGGCCACGATTATGCCGGCAAGCTGCGCCAGCCCCATACCGGCCCCTTGTTCCGCGTCATCATCGCGGAGGCGCCGCGCTTCCCCGAATTGGGGCAAGCCCTGTTCCAGCGGGGCAAGGCGCCCTATCTCGACCGCCTGCACGCCTACCTGCGGTCCGAGATCGCGGCCGGCACCATGGCCATCGCCGACGTGCCCCTGGCGGCGCGCCAGTTCCTGGGCATGATCAACGACCTGATCTTCTGGCCCACCTTCCTGGCCGCCGACCTGGTGGTGGATGACGCCGAAGTGGCCCGGGTGATCGGTGAGGCGGTGCTGACCCTGCTGGCCCGCTACGGCCGCCCGGTCAAGGACGCGGCGGTACGGCCGCGTGAACGCTGATCGAGCAGCCATTCCCGCTAGCCGGGCGCCTCATTAATTACATCGGCCCTTGTTGGCGGCGCCCCACTGTCGTCAGGAGATGCGATAAGGCGGCCCGCATCGACTTGCCTGTCGCCTTATAGGTGCCGGGGTGCGCCCGGTCTCGTCGCGAGCGGATCGTGGAAGTGTCAGGCGGCGCGCAACTGCTGGACCAACAGGTCGAAGGCGCCGAACAGCGCGTTGGTGCGCACCAAGCGTCGGCCGGCATTGCCATCGACGATCAAGGCGGGGACGCCCTCGGCACCGAAGCGCGCCATCTCGGCACGCGCCGCCGACACCCGGTTCCGATAGGCCGAGAGCAGCTTTTCATCTGGCTCCTGCACCCGTTGCGCCGCTTGGGTGAAGCCGGCGCCGGCGAGGGTCTCGGTGACGACGCCGAGGTTGGAGTTGTTGCGGCCATCCTGATAGCGGGCGCGCTGCAGGATCTTCAACACGTCGAGTTCGCGCGCCGGCTCGGTGAGGCCGACGGCGACCAGGCCGAGTGTGGCCGGGGCGGAGTCGAACAGGCCCCCAGCTGCACCGAGCACATGCTCTCGATAGGCATCGGAAAAGGGCTGGCCGGTCAGGCGGGCGATGCGCTGGTCGTTCTGCCAGGCGTAGGCGGCGAAGTGCCTGTCCATCGGCCGCGAAGCCTCGCCCGCGAATAGGCCGGTCGGTGCCAGATCGAGCGTCACATCGTCGAGGTACGACAGTTTCTCAAGCGCCGGACCAGCGCCGTAGCACCAGCCGCAGAGCGGGTCGAACAGGTAGGTAATCCGCATATCCAGTTCCCCGTGTTGTCCGGAGATAGGGATAAGCGATTGGGATTGTGCTGAATATAGCGACTAATTATACACACTGTGTGCTATTAACTCACACTGGGTCTTGGCGGCATGGAGGCGATCAATCTCAATCGGCTTGCCTATTTCGTCGCCGTGGTCGACGCGGGCTCGTTCACGCGCGCCGCAGAGCGTCTTGGCATCACCAAGACGGTCGTCAGCCAGCAGGTGGCCCGGCTGGAGGCGGACCTACGAACGAGCCTTCTCCTTAGGACCACCCGTCGGGTGGAGCCGACCGAAGCCGGCCGCTTGCTGCATGCCCGGGCTGTCATCATCCTGCGCGAAGCCGAGGATGCCTTCGGCGAAGTCGCCGAGGTCACGGCGAGCCCCGCCGGGACATTGCGGATCGCCGCGCCGAATGACCTCGGCACATCGACCATTGCGCCGTTGGTGGCAAAGTTCTGCCGGACCTACCCGGCCTGCACAGCCGACCTCGTCCTGTCGGACGCCAAGATCGACTTGATCGCCCATCACATCGATGTCTCGATCCGGGTCGGCTGGCTCGACGATTCAAGCCAGCAGGCACGCCGGATCGGCACATTCCGGCAGTTGCTCGTTGCCGCGCCCGACGTCGCCCGCACGCTTTCCGCTGATGTCCCCGACGATCTTGACCAGCAGCCATTCATCGCCAATGGCGCCTTGCGCGAACCGCTGGTCTGGCATTTCTCGCGCGGCGACTTCGACCGCCGCACCATCCGTATGCGTCTGTCGATGACCATCAACGCGACGCCGGCCGTCCTTGCCGCGACGCTCGCCGGGGGCGGCCTGTCAGTGCTGCCGGATTTCCTGGTTGCCGACCCGTTGCGGAGCGGCGCGCTCGTTCAGGTTCTGCCCGACTGGTCCCTGCCATCGGGCGGCATTCACGCGGTCTATCCCGCCGCCCGGTTTCGTCCGCCCAAAGTAACGGCCTTTGTCGCCATGCTGGAAGCGGACGTGAAGCGGCCGCCGATCGCGCCCGGTAGGTCGACAGCGCCCTGACCGAACAGCACGGCCGCCCGGTCAAGGACGCGGCGGTACGGCCGGCGTGAGCCGCTGGGCGAACATCCATTCCCGCCAGCCGGGCGCCAGGATCATGTCCGGCGGCACCCGGTGCTCCATCCCTTGATAACGCACGAAGACAGGCGCGCCGCCGGCGGCGGCTACCGCTTCCGCCCAGGCATGGTCGGGGGCGTAGGGGTTCTCGGTGTCCTGGTCGCCATGCACCTGCAGGGTGGGGACGGCCGCCACCCCGGGGGCCCGCGCCCGGTCCGGCGGCACGGATGAGAAGGCGACCGCCGCGGCGAAGCGCCCGGGCTTGACCACCAGCGCGTCCAGCGCCGCCGAGGCCCCCATGGAGAAGCCCACGACGTAGATCCGGGCCGTATCCACCGGCAGATGGCCCACCAGATCATCCACCAGGGCCAGCACGGCGGGCAGGGAGGGACCGGGGTGGGACGCCAGCAACCCGTCGCCGCCGGGGGCGTAGTCGGCGCTGCGCGCATCCACCTGGGGCACCACCACATAGGCCGGGAAGCGCTGCCGCAGGTCGGGCAGGGCCCAGGCCTTGGCGAAGCCGGTCATCTGCCCCGTGTTGTCCTGGCCGATGCTGCCGGAACCGTGCAGCACCACCACCAGCGGCAGCTTGGCTGCCATGGGCTGGGCCGCCACCGTGGCCGGCGCCAGCAGGCGGTATGGCACCGTGCGGCCGTCGGGGGCGGTGAAACTCTTGGCCAAGAAATCGTCGCTCAGCGGCGCCTTGATAACCTGGTCCACCGCCTTCAGGTCGTCCGCCAGGGGCGCGTAGGGCAGGGTTCGTTCCTCGATGCGGCCGGGTTCCGCCTGGGCCCTTGAAACCAGCGCCATCATCGACAACGCCACCAAACCTGTCCGCAGCACGGCCGTCCTCTCCGTCAGTCCGCCAGCAACATGGGGGCGCGGCCATCGACCAGCAAGCGGTCGCTCTCATCCTTCAGCGCCACGCCCGTCACCTGGCGGCGCAGCGCCTGGCGCAGCAGCCAAGCCAGCTTGAAGGCCGCCAGGTCGTGGGACAGGCCGCCGTCGCGGATGTTGGACAGGCAGTTGCGCTCCGCATCCAGGCGCCCGGGGGCGGGGTTCAGGGTCAGATAGACGCCCAGGCTGTCGGGGGCGGACAGGCCCGGCCGTTCCCCGATCAGCATGGCCACGGTGCGGGCGCCCAGCGCTTGCCCCACCGCATCGCCCAGGGCCACCCGCGCCTGGGACGCCACCACCACCGGTGCCAGGCGCCACCCCTCCCGCTGGACCCAGGGCAGGAAGGCGGCCAGCAGGGGCAGGGCCTGGCGGTGCACCGCCGTCGCCGACAGCCCGTCAGCGATGACGATCGCCAGGTCCGGCCTGGTCATGGGCGGTTCCGGCAGCGCTTCCCGACTGGCCGGATCCAGCAGGCGCCCCAGATCCGGGCGATTGAGGTGGGTGGCGCGGTCGGGCGCAGCGCTATGCGCCGCCAGCGGGGCCAACCCCAGGGCCGCCAGCTGTACCATCAGTCCGGCGGCATCGAAGGGCGTGTGCACGGCATCCCGCGCCTTGGCGTGGGCCAGGGCGAAGCGCAGCACCTCCGCCGTCGGCAGGCTGTCGCCCGCACGGCCCAGGGCGATGCGCGCCGGCGTGGCGGCGGCCAGGTGCGCCCAGGCGTCGGGCGTGACCGTCGGCTTGTCCATCAGCGCCATCCCCGCAGCAAGGGCTGGCTGGGTGGCTGGGGCAGGGGCCGGCCGTCGGCGCCGGTGATGCCCATGGTGGCCAGCCAGGCCTCGAATTCCGGCGCGCGCTTCAGGCCCAACAGGCGGCGGATATAAAGGGCGTCATGGAAAGAGGTCGACTGGTAGTTCAGCATGACGTCGTCCGCCCCCGGGACACCCATGACATAGGAGACGCCGGCGGTGGCCAGCAGGGTCAGCAGCGTGTCCATGTCGTCCTGGTCGGCCTCGGCATGGTTGGTGTAGCAGACGTCGCACCCCAGCGGCAGGCCCAGCAGCTTGCCGCAAAAATGGTCCTCCAGCCCCGCGCGAATGATCTGCTTGCCGTCGTAAAGGTATTCCGGCCCGATGAAACCGACGACCGTGTTGACCAGCAGGGGCCGGAACTCCCGCGTCACGGCGTAGGCTCGCGCCTCCAGCGTCTGCTGGTCCACGCCGTGGTGGGCGTTGGCGGACAGGGCGCTGCCCTGGCCTGTTTCGAAATAGAGGGCGTTGTCGCCCACCGTGCCGCGCTTCAGCGCCTGGGCGGCCTCCATCCCCTCGCGCAGCAGGGCCAGGCTGACGCCGAAGCCCTGGTTGGCCGCCTGGGTGCCCGCCACGGACTGGAATACCAGGTCCAGCGGCACGCCGCGGTTCATCAGCTCGATGCTGGTGGTGACGTGGGTCAGGATGCAGGCCTGGGTGGGGATGGCGAAGCGCTGGATGATGCCGTCGATCAGGCGTGCCAGGTCGCCCAGCACCGACAGGCTGTCCGACACCGGGTTCAGGCCGATGACGGCGTCGCCGCAACCATAGAGCAGCCCATCCAGGATGCTGGCCGCCACGCCGCCGGGGTCGTCCGCCGGGTGGTTGGGCTGCAACCGCACGGCCAGCGTGCCGGGCAGGCCGATGGTGTTGCGGAACCGGGTGACGACGCGGCACTTGCGCGCCGCCAGGATCAGATCCTGGTTGCGCATGATCTTGGACACCGCCGCCGCCATCTCCGGCGTCAGGCCGGGGGCGAGGGCGGCCAACGTCTCCGCCGTCGCCTGGTCCGACAGCAGGTAATCGCGGAACCCGCCGACCGTCAGGTGCGACACCGGGGCGAAGGCGGCGGCGTCGTGCCGGTCCAGGATCAGGCGGGTGACCTCATCCGCCTCATAGGGCACCAGCGCCTCGGTCAGGAAGGTCTTCAGCGGCAGATCGGCCAGGCACATCTTGGCCGCCACGTTTTCCTCGGCCGACTGGGCGGCGATGCCGGCCAGCCGGTCGCCCGATCGGGGCGGCGTCGCCTTGGCCATCAGATCCTTGAGATCGGCGAATGTCCAGGTTCGGGCGCCCAAGGCGATGCGGTACGGCGCGCGTCCAACCAAGCCCACATCTCCCCTGACAGGCATCATGGCGGGGCCGATCATGACATCGAATGGGGGCGTGGAGAAGGTGCCCGCGCGGCGAGTGGCCCCAGCCTGGCACGGCCAAGCGGCCTACGGCGCCGGACCTGTGCCCTGGTATTTTGGCGGAGTGACTGACGGGAGGCGCGGGCATGAACGGATCGAAGTATTCCGCTGTCGTGGGGGCGTGGCTTTTCCTGGCTGTGCCGGCCTGGGCCCAGGCCGGTATGGCCCAGGCTCCGGTGTCGCTGGCGCTCGACACGTCGGAGGCGGACGAGGCCCTGCGCATCCTGGACAAGAGTACGGCCCGTGAGCCGGTCACGGCGGCGGATTGGAACCGACTGTTCGCGACGCGGCCCTATCAGTGGCTGAAGGCCCGGGAGGCGGCCATGGGCCGCCCCCTTTCCGATGAGGACTTCCAGCGCTTCCTGTTGTCGCCAGAGGCGGCGGCGCAGCGGTCGGATTGGGCATCGGCCTTGACCGCCATGAAACAGGCGGACATGGCGCGGCTGGGCGCCGGGGTCCTGGCCTGGCTGCCGCCGGGCGCCAGCATCCACGCCCAGGTGTTTCCGGAAATCAAGCCGCAGCGCAACAGCTTCGTCTGGAAAAAGCCCGCCACGGCGACGGCGGGTGAGGACGGCGGCCCGGCCATCTTCCTGGCCGTCAACCGGCAATCGCGCGACCAGTTCGAGAACACGGTGGCCCACGAATGCCACCACATCGGCCTGGAAAGCCTGGCGGCGCGGCAGGAAGAAGTGCAGGCGGGGCTGCCCGCCAACGTGAAGCGAGCCGTGACCTGGCTCAGCGCCTTCGGGGAGGGGGAGGCCATGCTGGCGGCCGCCGGCGCCGACCGGCATCCCCATTGGGAGGACGACGCCCCGGTCCGCGCCCGCTGGGACGGCGACATGCAGCGCTTCGCCACCGACCTCGACGCCATCCAACAGCTGCTGCTGGACATCCTGGACGACAAATTGATCCAGGACGCGGACATCATGAAGCGCGCGGCCCCGTTCTGGGGCGATGCCCAGGGGGCCTGGTACACCGTGGGCTATGAGATGGCCGTGCTGGTGGAAAAGCGCTTCGGCCGCGCGGCCTTCGACGATTGCCTGCTGGACCCGCGCAAGCTGCTGGAGCTCTATAACCAGGTGGCGCGGGAGGCCAACGCCCGGGGCGCCCGGCTGGCCACCTGGTCGCCGGATCTGCTGAAGCGGCTGCAAGGCGGTTGACCGGCCAACCGGGCATCGAACGGGGCGCACCAAACGGGCCTATGGAACGGGCGCGACAGTCGCGAAGTTATTGTGTACCAATGCCTTGGTAGACACCGTTCAAGGAGTGCGCCAATGACGACCCATGAGGATGAACCGCCGGCGCCATCGTCGGTTTCCCGGGCCCTCATCCTCTTCGTCGTCCTGGTCCTGGGCATAGGATTGGCCATCGGCTACCTGACGGTGCCGGGCCAGTGGTATTTGCACTT
The DNA here is from genome assembly GCF_034653275.1 of Nitrospirillum guaranorum. Lineage (NCBI taxonomy): Bacteria > Pseudomonadati > Pseudomonadota > Alphaproteobacteria > Rhodospirillales > Azospirillaceae > Nitrospirillum > Nitrospirillum guaranorum. The sequence goes on along the minus strand of NZ_JAYEES010000001.1, from coordinate 1,100,781 downwards.
GGCCAAGCCTGGCTTCACGCCGCCCAATTGGGTGTTCGCGCCCGCCTGGACCATCCTTTATGTGCTGGTCGCCATCGCCGGGTGGCTGGTATGGCGGCGGGACAGGGACAGCCGGCCCATGCGGCTGTGGTGGATCCAGATGCTGCTGAACTTCTGTTGGTCGCCCATCTTCTTCGCCGCCCACCTGACGGGCCTGGCGCTGGCGGTCGTCCTGTTGCTGCTGATCACCATTCTGGCCTTCATCGCCACGGCCTGGCGTGGCGACCGTACCGCCGCCCTGCTATTCCTGCCCTATGCCGCCTGGGTCGCCTTCGCCTCGGCGCTGAACGCGGGGATCTATTTCCTGAACTGAGATGTGCGACAAATTCTCCCGCACGCGCATGAGGGGTGACGAGACGTGGGCGATCAATAGGATGGGGGCGTTTCCTCATCCTGGACAGCCTGACGCCCCATGCCACGCGCCCTGACGCTTCTTGCCGGTGCCTGCCTGCTGATCAGCACGGGGGCGCGGGCCGCCGATGCCGGGCCCGCGCCGCTCGACCACGGGCAGGTGGCGGATACGGTGGCGGCCATCAGCCGCCTGCTGCGCGACCACTATCCTTTGCCTGATATTTCCGTGCGGTACGGGAAGGTGCTGGCGCGAGAGTTGAAGGCCGGGCGCTACGACGGCCAGGCGGCGTGCCCGCTGGCCAAGAGGCTGACCGAGGACTTGCGGGCCGAGCATGCCGACCTGCACCTGGCCGTTCGGTGCGACGCCGCGCCTGGCGGCGGCCCGGGCGTGGAGGAGGTGGCCGGGCCCTACCACGGAATCGCCGCCGTCACCGTCGACCCCGACCTGCCGGTCACGACCATCCGCTCACCCGGGCCTTGGACCGCCAATGAGGCCGGCTTCGCCAGCGCCGCCGCCGCCATGGCCCTGGCCGCCCGGTCGCACTACGTCATCATCGACGTGCGCGGGAACGGCGGTGGCAATGGCGAGATCGGGGTGTTCCTGGCGACGTACTTCTTCCCCGTGGGGCAGGAGCGCCTGTTGGTCCGGGGGGTGCATCGTGACCCCGGCCGTGAGGAGCAGGAGTGGACCTACGGCTACGTCCCCGGCCGCCGCCTGGCCGATGCCAAGCTCTACATCCTGGTCGATGCCCATACCGGCTCGGCGGCGGAAGGTTTCGCCTTCGGTCTGCAGCGGGCCGGCCGGGCCACCATCGTTGGGCAGACGACGGCGGGCGCCGGCATCGCCGGCCATCTGGAGGACCTGCCCGGCGGCCTGTCGCTGTTCCTGCCCACCAAGCTGCTGCGGGCTGCGGATGGCGGTGACGGCTGGGAAGGGGTGGGGGTGCGGCCCGACGTGGTGACGGAGCCCGGCCAGGAAAAGGCCGCCGCCTACGACCTGATCCGCGCCGACTGGCCCACAGCGCGCCAGAACCCGGACTTCGCCCTGACGACCACGCTGCCGCCCGATCAGCGTCCCCCGCTGGACGCGGCAGCCGCGCCCTGGGACCTGGGGCAGGCGACGCTGCCCCAGGTGGAGCGCTGCCGCCATACCGAGCCCGATCCGGACGACTCCGGTGTACGCCTCATGACGAATGTCTGTCCCCAGCCCATCACCCTGGAACAGCGCCGCAGCACCAACCCGAACACGCTGCGCCTGGACACGCTGGACAGCGGCCAGACCCTGGCCACCAGGGCCACGCCGCGCGGCGGCTGGCGCATCATGGCCGTGTGCCCCGCTGGCTATCGCAGCAGCGTGCCGGTGACGGTAGACAACATCACTGCCATTTCCAACAGCACCTATGAGTGCGTGCGGGAGTAGGGTGCCCTATCGCCCCAGCGGCCTGGTTATCGGCGGCCCGTCGCGGGGGAAAATCCTCGGCGCGCAGTGTCCCGGCACTGCAGCAGGACCACGCCGCCGGACCCGGATTCCAGCGGGCCGGCGGCGATTAGATTGCACGTCGTGACTTCCCATGAAGCCGAACGTGGCCTCCAGGTAGTTCTTCTGGAAATCCATGGCCGTGAAGGGGCCGCTTTGATAAAGCCGCACTATCGTCACGGATTGCCCTTGTATGTCGAGGCTGCGGTCGCCTGCAGCAGACGCCAGAGTGCCGACGCTGCCGGCCCATGAACGCGTCCGGCCTGACGCGCGGCGACGAGCTCAATCACGCCGCCGCGAAAATAACCGTTGGCCAGAGAGATCAACCGGCCTTCCTGCAATTCGGTATCGACAAGGAAATCCGGCATGTGGCCCCAGCCAAGACCCTGCAAGATAACTTCCTTCTTCATCAGTTGATCACTAACCGTGCAGGTCCGCGCACCTTCGATGACGTAGTAGTTTCTTGCGGGCAAATTCTCCGCGCTATCTCGAATGACGCACTGAACCAAGTCCCGCATTCGTTCAGGCGACGCCTCCTCCACCGGAAAGGGCAGGAAATTCGGGGCGATGACGGGGATCAACCGAACGCGGCGAAGGTCGATCGTTTCAAAGCGCGGATCGCTCTGATCGACGTGATGCAGGATCAGATCCGCACGATCCTCCAACAGCAGTTCCCAAGGGCCGGAAATCGCGGCGAACTGAAGGTGCAAACGGGTGGCGGGACGTCCGTCAAAGAAGTCGCGCAGGAGCCGCAGCATTTCGGGAAGCGGCGACAGATCGCCGATAACGACCCGTAACTCGCTTTCCTCGCCGGCGGCAAGCTGGGCCGCGTAGACCTGAAGGTCCGCCATTTCCGTGAGCACGCGTCTGGCGCGCGCCAGGAATGCCTCTCCAGCGGGCGTAAGGACCATGCGGTATCCGGCTCGATCAAACAGGGGAAAACCAATCTGACGCTCAACGTTGGTGATGGCCGTATGCAGGGTAGGGTGGGTACGGCCGAGCCGCAGCGCGGCGGCTTGCAGTGATCCTTCCGAGACAACGGCGTCGATCGAGCGGAGCTGGGCGAGCGTCAAACCATGCATGGGGCTAAAATCTACAATGTTGGAAGAAATTTTGTAAAATAATTTTATGCCGAACGCATGTAGATCCCCTGGGAAGAAAGAAGGAGGCCCACATGCGTGCTATCGTCATAACCCGACCCGGCGGTCCCGAAGTTCTCAGTCTCGCCGAACGCCCGAAACCGGAGCCACGATCAGGCGAAATTCTGATCGCGGTCAAAGCCTTCGGCTTAAACCGGGCGGAGCTTTATTTTCGGAGCGGCGCCTGGGGCGAAGTGGCGGAGATCAGCGGCATCGAATGCGCCGGTGTCATTCAGACTGATCCCGAGGGTGGCTTTGCGCCCGGCCAAAAGGTCGTCGCTCTCATGGGCGGGATGGGACGTACACGTAACGGCTCCTACGCTGAGTTCGTGAGCGTGCCGCGCGAAAACGTTGTTGCCATCAACACCGATCTGCCTTGGGAAGAACTCGCAGCACTTCCTGAATCCTACGCCACCGCCTGGACCTGTCTGGTTGGGAATCTCCAACTGGCTTCCGCCCAGACGCTGGTGATCCGAGGGGCGACTTCCGCGCTGGGTCAAGCGGCCCTGAACATCGCGAATGGTCTGGGAGTCAGAACGGTCGCCACTACTCGTCGGGCGGAACGGGCCGAGATGCTGTGCCGACTTGGTGCGGCGCATGTCCTGATTGGCGCCAGCAAGTTGGCTGCCGAGGTGCGAGACATCGCGCCGACCGGCGTGGATGCGGTGCTGGATCTGATCGGCACAACGAGCGTGCTCGACTCTCTGGCAGCACTCCGGCGGGGTGGTCGAGTTTGCCTGGCTGGGTTTCTTGGCGGTGGCGCGCCGTTGGACAAGTTTGATCCCGTCTTCCAAATGCCGAGCGGCGTCCATCTCAGCACATTCGCCAGCGCGTTCGCCTTCGGCACCCCGGAGTATCCGCTCGGAGTGATTCCGTTCCAGGACTTCGCCGACAATGTCGCCCGAGGGGCCTACCAGGCCAGGCCTGCCCGTGTATTTGGTTTTGCCGACATCCAGGCGGCGCATCGGCTGATGGAGACGGACGCGGCCGGCGGGAAGGTGGTCTTGCGAGTTTAAAGATGGAGGACAACATCCAACTGATATTAAAAGAATGTCGCACTTCACTTTTGAGTCCACCCCACCTATATGCGTGTTTCAACCGGATAGAAGTGTCAGGGTATCCTGCAAAGTAGAACTGTCAGTGCGGGGGTGGGGCGGGCCGCGAAGCCAGCGGCGGAGCGGACCGGCCCACCCCCGCAGGGCGCCCCGGCAAACCCCGCTTGCGCCCCGCTTTGCCCCCGGTCTGGACATAGCCAACGCGCTCACTGTTGGTCTGGACCTTCGGTGCCGGCATCGCCTCCTGCGTCTCCCGGATCTCAGCCAACACCGCCGACAGCCGCTTATTCTCAACCACCGCCGCGTGGCTGACCCGCTGGTTCTTGTCAAACGCGGTGTAGGGCAGGGCCACTCCCTGCCAGCGGAACTCCAGCCGCCCGTCCGCAAAGGCGTAGCTGTCCACATACTGCCCCACCAGGCCCCGCGTCACCGCCGTCTCCGCCAGCATCACCCGCCGCCGCTCATAAGACAGCGTCAACTGCCGCCCCACATACCGCCGCTCCCGCCAGCATAGAATGTCCCGCAGCCGCTCCGTCGACACCGTCAGCGGACGGTGCACATCCTCCGGCCGGGCAGGGGCCACCGCAAACCGCCCGTTGAACCGCTCCATGAACCCGGGCAAAAAGGCGTTCCCCGCCGCCATGTCGCTGATCCCCGCCAGCCGCAACTCCTTCACCAGCCGGTCCTGCAGCGTCCGGTTCACCCGCTCAACCCGCCCCTTCGCCTGACTGGAGTTCGCGCACAGGATCTCGATCCCCAACTCCGCCAAGGCCCGACCGAACTGCGTCATCCCTTGCCCCGTCCGCGCCTCCGTCTTCGCCACCCGGAACACCGTGTGCTTGTCGGAGTAAAACGCCACCGGCCGGCCATGTCGCGTCACGTATCCCTCCAGCGCCGCGAAGTAGCTGAACGCGCTCTCCGACGCCGCAAACCGCAGTTCCATCAATCGGCCCGTCGCATCGTCGATGAACACCAGCAGGCTGCACGGGCCAGCCCGGTCCTCAAACCACCGATGTTCGCTGCCGTCGATCTGAACCAGTTCGCCCAAGCGCTCCCGGCGCAGGCGAGGGCGATGGAACTGACGCCGCTGATGCCGCGATACCCACAACCCCGCCGCGGACATCCACCCCCGCAGCGTCTCCCGCGACACAACCAGGCCGTGACGCTCCGCCAACTGCTCCGCCGCCAGCGTCGGACCGAAATCCGCATAGTGCCGCCGCACCAGCTCCAGCGCCAACTCGCGCAGCCCAGACCCCAACGTGCGGTTCGACGGCCGACCCCGCGCCCGGTGCACAAGAGCACCACCTCCGCCCGATCGATACCGGCTCAGCAACCGCCATACCTGACGCTCGCTCAAGCCCAAAACAGCTGCCGCTGAGCCAGCTGTCAGACGGCCACCCACAACATCCGACAGCACCTCAACCCGACGAACGTCCCGTTCGCTCATCACGACCCAGCCCACCGCAGCCTCCCACGTCGGACACAGCCAACCGGAAGACTGACAGTTCTACTTTGCACAAGTCTGACATTTTAACTTTGCGCCTACAATGCGAAAACCGATAATCTATCTTATGGAAATTAAATCATGCCATTGGAAGGGACCCCGTTTCCGGTGATCCCCTCCAATCGCCTTAGCTTATAAGGTTCAGGGTCACTGGGCCGGCTGCACCATCAGGCTGATCTTCTGGATCGTCAGGCCCGCGTCGGCATTCATCGTCGGCTTCTCGCCCGTGCCCGTACGGCCGGTGGTGGCTTCGAAGCTGACGGTGACGTCGGACAGGCTGGCCTTGCCGCCGGCGACCTCGCGCAGGGCGTCGGTGACGTCGAAGTCGTCGGTCTTGGGCGCCTGGTGCTCGGCATGCTTGGCGGCCGCGGCGCCCGACAGGCTGAAGAAGCTGATGGTGCCCACCTGCACGCGCTTCTTGGGGTCCTTGCTGTTCTCCAGGAACACGTCGAACATGGTGCCGGGGTGCGCCTTGTAGCTGATACCCTCCAGGATCAAATGGGTTTCGGTCGCCGCCGCGTTCCTTGGGGCCAGCGCGAAGGCCTGCAGCCGCGCCTTGTCACCGCCCTGGGGCATGGTGATCTTCACCTTGGTCTTGGCCTGCGTCAGCGCCAGCGGCTGGGAGGGCGCGTTCAACGGTTGGGGCTCCGCAAGCAGGCTTTCGGTGGCGGGCGCGCTGGGCGGCAACGGGTTGGGCGGCTGGTCGCCGGCCTTCACCGTCGCGGCGGCCAGCGCGACCGTCGAACCGGCACTGGCCACCAGCGTCTCGCCGGCACCGCGGGCGCAGTTCGTTTCCTGCTCATATTTGTAGTCGACGATGGTGCCGTTGAACAGGTCGCGGACGGTGACCGTGAATTCCTTGCCGCTGGTGTCAACGAAGGAATACGGCTGGTTCAGGAAGGCGTCGGTGTCCGGGTTCTGGTGGCCGCTGATATTGCTCCAGCAACTCCACATCCGGTCGATGTTGGCGTGATGCGACCAGAACACCGGATCGTTGGAGGAATAAGGCACCGAGCCCATGTCCACCACCGGGCAGGTCACGCCCACGGTGCAGTGGACATAACCGTGCACCCTGCCCTCGATATAGTTCTGGTAGGCGGTGAACTGCTTCAGCTTCAGCGCGGAATTGATGTTTGTGGAGTTGCCGTTCAGCGTGGCCTTGCCGGTCAGCCAGCCGGGGGCGCGGCGGGCCTCATACAGCGGGTTCGGCTGGGTCTTGCCCGAACCGTCGACGTAGGTCTTGTCGATGAAGGCCGCCGGCATGGCCAGTTCGGCCGGGTTGCTGTAGTCCCAATACGGCAGGCGCAAGGTCGGGTCGCCCGCGGCCGCCTGCAGCTGCTTTTCGAAATACAGCAGGTACAGGCGGTGCCAGGCGAAGAACCAGGGCGTGCCGTGCTGGCAATTCGCCCAGACGTCCTTGGCCACCTGGTCGGGCGGGGTCGTGTCCTGAATACCCTTGAAATAGACCAGGTATTGCTGGGGCAGGCCCTGCGTGTTGTCGGCCACCGTGCCGAAGGGGGAGTCCGGGCCGAAATAGCCATGCATGTTGGCCCAATATTCCCAGCTGGTGCGGTACTCGGCGCTGGCGTGGTCCGCGCTGTTGCGCGCCTTCATGACCGCCACCGCCTTGCGCAGGCTGGCGACCTTGGCCGGGTCCTTGGCGAAGTCCTGCCAGCTGAGGCGGATGCCGTCCGGGGTTTTGGCCGGGGTTTTGGCCGGAGCCTTGGCCGCTTCCGCGTTCGCCTCGGCATGGGATAGGGATGGGACGGCGAATGCCGTGGCGATGGCGAGGGTCGCCGCGCCGATCAGACGACGGGCGGCACGCGATGATGTGGTGATGCGCATTTCACAACCCCTGGGTGAAATCGATGCGCGACTCATATCTCGACCTGCGGGCTTTGTCACTATGGATATGCACGTATTAATAGTAAATAAACGGGGTGAATCTGAGCGTTTCTGCGGGCAATGACGGGCAAGCGGCCGCAACTAATCCGGAAGACATACTCTTTTTACGCGTGTATCGAAGCGGGCACCGCGCGCCCGTCGGAACCACGCCGGCGCCTAAGGGGTTGAAGGCGCGGGGAAGATTATGGAGAGGAGCGGCCATGCCCAGCGACATCACACGATCAACCGTCCAGGGGACGCCGGTGCATCTGACCACCGTCGAAAGCACGACCACCGAGGTGGTGCGACACCCCCTCTACCCCATGCTGGTCCCCTTCCCCAGCGTCTGCTTCGTCGGCGCCTTCTTCACCGACCTCGCCTACTGGGGCACGGCGGAAATGATGTGGGCGGACTTTTCCGCCTGGTTGCTGTTCGCGGGCGTGGTCTTGGGCTGCCTGGCCCTGGTCGCCGGCTTGGTGGACCTGGGGCAGCGTCGCTACGTCGTGACCCAGGCGCCCATCTGGCCGCATGTGCTGGGAAACCTGGTGGCCCTGGGATTGGCCACCCTGAATTGTTTCGTGCACAGCCGCGACGCCTGGACCTCCGTCGTGCCTCAGGGCCTGATCCTGTCGGCCCTGGCGCTGATCGTCGTGCTGACCAGCAACTGGATCGGCTGGTCGGTGCTGGTCTACCGCCGCCGGGTGGTGGAGGTGCGGCCATGAAGCGGCATACCCTTCGCCTGCTGGCCTTGGCCGGTGTGGCCGCCTTCACCCTCAGCGCCTGCGACGACGGCAGCCAGGGCACCGACCCCAACGCCCAGATCGGCGCCAACCCCACCCTGCCCAAGCAGCAGCAATACCTGTTGCCGCCGATGAAGGTGGCCAAGGTGGTCGGTTGGAAGGATGGAGAGAAGCCAGCCGTGGCCCAGGGGTTGAAAATCCAGGCCATGGCCACCGGGCTGCACCATCCCCGATCCCTCACCGTGCTGCCCAATGGTGACGTGCTGGTGGTGGAATCCGTGGCGCCCAAGGGCGAACCCATCAAGCGGCCCAAGGATCTGATCATGCATTGGGTGGAATCGCTGGCCACGTCCGGCGGTGAAACCAAGGACAGCAACCGCATCACCCTGTTGCGCGACGCCGATGGCGATGGCGTGCCGGACTCCCAGAGCGTTTTCCTGGACCACCTGAATTCCCCCTTCGGCGTGGCCCTGGTGGGCAACGACCTCTATGTGGCCGACACCGACGCCATCATCCGCTACCCCTACGCCGAGGGCGACACCCAGATCACGGCGGAGGGCACCACCCTGACGCCGCTGCCCGGCGGCCCGATCGACCATCATTGGACCAAGAGCCTGGTGGCCAGCCAGGACGGCACACGCCTCTATGTCGGCGTCGGATCCAACAGCAACATCACCGAGAACGGCATCGAGGCGGAAAAGAATCGCGCCGCCATCTGGGAGGTGGACCGCGCCACCGGCCGCTGGCGCATCTACGCCGATGGGCTGCGGAACCCGAATGGCCTGAGTTGGGAGCCGCAGACCGGTGCCCTTTGGACGGTGGTGAACGAACGCGACGAACTGGGCCCCAATTTGGTGCCGGACTACATGACCTCGGTGAAGGAGGGCGGCTTCTACGGCTGGCCCTACAGCTATTACGGCCAGAACATCGACCCGCGGGTGAAGCCGCAGCGCCCCGACCTGGTCGCCCGCGCCATCGTGCCGGATTACGCCCTCAGCACCCACGTCGCCCCGCTGGGCATGGTCTTCTACACCGGCAGCAGCCTGCCCAGCAGCTACCAAGGCGGCGCCTTCGTGGGTGAGCATGGCAGTTGGAATCGAAAGATTCCAAATGGCTACAAGGTAATCTTCATACCATTCAGCAACGGCCAGCCCAATGGCCAGCCGGTGGACGTGGTCACCGGCTTCCTGGACCAAGACGGCAAGGCCCACGGCCGGCCGGTGGGCCTGGCGGTGGACAAGACGGGCGCCCTGTTGATCGCCGACGATGTGGGCAACACCGTCTGGCGGGTGACGGCGCAATAGGTCGCGGCCCGCAGTTAGGCGGCGACAAATGGACCGGGCGGCGGCATAGCTGGGGGCACCCTTCCCCAGCCCGTGCCGCCGCCCATGCCTATTCTCTCCCTCCCCGATGCCCACATGCTGACCGTCCAGGCGTTGGCCGCCTGCGGCACCCTGCCCGCCGCCGCCGACAGCGTGGCCCGCGCCCTGGTGGCGGCCGAGGCTGATGGCCAAACCGGCCACGGACTGGCTCGGGTGCCGTCCTATGCCGCGCAGGTGCGCGCCGGCAAGGTCGACGGCCGGGCCCTGCCGCGCCTGACCCAGACTGCCGCCGCCAGCCTGCGGGTGGATGCCGCCGGCGGCTTCGCCTATCCCGCCGTGGACATGGCTGTGGATGCGTTGGCCGCCCTGGCGCGTCAGATGGGCACGGCGGGCGCGGGCATCCACGCCTCCCACCACGTCGGCCAAGTGGGCCTGGTGGTGGAGCGGCTGGCGGACAGGGGCCTGGTGGCCCTGGTCATGTCCAACACCCCGGCCGCCATGGCGCCAGCGGGCGGGCGGCGCGCGCTGTTCGGCACCAACCCGCTGGCCTTCGCAGCACCGGTGGCGGGGCGGGCGCCGCTGGTCATCGACATGGCGCTGTCCCTGGTCGCCCGGTCCAAGATCGTGGCGGCGCAGAAGGCCGGGCGCCCCATCCCGGCCGACTGGGCGGTGGACGCCGATGGCCATCCCACCACGGATCCGGCGGCGGCGCTGAAGGGCGCGTTGGCGCCCATCGGTGGCCCCAAGGGCGCCGCGCTGGCCCTGATGGTGGAAATCCTCTGCGGCGCGCTGGCCGGCGGGCGGTACGGCTGGCAGGCCAGTTCCTTCCTGGATGACCAGGGGCCGAGCCCCGCCGTGGGCCAGGTCATCATCGCCTTCGATCCCGCCGCGTTCAGCGGCCCCGACTTCGCCGGCCGCATGGGGGAGCTGGTTCAGGCCATCGTCGCGGACGGCGCGCGCCTGCCCGGTGACCGCCGCCTGACCGCCCGCGCCCAAGCGCGGGCCCGGGGGCTGGAGGTGCCGGCGGCGCTGCTGGAAGACCTCCAGTCCCTGGCGTCCGGCGGATAAAAGGAGGGGGACCGGCAGCGGATGGAACCGGTCCCCCTTTCCCCGGCGGCTTTATCGCGTCGCCCACAGGGAACTGAAAATTCAATTACTTAGAACGACACCTTCACACCACCATAGAAGGTGCGCGGCGCGCCCAGGGTCAGGGTGCGGGCGTCGCTCAACGTGCGGCCCAGGATGTCGCTGGCGCCGGCCGTGTCGAAATAGGTGCCGTAACTGGCATAGCGGCGGTCGAACAGGTTGTTGACGCCGCCGATCAGCTGGATGTTGGACAGGATCTGGTAGGACGTGCGCAGGTCCATGGTCCAATAGGGCGTCAGCTGGGAATTCTGGTTGGCGTCGTCGCCCACCAGGTACTGGCTGCCATAGTACTGCACGGCGCCGCCCACGCTCCACGCGTCGGTCACCGCCACGTCCCCGCCCAGCTTCACCTGGTGGCGGGGGATGCCGGGAATGCGGTCGCCGCTGTGCACGGTGATGGTGCCGGCGTCATCCGCCTGCGGGTTGTTGGGCGAGGCCAGCACGCCGTCGAACTGATAGGTGGCGTCGACGAAGCTGTAGTTCAGGTAGACCTGCCAGCGCTCGGCGGCGAAGGTCAGGCCGGCGTCCACGCCCTGGCGGCGGGTCCCGGGCACGTTGGTGTAGTAGCCGCGTCCCTGGATGGTGCTGGCCAGGGCCACGATGTCGTGGTCACTGTCAGTGCGGAACAGGCCCACGGTCCAGTCCAGCCGGCCGGAGAGGACGCCCTGGGTGCCGCGGACGCCGGCTTCATAGGTGTCGGCCACCACTTGGCGCAGCGGCGGATCCGCCACCAGGGAATTCTCCAGCAGGCAGGGGCGCAAGGGGTCGGCGCAGTCCAGCTCCAGCGGCGTGGGCGCGCGGTTGGATTGGGAATAGCCGCCATAGACGCTGACCCCGCCGCCCAGCTGGTAGGTCAGGCCGGCCTGCGGGTTCCAGTGGGTATAGCGGTTGTCGCCGTTCAGCTCAGGCGCCGCCCCGCCCCGGTCGCGGGTGCTGATGTCGGCCACGTTCAGGCGCAGGCCGGCGGTCAGCGACAGGGCCGGCGTCAGGTCCAGCGTATCGGTGACATAGGCGCCGTAATAGTCGGTGGTGCCGGACAGCCAGACGGGGGCGTAGCCCAGGTTGCCCAGGGTGCGGATGATCAGGCCGGCGCCCGGGACATCGCCGGCGTCGCCGCCTTGTGTCGTCACCGACAGGTCGGGGTTGATGATGCCCAGCGTGCTGGTGGCGGTGAAGCGGATGTCGCTGTGGTCGATGCTGCCGCCGACGGCGAAGCGGTTGCCCAGGCCCATCAGCGGCCGGTCGCTGGTCAGCTGCAACGACCCGCCCACGGCGGTGGTGTCGGTGGCGCTACGGTCCAGGGTGCCGTAGGTGGCGTCGCCGTCGAAGGGGAAGGTATGGCCGGCCAGGTCGGTGATGACGAACTGGTTGCGGAAGGCCGTGGTCTTGCCGCCCGCCGGCGTGCCGAAGGCGTCATCCTCCAGGCACAGCTGGCCACCGTAGGAAGAACGGCGGCTGCAGCTTTCGAAATCGCTGTCGTTGCCATCCACATGCTTCTGCCCAAAATGGCGGCCATAGACATTGCCCTGCAGGGCCCAGCCGGGGGCGATGTCGGTCCTGCCGTTCAGGGCCAGCATGCCGCTGTCGTTCTTGGTGGTCTGCGGCCAGGTGTAGATGGCGGTCTCGTCCGCCTGGATCATTTCCAGCGGCGTGGGGCCGACGACGCCTAGGCTGGAGCGCGCGGCGGCGGCGATCAGGTGCACCTCCGCCGTCTCGCCGCGCCAACCGGCATCGGCGTAGAAGCGCTCGACATCGGAAGCCGACTGCTTGCGCCAGCCGTCATCCTTCTCCGCCTCCGCCGCCAGGTACAGGCTGAAGGCGCCCGACTGCCAGCCGAACTCGGCGGAGCCCTGGACCCGGCCGTTGCTGCCGCCCAGCAGCTCGGCGTTCGCCCCCTGGAAGGTGAAGCCGTTCTTCATCTCCAGGGTCACCGCCCCGCCCAGCGCGTTCAGCCCATAGGCCGGATTGTTGGTGGCCAAGGTCAGGCGGTCGATCGCGACCTCGGGCGCCAGATCCCAGTTCACCGTGTCGCCGAAGGCCTCGTTCAGGCGCACGCCGTTCTGATAGACGGCGATGCCTTGGGGCGTCCCCTGCAGGGGGGAGACGGTGAAGCCGTGGTAGCGGACATCCTGGAACAGGGCGTTGCCCTGGGTGTCGGACAGGGCCAGCCCCGGCACCCGCTGCGCCATGCCGTCCAGGATGGAGACGGAATGCAGGCGGGCCAGGTCATCCGCCGACAGGGTGCTGGCGGCGGCCGGCACCTTGTCCAGCGCCACGTTGGCGCCGGGCAAGGGGGTTACGCCGATGACGATGATGTCGCTCAAGGTCGGCGGGGCGCCATCGGGGGCCGGATCGGGCTCGGCCGCCCCGGCCAGGGTGGAAAGGGCCAGGGTGGAAAAGCCCAGGGTGGAACAGGCGGTGCAGAGCAGTGCCAACAAGCCGGCCGGGATGTTTTTCATTATGGGGGCGCACCGATGGGATGGAGCTGACCTTAGGCTAGCCCCGAGGCCCTCGCCCGGCCATAGGCCCCCTTCCCGATTTTCCCGGGAAAAATTCCCGATATCACGGCGGTTGTTGCACCCGGCCCCCGGGCGCCTGTTAGATAGGGTCGGGAGGTGCCGCCCGAAGACGGGCGGCCTCATTTTCGGGCCGCCTCATTTTCGGACTGACGGGGAACCAACCTCATGTCGCTACGCATCCGCCTGGTCCTGAGCATCGCCCTGCTGTTGCTGGTCAGCCTGGCCACCGGCGGGGCCGCCGCCTGGCTGCGGGCGGAGCGGTCGGTGCGCACGGAGATGGAGGCGGCCTTGTCCGTGGGCCAGCACACGGTCGGCAGCGCGCTGGCCCACCTGGCCAACAGGCCGGCGCCGCAGGATCGCAGCGACGAGGACATCACCGCCATGCTGACCCGGCTGGTGGTCGCCTTCAACGGCGACCGCCACCTGAAGGTCAGCCTGCGCCAGCCGGGCGGCGGGGTGGTGGCCAGTTCCCGCCTCGCCGTGCCCGACCATCCGGCCCCCGCCTGGTTCGTGGACTCGCTGGACGTGCCGCAACTGAGCGCCGAGGTGCCCCTGCCCGGCTTTTCCGGCCAGGGCCTGTGGCTGCGCCTGGAAACCGATCCGTCGGGCGAGGTGTCGGAGGTGTGGGGGGAACTGGGCGACGACGCCGTCATGATGCTGCTGTTCAGCGCGCTGGCCTTGCCCATGGTCTATTGGACGCTGGGCCGGGCCCTGCGCTCCGTCGACCGGCTGTCCAAGGCCTTCGCCCAGGTGGCGGAAACCGGCATGGAGACGGCGCGGCCGGTGGCGGAGGCCGGGCCGCCGGAGTTGCGCCGCCTGGCCGTGGGCTTCAACCGAATGATCGAGCGCCTGGCGGCGGCGGAGGCGCGCAACCGCCGCCTGCACGAGCAGTTGCAAACCATCCAGGAGGAGGAGCGCGCGGACCTCGCCCGCGACCTGCATGACGAGGTCGGCCCCTACCTCTTCGCCATCAATGTCGATGTCACCGCCTTGATGGCCGCCGCGGAGCGGGCGGACGACGCCGTGATGCGCGACCAGGCCCGCTCCGCCCGCGAGGCGGTGGCCCATGTGCAGCAGGAGGTAAAGGCCATCCTGGCCCGCCTGCGCCCGCCGGGTCTGAGCGACCTGGGCCTGGGGGCGGCGCTGGAGAACCTGGCCGCCTTCTGGCGCGCACGCCGGCCGGACGTGGCCATCGCCGTCACCGTGGCGCCTGGCCCGCACCTGGGCGATGCGGGGGACACCGCGATCTACCGCGTGGTGCAGGAAAGCCTGAGCAACGCCATCCGCCACGGCCGGCCCCGGGCCGTCAGCGTCGGCGTGGCGTCCTCGGCCAGCGGCGTCACCATCGACATCGCGGATGACGGCGACGGGCTGCCGGCCGGCGCGCCGTCCGGCACGGGCTATGGCCTGCGCGGCATGGCGGAACGGGTGGCGGCCCTGGGCGGCAGCCTGACGGTGGGCAACCGGCCGGAGGGGGGCGTGCGGGTGCACGCCGTGCTGCCTTCGGCCGCTGGCCTATCGGCCTTGGCGGCCTCGGAAGCGGCGTGATGAGGACGACTGCCCCATGAAGCTATTGCTTGTCGACGACCACGCCATCGTGCGGTCCGGCCTGCGCCGCCTGCTGGCCCCCCTGCCCGGCGTCGCCATCGCCGAGGCCGCCACAGGCCGCGACGCCCTGGCCCGCTACCGCGAGGACAGGCCGGACATCGTGCTGCTGGACCTGAACCTGCCGGGCGTGGGCGGGCTGGAGCTGCTGCAGCGCCTGCTGATCGAGGATCCCACGGCCTGCGTGCTGGTGTTCAGCATGCATGCCGAGGCGCTGTACGCATCGCGCGCGCTGGCGGCGGGCGCCAAGGGCTATATGAGCAAGAACGCCGATCCAGACGAACTGCTGGCCGCCATCCGCCGCCTGGCCGAGGGCGGCCGCTATGTGGAGAACGAGATCGCGCAGGAACTGGCGGTGCACGGCATGCCCGCCAGCCACCCGGCCCAGCGCCTGACGGAACGCGACCTGGAAATCCTGCGCCTGCTGGGCGAGGGCCGGGCGCTGGCGGAAATCGCCAGCGAACTGGGCGTGGGATACAAGACCATCGCCAACACCTGCACCGCCATCAAGGCCAAGCTGGGCGTGGCCCGCACCGCCGACCTGATCCGCCTGTCCATTGAAATGGGGGTGAGCTGACCGGCCCGTTCGCGCGTATCCTGAACCGGATGCAAGCGACGGAAAGGGGCATGAGGATGGTGACGGGACGACAGGCCGCGATTCTGGTTCTGCTGGGGGGCATGTTCTGGTTGTCGGCGCTGGCCTATCTGCGCGGCCTGCCCCAGCTTTTGACCGACCCCTTCTGGAATCCGCTGAACTTCGCCAGCACCGTGTCGGTCGCCTGGACCGCGGTATACCTCATCCGGCGGCTGGCGGGGCTGGCACCGGAACAGCTGATGGCGGGCGTGGGGCTGGTGGGTGCCGTGGTCATGGCCGCCGATGGGCTGGTCCTGAACTGGTTTCCCCGGGTCTACGGACCGGACGATACCGTCAGCCGCCTGGCGGGCGCCTGGCTGCTCTGGGGCTATGGCTTCAGCTTGGCGGCGGCCCTGCTCATGGCGCGGACCGCGAAGGGGGCCGCCGCGTCCGGCGACGGCTCCCCTTCCCAGTCGCATGCCGCCGTCACGCCGCCTTGATGGTGGCGACGAAGCCGCTGACCACCGAGCGCAGGGTATCGGCCTCGCGGCCCAGCACGTCGGAGGAGCTGAGCACGCTGCGCGCGGCGGAGCCCGTCTCATCGGCGGCGGTGCGCACGCCGGTGATGTTGGACGACACCTCCTGCGTGCCGACGCTGGCCTGCTGAACGTTGCGGGCGATTTCCCGCGTGGCGGCGCCCTGCTCCTCCACCGCCGAGGCGATGCCGGTGGTGATCTGGCTCATGCTGGCGATGGTGGCGGTGATGCCGTCGATGGCGGCGGCGGCGCGCGCCGTCTCCTCCTGGATGGCGCCCACCTGGGCCTGGATCTCCTCCGTCGCCTTGGCCGTCTGGTTGGCCAGGGCCTTGACCTCGCTGGCCACGACGGCGAAGCCCTTGCCGGCTTCACCGGCCCGCGCCGCCTCGATGGTGGCGTTCAAGGCCAGCAGGTTGGTCTGACTGGCGATGTCGGTGATCAGCTTGACCACGTCGCCGATGCGCTGGGCGGCGCCGACCAGCCCGTCGATGGACTGCTTGGTGGTCGAGGCCTCGCGCACCGCCGCTTCGGAGGTGGTGGTGGCGCCCACCATCTGGCGGGCGATCTCGCTGATGGACTGATTCAGCTCCTCGGCCGCCGCCGCCACCGTCTGCACATTGGCGGAGGTCTCCTCGGCGGCGCCGGCCACGGTGTTGGACAGGCTGATGGTGTCACCGGCCGAGAGGGTCAGGCTGTCCGCCGCCCCGCGCAACGAGCGTTCGGCCCCGGAGAATCCCTCCACCACCTGGTCGATGGAGGTCGCGAATTCCCGCGTCGCCGCCTCCAGGCGCAGGCGGCGCTGTTCCTTGGCGGCCTCCTCCGCCCGCTGGCGATCGGCCATCATGTCGGCCTCCTTGGCATTCACCCGCAAGGTCGAGATGGCGCCCGCCATCTCACCGATCTCATCGCGGCGTTCCGTCAGGGGAACGGCCAGGTCATGATCGCCACCGGCGATCTTCATCACCACCTGCGTCAACACCGACAGCGGGCCGGTGACACGGTGGCCGACCAGCCAGACGATGCCGCCCAGCACGCCGCCGGCGGCCAGCAGCAGCAGGGTGACCAGCAGCAGGGCCCGGCTGGCGCTGGCGTGCTGCTCATCGGCCAGGCGGGTCGCCTCGGCGATGGCGGCGTCGCGGATGCCCAGGATGCTGGCCAGCTGGGGCACGCTGGTCTTGCGGTATTCCGTCACGTCGACGGGATAGGGCGTGCCGGCGGCGCTGGCCTCCAGCACCTTGGCGCGCATGGCGCCGAAGATGCCCTTGTAGCCCTGGCGCGCCACCTCCGCCGCCTTCACCAGGCCGTCGGGCGTGCCGGCCAGGGCCAACTGGCCGTCCAGCCGCCCTTCCAGGTCATCCAAATGCCCCTGCATGACCTGCACGTCGCGCGTGGCCTGCGGGCTCATGGGCTTGCCGCTGTTCAGGGCCTGCAACAGCATGGAGGACTGGCGGCCGGCATAGTCGCGATAGGACCAGGCCATCACGGCGATGTTGGCATAGTGCCCGGCTTCCGGCGCGCGCTGCAGCAGCGACCGGCCGGTGGCGTTCAATTCGGCGCCAAGGTCCGCCATGATGGCGAACATGCCCTTGACATAAGTGTCGACCTCGGTCGCCGAACGGTCGGCCACCGGCTTGACCACCAGGGCGTCGACGATGCCGCGCTGGGTGGCCAGCCGGCCGTCCAGCGTGGCCATGACCGCCTTCAGGCTGTCCTTGGTATCGAAATCCTCCGTGGCCATCAGGTCGGCCAGGGCCTTGCGCACGGCATCGGACTTGGCGCGCTGCTCTTTCATGGGGACCAGTGTCGCCGGATCGGCACTGCCCAGCGCCACCAGCGTGGGACCACGCTCGACCGCCAGGTTCTCCGTCATGCGGGTCAGCGCGGCCATGACGCGGGCCAGGCCCTGGGCATCCGCCGCCGCAGCCGCCACCCGCCATTGCTCCACCGCCACGACGGCGCCCAGCACCAGCATCAGGATGGCGACGCCGCCCAGACATGATGCGATCAACTTTCGTATGGTCATCGGACGTCTCCCCTCACGGTCCTTGGGGCGACCGGTCCCGCACCCGACGAAACCGCGCCCGCACCACGGCCGCCATCCCGCAATGGCTAGCCGTAATGGTTAATCCCTAGCGTGAGATTGAGCGCAAACCCTTCAACAAACGGTTAAGGGTCGACGGCGCCGGCCTTTGGCCGCCTACTTCTGGCGCGGCGGGCGCTGATCGTCACCGGCGGCCACCTGCCGGCCCTGGCGCGTGGCCGTCACGGCCTGGCCCAGGGCGCGGGCGGCGTTGCGCACCTCTTCCTGCACCGCCTCGTCCGCGTCCAACTCCTGGTGGTTGGTGGCGTAGGGCTTCCAGTAACCGATGTAGCGGTCCAGCTCCGCCTGGGGCCCCGCCGGCACCAGCCGCATGAAGCGCAGCCAGTCCGACAGGCTGCGCCTCACATTCTCCGCCCCCTCCACATCGCCGTGGACGATGACGGAATACAGGCGGCCGGCCAGGTGGCGGGGATAGTCCCAGCCCGCCAGTTCCACCGCCTTGGCCCGCTGCGCGTCCTTGCCCTGGGTCAGGGTGGGATCGGGATTGCCGCCGTCGGCGCAGACCAGGCGGTCCATCATCAGCTTGACCGGTGAGGACACCTGGTACCAGTTGACCGGCGTCACGATCATCACGCCATGGGCCCGCACCCACATGGGGTAAATCTCGTTCATCCAGTCCTGGGCCTGTCCCAGCGAATAGTTGGGATAGCAGGAACAGGGCCAATGGCAGAGCGGTGCGGCGGTGGAGAAGCAAGCCTTGCACTGGTGGATGTGGCGGCCATACTCCGCGGCCAGGCGATGCAGTTCCAGCACCTCCACCACCGTGTCCGGCCACCCCTCCAGCACCGAGCGCGCCAACTCCACCAGGCGGTGGGACTTCGACATCTCCCCCGGGCAGGTGTGCTCGCTGCGCGATGAGCCGCTGATCAGCAGGAAGCGGCTGGGGCCGGCGGCATCGTCATGCTGAACCTGGGCCGCCCGGATGGCCTCGCGGGCCGCGATCCAGTCGGTCGACAGATCATAGCCGGGATCATGGAAGCCAGGGCCTGCCTTGCGGGTGCGCGGGCTTTTGCGGTGGTGGCTGTAGGCGTCCCAGGCCGCGGCGGCGATGCGGTCCAGTTCCCCGCCCAGGGTGTCGAAGGCCGGATCCTGGAAGGGCGCCAGGAAGCGGCGACGGAACTCCCCCTCCGCCAACTCGGGGCTGGGGGTGCCTTCGCGGGGGTGGGTGGGATCCGGCATCGCGTCCATCGCAGCGGGGAAACCCGCACAACCGCCGGGGGCGGCGGCCGGTTCCTGCCTCAGGTCACCAACCGGCGGCGCAGCAGGCGCCACGGATGCGCGTACCACAGCAGCGCCAGGACCAGCAGGACGGCACCGCCGGCTACGGCGCCGGCCAGGACCGAGTCCAGGATGAAGCCGATGGTGACGGCGGCGTCGGCCGCCATGCCCGCGCCCAGCGGCAAGGTCGCGGCCGTGACCAGGCGGCTGGCCACCGTCAGGAAACGGGGGCTGGCCTCGCCCGCGTAGACCAGGCGGTGATAGGCGGCCGGCGCCATCAGCAGGACGATGGACAAGGCGACGCAACCCAGCGCGGCCGCGTGCATGGCCTTTTCCGGTGGCGACAGGCCGGCGAAGGCCTTGGTCAGGACCACGGCCAGCTGAAAGCCCAGCATGGCCTGGGCGCCGGGCAGGATGGTCCGTGCCTCCGTCATCATGAAGGTGATCTTCTGCGACACGTTGGCGGTCTCATCCCCGCGCAAATCGGCCATATCCCGCTCCTTCCGGCCATGATGCGCCCGTGCCAGCAGGCCCCAGCCCAACCACGCGCCCAGCGCCAGGGCGGTGCACATCAGGCCCGCGACCACCCCGGCCATGGTGCCGTAGATCCGTTCGGCGCCGATCAGCACGTCCAATCCCAGCGACAGGGCGAAGGGCGGCAAGGCCCAGTCCGCCATGCGGCTGGTCATGCGCGCGACATCCCGCGTCGCCTGGTGGTCGCCGTACAAGGCGTGATGGATGCCCGGCGCCATCAGCAGGCCCACCGCCAGGATCATCAGCAGCAGGCCCGCGATGTTGGCCGCCTTGGCATGGTCCGGCAGGCCGGCGAACAGCTCCTGGAAGACGGCCTGGAACTGGAAGCCCACCAGGACCTGGCAGCCCAGGGTCAGCATGCGGAGCTCATCCAACCCCGCCTTCACCTTGTGCGTCAGGTCCATGGCGTTCTTCGGGGCGTTCTTCGGCGGGCATCGTGATTGTTACGGAAGGATGAACGCCGCAGGGCGGTGCTTGTTCCTGCCGCGCCAAAGCCTCGTCCGGCCGCCGGCGCGACAGGACGCCGCAGGCCGGGAACCAAACTGGCCGGGCGCCGGTTCAGGGGGCGGCTCGGTTCAGCTCCCCTTCGTTCAGCTCAGGTCCCGAAGCCCAACACCCGAATAAGGGGGGATCCCCGCCCCATGCCCCAGATCTTCACGGCATCCGCCGATACCTGGCTGCGCGCCGGCGTGCTGCTGGCGGCGCTGTGCGTGTTGGGCACGGGCCTGCTGTGGGATGGGGCCATCGGATCCAGCTATATCACCGCCGTGGGCTGGGTGCGCGACCAGCCGGTGCCCTTCAGCCACAAGCACCATGTGGGCGACGTCGGCATCGACTGCCGCTATTGCCACACCACGGTGGAGACGGGGCCGCACGCGGGGTTTCCCGCCACCCATACTTGCATGACCTGCCATTCCCAGCTGTGGACCAGCGCCCCCGCCCTGGCACCGGTGCGCGAAAGCCTGGCCACCGGCACGCCCATCCGCTGGCAGCGGGTGGCGCGCCTGCCGGACTACGTCTATTTCAACCACAGCATCCATGTGGCGCGCGGGGTGCCCTGTGTCACCTGCCATGGGCGGGTGGACCAGATGCCCTTGATGATGCGGGCCCAGCCCTTCCAGATGCGCTGGTGCCTGGACTGTCATCGCGATCCCGCCCCCCACCTGCGCCCACCCGACCAGGTGACGCGCATGGATTGGCGCGCTTGGGATGGTAAGGACCATGCCGACTACGGGCCCCACCAGGCGGCGCTGTTCGGGATCAAGCCCGAACGCATGACCGACTGCACCCTGTGCCACCGGTGACGCCCATGGACCGCACGGCACGCGACACCGTCACCCAGGCCCTGAGCGGGCGCGCCGGCTGCGGCCTCTGGCGCAGCCTGGAGGATCTGGCCGACACCGCCGCCTTTCGCGACCTGCTGGCGGCCGAGTTCCCCGCCCTGTTGCCCGCGCTGGCGCCCGGTGGCCTGAGCCGCCGCGCCGCGCTGAAGGCCGTGGCCGCCAGCCTGGCGCTGGCCGGCTTGACGGGCTGCGACGGCCGGCCGGACGAGACGGCCCTGCCCTATGTCACCGCGCCGGAGGGTGACGTGCCGGGTGTCGCGCGCCACTACGCCACCGCCGTGCGCCTGGGCGGCTATGCCCAGCCGGTTCTGGGCAAGACCCACAGCGGGCGGCCGGTGAAGCTGGAGGGCAACCCCAGCCACCCCGCCACCGGCGGCGGCACCGACCTGTTCACCCAGGCGGCCTTGCTGGACCTTTACGACCCCGACCGCTCGCAGGGCCCGCTCCTCCGCCACCAGCCCACGACCTGGGGTGCCTTGGACACCGCGCTGGGCGAAGTGGCGCGGGCGGCGGACGCCAGCCAGGGTGAGGGCCTGCGCCTGCTGACCGGCCCCACCACCTCACCCACGCTGATCCGCCAGATCACGGCCCTGGTCCAGCGCTGGCCCAAGGCGCGCTGGCACATGCTGGACCCGGTGGGTGACGCCGCGCGGCTGGAGGCGGCGCGCCTGGCCTTTGGTCAGCCCGCGCAGGCGCATCCGCTGTTGGATCAGGCGGACGTGGTGGTGTGCCTGGATGATGACCTGCTGGGTGCGGGCCCCGCCCAGGCCACCCTGGCCCGGCGCTGGGCGCGGCGACGCCTGGCCAGCCAGACGGGCCAAGGCCCATGCCGCCTGTTCGTGGCCGAACCGACGCCCACCCTGACCGGTGCCCGCGCGGACCGGCGTCTCGTGGCCGGGGTGCAGCGGCTGTCGGCCCTGATGCGCGCCCTGGGCGGCGAAATGGCGGACTTGAGCCCGCAGGAAGCCCGCTGGGCGGACGAGGTCAAGGCGGCGCTGGGGGCCCATCCCGGCCGCGCCCTGGTCACCGTGGGGCCCTGGCATGACCCGGCGCTGCAGGCCCAGGCCCTGCACTTGAACGCCCGGCTGGGCGCCCTTGGCGGCTGCCTGCGCTTCACCGAGCCGCTGGTGGCGATGGCCGCCCCGTGGCACGACCTGGTGCGGGACATGGCGCAGGGCCAGGTGCGCGCCCTGCTGGTGCTTGAGGCCAACCCGGCCTATGCCGCGCGCGAGGCGGCCACCTTCCCCGACGCCCTGCTTCGGGTACCCTTCAGCCTGCATGCCGGAACGCTGGTGGATGAGACCGCCGCAGCCTGCCGATGGCATGCCCCCCTGGCCCATGACCTGGAAAGCTGGGGCGATGCGCGCGCCGTGGACGGCACGGTCAGCCTGATCCAGCCCTTGGTGCGACCGTTTTACGACGTGCGCGGCCGCCACGCCCTGCTGGATGGCTTGATGGGCGGCGGCGGCGTCGACCGGGAGGTGGTGCAAGCCACTTGGCGCGCCGCCTGGGGCGATGGTTTCGAGCGGCGCTGGACCGACGCGCTGGTGCGCGGTTTGATTCCCGACAGCGCCCCGGCCTGGGTGACGCCTCAGCTTGCGAATAGTCCCGTCCCCACCCAGGCGGCAACTTCCGGCGGCCTGACCTTGCTGATCCGGCCGGATCCCACCCTGTGGGATGGCGCCTCTGCCAACAACGCCTGGCTACAGGAAACGCCCAAGCCGCTGACCAAGGTCACCTGGGGCAACGTCGTGCACATCAGCCCCCGGCTGGCGGCCGAGCGCGGCCTGGAGAACGGCGATGAGGTGCGGGTGACGGCGGGCGGCGCCAGCCTCACGGGTCCCATCTGGGTCCTGCCCGGGCAAGAGGCGCTGACCATCACCCTGACGCTGGGCTATGGCCGCCGCCTGCCCGGCCAGACAGCCGATGGCCTGGGCCACGACGCCTATCCGCTGGCGCCCGGCCCGGCGTCGCTGGAGGCCACGGGCCGGCGGCTGGACGTCGCCAGCACCCAGCGCCACCACGCCATGGAAGGCGGGGACTTCGTGCGCACGGTGCCGGCGGATCACCCCACGGTGCCGCATGAGGAACCCACGCCCAGCTTCTACCCCGACGCGCCACGCGAGAGGCCGTCCTGGGGCATGGCCATCGACCTGGACCTGTGCATCGGCTGCAACGCCTGCGTCGTCGCGTGCGTGGCGGAGAACAACGTGCCCATGGTGGGGGCAGAGCTGGTGGCCATGGGGCGCGAGATGCATTGGCTGCGCGTCGACAGCTATCACGCGGGCGACGCGGCGGCACCAGCGACATATTTCCAGCCCGTGCCCTGCATGCATTGCGAACAGGCGCCGTGCGAGATGGGCTGCCCCGTGAACGCGGCGGTGCACAGCCACGACGGCCTGAACCTGCAGGTCTACAACCGCTGCATCGGCACGCGCACCTGCTCGTCCTACTGCCCGTACAAGGTGCGGCGCTTCAACTGGTACGACTATACCGCCGACGCGCCTGAATCCGTGAAGGCCCAGCGCAACCCGGACGTGACCGTGCGCCAGCGTGGCGTCATGGAAAAATGCACCTACTGCGTCCAGCGCATCAGCGCCGCCCGCATCCAGGCCAAGCTGGAGGGAGGGGTCATCCCAGACGGCACCGTTGTGCCCGCCTGCCAGCAGGCCTGTCCCACCCAGGCCATCACCTTCGGGGACGTCACCGACCCCAGCTCCGCCGTCAGCCGGCAGAAGGCCAGCCCCCGCAATTACAGCCTGGTGCCCGAGGCCGGGACCCGCCCACGCACCACCTACCTCGCCCGCATCGAGCCCGCCCCCATGGACCCCGCCTCCATGAATAAGGACCGGGGGCCCGCATGACGGATACGACTGACACCCAACGGACCGACACCCAACAGGCCGCGGCCTACGCCCATGTGACGGCGGAGGTGACGGGCATCCCCCTGCACTATCCCCGGCCCCGCGCCTGGTGGCTGTGCTTCCTACCCGCCTGCGGCCTGCTTGCCCTGTTCTTCATGGCGCTGGGCGTCCTGCTGTGGAACGGCGTGGGCGTGTGGGGCCTGAATATCCCGGTGAATTGGGGCTTCGACATCATCAACTACATCTGGTTCCTGGGCATCGGCCACGCCGGCACCCTGATCTCGGCCATGCTGTTGCTGCTGAACGTCCACTGGCGCAATTCGCTCAACCGTTTCGCGGAGGCGATGACCCTGTTCGCCGTGGTCTGCGCCGGCCTTTACCCGCTGATGCATCTGGGCCGGCCCTGGCTGTTCTACTGGGTGGCGCCCTATCCCAACAGCATGACGCTGTGGCCGCAGTTCAAGAGCCCGCTGACCTGGGACTTCTTCGCCGTACTGACCTACCTGACCGTCTCCGCCCTGTTCTGGTACATCGGCATCGTGCCGGACCTGGCCGCCACCCGGGACAGGGCCCGGGGCCGACTGGCGCAGGTGCTGTACGGCCTGGGCGCCCTGGGCTGGCGCGGGTCCGCCCAGCACTGGGCGCGCTGGGGCCAGGCCTATCGCCTGACGGCCGCCATCGCCGTGCCGCTGGTGGTGTCGGTGCATTCGGAAATCTCGCTGTTGCTGGCGGCTGGGCCCGTACCGGGATGGAGTTCCACGGTCTTCCCGCCCTATTTCGTGCTGGGGGCCGCCTTCTCCGGCTTCGCCGTCGTTTCCATGATCGCGGTGGTGTTGCGCGGCGCGCTGGGGCTGCAGGATCTGGTTCGGCCCCTGCACCTGGACATGCTGGGCCGCCTGCTGCTCGCGACCGGCCTGATGACCGCCTACGGCTACGCGGCGGAGGTGTTCGACGCCCTCTACGGCGGGGAAAAGCCGGAGCTGTCCCTGCTGGCCGACCGGCTGGCCGGCCCGTTCGCCTGGAGCTATTGGGGCGCCGTCATCGCCAATTTCGTGCCGCTGCAGCTGTTGTGGTGGCGGGGGGTGCGGCGCCACCCGCTGGCCCTGTTCCTCATCGGCTTTTCCGCCATGGTGGGCATGTGGTGCGAGCGCTTCATGCTGTTGGCCACCAGCCTGCATCACAGCTGGCTCCCGTCCAGTTGGCGGCCCTACACCCCCAGCTTTTGGGAGGTGGCGCTGTTCGCCGGCATGCTGGGCGTGTTCCTGGTGCCCTTCCTGCTGTTCGTCCGCTTCCTGCCCGTCATCTCCGCCTTCGAGGTGAAGGAAGCGCTGTTCGAGGAGAGTGAGGAGAAGGGGGGCGGCAATGCCGGAGCGTAAGGCACCCTTGCCACCCTTCGGCGTGATGGCGGAGTTCGACGACGCCGAACGCCTGGTGGACGCCGTGAAACAGGCGAAGGACGCGGGCTTCCGGCACCTGGACGCCTACACCCCCTTCCCCGTGGCGGACCTGATGGAGGCCTTGGGCATCCGGGACAACCGTGTCCCGTGGCTGACCCTGGCCGGCGGGATCATGGGCGCCGCCGCCGGCTTCGGCCTGCAGGTGTGGAGCAACCTGGACTATCCCATTCCCGTGGGCGGCCGGCCGCTGGTGGCCCTTCCCGCCACCCTGCTGATCACCTTCGAGCTGACGGTCTTGGGCGCCGTGCTCAGCGCCATCCTCGGGATGCTGGTGCTGAACCGCCTGCCCCGCTTGCACCACCCGGTGTTCGGCGTGCCGGATTTCCACCTGGCCAGTTCCGACAAGTTCTTCCTGGTGATCCTGGGCGAGGACGCCCGCTTTGGCGAGGCGGCCCGCTTCCTGGGCGGTCTGGCGCCCGTGCGGGTGGTGGACGTGCCACAAACGGAGGGGCCGGAATGAGATACCTGCTGCTGCTGGCCCTGTTCGCGGTCCTGATCATCCTGCTTGTCGGCTGTGATGAGATGACCCACCAGCCCCGTTACCAGGCGGCGGGGCCTGGCCGGCTGTTTCCCGATGGCAAGGCGATGCAGGCCCCGCCGGCCGGCGCCGTGGCGCAGGACGACCCCGCCCGCGCCACGGCCCTGGACCGGCGCCCGGCCATGAGCACGGCGCTGCTGGCGCGCGGGCGCCAGCGCTATGACATCTATTGCAGCCCTTGCCATGACGTTGCCGGCACCGGCCACGGCGCCGTGCCGGCCCGGGGATTTCCGGCCCCACCGAGCCTGCATGAACCCCGCCTGGTGCGGGCGCCCTCCCGCTATTTCGTGGAGGTCATCACCAACGGCCACGGCGTCATGTACAGCTACGCCGACCGGGTGGCTCCGGCCGACCGCTGGGCCATCGCCGCCTACATCCGCGCCCTGCAACTGAGCCGCGACACACAGGCGGACGCGCTGGACGCCGCTGACAGGGCCAAGCTGGATGGGGGGGCGCCTTGACCGCCCGCCGCTATTTCCCCGCCGTCTGCGGCTTGCTGCTGTGCGGTGCCGTGCTGGCCTACACGGCGATGGAGCCCGCCGTGGCGCTCGGCGGGTGGTTGGCGGCCTTCGCCTTCTGCAGCGGCCTGCCCATCGCGGCGCTGATCCTGCTGGCCATGACGCGCCTCATCCCCGGCGTATGGCGCCAGGGCTTGGCGCCGGGGGCGGAAGCCGCCCTGCCCCTGCTGGCCTTGGCGGCGCTGGCCCTGCTGCCCATGCTGATCGCGCCGCGGGTGCTTTACCCTTGGGCGGATGAGGTCATGGCCGGCTTTCGCGGCTGGTACCTGTCGTCCTGGCCCTTCCGCCTTCGCGGCGCGCTGTTTTTCGCCCTGGCGGGCTTGCTGGCCTGGGAGCTGACGCGGCGACCGCCGGCGGTGCCGGTGGCCATCCTCACCCTCATCCTGCTGGTTCCCTTCCAGGATGTGGTGGCCACCGACTGGCTGATGTCGCTGGATCCGGACTTTCATTCCTCCGGCTTCGGGCTCTACATCCTGTCCATCCAGATGGTGACGGTACTGGCCGTGCTGATCCCCCTGCGGGTGATGGCGGACGAGACGGCGCCCACGGGGGTGCTGGCGGGGGTCTGGCTGACGGCCCTGCTGCTGTGGGCCTACCTCGCCTTCATGCATTATTTCATCAGCTGGTCCACCGACCTGGCGCCGGGTGTGCGCTGGTACCAGCGGCGTGGCGAGGGCGCCTGGGCCGTGGTGGAGTGCGCCGTGGCCGTGCTGGGCCTGCTACCCCTGTTCCTGCTGTTCTTCCCGCCCATCCGCCACAGCCGGCTGGCCCTGGCCGGAATGGCGCCCTTCGTGCTGCTGGGCAAGGTGCTGGAAACGGCCTGGCTGGTGCTGCCCGACTTGCCCCGGGGCCAGGGGCCGGCGGCGGTGGCTGGCGTTCTAGCGCTGCTGGGACTGGGCCTGCTCAGCTGGGTCGGCCTCCGTTGGCGGGAGGTGCGGGCATGAGCCGGACGCCGGAAGTCCATGTGCCCGAGACGCGGGACATGTCCCCCCGCGCCGTGCTGTGGTCGGCGGCGGGCCTGGTGGCCTTCGTCGCCGTGGCGCTGGGCCTTGTGGCCGGACTGGTCCATCTGCTGGGCCATGGCCGGGGTCCGACGCCGGTCACCGCCCCGCCACCCATGGCCGGCGGCGCGCCGCTGGATGAGGTGCCCTACCTTGGCGGCGCCCAAGTTCGGGCGCGGGCCGAGGCCGAGCTCACGCGCTATGGCTGGGCCGACCGCGACGCCGGCCGCGCCATCATCCCCATCGACCGCGCCATGGACTTGCTGGCCAGGAAGGGATGGCCGGACCCGGACGACCGGAACGGGGACGACCGAAATGCCGGGGGGCCGGAATGAGGCGCACCTTGGCCCTGGTCGCCGCCGCGTTCTGGCTGGCGGCCTTCGATCCCTTCCAGGCGGCGGGCATAGACCCGCGGCTGGGTGCCCGCATCCCCCTGGACGGCACCTTCCGTGAGGCCGATGGCCGGGCGATCAGCCTGGGTGGGCTGGCGGACGGCAAGCCGCTGGTCCTGGTCCCGGTGTTGCATCGCTGCCCCAACATTTGCGGCGTCACCCTGGCGGGCTTGGCGCAGGCCATCCTGGCGCAGAGGCTGCGTCCGGGCCGCGACTTCACCCTGGTCGCCTTCGGCATCGACCCGCGCGAGGGGCCGGCGGAGGCCACGTCCGACTTGGCCGACCTGCGGCGCTCCTTCCCCGCCTTGCCCGCCGACGGCGTCCACGCCCTGACCGGCACCGGCGCGCAAATCCGGGCGGTGACGGATGCCCTGGGCTACCGCTACGCCTGGGACGCCGGCATCGGGCAGTATGCCCATGTGGCGGCGGTAGCCGTCCTGCGCCCGGACGGGACGCTGAACCATTGGCTTTATGGCCTGACGCCGGCACCCGACGCACTGGAACGGGCGCTTGACGAGGCGGCGCGGGGCCGGGCCGGCGACTGGGGCCAGCGCATCCTGCTGCTGTGTTTCCACTACGATCCCATGACCGGCCGCAACGGTCCGTTGGTCTGGACCCTGCTGCGCACCCTGGGCGCGCTGGTGGCGCTGGGCGGCGGGGGCTGGATCGCCTGGGCCCTCTGGCGCGACCGCACCGCGGCGGGGCGTCCATGACGCGGCTGCTTACCTTCTGGGGCGGCCAGGCCTCGCACCACGCCCACCAGGTGGACACGCTGTTCCTGGGGTTGGCGGCCCTGGCCGTGCTGCTGTCGGCGCCGGTCTTCATCCTGATCCCCTGGTTCGCGGTGAAGTACCGGCGGGGCAAGCCGGCCGACCGCACCCATGCCGCGAACCGCAGCGTCTGGCTGGAGGTGTCGTGGGCCGCCATCCCCTTCCTGGCCACCCTGGCCTTCTATGTCTGGTCCACCCGCCTGTACATCGAGCTTTACCAGCCGCCGGCGGAGGTGCTGGCCATCAACGCGGTGGGCAAGCAATGGATGTGGAAGTTCCAGCACCCCGGCGGCCAGGCGGAAATCAATGAGCTGCACGTGCCCGCAGGCCGTCCGGTGGCGGTCACCCTGGCCTCCCAGGACGTCATCCACAGCCTGTTCGTGCCGGCGCTGCGCCTGAAACAGGACGTGGTGCCCGGCCGGTACACCCGCCTGTGGTTCACCGCCGACACACCCGGCAGCTACGCCCTGGTCTGCGCCCAGTTCTGCGGCACCGACCACGCCGTCATGGGCGGCCGGCTGGTGGTGCAGACGCCCGCCGACTACGCCCGCTGGCTGGAGGGCATGGGCACCGACGGTTCGCTGGCCGCGCAAGGGGCCGTGCTGTTCCGCACCCGGGGGTGCAGCGGCTGCCACGGCGCGGCCAGCACGGTGCACGCCCCGCCGCTGGAGGGGCTGTACGGCCGGCCGGTGCCCCTGGCCGACGGCAGCGTGGTGACGGCGGATGACCAATACCTGCGTGACAGCATCCTGCTGCCGCAGGCCCAGGTGGCGGCGGGCTACCCCGCCATCATGCCCACCTTCCAGAACGTGCTGGGGGAGGAGGATGTGCTGAAGCTGGTCGCCTACATCAAGTCCCTGGCGGACGCGCCGGCGCCCCTGAGGGATGACGCGAGGGATGGCCACAACGGGGGATCGCCATGACCGAGGTCAGCTACCTGGAGCATGGCCACAGCCTGAAGTCCTGGCTGCTGACCACGGACCACAAGCGCATCGCCATCCTCTATTTCCTGTCCATCACCTTCTTCTTTTTCGTGGGCGGGGCGGCGGCGGCGCTGATCCGCATCGATCTGCTGACGCCCGAGGCCGACCTGATGAGCAACGAAGGCTACAACCGCGCCTTCACTTTGCATGGCGTCATCATGGTGTGGTTCTTCCTCATCCCTTCCATTCCCAACACCTTCGGCAATTTCCTGGTGCCGCTGATGATCGGCGCGCGGGACCTGGCGTTTCCCCGGCTGAACCTGCTCAGCTGGTACATCTACATGCTGGGCGGCCTGTTCACCCTGGCCGTGCTGGTGCTGGGTGGGGTCGACACGGGCTGGACCTTCTACACGCCGCTGTCGTCCATGTTCGCCAACGGCAACGTCATCCTGGCCGCCACCGCGATCTTCGTGGTGGGCTTCTCCTCCATCCTCACCGGCCTCAACTTCATCGTCACGGTGCACCGGATGCGCTGCCCGGGCATGACCTGGGGGCGGCTGCCGCTGTTCGTGTGGTCGATCTACGCCACCTCGCTGATCCTGGTGCTGGCGACGCCGGTCCTGTCCATCACCCTGGTGCTGATCGCGGCGGAACGGCTGTTCGGCGTCGGCGTCTTCAACCCGGCGCTGGGCGGCGACCCGCTTCTGTACCAGCACCTGTTCTGGTTCTACAGCCACCCGGCGGTCTACATCATGGTGCTGCCGGCCCTGGGCGTGATCAGCGAACTGGTGGCCGCGGCGGCGCGCAAGCCGGTGTTCGGCTACCGCTTCGTGGCCGGTTCCTCCATCGCCATCGCCATCATCGGCTTCCTGGTCTGGGGTCATCACATGTTCGTGGCGGGGCAATCCATGTACGCCAGCGCCGTCTTCAGCTTCCTCAGCCTGGCCGTGGCCGTGCCCTCGGGCATCAAGGTCTATAACTGGACGGCCACCCTCTATAAGGGCCACATCGCCCTGGACCCGCCCTTCCTGTTCGCCATGAGCTTCATCGGCCTGTTCGTGGTAGGCGGCATGACGGGCCTGATCCTGGCCATGTTGGCGGTGGACGTGCACGTCCACGACACCTATTTCGTCATCGCCCATTTCCACTACATCATGGTGGGCGGCACGGTATCGGCCTACTTCGGCGCCCTGCATTACTGGTGGCCCAAGATGATGGGCCGCTGGCTGCCCCTGGTGTGGGGGCGCCTGTCGGCCATCTTCATCTTCCTGGGCTTCAACCTGACCTTCTTCCCCCAATTCATCCTGGGGTACCTGGGCATGCCCCGGCGCTACCATGTCTATCCAGCGGAGTTCCAGACGCTGCACGTCCTGTCGTCGGCCGGGGCCAGCGTGCTGGGCCTGGCCTACCTGCTGCCCTTCACTTACCTGCTCTACTCCCTGCGCCATGGGGAAAAGGCGCCGCCCAACCCCTGGGGCGCCACCGGGCTGGAATGGACCGTGCCCTCGCCCCCGCCCCAGCACAATTTCCATGAACTGCCCACGGTGGATGGCCCGCCGTATCAATACCCGGTGGAACCGGACCGCGAGCGGGAGGCCATCCATGGCTGACGTCGCCCCCGGCCGGCAGCGCGACACCACGCTGATGGGCATGTACCTGTTCCTGGCCAGTGAGATCATGCTGTTCGGCGGGCTGTTCGCCGTGGCGCTGGCCCTGCGCCTGCTGCACCCGCAGGAGGTGGTGGCCGCGTCCCGCCGCCTGCATTACGGCATCGGGGCGGCCAACACCGTGGTGCTGCTGACCTCCAGCCTGGCGGTGGCCCTGGCCGTGGCGGCGGCGGAGATGGGGAAGGTCAAGGGCACCGCGGCGGGGTTGCTGGCCGCCGCCGGCCTGGGCCTCGGCTTCCTGGCCCTGAAGGCGGTGGAGTACGGGATGGAAATCCGCGAACAGTTGCTGCCGGCCTTCACCCCGGCCGAGGCGTTCGAAAGCCCGTCAGCGCATCTGTTCATGGATCTCTACCTGGTCGCGACGACGCTGCACGTCGTGCACGTGACGGTGGGCGTGGGCCTGCTGGCCGGCCTGGCCTGGCGCGTCCACCGCCGCAGCCTGACCCTGCCGCGCAGCGCCATGGGGGTGGAGGTGGTGGGCCTCTACTGGCACCTGGTGGATGTCATCTGGGTCTTCCTCTACCCCGTCCTCTACCTGGTGCGATGAGATGAGGATGGCCTATCCCCGCCTCTGGCCCCTGCTGGCCGTCTGGGCCGCCCTGCTGGCGCTGCTGGGCCTGACCGTCGGCGCCAGCCTGGTGCTGACCGGCACGCCCAGCCTGGTGGCCAGCCTGGGCATCGCCACCGCCAAGGCGGCGCTGATCGCCTGGGTGTACATGCGACTGCGCCGTGAAGGCGGCCTCCTGCGCATCATGGCGCTGGGGGCCGCCTTCTGGCTGCTGATCTTGCTGGGCTATCTGGCGCTGGATTACCTGACGCGTTGAACGGCTGACGGACCGCCGGTCAGTGCTTGTGGGCCGTTCCCGGGGCGGCCATGCCGCGGTGCTGCTCCGCCAGCATCTCCGCCGGCATGATATTGGCCAGGGTCGCCTGCAGCTTGTTCTTCCAGCCGCTGACCACGTCGGCTTCGCCCTTCATCAGGGCGTCGAAGCCCTCCCGCGCGACCTTGGCCGGGTCGTCCTTCTTGGCCGTGCCCATTTCGGTATCCAGCAGCTCCGCACGGCGGAAGAAGTCGGTCTCCGTTGGCCCCGGCATGAGGCAGGAGACGGTGACGCCCGTGCCCTCCAGCTCATTGCGCAAGGCGTAGGCGAAGTTGTCCAGGAAGGCCTTGCTGGCGTTGTAGACGGCCTGGTAGCTGCCCGGGATGAAGCCGGCGATGGATCCGGTGATGAGGATGCGCCCGGAATTGAGCGCCCGCATGTCGCGACCCACCAGATGGATCAGATGCACGGTGCCGGTGACGTTGGTATCGATCACCCGTTTGGCCTTGATGAAGTTCTGGTCCAGGAAGCCTTTGCCCAGGCCCCGGCCGGCATTGGCGAACAGGGCGTCCACCGGTCGGCCCTGGGCCTGGATGGCGGCATACAGGGTGTCGACGCCGTCCAGCGTGGCGAGATCGGCCTGCACCGCCTCGACATGCGCGCCCAGGGCGCGGAAGGTCTCGGCGGCGTCATGGATTTCGGGTTCATCGGCGGCGACCACCAGGTCGAAGCCGTTCTGGGCGCACAGCTTGGCGAGTTCGTAGCCGATGCCGGTGGAGGCACCGGTGACGACGGCCAAAAGCCGCATGGGCGCGCGGGAAGCAGCCATGGCGTTTCTCCTTTTTTGGGGATGGGCACAGGGGGAGAGGATCAGGGCTTCATCACCACCTTGATGCAGCCGTCCTGCTTGTCGCGGAAGGTCTTGTAGAGTTCCGGCCCCTCCTCCAGCGACGCGCGGTGGGTGATGACGAAGGACGGGTCGATCTCCCCCTCCTCGATGCGGCGCAGAAGGTGGGGCAGGTAGCGCTGCACCGGCGTCTGGGCCATGCGGAAGGTCAGGCCCCGGTTGATGGCGGACCCCATGGGGATCTTGTCCAGCAGGCCGCCGTAGACGCCGACGATGGAGACGGTGCCGAAGTTGCGGCAGCACATGATGGCCTGGCGCAGCACGTGCGGCCGGTCCGTCCCCATGAAGGTCGCGACCTTGATGCGGTCGACCACGGCATCGAAGCCGCTGCCGATGTCGGGTTCCGTCCCCACGGCGTCGATGCAGGCGTCGGCACCCCGGCCCTGGGTCAGGTCCATGAGGCGGTCGTAGATGTCCTCCTCCTTGAAATCCAGGGTCATGGCGCCGCCCTGCCGGGCCAGTTCCAGCCGCTCCGGCACGTGGTCGATGGCGATGACCCGCTCCGCGCCCAGCAGGTAGGCGCTGCGGATGGCCATCTGCCCCACCGGGCCGCAACCCCAGATGGCGATGGTGTCGCCCGGCTGGATGTTGCAGAAATCGGCGGCCATATAGCCTGTGGGGAAGATGTCGGACAGGAACAGCGCCTGCTCGTCCGTCAGGCCGCCCGGCACCTTCAGCGGGCCGACATCGGCATAGGGCACCCTCAGGTATTCCGCCTGCCCGCCGCTATAGCCACCCAGCAGGTGCGAGTAGCCGAACAGGCCCGCCGGGGAATTGCCCCACAGTTTGGTCGCCTTGGCCTTGTCGGGGTTGGAGCGTTCGCAGGCCGAGTAATAGCCGCGCTTGCAGAAGAAGCACTCGCCGCAGGAAATGGTGAAGGGCACCACCACGCGGTCACCGACCTTCAGGTTGCCGACGCCGCTGCCGACCTCGACCACCTCCCCCATGGTTTCGTGGCCCAGCACGTCGCCGCTTTCCATGGAGGGGATGATGCCGTCGTACAGATGCACGTCCGAACCACAGATGGCGCAGGCCGTCACCTTGATGATGCAGTCGCGGGCGTGCTCGATCGTCGGATCGGGAACATGCTCGCAACGAACATCGCCCTTGCCGTGCCAGGTCAGCGCTTTCATGGGGTATCCCTTCCAAGGTCGATCACGGATTGAACGGGAAGACCTCTCCGGCGCCGCCGCGAGCGGGGTAGCGCCCGCCGCCAGGGACGGCGCGGGCTTCAGCGAGGGTGGTTCCCGAGTGCGGGATCAATCCGGACGGGACGGCGGGGTTCCGCTTATGGCGCGAAATTTTCCCCGGGGACGGCCGCGGTCAGGCCAGCGCCTTCTGCTTGGCCACCAAGGCCAGCATGGTGGCCATGAAGGCGTCCTGCCGCACCGGCTTGGTCAGTACCGGGACGCCTGGATATTTGGCCTGCATGCCGGGCGACAGCATCTGGCCGCTGTAGAAGAAAAAGGGAATGCCGCGTTCGGTCAGGATGTCGGCCACGGCTTCGGACGTTTCGCGCCCCAGCCGCACGTCCAGGATGGCGGCGGTCAGGCGGGGGTTGCGGGCGGCGACGATGGCCTGCGGCACGGTGGCGGCGCTGAGGATGTCGGCGCCGGCATCCCGGAAGGTTTCCTCCAGGTTGATGGCGATCATCACCTCGTCATCCGCGACCAGGATGCACATGCCGGCCAGCGGCAGCCCGGGATCAGCTGTCGTCCCCATCCTGCTCTTCCTCCTCCAGGTCGATTTCCATGGTGCACACCAGGCCCGCGGGCTCGAAAAGCCGGGTCACGGCGGCACCGGGCATACCCCGCTCAATCAAAACTCCGCCGAAGCCGTGATGTTCCGGCGGAACGACGGTGGGGCCGTCGAATTCCCGCCAGACCACCGTCAGGAAGGGGCGGCCCTCGCGGGTCACCTGGGTCCAGCCCAATTCCACCCGTCCCCCGGCGACGGAAAGGGCGCCGTACTTGGCGGCGTTGGTGGCCAGTTCGTGCAACACCAGGCCAAAGGGGGTGGCCAGGTGGGGTGGCAGCAGCACGTGGGCGCCCTCCAGGCGGAGGCGTTGCGGGTCGGCGCTGATATAGGCCGCCAGCTGGATCCGGGCCAGGGCCATCAACTCCGCCCCCTCCCACTGGCAATCGACCAGCAGGGTATGCGCCCGGGCCAGCGCGGTCAGGCGGCCCTCGAACAGGTCGACGAAGCGGTCGCTGGATCCGGCCGTGCGCAAGGTCTGCCGGGCCAGCGACTGCACCACCGCCAGGGTGTTGCCCACGCGATGGCGCAGTTCACCCAGCAGCAGGCGCTGGCGGCGTTCCCATTTCTTCCGGTCAGTGACGTCGCGCGTGCTTTCCAGCACCAGCCGCCGGCCGCCGACGCTGATCATCTCGATCTGGCTTTCCACCGTCAGCACCCGGCCGTCCTTGGTGGTGTGCCGCAACTCGCCACTCCAGGCGCCCTTTTCCGCCAGCGCCTGGCGCACGGTGTCGAAGCTGCCGTCCACCAGCGTCGACCGCAGCAGCGCCGCCACCTCCTGGCCCTTGGCCTCCTCGCGGGAATAGCCGTACAGCTCCTCGCTGCCCCGGTTCCACTGGACGATGCCGTCGTCGTACTCCCAGACGAAGATGGGCGCGCGGGAGAATTCCACCAAGCGCATTTCCTGCTTCAGCCGCGCCTCGCTGTCGCGCAGGGCCTCTTCCACCCGGCGGCGCTCGGTGATGTCGAAGAATGTCACCACCACGCCGTCGATGCGGTCGTCCACCGTGCGGTAGGGCCGGATGCGGACCAGGTACCAGCCGCCGCCCCGGCTTTGCACCTCATGCTCCAGCAGCGTCAGCTCCCGCAGCACGGCGTGGGCGTGGTCCGCCAGCTGGTCGTAATCCAGCTGGTGCGTGAAGTCGGTGATGGGCCGGCCCGCGTCGGTGGCGGTGATGTTGAACAGCTCGGTCACGCGGGGCGTGAAGCGCTTGATGCGCAGCGAGGGATCCAGGAACAGGGTGCCGAAGTCCGCCGCCGCCATCAGGTTCTGCAGGTCGCTGTGCGCGCGGGACACGCTGGCCAGCTTCTGCTTCAACTCATTATTGACGGTCTGCAACTCCTCATTGGTGGATTGCAGCTCTTCCTTGCTGGTCTCCAGCTCTTCGGAGGTCGAGCGGTATTCCTCGTTGATGGACTGCAGTTCCTCGTTGGCGGCCCGCAACTCCTCGTTCGTCGCTTCCGACTCCTCCCGCGTCGCCCTCAGGCGGTTTTGCGCCAGCTGCAATTCCTCCTGCAACTGGCGGATGGTCTCGTTGGATGGCTCGCGGCTCTGGCCGCCCTCATCCCCGTCGTCATCCGCCCGCACCGTCTCTCCCTCGATGAACAGCACCAGGGCGTAGCGGCTGGGGTCGCCCTCCTCCAGAACCGGTTTCACCTGCAGATAGACGCGCTGGGGCTGGCCTTCGAATTTCACCACCAGCGGGCGGGTCAGCGTCGCCTCCTTCCGGTCGAAGGCGCGGTGCAACGCCGCCTCGAGGTCGAAGCGCAACTCGGGCCGCACCATGTCGGTGGCCACCGTGGTGACGGGCCCGCCGGACGGCTGCAGGAAGCGGCCGGCGGTTTCGGACAGATGGATGGCGCGGTGCGTCTCATCCACCAGCATGCTGGGCGGCGCCACGCGTTCCAGCATCTGGCGGTGCAGGGCCACGTCGCCGCCCGGGCCCAGGGGCCGATGCGCGGGCGCCCCACGGCTGGGTGCCGCATGGTGGGTGCTGGGCATGATGGGCAGGGCCGTCCGCCTTTCCCCGGTGTTGGGGATCATGCGGTAGATGCGCGCGTCGCGGTCCAGGGCCCGGAACAGGCCGGGAGGATGGTCGGCGTTCTCCGACGCGCCCAGGAACAGGAAGCCGCCGGGGTTCAGCGCGTAGTGGAAGGTGGTGCAGACCTGATGCTGCAGTTCCCGGTCCAGATAGATCAGCAGGTTGCGGCAGGACACCATGTCCACCCGGGCGAAGGGCGGGTCGCGCAGAATGCTGTGGCTGGCGAACATGACGGTGTCGCGCAACTCCCGCCGCACTCGGTAATGGTCGCCCTCGCGCTGGAAGTAGCGGCGCAAATGCTCCTCGGGCACGTCCTGCTCGATCGTCAGGGGAAAGCACCCCTCCCGGGCGATCACCAGCGCGTCGGCGTCCAGGTCGGAGCCGAAGACCTGGATTTCGGGCCGGAAGTCACGCCGCGCCGCCTCCTCCAGCAGCAGGATGCCAATGGTGTAGGCCTCCTCGCCCGTGGCGCAGGCGGGGACCCAGATGCGGATGGTGTTGGCCGCCTCCTTCCCCTCGAACAACTGGGGAATCACCAGGGCCGCCAATTGGTCAAAGGCCCGCTTGTCGCGGAAGAAGGTGGTGACCGAGATCAGGAAGTCGGTGAACAGGGCATGGGCCTCGTCCGCGTGCTCCCGTAGGTAGGTGTAATACTGGCTCAGCGTCTCCTGCTGCGTGACCTGCATGCGCCGGGTGATGCGACGGGCGATGGTGGCGCGCTTGTACTGGCTGAAATCATGGCCCACCCGCACCCGCACATGGGCCAGGATGCGGCGCATCATGTTCTCGTCGTCGTCCGGCGCGGTCGGCACCTCGCCGTCTTTCCGGTTCCGCAACAACTCCGCCAGCTGCCGGGCCAGGTCGCGCACGGGCAGGACGAAGTCGGCGGCGTCGGTGGCGATGGCGTTGCGGGGCATGGAGGCGAATTCCGCCTCGTCCGGGTCCTGCACCAGGACGATGCCGCCCACCTCCTTGATGGCCCGCACGCCCACGGCACCGTCGGCCCCGGCACCCGTCAGGATGACGGCGAAGCCGTCGCTGTGCTGCGCCGCCAGCGACCGGAAGAACAGGTCGATGGGCGCCCGCTTGGCCCGGGGCTCGTCAAACGACAGGGCCGAGATCATGTGGTCGGCGATGTTCAGCGCGCTGTCCGGGGCGATGACATAGACGTGGTTGTTGCGCAGGTGCACCCGGTCGGTGACCTGCGAGACCGGCATGCGGGTGCGGGTCGCCAGGATCTTGGCCAGTTCGCTGCGCCGTTCGGGATTCAGATGGATCACGACGACGAAGGCGGCGTTGGGCTCGTCGGGCAATGCCTCGAACAAGGCCTGCAACGCCTTGACCCCGCCCGCCGACGCCCCGATGCCGACGATCGGCGGATCGGTTTCCAACTCCACATGCCCCTCCAACGCCCTTGCCTCACTGCGCGGGCTGATCAATCCAACCTTCCGCGCGCGCTCTTATAAACCATTGAAACCGCGTGCCGAGCACCGCCCGGCGCCCTGTGAGGAACGCAGCCCAAGCTATGCCGCGCAAGGACGAAAAAGGAACTATGCCCATCGCCGGCCCTCAATTCCCGAGGGTATAGGCCCGCACATAGTCACCGATCTTGGTGCCAAAGGAACCGTGACCGCCGTCGACGGTGACAATGTATTGCCGACCGCCCTGCTCGTAGGACATGGGGGTCGACTGGCCGCCGGCGGGCAGCCGGTCCTGCCACAGCAGCCGGCCGTCGGAGATGTCGAAGGCCCGGATGGCATAGTCCATGGTGGAGGTCAGGAACACCACGCCGCCGGCCGTCACCAGCGGGCCGCCCAGCATGGGCACGCCCAGTTCCAGGGGCACCGGCAGGGGCGCCATGTCGCGGATGGTGCCCACGCGGTGGCGCCACACCACGGTGTTGGTCCGCAGATCGATGGCCGCCAGCTCGCCCCAGGGCGGCTGCAGGCAAGGGATACCCAACGGCGACAGGAAGACACCCAGGCTGGCGCCGAAGGGCGTGCCGTACATGGGCTGCACGCCCAGTTCCGTTCCCGGCGGATGCTGGCCGTTGGGTGCCGCCGGGTTGTCCTTGCCGCGCGGCACCAGGCGGGAGACGAAGGGGATGGACATGGGGTTGGCGATGGCGACCTGCCGCCGGGGATCGATGGCGATACCCCCCCATTCGAACATGCCGAGATCCCCGGGGAAAACCAGCGTGCCCTGCAGCGACGGCGGGGTGAACGGCCCCTCATACCGCAGGCGCTTGAACAGGATGCGGCAGGCGAGCTGGTCGAACATCGTGCCGCCCCACATCCGCGCGCCGGTCAGCTTGTCGCGCGGCCGGAAGCTCAGCCTAGAGGCCGGCTGCGTCGGGGACAGCCGGTCGCCGGGGGCGGGCCCCTGGGGAACCGGCACCTCGGGCGCCGGCACGATCAGGTGCCCGTCCCGGCGGTCCAGCACGAAGATGTTGCCGGTCTTGGCGGGGACATAGATGGCCGGCACGGGCCCGGCCGGCGCCGCCACGTCCACGAGGCTGGGCTGGGCCGGGACGTCCATGTCCCAGACATCGTGATGCACGTTCTGGTACGACCAGCGCAGCCTGCCTGAGGCGATTTCCAGCGCCACCAGTGCGCTGTCATAGCGTTCCTGCGCCGGCGTGCGGTTGCCGCCCCAGATATCGGGCGAGGACGAGCCCAGCGGCACATAGACCAGGCCCAATCCCTCGTCCACCGCCGACACGATCCAGGAATTGGGGCTGCCGGCGGTGAAATGATGGGTGGCCGACGGCATCTCGTTGGGGTCGGGGTTGCCGGCGTCGAAGGCCCAGAGCAAGCGGCCGCTGTAGACGTCGAATCCCCGGATGACACCGGACGGCACCTTGCCGGAGTAATTGTCGATGACGGCGCCGCCCATGATCAGCACCTTGTCGGTCACCGCCGGCGGGGATGTGCCCTGGTAGAACCCAACCTGCTTCACCTCGCTGCCGCGCTTCAGGTCGATCTGGCCGTGGTCGCCGAAGCCGTCGCAGGGCTTGCCCGTTTCCCCATCCAGGGCGAACAGCCGGCCGTCATCGGTGGGCAGGTAGATGCGGGTTGGGCATTCGACCGGGGCCGGCGCGCCCTCCGCCGTCGTGGCCCCGGGCCGCGTGCGGTGGAAGGCCACGCCGCGGCAGGTCATGTGCTGGAAGCCTGGATTGCGCTGGATCTGCGGGTCGAACTTCCAGCGCAGCGCGCCCGTGGCGGCGTCCAGGGCGAAAACGATCTGGTGCGGGGAACAGGTGTAAAGCAGGTCGCCCACCTTCAGGGGCGTCACCTCGGTGGTGATCTCGCCGGGGTCGTTGGGGCCGGGCAGGTCGCCGGTGCGGAACTGCCAGGCCAGCTTGAGGCGCCCGACATTCCCGGGGGTGATCTGGGCCAGGTCGGAATAGCGGTCGCCCCGGCCGCTGCCGCCATAGGCTGGCCAATCGGCCGCCGCCTGGTCGGGGGCGGACGGCTCAAGTCCCACGGGCCGCACCGCTCCCTCGATGGCGTGCCGGTCGCGCGCCAGGGCGATGCCGACCACCACCACGGCCAGGACCAGCACCCCGCCCAGCGCCAGGACCGGCCCCCTTCCCGCCGGCACCAGCCCGCGGGTGATGAAGGGCAGCATCAGCCAGACACCCAGGGGGACCAGGACGTCCCCGCGCGGGGCCAGGGCCCAGAAATCGAACCCCACCTCCCAGACCGCCCAGGCCATGGTGGCCAGCACCAGGGCTGCATGCAGCCACAAGGCGGCCGCCCGGCGGCGCCATAGCAGAACAGCGACAGCCAGCAACGCGGCACCGGCGATGGCGTAGTATGGGCTGCCGCGCAGCGCCACCAGCCAGCCGCCCCCGATCAGCAGATAGAGGCCGAACAGCGCGACCAGCACCGCGGTGGCCACGGTCAGGCGCCGGTCCCAGGCTGGGCTCATGGCAGGGACTTTCCGGCCTGGACCTTGGCGAAGTGCAGGGTCAGCCACACGCCCGTCAGCAGCGCGCCCAGCGCCAGCACCGCGAAATCAGGCGTCAGCACCGCCATCACCGGACGCACCGACCAAAGCAGCAGACCGGCGACGATGTTGGCGAAGCCCCACAGGAAATTCACCAGGGGTGGGCTGTCGCCGGCGCCGGGCGGCTTGGCGAAGGGGGTGGGAAACGGGCGTCCGTGCAGGCCGGCGACCAGATGGGGAATGCCGTTGCACAGGAAGGCCCCGGCGAAAAACAGGGCGATGTAGTCCATGGCGGCATGGCCTCCGCTAAGGGCGACGTCCACCGGCGTGAGTCCGGGGATCACGCCCGCCGGCCCACAATCCGCCGTAACGGGAGAAGGTTCCGGAACGGCAGGCCGCCCTTAGGGCTGGGTACCCAACGCGGCCATCAGCGGGCGTGCCTGGAAGACCGTCTTCAGGCAAATGCGGGTGGAAAAGGTCTTGACGCCCGGCAGGCGCGACAGCTCCGTCCGCAGCAGCTGGTCCAGCGCCTCGACATCCCGCAGGGCCACCCGCAGGACGTAATCGAACGGCCCGGCCGTGGTATGGCATTCAAGCACGGCGGGAACCTGGGCGATGGCCTCCTCGAACGCCTGGTGGCGTCCCAGGTCGATGGCCACATCCACGAAGGCCAGCAGCGGCAGGCCCACGCGGGACCGGTCAAGCTCCGCCCGGTATCCCGTGATCACGCCGCCGTCCTCCAGGGCCTGCACCCGGTTCCAGCACGGCGTCTTGGACAGGCCCACCGTCTCCGCGATCTGGGCGAAGGACGCGCGCCCGCTGGTTTCCAGGATGGTCAGCAGGCGCTGGTCGATCGCATCCATCATCATTCTTCCTTTTCCTGTATTTGAGGAACGTTGTTCTGAATACCCCGCAAACACAAGCCATTTCATGACAATGTTCCCCGTCGAACCCAGTATGATCAGCTAACGGAAACCTCAAGGAGATCTCGGGAAATGCCCCTGGACCGCGCCGCCTGCGCCGCACTGGATCGCGACGATCCGCTGGCCGAATTCCGTGACGCGTTCGAGATCGCCGACGGCGTCATCTACCTTGACGGGAATTCGCTGGGCGCCCTGCCCAAGGCCACGCGGCAGCGCCTGGCCGACGTGGTGGCGCGGGAATGGGGGGGAACTGATCTGCGGCTGGAACACCGCCGGGTGGATCACCCTGCCCCAGCGCGTCGGCGCCGGCATCGCCTCCCTCATCGGGGCGGAGGCGGATGAGGTCATCGCGGCGGACTCCACCTCCGTCAACCTGTTCAAGCTGGCGACGGCAGCCCTGGCCCTGCGGCCCGGCCGCCGGGTGATCGTGACGGAGCCGGGCAACTTCCCCACCGACCTCTACATCCTGCAGGGCGTGCGCGATCTGCTGGGCGAGCGGGTCGAACTGCGGGTGGTGGAGCCTGACCGCATCGAACAGGCCCTTGATGCGGACACCGCCCTGCTGCTGCTGACCCAGGTGCATTACAAGACGGGCCGCATCCATGACATGGCCCGGCTGACGGCCAAGGCCCATGCCGCCGGGGCGCTGGCCCTGTGGGATCTGTCGCACAGCGCCGGCGCCATCGATGTCGATCTCAACGCGGCGGACGCCGACCTGGCCGTCGGTTGCGGTTACAAATACCTGAACGGCGGCCCGGGGGCGCCGGCCTTCCTGTACGCGGCCCGGCGCCACCAGGCGCAATTGCGCTCCCCCCTCTCCGGCTGGATGGGGCATGCCACCCCCTTCGCCTTCGGCGACGACTATGCGCCGGCCCCCGGCATCGAGCGCATGCTGTGCGGCACGCCGCCCATCCTGGGGCTGGCGGCGCTGGAAGTCGGCGTCGGCATCATGGCCCGTGCCGATCGCCACGCGGTGCGCGCCAAGTCCATGGCGCTGGGCGACCTGTTCATCCGCCTGGTGGAACAGGAATGCCCGGGGCTGTTCACCCTGCATTCCCCCCGCGACGCCAAAGCCCGGGGCAGTCAGGTCAGCTTCGGCCATCCCGAGGGCTACGCCATCATGCAGGCGCTGATCGCCCGCGGGGTCATCGGCGACTTCCGCGCCCCGGATGTGATCCGCTTCGGCTTCGCCCCGCTCTATGTGCGCTATGTCGACGTCTACGACGCGGCGGCCCACCTGAAGGACATCATGGACAGCGGCGCCTGGCAGGATGCCGCCTATCAGACCCGTGGAGCCGTGACGTGACCGACATTTCCCGCCCCCATATCGCCGCCGTCGACCTGTCCGGCGAGGGGCTGCACACCGCCCCGCCCATGAGCTATGGCAGCTACCTGGGGTTGGAGCAGTTGCTGGCCGCCCAGCATCCCCGGTCCGGCGAGCATGACGAACTGCTGTTCATCATCATCCACCAGGCGTCCGAGCTTTGGATGAAGCTGTCGCTGCATGAGCTGCGCGCGGCATTGCGCCAGATCCAGGCGGATGACCTGGGGCCGGCCCTGAAGATGATCGCCCGCGTCAGCCGCATCCAGGCGCAGCTGATCCAGTCGTGGGAGGTGCTGTCCACCATGACGCCGGCGGACTACAGCCTGATCCGCCCCCACCTGGGGCAGAGCAGCGGCTTCCAGTCGTATCAATACCGCCACCTGGAATTCCTGCTGGGCAACAAGAATGCCGGCATGATGACGGTGCACCAGGGCGAACCGGCCGTCTTCGCGACCTTGGAAGAGAGCCTGAACGCCCCCAGCCTGTACGATGAGGCCCTGCGCCTGCTGGCCCGCCGGGGGTTCGACATCCCGCAAGGGAAGCTGGAACGTGATTTCGCCCAGCCCTACGTGCCGGACGCCCGGGTGCAGGCCGCCTGGCTGGCGGTCTACCAGGACCCGCACCGGCATTGGGAGCTGTATGATCTGGCGGAAAAGCTGGTGGATCTGGAATATCGCTTCCAACAATGGCGCTTCAGCCACATGAAGACGGTGGAGCGTATCATCGGCTTCAAGCCCGGCACCGGCGGCACCGGCGGCGTCAGCTACCTGGTCAAGGCGCTGAGCCTCAGCTTCTTCCCCGAACTGCTTTCCGTGAGGACGGCGCTATGACCCGCATCTGGGACATCACCCAGCCCATCCGCCCCGGCATCCCGGTGTGGCCCGGCGACACCGCCTATCAGGAGGAACGGGTGTGGGCCCTGGGGCCGGGCTGCCCCGTCAATGTCAGCCGGCTGACCCTGTCCACCCATACCGGCACCCACGCCGACGCCCCCCTGCACTATGACGCCGCCGGTTTGCCCATCGGCGCCGTCGACCTGGCCCCCTACCTGGGGCCCTGCCGCCTGATCCACGTCGTGGATGGCGAGGGGCCGGTCATGCCGCCGGAGGTGGCGGACCGCCTGGACGGCGCGCCGCCGCGCATCCTGCTGCGCACCTACCGGCGTTTCCCGCATGACGGCTGGGTCAGCGACTTCCGCGCGCTGGATGCCGCCACCATCGACCTGCTGGCCGCCCATGGCGTCCGGCTGATCGGCGTGGACGCCCCGTCACTGGATCCCGAGACGTCCAAGGACCTGCTGGCCCACAACGCCGTGCGGCGCAACGGCATGGCCATCCTGGAAGGGCTGGTGCTGGACGGCGTGCCCGAGGGCGACTACGAGCTGATCGCCCTGCCCCTCAAGCTGTCCCAGGCCGACGCCGCCCCGGCGCGCGCCATCCTGCGCGAGTTGCCGGCGGCGACCACGGCCTGACCAGGGGCGCCCTTTTTCAAGCAACCAAGAATGCGCCTGCACGGTGAACGCCGGCAGGCGCATTTTTTGTTCATGGCCCCGTTTCCTTTAGGACCCCAGGCGCCGATTGGCGAAACGGCGCCTTTCGGGTGAGTGGTCGCGGGCGCGTTTGCGCCATGTCAAATCCCCCCGTCTGTTTGCGCCAGCGCAAATTCGTGCTG
Source organism: Nitrospirillum guaranorum (assembly GCF_034653275.1). Classification (NCBI taxonomy): domain Bacteria; kingdom Pseudomonadati; phylum Pseudomonadota; class Alphaproteobacteria; order Rhodospirillales; family Azospirillaceae; genus Nitrospirillum; species Nitrospirillum guaranorum. Next base: position 1,056,170 of record NZ_JAYEES010000001.1, on the reverse strand, counting down.
GCCGTCCCCTGCTCCTGTGGCTGCCTCTTCATCGACAGCAGGAGACGCCCCCCATGGGCTCCTTCAGTATTTGGCATTGGCTGATCGTGGCGGGGATCACCCTGCTGCTGTTCGGCAACCGGCTGCCCCGCATGTTGGGCGACCTGGGCATCGGCATCCGCAATCTGAAAGCCGGCCTGGCGGAGGAAACGGACGCCTCCCCCAGCCGCCTGCCCCGGGACTGATCGCCATCAAGGCGCCCCTAGCCCCCCTCGCATCCTTCCGCCCCCAGGTAACACCATGACCGACCATACCCTGATCGTCGCGCGCGACGGCACCCTGACCCTGCACACCGCCCCGGCCATCCCCACGGATGGCGAGGTGTTGACCCTCACCGATTGCCCCGCCGACTGGACGGCCGAGGACGTGCTGGCGCTGGCGCGGGATTGCCGCCTACCCGCCCGCACGGCCAGCTTGGCCTTCGGTCGCCTCCTGGCCCGCCATCGCGGGTCTTGCTGCGGCGGCCACTGCGGCTGACCACCCTGCCTATCCCATTCCAACCCGGGAAACGCGCCATGCCCCTGCTGTCTCAAGAACCAGCTGCCGCCATCGCTTCGATGGATGAGTTGCTGGCCATTGCCCTGGCCATGGAGGAAGAGGCCGTGCGGCGCTATCTGATGCTGGCGGAGCGGCAACGGGGGGCGCCTGACCTCGCCGCCTTGTTCCAAAACTTGGCCGATGAGGAAGGCCATCACGTCGCGGCCGTCCTGCGCAGCGCCAACGGCCTGCTGGGGCACGCGCCGGTGGCCGCCCCCGTCCAATGGCATCTGCCGCCGGACATTGCCCGCTCTTGGAACGAGGTGGAGGCCAGTGTCCGCCTCAGCCCCTACAAGGCCCTGTCCATCGCCGTTCTGAATGAGGAACGGGCCTTCGCCTTCTATGCCTATGTCGCGGCCCACGCCGCCACCCCGGCGGTGGCCCAACAGGCGGAGGTGCTGGCGCGGGAGGAATTGCGCCACAGCGCGCAGCTGCGCCGGGCCCGCCGCCACGCCTACCACCAGGAACGGGGCACGCTCATCCCTCTGCCCACAGCCGACGACGCGGCGGGGCTGCGCGTCCTGGCCGACACGGTGGAGGCAGAGCTGGCGGCGACCACCGGCACCCAAAAGGTGGCGGCGGCGGAGCGTGCCGTGGACATCTATTCCCTGGCGCTGGATCGGATGGCGGACGAGGACGGCGTCGCATTGGCGCAAACCCTGTTGAAAACCGCCACCGAACGGTTGGTTTTCTTGGGCAACCATTCCTCAACCGGCGCTGAATAACATTCATTTTTACCACTTCTTTTTGACACAGCGCAAAGCTGCGCCTGTCCCAGCCCGGTAAAGCTTAACCCGTAGCCGGAACCGGAATGGTTCCCCCGCCCGCGAAGAACCGCCTTTAACGACATGCTGTCTTCCGCCCATCCCAATCGGCCTCGGCCGATCGCGCCCCCGCTTGCCCGTGTGGACCCTGGCCCCCCGCCCGGCCGCCCGCGGCGGCGAGGGGCATTGCCCGCTCTCTTGGCCGTGCTGTTGGCCTGCCTGATGCTGGCAGTAGGCAGTGTGGGGCATGCGGCGCCGTCGCCCACCACCAGCCACTTGGCGGACTATCTGGGCCAGGCCGATGCCGGCGCGCTGGTCCCCGGCGCCGATCATTTCGGCCCGGCGCGGGGCGCGCCGCCGGTGGTTCCGGCGATGGCCGGCGGCACGGTGGTGGGCTACGTCTACCTGAACAGCGATGTGGTCAACGCCGCCGGTTATTCCGGCCGCCCCATCTCCATCCTCATCGGCATCGACGCCAACGCCCGCATCACCGGCGCCAAGCTGGTGGACCATCATGAACCCATCGTGCTGGTCGGCATTCCCGTGGCCAAGATCGACCATTTCATCCAGGGCTATGTCGGTCGCACGGTGGCGGAGATGACGGCCGACACCGGGGGCAAGCCGCCGGTGGACATCGTGTCCGGCGCCACGGTGACCGTCATGGTCATCGGCGACACCATCACCCGCTCCGCCATCAAGGTGGCGCATGCCCTGGGCCTGGGCGGCCTGGGCAAGGAGGGGGACGCGTTGGCCGACGCGGCGCGCCCGGTGGTCAATGCCGGCCTGGCCGGCAGCGCCGACTGGAACACCCTGTTGGGCGACGGATTTGTCCGCCACCTGCTGCTGCCGGTGGGCCAGGTCAACGAGGCCTTCCGCCAGGCGGGCGGCCCCGGCGCCACCGCACGGCCGGAACCCGGCCCCGATGACGACACCTTCATCGACCTGTATGCCACCATCGCCACCCTGCCGATGGTGGGCCGCAGCCTGCTGGGCGAGGACGGCTACCAGCGCCTGACCAGCGCCCTGAAGCCCGGGCAGCAGGCCATCATCGTCGCCGGTACCGGTCGCTATTCCTTCAAAGGCTCCGGCTACGTCCGTGGCGGCATTTTCGACCGGATCGAGCTGATCCAGGGCGAGAACACCATCCGTTTCCACGACCGCAACCATACCCGTCTGGGGTCACTGGCCGGCGACGCCCCGGACTTTCCCGACATCGGCCTGTTCACCATCCCCGACGGCAGCACCTTCGACGCCGCCCAGCCCTGGCGGCTGCGCCTGCTGGTCCAGCGCCAGGTGGCCAGCCTGGACAAGGCCTTCATCACGTTCGACCTCGACTACGCGCCACCGCAGAAATACCTGAGCGTGCCGGCGCCCAAGGCGGCCGCGCCCACGGCAACGGCGGCCGGGACGCCCACCACCGGTGGCCAATTGTGGCGCCGCATGTGGGCGGGCGACCGGGTGGGCCTAGTGCTGCTGGCCGTGCTCCTGGCCGTGGTGACGGGCATCTTCTTCTTCCAGCACGAGTTGGTGCGCCGGCCCGTCCTCTATGACCGCGTGCGCTTGGGTGTGTTGGCCGCCTCCCTCTTCTGGCTGGGCTGGTGGAAGCACGCGCAGCTGTCCGTGGTCAACATCCTGACCTTCTTCAACGCGCTGCGCACCGACTTCAGTTGGGATTACTTCCTGATGGAGCCGCTGCTGTTCGTGCTGTGGTTCGCCGTGGCCGCGTCCCTGCTGTTCTGGGGCCGGGGCGCCTTCTGCGGCTGGCTGTGCCCCTTCGGCGCGCTGCAGGAACTGACCAACCGCCTGGGCAAGCGCTTCAAGGTCCGCCAAATCAAGGTGCCGTTCAGCGTCCACCAGCGCCTGTGGCCCATCAAGTACGTGACCTTCCTGATCCTGTTCGGCCTGTCGCTGAACGAGCTGGCCATGGCGGAAAAGGCGGCGGAGGTGGAACCGTTCAAGACGGCCATCGTGCTGATCTTCTGGCGGTCCTGGCCCTTCGTCGTGTTTGCCGTGGCGCTGCTGCTGGCTAACCTGTTCATCGAACGCTTCTTCTGCCGCTACCTGTGCCCGCTGGGGGCGGCGCTGGCCATCCCCGCCCGGCTGCGCATGTTCGATTGGCTGCGCCGCTACCGCGAATGCGGCAACCCCTGCCAGCGCTGCGGCAACGAATGCCCGGTGCAGGCCATCCACCCCGAGGGCCACATCAATCCCAACGAATGCATCCAGTGCCTGCACTGCCAGCTGCTGTACCACCACGACCAGAAATGCCCGGTGATGATCCAGCGTCGCCTGAAGCGCGAGCGCCAGGCCGGCATGGCCGTTCCCGGCCCCCTTCCCCCGCCCCGCCCAAGGCGGCACCGCAAGTCGCACCGCAGGCGACACCCCAGCGCGGAACGCAGGCGGAGTGACCTTCCCACCCCGATTTCCGGACCACCAAGCAGAGAAGATCCTGAGATGTCGAACGAAGATCCGAACACAGTCCCAGCCGCCAACAGCAACGGCGAGGCGTCGCCAAGCCTCAGCCGTCGCGGGCTGATCGGCGGGTCGGCCAAGGCGGCGCTGGCCGCCGCCGCCGTGGGTGCCGTGGGCACCGGCGGCGCCCTGGTGGGTGCCGGCACCAGCCATGCCGCACCCGCGGCCCCCAAGAACAAGGTCGAGGTGAAGCCCGGCGACCTCGACGAGTATTACGTCTTCGCCTCCGGCGGCCAGTCGGGCGAGATTCGGATCCTGGGCATGCCGTCGATGCGCGAACTGATGCGCATCCCGGTCTTCAACCGCTGCTCCGCCACCGGCTGGGGCCTGACCAACGAGTCCAGGAAGATCCTGACCGAGGGCCTGACGCCGGAGACCAAGAAATTCCTGGCCAACCGGGGCGGCCTGTACCAGAACGGCGACGCGCACCACCCGCACATGTCGTTCACCAACGGCACCTACGACGGCCGTTACATCTACATCAACGACAAGGCCAACACCCGCGTCGCCCGCATCCGCTGCGACATCATGAAGTGCGACAAGATCATCGAGATCCCGAACGCGCACGACATCCACGGCCTGCGTCCGCAGAAATACCCGCGCACCGGCTATGTCTTCGCCAACAGCGAACACCGCGCCCCCCTGGTGAACGACGGCAGCGTGCTGGATGAGCCCAAGAAGTACGGCTGCGTCTTCACCGCCATCGACGGCGACGCCATGAAGGTGTCCTGGCAGGTGCTGGTGGACGGCAACCTGGACAATTGCGACGCCGACTACCAGGGCAAGTACGCCTTCTCCACCTGCTACAACTCCGAGGAAGGCACGACGCTGGCCGACATGACCGCCAGCACCGAGGACTGGGCTGTCGTCTTCGACATCAAGCGCATCGAAGAGGCGGTGAAGAAGGGCGACTGCAAGGTCATCAACGGCGTGCCGGTGGTCGATGGCCGCCACGGCTCGCGCTACACCCGCTACATCCCTGTGCCCAACAACCCGCACGGCTGCAACGTGGCGCCGGACGGCATCCACGTCGTCTTCAACGGCAAGCTGTCGCCCACCGTCACCGTCATCGACGTGCGCAAGCTGGACGATCTGTTCGCCGACAAGATCAAGCCGCGCGACGTGGTGGTGGCGGAGCCGCAGGTGGGCCTGGGGCCCCTGCACACCGCCTTCGACGGCCGGGGCAACGCCTACACCACCGTCTTCCTGGACAGCCAGTTGGTGAAGTGGGACCTGGAAAAGGCCAAGCGCGCCTTCAAGGGCGAGAAGGTCGATCCCATCATCCAGAAGCTGGATGTGCAGTACCAGCCGGGCCACAACCACTCCTCCATGGGCGAGACCAAGGAGGCGGATGGCAAGTGGCTGATGTCGCTGAACAAGTTCTCCAAGGACCGTTTCCTGAACGTCGGCCCGCTGAAGCCCGAGAACGACCAGTTGATCGACATCTCCGGCGACAAGATGGCCGTGGTCCACGACGGCCCCAGCTTCGCCGAGCCGCACGACGCCATGATCGTCCACCGGTCCAAGGTGAACCCCATCAGCGTCTACAAGCGTGACGACCCGATGTGGGAAGAGGCGCGGCAGTGGGCCAAGAAGGATGGCGTGGAACTGGAATCCGCCGCCAACGTAATCCGCGACGGCAAGAAGGTCCGCGTCTACATGTATTCCGTGGCACCGGCCTACAGCCTGGACAAGTTCGAGGTGAACCAGGGTGACGAGGTCACCGTCTTCATCACCAACATGGACGATGTCGACGACCTGACCCATGGCTTCACCCTGTCGGGCCATGGCATCGCCATGGAAATCGGGCCGCAGGCGACGGCGTCCGTCACCTTCACCGCGGACCGGCCGGGCGTGCACTGGTATTACTGCCAGTGGTTCTGCCATGCCCTGCACATGGAAATGGTGGGCCGCATGCTGGTCCACCCGGCCAAGGCCTGACCGTCCATGCGCGCCGCCACCACCATCCTACTGGGCCTGCTGCTGGCTTGCCCGCGGATCCCGATCGCACACGCCGATGTGCGCGAGGTGCCCGCGGGCGGGAATGGGCTGGCCCGCGCGGTGGCGGCGGCCGCCCCGGGGGATGTCCTGCGCCTGGCGCCGGGTATCCACCAGGGTGGGGTCACCATCGACAAGCCGCTGACCCTGGAAGGGCCGCCGGGCCACGGCGCAACCGTGGATGCCGGCGGCACGGGCAGCGCCCTGATCGTCACGGCGCCTGAGGTCACGGTGCGCGGCCTGACCCTGACGGGATCGGGTGTCGAACAGCACACCATGGATGCCGGGGTGCTGCTGCACCCCACGGCCACAGGCGCACGGATCATCGACAACCGGCTGAGCGGCAACCTTTATGGCGTCTATGTTCAGGGCCCCCACGACGCCGTGGTCGAGGGCAACGACATCGCCGGCCGCACCGACCTGCCCATGAGCCAGCGCGGCAACGGCGTCACCGTGTGGAACGCCCCCGGTGTCCGCATCGTGGGCAACCGCATCACCGGCGGCCGCGACGGCATCTTCGCCAACGCCAGCCGCCAAGACCTGTTCCAGGGCAACCGCATGGCCGGCGTCCGCTTCGCCATCCACTATATGTACACCAATGACAGCCGCATCCTGGACAACGTGTCGGTGGGAAACGACATCGGCTTCGCCCTCATGTTCTCCGACCGTCTGGAGGTTCGGGACAACCAGTCGGTGGGCGACAACGACTACGGCCTGCTGCTGAACTACGCCAACGCCTCCACCGTCACCGGCAACCGGGTCTCGGGCCGTTTCCCGCGACCGCAATCAGGCCGCCCGACAGGGGGCGACGCTGGCGACGGCGGCATGATGCCCCGGGCGACGGGAAGCGAGGGCGGATTCCGCGCCGGCACCGCCAAGTGCGTCTTCGTCTACAACGCCAATAAGAACCGCATCGCCGACAACCGCTTCGACGGCTGCGACATCGGCATCCACTTCACCGCCGGGGCGGAGCGCAACACTCTGACCGGCAACGCCTTCATCGGCAACCGCACCCAGGTCATGTATGTCGGCACCCGCTCGCTGGATTGGTCCGACCATGGCCGGGGCAATTACTGGAGCGACAATCCGGCCTTCGACCTGAACGGCGACGGCATCGCCGATGAGGCCTACCGCCCCAACGACTTGGTCGACCGCGTCGTCTGGCGCTTTCCCGCCGCCAAGCTGCTGCTGAACAGCCCGGCCATTCAAGTCATCCGCTGGGCCCAGGCCCAGTTCCCGGCATTGCATCCCGGCGGGGTGGTCGACAGCGCGCCCCTGATGAAGCCGCCCCCCGCCATCGCGAGTGCCCAGCCAGGAGCGCCCACCCCATGAACGCTTCCGCCACCAACGTTTCCTCCGCGCATGCCTCGGTCGTCATCGACCAGGTCACGAAGATCTACGACGCCCGCGCCGCGCTGAACCAAGTCGGACTGCGCCTGGATCCCGGCCAGTGCGTGGCCCTGGTGGGCCATAATGGCGCCGGCAAAAGCACCCTGATCAAGCTGATGCTGGGCCTGATCCGGCCCACCCACGGACAGGTGCGCCTGTTGGGCGAGGATCCGGCCGGGGCGCACGCCGCCCGCCTGCGCCGGGCCGTGGGCTACCTGCCGGAGAACCTGGCCTTCCACCCCTCCCTCACCGGGCGGGAGACCTTGGACTTCTATGCCCGGCTGAAGGGCGTGGCGCGCACCGGCAACGCCGACCTGCTGGCCCGCGTCGGGCTGGAGGCGGAGGCGGCGCGCCGCAGGGTGGGCACCTATTCCAAGGGCATGCGCCAGCGCCTGGGCCTGGCCCAGGCGCTGCTGGGCCGCCCCCGCGTGCTGTTCCTGGATGAACCCACCACCGGCCTGGATCCGGCCCTGCGCCAGGTGTTCTACGAGATCGTGCAGGAACTGCGCGCCGCCGGCGTGACCGTCCTGTTGTCATCGCACGCGCTGACGGAATTGGAAGGCCAGACCGACCGCATCATCGTCATGAACCGGGGTGTCAAGATCGCCGATGGCACCCTGACCGACCTGCGCCACCTGGCCGACCTGCCGGTGCGCATCCGGGCCACTGGGGCGCAGGCCGGTACCGTGGCCGAAGCCCTGGGTCCGCTGGCCCGGGTTGAGCCCGATGGGCGAGCTGTCGAGTGCCTGTGCGCGGGCGGCGACAAGGTGGCCGTGCTGCGCCGCCTGACCAGCCTGCCCCTGGCCGACATCGCCGTGACGGAACCCAGCCTGGATGAGCTTTACGCCCATTTCCTGCGACGGGAGCAGGCCGCATGAACATCCCCCTCATGACCATCCCTCTCATCCTGGCCGGCAAGGAAATCCGCGATGGCCTGCGCAACCGCTGGGTCGTGGCCGCCACCTTGCTGATGGCCACCCTGGCGCTCAGCCTCACCTTCCTGGGCAGCGTGCCCACCGGCACCGTGGGCGTGGGCGCCCTGGACGTGGTGGTGGTCAGCCTGTCCAGCCTGACCATCTTCCTGGTGCCGCTGATCGCCCTGTTGCTGTCCTTCGACGCCATCGTGGGCGAGGTCGATCGCGGCACCATGAGCCTGCTGCTCTCCTACCCCGTGTCGCGGGTACAGGTGGTGCTGGGCAAGTTTCTGGGGCATGTGGCCCTGCTGGCCTTCGCCACTCTCGTGGGCTATGGCGCCGCCGGCGCGGCCCTGGTCCTCACTGGCACCGACACGGGCGCGGAGGGCTGGCGCGCCTTCGCCGGGCTGATCGGATCCAGCATCCTGCTGGGCGCCGTGTTCATCGCCCTGGGCTACCTGATCAGCGCCTTGGTACGCGACCGGGGCGCCGCCGGCGGCATCGCCATCGGCCTTTGGCTGGTGTTCATGCTGGTGTTCGACATGGCCCTGCTGGGTGTCCTGGTGGCGGATCAGGGCAAGACCGTCACCGTAGGCCTGCTGAACTGGCTGATGCTGGCCAACCCGGCCGACGCCTTCCGCCTGTTCAACCTGACCGGCACCTCGCAGGTCAGCCAATTCGCCGGCATGGCCGGCATCGCCGGGCAACTGCAGCTGGGCCCCCTGACCCTGTTGGCTGTCCTGGCCGGGTGGACGGCCGTGCCCCTGGCCGCCGCCGCCCTCATCTTTTCCCGGAGGCAAATCTGATGCGCGCGCCCTACCTGCTGGCCCTCTTGGCCCTCTTGGCCGTGGCCGGCTGCAAGCCCAAATCCGAAACGGCGCTGGTGGCCCTGGCCCCGCACAGCCTGACCGACGCCGACATCGCCCATTTCTGCAACATGGCGGTGACCGAACATGCCGGCCCCAAGGGCCAGATCCTGCTGAAGGGCGATCCCACACCCGTTTGGTTCGCCTCCGTCCGTGACACGGTGGCCTACATCCTGTTGCCGGAGGAGCCCAAGGATGTGGCCGCCATCTACGTGACGGCCATGGAAATGTTGAGCGACGATCCGCACCACCCGCCGGCGGCCAGCTGGATCGACGCCCGCGCGGCCTTCTACGTGGTGGGCAGCGTCGAACACGGCGCCATGGGGGGCGATGAACTGTTTCCCTTCGGCAGCGAGGCGGCGGCGCGGGCATTCGCCGCGGCGCACCAGGGCACCGTCGTGCGCTACGCCGACATCCCCAAGGACAAGGTCTTCGACGGTGGCGACCGGGGCCAGACGGGCGGCGCGTCATGAGCGCCCCCACCCGCCGCCGCGTCCTGACCATCCTGGCCGCCACCGCCGGTCTGCCGCTGCTGGGGCTGCGCGGCGCCCCGGCGGCCGAGGCACCATCCCCTCTCCACCACTGGTCCGGCGTCGCCCTGGGGGCCGACGCCCGGCTGGTCATCAACCATCCCGACCCGGCCGAAGCCGCGGACCTGATCCAGGCCAGCCTGGCGGAGGTGGCGCGGCTGGAGGGCATGTTCAGCCTGTACCGGCCCGACAGCCTGCTCAATCGCCTGAATCGTGACGGCGCCCTGACCGACCCGCCGTCCGACCTGGTGGCCCTGCTGGCGCAGGCCCTGTCCATCGCCCGGCTGACCAACGGCGCCTTCGACCCCACTGTGCAGCCGCTGTGGACCCTCTATGCCGACCATTTCGCCACGCCCGGCGCGGATCCGGCCGGCCCGCCGGCGGCGGCGCTGCGCCGCGCCCTGGACCACGTCGGCCACGGCCATGTGTCGGTGACGGCGGACCGGGTGGCCCTGAACCGCTCCGGCATGGCGCTGACCCTGAATGGCATCGCCCAGGGCTATGTCACTGATCGGGTGGTGGCCTTGCTGAAGGCGCGCGGTGTCGCCCACACCCTGGTGGACATGGGGGAGATACGGGCGGTGGGCCATCATCCCGCCGGCCGGCCCTGGACCGCCGGCATCAAGGCGCCGGGTGACGACGACCGCACGGTGCTGACCCTGTCCCTGGCCGACCAGGCGCTGTCCACCTCCGGCGCCTACGGCACACCCTTCGAGGCCACGGGCCGCTTCAACCACCTGTTCGACCCGGCCACCGGCGGATGCAGCGACCCCGGCATGAGCGTCAGCGTGCGGGCGCCCACCGCCACCCTGGCCGACGCCCTGTCCACCGCCTTCAGCGTCATGGGGTCCCGGGACATCGCCCGCGTCCTGGCGCAAGTGCCGGCTTGCCAAGCCTGGCGGTCGCGCGTCGACGGCACCATCGCGGCGCTGGCCTGATCAGCTGTGCAGGCCGGGGGCCTCCTGCCCGGTGCTGGCCACGTATTCGGTGTAGCCGCCGCCGTACTGGTGGATGCCTTCCGGCGTCAGTTCCAGCACGCGGTTGGACAGCGTGGCCAGGAAGTGGCGGTCGTGCGACACGAACAGCATGGTGCCCTCGTACGCCGCCAGGGCGGTGATCAGCATCTGCTTGGTGTCGAGGTCCAGGTGGTTGGTCGGCTCGTCCAGCACCAGGAAGTTGGGCGGGTTGTACAGCATCATGGCCATCACCAGCCGGGCCTTCTCCCCGCCCGACAGGACGCGGCAGCGCTTGTCCACGTCGTCGCCGGAAAAGCCGAAGCAGCCGGCCAGCGCCCGCAGCGAGCCCTGGCCCGCCTGGGGGAACTTGGCCTCCAGGGCCTCGAACACCGTCTGCTCGCCATCCAGCAGTTCCATGGCGTGCTGGGAGAAATAGCCCATCTTGACGCTGCCGCCGACCATGACGGTTCCGGAATCCGGCTGGTCCGCGCCGGCGATCAGCTTCAGCAGGGTGGACTTGCCCGCACCGTTGACGCCCATGACGCACCAGCGCTCCTTGCGGCGGATGGTGAGGTCCAGGCCCTGGTAGATGGTGCGGCTGCCGTAGCCCTTGTGCACGTTCTTCAGCACGGCCACATCGTCGCCCGAACGCGGCGCCGGCGGGAATTCGAACGTCACCGTCTGGCGGCGCTTCGGCGGCTCGATCCGCTCGATCTTGTCCAGCTTCTTGACCCGGCTCTGCACCTGGCTGGCGTGCGAGGCGCGGGCCTTGAAGCGCTCGATGAACTTCAGCTCCTTGGCCAGCATGGCCTGCTGGCGCTCGAACTGCGCCTGCTGCTGCCGCTCGTTCAGCGCCCGCTGCTGCTCATAGAACACATAGTCGCCGGAGTAGCTGGTCAGCGACCCGCCGTCGATCTCGATGATCTTGGTGACGATCCGGTTCATGAACTCCCGGTCGTGCGAGGTCATCAGCAGGGCGCCGTCGTAGCCCTTCAGGAACCCCTCCAGCCAGATTAGGCTTTCCAGGTCCAGGTGGTTGCTGGGTTCGTCCAGCAGCATGGCGTCGGGCTTCATCAGCAGGATGCGGGCCAGGGCCACGCGCATCTTCCAGCCGCCGGACAGCATGCCGACGTCCTTGTCCATCATCTCCTGGCTGAAGCTGAGGCCGGCCAGCACTTCCCGCGCCCGCCCCTCCAGCTCATAGCCGCCCAGCTCGTCAAAGCGCGCCTGCACCTCGCCATAGCGCTCGATGATCTCATCCATGCGGTCGGCCTGGTCGGGGTCGGCCATGGCGGCCTCCAGGACAGCCATCTCCTTGGCCACCGCGCTGACCGGGCCGGCGCCGTCCATCACTTCCGCCACCGCGCTGCGGCCGGACATCTCGCCCACGTCCTGGTTGAAGTAGCCTATGGTGATTTGCTTCTCCACCGACACCTGGCCGGTGTCCGGCAGTTCCTCGCCCGTGATCATGCGGAACAGGGTGGTCTTGCCGGCGCCATTGGGACCGACCAGGCCCACCTTCTCACCCCGGTTCAAGGCCGCGGACGTCTCCATGAACAGGATGCGATGGCCATTGTGCTTGCTGATGTTTTCGAGGCGGATCATGGGGACCGGGTTCCAAAGGCGGGATTCGCCCCCTTATGCCACAGGATGCGTGACGCGGTAGTGTCCGGATCGGCATACCGGTCCAGCGATGGGGGGCCCGCAGACCCCGGGCTCCAAAATTTTTTCCCATTGCCCATAACGGATTTTTGGCGCCCGTTCGTCATCCAGGGAAAGGGCGCCGTGTGTGCGCGGAAAACCAAGGGAGGAAGGACGTCCGGTGAACAGAAGTGCGGTGGATCTATGGTTTGTGGAGGAAGTCCTACCCTTGGAGGCGGCGCTGACCGGCTACCTGCGCCGCAAATGGCGGGAGGCGTCCGAGATCCCCGATCTTCGGCAGGAGATCTACACCCGTGTCTACGAGGCGGCGACCGTGGCGATCCCTGAGATGACCAAGCCCTTCCTGTTCATGACCGCCCGCAACCTGCTGATCGATCGCGCCCGGCGCGCGCAGGTGGTCTCGATCGAGACGGTCATCGATCTTGAGGACCTGGACGTGGCCGACACCGTGCCCAACCCGGAACAGAGCGCCGTCGGCCGCGAGGCCATACGCCTGCTGCAGGCCGCCATAAACCGCCTGCCGCCACGCTGCCGCGAAGTGACGCTGCTGCGCAAGGTGCACGGCCTGCCCCAGCGAGACGTGGCCCGCCGCATGGGCATCAGCGAAAGCACCGTGGAGCAGCAGGTGGCCAAAGGCGTGCGCCTGATCGCCGACGCCATGGTGGACATCGTCCCCGAACCCGTGACCAGCCGCTTCGGCCGGCGCCCGCGCAAGGTGGGGCAGCCATGATGGAGCATGATCCCATCGAGGAACAGGCGGCGCGCTGGCTGGCCCGCCAGGACGCCGGCCCGCTGGACGCGGCAGCCAAGGCCGGGTTCGACGCCTGGATCGCCACCTCCACCCGCCATCGCGTGACCTACCTGCGGCTGGAGGCGGCGTGGCGGCGGGCGGACCAGCTGCGCGCCACCCGCCAGGCCCCCGCCCTGCCCCTGCCGCGCACCAGCATGGCGCGGGCGCCGTGGCGCCGCTGGGCGCCCGCGATGGCGACGGCGGCGGCTGTCGCCCTGGTCGTCATCGTCCCCATGATGGATGACTGGGACTGGCCCTTCGCCGCCGGTCAGAAGTTCAGCACCGGCGTGGGGGACCGCTATACCGCCCACCTGCAGGACGGATCGCAGATCGAACTGAACACCAACACGCGCCTGCGCGCGTCCGTGGACCAAACCGCGCGCGAGGTGCGGCTGGACAAGGGTGAGGCCTTCTTCGAGGTGGTGCACGACGACAAGCATCCCTTCGTCGTCATCAGCGGCGACCTGCGCATCGTTGACGTCGGCACCAAGTTCTCCGTCCGCCGTGACGGCGACAGGCTGGAGGTGGTGGTGGCCGAGGGCGCCGTCCTGGTGGAGGACATGGCCCATCCCAACGACGTGGCCCCCACCCTTGTGACGCAGTTGAGCGCGGCGGTGGCGCAACCCAAGGCCATCCGCAAAAGCCCGCGCAGCGAGGAACAAGTACGGGACTCCCTGGGTTGGCGCCACGGCACGCTGGTGTTCAACGACCGCCCCCTGCGTGAGGTGGCGACGGAGTTCAACCGCTATAACCGCAAGCAGCTGGTGGTGCCGGCCGAAGGGCCCATGGGCGACATCCGCATCGGCGGCAGTTTCGAGGCCACGAATGTCGACGCCTTCGCCCGCCTGCTGCACAGCGGTTTCGGCCTGAAGATAGTCGACGACGGCAGGGAAATAAGAATTTCAAATTGAGGATAGGGGATCCGGCACGGTCCTTCGTCATAGCCAAATACAACAATTTAGAAATTGAGGGAGAAATCGTGCCGAACCCCAATATCCGTCACGCCCTTTCCGCCGTGCTTCTGACGACGGTCTGTTGGCCCGCCCTGACCCACGCCACCGAATCCATGGCGGCACCGCAACCTGCACGCGCAATCACTTTGGCGTCCGCCGCCGAAACGATGATCGACATCCCGGCAGGCGACCTGCGCGCCGCGCTGGAAAGCTATATTCGCCAAACCGGCTCACAGCTGATCTACAGGGCCGACGACGTCGCCGGCATCAGCACCAAGGGTGCGCAAGGGCGCCTATCCGCCCAGCAGGCGCTGGACAGCATCCTGGCCAATACCGGCCTGACCGTGCACCGCGACCCCTCGGGCGCCGCCGTGGTTAGCCGCAAGTCCGACCGCGCCGCCACGGCGACCCCGGCCCTGCGCAATGCTGCCGCCCAAGGGGCCGCCACCGATGGCACCGCGGCTCAGACCCAGGTGGCCCAGGCCACACCCGCCACGACGACCGGCGCCGACGACACCGTGCAGATGGGCGGCGCGCCCGACCTGCAGGAAATCATCGTCACCGGCCTGCGGTCCAAGCGCAACCTGCTGAACGCCTCCGTCGCCATCACCGCCGTGAACGAGGCCGACCTGGCCCAGAAGGCGCCGCGCAGCACCGTCGACGTGCTGGAAATGATCCCCGGCATCTTCGTCGAGGGCACGGCCGGCCCGGTGTCCAACAACTACTCGGTGCGCGGCCTGCCCGGTGGCACCCAGCAGTTCGTCCGCCTGATCGAGGATGGCATGCCCGCCATCTATGGCGGTCTGAACGATGACGAGGTGTTCCAGAACGACATCTCGATCGACCGGGTCGAGGCGCTGCAGGGCGGCAGCTCGGGCATCCTGACGCCCAACGCCGCCGGCGCGTCCATCAACTTCATCTCGCGCAAGCTGAACTTCGACGAGGCCGGCGGCATCGCGCGCATCACCGGCACCACCTATGGCGACCGGCGCGGCGACCTGTGGTTCTCGTCCCCCATCCCGGACCTGAAGGACACCGCCTTCGCCATCTCCGGCTATTACGACAGCACGCCGGGCGTGCGCAGCTCGCCCTTCCGGTACGAGACCTATCACATCAAGGGCCAGCTGGAGCACAAGTTCGAGGACGGCTGGATCCGCTTCACCGTCAAGGACTGGGACGAGCACGACCCCTACTACGCCGACCAGCCCTACGCCTATAACAACGGCACCATTTCCAGCGTGCCGGGCCTGGACACGCAGTTCGGCAACATCATCGGCAAGGGCTTCGCCAACGTCAGCGTGCCGGACTCCTGCTACGCCAACGGCCAGTGCTTCCGCAATTTCAGCATGCAGGACGGCATCCATGCCACCGGCCACCAGTTCCGCGTGGATGGGGAGCGTGAGTTCGACCACGGCATCTCCCTCTTCGCCCGCGGCCGCTATACCGAGACGGACTGGGACTTCAACGGCGTGTTCGCCGGCAGCGGCACCGGCAACGGCGGCTTGGCCTCGGCTCTCGCCTACCTGACGCCCACCAGCGCTTCGCCCATTTACGACCTGCTGCAGTCCGGCCTGGCCGCCTTCCCCGGCACCACGCAGTTCGGCATCCGCAACCTGACCAACGGCCAGGTCACCGCGGCGTCCAACGCCGCCGCCCTGAACGCGCTCAACGGCAATGGCCTGCTGCAGCAGACCGTGCTGAACCGCCAGCTGGTTAAGCTGCGCGACTGGGGCAGCGATTTCGGCGCCAAGTGGGACACCTCGGGCGACGGCTGGACCAACAGCCTGACCGTGGGCGGCATGATCTACGCCACCGACATCGCCAACGACCAGTCGGGCGTCTCCACCGTCATCAACGATGTGAAGAACCAGTCCAACATCTATGACATCGTGGCCATGAACAGCGCCGGCAACGTGCTGGGCACGCTGGGCAACAACGGCCTGATCTCCTACGGCAACTGGGGTGCGGGCATCAGCGCCACCCACCAGACGTCGAAGTCGGTCTACGTGAACGACGAATTCGCCTGGAACCAGGATCTGCACTTCGACTTCGGCGTGCGCTATGAGCGCGAGGACACCGATGGCGTGGCGGGAAACAGCTCGCCCCAGCCCATCCCGGCGGGCGTGGGCGGCATCGTGCAGGTCAACCCGAACGCGTTCAACGGCACCTACAACTACACTTCGGGCCATGAATCGCCGGTGCACGTCACCGCCGGCGTGAACTACACCATCGCCCAGAACCTGTCGGTCTACGCCCGCTACGCCCACGCCTACCAGACCCAGGGCACCAACCCGCAGGCGGCCGCCCTGTCCCTGTACGAAGGCGGCGTCACCTATTCCGACTACGGGCTGACCGGCACCGTTCGCGGCTTCCGCACGGAGTTCAAGAACCAGACCTGGGGCGGCGGCGTCAATCCGGCCGATCCCAACCTGAACCAGGGCTTCTTCGCCGATTCCGAAACCAACGGCGTCGACGTCGACCTGTACTACCGCCCGCAGTACGAGCCGCTGAGCGCCTTCGGCGTGCACGCCCAGGCCACCTACCAGGACCCGACGTTCAGCAACGTCAAGGTCGGCTTCATCGACGTCAACGGCACCAACATCGCGCCGCAGGTGGCCGCCTTCTACAACGGCAAGATCCCGGGCCGCACGCCCAAGATCCTGTACGCCGTGACGCCGGAATACAACCTGCCCAACAACAAGGGACAGATTTACCTGCGCTACAAGTATGTCGGCCGCATCTTCGCCGACAACGGCAACCAGGTGGAACTGCCCGGCTATGGCGTCGTGACCATCGGCGCGATCTACAACATCACGCCGGCCATGACGCTGAACGTCAGCGTCGACAACGTGACGGACGAGCTGGGCCTGACGGAGGGCAACCCCCGCCAGGGCTTCACCCAGCAGGTGGTGAACGGCTACTTCTATGGCCGTGGCATCGTCGGCCCGAACGCCATGGTGTCCCTGACCGCGAAGTTCTGATCCAGCGTCCTTCCACCCTTTCCTCCCCTGGGGGCGGCGGATCAGTCTCGGGGCCCGCCGCCCGCTTTTTTCGATGGAGAGCGAAACCGTGTCAGATCGCCGGATCCGGAAGGTCGTCATCCTGGGCGGCGGCACCGCCGGATGGATGACGGCGGCAGCGCTGGCCAAGGTCAACAGCCCGCCGCAGTTCGAGGTGACGCTGATCGAGTCCGACGAGATCGGCATCATCGGCGTGGGTGAGGCCACCATCCCCACCATCCATTGGTTCAACCGGCTGGTGGAGCTGGACGAGGCGCAGTTCCTGCGCGAGACCAAGGCCACCTTCAAGCTGGGTATCGAGTTCGTCGGCTGGAATGGCGGCGATAGTCGTTATTTTCATCCCTTCGGCCGCTATGGCGGGCCGGCCGACGCGCAGATGTTCTTCCACCGCTGGATCCGCGCCAACCTTGGCGGCTTCCCGCACGGCCACCAGGATTATTCCCTGGCCACGCTGGCGGCCAGGGCCGGCAAGTTTGGCCCGCCGGCATCCGACCCCAATTCCCTTTTCTCCACCCTGGGCTACGCCTACCACTTCGACGCCGGCCTCTACGCCGCCCACCTGCGTCGCAGGTCCGAGGCGCGCGGGGTGAAGCGGATCGAAGGCAAGGTGGAACGGATCGAGCAGGATCCGGAGAGCGGCTTCGTCACCCGCCTGACCACCCACCGGGGCGAGGTGGTGGAGGGCGACCTGTTCATCGACTGTTCCGGCCTGCGCGCCCTGCTGATCGAGGGCGTGATGAACAGCGGGTTCGAGGACTGGTCCCACTGGCTGCCCTGCGACCGCGCCCTGGCGACCCCTTGCGAGCGTGTCGCCGATCCCACCCCCTATACCCGCGCCACCGCCCACGCCTTCGGCTGGCAATGGCGCATCCCGCTGCAGCACCGCACCGGCAACGGCATCGTCTACAGCAGCCGGTTCGTGGGCGATGACGAGGCGGCCGCCACCCTGATGGCCAACCTGGACGGGCAGGCGCTGGCCGACCCGCGCCTGATCCGCTTCCAGACCGGGCGGCGGCGGCGGTCCTGGGTCAAGAACGTGGTGGCCATCGGCCTATCCAGTGGCTTCCTGGAGCCCTTGGAGTCCACCTCCATCCACCTGATCCAGAGCGGCATCGCCAAGCTTTTGTCCCTGTTCCCCACCCGCGATTGCCCGGAGGAGACGGCGGGCCAGTTCAACCAGGTCTATGGTGCCGACGTTGAATCGGTGCGCGACTTCCTGGTGCTGCATTACAGCCGCACGCAGGGCCGGGATGAACCGCTGTGGCGCCACTGCCAGGCCATGGCGGTGCCGGAGGGCCTGTCCTTGAAGGAACGCCACTTCACCCGCACCGGCCGCATCGTGCTGTCGACCGACGAACTGTTCCGCGAGGCCAGCTGGTTCGCCGTGCTGATGAGCCAGGGGCTGCGGGCCATCGACTACAATCCCCTGCTGGACACCATGCCAGCGGACGAGAACGTGGCCTATCTGAGCCGCCTGCGCGACCAAATGGCCAAGGCCGCCGCCACCCTGCCCAGTCACGAAGAATATCTCCGCCGCGTGATGGGACCGTCCTGACCTGACCCTCCTCCCGTCTTTCCACCCTGCCACCCTCCTAGCCTGCCGCCGTCCCTATCCCGGGACGGCGCGCCTCTAGTTCATGCCCGCCTGATAGGATCCGCCCATGCCGCGTCTTCCGCACCTGCTCTCCAGCTCCGTCCTGGCCCTGACGCTGGCCTGGGCGCCGGCATGCTTTGCCGACACGGCCGCGAAGCCGGCGCTGTCCTACAGCCTGACGGAGGGGCGGAACCTCAACGCCTTCCTGCGGCAGGGCGAGGTGGCGGCCCACCTGCTGCTGCGCTCGGGCAAGGATGCGCGCATCCTGGTGGCCTTCCCCGCCGGCAACAGCAGTGTCGGCCTGTGGCTGGACACGGCCGACACCGCCAACTGGACGCTGGTTGGAACGCCCCAGCCGGTCACCACCACCGACGCCAAGGGCCGCCCCCTGCGCGGCGTGGTGTTCGAGGCCGCACTGAAGGCCGACAGCGCCGTGCCCCGGCAGGGCGTGCTGTCCAGCACCCGGGTGCTGCGCGACTATGAAGCCCTGCGCACCCTGCCCACCCAGGTCCAGGCGCAGCCCACCCGCACCAAGGACGCGCTGGATTGGGCGCGGGATCGCCTGGACGGTAACGCCGGCTACCGCCTGACGGTGACGGTGACCCATGGCCAGCTGACGGACGGTGGGTTTAAGGCCGGTGCCGACGGCACCATCGGCCTGCGCGTCACGGCACTGACCGGTGAGACGCCGCTGACCCCGCTGGCCGGCGACCAGTTGCTGAACGCCAGCGCGGCGGCGCAGCCAGCCAGCCGCGACGCCCTGACCTTTCTCAGCTACCAGGAAAAGCTGCTGGCCGGATCGTGGCGCTTCCACACCTATTTCGGGCGCGACACGTTGATGTCGGTCATGCTGCTGATGCCGGCACTACAGCCGGACGCGGTGCAGGCCGGCCTGCGCTCCGTCCTGGCCCGCCTGTCGCCCGACGGCCAGGTCGCGCACGAGGAGGATATCGGCGAGTTCGCCATCCTGGACCATCTCAAGGCCGGCGGCGGCATGTCAGACGCGCCCGTCTATGACTACAAGATGGTGGACAGCGACTTCCTGCTGGCGCCGGTGGCCCGCGCCTGGCTGCTGGACGATCCGCGCGGCCGGGCCGCCGCCGCCGGCTTCCTGGCCGCCGCCGACGGCCGGCATGGGCAGGTGGAGGCGGCTGGCGCAGCCCTGGTGCGCAACCTGCGCCGGGTGGTTGCCCAGGCCGCCCCGTTCGCGGCGGCGCCGGGTGTCGAGACCCTGGTGCGGCTGAAGCCGGGCCAGCAGGTTGGGGAATGGCGCGACAGCAACACCGGCCTGGGCGGCGGCGTCTATCCCTACGACGTCAACGCCATCCTGGTGCCGGCGGCCTTGGACGCGGCGGACGCCCTGCTGAAGGCCAAACTGCTGGACCCCTGGCTGGACGCGGCGGCCCGCGCCGACCTGACCAAGGCGGCGGACCTCGCCAAGGTGTGGCGGGCCAAGGCCCCCGCCCTGTTCGACGTGACGGTGGCGCCGGCCGAGGCGCGCCGGGACGTCGCCGCCTATGCCGCCAAGGCGGGCGTGCCGGCCGAGGCGGCGCTGGCGGCCTTGCCCAAGGGCCCGGTGCGCTTCCACGCCCTGTCGCTGAACGCCGACGGCACGCCCGTTCCCGTCCTGCATTCGGATGAGGGGTTCGCGCTGCTGTTCGACCATCCGACAGCCGAAGCCCTGGATGCCGCCGTGGCGGCTGCCGACCGGCCCTTCCCCGCCGGCCTCATGACCGGCGTCGGCATGCTGGTGGCCAACCCGGCCTACGCGCCGGCGGCGACGCAGGACCTGTTCCCGCGCAGCGCCTATCACGGCACGGTGGTATGGTCCTGGCAACAGGCGCTGACCGCCGCCGGCCTGACCCGCCAGCTGTCCCGCACCGACCTGCCGGCCGCGACCCGGGCCCGGCTGACCCGTATGCAGACCGCGCTGTGGCGGGACATCGAAGCCGCCAAGGGCGTGCAAAGCTCGGAACTATGGTCCTGGGACTTCCGCGACGGCCACTACATCGTCGCCCCCTATGGCGCCGCCGGCAACGACGCCGACGAGTCCAACGCCGCCCAGCTGTGGAGCACTGTGTTCCTGGCGGTGCAGCCGCCTGGGGGGCAGCGCTGATCGCTGTTCAGCCTTAACCGCCCTGGTAGCATACGATGCTAGTGCGAGGTTTCCGGCCAGAACCCAGCATCCATAATCTGCTCAAATGACCATGGGCATTCCGCCGGAAAGGTTGCCTCCGGCAGGCCGGTTTCATCGGCGGCCATGATCAAGGCGTTGCCGTAAGCCTGCTGAATGGCTTCCGGCAGTTTCGCCTTCAGGCTGGGGTTGTCCTGAAGATGAACGGCCAAGTCACGTCGTTGCACCCGGATCGTCGCTTCCCAGGAAGAGCCGCGTCGCACCGGCTGGAACTGCCATTTCAGGAGATGCAGGAGCAGGACCACGAGGCGGTTTGCCAGTTCACGCTTCTCGGCTTTGCCCATGCTCTCGATTTCCTCGGCGATGTGCTCAATGTCCGCCACCGACAGCTTGCCGGAGCGCAGCAGGGCCGCCTGTTCATTGGCCCAGGCGTAAAAGTCCTGCTCATAAAGGCCGGACTTAGGCATCAGCACTTCCTCCTTTGAACGACTCGGCCTGAGGATAGCACAAGCCGCCCTTCAGGATGGATCGAGGATCTACATGGTAGCGGATAAGCAAACGCCCCAGCGTGTCTTTTGCTCCGTGCAAGGGCTGAATGAGGCCGAATAACGAAACCAAAATTACTAAAGTTCCATGACAGGCCGGAATCTGCGCCTGTGCCGCGTCTTGGCTTTCCGAGGGCGCCCGTCGTGGGCGTCCATGACGGAGCCGAAAGAAGACCATGCGACACACGATGCTCAAGGACGTCCTGCTGTGCGGCGCCATGGCCGGCGCGCTGCTGGCCGCACCGACCATCCATGCCGCTGAAGGCAGCGCCCCCGCCACCCCTGCCCCCAACGCCGCCGACGCCGGCACCCCCGACGCCAGCACGGACGGGACGCTGGACGAAATCCTGGTCTTCGCCAACCGCGACCAGGCCGACACCGCCAAGATGCGCTCATCCAACACCGTCGACATCATGTCGGCGGCGGAGCTGGAACACACCGCCGTCCATAACGTGGCCGAGGCCCTGGGCCTGCTGCCCGGCGTGACCGTCAGCAACACCGGCCAGTCGGTGGCCGGCGGCATCGATGGCGCCTCGCGCGGCGAAGGCATGCTGGTGGCCATCCGGGGCATGAACTCCGAATTCGCGGTCGACCTCATGAACGGCGTGGAGGTGGCCCAGGGCCTGCCCTACAGCCGCAGCGTCCAGCTGGACCTGCTGCCGCCGTCCGGCCTGCAGACCATCGTCGTCAACAAGACGCTGGACGCGTCCATGAGCGGCGACGCCATTTCCGGCACCGTCGATTTCCGCACGCCCACGGCCTTCGACTTCGCCAACCCGCTGCACTTCAGCATCCAGGGCGGCGCCCGCCTGGAAAGCCGGGCGCGCGACTATGGCGAGACCGGCCTGGGCGGCAACACCGCCGCCGAGGTGGCGACCCAGTTCGGCCGCGACCGCCAGTTCGGCGTCTATGTCAGCGGCTACTACGACAAGCGCTACTTCACCAACAGCGAGATGGCGGGCATCGACAGCGCCCACAACGACGGCGGCTGGGGCTTCGCCGTCAGCAGCGCCAAGAACGGCTCGACCAACCCGGCGGGCACGGACCCGGCGTCCAATCTGCGCCAGACCGGCATCAGCGTCGGCGTGTCGGACGGCAGCACCGAACGCTATGGCGGCAACCTGTCGCTGGACTGGCACCCGGACGACACCACCGCCGTTTTCCTGCGCGGCTCCTTCGCCCGCGAGAACGCGGTGCAGAACAGCACGCTGAGCCAGATCATCAGCACGGACAAGAGCTGGAACGCCCTGTCCAACGGCCTGTACGGCCTGAGCGTGGACAAGTACCGCACCTCCGTCTGGTACGAGACCAACCCGGAACGCGCCGACCTGTCCACCCTGCAACTGGGCGGCGAGAAGAAACTGGGCGCCCTGACCTTGACGCCCACCCTGTTCTTCAGCGCCGCCAACAACGACCGCCCCAACCACATCGAGGCGTCGGCCCGCAATGACCAGTACAGCAGCGGCGCCCGCTTCCCCAGCGGCATCGCCGGCATGGGCAACAACGACGGCTATCCGGTCCCGGTGTTCAGCCCGGGCATGTATGACGCCCTGAACAACGCCGCCACCGCGCTGTGGGCGCGGCGCGCCGGCCAGTTGACCCAGCAGGGCAGCCACCAGGACAAGTACGGCGCCAAGCTGGACGGCCAGTACGACATGGCCGACAACGGCCCGCTGTCCTTCATCAAGGCTGGCGTGAAGTTCGTGGAGAGCGACCGCGCCGTCACCAACCGCGACTGGACCAACCCCTATTTCTCCGCCCTGGGCTATCCCAACAGCACCTGGTCCAGCCTGGGCATCGCCAACGGCTATTATTCCTCCGTCTACCCCGGCCGCTACAGCTGGTCGGTACCCAAGGTCAACCAGCAGGCCTTGCTGGACTATTTCTACAAGCTGCAGACGGCCGGCAGCTTCGACACCTGCAACGGCAACTACGTCGACAACATGAACTGCAACACCCTGAAGGGGCGGGAGCAGGTGACGTCGGCCTATGTCATGGCCGACCTTCAGTTCGGCCAGGTGGAGGTCATCCCCGGCGTCCGGTTCGAGCACACGGACATCCACAACACCTTCTGGCAGTTGGACAACAGCGGCAAGTCCGTGGGCCATTGGGAAAACAGCACCACCACCTACAACGAGCCGCTGCCCAGCGTGCTGGTCAACTGGCGCCCCGACAACGACAGCGTCTACCGCGCCAGCGTCAGCCAGTCCTACACCCGCCCCGCCCTGGTGCAGCTGGGTGCCTCCTCCTCCGTGTCCATCAGCACCGACACCGGCGTGAAGACCATCACCCAGGGCAACCCCAACCTGAAGCCCATCGAGTCCACCAACCTGGACATGTCCGGCGAGTGGCACAACAGCCAGGGCGGCATGGCCTCGGCCGCCGTCTATTACAAGCGGCTGTCGAACTACCTGTTCGACAACGGCTCCACCCTGGTGAACCCGTTCAGCACCACCAGCAACCTGGTCAGCATCAGCCAGCCCAAGAATGGCGGCGACGGCGACGTCTATGGCATCGAGCTGGCGTTCCGGCAGAAGTTCGACACCATCCTGCCCGGCTGGCTGTCGGGCTTCAGCATCGGCGGCAACGTCACCCGCCAGTGGTCGGTGGTCGACACCGGCATCAAGGGCCTGGACGCCGACCAGCCCATCCAGAACGCCCCCGGCTGGCTGGCCAACGCCACCCTGTCCTACGCCGTGGGCGGCTTCTCCGCCGACCTTGGCTACAACTACACTGGTTCGTACCTCGCCTATTACGACTACCTGGGCCAGGGCGGCAGCTGGGACAACATGTGGGTCCGGCCGACCAACCGCCTGGACCTGCACGTGGGCTACAAGTTCGACAACGGCTTCGCGGTCGACGGCTCCGTCTCCAACCTCACCGGTGACTACACCTACTGGGCGCATATCGGGCACAACAGCCTGACGCTGTCGAACATCGTCGACAGCGGCACCACCGCCCTGATGACCGTCAAGTATACCTACTGATCCGTTCTGCTACCGGGGGTGGGACCGCCAGGTCCCGCCCCTTTCCCACCCCCGCGTCCCCGTCATCGGGAGCCTGCACATGGCGCAGCCCTCCATCATAAATCTGCAGCCTGCCGCCGCTATGACCTTGTCCGCGCCCATTGGTCGGACGAGAGGGAAGATGGACAGTCAGGCCGATGCCCGGGCCCACAGCGATCCGCCGTCGGCGCTCGACGGCGCGGAGTTCGAGGCCCACCAATCCGTGCTGCGCGGCTATTTCACCCGCCGCGTGCGCCAGGCGCAGGATGTGGACGATTATGTCCAGGACGTCTATCTGCGCGCATTGGCCGCCGCCCCCGCCCGGGGCGTGGACAATTGGCGCGCCTTCCTGCTGCGCGTGGCCGGCAACCTGCTGGTCGACCGTTTCCGCCGCAACGCCGCCCGCCACCAGGACGCCCACGACGGCCTGGATGAGGTGGCGGAATTGGCGGACGACGGCGCAGCAACGCCCGAGCACACCGTCATGGTCCGGCAGGAGCTGGCCAGCCTGGAGGCGGCGCTGCGCGACGTCGACCCCCTGGCACGGCATGCCTTCCTGCTGGTACGCGTTGATGGGCTGAGCCACCGGGAAGTGGCCGGCCGCCTGGGCCTTGAGGTCAAAATGGTGTCTCGTCAAATCGAACGCGTCCTGGCCCACCTGGCCCGGACGATGGTGGAGCCGGCGCGTTGACCTCCACCGATCACGATCAAGCCTTGTTGGAAACCGCCGCCGCCTGGATGCGGCGCATCCAGGCGGTGGAACTGGGGCCGGAGGGCCAGCGGACCTTCCGCGCCTGGCTGGCCGCCGACCCCCGGCACACCGCCGCCATGGACCTGGTGACCCGCGCCTGGACGGCCAGCGGCGCCATCGACGACAAGGGCGCGTTGCGGCCGGACCTGACCCGCGCCCGCGGCCTGCGCCTGGCCAACGAAAAAACGCGGCCCCACCGGTCCTGGCGCCCCATCGCCTGGATGCCGCCCCTGGGTGGCCTGGCCGCCGTCCTGGCCCTGGCACTGCTCTGGCTGTGGAACGGCGCGGTCAGCGAGGCCGACTACGTCACCGCCGCCCATGACAACCCTCAGGTGACCCTGTCCGACGGTACCGTGATGCGCCTGGGCGGGTCCACCCACCTGCATGTGCGCATCGATCCGCTGGGCCGCCGCGTGGACTTGGCCCAAGGCGAGGCGGAGTTCCAGGTAACGCATGAGGCGCTACGACCCTTCCACGTGATGGCCGGGGCGCTGGAGGTGCGCGACCTGGGCACGCGCTTCACCGTTTCATCGCATGGCGGGCAGGTGCGCGCCGTGCTGCTGGAGGGGGCGGCCGAGGTCCGCGACCGCGACAGCGGCCGGGCGCTGGCCAGCCTGGCGCCCGGCCAGCAGGTGGACCGCGACGGCCAGGGCCCCGTGCGCCTGGGCAAGGCCAATGTGGACCAGGTCAAGGCCCGCCAGGACGGTCGCATGCTGTTCGATGACGTGCCCCTGGCGCAGGTGGTGCCGGAGGTGGCGGCGCGCACCGGCATTGTCCTGCATCTGGAAGACCCAACCTTGGACGCCATCCGTGTCAGCGGCAGCTACCGCGCCGACGATGTCGCCGGCTTCCTGGCCGCCTTGGCCCGCCTGCATCCCATCACCTGGCGGCAGGACGCCAATGGGGATTACCGGATTGCGCGCCGGCGGTAAGCCCCAGCGCCGGCCCGGACGCCGCCAGGGGCGCCGCCGCCTGGCGGCGTCCTGCGCCCTGCTGCCGTTGTTGGCGGCGGCACCCGTTACGGCGGGAACGGCGTTCACCATCGCGGAACAACCCCTGGGCAGCGCGCTGCTGGATCTGGCGCGCCAGTCCGGCCGCGACGTGCTGTTCCGGCCGGAGCTGGTGCGCGGCTGCCGCGCCGGCCCGCTGGCGGGGGTGACGGATTTCGAGACGGCGCTGGGCCGCCTGATATCCGGCTGCCACCTGCGCTATCGCCTGGGCGACGGCGGCGCCATCGAGCTGGAACGGGCATCGCCCACCCCGGCCACCCCGGCCGTGGCGCCGGCCGCCGGCCAATTGCCCGAGGTGCTGATCGTCAAGGCGCCCTACCATGGCACGCCCCCAGCGGAAATCACCGCCACCGCCCTGACCGACGGCCTGACCACGGCGGATCTGCACGACGGGGCGGATCGCACCCTGGCTGAAAGCCTGGGCCGGCTGGCCGGGGTCAACGTGCTGGTGACCTCTCTTCAGGGCGACCTGGGCGGCATCGACCGCGCGGCCCGGGGCGAAGGCCAGTTCGCCGCCGTGCGTGGGCTGGACAGCGCCTATGCCGTGACCCGCCTGGACGGCGTGTCGGTGGCGCAGAGCATGCCCTATAGCCGCGCCGTGCAACTGAGCCTGCTGCCGCCGCTGGCCATGGACGGGGTGGAGTTGACCAAGACGCCGGACGCTCATGACGACGGCGATGCCACCGCCGGCCAATTCGACCTGCGCCTGGCTTCGGCCCTGGAGGGCGGCGAGCATACCCGCCTGCTGGTCCAGGGCAATTTGGACGAACGGTCCGCCAGCCTGGGCCGGCCCTCGGGCGGGGGCCTTGCCACCGTCGACGTCGCCCGCCAGTTCGGCCGCGACCACAGCCTGGGCCTGGCCGTCACCGGCTATTACGGCCGCAACCGCTTCGCCAGCGTGGAGCAGTCCTACCAGTCCACCCAGTTGGAATACCGCCTGGTCGACGCCAGTGGGCAGACGCCGGCCGGCATGGATCCGGCGCGCAACCTGCTGGCCACCTCGCTGAACGTGCAATATTCGGAAGGGGAGACGCGGCGCTGGGGCGGCAGCCTGGCGGGGGACTGGCAGCCCAGCGACACCTTCCGCGCTTTCGCCCACGTCACGGTGGCCACCGCCGACACGGACCAGGAGGTCTACCAGATGGGCTTCCAGGGTGGGCGCGACCCCAGCTTCATCACCCGCGTTGCCCTGGGCAACGGCCTTTATGAGAACCGCAGCGTCAAGACCCAGGTGCATTACTGGTTCGAGACCAACCCCGACACCGCCACCCTGGGCACGGCGCAGCTGGGCGCCGACTGGCACACCGGCGCCCTGACCCTGTCGCCCCGCCTGTTCTACACCTGGGGGGAGAACGGCCGGCCCCAGCATATCGAGCTGTCGTTCTGGAACCCCACCGGCACCACGGTGAACCAGGGCCTGAGCCTGGGGCACCAGGCCGGCTATCCCGTGGTGGCCGGGCCGGCGGGCGCCTTGGCCATGGCCGATGATGTGGATAGCCTGCCGGTTTCAAACCGCGGCCAGATCACCAGCCTGTCCAGTCGCCAGGACCGGTTGGGCGGCGCCTTGGACGGCAAGCTGGCCTTGGGGCCCGACGCCACGCTGGAGGCCGGGGTGAAGATCACCGACAGCCGGCGCGACAGCTACCGTCGCGACCAGGAGGGGCAACTGGTCGGCGGCCGGGGTGCGGTGGATGCCGGCACCACCGTCGCCGGCCTGGCGGCCGTGGGCCTGCGCGCCGGCACCCTGACGGCCCCCCTGGCCGGCATCTACGACTTCGCCTTTCCCTTGATCAACGCCGACCGGCTGGCGCAGCTGTACCGCCAGCGCGACGGCACCGCCACCTGGACGGCCGATGCCTGGAACGGCAACACGCTGAGCGGTGGGGAGCGCACGGTGGCCGCCTATGCCCAGGCGCGCCTGACCTGGGATGATTTCGCCCTGCTGCCGGGGTTCCGGGCGGAATTCTCGGACCTGACCAATCGCTATTGGCTGTCGGGCGACAACGGCGTGCCCACGGGCGGCGTCAATTACGGCTGGAACGAGAGCGGCAGCCGGTTCACCGCCCTGCTGCCCCGCCTGCTGGCCCGCTGGCAGCCGGACGAGCGCGCCACCTACCGCGCCGCCGTCTGGACCAGCCAGACCGCGCCGTCGCCCTATCAGCTGGCGGGCAACGCCACCGCCACCCAGGACAGCGACGGCGTGCTCACCGTCACCCGGGGCAATCCCGACCTGAAGGCGGTGGACGGCCTGAATTTCGACCTGTCCGGCGCCTGGGCCTGGGGGGACGGCCCCGGGAGCGGGGACGACGGGCGGCTGGAACTGGCGCTCTTCCACAAGCGGCTGAAGAACTACCTCTACGATGCCGGCGGCGGCCTGGCGGTGGGGTCGCCCACCAGCGACGCGCAAGTGCGCCTCAGCATCCCCACCAACGGCGGCACCGCCCGGCTGACAGGGGCGGAGCTGTCGGTGGACCAAGGGCTGGCATCCGTGGCCGACACGCTGCGTGATTTCCACCTGGCCGGCACCCTCAGCTGGGAAACCACCGCGGTGCGCCTCAACAGCCCTGATTTGAACGCGGTGGAGCGGGTGCAGTACGCGCCCCGCTGGCTGGCCGGGGTGCAGTTGCGCTACGACAGCGGCGCCCTGCACCTGGCTTTGGACTACCGCTGGGCCGACGATTACGTGCAGTCCTATGGCACCGCCTTTGTTTCCGGAGGCGGAACGACCATGGCTGGCAGCGGGCTGGACACCTGGGTGCATCCCACGCGGCGCCTGGACCTCAGCGCCGGCTATGAGGCCGGCGGGGGCTTGAGCGCCCGCCTGACGGTGCGCAATCTGGGCGACGCCCTGGCCTACCGCACCAGCGTCGGCCGCCACGGCGACGCCGTGGTGCAGACCATCAGCGCCGGCCGCAGCTATGAACTCAGCCTGCAACAGGAGTTCTGATGAACCCGCCCCTTCGCCTGGCCGCCGCCATCGTCGTCACGCTGCTGCTGGCCCCGCCCGCGCTGGCGGCCGATGCCGCCGCCCTGGCGGGCGCCTCGCCCCTGACGCGCGACGCCCTGGCCCGCCTGCGGGCGGATGTCGACGCCGTGCGTGATCCCACCATTAAGGCCGCCACGGCGGACGCCCTGTTCAACCCCACCACCTGCGTGGCCCATCGCGCCAACCTGGGGCGGGCGGACGAGCGGGTCCTCATCGACCGGTTGGTGGCCGAGGGCCTGGCCGATCCCGGCGACAGCCTGATGGACGGACTGTTTCCCGCCCTGCCCGGCGAAGGCGGCCCCTGCCCGCACCTGCCCCAACCCTTCGCCGTCGCCCCTGGTGGCAACGCCGGCAGCCATCATTCCTGGCCCGGCGGCCTGCCCCTGCACGAGGCCTTCAACGCCCAGAGCGCCAAGGATTTCGCCGCCGCCTACCAGGCTATAGACGGTGTCGGCCTGGAGGGGCAGGACGACCTGATCGCCGCCGCCCCGCTGTGGCACGACTGGGCCAAGGCCCTGCTGTTCGTCTGGCGCCCGGATGGCGGCCTGCCGCTGGAGGTGTCCCTGGGCGGACATGGACCCGACGGCGACTACCGCACCAGCGCGCACCATATCCTGGGCCTGGCGGAGGCGATGGCCCGCCGCCTGCCTGCCGACCTGGTCATCGTACAGGCCTGCGCCCACCAGGCGCCGGAGCGGGGCAAGCCCGAGCGGCTGGTGCACTGGCTGCGCGCGGCTGCCATCATCGCCCGGGTGGACCCGGTGGCGGCGGGTTACCTGGCGCCGACACAGGCGGGTGGCTTGATCCTGCCTGGCATGGCGGAGGCTGGCGCCGTGCCGCGCTGGTGGTCCGCCTGCCTGATCCATGCCCAGTCCGACCACAATTGGGTCTACGCCGAACCCGCCGTTGAGGATGCGGACGCCCTGCTGCGCCAATTGGCGCCCCGCTTCGGCGTGGATGCCGCCGACCCCGTCCGCTACACCTGGGGTTACCGCCATGCGGTGCTGAGCCGCCTGGGGGCGGCGCGCGTCCAATCCCTGGCGGCCCGGGGCGGGCTGGAGGCCCTGGCCGAAACCTTGACCCAACTGCGCGCCCAAGGCGTGTTTTGATCCCTGCTGCTGGAAAGATGCCCGTGACCCGTCTTCTTCCCCTTCTCCTGGCTGGCCTGGCGCTGGCGACCGCCCCGGCCCAAGCGGCACCCGACGCCACGACGGCACCCCGCGCCGCCAACGGCCAGCCCCTGACGCTGGAACGGGTGGTCATGCTGGTGCGCCACGGTGTGCGCGCACCCCTGGATACCGAGGCGGCCCCCGGGCTGGCCCAGGGACCGTGGCCATCCTGGCCGGTGGAGCCCAGCCACCTCACGCCGCACGGCGCCGCCGCCGCGACGCTGATGGGCACCTATCAGCGCCAGTGGCTGGCCGCAAACGGCCTGCTGCCGGCCCAGGGCTGCCCCACCCCGAACCAGGTGGCGATCTGGACCAATTCGGCGGAGCGCACCATCCGCACGGGTGAGGCCATGGCCAAGGGCCTGGCGCCGGACTGCCCGCTGACCGTGGGGCACAAGCCGCCGGGCACGCTGGACCCGCTGTTCGACCCGTTCGAGGCGGGGGCCGCCACCGTGGATGCCGCCGCCGCCGTGAAGGCCATGGAGCCGGAGATGGGCGACGTGCGCAACGCCTCGACCTACCTGGTGCCGGCCATCGCCCTGACGGCCCGCGGCCTGGGCTGCGACCAGGCCACGCCGGCCTGCGATCTGGTTCAGATGCGCACCACCATCACGCCCAGCGCCGACAACCACGGCGTCGACCTGCGCGGCCCCGTGGCCCAGACCGCCGGGGCGGCCCAGATCTTCATCCTGCAGTACCTGGAGGGCATGCCGTCGGACCAGGTGGCCTGGGGCCGTTTCGGCGCCGTCCAGGGCCTGAGCGACGCGCTGGCGCAGATTTCCCGCCTGCACGGCCTGCAGTTCGACGTCTTCGCCCGCAACGCCTACATGGCGCCGCGCAAGGCCGTCGCCCTGGCCCCGCGCATGGCGGAGGCGCTGACCGGCGCCGGCCAGCCGCCCGTCACCCTGCTGGTGGGCCATGACGACAACATCGCCGCCATCGCCGGCCTGCTGGGCGTGCACTTCCAGGTCCAGGGCTATGGCGAGGACGATCCGCCCGTGGGTGGCGGCCTGCGGCTGGAACTGTGGCGCGACACCGCCGGTCAGGCCCTGGTCCGCGTCGCCTATGTCGCCCAGACGCCGGACCAGGTGCGCGCCCTGGCGCCGCTGAGCCTGGCCAGCCCACCGTGGAGCGCCGTGCTGCCCCTGCCCGGCTGCGGTGCGCTGTGCCCCGTCAAGACCGTGGCCGACAAGCTGTCGGTCGCCCCCTGATCTCCCGCCCGGAAAGACCGCCCACCATGATGGATCGCCGTTCGCTTCTTCGCCATGCGCTGGGCGGTGCCGCCCTGGCCGGCCTGCCGCCCGCCCTGGCCCGTGCCGCCGCCATTCCCGCCGACGTGCGCACCGGCACCATCGAGGATGTGGCCCACATCGTCGTGCTGATGCAGGAGAACCGGGGCTTCGATCATTATTTCGGCACTCTGTCGGGCGTCTGCGGCTTTGGCGACCGCTTCCCCATCCCGGTGCCGCCGGGCCCGGAGGGGCAGCCCCTGACCGTCTGGGACCAGCGTGACCGCACCGATCCGCACCCGCGCCTGGTCAATCCCTTCCACCTGTCGACCAAGGCGCATTTCGACCTGATGCGCATGCTGGGGACACCGCACCAGTGGGCCAACGCCCAGGCCGCCTGGGACAACGGCCGCATGGCGCATTGGCCGGAGGCCAAGACCCAGCGCGCCATGGGCTACTACACGCGGGAGGACATCCCCTTCCAGTTCGCCATGGCGGAGGCGTTCACGATCTGCGACGCCTATCACTGCGCCATGCACACGGGCACCAACACCAACCGCCTGTTCCTGTGGACGGGCACCAACGACCCGCACGGCAAGGGCGGCGGGCCGGCCATCGACAACCCCGATGACGACCTGACGAAGCCGGACGCGGCCAGCACCCCGCGCTTTTCCTGGACCACATACCCGGAACGGCTGGAGGCGGCGGGCATCAGCTGGGGCCATTACCAGGACATGGCCGACAATTTCGGCGACAACCCGCTGGCCAATTTCCTGCAATACCGCGCCGCCTATCGCGGCGATCCCGGCTCCCGCGCCGTCTTGCGGGAAAAAGGCCTGTCCACCCGGGCGCTGGACAAGCTGCGCGAGGATGTGTTGGCCGACCGCCTGCCCCAGATCTCCTGGGTCGTGGGCACGGAGGAAGGGTCGGAACACCCCGGCCCCTCCAGCCCGGCGCAGGGGGCGGCCTACACCGCCCAGGTCATCGACGCGCTGACCGCCAACCCCAAGGTGTGGGCGCGCACCGTGCTGTTCATCACCTTCGATGAGAACGACGGCTTCTTCGACCATGTGCCGCCGCCGGCCCCGCCCTCGCCCGACCCGGACGCCCCCGGCGGCTTCGCCGGCGCCAGCACGGCGGTGACGGACGACGACTATCACCGGCTGAAGGCCCCCGGCGCCGATGGCGACGATTTGAACCTGCGCGGCCGTCCCTACGGCCTGGGCCCGCGCGTGCCCTGCTACATCCTGTCCCCCTGGTCGCGCGGCGGCTGGGTGCATTCGGAGGTGGCGGACCACACCTCCATCATCCGCTTCATGGAGCGGCGCTTCGGCGTGATGGAGCCCAACATCTCCGCCTGGCGGCGGGCGGTGTGCGGCGACCTGCTGACCGCCTTCGACTTCAAGACGCCCAACGCCAAGTTGGCCGCCCTGCCGGACACGGTGCCCACCCGCGACCGCGCCCGCGCCATCGTCGGCCAGACGGTGCCGGAAACGCCGGTGGCCCCGCCCCATCCGCTGCAGGAGGCCGGGACCCGGCCATCACGCCGGCTGCGCTACGCCCTGGAGGTCGGCGACCATCTGGACGCGGCCGCCGGCATCCTGCGCCTGGATTTCTCGGCCGGCGCCGGCCAGGGTGCCGTGTTTCATGTCTATGACCGGCTGCGGCTGGACGCCATCCCCCGCCGCTATACGGTGGAGGCCGGCCGCACGCTGTCGGGCGATTGGCACCTGTCGGGGCCGGACGGCGCCTATGACCTGTGGGTGCGCGGCCCCAACGGCTTCCACCGCGCCTTCACCGGCACCCGCGCGGGCGCCGCCGGGATCGGCTGGGCGGTGGAGGGCGATGCCCTGCGCGTCACCGTGGCCCCCGGCACGGGCGTGAGCGTCCAGCCCGCCGCCTATCCGGACCACCACCGCCCCTGGACGCCGGGGCCGGAGGGCGGCGTCATGCGCTGGCCGCTGCGCCCCACATCCGGCTGGTACGACCTGGTCATCACCGGCGACCACATCCAGCGCCGCCTGGCCGGCCGCGCCGACGGCGACTGGCCCGCCACCACCGACCCGGCCATCGGATCTACGCGTCCGGCATGAAGGTCGTGCGGGCGGCCTTCACCGCCTCGACGATGAAGTCGGAGGTGATGCGCACCCGCGCCAGCGCGCGCAGGTCGGAATGGACGATCAGCCAGAACGACCGGGTCAGGGACACCGTGTCCGCCAGGACGCGGCGCAAGCGCGGATCCTGCCCCGCCATGAAGCAGGGCAGGACGCACAGCCCCTGCCCCGCCAGGGTCATCTGGTACTGGGCCAGCAGGTTGGAACTGGTGATGCTGGGCGACAGGTCCTTTTCGATCAGGGGGATGTAGTCCAGCTCCGGCGCGTAGATCAACTCCCCGATGTAGCCGATCAGGCGATGGTCGCGCAGGTCGGCCCGGCGCTGCGGCGCCCCGCGCCGGTCCAGGTAAGCCTGCGCCGCGTACAGGCCCAACTGATAGTCCGTCAGCTTGCGGGCGTGCAGCCGGCCCTCGCGCGGTGGGGCCAGGCCGATGGCGATGTCCGCCTCGCGCTTGGTCAGGCTGAACAGCCGGGGCGTGGTCACCAGCTCCACCAGCAGATCCGGATGGGCCGCCCCCAGGTCGCCCAGGCGCGGCGCCAGGAAGACGGTGCCGAAGCCGTCGGGCGCGCCGATGCGCACGCTGCCCGCCACCTTGAGGCTGGATCCCGCCACCTCCCCCAGGATGCCCAGCGCCACAGATTCCATGGCCTGGGCGGAGACCAGCAGCTTCTCCCCTGGGGGGTCAGGGCATAGCCCTGGACGCTGCGGGTGAACAGTTGGGTTTGCAGGGTGCGTTCCAGATCAGCGATGCGGCGGCTGAGGGTGGAATGGTCGACGCCCAGGCGCCGGGCCGCCGCCGTCAGCTTGCCCGCCCGCACCACCGCCAGGAAGGATTGCAGGGCGTCCCAGTCAAATGAGCTTTCCATATGGGAATTCCCGCACAGCCAGAGGTGAATTCAACGCCCTGTACGTGCAGGAATATGAATACTCGACTGGCGCAAAACAACCATGGCAGGCGGAGCGCGCATGACCCGGGACCGACCCATTTCATCACGGCCGTCCTGTGTCGGGCGCGTCTAGCCGTACCAAGACCAAGACGGTCACCTAGCACCTGGCCCTCCGGCAGCAAGGGGGGCGCCGGCTTCGTCATCCCCACGATGGGATGAGGCTTATGGAGATGGGGCCGGCCTCAGGTCGGCTGGCCCCGCCCCACCGCTAGCTCCATGAAGGTCAGGTCCAGCCAGCGGCCGAACTTGGTGCCGGCTTGCGAGAACACACCGGCGGTGCGGAAGCCGACCTTGGCGTGCAGGGCGATGGAGATGGCGTTTTCGCTGGCGATGGCCGCGATCATGCGGTGGATGCCGCGCTCCCCCGCGCAGGCCACCAGGGCGCGCAGCAGCGCCTCGCCCACCCCGCGCCCCTGGGCCTGGGGCGCCACATAGACGGAATTCTCCACCGAGTGGCGGAATCCATCGAAGGGGCGCCAGTCGCCATAGGCGGCATAGCCCACCACCTGTCCCTCCGCCACCGCCACCAGCACCGGGAAGTTCCGGGCCATGCGCGCCTCGAACCACTGGCGGCGGTTCTCCAGATCCACCTGCACGTCGTTCCAGATGGCCGTCGTGTGCACCACCGCGTGGTTGTAGATGACGCGGATGCCCTCCAGATCGTCCAGGGTGGCCGGGCGGATGGTAACGGTCTGGGTCATCGCGGGCGATCCGTTCACTATAGTTTCATCGCGTCCACTATGTGATACGATGCCGGTGTCGGCAAGCGGGGTTTTGAGGACGATGCCAGGAAACGGGCCCAATGGCGGTGATGAGCTGGATGCGCGGCTGGGCGCCCGCATCCGGGTGGAGCGTGAGGCCCGCGGCTGGTCGCTGACCGACCTGTCGGAGCGGGCCGGTGTGTCGCGCGCCATGATCAATAAGATCGAGCGCGCGGAAAGCAGCCCCACCGCCTCCCTCCTGGGCCGACTGTCGGGCGCCTTTGGCCTGACCCTGTCGGCCCTGCTGGCGCGGGCGGAGGATGACGGGCGCCGCCGCCTGCTGCGGGCCGGGGAGCAGCGCAGCTGGCGCGACCCCGCCACCGGCTATGTCCGCCGCCTGGTGGCGCCGCCGCCGGGGTCCGACATGCCGTTGGAATTGGTGCATATCGACCTGCCGGCCGGCGCGCGCGTGCCCTTCCCCGCCTCGGCCTACGCCTTCACCCGCCACATCATCCATGTGCTGTCCAATGAGCTAACCTTCACCGAAGGCGACATCGAGCACCGCCTGGCGGCCGGCGACAGTCTGGAACTGGGCCCGCCGGCCGACTGCGTGTTCGAGAACCGGGGCGATCGCCCTTGCACCTACCTGGTGCTGATCCTTCAGCCCTAGGGCCGCCGATTGGGTGTCTAGGTCGTCCGCCGCCAAGGCTCAGCCCAAGGTTCGATGGTCAGGGGGCGGCATAGCCCCCAGGTTCCTGGTCCCGACCCGGCTTCCTTCGGCCCAGGACCACCATGACCGATGCCTCCCGCAGCCGCCGCTTCCATCCCGCCTCGCTGGACGCGGTCAACTTCCTGCTGGCCGACGTGCGCGGCGCCTTGGGCCCCTTCCTCAACGTCTTCCTGGTGACCCAGCAGGGCTGGAGCCAATCGGCCGTCGGCGTCATGACCATGGTCAGCGGCCTGGTCGGCCTCATGGCGCAGACGCCGGCGGGGGCGGCCATCGACGCCACCACGGCCAAGCGCGCCGTGATGGTGGCGACCCTGGTGGTCCTGGCGGCCGGCACCGGCGTCATCTACGCCTGGCCGGACTTCTGGCCCGTGCTGGTGGCCAACAGCGTCCTGGCCGCCGTCGGCGACGTGCTGGGCCCCGCCGTCGCGGCGCTGACCCTGGGCCTGTTCGCGCGCCAGCAATTGGCGGCGCGCATGGGGCGTAACGCCGCCTGGGACCATGCCGGCAACGTCTTCATCGCCCTGGTCGCCGGGGCCGTCGGCCGGGTGTTCGACCAACGGTCCGTCTTCCTGTTGGGGCCGGCGTTCGCCATCCTGGCCATCGTGGCCGTCCTGTCCATTCCCGGACCCGCCATCGACCACCAGCGCGCCAAGGGGGCCGATGGCCATGAGGCCGGGGACGGCCCGCCCGCCTGGCGCACCCCCGCCTGGCGCACCCCCGCTTGGCGCACCGTGGTGGGATGCCGGCCGCTGATGGTGTTCAGCTTCTGCGCCCTGCTGTTCCACTTCGCCAACGCCCCGTTGCTGCCGCTGGTGGGGCAGAAGCTGGCCGCGGCCAACCCTGCCTGGGCCACCGCCCTCATGTCCGCCTGCATCATCGCGGCGCAACTGGTCATGCTGCCGGTGGCGCTGTTCAGCGGTTGGCGGGCCGACCGCTGGGGGCGCAAGCCCTTGCTGCTGGTGGGCTTCGCCATCCTGCCCATCCGCGCCGTGCTCTACACCCTGTCCGACGACAGCGCCTGGCTGGTGGCGGTGCAACTGCTGGACGGCGTGGGCGCCGGCATCCACGGCGCCCTGACACCCCTGGTGGCGGCGGACCTGATGCGCGGCACCGGCCGCTACAACCTGGCGCTGGGCGTCATCGCCACCGTGCAGGGCGTGGGTGCCGCCGTCAGCGGCCTGGCCGCCGGCGTGCTGATCGACCATTTCGGCTACCGCCTCACGTTCCTGGCGCTGGGTGCCGCCGCCGCCGTCGCACTCGCCACCCTGGCGGCGACCTTTCCCGAGACGGCGTCGGGCCCCGAAACGGCGTCGGGCAAGAACGGCTGCGCCGCTTAAGCGAAATCCGTCGATCGCGTCAGATCCTCCCACGCCGCGATCTCCGCCGCCAGTGCCGCCAGCTTGTCGCGCACCAAGGCCAGGGCGTCGGTGCCCAGCAGCAGGTGCGCCGGCGGCGCCTCCGCCGCCACCAGGGCCAGCAGCGCCTGGGCGGCCTTGGCGGGATCGCCGGCCTGGCGGCCGCTCTTCTCCTCCCGCGCCTGGCGCACGGGATCGAACAGGCGATCGTAGTCCGCGATGGCGCGGGCCGAACGGACCATGGAGCGGCCGGCCCAATCGGTGCGGAAGGACCCCGGCGCCACCGCCGTCACCCGGATACCCAGGTCGCGCACCTCCTTGGCCAGCACCTCGCTGACGCCTTCCAGCGCGAACTTGCTGCCGCAGTAGTAGGCCAGGCCGGGCATGGTGATGAAGCCGCCCATGGAGGTGATGTTGACGATGTGCCCAGCCCGCCGCCCGCGCATGAACGGCAGCACCGCCTGGATCATGGCGACGGCGCCGAAGACGTTGACGTCGAACTGCCGCCGCATCTCCGCCAGCGGCGATTCCTCCAGGATGCCCTCGTGGCCATAGCCGGCATTGTTGACCAGCACGGCGATAGGGCCGACATCCCGCTCCACCCTCGCCACGGCTGGCGCGATGGCGTCGGTGTCGGTGATGTCCAGCGGGATGGCGTGGGCGCGGGTATCGTGTAGGGCGGTGAAGGCCTGGGCGTCCGCCGCGCGCCGGACGGTACCCACCACGGTATGGCCGGCCGCCAGTGCGGCCTCCGAGAAGGCGCGGCCGAAGCCGCTGCTGACGCCGGTGATCAGGAAAATCTTGGATTGGGTCATGGGGACACCCCAGCGCTGGTTGAGATGCGCGGGAGTGGGCCACAGCCACTGGAACTGCGGTATGCTACATAAACTCGATGCGCCTGTTAGCTGGAGAGATAGAATGCGCGGCAGTGAATTCGCCGACCTGCGGGCCTTCGCCATGATCGCGGAACAGGGGAACTTCTCCCGGGCCGCGGCCCAGCTGCGGGTCACCCCGTCGGCGCTCAGCCAGACCATCCGCGGGCTGGAGGAACGGCTGGGCGTCGCCCTGTTCAACCGCACGACCCGCAGCACCGCCCTGACCGAGGCCGGCGCCCGATTGCTGGCGGGGTTCAAGCCAGCCCTGGAGCAGATGGAGGCGGCGGTGGCCGACGTCGGCAACCTGCGCGGCACGGCCACCGGCACGGTGCGCCTGCATCTGCCCCGGCTGGCGGCGGCCACGCTGGTGGAACCGGTGCTGGGCCGCTTCCACGCTGCCCATCCCGACATCGTGCTGGAACTGGCCATCGACGACGCGGTGGTGGACATCGTGGAGGCTGGGTTCGACGTCGGCATCACCCTGGGTGAATTGCTGGCCAAGGACATGGTGGCGGTGAAGCTGGGCCCAGATCTGCATCAGGTGGCCGTGGCCTCGCCCGACTACATCGCCCGCCATGGCCAGCCCAGAACGCCCGCCGACCTGCACGCCCATCGCTGCATCAATTGGCGCAAGCCCGGCAGCGGCAAGCTGTACAATTGGGAATTCCAGGCCGACGGCCGCTGGTTCGCCGTGGCGGTGGAGGGGCCGCTGGTGGTGTCCCACCGCGACACGGCCCTGGCGGCGGCGGCCCAGGGAGTGGGCATCGCCTTCGCCTATTGGTCGGACCGGTGGATGAAGCCGCTGATCGACCAGGGCGCCCTGGTGCCGCTGTTACAGGAGTACTCGCCCCCCTTCCCCGGCTGGTACCTGTATTATCCCAAGCAGCGCCACACCCCGCCGTCGGTGCGGGCGCTGGTGGATTTCCTACGGCGCACGGCGCAAGAGCCAGTGGTTTGATCATTTCAAATGGCAATTACTGAAATAGAAATTCATGTGATTATGTGATTATCAGGACGCCGTTATCCTCCCGGGCATCGCCACCACGGGAGTGACAACCGATGCTGATCGCGCACTACAGCCACCGCCTGACGGCCGACCACGACCTGGACATCCTGCGCAAGCGGGCCGAGACCAACGCCGCCCGCTGGGCCGCCATGCCAGAGCTGTACTTCAAGGGCTTCCTGCTGCGGGAGGCAGGCCGGCACGGCGCCATCGCCAACGCCTATTCCGCCCTGTACCTGTGGCGGCATGATGCCGCCTTCCGCGATTTCCTGGTGCACAACCGCTACAAGACCGTCACCGACACCTTCGGCCGGGCTGACATCGACGTGCGCGTGGCGCTGGACGCGCGCAGGGGCCGCGCCCGTGACGCCCGTTTCGCCGTGGTGGACAACGTGCCCATCGGCGTGGACACCGCCCTGGGCGGGCTTTGGGCGGATGAGATCGCCCTGAATCGCGAGGTGGCGGACGATGAGGCCACGGTCGCCGCCACCGTGGGCGTGGATGCCCGCACCTGGACCCTGACCCGGGTTCGCCTGACGGCGGAGGCGCCCGTGAACCCGCCTGCCACGGCCGTGACCTATCAGGTGCTGCGGTTGGCCCGGCCGCTGCTGGAAACGCTGCCCTCAAGCCGGCAGGAGTAAGGGCGCCAACTGGAAGCGCTGGAACCGGCCCAGCGCTTCCTCGATGGCGGCCTTGAGCGCGGGTCGCTCCGGCACCATCCAGGTCCAGCGTTGCACCAGCAGGCGGCCGGCCTGGCGGTCGGTCTTGAGATCCAGGGCCGCCACGATCTCGTCCCCCACCAGCACCGGTAGGGCGAAATAGCCCAACACCCGCTTGGCCGCCGGCACATAGGCCTCGAACCGGTGGACATAGCCGAAGATGGCCTCCAGCCGCTTGCGCTGAATGACCAGGGGATCGAAAGGCGACAGGATGTGCACCAAATCGGTCGGCACGGGCGGCAACGGCCGTTCCAGCGCCCCGGCCTCGGCCCAATGGGGCACCTTCTCCGCGCCGGTGAGGATCACCGGCCTCAGCCGGCGGGCGCGTACCGCCTTCTCGATCAACGGCAGGATTTGGGCCTTCAGGCCCAGATTGCCGTAGCAGATGGAATCCAGGCTGACGACCCCTTGGCTGCGCAGCGCGCGGTTCAGCAGGTAGTCGGCCACCTGCCCCGGCGTCGCCGCGCGGGGCCGCCGTTCCCAGCCGAAATGGCGGTCGGTCAGCTCATAGGCTTTCAGCATGCCGTCGCGGCGGGAGATGGTGAGGTCACCGTTGTAGAAGCCGAAGTTCAGCAGGCGCTTGGACGGCTTGCGGCTGGCCCACAGGTGCTCCTTCTCCACCAGCACCTCATCGTCGATGTCGCGGATGCTGAGCGCCCCCTCCTCCCCGATGCGGCGCAGCAGGGCGGTGTAGTCGCGCCGGTTGATGGCGGCGTAGTGGGGCGGCGGGTTATCGCGAATCTGGCGCATGTCCGGCGCGAAATAGCGATAGTCGGCCGTGGGGATGTAGGCCAGGGCGTGGGCCCAGTATTCAAAGACGGACTTGTCCACCGACTGCGCCGCCGCCAGATCACCCCGGACGTAGTCGGGGATACGGGTTTGCAGGATGTGATGATGGCTGCGCTCGATGACGTTGATGGTGTCGATCTGGACATAGCCCAGATGCTCGGTCGCCAGCTTCACGGCCTCCGGCCCCGCACCGAACGGGGCCGGCTCCAGCAAGCGCTGGGCCGCCAGCCACAGGTGGCGGGCGCGGGAGGCGGAAATCTCGACGGGCGTACTAGGCATCAGGCCGGATCCTCTGAGGCGCGGGGATGGTCTTATAACGGTCGGCGGCGGCACCCGCTGTGACGCGTGCCCGATGATGACCATACGATGCATCCCCCTTGACGCCCGCCGCCCCGCCGGGCCCATAGTCGCCCGCGTTCAAGCCTTAAGGAAGTCCCTGGTGAGCGAAGCGCCCTCGACCCTCCCTGCCCACACCCTGCACATCTGCGTCACCTGCCGGCCCAAGGGCGCCCCGCCGGAGGCCGTGCGCGACGGCCGGCTGCTGTACGAGGCGGTGGCCACCCTGCACGCCGACTGGCCTGGCCGCGCCCAAGTGGCCCTGAACGGGGTGGAGTGCATGAGCGGCTGCGACCGCGCCTGCACCGTGGCCCTGTCGGGCCCGGGCAAGCCCAGCTACCTGTTCTGCGACAAGACGCCGACGGCCGAAACCGCCGCCGCCGCCCTGGACCTGGCCGCCCAATACGCCGCCAGCGAGACCGGCGTGCTGATGCGCGGCGACCGCCCCGGCCCCTTCCGCTCCGGCATCCTGGCCAAGATTCCGCCGGCCGTCCTTTGACGAGCGGCCACCGGATGCGGGCCGTTCCCCACGTTTTCCTGGCAAAATCCAGGCCGGGAAAATGGTTCGCCTTTTGACGTGAATCAATGTCCTTCTTCCACAACCGTGACCCCATGCGGAAGTGTCCAGGGATGAAGGGGACGAAGCCGTGCGGGTCAGCGGGGTCTATCTGTTCAGGGCGACAGCGGCGGCAATATTCTTGCTGTTGGCGCTCGTCCTGAACAGCACGCCCGCCATCGCATGCGATGGGCTTCAGGACACGACGGTGGCAAGTCCATCCAGCGATCCGTTTTCGCCGGCCTATCAAGTCAGTCCGGCGGTCGCTGCGCCCGACGTGACCGCCCGGGGCGATATTGGCGCCCAGCTTGACTCCATCAACGGTATGCCGGATCCGGCCTTCGGTCGCGCGGGCCACTGCCCGTGCTGCGCTTCCCATTGCTGTTGCGGTTCAAACGCCTTCATCTCTCCCGCATCGGCGGGACTTCCCATGCGCCTGGCGTCGAGCCTGCGAT
This sequence comes from Nitrospirillum guaranorum, assembly GCF_034653275.1. NCBI lineage: Bacteria > Pseudomonadati > Pseudomonadota > Alphaproteobacteria > Rhodospirillales > Azospirillaceae > Nitrospirillum > Nitrospirillum guaranorum. The sequence goes on along the minus strand of NZ_JAYEES010000001.1, from coordinate 1,014,276 downwards.
GGATCGAGGCGCCACCCTCTCGGGGCGACTTGGCTGGGGCACCCAACGAACGACCGCCACGCCAGATATGATCGGGCTGGCGTGAGCGACTGACGCCCGTTGCGCGAAGGCGCCGGGGCCGTACCCGACCGTTCCACGCCGCCTTCAGCGATGCTTGGAAGACGCGCGCCAACGGCCCAACCGATCCATTGGGCATGATGGAATGGACGAATTAGGCTGCGCATCGCCACCAGTTGGCGTGAGGCCAAGCCTCTTCCCCATCGTCACCCCATGCCCCGTGTCATCGGTCGGATTCGCCGTTCGATCACGCGGCTCCCCCTTTCCTGCCTGACTTCGGATTGCCGAGTTGGCTGCCCGGGCTCGTGGAGAACGCCACACCGGTCTGGCTCGCCAGTTTGAACTTCGGGCCTCTTCACAACTTCTTCGCCATACGCTGGCGATTGCCGAGGGGACACTTCATGGATGACCATAGTCAGACACCCTGGTGGCGGACACGAAGCGGGATCGTTCTGATCTGCTTCCTGGCGATCGGGGCCTTCTTCCTGGTCACGGAGCATACGGCGCATGTTCTTGGCGCCTTGCCCTGGCTCCTTTTCGCCGTCTGCCCGCTGATGCACCTGTTCATGCATCACGGTCACGGCGCACACGATCACCATCCGGACCATGCGCGCCAGCAGGCCCCCGACCGCCTGCCCAAGGGAGGCCACGATGACGCACGATGATGTGCCCGCCTATGGGCTATGGGGTTTGGTGATCATCAATTCGGCGATCTTCATTCTCTTCGCCTACAGCTTCTTCAAGCCGCGAACAACACGCGACTGGCGATCGTTCGGCGCGTTCAGCGCCTTTCTGGTGGCGCTGTTCACGGAGATGTACGGCTTTCCGCTGACGATCTACCTGTTCTCGGGCTGGCTGCAATCCCACTATCCAAACGTTAACTGGTTCTCCCACGACGCGGGCCATCTCCTGGAGATGATGTTCGGCTGGAAGACCAACCCGCATGCGGGACCATTCCATATCCTGAGCTTCGTCTTCGTCGGCGGCGGCCTCATCCTCATCTCAGCGGGGTGGCGGGTCCTGTATGAGGCGCAACGCCAGAACACGCTCGCCAAGACCGGCGTGTATGCCCACGTCCGCCACCCTCAGTACGTCGGCTTCATCCTGGTCATGTTCGGCTTCCTGCTGCAATGGCCGACCATTCTGACGCTGGCGATGTTCCCCTTCCTGGTCTGGATGTACGTGCGGCTGGCGCTTGCCGAGGAACGAGGGGCGCTGCGCGACTTCGGGGATGCCTACGTCAGCTACGCCGCGGCGACGCCGCGTTGGATTCCACATTTCGGCAGCGACCGATCCGCCGGAGCGCACCCATGAGCATGTCCGAACATCACCAGCACAATCATCACCATGCCGGCTATGCTGGCACGGCGACGGCCAATATGACGGAAAGTCAAACCCGCGACCCGGTCTGCGGCATGCCGGTCGACCCCGCGACGGCCAAACATGCCGAGAGCCACCATGGGGTTCGGTATTTCTTCTGCAGCGCCGGATGCCGCGACAAGTTCACGGCCGATCCCACGAAATATCTGAAGACCGACACCCTGGAATCGAAACCGGCGTCGACGGAGGGCGTGGTCTACACCTGCCCCATGCATCCCCAGGTCCGGAGATCGGAACCGGGGGCCTGCCCGATCTGCGGCATGACGCTTGAGCCCGTTGTTGGCGCCGGTGAAACCGGCCCCAACCATGAACTTATCGACATGACCCGGCGCTTCCGGATCGGTACCGCACTGGCTGTGCCGATCGTGATCCTGGAAATGGGGGGACACATCCCGGGGCTGGACCTGCACCACTACGTCCCGCCGCAGGTCTCGACATGGCTTCAGCTGGTTCTTGGCACGCCTGTCGTGCTGTGGGCCGGCTGGCCCTTCTTCGCACGCGGCTGGGCATCGGTTCGCAACCGCTCGCTCAACATGTTCAGCCTGATCGCCCTCGGTGTCGGCGCGGCCTATCTCTACAGCCTCGCCGCCACCTTTGCGCCCACGCTCTTTCCGGAAGAGCTGCGGCAGCAAGGTGGCACCGTCCAAGTCTACTACGAGGCGGCCGCCGTCATCGTCGTCCTGGTCCTGCTCGGCCAGGTGCTGGAGATCCGGGCCCGGGAACAGACCGGCAGTGCCATTCGCGCCCTTTTGAACCTTGCGCCGAAAATGGCCCGCCGTATCCGCGCGGACGGAGCGGACGAGGAAATCCCGCTGGAACAGGTGCATATCGGCGACCATCTCCGGATCAGGCCCGGAGAGAGCGTGCCGGTGGACGGTACCGTGCTCGAAGGCGGCAGCGCCGTCGATGAATCGATGGTGACGGGTGAATCCCTGCCCGTCGCGAAGACGCCGGACGCCAAGCTGATCGGCGGCACGATAAACGGCAGCGGCGGTCTGGTGATGCGAGCGGAGAAGGTCGGCTCGGACACCCTGCTGGCGCGGATCGTCCACATGGTCTCGGAGGCGCAGCGCAGCCGCGCCCCCATCCAACGCCTCGTCGATGTCGTCTCATCCTGGTTCGTGCCCGCCGTGATCCTGGTCGCGGTCATGGCCTTCGCCACCTGGATGATCTGGGGGCCGTCCCCGGCCTTCGCTTATGCACTTGTCGCGGCGGTGTCGGTCGTCATCATCGCCTGCCCCTGCGCGCTGGGCCTGGCGACGCCGATGTCGATCATGGTCGGCGTCGGCAAGGGCGCGACGGCCGGTGTATTGATCAAGAACGCGGAAGCGTTGGAACGTTTCGAGAAGATCGATACCCTGGTCGTCGACAAGACGGGCACCCTTACCGAGGGCAGGCCGCGCGTCGTCGCCGTGATTCCGGCCGATGGCTTCGACGAAACCGCCGTGCTGTCGCTGGGCGCCAGCCTGGAAAGGTCGAGCGAACACCCGCTCGCCACGGCCATCGTCGCCGCAGCCAGCGATCGTGGCATTGCGATGCGGGCTGTGGCCGACTTCGCCTCGGTCACCGGCAAGGGAGTGACGGGGAAAATCGGCGAACATCAAATCGCCATCGGCAACGCGGCTCTCCTCCGCGACCTCGGTGTTACCAGCACCGATCTGGAGGCGCGCGCCGAAGACCTCCGTCGCCAAGGCGCGACGGCCATGTTCATCGCCGTGGATAATCGTCCCGCCGGCATCATCGCCGTCGCCGATCCGATCAAGCCGACCACGCCGGCCGCCCTCGACAGCCTCCGCGGCGACGGAATCCGCATCGTCATGCTGACCGGCGACAACCGCACCACCGCTCAGGCGGTCGCGGCGGAACTCGGCATCACTGACATCGAAGCCGAGGTTTTGCCCGAACGGAAAAACGCGGTCGTCCGGCGTCTACGCGGCGAAGGCCGCGCGGTCGCCATGGCCGGCGACGGCGTCAACGATGCCCCCGCGCTCGCCGAGGCCGACGTCGGCGTGGCGATGGGGACGGGTACGGATGTCGCCATACAGAGCGCCGGCGTCACGCTGGTCAAGGGCGACCTGGCGGGCATCGCGCGGGCCCGCCTCTTGAGCCGGGCGACGATGCGGAACATCCGGCAGAATCTGGTGCTCGCATTCATTTATAACGTTCTTGGCGTCCCGCTTGCCGCAGGCGTGCTTTACCCAAGCTTCGGACTCATGTTGAGCCCCGTCGTCGCCGCGGCCGCGATGAGCCTCAGCTCCGTTTCGGTGATCGGCAACGCCCTGCGCCTACGGTTCACGCGCCTGTAGCGGTGCTCGGACTTGAGGCAGATAGCCGCGACCGTTGGGGGGCGCCTGACCACGGAGTTGGGCGCCCCCTCTCCAGCCCCCTATCGCGCGAACAGCGCCAGGTCGGTCCCCTCCGCCATCAGGCGATAGCCGGTGTCGCCCGGGTGGAGATGGTCGCCGCCGTCGGCCTCGGGCAACAGATGGCCGGGATTCTTGGGGTCCTCCAGCGTCCGGTCCAGGTCGATGACGGCGTCGAAGGCGCCGCCGCCGCGAATCCAGGCATTGACCTTCTGGCGGTTGGGCTCCATGGCCGGGGCGCAATAGCCGATGCCCTGGCAGGGCAGGATGGTGGCGCCATAGATCAGCAGGCCGCGCGCGTGGGCGCGGGCGATGATCTGGCGGTAGGCGTCGATGATGGCCTCCGGCGTCGCCGCCACCTCCTTGCGTTCCGCCGCCTTCAGGGCCGTCGCCAGGTCGTTGATGCCCTCCAGCACGACGACCCAGCGCACGGCCGTCTGGTCCAGCACGTCACGGTCCAGCCGGTCCAGCGCGCGGGGGCCGATGCCGTCCAGCAGCAGGCGGTTGCCGCCGATGCCGGCGTTCAGCACGCTCACCGGGCTTTTACCCTGCAGCAGGCGCCGGGCCAGGGCGTCGGTCCAGCGGCCGTTGCCGTCGGTGGTGCTGTCGCGCCCGTCGGTGATGCTGTCGCCCAGCACCACCACGGCATTGGCCGTGGCCGGCGCCTGCACGTCCACGCCGGTGAGGACGTACCAGTGGGTGACCGTCACGGCGCCGGGCAGGTCGGCGGCGGCCAGGGCGTCACCGGTGGCGATATAGCTGGTGGCACGGGAACCGGGATGGCCGGTCACGGTCGCCGGCACGTCCTTCAGGCGCAGGCTGACGGCCAAGTCCGTCATGTCGGGCACGGCCATGTCCACCGGATCGGACCAGACCATGCCGCCGGCCGGAATGGTGACGGACGGCTGGCCGTTGAAGGTCAGGGCGTGGTCGCTGCCGGCGCGGATGGCGGCGCTGGGCGTCTTTCCCTCTTTCGCCGACAGGGCGACATGGGCGCCGGGGATGGTCAGCGGCGCCGCGCCGAAGGCGTTGGACAGGCGGAAGCGCACGCGGGCGCCGCCCAGGGTCAGGTGGATCACCTGGCGCAGCGTGGCGTCGGTGAAACCCGGCGCCGGTGGCGCGGAGTCGGCGCCGCCCGCCTGGGCGGACGCCATCCAGCTGCCCACCCACTGGGTGGTAAACTGGTCAACATCCTGGGGGGCGGCATGAACCGCCCCGGGGACGATGGCTGAGCCCAGCAGGGCACCGGCCAGGAGTAGGGAACGGAGGCGCATGGGGCGTTTCCTGAATCTAAGAGGCGTCAGCGGCACAGGCCGTCCAGCCAAGTGGACGGGTCGGCGCTATGCGCCGGCTGCGGCAGGTTGCGGGCCGTCATTTCCCGGTCCAGCAGGCTGCCCGTGCCATTGGACGGGGCGTCGGGGTTGGGAACGTAGATGGGATCGGCCTCCGCCTTGGCCAGCGGCACGAAGGCCACGCCCTTGGACTTCATCAGCGACAGCAGTTCCGGCAGCATCACCGTCTCGAACCCGCCGATGTGCAGCAGCATGACGTGGGGCACGTCGCGGCCGTACAGGGCCTGGGCCTGCTGGCGCCCAATGGCCAGCGATTCCGCCGCCCGGTCCAGGTAGCTCTGGCGCAGCCGCGCCACCGCCGCCTGGTCGCCCTTGGCCATGCAGCGGGCGTAGGGCGCGTTGTAGATGTAGTCGTTGAAGCTGAGCGTCACCTCGGCCACGCGATAGCCGTGGTCCTTCAGGAAGGCCGCCACCTCCCGCCGCTTCGCCGGCGTCTCCCCGATGTGCAGGTAGGGGAAGCGCAGCCAGTGCCAGTCGGAATCCCCCATATAATGCCTCAGCGCCGCTTCATCCGCCGTGACGGCGGCGGTAAAGGCGGCGACGTCGTGACCATGCAGGTCATCATGGGCATAGACGTGGTTGCCCAGCGGATAGCCGGCCTGGCGCCACAGCGCCAGAACCTGGGCGGCATCGTCGCCCTCGTCCGCCAGGCCCTTGGCGTTGACGAAGCCGTACACCTCCGACACGCCGGCGCCCTTGAAGGCCGCCAGCACACGGTGCGCCACCTCCGCCCGGGTCATGCCGGGCGGCAGGGGACCGTGCACCGGCAGGTCGTCCATGGTCAGGGCCACCTGCATGGGCGCCTGTTGCGCCAATACGGGTGCCGCGGTCAGCATCAGGCCGGCGGCCAGGGCCAATAGTCGACTCACGCGCATGACATTTCCTTCCCTACCATCTTCTTATCGCGCGGCCACGCGGGGGCTTTCCGGCGGGCCCAGGTAGCTGGGCTTCACCCCGCCCAGGTCCACCACCAGCTTGGTCAGCACCACCGCCGGATCCACCATCCAGATGTGAAGGGTGTGATAGCCGGCGCTGGCCACGGTGTGGCGGCTGGTGGGCATACGCGCGTTGTCCTCCACCGACTTGGACCAGTCGGCGACCCCGTTCATGGCCAGGATGTCCACCACCTGCGGCGCCTCGTCATCGATGGCGACGGCATAGCGCAGGCCGCGCCCGGGCACGAAGTTCAGGGTGGGGCCGACGATGGCCCGCACCGTCAGCGGCCCCGCCGCCGGCAGGTACACGCGATAGTCCAGGCGCGGCCCCTGCCCGGCCGCGAAGCTCGCCGAGGTCACCGGGAAGGGCGCCAGGCCCGACAGGGTGCGGCCATAGTCCGGGATCTTCTGCCAGGCGGCCCCGCCGGCGTCGGCCTTGCCGGTGTAGTGCTCCGCCTCCATGGACACATAGCCGTCGGCGGCGATGAAGGCCGGCTGGCCGTCTTGCGGCACCGGCGTGTTCAGGGCCCGCAGATGGACCGTGACGCTGCCCCCGGCCCCGGTAATCGTGACGCTGCCCGGGCTGGTGCCCGCCGGCGCCTTGGCCCAATCGACGGCCACCTGCAGGCGGGTCTCCTGCGTCACGGCGCCCTTGGCTTGGCTCAGGATGATCCAGGGCGCGCTGGCCTTGGCGGTGTAGACGAAGGGCTTCGATCCCCGGTTGAAGATATCGATGTAACGGTTTGGTTTATTGGCCACATCCAGGTCCGGCAGCACGGCGGCGTCCTTGACGGGCTTGCCGTCCAGGGCGGGCCAGGCGTGCCGGCTGCCCTCCACCGCCACGCCCAGCTTCGCCTCGGCTGGCAGGCTCAGTTCCCGTACCTCCGGCATGATGTCGGCATGCGGTTCCCGCCAAGAGGCGTAGCCGATGTGGGTCTGGTCCATCATGTGGTCCCACTTCCCGCCGTTCAGCGCGTGGTACTGCTTCGTCAGGTCGGCATCGGCCTGGAACAGGGCCCGCGCCTTGGCGGCCTCCGCGTTCGCGGAGGCGCGTCCCTGGTCGGCATACAGGCGGTTGCGGCCGACGGCGACGTAGAGTTCTGTCACCTGGGCCGCCGCCTTGGCCGGGTGCAGCACCAGCTGGAAGAAGGCGTCGCGGTTGTCGGCCGGCAGGGCCTGGTAGACGGCCTCCGCCTTCGCCACCAGGTCCTGGTAATCGGCCACCACCCGCTCCGCCTCGCGGTAATCGGTCAGGCTGAAGGTGTTGGCGTCCAGCAGCTCCGGCTTGCGGCGGCTGATCAGCATGCCGTAGCGGGTGACCAGGGTCGCGATCTCGGCCGCATGCTCCGGCCCGAATTCGCGCTCGGCCCAGGCGGCCGTGAACTCCGGCAGCTTCTCCTTGGGCCAGCGGCTGGGGTTCCTGGCGTAATCCAGGAAGAACTCAATGGGCAGTTCCATGGGCTTCAGGTCGCCCACGTTCACGATCCACACCCGGTCGGCGCCATACTCCAAGGTCAGGTTCATCTGCTCCCAGACCTTAGGCAGGGAGTTGGTGTTGATCCACTTATAGTTCCGGGGATCACCGACATAGTCGAAGTGGTAGTACATGCCGGCACCGCCGGGGCGCTTGCGCTCCTCCGCCGTCGGCAGGCGGCGGACGTCGCCCCAGTTGTCATCGCACCACAGCAGGGTCACGTCGTCGGGCACGCGCATGCCCTTCTCGTAATACTCCTGCACCTCCTTGTAGAGCGCCCAGATCTGCGGGATCTGGGTGACGTCGGGGTTGACCTCCTTGGCCAGGATTTTGCGCTGGTCGGCCACGATCTTTTCCAGCAAGGCCGTGTTGGCCGCCGCCGCGTCGCCCGTCATGGGCATGTCGCCGTCGCCGCGCATGCCGATGGTGACGATGCTCTCGAAGTCCTTGTTGCGGCGGACGCCCTCTGACCAGAACTGGCGCAGCACCTCGCCATTCTGGGCGTAGTCCCAGGGGCCGGTGCCGTGGCGCTTCCATTCCTGCTGCGACCGCAGCATGGGCTCGTGATGGGAATTGCCCATGACCACGCCGTACTCGTCGGCGATCTTGGGGGTCAGCGGGTCATCCTCGTTGAAGGCGTTGCCCCACATGGCGGGCCAGAGGTAGTTGCCCTTCAGCCGCAGGATCAGCTCGAACACGTGTTCGTAGAACTGGTGGTTCAGGCCGCCGAACTTCTCCCGGGCCCAGCCGGTCAGGGCCGGCGCCTCGTCATTCAGGAAGATGCCGCGATACTTGACCGGCGCGGGATCCTCGCCATAGGTGCCGGCCTTCACGTACAGGCTGTCGCGGTGCCGCACCGGCACATCCGCCCACCACGCCCAGGGCGACACGCCGATCTGTTCCGAGACGTCATACAGCCCGTAGATGGTGCCGCGCTTATCGCTGCCGGCGATGACCAGGGCGCTGGCGATGCCCGGGGCGGGGTTGGCCACCACCTGGATGCGGAACGCCTCCCACTTGCCCTTGAGGGCGCCGGCGTCGATCTTGCCCTCCGCCGCCAGCTTGTCGATGGTCGGGCTGTGGCCCAGGGTGCCGACCAGGATGGGCATGGCCCCCAGATCCTTGTCCTGGCCGAGCGCGGGCGTGACGCCCGTGACCTTGCCGATGTCGGCCGCCAGGTCCCGCGCGGCGCGCTGCACGCCGGCATAGTCCTGGGCGTCGACATGCAGGCGGGCGGCGGCACCGCCCTGCACGATGGCGAAGCCGCCAGGTGTGGCCTGCCCCTCGACATACTGGGGCTGGCCCAGGGCCCAGGCCGTTGACGTCAAGGAGGGGGCCAGCGCGACCGTGGCGGTGGCGAGCAGAAGGGAACGGATAAAACGCTTCATGGTCCTCACTCCGTGACCGTCAGGACGGCGGTCTTCAGGTCGACGGAGTTGTCGCCGACCATGATGTCGAAGGCGCCGGGCTCCACCACCCGCTTCATGTCCTGGTTCCAGAGGGCCAGCGCCTTGCCGTCCACGGTGAAGGTCACCGTGCGGCTCTCGCCCGGCGCCAGGGTGACGCGCTGGAAGCCCTTCAGTTCCTTCACCGGCCGGGTGACGGAGGCGACCTGCTGGTGCAGGTACAGTTGCACCACCTCGTCCCCCGCCCGCGCCCCGGTGTTCCTCACGTCCACCGACACGGTGACGGCGCCATCCTTGGCGATCGTGGGCGTGGATAGGCGCGGGCTGCCTACATTGAAGGTCGTGTAGCTGAGGCCGTAGCCGAACGGGAACAGCGGGTCGGTGGTGTCGAACAGATAGCCGCGCCGGGCGCTGGGCTTCTTGTTGTAGAACATGGGCAATTGCCCGACGGAGCGCGGGATGGTCACCGGCAGCTTGCCGCCCGGGTTCACATCACCGAACAGCACGTCGGCCATGGCGGTGCCGCCCTCCTGCCCCAGGTACCAACCCTCCACCAGGGCGTTGGCCTTGGCGGCCACGTCCACCACGGACAGCGGGCGGCCGTTCTGCAGCACCACGACCACCGGCTTGCCCAGGGCGAACAGGGCCTTGGCCAGGTCGTTCTGCTGGCCCACCAGATCCAGGCTGTCGCGGTCGCCCAGGTGGTTGTTGGCCCAGCCCTCGCGGCTGGTCTGCTCGTTGTCGCCGATGACCAGCACGATGTGGTCGGCGGTTTTGGCCACGGCGACGGCCTGCTGGATCAGCTTGGCGTTTTCCGCCGGATCGGCCAATTCGACGGCGTCGCCGTACCAGTCGTCGTCCTTGGTGATGCGCACGCCCTCGGCATAGGTCACCTTCACGCGGGACCCGACCTTGGCCTTGATGCCGTCCAGGATGCTGACGGTCTGCTTGGGCTCACCCGAATAGCCGCCCAGGTGCGCCTTCGCGGCGTTGGGACCGATGACGGCCAGGGTCTTCACCGTGCCGGCGTCCAGCGGCAGCACGCCGTCGTTCTTCAGCAGCACCACCGACTTCTGCGCCGCCTTCAGGGCTACCGCTCGCGCCTCGCCGTTCGCCGTCAGGGCCTCGGCCTTGTCCGCATCGGCATAGGGGTGCTCGAACAGGTCGGCCTGGAACTTCAGTTCAAGGATGCGGCGCACGGCGCGGTCGATCACCTCTTCCTTGATCTTTCCGGCGCGCACGCTGTCAGCCAGGCTGGCATAGGACTCGCCATCCGGCAGATCGGCGTCCACCCCGGCCTGGATGGCGCGAATGGCGGCCGACGGCAAATCCGGCACCGCATGATGGATGCTGACCAGCTGGTCGATGGCGGAATAGTCGCTGATGATGGAACCCTTATAGCCCCATTCCCCGCGCAGGATGTCGTGCAGCAGCCAGGTGTTCACATGGCTGGGCACGCCGTCGATCTCATTGTACGAGGCCATGACGGCGCGCACGTTGGTACGGTGGATCACCTGCTCGAACGGGGGGAAGAACATCTCCCGCAGCGTGCGCTCGCCCACGGAGGCCGGGCCGACGTTGGTGCCGCTTTCCGGCTGGCCGTGGCCGGTCAGGTGCTTCAGCGTGGCGAAGACCTTGCCGTCGGCCAGGGGCAGGCTGTCGCCCTGCAGGCCCTGGACGGCGGCCACGCCCATCTCGCCCGCCAGGTAGGGATCCTCGCCGAAGGTCTCCTCGATGCGGCCCCAGCGCGGGTCGCGCGCCACGTCCACCACGGGCGACAGCACCAGGCTGACGCCGCGCACGCGGATCTCGCGGGCGACGACGCTGTCGACCTCGCGGATCAGGTCCGGGTCCCAGCTGCTGGCCTGGGCGATGGCCTGGGGAAAGCTGGTCGGGCCGATGGCGGGATAGCCGTGCAGGCCCTCTTCATGGAACAGCACGGGGATGCCCAGCCGGGTCTTCTCCACCGCCCAATGCTGGACGGCGTTCACCATGGCGACCGTGCCCCTTGTGTCGCGCCAATGCTGGGTCCGCAGCGAGCCGGAGCCCTTTTCGTCATTGGGGCGGGTGAACTGGCCCAAGCCGTTGGGGTAGACGCCGCTGGCCTTGGCCGGGTCGAAGTTCATGGCCGCGTCGAAGATGGCGGGCTTGTGGTCCCACACGGCGATCAGTTGGGCCACCTTCTCATCCAGCGTCATGCGCGCCAGCAGGTCGTCGACCCGCGCGGCCACCGGCGCGCTCGCGTCCTTATAGATCGCCAGCTTGTCGGCCGCATGGGCGGCGGCACTGATGGCCACGGCGGCGACGCCGGCCAGGACCAGGCGGCGGCCGATCCTATGGCCGATCCGATGATGGATGGAGTCATGGCGTCTATGCACGCTGGCTTCTCCCTATCGTTATTCTTTCCAGGCCTCCGGAACCCCGGACACCCCGCCCCGTCAGGGCCGCCATGGTACCGTTACCATGGCCACAAAACCTTGAGCCGGCCGGGGCCGGCCATACCAAACTGCCAAATCGTTATAAGGGCGCGTCGTCGGCGAACAGGTCCGGGAACCGGGTGGCCAACCGGGGAAGAGAGGTCAGGATTTCCTGCAGGTGCTGACGCATCGCCGCCTCCGCCCGGTCCGCGTCGCGGTCGGCGATGGCGTCGACGATGGCATGGTGCTGGGTGATCAGCAGCGAAAACGGCGTCGCCTCCGGCATGCTGAGATAGCGCACGCGGTCCATCTGCGCCTTGGTTTCCTCAACCACCCGCCAGGCGTATTCGCAGCCGACATGCAGCGCGATGTCACGGTGGAAGCGCTCGTCCAATTCCAGGAAGCCGGCATGGTCACGGTCTTCGGCGGCATTGGCCTGGGCGCGCAGGTTGTCGCGCAGCAGGTCGATGTCGCGGCCCTTCATTTCCGCCACGGCGCGGCGCACCACCGCCAGTTCCACCGCCTCGCGCACGAAGCGGGCGTCGAACACCTGGCGGACGGAAATCTTGACGATGAAGGATCCGCGCTGCGGCCGGATGGACAGCAGCCCCGCCTCGCTCAGCTTGATGAAGGCCTCACGCACCGGCTGGCGGCTGACGCCCAGCTGGTCGGCGATATCCTGTTCGGAGATGGCCTGGCCGGGGCGGAACTTCATGGCGACGATGGCGCCCCGCAGTTCCCGGAACACGCGGCGGGCCACAGGCTCCGCACTGTCCGCCTGGATACGGTTCAGGACGACACGGTCATTTTCCGCCAACACCAGACGCACCCCATTAGAGTCGCACGGGCCCGGGCCGACACGGTCACCGGCATGGCAACGCCGTCGCGGCGCCCCGCCCATCCCCGTCTCCACCCTGCGACATTCGGCCCGCGTCTTCCAGAGGGCTTGGCCCGGTGGAACCGCATTTTTGTCGAACGCCGTTGCTCTCACCCCCTATACATACTACCATACTAGACGACAAACAAGACTGCGGTGCGGCCGGAAATGGGAGCCGCGCCTCGCGCCAGACAAAGCCGATACATGGCGACAATCCCCCGTTGACCTAACTGGTATGGTAGTATACATGAATGGTAACTGACGAACGGCACAGCCCGTTTCGCGCCGGGAGAGAACGCAACCCCCATGGCCATCTTGGGGCGCCCTTACTGAAGATCATCGCCGGACCCGCCGCCCACTTCATGGCCGGCCCCGCGCCCACCTGGACCCGCCTTCGGAGCTGAAAGTATGAAGATCACGGACGCCTACGTCATCGTCACCTGCCCGGCGCGGAACTTCGTCACCCTGAAGATCCGCACGGACGAAGGTGTTTATGGCATTGGCGACGCCACCCTGAACGGGCGTGAGCTGGCGGTCGCGTCCTACCTGACCGATCATGTCATCCCCTGCCTGATCGGCCGTGATCCGCACGACATCGAAGACATCTGGCAGTACCTCTACAAGGGCGCCTATTGGCGGCGTGGCCCCGTCACCATGTCGGCCATCGCCGCGGTGGACACCGCCCTGTGGGACATCAAGGCCAAGGTGGCCGGCCTGCCCCTGTATCAGCTGCTGGGTGGCAAGAGCCGCAACGGCGTCATGGTCTACGCCCACGCCAACGGCCAGACCATCGACGACGCCCTGAATCAGGTTCAGCACTATGTCGACCAAGGCTACAAGGCCATCCGCGTCCAGGCGGGCGTGCCCGGCCTGAAGGGCGTCTACGGCGTGGCCAAAGGCATCAATTACGAGCCGGCCACGCGTGGCCTGCCGGCGGAATCGGCGTGGTCCACCGAGGCTTATCTGGATTTCGCCCCCACCCTGTTCGCCGCCGCCCGCGACCGTTTCGGTTGGGACCTGCACCTGCTGCACGACGTGCACCACCGCCTGACCCCCATCGAGGCCGCGCGGCTGGGCAAGGCGCTGGAACCCTACCGCCTGTTCTGGATGGAAGACCCCACCCCGGCGGAAAACCAGGAATCCTTCCGCTTGATCCGCCAGCACACCACCACCCCCCTTGCGGTGGGCGAGGTGTTCAACACCATCTGGGATGCCAAGGATCTGATCCAGAACCAGTTGATCGACTACATCCGCACCACGGTGGTGCACGCCGGCGGCATCACCCACCTGCGCCGCATCGCCAACCTGGCGGAGCTTTACCAGATCCGCACCGGCAGCCATGGCGCCACCGACCTCTCGCCGGTGTGCATGGGCGCCGCCCTGCACTTCGACCTGTGGGTCCCCAACTTCGGCATCCAGGAACGCATGGTGCATGAGGACGTAACCGAGAGCGTCTTCCCCCACGCCTACAGCTTCGACCAGGGCTACATGCACCCGGGCGAGGCGCCGGGCCATGGCGTCGACATCGATGAGGCGGAGGCCGCCAAGTATCCCTACCAACCCGCCTACCTGCCGGTGGCCCGCCTGACGGACGGCACGCTCTGGAACTGGTGAGTTGACTTGGGGTCCGGGCGCGGCCTTGTCCCGCGCCCTTGCATAAGAACAACGCCGCGCGGGTGCCAAAAGCCCGCCGGTGACGAATGGGAGAGAGACGTTCATGGCGTGGCCCACGGAAGCCACAGGTGCACCGATCCCACCGCCGGCCAGGCTAGGCCGGCGGCGCTGGATCGTCGTGGCCCTGCTGTTCGCCGCCACCGTCATCAACTATGTCGACCGCCAGATGCTGGGCTTGCTGAAGCCCCTGCTGTCGCAGGAATTCCGCTGGTCCGATACCGATTACGCCGACATCATCTTCTGGTTCCAAGCCTCGTACGCGGTCGCCTACCTGGTGTTCGGCCGTGTCATCGACCGGGTGGGCGCCCGCTGGGGCTATGCCCTGACCTTCGTCATCTGGAACCTGGCCCATATCGCCCACGGCATGGCGGGCGGCCTGGTGCAGTTCACCCTGGCGCGTGTGGCCCTGGGCGCCGGGGAGGCAGGCAATTTCCCAGCAGGCCTGAAAAGCGTGGCCGAATGGTTCCCCCGGCGGGAGCGCGCCCTGGCCGTTGGCATCTTCAACGCCGGCTCCAACGTCGGCGCGGTCGTCACCCCCTTGGTGGTGCCCGTCATCGTCGCCGTCGCCGATTGGCGCACCGCTTTTGTGGTAACCGGTGTCATCAGCTTTGCGTGGCTGGCCGCGTGGTTGGTGTTCTATCGCCGTCCCGAGGAGGACCGGCACTTGACCGGGGCGGAACTGGCCCACATCCGCTCCGACACCCTGTCCCCCACCATCGCCGCCCAGGGCCCGCGCCTGCGCTGGGTGCTGCGCCAGCGGCAAACCTGGGCCTATGTGCTGGCCAAGTTCCTGACCGATCCCATCTGGTGGGTGTTCCTGTTCTGGCTGCCGGATTTCCTGGGCCGTCGCTTCGGCCTGGACCTGTCCAGCTTCGGCCCACCGCTGGTGGCAATCTATCTCATGTCCGACGTCGGCAGCGTGGCCGGCGGCTGGCTGTCGTCGCGCCTGATGCGGCGGGGTCTGGGCGCCAACCGGTCGCGGAAGGTCGCCATGGTGGCGTGCGCCGCCTGCGTCATTCCCGTGCTGGCGGCGCCCTGGGTCGGCGGGCTGGTGGCGGCGGTCCTGATCATCGGTCTGGCGACCGCCGGCCATCAGGGCTTCTCCGCCAATCTCATGACCCTGCCCTCCGACCTGTTCCCCCCTCCGCCGTGGCCACCGTGGTGGGGCTGGGCGGCACTGCGGGGGCCGTGGGCGGCATGGTGATGTCCAAGTTCACGGGATGGATTTTGCAGACCACGGGCGGCTACGGCCCCATCTTCCTGACGGCGGCCCTGGCCTATCCCCTGGCGTTGCTGGCCCTCCAGGTGCTCAGCCCACAGTTGCGACCCGCCACACCGGACAGCGGAGGCGCCGCATCCTGAAAGAAAAAAAGATCTTTAAGTGAATTTCACCGAAATGATCGCCTTATTTTTGAGGGCGATAATGTATTTGCCTGTCTTTTAAAATATCTGTCTGATTTATGTCAGTATTATTTGAAAAAATATATTGACATTATTGCTGTTTCTAGGAAATGGTAACGCTACCATTTAAAAGCGCCTCGAACGCGCTGCTTGAGGGAGGGGAGCGGAATGGGACGCCTGTATTCGGCCACCGGCCGGCACACCAAAACCTGGCGGTTGACACTGGCCGCCAGCCTGGTCGCGCTGTCGACCGGGGTGTGCTCCCCCATCGCCCTCGGCGCCCCCACCCTGGATCACCAGGGCACCGCCGCCCGCTTTATGGTGGACGGCAAGCCGCTGCTGGTGCTGGGGGGTGAGCTGGGCAACTCCAGCGCGTCCAGCCGCCCCTACATGGCCAAGTACTGGCCCAAGCTGAAGGCCATGAACCTGAACACGGTTCTGTCGCCGGTCTATTGGGAATTGATCGAGGACAAGGAAGGCACGTTCGACTTCTCCACCGTCGATGGGCTGTTGGCCGACGCCCGCGCCCAGGACATGCACCTGGTCTTGCTGTGGTTCGGCGCCTGGAAGAACAGCATGTCCACCTACGTGCCCGGTTGGGTGAAGCGCGACCAGGTCCGGTTTCCGCGCGCGCGTGCCGCCAATGGCGCCAGCGTGGAGATCCTCTCCGCCTTCTCCCCGGCGCTCCGCGACGCCGACGCCAAGGCCTTCGCGGCCCTGATGGCGCATCTGAAGGCGGTGGATGCCAAGGGCACCGTCCTGATGGTGCAGGTGGAGAATGAGATCGGCATGCTGCCGGTGGCGCGCGAATGGGGCGATGCCGCCAAGGCCGCCTGGGCGCAGCCCGTGCCGGAGGCCCTGCTGCGCACCGTGCGCGAGGACAAGGCGGTGGAACCGGAACTGCGCGCCCTGTGGCAGGCCCACGGCGCCAAGACCGCCGGCACCTGGGCCGAGGTGTTCGGCGACGCCGACGCGGGCCAGGAGGTGTTCACCGCCTGGTCCTACGCCCAATACGCCGACGCCATCGCCCGCGCGGGCAAGGCGGCCTACCCCCTGCCCCTGTATGTCAACGTGGCGCTGAACCGGGCCGGCAAGACGCCGGGCGAGTATCCCAGCGGCGGCCCCCTGCCCCATCTGATCGACGTGTGGAAGACCGGCGCGCCCAGCCTGGACCTGATCGGGCCCGACATCTACTTCCACAATTTCAATGACCTGGCCGGGCGCTACAAGCGGGCGGACAACCCGCTGTTCATTCCCGAGGCCAACAACGTGACGGCGCCCGAGGTGCCGGCCAACGCCTTCTACGCCATCGGCAACCTGGACGCCTTCGGCTTCAGCCCCTTCTCCATCGAGAACGCCGATCCCAAGAGCCAGGCGGCCATCACCGACGCCTACGGCCTGCTGCGCCAGCTGACCCCCGCCATCCTGAAGGCGCAGGGATTGGGCCGCATGGCTGGCTTCAAGCCCCGAGTGCTGGAGGATGGCACGGTCCTGGACGCCCCGGTCACACGCACCCTGGGCGACTACCGTTTCACCGTCGGCTTCATCGACAGCTGGACGCCCAAGGCGGAGCAAGACATCGCCAGCCATGGCGGCCTGATCATCCAGACGGGGCCGGAGGAATACCTGATCGCCGGCCGCGGCCTGATCGTCACCGTCGCCGGCGAGCCCGGCCCCAAGGGCGATGGCCCGGCACTGGCCGGCATCGACAAGGCGGTCGAGGGCACGTTCGACGCGCAGGGGCGCTGGGTATCGGGACGCCACCTGAACGGCGACCAGACCCACCAGGGCCGGCACATCCGCCTGCCACCCGATCAGTTCCAGATCCAGCGGGTGACGTTCTACCGCTACCGCTGACCCATTCCCGCGCGGGAATGCCGCGCAAAACCAGAGCCTTAACAACAGATCGCCCAATCCGGAGAGGGAGCCGCGGGCGATCAGGGGAGGAAAGAAATGGCATATTCAAAGAACTGGAAGGCGTTACTGACCACCACCGCCCTGGCCGGCTCCGCGCTGCTGGGCATGATGTCGATGCAGGCCTACGCGCAGACGGCCTCGGCCGGCGATGACGCCGCGCTGGAGGAAATCACCGTCACCGGCATCCGGCGCAGCCTGTTGGACGCAACCGAGCAGAAGCGCAATTCCGTCGCCTTCGGCGACAGCATCTTCGCCGAGGACATCGGCAAGCTGCCGGCCACCAACCTGGCCGAAACGCTGAACCGCATCCCTGGCGTGAACCTGAACCGCGACATCGACGGCGAAGGCGTGCAAGTCTCCATCCGCGGCCTCGGCCCCAGCTTCTCCAAGGTGCTGCTGAACAACACCCAGATCGCGGTGGCGTCGGACGGCGGCACCAACGGCGGCAACGCCAACCGTGAAGTCGACCTGGACCTGTTCCCGTCCGAGCTGTTCACCCGCCTGGACGTGGAAAAGACGCCAGTCTCCTCCACCCTGGAAGGCGGCATCGCCGGCACCGTGAACCTGCACAGCGCCCGCCCCTTCGATAACGAGGGCACCCACGTCACCCTGATCGGCCAGGGCCAGTACACCAACGCCGACGGCGAGGTCAGTCCGCGCGGCGCCATGGTCGCCAGCCACACCTGGGGGCCCTTCGGCATCCTGGTCGGCGTGTCCGGCGTAAAGACCACGACCCGCATCGACGGCTTCGAGACCATCGGCTGGACCGACGGCAACCTGCCGGCCGGCAGCGGCGACGTCGGCACCGGCAACGGTTTCGTCTACGCCCAGAACGCGCCCCGGAACGTCGCCGGCCTGACCGCCGGCCAGCCGGTGAACCTGGCGCAGACCTCCGGCCTGAGCCTGCCGCAGCTGGGCAGCGCGCAGATCCCGCGGCTGGGCCGCAACAGCTACACCTTCGGCGACCGCTCGCGCGTGTCCAGCCTCTTGTCCCTGGAATACCGTCCCAGCGACGAATGGCACTTCGCCATCGACGGCCTGTGGGCCCAGTCCGATCGCGACTACCAGCGCCTGAACATGAACTGGTACGTCCGCAACTCCGGCCCGGGCACCAGCCCCACCTCGACCGGCGGCATGGTCCCCTTCAACCTGACCGTCGACAGCAACAACGTCGTGACCCAGGGCACCTTCGCCAATTCCAGCTTCTTCCTGGAAAACGACATCTTCAACCAGCATACCGAGTTCTACAACATCAACCCCACCTTGACCTGGAAGCCATCCAAGGACTTCAAGGTCGATGCCCAGGTCAACTACGGCCACAGCACCTTCTTCCGTGAGCAGCCGCAGTTCGACGTGCAGACGCCGGCGCAGTCCGGCCTGGTGGTCAGCTACCAGGCCAACGGCGCCAACGGCCAGCCCATCATCGTGCCCAACCGCGACCTGAACGACCCGAACCTGGGCTGGAAGTGGTACCGCGTGAACGTGCAGAACGTGTACCGCGAGACCACGACGCGCGGCGCCCACATCGACACCCAGTACGGCGACGACAACGTCAACCTGAAGGTCGGCGGCGCCTATGACATGGCCAGCCGCATCATCCGCGCCTACGACAACAGCACGGCCTTCCAGACCTCCGTCTGCGGCGCCACCTGTGACGGCCTGTCGGGTTCCGTGCCGAATTCCCAGATCGGCCAGTACCTGCAGCCCATGAATATCAGCGACTTCGGCCACCTGGCCGGCGGCAACGTCGGGTACACCCAGTGGATCATGACCAACCTGTCGGCGCTGGAGAAGGCCACCAACTACGACTACTACAAGCAAACCGCGCCGCAGACCCGCAGCGCCGTGACCGGTGGTTCCGTCGGCAACATCTCAGAGAAGACCTTCGGCGGCTATGCCGAGGGCAACGCCAAGGACACCTTGCTGGGCCATGACGTGGCCATCAACATGGGCCTACGCTACTTCCACACCGACCAGACCGTGACCAGCCCGTTGGTGACCGCGTCCGGCGCGCTGGTCGACCAGACGCTGAGCACCGGGTACAGCGATGTGCTGCCCTCGGCCAACGTGGTCTATAGCCTGACGGACGACGTCAAGCTGCGCGCCTCGGCCTCGCGCAGCATCACCCGGGCCGACGCCAGCCAGCTGCTGCCCGGCACCACCTTCTCCGACATCTCGGCGCAGGTGGCCAGCGCCGGCAACCCGAACCTGAAGCCCTACACCTCCAACAACATCGACATCGGTGGCGAGTGGTATACGGGCGGCCTGGGCTACGTCGGCGCCGCGCTGTTCCGCAAGGACATCGACGGCTTCACCGTCACCACGCAGAAGACGGTGCCCTTCACCGCCCTGGGCATCAACTTCAGCGACCTGCAGACCAGCCAGCAGCAGGCCCTGTTGCTGCGCGGCGGCCCGAACGTGGCGACCGTCACGCTGACCCAGCCGGTGAACCTCAGCAAGCTGCTGCTGCAGGGCATCGAGCTGACCTGGGTGCAGCCGCTGGACTTCATCGTCGAGGGCCTGGGCTTCTCCGCCAACGGCACGCATATCGAGCAGAGCTCGGACAGCGGCCTGTTCGCCACCGGCATCGCGCCCTACAGCTACAACCTGCAGGCCTATTATGAAGGCCACGGCGTGTCGCTCAGCGTGAACTATGTCTGGAACGACCAATCCACGGCCGCCAACGCCCCCCAGAACAACATCAACGAGCCGCTGATCGCCGAGGCGCATGGCCAGCTGGACCTGTCCATGGGCTATCAGCTGCCCTTCTTCAACGACAGCATCCGCCTGACCGTGGACGCCCTGAACGTCACCAACGAGCCGCTGGTCACGCTGTTCGGCCACTCCAACTCGCCCTACAGCATCTATTACCCCGGCGTGCAGGTGATCTTCGGCGCCCGGGCCAAGTTCTAAGTCCCCGTTCAGTGCCCCCGACGGTCCCAGGGGCCTCCCTTCCCTGGGGCCGTCCAAACTCGAGTTTTGGCAGTTAAAAACAAAAATCCCCGGGGGACGCCCGTTCCCCGGGGATTTCCTTTGGCGATATCGCGTGCTCTCAGCTCAACCGGCCTCACCCCAGCCGGCGATAACCGCCGTCAGCATAGAGCAGCGGGTTGACCTCGGGCCGGCTGCGGGTCCACAGCACCTCGCCCACGATGACGCGGTGGCTGCCGTGGGGCAACTCGGCAGCGCGGCGGCAGATCAGGGTGGACTGCGCGCCGATCAGGCAGGGGGCGCCCATGATGTCCTCCCACACGCCGGGCTTGAAGCAATCGGCCGTCCGGTTGGGGGCGCCGAAGGTGCGCGAAATCTCCTCCTGGTCGGCGTAGAGGATGTTGATGGCGTAAGTGTCCACCGCCAGGATGCGGTCGTGCATGCTGCCCGACTGGTTCAGCGCGATCAGCACCGATGGCGGCTCGAAGCTCAGGGAACACAGGGCGCTGACCGTGGCGCCCGCCGCCCCGTGCGCATCCCGCAGCGTCACCACGGAGACGGAGGCCGCCAGGCGGCGCATGGCCTGGCGCAGGCCATCCATGATAGCGGCGGCGTCATCGGGCGATTGAAGAGCGGGCGACGTGGACATGAAGCCTCAATAGACAGCGCGGGCGGGCCGCACACCTTACCTGTCGGTGATGGTGTTGCCAGCCCAATGTTTCGGCACAAGACCCAAGCGGGGGCATAGGACACCGCTTCATCCGGGATGACAAGGTGGATCGACGCTTGGTCAAAGGACCGTGCGCTGCGGTACCACAACGGACTGCCGGGCCGTAATTGAATAGTTCTCAACAGCCTTTCGTCCGCGCCCAATCCGTCAGCGCGGGGCGCCCGGCCTGTCCATGTCGAAACGGGTGTCGGGCGTGATGGCGGCGTAGGCCGAGGGGCCGCCGCCGCGCAGGATGATGCCGGCGCCGAAGGTGTCGAAGACACCGTCGACGATCAGGTGGCGGGCGATATGGATGGCGACGGCCTCCCCCATCACCAGCCAGGAATCCACGGCGGTGCCGTCATGGCGCCGCAGGCGGTGGATGTCCGTCACCCGGCATTCGAAATGGACGGGGCTTTCGGCCACGCGGGGCACGTCGATTTGAACCGCCGGCAGCTGGGTCAGGCCGGCGGCCTCGAACTCATTGGTCCCATAGGGCACGGGGGCGCTGGTGGCGTTCATCTGTTCCGCCAGGTCGCGCGTGGCCAGGTTCCAGACGAAGACGCCCGTTTCCTGCGCGTTGCGCAGGCTGTCCTTGGCGCTGGTGCTGCAGAAGCCCACGATGGGCGGGCGGTAGTTGAACAGGTTGAAGAAGCTGTAGGGCGCCAGATTGACGCTGCCATCCCGCCCCCTGCTGGAGATCCAGCCGATGGGACGGGGCCCCACCATGGAGTTCAGCGGGTCGTGCGGCAACCCATGGCCCTTGGCCGGCTCATAGGAATAGAGGTCATGGTGCTGGCGCATATGGGTCCTGTCCCGGCGATGGGGCGGCCGCCGCTGGCGTCTACCGGCGGTGGGGCGGCCGCCCGAATTGCTGACCGCCTGAACATAATGGGACCAGCGCCCGCTTTGAACGCGGCGTCGACGCACAGGTCTGTTGCGCGACCGGCAAGGGCGCGGGCTGTCAGGCGACCCGCCTGGGTTGCCCGGGCGCCGCGGTGGCATCGCCCCCGGCGTCCCCCGCCGGTGCCCCGTTGCCCTTGTGCCCGCCCTCCAGCGCGCCGATGCTGACCTGCAGCAGGCGGCTGATACCCTCCGCATAATCCTGGCTGGCCTTCAGGGCGAAGCGCTGACCGCATTCCTGCAGTTCCTGCGGGGTGCGGCAGGCCAGCAGTTCGGCGCAGGCCTCCCTGTCCTCGTGCATCCGCACTTCCCAGAAACGGGCCATTTCCTGGAAGAAGGCCATGCCGCCCTGGGTCATTCGGCCATAGGCGTGCTGGATGTCGTCCAGCCAAGCGGCGTTGTCGGCCAGCAGGCTGCCGAAGAGGGCTTGGCTGGTCCGGTCGTTCGGCGGAAACGGTGCTTTGACGGCGTCAGGCATGGCGTCCTCCCCTCTGTTGCGATCCCCGGCACGGGTGGCACGGGCAAGGCCCCGGTGCCGCAGGCGAGACGAACGAAGCGAGCGTGGCAATCCCGCACGCTCTCCCCTGGGACAGGCTCAGGGCAGAGGGCACCGGGTCCCCGCTGGATGGAGTGGCGGGGCCCAGCATAACACAGGCCGCCCAGCGACCCCATCCCCCGTCCGTGCCTGCGGCCTATTGTTTTCGGCGCCGTTCCGGGAACGGAAAGGCCGCCCCGGCTCTTGAACCCATGAACAGCCATCATCCGACGGAGCGCCCGCCATGGCCCACTATTCCACCGACCACGGCACCACCATCGCCCGGGCCCTGGGCAGCCCGGCCGCCCCAACCCCGGCCACCGCCGTCGACGTGCCCGCCATTGATGCGCCCACCGTTGACGTGCCTGGCATTGACATCGTGGAGGCGGAGGAGGCGTTCTACATCCTCACCGAACTGCCGGAGGACGCGCTGTCGGGCCCGTTCGCCGTGGCGCTGAAGGATCGGGCCCTGGTCCTGTGGGGGCCGGAGGTGTCCCCCCGACGCGTGCCGCTGCCGTTCCGCCCCGATCCACGGCTGGTGCGGACCGAGTTCCGCCCCGGCGTGATGACCGTGACCGTGCCCAAGGCCGGGCCCATCCTTGGCTGAGCGAGGGACCATGGAGCAGGCCGCCCACCCCGTTCCGGCCCTGGACCGCCTGCCCGCCTTCGATCCGGAAAGCGGTCTGGTCAACACCGTGCTGGAGACGCCCAAGGGCTGCCCCGGCAAGCTGAAGTATGAGCCCGGGCTGGGCCTCTTCACGCTCAGCTACCTGCTGCCCCCGGGCCAGGTCTTTCCCCACAATTTCGGCTTCATTCCGGGAACGGAAGGACAGGACGGCGATCCCCTGGATCTGCTGTTGGTGCTGGACACGCCGCTGCCCACCGGCCTGCTGGTCCAGACGCGCCTGCTGGGCGTCATCATGGCGGAGCAGACGGACCAGCGCGGCAAGACGGTGCGCAACGATCGTCTGCTGGGCGTGCCGGATCAGGCGCGGGAACCCAGCGCCGATGATCCCGTGCCCGTCCTGTCCCGCCAGATGCTGGAAGACATCGAGGCCTTCTTCATCGACTACAACCACCGGCGCGGCCGCCATTTCCGCCCCCTGGGCGTGGGCGCCGCCGAGGACGCCCGCGCCATCCTGGAGGCCGGCCTGGTCAAGTCCTGACACCGCGCGTGGCCAGGCGGTACAGGCAGGGCATGACCAGCAGCACCAGCGGCAGCTGTACCGCCAACCCGGACAGGATGGCGATGGCCAGCGGCTGCTGCATGCCGGCCCCCTCGCCCAGCCCGAAAGCCAGCGGCAGCAGGGTCAGCATGGCGGCCAGCGTCGTCATGGCGATGGGGCGGAAGCGGTTGCGCCCGGCCTGGGACAGCCGCTCCGCCAACGGCATGCCCGCCGGTAGGCCCTCGAATTCCGAGAAGAAGAAGATCGCCACCTCCGTCACGATGCCGACGACCATGGTCATGCCCATCATGGCGGTGATGTTCAGTTCCGTCCGGGTCAGCCACAGCCCGACGAACACCGCCCCCGCCGCCAGCAGTGGCATGGCCAGGATGACGATGGCGGTGACGAAGCTTTCGTACAGGAACAGCAGCAGGACGAAGACGGCGGCCACGGCGGCGGCGAATACGGTCAGCAGGCCGCGGAAGGCGATGCGCTGCTGCTGGTACAGCCCGCCGAGTTCATAGCGCAGGGGCGCCTTCACCAGATGCTGGCTGTCCAGCAGGGCGGTGACGTCGGCCGCGACGGAGCCCATATCGCGCCCCTCGATGCGGGCGGTGACGGCGACCATGCCCTGCAGGTTCTCCTGCCCGATCTCCGGTTCCCCGCTCACTGGCACCACCGCCGCCACCCGCTTCAGGGGAAACATGTGGCCGTCGGGCGCGCGCAGGCGCAGGTTGGCCACGTCGGTGTCGGTGGTGCGCACCGCCGCCGGCACCCAGACCCGCACGCCAACCTGTTTAGTGGCCAGCGCCGTCTGCAGCGGCAGCTGCGTCGCCACCGCACCCTGCAGATAATCGGCCACGGCCGCGGTGACGCCCGCAACGTCCATGCCCTCCACCGCCGCCCGGGCGGCATCCACGCGGATGTCCAGG
Source organism: Nitrospirillum guaranorum (assembly GCF_034653275.1). Taxonomy (NCBI): domain Bacteria; kingdom Pseudomonadati; phylum Pseudomonadota; class Alphaproteobacteria; order Rhodospirillales; family Azospirillaceae; genus Nitrospirillum; species Nitrospirillum guaranorum. The sequence continues at coordinate 989,847 of NZ_JAYEES010000001.1, read as the reverse complement.
GCGTCGCCGGCCGGGTTGACGCCGTCCTTGATGTCGACCACGCCGTCCACCCTGGCCAGGGCCGCCGCCACGGCGCGGGCCGTGGGCAGTACGGTGGCGGGGTCGTCGCCGAAGATCTTGACCTCGATGGGCTGCGGCACGGCCGTCAGGTCGCCGATCAGATCCTCCATCTGTTGCGCGATCTCCACCTCCAGGCCCGGCACCTCGTGGGCGACGCGGGCCCGGACCTCGGCGATGACCTCATCGATGTCGCGGCGGCCCGTCGGTTTCAGGCGCACGAAATAATCGCCCCGGTTGGGCTCGTTCAACTCTCCGCCCAGGCCGGCACCGATGCGCCAGGACCAGGTGGCGACATCGGGGGTATTGGCCAGGATGGCATCGACCTGACGCAGCAGGCGGGCCGTCTCGGTGATGGCCGTGCCCGGCGCGCTGCGATAGTCCAGGACGAAGCCGCCCTCGTCCATGTCGGGCATGAAGCCGGACCCGACGGCGCGGTAAGCCAGGCCGCCCAGGATGATCAGGGGGAGAAGGCCGGCCAGCGCCAGCCACGGCCGGGCCAGCAGGCGCGCCGACAGGCGGCCGTAGCGGTCGTCCACCCAGGCCTGCACCCTGCCCGCGCCATGCGGCTTATGGATGTCCACCAGCCGTTCCACCGCCAGTGGCACCGCCAGCCAGGTGATGATGAAGGAAAAGGCAAGGCCGGAGGCCATGGTCAGCGACAGCGCCTGGAAAAAGGCGCCGGTGACGCCATCCAGGAAGGCCAGGGGCACGAAGATGACCAGGGTGGCGGCGCTGGAGCCGGCCAGCGGCCGCGTGAATTCCCGCGCGGCGGCCAGCACGCCGCCGCCGCCATCACCGTGCCCCTCGCGCAGGCGGCGCACGATGTGCTCCACCATGACGATGGCGTCGTCGATGATCAGGCCCACGGCCGCCGCCATGCCGCCCAGGGTCATGATGTTGAAGCTGAGACGCAGGACGCTCAGCAGCGCCACCGTGGCCGCCAGGGCCGCCGGCACCACCAATGCCGCGATCAGGGTGATGCGCACGTCGCGCAGGAACAGCCACAGCACCAGGGCCGCCAGCACGATGCCGATCAGCACGGCGTCGCGTACGCTGGCGGCGGAGGCCAGCACGAGCTGGCTCTGGTCGTACCAGTTGCTGACCACGACACCCTTGGGCAGGCTGGCCGCCGCCAGCCGGTCATGCACCGCCTGGGCGATGCGCACGCTGTTGCCGTCGCGCTGTTGATAGACGTTCAGCAGCACGGCGTCGCGGCCGCCGGCCGTCACCCGCGTCCATTGCGGCACGGTGCCGTCGACCACCTGGGCCACGTCGCCCACCGTCACGACACCGCCGCCCCCACTGGACAGGGCCCCGCTGGACAGGCCCCCGGTGGACAGGACGACATGGCGCACGGCGTCCAGGCCGGTCAGGCTGTTGTCCGACACCACCAGGAACAACTTGTAATGATCCTCGATGCGGCCCACGGCCTGCACCAGGCTGGCGTTGCCCACCGCCTTGACCACGTCCTCGAAGGCCAGGCCGTGGGCCAGCAGCCGGTCGGGGTCAGCGATGACCTGGAATTCCTGCTCCGCCCCGCCGGCGATACCGACCTCGGCCACCCCCTCGATGCCGGCCAGCAGGGGGCGCAGCTGGAACTGCGCCAGGTCCCGCAGCCGCGTGGGCGACAGCGTGTCGGAGGTCAGGCTGTAGGCGATGATGGGGAAGACCGTGGGTTCCATGCGCCGCACGGTGGCGGTGGAGCCCGCCGGCAGGGTGGGCAGCACCTGCCCCACCGCCGCGTTCACCTGCAGCTCCGCCGTGGTCATGTCGGTGCCCCAGGCGAAGGTGATGGACAGTTCCGCGCTGCCCCGGCTGGTGGTGGAGCGCACGTCCGTGACCCCGGGGACCCGGTGCACCGCCTGTTCCAGCGGCCGGGTGGCCAGCAGCAGCATCTGCGGCGCAGGCCGGTCGCCGGCATCCAGCGAGACGCGCACCCGGGGGAAGGTCACGGTGGGAAACAGGGTGACGGGCAGCCGGACCGCCATGATCAGGCCCGCCAGCACCGGCAGGGCCAGCAGGCACAACAGGGAACGGCGATGGGCGGCCACCCATGCGGTGAAGCCGGTCATTCGCCGTCTCCAGCCTTGGGGGTCCCAGCCTTGGGCGCGTCACCTTTGGGCGCCTCGACCTTGACGGCGGCGCCATCCTCCAGGCCGTAATTGCCCAGGATGATGACCGGCAGCTTGGGGTCCAGCTTGCCGCCGCTCACTTCCGTGCCGGCCGGGCCTTCCACGCCGGTTTCGACACCCACGCGCCGGGCCTTGGCCCCCACCAGCTGGAACAGGTAGGCGCCGTCCTCATCCGTCAGCACCGCCTGCCGGGGGACGACATAGCCGTCGTGCCGGTCGGTGGTGACGGCGATGCGGGCCGGTGTGCCGGGCAGCGCGCCGCTGCCGCCCTCCAGGATGACGGTCACGTCCACCCAGCGGGTGGCGGGGTTCAGCATGCCAGCAATGCCGGCCACGATACCGGTGAGGGCGGTGCCGGGCCCCACCAGCGGCGTCACCGCCACCGGTTGACCCACCTTGATCGCGGCGACCTCGGCCGGGTCCACACCCGCCACCACGCGCACACCCGCGCCCCGGCCCAGCCGCACCACGGGTGCGCCGGGCTGGATGCGATCACCCAGGGACACGGGGATGCTGTCGACATAGCCGTCGAAGGGGGCGGCCAGGGTTTCGGCGGCATGGTCGGTGCCCAGGCGCTGCTCCGCCTCCAGCGCGCTGCGCGCGTCCCGTTCCGCCTGCTCCGCCGCCGCCACTTGGGAATTGGTCGCCAAGTGCTGGTCGCGGAGGGCGCGCGCCCGCTCCAGTTCCCCCGTGGCGAAGATCAGGGCGGAGCGCGCCTTGGCATAGCCGGCGGCGGCCGCGGGATCCGTCACCAGGTCCATCAGGGGGGCGCCCTTGGCCACCGGCTGGCCCGGCCGCACCAGCACGCGGGCCACCTGCCCCGCCCGCTGAAAGCTGATGGTGACCAGGGCGTCGCTGTCCGGCGTCAGGGTGCCGTAACCGCCGACGGTGACGCTGACCGCCTGGCGGGCCAGGGGGGCGGTGCGCACGGTGACGATGGCGGCCGGTTCCTCGGCGGCATGGGCGCCGCCGACCAGCAGGGTGGTGGCCAGCAGGGTGGTGGCCAGCAGGGTCACGGCCAGCAGCGTGGCGCGCGGGGCGAACTTGGTCATGGGGTCGCTTTCTTGGTCGCGTCTGGGGCCGTGGCCAGGTTTTCCGGCAGGTCGCCGCCGATCAGGGTCATGAGGTCGACGCGCTGTTCCTGCACCGCCTGGTCCAGCCTAAGCGCCTCCAGCCGGCGGGACAGCAGGGCGCCCTGCAAGTCGGCGAAGGTGCGTTCATCCAGGCTGCCGGCGCGGAAGGCGGCGTCGGCGTCGGCCGCCGCCCGTTCCAGGGTGGCGATGCTGTCGCCGGTCGCCAGCACCTGGGCCTGCAGCTGGTCCAGGGCCAGCAGGCCCTGGCCGACACTGGCCACGGCGGCGTCCAGGCGCGCCTGATAGTCCTGGCGCAGCTGCTCCCGTGTGGCGCGCTGGGTGGCGATGGCGCCCTGGTTGCCGTCGAACAGCGGCAGGCTGATGGACAGCGCCAGGCTCTGCGTCTTGACGTTGGAGGTGTCACGGGCGCGGTTGCTGCCGATGCCAAGGCCGGGGAACTGGCCCAGCACCGCCTGCCACACCGCCTCCTCCTGGGCCTGGTAGCCCGCCTTCAGGGCCAGCAGGTCGGGCCGGCGGCCGGCCAATTGGGGCAGATCGGCCCGGATGCGATCGGCCGGCGGCAGGGTCAGGTCATCCGCCGCCAGGGGCGCCAAGGCCAGGGTGGCGTCGGGCGTCAGGCCCAACAGGGCGTTCAGGTCCAGGCGGTTGCGCAGGGCCTGCTGGTCCAGGTCATGCAGCTGAGTCTCCACGCCGTTCAACGCCGCCAGGTCGCTGACGACGTTGGGCAGGGTCTCGTCCCCCCGGCCCATGGCCGTGTTGGTGCGGCGGTAGCGGTCGGCGAACAGGGCGCGGTTGGCCTCCAACACGGCACGCTGGCGCTCGAAGGCCTGGGCCCGCACCACCAGCAGCCGCGCCTGGGACACCACCTGCCATTCCTGCCACAGCAGGTCCAGATCCACCCCGCGCAGGGTGGCCGCCGCCGCGTTTTTGCGTGAAGAGCGGGTGAGGAAGGGCATGACGTCCTGCATCAGGCCGATGGTGAAGGCGTCCATCACCGCGGGGCCCGAGGTGAGGAAGCCGTAATCCACCGACAGCTGGGGGTTGGGCAGCAGGCCCGCCGTGAACGCCTCCGCCACCGCCACGCCATGCTGGGCGCGGGCGGCCTTCAGCTCAGGATTGCGGGCCACGGCCACCATGGCCACCGCATCGACGTCCAGCGGCCGGGCCGGGTCGACCGTGTGGCGGCGCAGGGCCGGCAGGGGCATGGCGGCAGCATCGACGGTAATGCCCGCCAGGCCCTGCGCCAGATCAGGCGCATCGGGCAAGGGGGCCGGGCTGTAGCTGGCGCAGCCGGCCAGGCAGGACAGGGCCAGCAAGCTGGCCAAGCCCCTTGATGTCAAGCGTGATGGGATCATGCGGTGTGTTCTGGAAGAAGAGGTCGCGAAATCAGGGAGGCACGACGCCAGAAGACGGGACCACCCACCATTGACTTTTCAGTTAGTCTTCGACACTCACGCATTTGTCATGAATGACGGCCCGCTTCACTGGGCTGGTTCCAGCACCAGCACATGGAAGCTGCCGGGCACCATGGCCGGACGCCCGCCCGCCTTCGCGGCCTCGAAGGTCGCCGTCGGCAGATAGACGCGGCCGACCACCGGATCCAAGGCGCCGGTGCGGGCCCCCTTCTCCGTCGGCACCACGGCGGTGACGGCGGGCACGCCGCGGGCATCCTGACTCAGCACCGTCAGCACGCCGTCATGGCCGCACGGGATCAGGAAGCGGTGGTTCCTGGCGTCCAGGATGACGGCGTCAGCGCCCTGGCCGATGGACAGGCTGGCCAGGACATGGCCGTCGGCGGCGTTCATCGCCACGGCCCGCCCGCTGGAACAGGCGGTGACCAGGACGCCCGTGGCCGGGTCCAAGGCCAGTCCGGTGGGGCCATCGCAATTCGCCAGCGGTCGCCGCGTCAGCACGGCATGGCCGGGCAGGTCGATCACCACCAGTTCGTTCCTGTCCTCCACGTTGACGTAGAGATGCCCCTGCGCATCCGCCGCCGCGAATTCCAGCGCCCCGCCCACGGCGATGTGGCCGACGACGGCACGGGCGGCCGGATCGATCAGGGTGATGTCGCCCTGCTTGCCGTCCATCACCGCCACCAGCTTGCCGGCCTGGACCACGGCGTCCGGCTTGGTCCCGGTGGGCAGGCTGGCCAGCACGGTGCCGTCGGCGGTGTTGAACAGGGTGGCGGTGTTGCTGTCGCCGTTGGTGCTGACGGCCAGGCCGCCGCCCAGCGGCAGGACGCCGTGCACGCGCTGGCCCGGCACCAGGGTGGGCGTCAGCCGGCCGCTGTCCAGGTCCAGCGCCAGCACGCCGTCGCCCCGGGCCACGTACAGCCGGCGGGCATCGGCATCCACGCTGGCATAGTCCCACGGCCCATCGGGGGCGGCGATGCTGACGGCCTTGCGGTAAGGCGCGTCGGCTGCGCCGGCCGCTCCCACGGTGGCAAGGCCGGCGGACAGGAGGGCGATGGCGGCGACGGAGAGGCGACGGGGCATGATGGGGATGTCCAAGCGATGAAACCCCCTGCTCAATAACCGCATCCTGGTCAGGGAAACGCTAACTTTTGCGTTAGGGCCCCGTCTGCCCTGGTGCCCCACGGCGTCAAGGCCGCTATCGTGCGCCGACACGCCCTGAGAGTGCCCAGCCAGAGTTGCCCGCCCATGCCCAGGATATTGGTGATCGAGGATGAGGAGCGGACGGCGCGCGAGATCGTCGACGCGCTGAAGGCCGAAGGCTATGCCGTCGACCTTCGCGCCGATGGTCCCGCCGGCTTGGCGGCGGCGCGCGGCGGCCATTACGACGCCATCACCCTGGACCGCCTGCTGCCGGGCCTGGACGGCCTGACCTTGCTGGCCGACCTGCGGCGGGAGGGGGTGACCACGCCCGTGCTGGTGGTCAGCGCCCTAGACGGGGTGGATGACAAGGTGCGCGGCCTGCGCGCCGGTGGCGATGATTACCTGACCAAGCCCTTCGCCCTGGCGGAGCTGGTGGCGCGGGTCATGGCCCTGGCCCGCCGCCGGGCGGACAAGCCGGCCGGCACTCTGCTGCAGGTGGGCCCCCTGGTCATGGACCTGATGGACCGGCGGGCCACGCGCGGGGCGCGCGACCTGGACCTGACACCGCGTGAATTCCGCTTGCTGGAATACTTCATGCGCAACGCGGAACAGACCCTGACCCGCAGCATGCTGTACCAGGCGGTATGGGAATACAGCTTCGATCCCGGCACCAACGTCATCGACGTGCATATCGGCCGCCTGCGGCGCAAGGTGGACTGGGATAACGAGGACCCGATGATCCGCACCGTGCGCGGCGGGGGCTGGCGCCTGCATGCCCCGGATTGACCGGCCTCGCCTGGCGGACCTGCCGCGCACCACGGCCTTCCGCATGACCCTGCTGTTCGGCGTGCTGATGATCACCGCCGTGCTGCTGGTGCTGGGCTTCGTCTATTGGCGGACGGGCGTGTTCCTGACCCGGCGGCTGGACGACACGCTGGTGCGTGAGACGGAGGAATTCCTGCGCACCGCGGTGCCGGAGCAGTCCGCCCATATCGACAGCCTGGTGGACAGCGACGGTCGGGGATATTGGAAGGCCCTGCTGCTGGCCCCCGATGGCCACGTCCTGGCCGGCAACCTGCCGGCCCTGCCACCGGAATTGACGGACGCCGACGGCAAGGTCCACGCCCTCCCCCATGGCGCCGGCCCGGCGCCGGAGCACCACCACAAGGCGCGGGGGCTGGCCCACCGCCTGCCGGGCGGCGGCGTGCTGGTGCTGGCCCTGCGCACCGATGAGGTGCATGAGGTGCGCGAGCTGATCCTGCGGGCCATGGCGGCCGGCCTGGTGGGCAGCGTCGGCCTGGCCCTGGCGGGCGGCCTGGCGCTGAGCTTCGGCACCTTGCGCCGCATCGAGGCCATCCACCGCGCCAGCGCCACCATCATGGCGGGCGACCTGTCGCAGCGCCTGCCGACGCGCGGATCCAGCGACGACTTCGACAAGCTGGCCGCCATCGTCAACGCCATGCTGGGCAAGATCGAAGGGCTGATCGGCGACGTGAAGGCGGCGGGCGACAACATCGCCCACGATCTGCGCACCCCCCTAACCCGCCTGCGCACCCGGCTGGAGGGCGCCCTGCGCCGGGGCGGCGATGTCGAGGCGCACCGCGCCGCCATGGAAGACGCCATCAGCGACGCCGACCAGATCCTGGCGACCTTCCGCGCCCTGCTGCGCATCGCGGAGGTGGAGGACGGCCGCCGCCGCGCCGCCTTCGCCCCCGTCGATCCCGTGGCCCTGGCCACCGCCGCCGCCGAGCTGTATGAACCGCTGGCCAGCGCCCAGGGCCTAGCCTTCGCCGCCGACGTCCACCCGGTCGGCTCCGTCACCGGCGACGCCGACCTGCTGTTCGAGGCGCTGGGCAACCTGCTGGACAACGCCATCAAGTTCACGGCCATCAAGTATGGCGGGGCGGGCGGCGCCGTCAGCCTGACCCTGCGGCAAGAGGCGGGACAGGCGCCGGAGATCGTGGTCCGCGACACCGGGCCCGGAATCACATCCGCACAGCGGGACATGATGTTCCGCCGCTTCACCCGCGGCGACGACGCCCGCCACACGCCCGGCAACGGCCTGGGCCTCAGCCTGGTGGCCGCCGTGGTCCAGTTGCACGGCTTCCACCTGGAGGTCGAGGACGGCCAGCCCGGCTGCGTCATGCGCATCCGGCTGGGCCAAGGGGCCGGCTAGCTACTCGGCCGCCAGCAACTGGCGCGTCAGGCCGTCGCAATCCACGTCGTCGGCGCCGCCGAAGTCGGGCAGCGGGATGGGGATAAGGCGGCCGATGGTGATGCGCGGGGAGCGGATCTTGCCCCTGACCACCACGGGGGCGTGCAGGTCCAGAAGATCGAACTTTTTGGTGTCGGCCGTGACCTCGGTATCCACCTCCTGCGTCTTCAACCGCACTTCGCCATTGACGTGGACCACGGATTTTCGGGTGTCCATCAAGGTGCGGTCGAAGGCCACCTGGCCGTGGTTGAAGTTCAGGCGGCCCAGGGCGCAGCGGATGGGGATCTGGTCGTCGCCGGTGATGTACAGCACCAGGGCGTCCGCGATCTGCAGGCCGGCCAGGCTGACCATCAGGGAGCTGATGGTGCCACCGGACATGGTGACGACGACATTGCCGGTGGCCGATCCCATGACCTCCGCCAGGGAATGGCCGTTACCCACCAGTTGCACCCGGCCCCGCAACTTGCCCTTGGTGGTGTCGAAATAGTCGGAGCCCCGGAAGAAGGTTTTCAGGTCCACATCCTGGTAGGACAGGTTGGCGCGGGTCTGCGGATTGTCGGTGCGGGCGTCCAGCGCCATGGTGCCGGCCAGGGTGCCGCCGGCCACGCTCATGCGCAACGGGTCCACCATCGCCTGCCCATCCCGGACAAGGACACGGAAGTTCAGGGCCGTCACCGGCAGGTAGTCCGGGGCCACCACGTGGTGCGCGTCCAGGCTGACGTCCATGTTCATGGCCCGCAGCCGTTCCATCTTCAGCGGCACGTCGGGGAACAGGTTCCCCGTCGCCTCCAGCTGGGCCTGGGTCTTCTTCTGCTCCGCCGAGACGTTGCCCTTGGCGCCGGGCGTGGCGCCCACCAGGGGGGCCAGGTCGGCGAAGGCCAGATGGTCGGAGGTGAGGTGCGCCGTCAGGAAAGAGGGTTTGGCGTGGTGGTCGATGGCGATGTCCCCGGCCAGGTCGCTGTCGCCCGCGTGCCAGGCCATGTCCACCACCCGCCAGACGCCGGGCTCATGCGTCAGCTTGCCCGTGATGCGGTAGGGCGGCGTGGGCGGCCCCGGGATGCCCAACAGGGGGAAGATGTCCGCGAGGTTGGGGCCGGACAGCGCCACCTGCACGTTGGATCCGGTGAACTGGAAGGGGTCCTGCAAGGTGCCGTTCACCGTCAGCTTGGTGGCGCCGTAGTCGACCTTCAGGTCAACGGGATACGGCTGATCGGTGTCACGCAGCATCAGGACGCTGCCACCCACGAAATGCACGGTCAGGGGCTGATTCTCAATGCTGCCCTTCAGGTCCAGCTCGGCCTTGGGTTCGGCGGGCGCCTGGCCGGTGGCCGTCTGCACCGTGCCGTCCAGGTTCAGCTTGCGCTTGGCGTCGCGATAACTGACATGGCCGTCGTCGATCTCCAGCCGGCCGATCAGCGGCACCTCATCCCGGCTTTCGGGCTTCAACTGGTTGACGGTGCCGCTGGCCACGGGGCTTTCCCCGGGGCTCCAGTTCCATTGGTCCTGGTCGTTCTTCTCCAGCGCCACCACGGGCTGGCGCAGGATCAACTCGGGGAACACCAGGTCGCGGTGAAGCAGCAGGGGCTTGAGCTCGATATCCAACTCGATCTGCTTGGCCGTGAACAGGTGCGGCGCCTGGCCCCAGTCGGTGTTGGAGACCTGCACGTCATCCAGCAGGATGTGGGTGACCCAGCCCCAGTGGACGGCGATCTTGCCGATCCTGGTCTTGCGCCCGGAAAAGGCGTCGGCCCGATTTTCCAACTGGGCGCGCACATAGTCGGACGTGACGAAGAAATACACCCCCGTTCCGGCCAGCAGCACCAACACCACCAGCACGCCCAGGGACCAGCCGATTATCTTGAATGCCCGTCGCATGGCCCAATCCTTGGAGCAGGTTCCGCTTAACAAGCCCCACCCGGCAAGCCCCCACCCGGCAAACCCAGCGTTCATCCCCCTCCCCCTGCCAACCGCCAAGGTGGTGTCGCGGTTCCCAAGGGTGCTTTTGGGATGCCTTTGCCGGCGGCCGCCCCTATGGTGGCGGCCAACCAAGGTTTTGAGGAACGAGCCCATGCTGTTGCACCTGTCCACCTGGTCGGAGACCGAGCGCCACCTGGAACGCTCCAAGACCATCGTCATCCCCATCGGCTCCAACGAGCAGCACGGCCCCACCGGCCTGCTGGGCACGGACTGGCTGTGCCCCGAGATCATCGCGCATGAGGCGCACAAGGGCGGCGCCGACATCCTGGTGGGGCCCACCTTCAACATCGGCATGGCCCAGCATCATCTGGGCTTCCCCGGCACCATCAGCCTGCGCCCCTCCACCTTCATGGCGGCCATCGGCGATTGGGTACGGTCCCTGGCCGTGCACGGTTTCGAGCGCATCTATTTCCTGAACGGCCATGGCGGCAACGTCGCCACCATCGAGGCCGCCTTCTCCGAACTGTATGCCGAGGCCAGCTTCGCCAAGCGCCGCGCCGGCTTCGCCCTCAAGCTGCGCAACTGGTGGGATCTGCCCGGCGTCAACGCCCTGGCGCAGCAGCTGTTTCCCGCCGGCCACGGCAGCCATGCCACCCCGTCGGAAATCGCGGTGACGCAGTGGGCCTATCCGGACGCCATCAAATCCGCCGAGTACACGCCCAAGATCGCCGGTTCCGGCCCCATCCGGGAGGCGCTGGACTTCCGAGCCCGGCACCCGGACGGCCGCATGGGCTCCGACCCCGCGCTGGCCACGCCGGAAAAGGGTGGCCAGCTGGTCCGGCTGGCGGTGACCGGCCTGGTGGCCGAGGTGGCGGCCTTCGGCAACGAGCAGCCGGTATAGAGCGATCGCTTCAGATGGCCTCATCTGAGGCGTGAACCAGGGGCCTTGCGACGTCGCAAGGCCTTCACCCTGGCCTTGCCGACGGCGACATGGGCATCAGTCCGCCGTGTCATCCAGCCACAGCGCCACCCAGGCCAGCGGCGCGTTCCAGTTGATGGTGACCTCATTCATCGTGTAGGCGCGCAGGTCGTCGACCCAGCAGGTCTGCGGCGCGCACGTGCCCTTCAAGGTCTTCGCCACCGTGTCATCCATGGCCGATGAGTTGGGCCCGCCGGACAGGACGCCAGAGGGTGGCACCGGATTGCGCGCGTCCACCTGCCGCGCCCAGAAGCGATGGTGCGGGTGTTCCATGGGCCGGGCGCCGAAACCGGTGACGAAGGACCGGTCCAGCGGGTTGCGGCCCAGCACATAGTCGATGGCATCCACCACCGCCGTGCGGTAGGCGGCCTTGCCCGTCAGGTCATGGGCGACACCCAGCACCATGGCGCGGTTGAGGATGGCCCCGTTGGAGCCCCAAGGGTAGGCCGTCGGCGCGAAGGGCAGCCGGTAGCCGGTCTTGTCCTCATCCGCCAGGTAGCGGTCGGCCAGGGCCAGCAATTGCGCCCGCACCCGGTTGCGCTCGGCCGCGCCCAGCCTGTCCGACAGCGCCAGGGTCAGCGCCCCCGCCGTGGCGACGGAGCCCCAGCTCAGGTCGCCCGTGCCCTCGGCCCCGGTGAAATAGGGCGAGGCGCGCACCGTGGCCAGGTAGGCGGCGTCGCCGGTGGTGGCATACAGCTCCGCCGCCGCCCAATAGACCTCATCCGCCAGGTGCGGGTCGCCATAGCCGCCGCTGCCGTCAAAGGCCACCTGGGCCAGGATGTAGGGGTGGCGCTGCGCGGCGGCGAAGGCGCGGCGGGCGGCGGCCAGGCAGCGCACGGCGAAGGCGGGGTCGATGTCCTTCCACACCCGTGCCGCCTGCGCCGCCACCGCGGCCAGGTTCAGGCTGGCGCCGGTGGTGGGGTAGTAGAGATAGCGGGTGACATGGTCGTCGGCCGGGGCGGTGGGCAGGCCCGTCCAATGGGCGTCCGCGATCTTCTGGTGCGCCAGGCCACCGGCATCGATGCGGGTCAGGACGTAATGGCCGGCGTTGCCCCTCTGGTCGCCAATCGGCACCTCCAGGCTCTTACCGTCCGGCACCTGCATGGACAGCAGGAATTCCAATTCGAACCGCGCCTCATCCAGGATGTCGGGCACGCCGTTGCCGTGCTCAGGCACCGCCAGCGTGCCGTCCGCCACCTGCGCCAGGGCGCGGGTGCGGTTCAGCAGACGGGCGCGCTCATAGGCGTTGACCAACGTCCAGACGGAGATGCCGCCGTTCACCACGTACTTGCCCTGGTCACCGGCGTCGTACCAGCCGCCGCTGGCGTCCAGGGTGTAGTCGCAGCCCGGCCAGACCTGGCCCTTGGGATCGGCCAGGTTGAAGCAGGTGGCCCTGTCGGGACGATGGCCCGCCGGGCGCGCCAGGTCCGGCCGTTCCACCAGCGCCGCCTCGATGGGCACGCCGCTGCGCTGCTGATAGAAGAAGGACAAGCTGGCCCGCAACAGCCGCCCGTCCGGCGCCGCAGTCAGGGCGAAGGGCCGGCTGGCCCTGTCGCCGACCGTCAGGCGGTAGCCTTGGCCCGCCTGACGCACCTGGGAAAAGTCGATCTGGTGCACATGCCGGCCGGAGGCGGCGTCATCGCCGTATACCCGCGTCTTGCCCTGCGCCACCACCGCGCCCTGGGCGTCCACCAGGCGCCAGTCCAGGGGGACGGTCGCCGGGTCCGCCAGGATGGCGAGCTTGGGGCCGGCGCTTTCCAGGCCTGTCTGGTTCAGGGTGATCGGGGCCATGGGCGTATGGGGCGCCTCATCCGCCAGGGCGGTCCCCGCCGCCATCACCATCGCCCATGCCCCGACAAGCAAACCCGCCCGCATCATCCCACCCGTTCCCACGATAAGGCTACCACGCGCCTTGTACGGGGCCGGGCGGGGTGGAGGCAACGCCTCAGGTCACCTCCGGCAGGTGGTCCAGGACCTTGTCCAGGGTGATGGGATAGTCGCGCACCCGCACGCCGGTGGCGTTGTAGATGGCGTTGGCCACCGCCGCCCCCACGCCGCAGATGCCCAGCTCACCCACCCCCTTGGCTTTCATGGGGGAGGAGATGGGGTCCACCTCATCCAGGAAGACCACATCCTGGTGCGGGATGTCGGCATGCACGGGCACTTCGTAGCCCGCCAGGTCGTGGTTGACGAAGAAGCCCCGCCGCTTGTCCACCGCCAGTTCCTCCATCAGGGCCGCCCCCGCCCCCATGGTCATGGCGCCGATGACCTGGCTGCGGGCCGATTTGGGGTTCAGGATGCGTCCGGCGGCGCAGACCGCCAGCATGCGGCGCAGCCGTATCTCGCCCGTGGCGCTGTCCACCGCCACCTCCACGAAATGGCCGGCGAAGGTCGATTGCTGGTACTTCTTGTCCAGGTCGCCGTATTCGATCAGGTCTTCCGCCACCAGGTCACCGTCCTTGGCGGCCTGGGCCAGCGATACGGTGTGTCCGCCGGATGAGACATGGCCGTCGGCGAAGTGAGGCTCGGCGGCGTTGAAGCCCAGCTTGCCCGCCACGGCCTGCCGCAGCTTCATGCACGCGGCATAGACGCCCGCCGTCGCGTTGTTGGCGCCCCACTGCCCGCCCGAGCCGCACGAGACGGGGAAGCTGCTGTCGCCCAGGCGCACCGCCACCTTTTCCAGCGGCACACCCATGGTTTCCGCCGCCGTCTGGGCGATGATGGTGTAGGTGCCGGTGCCGATGTCGGTCATGTCCGTTTCCACCGTCACCATGCCCTGAGCGTCTAGCCGCACGCGGGCGGCGGATTTGGTCACCAAGTTGTTGCGGAAGCCCGCCGCCACCCCCATGCCCACCAGCCAGCGGCCCTCGCGCACGCTGGCCGGTTTCGGGTTGCGCTTGGACCAGCCGAAGCGCTCGGCCCCCTGTTGCAGGCAGGCGATAAGCTGGCGTTGCGAGAAGGGGCGGCCCGGCTTTTCTGGATCCTCCTGCGTGTCGTTCAGGATGCGGAACTTGATGGGATCCATGCCCAGCTTTTCCGCCATCTCATCCATGGCGACCTCCAGCGCCATCAGTCCGGGCGCCTCGCCTGGGGCACGCATGGCGTTGCCTTCCGGCAGGTCCAGCACGGCCAGGCGCATGGCGGTCAGGCGGTTCGCCCCAGCGTACAGCAGGCGGGTCTGCTGCACCGCCGTCTCCGGCTTGCCGCCCGGAAGGTCGCCGGACCAGCTTTCATGGCCGATGGCGGTGATCTTACCCTCACGCGTGGCGCCGATGCGGATGCGCTGGATGGTGGCGGGACGGTGGGTGGTGTTGTTGAACATCAAGGGGCGGGTCAGCGCCACCCTCACCGGCCGCCCGGCGATCCTGGCACCCAACGCCGCCATCAGGGCATCGCTGCGCACGAACAGCTTGCCGCCGAAGCCGCCCCCGATGTAGGGCGAAATCAGGCGGATATTTTCCTGAGGTATGTTAAGGGTTTGCGAGACGTCCTTGACGCCCCAGTTGATCATCTGGTTGGCGGTCCACAGGGTCAGCTTGTCACCATTCCAGGTGGCGATGGTGGCGTGCGGCTCCATCATCGCGTGGCCCTGGTCGGGCGTGGTGTAGGTGGCGTCCAACCGCATCGGCGCCGTGGCGAAGGCGCCGTTGAAATCGCCCACCGTGCTGTCCGGCTCCCCCTTGGCCACCGTCGCCCCGTCCCGGGCGGCGGCCAGGTCGAAGGCCCCGGCCTCCGCCTGATAGTCCACCTTGATCAGGCCGGCGGCATCGCGCGCCTGCTCGAACGTCTCGGCCACCACCAAGGCGATGGCTTGGTGGTAGTGCTGGATGTCCGGCCCGCCCAGTAGGGCGGCGGTGTTCCACTTGCCCTTGCCCAGCGTGCCCGCGTTCTCCGCCGTCACGACGGCGACGACGCCGGGGGCGGCCTTGGCGGCGGCGACATCCATGCGGGTGATGCGGCCCTTGGCGATGGCGGACCCCAGGATGAAACCGTAGGCCTGGTTGGCCACCACGTCGTGCCGCTCATAGGCGTAGGGCGCGGTGCCCGTGGTCTTCAGCGGCCCGTCGATCCGGTCGGTGGCCTTGCCCACGACCTTCAGCTGGTCGATGGGATTGGCGGCGGCGGGCGTGTCGAACTTCATGGCGTCACCCCCTCGCCTCGGCCAGCACGGCGGCCAGCGTGCGTTCGGCCAGCCGAACCTTGAACCTGTTGTCGTCCGTGGGCCGGGCATCGGCCAGCAGGCCGGCGGTGACCACCTTGGCGCCCTGTTTCATGTGCGCCTCCGCCGCCTCCACCCGCCAGGGCTTGGGCGCCACGCCGCCTAGCGCCACCCGGCCCGTGCCGTCGGGGTGCACGATGGCGGCGACGGAGACCAGCGCGAAGGCGTAAGAGGCGCGGTCGCGCACCTTGTGATAGATCTGCGCGCCGCCCACGGGCTTGGGCAGGGTCACGGCCGTGATCAGCTCCCCCCGCTCCAGCGTCGTTTCCACATGAGGGCTGTCGCCCGGCAGGCGGTGCAGGTCGGCGATGGGAATGCGGCGCATGGCGCCGCCAGGCCGCACCGTCTCCACCGTCGCGTCCAGCACCCGCATAGCCACGGCCATGTCGCTGGGATGGGTGGCGATGCAGGCCTCGCTGGTGCCGACGATACCCAACTGGCGGCTGACACCACCGATGGCGGAACAGCCGCTGCCCGGCTGGCGCTTGTTGCAGGGCTGGTTGGGGTCGTAGAAATAGGGGCAGCGGGTCCGCTGCAACAGGTTGCCGGCCGTGGTGGCGACATTGCGCAACTGGCCGGAGGCGCCGGCCACCAGGGCCCGGCTCAACACCCCATAATGCTGGCGCACCCGCATGTCGGCCGCCAGGTCGGTGTTGCGCACCAGCGCGCCGACGCGCAGGCCGCCGTCCGGTGTGTCCTCGATCTTGTCCAGGCCCAGGCCGTTCACGTCGATCAGATGGGCCGGCGTCTCGATCTGCAGCTTCATCAGGTCCAGAAGATTGGTGCCGCCGGCGATGAAGCGGGCGCCGGGGATGCTGGCCGCCTTGGCCGCGGCGTCGGCCGGGGACGTGGCGCGCTCATAGGTGAAGGGCCTCATGCCGGATCCCTCCCGTTTCGGTGGCCCGCCATCTTCTGGCCGGCCACCTCGGCCATGGCCTCCAGGATGTTGGAATAGGCGCCGCAACGGCAGATGTTGCCGCTCATGCGTTCCCGCATCTCGTCGTTCGTCACCTGGGGCGCATCCGTCAGGCTGGCGGTGACATGGCTGGGGATGCCGGCCTCGATCTCCTCCAGCACGGCGACGGCGGAACAGATCTGGCCCGGCGTGCAATAGCCGCACTGGTACCCGTCGTGCTTGACGAAGGCGGCCTGCATCGGGTGCAGCTTGGCCGGCGTGCCCAGCCCCTCCACCGTCGTGACGCTGCCGCCCTCATGCATGACGGCCAGGGTCAGGCAGGAATTGATGCGCCGGCCATCGACGATGACGGTGCAGGCGCCGCATTGGCCATGGTCGCAGCCCTTCTTGGTGCCGGTCAGGCGCAGATGCTCCCGCAACGCGTCCAGCAGGGTGGTGCGGGTGTCCACCTCCAGTGTCCGCGCCGTGCCGTTCACGGTAAGGGACACGCGGCTCATCACAGGGTTCATATTGGGCACCGGGCCGGGATGGGGGGCCGGCGGCATATTGCCGTCGGCGGGCATAGCCTGGCCGTGACGCGGCGTCGCCGTCAAGGCGGCGGAGGCCGCCGCCCCAAGCAACAGTCCGCGCCGGCTGACGTCGGCGTTTCCCTGATGTCGCATGTCGTCCCCTTTACCCAACCGGCCAACTGCCACGATGCCGCTTTTGAACCCCGCAGTGCCGGCTTGGTTCCCGTCGCCGCAGCGGAACCATGATCGCGATGGCGGGTTTTGCCGCTCCCATACCCCATCCAAAAGAGGAGGCTCCGATGCAGGCGGTGCGTATCCACAGCTTTGGCGGGACCGAGGTTCTGACGCTGGAAGATGTGCCCAAGCCCGAGCCCGGCGACTATGAGGTGCTGGTCCGGGTGCAGGCGGCCAGCGTGAACCCCGTCGACTACAAGATCCGCAACGGCAAATACCTGCCGGCCGACCAGTTGCCCCTGACCCTGGGCCGCGACATGTGCGGGACGGTCGAGAAGTGCGGCCGCGCCGTCACCGGCTACGCGGAAGGGGACGCGGTCTTCGCCATGTTGCCCACCGACCGGGGCGGCTATGCCGAATACGTGGTGGCCAACGTCGCCCACTGCGCGCCCAAGCCGGCGGGGCTGGACGCCATCCAGGCCGCCGCCGTCCCGCTGGCGGCCCTGACGGCCTGGCAGGGCCTGTTCGACCATGGCCGACTGAAGGGCGGGCAACGGGTGCTGGTCCACGGCGCAGCGGGTGGCGTGGGCCATTTCGCCGTACAGTTCGCGAAGGCCCGTGGTGCCACGGTCTACGCCACCTGTTCCGAAGGAGATCTGGAATGGGTGCGGTCGCTGGGCGTGGACAAGGCCATCGACTACAAGAACCAGCGCTTCGAAGACGAAGTGTCGGACATCGATCTGGTTTATGACTTGGTGGCGGGTGAGACCCAGGACCGGTCCTGGTCGGTGCTGAAGCAAGGTGGAATCCTGGTTTCCACACTGACCGAACCCTCGGCCGACAAGGCCAGGGAGCACGGGGCGGAGGGCACCCGCTACACCGCCCACCCCGATGGCCGCCAGTTGGCGGAGATCGGGCGCCTCATCGACGCCGGCCGGGTGCGGGTGCAGGTCGCCAAGGTCTTCGCCCTGGATGAGGCGGCGGAGGCGGAGCATGTGCTGGAGGATGAGCACGTGCGCGGCAAGGTGGTGCTCAAGGTCGCCTGACCTTTGGGACGGCGGGCCTCAGGGCCCGCCGTGACCGCCCGTGGCGCCGAAGACCTGGCCGGTGGAGAAGGTGTCCTCGTTGCTGGCCAGCAGCACGTAGAGGGCCGCCAATTCCGCCGGCTGCCCCGGCCGGCCCAGGGGTGTATCCGACCCGAAGGTCACCAGCTTTTCCGGCGGCTGGCCGCCACTGGGCTGCAGCGGTGTCCACACCGGGCCCGGCGCGACGGCGTTCACGCGGATGCCCTTCTTGGCCAGCTGCTTGGCCAGGCCCTTGGTGAAAATCATGATGGCGCCCTTGGTCGCCGAATAATCCAGGATGTTGGGGGAGGGATCGTAGGCGTTGACCGAGGCGGTGTTGATGATGGCCGCCCCCTTGCCCAGGTGCGCCAGCGCCGCCTTGGTGATCCAGAACATGGCATAGACGTTGGTCTTGAAGGTGTCGTCGAACTGCTCGCTGCTGATGTCGGTGAGGCTGTCCACCGAATGCTGCCGGGCGGCGTTGTTGACCAGGATGTCCAGCCCGCCCAGTTCGCGCGCCGCGTCCGCCACCAGCTTCTGGCAGAAGGCCTCGTTACGGATGTCGCCCGGCAGGGGCACGGCCTTGCGCCCCGCGTCCTGGATCAGCTTCACCACCTCCTTGGCGTCCGGTTCCTCCACCGGCAGGTAGCCGAAGGCCACATCGGCCCCCTCGCGGGCGAAGGCGATGGCGGCGGCGCGGCCGATGCCGCTGTCGCCCCCCGTGATCAGCGCCTTGCGCCCCGCCAGGCGGCCGGATCCCTTGTAACTTTCCTCGCCATGGTCCGGCCTGGGGTTCATGCGGCTGGCCAGGCCAGGCGGTTCCTGCTGTTCCTGCTTGGGAAAGGGCGGGCTGGGATAATCGGGCGCCGCACGCCTGCCACCGGCGGACGCGGGGGCCGCCTGGGCGGGAGCCGCCGTGAAACCCGCCATCGCCGTACCCGCCGCCAAGCCGCCGATAACGGCGCGTCGGGAAGTGCCGTTGCCTTCTTCGCTCATGATCCTGCCTCCGCAAGGGGTGTGCGGCGTCAACAGGTGCAATGCCGGCGGGTTCCGTTTCGCCGGGTCCGTTTCGTCAGGTCCATTTCAGCGCGCCCAAGCACCACGGGAGCGGGAACGAAGCCCGGTAACGGCGCTTAAGCATGCGGTCCCCCCGCGCCGGGGGTGAAAGCCCTGTTGGAGGTGACGCATGACCAAGCCGCTTCGGTCCCCAGGCGATCCCCTAGGCATACCGGTCCCGCTCCGCGCCTATATCCGCCGGCCGGCACCGGCCACGATGCAGAACGCGCCGGGCCGCAAAATGTCCTGGATTTTGACTTATGAGGCCAAGCCCACCCATGAAACCGATCCGCTGATGGGCTGGAAGGGCGGCGGCGACCCGCAGATGGACGTCTTCCTCGCTTTCGACAAGCTGCAAGAGGCGGTGGACTATGCGGAGCGGCACAACCTTCCCTATGAAATCAGCGATCCGGAGGAACGGCCGCGCCCCCTGCCCCGGCCGCAGACCCACCAGATGCGCCAGGTGCTGAGTGGCCCCACCCTGGCGCCGGCCCGCAAGGAGGACCCCCGCATCCGGGGGCACGAGACCGTGGTGACGACACCCGGACCGGTCGTGCCGCAGGCCATGGCCCAGGGCCAGAAGGCGTTGGTCGACCGGGCCAACGCCACACCGCCCTATGTGCCTGACCGCGACGTGGTGGGTGACGCCAGCGAGGACTCCTTCCCCGCCAGCGACCCGCCCTCCTGGACGCCCGTGACGGGAGAGGCCAAGAAAACGGTCTAACGGCATCATTTTTTCGGCGCGCCAGGGGAATATCCCGCCGGTCCCACCCGTCAGAGGGGACAGGGACTTAGGGAGCCGCTGTATGACGCCGAGACAAAACCTGTTTTCCGCCGCGCTGATGTCGGTCTTGGCCGTCGGGGGCGCCGGCACCGCGCGCGCCGCCGGCGACGCCGCCAACGGCGCCACCGTCTTCAAGAAGTGCGCCGCCTGCCATTCGGCGGAGCAGGGCGTGAACAAGGTGGGCCCCAGCCTGTTCGGCGTGGTCGGCCGCCCGGCGGGCAGCATCAGCGGCTACAGCTATTCCCCCGCCGTGCAGCAGGCGGCGGCCAAGGGCCTGGTGTGGAGCGAGGAGACCATCGTCGCCTACCTGGCCAACCCGCACAAATACCTGGGCGATTTCGTCGGCGACCCATCCGTTTCGAACAAGATGCCTTTCAGCCTGGCGGATGAGCAGCAGCGCCGGGACGTGGTGGCCTACCTCAAATCCCTGGCGCCGCAATGAGGCGCGCGGTCGTCCTGGGCCTGCTGCTGGTTGGCCTGCTGATGGTTGGCGGCCTGGCGGGCCCGGCCGGGGCCGAGGCGCCCGTGCTGACCCCCGACCAGGCGGCCCTGCGCGATGAGATGGCGCGCATCCATGCGGGCCATGTGGACGCCGACGCCCTGCAACGCATCGACAGCGACATCGCCGCCATGCCCCCGGGCGCGGCGCACATGGGCATGGCGATGGGCGGCATGGCGACGGGCGGCATGGCGGCGCAAGCCCCCTACCCCAGCCTGAGGGCCGCCCAATTCACCCCGGCGCCGGCCCCGCAGCCGGCGGCGTCAAAATGGACGCGCCTGGCCAGCTACGCCCCTGATACACCCAAGGCCGACGCTCCCAAGGGCGACACGGCCAAGGCCGGGACGCCCAAGGCGGAGACCAAGCCTCAGCGCACCTATGTCGGGCGCGAGACGTGCGAGAGCTGCCACCAGCAAGAGGCGACCAACTGGGCCCACACCATCCACGCCAAGGTGTTCCAGCAGAACCCGCGCACGGAATTGCAGGCGCAGAATTGCGAGGCCTGCCACGGCCCGGGTTCGGCCCATGTCGAGGATCCCTCGGACCTTAGCACCATCATCAGCTTTTCCAAGAAAAGCAAAACACCGGTGGCGGAGCAGAACGGCCAGTGCCTGACCTGCCATGCCGGCGGCCAGCGCATCTTCTGGCATGACAGCATCCACGACAGCAATCAGCTGGGCTGCGCCGATTGCCACAACCCCATGACCACCTTCGGCGCGCGCGGCCTGACGGCCCGGGAAAGCATCAACGAGACCTGCTTCCAGTGCCACAAGGCCCAGCATGCGGAGTTCGCCCGCCGGTCGCACATGCCCCTGCTGGAGGGCAAGCTCAGCTGCACCGACTGCCACAACCCGCACGGCTCGACCACGGCGCCCCTGCTGAAGGCCGACAGCGTGAACGAGGTCTGCTTCACCTGCCACGCCGACAAGCGCGGCCCCTTCCTGTTCGAGCACGCGCCGGTGCGCGAAAGCTGCCTGAACTGCCATTCGCCGCATGGGTCCAACTTCGAGAACCTGCTGAACGCGCCGCGCCCGGTGCTGTGCCAGCAGTGCCACTCGCAGGACGGCCACCCCGGCAGCCTGCTGACGGCCGGCAACATGGCGCGCGGGCCCATGCCCGACCCCCGCCTGATCGCCACCAGCTGCCAGACCTGCCACGTCAACATCCATGGGTCCAACAGTCCCTCCGGCGCGCGGTTCGAACGATGAGACCTCGTCTGAAAACCCCCACGCGATGGCTACTACTCGCGGCAACCGCCCCACTCGCGGCGACGGCGGCCCAGGCCGACAGTGGCACCACCGGCTATGGCGGGCCGGGCAACGTCCTGAACCCCACGGCCCAGGTGATGAACCGGGCGCGGGACAATGACGGCCTGTCCATCATCGACGACGTGACGCGCACGCCCACGGGCCTGATGTATCCCGTGCCCTTCCGCACGCCGGAGATGACGCAGAGCAAGGGCGACCCCGACTGGTGGACCCAGGGCTGGTTCGAGGCCGGCATCATGGGCACCTTCGGCCAGGACAGCCGCTCGGCCGCGCTGAATGAATACGGCGACTGGAAAAACGGCTTCACCGTCACCGGCCTCGGCTTCTCGGCGGAGAACCGCAAGACCGCCCTGCACGCCTCCGCCTATGGCCAGAACCTGGGCCGCACCGACCAGTATTACCAGGTGGATGTCGGCCGCTATGGCGTGTTCGACCTGCAGGCCTATTTCGACAGCATCCCGCACACCTTCTCCACCACCGCGAAGTCATTGTGGGATGGGGCGGGCACCGGCAACCTCACCCTGCGGGGCGGCCTGACGCCCGGCGCCTCCACCCCGGCACAGGTCAACGCCGTGGCGGCGGCGGTGGGGCCCAGCACCCTCCGCATCCTGCGGGAAAAGGCCGGCAGCGCGCTCACCTACACGGCGGATGAGCATACCGAGCTGTTCCTGAAGATCTCGGATGAGCGGCGCAACGGCACCCAGCCCATCAGCGCCACCTTCGGCTATCCGTTCCAGAACGGCGCCACCCAGCTGATCCAGCCCATCCATTACCAGACCGTCGATGTCACCGGCGGCGTGCGCTACAAGGAACAGAACTTCCAGGCCAACCTGGCCTACGCCGGGTCCTTCTTCCGCAACGACATCCTGGACCTCACCTGGCAGAACCCGGGGCTGACGTCGAACACCGCGGCCGGCGCCTACATCCCGCAGACAGGGCGGCTGAGCCTGGCGCCCAACAACGACTATCACACGGTGAAGGGCGACCTGGCGGTGCAGCTGTCGCCCGCCTCGCGCTTCACCGCCAGCCTGTCCTACAGCCTGATGCGCCAGGATGACGAGTTGCAGGCCCCCACCACCGGCGGCGGCCTGGTCACCAGCGGCGCCAACACCATCAACCTCGGCCAGTGGAACAGCGCGTCGGCGCTGAGCCAGCCTACCGCCAACGCCGCCATCAACATCCTGAACGCGGTGGCGCAATACCATTACACCGTCAGCCCCGACCTGGGCCTGACGGTGGAGGTGCGCGACCGGGACGAGGCCAACCGCACCAACTACGTCGCCTACAATCCGCAGACCGGACAGTACGGCTATATCGCCATCGACGGCGGGCTGGCGCCCTTCATCCCGTCCTTGAGCGGCATCTACCGGGCCAACACGCCGGGCAGCCTGGTCCAGATCCGCAACATGCCCTTCGCCAACAATGATCTGCAGGTGACGGCCAAGGCGGCCTACCGCCTGGACACGCATTGGAAACTGGATCTTAGTTACGAGAACGACATCATAGACCACACGGTGCGGGAGATCGCGGACGCCAACGACAATATCGCCCGGCTGCAGGTCAGCACGTCGGGCTATGAATGGGGCACCGCCCATCTGTCGTACGAATTCGCGCGCCGCATCGGCAGCGATTACCAGTCCAACCCCTACACGCCCTATTACTCATCGGCCCTGCCCGGCTACATTCCGGCGACGCCGGCGGGCGACCCGGCCTTCGCCCTGGCCGACCTGCGCAAGTTCGACGTGGCCAACCGGACGGAGCATGTGCTGCGCGGCCAGGCCAACTACATCCTGTCCCCGCGCAGCGACCTGCAGCTGACCGGCAGTGTCAAGGTGGACGAGTACGACGCCGCCTACGGCCTGCGATCCACCCACGCCTTCGACGTCACCACCGCCTATACCTACCAGATGTCGGCGGCGACCACGCTGACCGGCTATTTCACCTACCAGAACCAGGACCGGGGGGTGGCCAACATCAACGCCACCGGGGCCGGCACCAGCGGCGCCGCGGGCGGCCCAGGCTATCCCCTGGCCAACGGCTGGACGGAAACGGTGGGGTCGGACAATTATACGGTGGGCCTGAACGCCCACCACAGCTGGGGCGTCATCTCGCTGAACGCGGACTACACCTTCACCCGCGCCAGCACAGCGATCGACTACGCCTTCGCCAGCACCGGCGCCTTCTTCAACAGCCTGACGCCGGCGCAGGCCGGCGCCAGCTTCCCCGACATCACCTACGACAGCCACGCCCTGCAAACCGACGTGCGCTGGCAGATGTCGGAGGAACTGTCCTATCGCCTGTACTACCGCTTCAATTATGAGCGGGTGGTGGATTTCCACTACACGGGCCTGACGGCCGGCGCCATCAACAACAACACCTATCTGGGCGTCATTCCCGAGAACTACACGGTCCAGACCATCGGCCTGCTGGTCCAGTATGTGTTCTGATGCTTCAACGCTTGACGAAGACGACGTCGGTGTAGCGTTCCCCCGGCATCAGCCGGTTGTCCGGCCCGAATATGACATCGGGCGCCAGCTGGTCGGGGGTGATGGTCAGGGCCACGTCGAAACCGGCGGCCACGTCGGTGTCGCGGAAGCGGAAGTTGGTGGTGACAAGACAGAGCAAGCCCCCCGGCTTCAGGCAGCGGGCGAAGTGCGCCACCATGGCCTGGAAGGTCGCGAAGTGCAGCACGGGGTCACAGCGCTCGGCCCCGCTGACGGTCAGCCGGCCGTTGCACAGCACCGCCAGGCAGAGGATGGCGTCATAGGCGCCGTCATCCTCCCCCGCCGTGCTGTCGCCCACGGCGAAGTCCACGCCCGGCAGCCGCAGGGCGCGGGCCTCGGCGATATTGCGGGGATCGATGTCGATGCCCTTCAGCCGCGCCCGCGGGAACAGCCGGCGCAGGCTGGCAACCTCCTGCCCCACCGAACAGCCGAAGGACAGCAAGCGGCGGTCCGGCCCATCGCCCAACCGGTCGCGCACGAAAGTGAACAGCCAGGGATAGCGGTCAGGGGCCGTGTAACTGAAGGGCTGGAAGCGCCGGGGCGAGCGGCGCCACGGCCCCAGGCCACGCAGCAGGCGCATCGGCGCCCTCATCACATCCGTCATCGTCATGGCCGGCGCCCCTTCAACATGAGGCGGAAGCGTAGGACTATACGGTGTAAATTCAAACACTTGATGGCCGGTATCCCAGGATGACGCCGTTGGAATTCTTCACCGTTTCCAAGATCGGCTGGTACCTGGTGGCGCCCAGCCACCTGCTGGTATGGACGGCCCTCGCCGCCGCCGTGCTGGCCGCCCGGCGCCATGGGGCGGCCCTGGTACCGGCCACGGCCTGCGCCGCCACCCTGCTGGTCCTGCTGACCTGCCCAGTGGGCAATTGGGCCCTGCGCCCCCTGGAAGGCCTGTACCCCAGACCGGCGGAGCCCGTCACCATCGACGGCATCCTGGTGCTGGGCGAAGGCCTGAATGGCGAGGTGCTGCGCGACCGAGGCGTGCCGGGCGTGGGCCCGGACGGCGGCACCCTGCTGGCCGCCGCCGCGCTGGCCCGCCGCCATCCAGAGGCGCGCGTGGTCTTCAGCGGCGGATCGGGTGAGCTGGGCACGGCCGGCACGCCGGAGGCTGAGGTGGCGCGCCACGTCCTGACTGACCTGGGCCTAGATGGCCCGCAGGTGAACTATGAGGCGCGGTCGCGCACCACGGCGGAAAACCTGGTGCTGGCCAAGGACCTGGCGCAACCGGCGCCGGGACAGACCTGGCTGTTGGTGGCGTCGGCCTATCACATGCCGCGCGCCATGCTGTCGGCATCCCGCGTGGGCTGGCGGGTGATCCCCTGGCCGTCGGATTACTTGACCCGGCCCGGGGGAGAGGAGACGCACCTGTCCCTGGCCGCCAACTTGGCGCACCTGGATCTGGCGACGCATGAGGCGCTGGGCCTGGCGGCCTATCGCCTGTCCCATGCTGGGTCGGTGGCCCCCTGATGCCGCGCTGGTTGGGCCCCACCGCGCCCCCGGCCTGTCTGGCGGATCTGGCGGCGACCTACGGCCGGCGGCTGGGCGATTGCATCGCCTTTCCCGGCTTGGTCAATTCCCACGACCACCTGGCCTTCAACTGCTATCCGCCCACCGGTTCCCCGCCCTATGACGACTTCCTGGGCTGGAGCCGCGAGGTGCAGGCGCAACGGGCCCTGATCGACCGTATCGAGGCCATTCCCGCCCCGGTGCGCGTCCAGGTCGGCCTGATGAAGAACCTGCTGTGGGGCGTGACGGCGGTGGCCGACCATGGCGGCGGGGCGGTGGAGGGACCCATCCACGTGCTGGCGCCCTTTCAGGACCTGCATTCGCCGGAACTGGCCAGCCCCTGGCGCTGGATGACCGGGCTGGGGCCGGCGGTGCTGCACCTGGCGGAGGGGGTGACGGCCGACAGCCGCCGCCGCGCCCTGGCCTTCCTGAAGGAAAACCTGTTCCGCCGCGCCGTCGCCGGCGTGCATGGCGTGAGCCTGGAGGGCGAGGATTTTCAGCGGCTGGCCGCGCTGGTGTGGTGTCCCGCCAGCAACCTGTTCCTGTTCGGCCGCACGGCGGACGCGGCGGCGGCGCTGAGGCACACCCAGCTGCTGTTCGGCACCGACGCCACCATTTCCGCCCCCGGCACCTTATGGGATCATTTGCGCCTGGCCCGGGGCCGCGTGGCGGACGCGGAGCTGTTCGCCAGCCTGACCTTCCGCGCCACCCGCTTCTGGCGGCACCCCGCCCCCGACGACCTGGTCATCGCCCGGCGCACCGCCGCCGACCCATGGGATGCCTTCTTCGCTCTGACGCCGGCCGACATCCTGCTGGTGGTCCAGGGCGGCCGCCCCGTGCTGGTGGACGACAGCCTGGGCGCCCCGCCGGGTTACGGCCGCCTGACGGTGGGCGACCGGGCCAAGCATGTGCGCATGAATGTCGCGGACCTGCTGGCGGCCCTGAAGCCTCAGTTGGATACGGCGGCGTTGCTGGGGCGGTTTGGGGCCGACGCGCGATAAACCGCCAGCGTCTCCACCCCGAAGTGGCGCCACAGCACGCGCTCGACCGACAGGCCGGCCTGGGCCAGGCCGTTCAGCATGCCGGCGCAGTCGCCGTGGCTGGTCAGGACGAAGTAGGCCTTGCCGCCGGGCTTCAGCATGGCGGGCAGTTCGGCCGCCAGCCGGTCGATGACGTCGGGGCTGCGCCAGGACTGTTCGAAGGTGGTGGTGGGCGTGCCCCGGAACTTGGGCAGGGAGAACAGCACGACGTCGAAGGCGCGGCCGGCCACCGGGGCAAACAGGTCGCCCTGGTGCAGTTCCACCGCCACCCGGTTCAGGATGGCGTTGGCGCGGGCGCAGGACACCGCCTCGGGCACCACGTCGACCGCCGCCACCTGATAGCCACGCAGGGCCGCGAAGATGCCCAGCACGCCGCAGCCGGTGCCGACATCCAGCGCCGTGGCGCCCTCGCCCGCCGGCTCCAGCAGGGGGCTGGTGGCGATGAATTCCGCCAGGAAGCGGCCGGTGCGGAAGACCACGGGATTGAACACCCCCGGCCAGACGACGAAGTACCGCCCCCGGATCTTCTCGAACACCGCCCGGCCCAGGCGGCGGCGCAGCACCGCGCGCTTGGCCGCCGTCCAGGGCGTCCACAACAGGCGGCTGGCGGTGGAGACGGGCGGGGGCGGTGGAGCCGGCGGCTGGGAGGCTAACGGGAGAGACAGCATGGAAACGCTCATAGCTTGAGGCTGCAGACGCAGCGCTGGCACACGGGATCGCTGTCCACGTCCAGGCCGGCGCGGAAGGACCGGGCCGCCGGGCCGTTCAGAACCTCCGGCAGGGTGCCGTCGCGCAGGCTGCCGATGGGGTCGTGGAAGAAGCAGGGGCGCACCGTGCCGTCGGCCTCCACCACCGTGGAAACCCAGGGCGCGTTGCACCGCACGGGCGGGGGCAGCGCCGCGCCATGGGCCGCGCGGTACCGGGCGCTGATATGGCGCAGGCGGGCCGGACTTTCCTGGATGTAGCGGCCGGCGAAGTCGCCGCCATGGCTGGCCATCAGCTGATCGATGGCGGCGTCCAGGGCGTCGCACTCGGCCGGGGCCAGGCCCACCTCCTCCGCCCGGCCCTCTTCCCAGCCGCGCGGCCGGTTGAAGGCGGAGGAGGTGAGATCGGCGCCCAGAAAGGAGATGCTGTCCAGGCCGATGGCCTTGGCGGCGTCGACGATGGCCGGCAGCTCGCGGAAATTGCCGCGCTGGATGACGCAGCGCGCCGCCACCGGATAGCCGACCCGCCGGCGCCGCAGGGCGTCCACGCCGGCGGCCAACGCCCCATAGGCATCCTTGATGCCCCGGATGCGGTTGTGCGTGGCCTCGGGCCCGTCCAGGGAGACGATGACCTCGTCACACCACTCCACGATGTCGGCGGCGTGCCGTTCCAGCAGCAGGCCGCTGCTGAGCAGGGTGATCTTCAGCGGCAGGGTCTTCAGCGCCGCGCACAGGCCCCACAGGTTGGGATGCATCAGCGCCTCCCCGCCCGACAGCACCACCCAGCGCACGCCCAGGGCGCCGAAATCATCCACCAGCCGGTCCACCGCCGCCTGTTCCAGGCTGGTGCCGTTGCGGTTGGCCTTCCAGATGTCGCACATGACGCAGCGGCAGTTGCAGCGGCTGTGCGGCATCAAGGTGACCACCGGCACCCGGGCCAGGCGCCGGCCCCGCCAGGCGCGCGCTAGGGGAAAGGCGCCCATGCTAGAAGCCCTGGATTTCAGGGCGCTGGTAGGGGAACACCTTGTCCAGCAGGCGCAGTTCAATGGGGAAGTCGTAGAATTGCGTCTTGTAGCGCCAGGCGGCCATGGTGCGCAGGGCGAAGCGGCCGGTGCGGGTCAGGCGCGTGTCGGTCATGGTGGGATAGCGGGCGTGCAGCACCCGCTGGAAATTGCCGATCTTGCGGCGGATGTCGTCATTCATCCACGGCAGGTTGGACGACAGGTGCTGGGCGAACTTCTCCCACTTCGCCTCGGTCCAGGTCGCCACGTCCTTGGGGTATTCGAAGCCGGCCGCCTGCGCCTCCTGCAGCATGGCGCCCTCCACCGGCACGGGGCTGTAGATGTAGAAGACGATCTCCGTCGCCGGATTAACTTTCTTCAACATCCGTATGAACTGGATGGTGTTTTCCGCGTCCTTCGCCGGGTTCGGCGGGTTGCCGATGATGAAGGACATCTCCGGCACCACGTCGTGGCGGCGCATCTTCTCCGCCACCGCCAGGATGGCGTTGCCGTCCTGCTTGCCGCCCTTGTTCATGCGCTTCAGGGTTTCCAGGTCGCCGGACTCGGCCCCCATGAACACCATTTTCAGGCCGCTCTTGCGCATCTTGGCCCAGGTGGCATCGCTGAACTTCAGCATGGTGTCGGCGCGACCGAAGCCCCACCAGCCGATGTCCAGATGGGTGATGCGCTCCGCGAACTCGGCGCAGCGGGCCTCATGGACGAAGAAGTTGCTGTCGTAGAACTCCACCGCCGTGGCGCCATGCTCGCGCACCAGCTTTTCCACCACGGCGGCCGTGCGTTCCGCCGTCTGGGCGGAATAGCGGCCGTTCACCTTGTGCACCACCGCGCAAAAATTACACTGGAAGGGGCAGCCGTAGCTGGCGTGGTGCGCGATGGTGCGGGATCCTAGGAAGGAGGAGCGGACGTAGGCGTCCATGTCCACCCGGTGATAGGGGAAGTCCGGCAGGGCGTTGATATCGGGCACCGGCGGCTTCTGGTTCAGGTGCACCTGGCCCTCGGCATCGCGCCAGCCCAGGCCCGGCAGGCCGGTCACATCCTCCCCCGCCCGCACCTTGGCGACGAACTCGCCGAAGGCCAGTTCGCAATGGCCGCGGAAGACGTAGTCGACGTAAGCCTCCTGCATCACGATCTGGCCGTGCAGGGTGGGGAAATAGCCGCCCCAGATGATGGTGACCTGGGGGAATTCCGCCTTCAGCGCCCGGCATATGGGGGAGGCGTTGGACAGCTGCGGCCCCGGCATCACCGTCACGCACAGGATGTCGGCCTTGGTCTCGACCAGCGCCTCACGCAGGGCCGTCAAGCCATCCGGCACCAGGTTGCCGTCGATGATGCGGTAATCCTCCTTGCCTTCCAGCATGGCGCCCACGGCCAGCAGCGACATGGGCAGGACCGGTTTCTTGGAGGCGGAGCTGACGGGGTTGTAGAACAGGATCATGGCGCGGTCGCTTCCTTAAACATGCCGCAGCAAGGTCAAATGATGGTCGGCCAACCGGGCCAGCCACGGGTGGCCCACCACCCGGGTTTCCCAGCGCATCAGGCGGGTCAGGGAACGGGGGTGGCGTTCCAGCCCCGCGAACAGGTCCGACGGCGGCAGGAACAGGCCCACCGGGTGCACGGACAGGGGCTGGAACGCGGGTGCGAAGGCGCGGCTGATGTCACCCGGCGTCCAATAGCGGATGGGAATGGTGGCGCCGCCGATGTCGGCGGTGGAGCGGCCGGACCAGCGTCGCGCGGCGGTGCGGCGCAGGCGCGCGCCATACCACAGGGTTTCCCAGGCGCAGAAACGGCCCATGACCACCAGGGCCACCACCCCGCCCGGCGCCACGGCCCGGCGCAAGGCGTCGGCCAAGGGCGCCAGGTCCACGGCGCAGTTCAGGGCGCCAAAGTTGGAGAGCACCACATCATACGGGCCGCCGCCATCCGCCAGAAAAAGGTCAGCCGGGGCGTTGAGGTCGACCTGGCGGGCGGTCACCCTGTCCCCCATGCCCAGGCGCGCCGCCTTGCCGGCGGTCACCCGCAGCATGGCGGGGGAGCCGTCGGCCGCCGTCACCTGGGCGCCGGCATGGGCCAGCCACAGCGCGTCCTCCCCCGTGCCGCAGCCGAGATCCAGGACGCGCATGCCCGGCCGGAGGTGGGGTCCCACCTGCCGCCACACGGCGTGGCGCAGCCAGCGGCCCGGAATGCTGTGGGCGAAGCCAGCGTCGTAATCGTCGGCGAAGCGGTCGAAGGCCGCCGGCCGCACCGTGACCTCAACCATGTTCCACCTCATTCCGGGTGGCGTACATGGCAAGGCGGCTGAGCGCGGAGGAGGCACGCGCCTTGGCGTGGCGCAACAGGTCACGCCGGGGGGCCGCCTCCAGCCGGCCCAGCCGGCTTTCCGCCGCCAGCCAGTGCTGGGCATGGCGATAGAAACGGCGGGACTTGCGCCCCACCACCGTCAGGGCGCGGTCGCTGCCGTCCTGCCAAGCGCCGCCTCCGGCGATGCGGTCCGCCACCTTGTCGTAATAGGGCGTGCCCTTGATGGGATAGCTGATGGTGGTCAGCACGTCGTCGGGGGCCGACAGGCGCAGGTGGCGCGCCGTCTCATCGATGTCCTCCCACGTCTCCCCGTCATAGCCCAGCATGATGAAGGTGCCGGCGCGAATACCCCGGTTCTGCACCAGGGAGATCATCTCGCGCATGCGCACGGCGTTTGTCCGGCGCTGCATGGCGTCCAGAATCTTTTGGCTGCCGGATTCCGCCCCGATCCAGATGCGGTAGCAGCCCAACTCCGCCAGCAAGTCGGCCACCCGCTCGTTCAGCCTGTCCTCGCGCGTGATGGTCTCGAACGGGTAGCGCAGGCCACGCCGCTTCATTTCGGCCGCGAACTGTTCCAGCCATTTCTGGTTGATGGTGAACACGTCGTCGGCGAACCACAGCTGGTCCGGGGCGTAGGTGTCGCGGATCAGCTCGATCTCATCCGCCACGTTCTGGGGCGACCGGCGGCGGTGGCTGTGGCCGAAGACGGAATGGCTGCACCAGTTGCAGGTGTAGGGGCAGCCCCGCGCCACGATGAGGGAGACGGAGCGCACGCCGTGGTGCGTCTTCCAGGTTTGCAGATAGCGCTCCAGGTCGATGGCGCCCCGGTCCGGAAACGGCTGGGCGTCCAGGTCGGCGATCTGCTTGCGCGCCGGGGTGCGACGCACGTGGCCGTCCTCGCCGCGATAGGCGATGCCGGGAACCTGGTCCAGCTCGGTCAGGCCATGGCTGGCCAGATGGGGGATCAGCTCCGCCAGGGTCAGCTCCCCCTCCCCCGACACGACGATGTCGCCGCCCCGGCTGAGGTATTCCTCGGCGTAGTTGGCCGGCTCCGGCCCGCCGAAGACGACGGTGGCGCCTGCGGCTTTGGCGGATGCCGCCAGGCGCAGGGCGTTGCCCCGGGTCATGAGGTTGACGTAGATGCCCACCACCGGGGGCCGCTTCCCCGCCAAGGCGGCCTGGGCGGCGGCCAGATCCATGAAGGTGGTGTCCATCACCTCCACCGCGAAGCCCTGGGCCTTTAGATGGGCGGAGATGTAGAGCAGGCCCAGCGGCGGATAGGGCTTCATCACCGCCCGTTCCGCCGGGTCCTCCATCAGGAAATAGCCGTGGGTCAGCAGGATATCGGTCACGGCGCCGCCCTGCCCGCAGTCATCGTCCGGGGGCCAGCGGGATGGGGCAACAAGCGTAGCAGTTGCAGCCGCGCCCATGACAGCGGGATGGCCAGGCCGCAATAGGCGACGAAGGCCAGCGCCCGCAGATGGCCGCCGCCGCCAGCCCGGCCCCTCAGGGCGTCGCGCAGTTGGGCCACCTCGCGGCGCGCGCGGAAGTCCCGGTGCACATAGCTGTGCAGGTGGCGATAAAAGGCGGTGGTGTAGGGTCCCCGGTACAGCATGGCCATGTCCGACGACACGTCCCAATGCCGCTTTTTCCTCAACTGGCTTCGCACCCGCTCATAAAACACCGTTCCCGGCAGGGGGTAGGAAACGGAGATGCCCATCTCATCCGGCCGGGTGGCGCGCAGCATGGCCAGGGTCTGGCCGATCTCCGCCATGCCTTCGCCGGGATAGCCGAATTGCAGGAAGTGGCCGACGCGGATGCCGGCGGCCTTCAGCTTCGCCGTCGCCTCCGCGATCTCCCCGGCCGAGAGATCCTTGTCCATGGCGTCCAGGATCTTCTGGCTGCCGGACTCCGCCCCCAGCCAGACGATGTCGCAGCCGGCGCGCTTCAGGTCATCCACCGCGCCCTCGCGCAGCACCAGGTCGGCGCGGCTGAGGCACTTGAACGGCACCTTGACGCCCAGCGCGTCGATGGCGGCGGCGAACTCCCCCCACCAGCGGGGCTTCAGCCCCATGATGTCGTCCATGAACCAGATATAGTCGGGCGCCGCCAGGCAGACCAGGCGCGCCAGTTCCTCCGCCACAGCCCGGGCACCCCGCACGGCGTAGCCTTGGCCCCAGATGGGCTTCGCGCACCAATTGCAGGAATAGGGGCAGCCGCGCGAGGTGACGAGGTTGAGCGCGAAAAGGCCGTGGTGCCGGCGCCAGACCTGGCGGTAGGCGTCCATGTCCACCAGTTCCCATGCCGGCGGCGGCAGGGCGTCCAGGTCGCGCAGCACCTCCCGCTTGGGAGTGCGCACCGTCTCCGCGCCCCGGCGCCAGGCTAGGCCCTTGATGGCGGAGAGGTCATCGGCACCCTGGCGCCAGGCGGCCGTCAGCTCCGCCAGGGTCGCCTCCCCTTCGCCCACGATGACGGCGCCGGCGCCGGCGTCGAGGTAGAGGTCGGGATGGTCGGCGGCGTCGGCGCTGCAGATGGCGACCTTGGCGCCCACGGCCGTGGCGGCGGCGATCATCTCCAGCGCCGCCAGTCTCATGGCCGACAGGCACATCTTGGACAGGTAGTTGAAATTGTCGTCGTAGAGGACGGCGACGTCCGGCCGCACCTGGGCCACCCGCGCCGACCACTCGGCCACGGTCTGCGCGATCATGGCGTCGAAGAAATGCACCTCATGCCCGGCCGCCCGCAGCGTGCCGGCGGCATAGAGGGTGCCCAGCGGGGGGAACGGCTGATGTTCCGCCCACCGCGCCGGGTCCAGGCGCAGGAAATAAACACTGCCGACGAGTATGCGAGGCATCCGCCATCCCATTGCGGGGGAAGAATGGGACGGGCCCCCGGCCCGCCCTTAACCCAAGGACGGAAACCGGGGGTCCTTTATTCCAGACGTTTTGTTTTGGCGGCTTACTTCGAGATCACCGCCAGCGAGGCGCCGGTGATCGCCAGCTGGCTGGTGACCTGGATGATGTCCATCAGGATGCTGTCCCAGGTGAAGTGGCGCAGCTTGCGCGGCACGACGATGACGGAGCCGGGTGCCAGCTTGGGCGCGGCGGACAGCCAACCGCCGCCGTCCACCTGGATGGCGGAGCCATCGGGCTGGACCACGAAGACATGGTCGTCGTCGGCGATTTCCGTCATGCCGCCGGCCATGGCGATGTAGTCGTCCACACTGCGGTCGCCGCGGAACTGGATGCCGCCTGGCGCCATCACCTCACCCGACACCACCACGGCGCTGGGCTGGCGCGGCACCACCAGCTGGTCGCCCGGTTCCATCACCAGGTCCAGTTCCGGATGGGCCGCGATCTCCCTCGGGTCGACATGCACCGCCACCCGGCCGCTGGCGGGGCCGATGCCCTGCCGCAGGCGGCCGATCATCTGGGTGACGTAGGCGATCTCCCCGTCCGTCACCTGCACCTTGCCGCTGACATTGCCGACGATGGAGATGATCTGGCGCTCCAGCGCGTCCGCCTCCTTCTGCAGGGTGTCGCGCTGCGATTCCGCCACCGACTGGCGCAGGAAGACCACGCCCGCCGGGTAGGCGGCGTCGGTGAAGCCGCCGGCCCGCGCCAGCACGGACGACAGATGCTCACCCCGCAGGATCTCATAGCCGCCGGGGAACTTGACCTCGCCCGACAGGGTGACGTCGCCCGTGTCGCGGTCGGAGAAGACGGGGTTGAAGCGCACGCGGTCGAAGGGCTTCAGCGCCACCTGGGCGAACTGCGCCACCGGCAGGCCATAGCTGTGACGCACGGTGCGCGACAGGCCGGACGCGTTGTCGATGTCGGCGGAGGTGACCTCGAAGGCGTGCAAGTCCACCTTGGGCGTGAGGCCGCCCGCCGCCTGCACCAGCTTGTCCAGCGTGGCGCCGGGCATGACCAGGAAGTCGCCGGGGCTGTTGACCTCGCCCACCACGGTGACGTGGTAGTTGGTCAGGGTGCCGACCAGCAGACGGCGGGTGTCGTCATCCAGGCCCACGAACAGACGCACGGGCGGACGCCGCGCATGTTGAGCCTGGCTGGCCCCCAGCTGGCTGGCACTCAGAGGGCCGGCGCCAGCCGGCAGGGCCGTCGCCTGGTCCTGGTCGTCATCCGCCCGGGCGGTGCTGCCGTCCTGGGCGGTGAGGATGTCCGGCGGCGCCACGATGCCGGGGTTCAGCCGCTCCTCCTCCGGCTTGGGCGGGCCCTGGTCCTGGAGCGCCTGGTTCGGCTGGCCCAGCTGGGTGGCGGCGTAGGCGGCATAGGCCGGGTTGGCGGCCAGCAGGGCGGCGCCCTGCCCCGTTCCACCCGCCTGGCCGGCCGGCAGCTGGATGCCCTGGATGGCCGCCAGCTGCGCCAGGCGCGGATCCGCCGCCAGGCCGGGCGGTAGGGCCGCCGCCTGGGCTTGCAGGGCGGCGTTGGCGTCAGGCGCCGGCGGCGGGGCCACCGGGTCGGGATGGTCGTTCACCTTGCGGGTCGGGTTGCGCTGCAGGTCGCCCGCCTTGTGGGCGATGTAGCGCATCTCCGCCACGTTGGTGATGTAGACGACATCGTTGGATTGCAGGGCCACGTCGGCCTTGCCCTCCAGCACGTCGGAGACGGCGAAGGGGATGACCGTGCGCTGCAGGGTCGCCGGATCCAGGCGGATGACGGCGTCGGCCAGCAGATAGGGCAAGGGCCGCCCCACCGCAGGCGCGAACATGTCGCTGGAGGCCAGCAGGCCGCGCAGGGATCGCACCGTTTCCAGAGGGTAGCTGCCGTTCAGCGTGGTGGCGCCCCGCAGTTCCACCTTGGCCAGGGAAACGTCGGCCGTGGGCGCCACGAACACCACGTCGCCGTCGTGGACCGTGGCACCGCCGCCCGCCCCCACCTGCACCATCTCGCGCTTGCCATCGTCGCGGGTGCGCAGGATGGAATAGCGGTAGCTGCCGCGCACCTCCGTCCCCCCGGCCATGGCCATCAGGGCGGACAGTGGCGTGGCCTGCTGGCCGGCCGGCAGCTCATAGATGGCGGGGCGCTTCACCTGGCCGACGACGGCCACGGCGCTGGTCTGCAAGGGCACGACGATGCGGTCACCCTCCGCCAGCGGGATGTCGCGGCCGGCAGCGTCCCCCATCAGCAGGGTGTACAGGTCCAGGCGAAAGCTGCGGCCGGCGCGCACCACCTGCACGTCGCGCAGGGAGCCGGTGTTCTTGATGCCGCCCGCCAGGGACAGGGCATCCATGGCCGTGGCCAGGCCGGACAGGTTGAACAGGCCGGGGGCGTTGACCTCGCCCGTCACGCGCACGGCGATCTGGCGCACCGCGCCCACGGACACCAGCACCTCCGTCCCCGTCAGGGCGCGCCCGGCGGCGTCCTCCAAATCCTCGCGGAAACCGCCGAAGGACCGGCCGGCCGCCGCGACGGGCGGCAGACCGGGGAACACCACCCGGCCGTCGCGGTCCACCCGGGTGCGATAGCTGGCGTTCTGCTGCCCGCGCAGGGTCAGCACGATCTCATCCCCCTCGCCCAGGATGTAGCCGTCCTGCAGGGCGCCGCTCTGCCGCACCACCACGGGGGCGCCCCGGCCGAAGACCTCATAGCCGTACTGGCGGACGGGCTGGCCGGCGCGGGCGCTCATCAGCCGTTCGATGGCCGAGGGCGGGCCATAGACCTGCGGGCCCTGCTGTGCGGCGGGGTTCTGCACCTGCACGTCGGGCTGAAGCGAGGGTATCGTGGACTGGCCGGTCAGGCGCTGCTGCACCGTGCGCAGCAGGTCGCCCGTCAGGTCGTTGCCGTTGCCGCCGCCCAACAGCTGCGACAGCCCCTGCGCCTGCGCCAGCCCCGGCGTCACGCCAGAGGCCAGCGCCGCCAGCAGCACGGCGTGGCGGGCCCATTTCCGGCCTGAGCTCATCGTCGCCCCATTCATTTTCGTCATCGTTTCAGGCCTTCACCAGCCAGGGTGTCTTGTGGAACGCCTGCCGGCACAGCAGGCGGAATAACCAGGTCCAGGAGGGGCCCGCCGGCACCAGGGCGCCGGACCAGGCCCAGGCGGCCCTGAGATCGCCCCGGGTCAGCCAGGCGGCGCGCAGCAGCAGGCTGGCCCGGATCTTGGGATAGTCGGGCGCCACCCGGGCGGCCTGGCAGGCCCATTCCATGACCCGCACGTCGCTGGCCAGCCGGCCCTGGGGCTCCATGCCGCTGTGGAAGCGGCCGGGCCGCGCCCGCCAACGGGAAATGGGCTGGTCCAGGTAAACGACACCGCCCCCCGCCACGCGGGTGAAGACGGCGGTGGCCAACTGGTCGGTGTGGCTCTCGTCCGACGGGTCGAAGCGCAGATGCGCGCCACCGCCCAACCAGTAGAGATTGGCGCCCAAGGGGCCGTAAAGCATGGCGCCTGTCGCCAGCGACTGGGCCAGGAAGGCCTGCGCCGACAGCCCCGTGCCCCCCCGCCACAGGATGCGCCGCGCCACGCGCCGGGGCCGCAACGCCTCATCCACGATCTCGTAACTGGCGATGCCCAGGCAGGCGCCGGCGGCCACCATGCGGTCGCGCAGGGCGATCAAGCCCGTCCCATGCACCAAGTCGCCCACCATGAGGAACAGGGCGAAGCCGAAGCCCATCTCTTCCGCCACCTCGACGGCGCGGTTCCAGTTGGCGACACGGCCCAGGTTCTGGGCGTTGCGGCGCACGGTGATGGCCGCCCCTTGCGCGTCCCGGACCGCCAGCGCGCGGGTGCTGCCATCTGTGGAGGCGTTGTCGCACACCACGATCTCATAGCTGTCCGGCGGCAGGCCCGCCCCGGCGGCGGACGCCACCGTCTCGGCCAGCAGGGCGCCGCCGTTGTAGTTGGGGACCAGGATGGCGATCTTGGACGCGCGCATGATGGTCAGCGGCGCTCCGCGACGCGGCCGCGCAGATGGGCGGCACCGGCAGCGAGCAAGGCGCCCAGGATGACGCCCAGGGCCAGGAACAGGGGCCGGTTGGGCCACACCCGCTCCCGCACATCCGGGACGGTGGGCGGATCGATGACGCGAAAGGCGAATTCCGTCTGCCCGGTGGCGTACATGTAGTTCTGCAGCGTGCGCTCGTACGCGCTGACCAGGGCGGCGTTCAAGGCGTTGCTGTTGCCCTCCTTCTGGGCGTTGGCCATGGCGGTGCGCAGATAGGCAAGGTTGCGGTTGGCGTCGGCCAGGGCGCGGTCGCGCAGTTGCGCGTTGGTCAGCGCGATCAGGTCGCGCGCCCAGCGCACCGCCAGGTCGCGGTCCTTCCAGGTGACGGCCAGCGTGACGATGCCGCTGCGCCGGTCCAGGGTGATGTCGCGGATGCTGCGGTTGAACAGCTTGAACCCCCGGCGCAGGGTGGGCGCCTCGTCCGCAGGCACCTTCCATTGCTTGGCCGCCGCGTCCCACTTGCTGGCGAACAGGATGGGCAGCAGGTCCTGCTGGGTGGCGTAGGTGTCGAACAGCTCGCGGGAGCCCAGCACGGCCATGGCCTCATCCTCGTTGGAGGAAGAGGACTTGCCCAGCAGGCCGGCGACGCCGCCCAGCCCGCCCAGGCCACCCAGCAGGCCGGACGCGCTGCCCAGGTCCAGGTTGCCGAAACCGGCGCCGCTCTTGGACACCGGCATCACCAGCACCTCCACCCGCCAGTAGGAGGGCAGCAGGAAGGCCGCCGCGACGGAGGCGCCAACGCTGGCAAGGAACAGGAAGGCGGCCAGGAACCAGTGGCGGCGCAGGCGGCCCAAGAACAGGCCCAGGCCGTCGCCACCCTGGCCGCCCCCCTGCCCGCGCGGCACCCAGGCGGTATCGGACGCGCCATCGGGAACGGCGCGGCCGGCCCATGCCAAATCTGGAGTATCCACACCCACCGTCATCGCCCCCGATCGCCTGAAACCTGGCAGAACGACGGATGGCGGCGGGCCGATATTCCCCAATTCCGGAAAAATATAGTGCTTTCCCGCAGGGCGCGGCCGGACCACTCTGCCCCCACTTCGAAGGTCTTCACCGCATCGGGTGCATCAGTGAAAAGGACGGGGCTTGGACTTGCCGGCGGGCTGGCCGATCAGGCCATCGTCAGCTTCGGCAATTTCGCGCTGAACGTGACGCTCGCCCGCAGCCTGCCGGCGGCGGAGTACGGCGCCTATTCCGTGGTGCTGTCCTTCATCCTGGTGCTGAACACCCTGCATCAGGCGCTGGTGACCTACCCCCTGTCGGTGCGGCCGGCCCCCGGCGGCCAGCCCCTGGCGGTGGCCCTGCTGCTGACGCCCCTCTGCGTCCTGGCCTTCCTGCCCCTGCTGGGCGTCGCCACGGCCAGCGTCGGCCACCTGGGCCTGCTGCCGGCGGCCGGCGCCGCCCTGGTCTGCTGGCAGGTGCAGGAGGTGGTTCGGCGCGCCCTGCTGGCGGAAAGCCGGCACATCCCCCTGATCGCCCTGGACGCCCTGCGCTATCTGGGGCCGCTGGCGGCGGTGTGGACCCTGCGCGCCGACCTCGCCATCGGGGAGGTGTTCCTGCTGGTCGCCGCCGCCTCGGCCCTGGCGGCGTTGCCGGTGGCCGGGCACCTGGGACGGAATTGGCGCGCCGCCGCCAGCGGGCTGCCGGCCGAGATGGCGGGCCACTGGCGCCTGGGCGCGCCGGTGCTGGGCGCCAACCTGCTGGCGGCCCTGTCCACGCAATGGTTCCTGTGGCTGCTGGCCTGGCACGACGACGCGCCCGGGGCCGCCGCGCTCGTGGCGCTCGCCAACGTCGTGGCCGTGGCCAGCCCCGTCATCTTCGGCATGGAGAACGTCCTGGTGCCGGAGGTGGCGCGCGCCCGCGACAGCTTGAGCTTCCCCGCCCTGCTGCGCCTGGTGGGCCGGCGGGGGCTGGTGGCGGCCGGCCTGGTCGGCCCGCTGTTCCTGGTCATCCTGGCCGCGCCGACCTGGGCCGCACGGATGTTCTATGGCCGCGACAGCGCCTATGCCACGCATCCGGGGGAACTGCGCCTGCTGGCGCTGGCCTATGCCTGCTATCTGGCCGCGACGCTGTTCAGCGCCGCCTTGCGCGGCTACCGCGCCAGCGGCGCCGTCTTCCGCATGCAACTCTACCCCGCCCTGTTCGGTCTGACGGTGGGCAGCTGGCTCACCTGGCGTTTCGGCCTCGGCGGCGCCTGCGTCGCCTCGGTGGCTGCCGGCGCCCTCAGGGCCACGGTGGGCCTGGTGTACCTGCTGCGCCTGCGGCCCCTGACCGTGGCGCGGCCCGCCCTGGCGGCATCATGACGGCCGATACCCTTCAGCCCATCGAGCGACGCCTATGGCAGGCGCTGCTGCTGTGCGTGCCGGTGTCGGCCACGCCGCTGCTGCCCTTCGGCAACGGCACGCTGGCCCGGCCCCTGGCCATCGTGCCGGCCGCCCTGCTGCTGATCCTGGCCGCCTATCGCCTGCTGGTGCTGGGCCAGCGGCCCCGGCTGGCGGGCGACGGCTTCGCGGCCTTGGGCCTGTTCACCCTGTACATCGTCATCAGCGGCCTGGGCGTGGTGATGGTCCAGCCGCCGGATGCCTTCAAGGGCCAGACGCCGTTGGACAGCCTCGTCCGCGCCCTGCTGACCTGGGGCGTGGGCCTGGCCTTCTACGTCGTGGCCCGGCTGCAAATCCGCACCGCCGCCGACATCCGCATGACCCTGCGTTTCCTGTTCATCGGCATGGGCGCCTCCATCGCCTTCGCCGGGGTGCAGGTGGTGGCCATGGCCCAGCATGGCGAGCTGCTGCGCGTCGTCCAGGCCGTCACCGACCTGATCGCCGTGCGCTACGACGGCCTGGTCAACCGCGCGCAGGGCATGACGTTCGAGCCGTCGTGGCTGGCCACCCAGATCATCGTGCTGCTGATCCCCGCCCTGATCGCCCGCGCCATGGCGCGGCAGGAGGGGGTGGGCCTGCCCGCCTTGCCCGGCCATGCCCTGCGCCTGGGGTTCGGCTTCGCCGTCGCCATCGGCGGCCTGCTGTTCTCCGGCTCCCGCTTCGGTCTCGCCTGCATCGTCGCCATGCTGGGGCTCAGCGTCTTCCTCGCCGCCCTGCGCGGCCGCATCCTGGCGGCGGCCACCTTCCTGGGCGTGCTGGTGGCCGGCGGTGGGGCGGTGGTCGCCATGAGCGGCCTGGGCGCCGGGGCGGGGGCCACCTATGTCATGGGGCCGGTCGCCTATCTGACGGAATCCGCCGACCTCAATAGCCTGGCCGGCGGGGACGTCGCCACCGGCGTCACCGACGCCCTGGCGCTGGCCGGCCGCTTCGCCGCGGCGGAGGCCGCCGGCCTGACCTGGCTGGACCATCCCGTCTTCGGCGTGTCCCTGGGCAACAACTACCGCTATTTCGGCGAATACGCGCCCGATTGGGCCTTCACCACCCAGCTGTTCACCCAGGGGGCCAAGGAAGGCATCGGCTGGCTGGATCCCAATTCGCCGGAAAAGGGCAACGCCAAGAACCTGTTCCTGCGCCTGCTGTCGGAAACCGGGGTGGTGGGCTTCGCCCTGTTCATCGTCTTCTTCTGGCGCCAGCTGTTCCACGGCCGTCCGCACGACGCCTTCCACCGCTATTTCCGCCTGGCCAGCGCGGCGGCCCTGGGCTTCAGCTTCCTGAACCAGGACACCTTCGTCGATGCCGGCCTGTGGATCCCGCTGGCCCTCTGCTGCGCCATGAATCACCTGCCGCCCAAGATTAAAGCGCCCGCCGGGGAATAGACCGGCGCCGCCATCCGTCCTGGGGATAGGCGCACATGGGATGCGCCCGCCTCAGGTAGACCCATGGACAGCCATTCCAGACCCGCCTTGCGGATCGCCTTCGTGACTACCCGCGACCTGGCCCAGCGCAACGGCCGCACGCCCATCATGGGCCACATCCTGGTGGCCTTGCGCCGCCAACACACGGTGGAGGTGATCACCCTGCACTCCGTGCTGCAGGGCGGCAGGACCGACCGCATGGGCGCCGCCGCCGCCTGGCTGGCGGGCCTGGCGGCCGGGCGGCCCCCGCCCCTGCAATGCCTGCTGTACGCTGGCCCCCGGGAGGCGGAGCGGGTGGCGGCGCGCATCGCGGCGGGGGCGTTCGATGCCGTCTACCTGGACACGGTGCGTTGCCAAACCCTGCTGCGCACGCTG
Organism: Nitrospirillum guaranorum; assembly: GCF_034653275.1. NCBI lineage: Bacteria > Pseudomonadati > Pseudomonadota > Alphaproteobacteria > Rhodospirillales > Azospirillaceae > Nitrospirillum > Nitrospirillum guaranorum. Next base: position 948,191 of record NZ_JAYEES010000001.1, on the reverse strand, counting down.
CGGCGCGCCCTGCCCGACCTGCACATCGTCACCGACTTCGACGACCTGATGTCGCGGCGCATGACCTATCTGCGCCACCACCGCCTGCCGCTGCTGACCGGCCATGTCGGCCCCCACTTCCCCCGCTGGGCCCGGCGCTTGGCCGAAGGGCCGCTGGCCCGCCTGGTGACGGCCTATGAGGCCCGCACCCTGCCGGCGGCGGAGCGCGAGGTGATGCTGGCCTCCAGCGCCACGGTGCTGCTGTCGCCGGTGGAACGGCAGATGCTGTGCCGGCACGCGCCGCCGGACGCCCTGTCCAAGGACGGGCCGCCGGTGGTGCGCGCCATTCCACCCGGCGTGCCCCTGCGGGCGGAGCCGTGGGGGCACACCCTGCCCCTGCGCTTCGTCTTCATCGGCAGCGACCGGCAACTGCAGAACCGCACGGCCATCGACTTCCTGCTGGACCAGTGGCGGCGTCTGAAGCCGGCCACGCCGCTGCACATCCACGGCCGCCAGACACGCCCCCTGGCCAATGTGCCCGGCGTGCACTGGCACGGCTATGCCGACGACCTGGCCCAGGTCTACCGGCCGGGCAGCATCGCGCTGGTGCCGGCGCTGGTGGCCGGCGGCATCAAGACCAAGGTGGCGGAGGCCTGGGCCTGGGGCTGCCCGGTGCTGGGCAACCGCACGGCCATGGAGGGCCTACGCGCGCCGGGCTATCCCCTGACGCTGCCCGAGGACCAATGGGCCCCCTACCTGACGCAGCCTGAGGCCTATGCCGAGCTTTGGGCCGACGCCGCCCGCAAGGGGGCCGCCTTCGTGCGCCGCGCCCTGTCGCCGGCGGGGTTCGAGCGCGCCTGGGAAATGGCCCTGCGGCCCAAGCCCGCGACGCGGGAGGCGCCGGCCGGCGCCCCCCTGGTCGACGTGGAACAGGCCTCAGGATAGGGAGGGTTCGGGGCGCAGATGCTGGACCAGGAATTTTTCCACCGGTGCCGCGTAGACGTCATGGTCGATGCGCCAGCGCGCCACCCGGCGCAGCAGCCGGCCGGGTCCTTGGCCGATCGCGACCGGTCCGGCGGCGTACTTGTTGTAGAACTTGAAGCGCTCGATACGGCGGTAGAGGTGCGGCGGCACCCAGGTGCCGGCCGGGCCCGCCACATAGTCGAACCGCGCCCAGTCATCCAGGGTGCGTGGCGTATGGTCCGCCACGGCGGCGGCCAGGGCGGAGCCGGGATAGGGCTTGTAGTAGAACAGCGGGGTTTCGAACTTGGGGCTCATGGCCCGCAAGCTCTTGATCAGGCCCAGCGTCGCCTCGACCTGATCCTCCGTCTCTTCCGGGAAGCCGACGATGAAGGAGAAGATGACGGCGATGTCGTGCTGCCGGCATTTGGCCGCCGTCTCCAGGATGGCGTCGATGGTGGTGTCCTTCTTGATGCGCTTCATCATGTCGTGCGACCCGGTCTCCACCCCCACCAGCACGCGGCGCAGGCCGGAACGGACGCACAGGCGCCAGATCTCGTCCGGCAGGCGCACGCCCTGGTCGGCGCGCATGGTGCCGGCCCAGGTGAAATCAAGCCCCCGCCCCAGGAACTCCTCACAGATGTCGGCCACGCGGTGGCGGTGGGTGAAGTAGGTCTCGTCCTGGAAATTCAGGTCGGTGAAGCGATAGCGGCGCCACAGCGCCTCGATCTCCGTCCCCATGCGGCTGGCCGAGGTCGCCTTCCAGTCACGGCCGTAGACGAAAGGGTCGGCACAGAAGGCACAGCGGAAGTTGCAGCCGATGGAGCCGATGTAGTCCAGTTGCCGGCGGCCCTTCAGCTCGAAGTACCGCTCCACCGGGATCAGGTCGAAATTGGGGGCCGCGAAGGCGTCCAGGCTTTCCAGGGCGCGCGCCTTGGTGCGCACCACATGATCACCGTCGCGAAAGGCGACGCCGGGAATGCCCTCGACGCCGGCCCCCGCCACCAGCCGATCCATGATCTCGGCGAAGGTGCGCTCACCCTGCCCCGCCACGGTGATGTCGATGCTGGGTTCGTCCAGCGTCTCCACCGGGAACAGGGAGGGGTGCCAGCCGCCGGCCACGGTGGTGAGGTCGGGCCGCGCCCGCTTCACCGCCCGCAGCATGGCCAGCGCGTCGCCCAGGGGCCGGCCGGTCAGCATGCTGACGCCAAAGCACAGCGCGCCGTCGATGGCCCGCAGCACCGCGCCCAAGGGATCCGGCTCGATCCGCGCGTCGATGATGCGCACGTCGAAGCGCGCGGGATCAAGGTTGGAGCCGATGGCCAACAGGCCCAGCGGCATGGTGTGGAAGACAGCCGTGGGGTTGTAAAGGACGACCTTATGCCGGATGGCCATGATCCACCAAAAATCAAACATCGATGGCGCAGCATATCCAGCACGCTTAAAATAAACAATGCGCCTTTTAAAATAATTTATCTGAACATGTCAACGCCGTTATTTTTCAGGCGACAGGGGAATTCATGACCATCGTCCTTACGATGAATAAACTGGAGACGGCGATTTACTCGACCATCGCCTATCGGGATATTTTCCATTTCCCGGTATCCGTCCCTGAAATCCATCGCTACCTGCATGGCATCCGCTGCACGCCGGGCGACGTGCAGCACGCGCTGGAGGGCCCGGCCCTGGCCCGCCACCTGGAAAGCGACGGCACCTATCACGCCCTGCGCGGCCGGACCGACCTGTTCGCCATCCGCCGGGCCCGGCGGGACCTGTCACGCCGCCAATGGCCAACCGCGCGGCGCTACGCCCGCTTCCTGGCCAGCCTGCCCAATGTGCGCATGGTAGCGATGACGGGCTCGCTGGCCGCCGGCAACTTCCCACCCGACGGCGACGTCGACTTCCTGCTGGTGACGGATGCTGGCACCATGTGGCGCACGCGCGCCTTCTGCCGTTTGCTGGCCCTGGCGGACGCCAAGCTGGCGAAGGGCCTGTTCTGCCCCAACACCTTCCTGTCGCTGGCGGCCTTGCCCCTGGCGCGCCGCAGCCTTTATGACGCGCAGGAGCTGTGCCAGATGATCCCGCTCTATGGCCTGGACGTGTACGAGGCGGTGCGGGAGGCCAACGCCTGGACGGCCGACTGGCTGCCCAACGCCGTGGGGGCGCCATTGGGCAGCCTGGACTGCCCCCCCTACACCATGGCCCTGAAGCGGGCCGGCGAATGGCTGCTGGCCAGCCCCGTGGGCCGCGCGCTGGAGGGGCTGGAGGCGCGCCGCAAGATCCATCGCTTCAACGAGACCGACCGCCTGAAGGGCGCCTGGACCCGCTCCACCCGGGAATCCCACAGCATGTGGGATGAAATGCGCCTGAAGATCGAGGCGGCGTGGCAGGCGCGCATGGATGAGCTGGCGGCCCGGTAGGCGGCCATGGCGACACTCTTCCACGCCCAATACCTGGCCCTGGTGGCGGAGATCGAGACGCGCTTCGCCGTCAGCCGCTGGACCAGCGGCGACGCCCATCTGTGGCCGCTGGCGCGCATGGACTTGTACCTGGACCTCTACCGCCAGCATGTGGGCGACCCCGAGGCCAGGCGGCCATCCCGGATCGCGCGCGGCATGCGCACCCTGGCCCAGCCCCTGGCGATGCTGGCGCGCCGGGACAACGTGATCCTGCGCCCCCACCGGGCCGATGTCCTGTTCCTGGGCGACGGCGTGTCGGTGGAGCGCATCGACGGCGCCTGGGAGGACCGCTATGGCGAACCTCTCCTGGCGGTGCTGGAGGGCGACGGGGCGCGCTGCCTGCACATGCAGCCCGGCCGGCGCGCGCCCTGGGCCCGCCCCACCCTGGCCGTGGACTTCATTGCCAGCGCCGCCCGGGTGCTTGCGCCGCTGGTTCGCGCGCCGCTGGACCTGCCGCACCATGCGGAGGTCGCGGACTTCCTGGCCCGCCAGGGGGTGGCGGCGCCGTCATTGCGGCCGGAACGCCTGGCGCGGCGGGCCCTGGGGCTGCGCGCCCGGGCCCAGGCCTTGGGCCTGGTGCTGGACATCGCCCAGCCGCGCCTGGCCTTCACCACCACCTGGTACGCCGGCCTGGGCTCCGCCCTGGCGCTCGCCTGCCGGCGGCGGGGCATCTTGTCGGTGGACGTGCAGCATTGCCCCCAGGGCGGACGGCACAAGGCCTATGGCTGGGCGGGCGTCGGCGCCCAGGGCTACACCACCCTGCCCGCGTTGTTCTGGACCTGGGATGCGGCCGATGCCGCCGCCATCAACGCTTGGGCGGATGGGTATTGGCATCAGGCCCTGGCCGGCGGCCATCCCCGCCTGGGCCCCTTTCTCGATGATGCCGATCCGCGCACCCAGGCCTGGGATGAGCGGTTCCGCCAGGCCGCCGGCGGCGACGCCCAGCGCGACATCTTGGTGGCCCTGCAAACCACCGGTCCGTCCGCCATCTGGGATGCCTTGGCGGACCGCATCGCCGCCGCGCCACCCGGGTGGCGCTGGTGGATCCGCCGGCACCCCGCCGCTGGCCCGGGGGACGACCGGCGCCACGCCCGGTTGCTGGCCCTACGTGGCCCAACCATCCGCTTGGAGCCCGCCTCCGCCCTGCCGCTGCCGGCCCTGTTGCGCCATATGGACGCCGTGGTGTCATGGGCCTCGGGCGTGGCGGCGGAGGCGGTGCCCTTCGGCGTGCCGGCCCTGTTCCTCAGCGCCGACGCCACCGGCCCCTTCGGCCACTTGGCGCAGGCGGGGCATGCCCGGGTGGTGACGGACCTGGACGCCCTGATCCCCACGCTGGCCGCCCTGCCCCCAGCGTCCCGCCCCCCCTGCCCCACGCCGGATCTGAGGCTGGGCCTGCGGCGGCTTGAGGGGATCGCGGCCCGCTATCGCGCCCTGTGTGCCGACGCCTGAACGGACGGCGTACCCATGCGCCGGTCGGCGATGACGCGGCCCTCGGCGAATTCCAGGACGCGGTCGCACAGCATCAGGCTTTCCCGGCGGTGGGCGATCAGCACGATGGTGGGCCGCCACGGCAGGGTCGCCAGGCCGGCCAGCAGCGCCCGCTCCCCCGCGATGTCGATGCCGCTGGTGCTTTCGTCCAGCACCAGCAAGGGCGGCTCACGCATCAACGCCCGGGCCAGGGCCAGGCGCTGGCGCTCCCCGCCCGAGAGCAGGCCGCCCTGGGCGCCCACGATTGTGTCCAGCCCCTGTTCCAGGCGGTCGACCAGGGCGCTGGCGCCCACCAGGCCGACGGCGGCGCGCATGTCGGCCTCGCTGGCGGAAGGGTTGGCCCAGGCCAGGTTGGCGCGGATGCTGTCGTGGAACAGGAAGGTGTCCTGCGGGGCATAGGCGATGGCCGCCGCCCATTGCCGCCGCGCGGCACCGGCCAGGGCGCGGTCCCCCACGGTGATGGTGCCGGTATCGGGCGCCGTCAGGCCGACCAGCAGGTCGGCGAAGGTGGTCTTGCCGGCCCCGGACGCCCCGGTCACGCCTATGAAGCTGCCGGCCTCAAGGGTCAGGTCCAGGCCGGACACGCCCCGGTCGCCGCCGGGATGGCGGTAGCTGACCTGGTGGAAGCGGACGGGTTGCGGGCCGGTGAAAGCGCCGCCGTCCGCGATCTCGGCCCCCGACGCGGCTCCCGCCGGCGGCGCGCTGCCAGCCAGTTCCGCCTCCAGCGCCCGGATCTTCTCGTACGACGGCAGGAAGTTGGCGAACTGCTGCGCGCCCTGCTGCAACTGGGCGGCCGGCGCGCTCATCCGCGCCAGCAGCAGCACGAAGACGATCAGCACCGCCGGCGGCACGTCCAGCGCCCAAACCCCCACCACAATGGCGGCGGCCCCCGCCAGGGACGCGAGCGTGGTGAAGGCCAGCTGCGCCTTGGTCTGTTCCCGCGTCAGGGCGACCTGGCGGCCCATCAGCCGGCCCAGGGTGCCGTTGAACTCATCGGCGAAGCGCTGCTGCATGTTCTGGCTGAGCGCCAGCTTCAGGCCCCCCAGGAATTGGGCGCCGCTGGTGGCCAGGTGCAGGTTGGCGTCGGCCACCTCGCGCCCCAGGCGGCGCGAACGCGCCAGCTGCGGCAGCAGGGCCAGGGTGGCGACCACCAACAGCACGCCGGTGACGGCCGCCAAGGGGGCGGAGAACAGGCAGGCCAGTCCCCACTGCACCAGCAGCAGGAAGAGGGAGGTGGCGCCCTGAAGCATGAAATGGGCGCAGGCGCCGGTCAGGATGATGTCGCTGCTCAGCAGATGGTTGACCCGGGCGTGCGGCAGCGCCGACAGCCGCGTCCAGGGCGCGGCGATCAGCCGGGCCACCAGCCGGGTGCGCTGTTCCTCGACAAAGCCGATGCGCAGGCGGGCCAGCAACACGTCCCGGTGCCACAGCACAACGGCCCTCAGGCCCACCAGCAGGGCGAAGCAGGCCAGCAGCGGCAGCAGCCGGGCCAGGGGATCGTCGCCGGCGAACCGCCACGGCAGGCGCCCCATCAGCGCCGAGGCCCAGCCCCCACGGTCGCCCCCCATCACCAAATCCAGCAGGGGGACCAGCAGCACCAGGCCCACGCCCTCCAGCCCCGCGCCCAGGATGATCAGGACGGCGGCCGTCAGCCCATCACCGCCGGCGTGGGCCCGGAAATCCCGGAAGAAATCCCAGGCCGACCGGGCCAGTTCCCGCCCTGCGCCACGCTTGTCCATGATGGTGAGGAATCCCTGGTTACACGCTGATTTCTTGGCATAAATCCGGGTTGGACACCGCAACTATATATTTCACCGGCTGGGGAATAAGCGGGCCCCGCCATCCGTCTTCAGGGTGATGTCTTCCGCGATCCCCATTCCGCCCCTGAGGGTCCTGATCATCGGCGCCGGCCCGATGGCGACCCATGTGCACCTGCCCGTGCTGGCGGCCCTGCGCGACCGGGGGCTGGTGGACCTCACCCTGGTCTGCGACCTGGACAGGGGGCGGGCGGACGTGGCGGCGGCGGCCTTCGGCTTCGGCGCCAGCACCGGGGACGCCGGTGCGGCCCTGGCCCGCGACGACATCGACGCCGTCCACATCTACGCCAGCGCCCAACTTCATTACGAATACGGAATGAGGGCGCTGCGCCAAGGCAAGCACCTGTTCGTGGAAAAGCCGGTGGCGCCCGCCGCTGCCCAAGCCCGGGCCATGGCCGACCTGGCCCGCGCCCGGGGCCTGGTGGCGGTGGGGGGCACAACCGCCGCTTCTACCCCTCGCTGCGCGCGGCCCGCGCCCGCGCCGGGCTGGCCGGGTGGCGCCAGGCGGAGGCGGTGTTCCACAAGCCCATGACGGGCCAGCCGCCCGGCTTCGGGGCCGCCAGTTGGCTGGGCGCCAACGGCATCCACGCCCTGGATGCCCTGCTGTGGATGATGGGCGGCCCGCCGGACCACCTTGCGGCCCACGCCTCGGGTGAGACCTTCAGCGCCCTGATGCGCTGGCCGGGCGGCGCCCAGGCCGCCTTCCTCTGCGACAACGCCGCGGGGTGCCGGCGCGAGGACTACGCCTTCCATGCCGCCGGCGAAAGCTGCGCCGTCACCGAGACGGCGCTGACCGTGCAGACGGATGGCCAGTCCCTCACCACCGCCTTCCCCGGCGGGATGGCCAGCTTCGCCCTGGAGCATGACGCCTTCCTGGATGCCATCCGCACGGGTCGGGAGCCGCCGCACAGTCTGGCCACCCTGGTCCCATCCCTGCACCTGTGCGAACTGATCGAACGCGGGCACATCGGCGCCGTCCCTGCATCGCCGGCGGTGGGACCCACGCCGCCCGCGCAAACGGAACGCGCCATCCTGGTGGACGGTCATTGGGGGGCCGCCCTGGCGCCCCTGCTGCCCGGTTTTCGCCTGGCAGCACCAGCCGACGTCACGGGCGCCCGGCCGGACGTGGTGGGCGCCTTGCTGGGCCGGGGGGCGCCGCCATTGGGCGCGGCCCTGCTGGACCGGCTGCCCAACCTGAGGGTGGTGGGTGTGGCCGGCCTGTCGGTGGCGCGTTTCGGCGCCGACGATCTGCTGGCCCGGAGCGTGGCCCTGGTCAACGCCAGCGACGCCCATGCCGACAGCGTGGCGGAGTTCGCGCTGGGCCTGGCCATCCTGGGCCGCCGCCGCGCCTTCCAGGGTGACGCCGTGATGCGCACCGGCGGCTGGGGCGTGGTGCCGCCGCCCCGGGGACTGCGCGGCCTGGCGAAACGATTGAAACCCGCCGTGCGGCGCCTGGGCCTGCTGCCCCTGGCGCGGCGGGTGAAGGCGCGCCTGGACGGCGGTGGGGACGGCCGTCCGCCACAGACACGGGACTTGGCCGGCGCCACGGTGGGCCTGGTCGGCTGGGGCGCCAACGCCCGAGCCTTCGCGCTGCGGCTGGCCGCGTGCGGCGCGCACGTTCTTGTGTGGTCCCGGAACGCGGGGGAAAGCGATATCCGCCAGGCCGGCGCCAGCCCGGCCGCCCTGGACCAGGTGCTGGCGGCCGATATCGTCAGCCTGCACCGAGGCCTGACGCCCGCCACCCGGCATACCCTGGGGGCGGCCGAGTTGGCCCGCCTGCGGCCCGGCTCGGTGCTGATCAATGTGGCCCGCGGCGGGCTGATCGAGCCTGCGGCCCTGCTGGACCGCTTGCGCCGGGGCGACGTCTTCGCCTGCCTGGACACCTATGAGGAAGAGCCGCTGCCACCCCGCCACCCCTTGCGGCGGTTGCCCAACGTCTTCCTGACGCCGCACATCGCCGGCGGCAGCGCCGACATGCAGGCGCGGGCGGCGGATGAGGTGGTGGCCAAGGTGTCCCGCCTGCTGGATGGCGGCACGGCCGAGATCCTGACGCCCGTGCGCCTGCGCTCCATGACCTAGCTAAAACGTCCGTTCCAGCCCCAGGGCCACGAAATCCCGGTCGGCCAGCAACTGCTGGCTGGGGGCGCCGATGTAGTGGGTCAGGGTCAGGTTGGCCTTCCACACGCTGCGGTAGGTCGCCGACACCCCCACCGTCAGGTCGCCGGCGCCGGCGTTCTGGGCGTAATAGCTGAGGCTGTGGCCGGTGATGTTGTAGCCCAGGCCCAGCGGCAGCGTCAGGTCCAGGTTGGGCAGGACCTGGAAGTAGTGCGGCTCGAACAGCACGCGGGCCTTTGTGGCGACCTGGTGCCATTGGTTGCCGTCATCGTCGCGCACGACGCCGACCACGTCGTCCACCACCGCCTCGGCATTCACGTCGGCGCTGTCCCACAGGCTGGACCTCCCCAGGGCCGTGGTCAGCGACACCTGGCCGTGCACCATGTCACCCCGGACGTACGCGGCATAGCGTTGCGTCACCGACCCGTTCACGAAGGGCGGCGGCAGCACCAGCGGCATGTTGTGGCGGGCGGAGACCTCGCCCGTCACCGTGCTGTCGCCCAGGGATGCGCTGAAACTGGCGCCGTAGAGGCGAACGCCACCAGGATAGACCAGGCGGTAATAGCCGGCCGCGCCGGGGGCCGAGGCGTCGCCGTCCGGGCCCACCACGTACTGGGGGTCCGTGGCGTTGTAGCGCAGGGCGTAGAGGCCGTAGTCCACCCCGTCCACGGTGGCGTGCAGCGAGACGCCGAACTGGCCGTCGGCGTCGGGCGTGCGGTCGGCTTGGCGGGCCAGGTAGCGGCCGGGCCCGACGTAGAGGCGGTCGGCGCCGGCGCCCAGATAGTCCAGGTAACTGAAATAACTACCGCTGCCGGCCTGCCGCGTGGGGCGCCATTCGACCTGGTCGTAGAACGACAGAGCCACGTCGGGCCAGGGTTGGAGCGTCAGGGCGGCCTGCCCCACCGGCCGGTAGATGTCGCTGGTATAGGCGCTGGGCCCGCCCACGGCGCGGCTGTAGTCCGCCGGCGCCATGGCGGCGGCGATGGAGTTGGTGTCGTAGAACAGGCTTTCACCCCACACCAGGGCCTGCCGGCCCACGCGCACCGACACCGGCATGCCGGCCAGCGTGAAGGCGCCATGGGCGAAGGCCTCGCGCATTTCGGCGTGCTGGCCCTGCAGGTCGCGCACCGCCGCGGCGAAGTGGCCGGGCGTGGCGCTGGAGGCGTTGATGGCCTGGGGATTCGCGTCGTCCGTCCGGCCCTGGTAGGCGGTGTCGTACCAGGCGGCGGCACTGGCGTGCACGCCCCACTCGCCCCAGCCCAGGTCCAGGGCCGACAGCAGATCCAGCCGGTCGGAGACGACGCCGGGACCGAAATTGCGGTCGCCGTCATCCCAGTTGGTGTTGGTCAGCAAGGCCCCCATGCGGGGCCCAAGGCGATCCGCCACCGTATAGCGCACCGTGTTGTCCCAGCGCAGATCCAGCCCGTCGCCGGAATAGAGGTCCGCCGCCCGGACAGGGGCGGCCAGGCACAGGACGGGGAGGACCATCAGGCCGAGAACGCGGGACGCCATTGCGCTTTGGCTCAATCCATCAAAGGCTTGCCGCACCGACACTATCATACCCCGCGACAGGATGCGCCAGCGCCACATCCCGCTTGTGTCGCCAAGGCCCGCACGCCATGATCCCCGGCACCCATCGCCGGTGCCGGCCGAAACGCGGGAAATCCGGGCCCGCCGGCGCGCCGCCCCATAGACAACCAGGCGCCGTACGCGAGCCCATGCGATCCACTGCCGTCCCGTCCTCCATATCGCTGGCCCCCACCTCGCTGGGCACCGCGCTGCTGGCCCTGGCGCTGGCCTGCCAGCCCACCAGCGCCCGCGCGCAGGTGACCGAGCAGGAGGCCGCACAGCTGAAGTCCCGCCTGACCCCGGTGGGGGCGGAGCGGGCGGGCACCGCCGACGGCGGCATTCCGGCCTGGACGGGCGGATTGAGCACGCCGGGGCCCATACCCGCCGGCCCGCGTCCCGACCCGTTCGCGGCGGAAAAGCCGCTGTTCTCCATCACCGCCAAGAACTTCCGCGACTATGCCGACCGGTTGCCGGAAGGGGCCAAGCGCCTGTTCGAGCGCGACGCCGACTATCGCATGGACATCTACCCCAGCCACCGCACCGCCGCCGCCCCCGACTGGGTCTATGAGAACATCCGGCTGAACGCCACCCGCGCCCGGCCGGCGCCGGACGGCATCGCGTATGGGGTGGAGGGGGCCGTGGGCGGCATCCCCTTCCCCATCCCGAAGGACGGGTTCCAGGCCATGTGGAACCACCTGCTGGCCTATTGGGGCCCGGCGCGCGAGGTGACGGTCAGCACTTATGTCGTGCCGGCGGACGGGGTGGTGGAAAAGGCCAGCGGCTATAGGGAGATCGCCGACTTCCCCTATTACTATCGCGACGCCACGCCCGACAGTTATGGCGGCTATTACTTCAAGACGCTGCACCTGGCCGTGGCCCCGGCCTCGCGCGTGGGGGAAGGCTACCTCAACTGGCAGCCCATCAATATCAAGCGCCACGACTTCGCGGCCTGGCGCCTGCTGCCGGGGGAACACCGGGTGCGCAAGGCGCCGGCCATCTCCTACGACGTACCGGACACCGACGCCGCCGGCTATATGAGCGAGGACGAATACTACATCTTCTTCGGCGGCCTGGACCATTATGACTTCAAGCTGGTGGGCAAGGCCGAAATGTTCGTGCCGTACAACAACAACCGCCTGTACGCCAAGCCGGTGGGCGAGGTGCTGGGCCGCACCCATCCCAATCCCGACGCGCTGCGCTATGAGCTGCACCGCGTCTGGGTGGTGGACGGCACCTTGGCCGCTGGCGCGCATGACGTTGTCCCGCATCGGCGGCTCTACCTCGACGAAGACACCTGGATGGCGGTTTACGGGGATTCCTGGGATGAGCAAGGCACGCTGTGGAAGTTCGGGCAGGCCACCATGTACCTCATGCCGGACGTGCCGGCGGTGGTGATCGGCAGCCAGTTCATCCACGACTTCGAACTGGGCGGCTACGCCTACACCTTCGCCTTCAATGGCGAGGCGGCACCCTACGCCGTCACCGCCCCGCACCCCGCGACACTGTTCAGCCCGGACAGCCTGTCGGCCAGATCCGTTCGCTAGCCCTTACGCCGTCAGCCCGACGTAGGCCATGCTGGCCAGCTTCTGCATCACGGCGGCCGACATCTCCCCGGCCATGACCATGCTCAGCTGGTCGTCCTGCCAGATGCAGACGCGCAGGTTGTCGCGCTTGAACTGGTCGAAGCGCACCGTGCCGTCGGAATGGCGCAGGTAGATGGTGAACAGCCGGTCGTCGGCATCGCGGTAGGCCACGGTGGCGGCCTGCCCCTCCACCTTAACGCCGGCCAGGCGGTAGCCGGCGCGGGTCAGGTCCGGCACCTTGATGTTCAGGGCGACGACGCGGCTGAGGGCCGCGTTGTAGGGGGCCAGGTCGCTGGGCACGGCCGCCGGCACGTCGCGCGCCGCCAGCGCCATCTGCACGACGTCGCCGGCGGGGCCTCCCGCGGGGTCGTTCACCAGGTAGGTGCCGCCGCCCACCAGCAACAGCACGACGGCGGCCGCGGCGCCCAGGCGGCGCCAGTCAGCCCAGGACCGGGCGGCGGCCGGGTGGGCCGCCGATTGGGCCGCCGATTGGGCCGCCGATTGGGCCAAGTCGATCAGGTGTTGCGGCACCGGCCGGTCGATCAGCGGGCTGTACAGCCGCTTCATCATGGCCTTGTCGGCCTCGTACCCGGCCAGGCGCTCCGCCAGGGCGGGGTCCGCCAGCAGGGCGGCCTCGACAACGCGGGCGCGGTCTTCCGGCAGTTCGCCATCCAGGAAGGCGTGCAGGTCGACCTCCGCGATGGAGGGATGGTTGGGGATATGGTCGCTCACTTTCGGTCTTTCGATACTGGGTGCTGTTGGCCCAGGGGCAGCGGGATGATTTCCGCGCCCTCGCCTTGCATCACGCTACGCAACCGCTCACGGGCCCGCGCCAGGCGCGACATCACGGTACCCACCGGAATGTCCAACTCCTCCGCGATCTCGCGATAGTTCAACTCCTCGACGCTGGACAGCAGCAGGATTTCTCGGTGTTCCGGCGTCAGCCGGCTGACGGCCTTCACGAAGTCCCGCGCGGCCCCCACGTCGGTCGGCGGCGCGCTCAGTTCCACATGGTCGGCCAGCTCGGTGATGTCCTGCTCCTCCCCCCGGCTGTTGCCGCGGCGAATCTCGTCGGTGTAAAGGTTCCGCAAGATACGCCGCAGCCAGCCGGAGATGCGGGGCAACTCCCGCAATTGCGCTGATTGGCGTAGCGCGCGTTCCACACAATCCTGGACCAGATCATCCGCCAGCGCGGCATTGCCCACCAGCGCCAAGGCGTACCGCCTCAGCGCCGGCAGCTGCATGACCAGGGCGTTCGCGAATTGCTGGGTCACGGCCTAGGGCTCTCCGACACGGGACCAGACACGGGACATGTCGAACCAACGGAAAACCTCGCGCCCGTGCCTACGCCGCATCAGCTTACGTCCATCTTCGCCGCCATCCCAGGGGCCAATTCCCCGGTGGATCACGGTCCTCTCATGCTTAAGACGGATGGCCTTCCGCGTTTATTCCCCGGGGCAACCGCTATGCGTTCGAAATAGTGTCGGCGACGTGGCGCCAGGCTTCGTCAGCACGCCTTGCGCCGGCTCAGGACCACCAGGGGCGTGCGCGCCAGGATCTTGAGGTCCAGGGCCAAGCTTGCGTTATCGACGTACCAGGCGTCCAGGTCCACCCGCGCCTGCATGTCCGCCACCTGGGGCGTCGCCCCGCGCGCGCCGTTCACCTGGGCCCAGCCGGTGATCCCGGGCCGCACGTTCTGGCGGTACAGGTAATTGGGGATGCGGGCGCGGTAAAAGTCGTCATGGGCGGCGGCATGGGGACGCGGCCCCACCAGCGACATCTCGCCCGACAGCACGTTCAGCAGCTGTGGCAGCTCATCCAGGCTGGTCACCCGCAGGAGGCCACCCACCCGGGTGACGCGGGGGTCGCCCTCGATGGCCTGCACCACGTCGGCGCCGTCCTCCAGCACGTGCATGGTACGAAACTTCACGATGTGGAAGGGCTGGCCAGCCAGACCGATGCGCTGCTGGCGGAACAGGATGGGCCCCCGGCTGTCCAGGCGGATCAGCAGGGCGATCAGGCCCAGCAACGGCAGGCAGGCCAGCAGCAGTGCCAGGCTGAGCGTCATGTCCAGCGCGCGCTTGGGCGTCAGGCGCGGCCGGACGCGGGGCGGCGGCACCTCGACCGCCTCCGACCGTGGCGCCGGCTCCGGCATCCGCAACGGCTGGGGCGCCGTCATGGTCACGCGGCGGTCCCGGTGGTGACGGCGGGGGCGGTCCCGGCGCAGGCGACGGTCAAGGACCGGGCGGCCTGGCATAGCGCGGCGGCCAGGTCCGCCTGAGGCAGCTGGCCGCCCAGATGCAGGACGGCGACGCCGTGCAGGGTGGACCATAGCAGGCGGCCCAGGGTGACCGGATCGGCGCAGGGCAGTCCCGCCGCCGCGAAGCCGGCGGCGTGGGCGGCGAAGGCGTCCTCCACCCGGCGTTCCTGGCGCCGCACCTCCGCCACCCCGGGCACTTGGGCGGGCGCCAGGGCGAACATCAGGCGATAGCGCGCGGGCTCGGCGGTCGCGAAGACGCCATAGGCCGTGGCCAGGCGTGCCACCCGTTCCTCCAGCGAACCATCGTCCAACCCCTGGTCCAGCGCGTCGGCCAGGCAGGCGAAGCCGTGGGCGCGGACGCAGGCCAGGATGGCCTCCTTGTTCTCGAAATAGCGGTAGGGCGTCATGACGCTGACGCCCAGGCGCTGCGCCAAGTCCCGCATCTTGAACCCGTCCAGCCCCCGGTCGGCGAACAGGCCGGCGGCGACGTCGCGGACGCGATCGCGCGGGGTGGTGGTCTTGGCGCAGGCGACGATGGACGGCATGGATCCTCCGGCAGGCAACGTGGGGATGTCTCCCTTCATTCCCATGACGGATATGGACGGCGGGTTTATTCCCATGAGCCGGCGCTATTTTGCGCCACGCCCTTGCGCGCCCCCTTACAGGGCGATACGCAGCGCCGCCTCCACCGCCGGCAGGAAGCCATGGTCCGGCCGGGCCTGGTCGTCCTGGACGCTGCCGCGCAAATCCAGGGTGAAATGGCGGAACGGCAGGCTGAGGCGCCCTTCCAGGATGTTCACCTTGATGGGCACGGGGCTGACGATGTTGGCGCCGGCCGATTGCGCCGTGCCGATGACAGCGTGGTGCAGCGTCATCTCATAGGTCCAGCCGTCGGCATCGGTCCAACTGCCCTGCAAGGACAGAAGGCGGGAGTCGTCGTCCAGGCTGAAGCCGATGGTGCGGCCGCGATAGCGCATGCCATCGGGATAGCCGCCGTTGGTGTAGGAGAAGCCGTAGATGCGGCTGGCGAAGCTGAAGATGTCGGTGGTGGAGATGCTGTCGGCGTATTCCGCCGTCAGCCGCAGGGGCCGCCCCGCCACGGGCACGAAGGCGGTGGCGCCGAACAGGTGGCTGGTGCCGGAATGGGTGATGGGCGACGAGTCCTCGTTCATCAGCTGCATGTAGGCCTGGACCGGCACGCCCCACAGGTCATGGCTGTACTTGATGTCCACCACGCCTTCGTCATTGGTCTTGTTGACGTCGGTGGGAGAGTTGTTCAGCTGGAAATACTCCGCCGGGTCGCAGGGGTGCCCCTGGCCGCAGATCTCGCCCGTGCGCGCCAGGCCGATCTCCAGGCCCGGGGCGGGATTGACGGTGACGCGCAGGGCGTCGAACACCGTGTTCCTCTGCAGGCGCGGTCCGTCCAAAAGGCCCAGGAAGAATTCAGCCTGCCAGGGCCCCAGCCATTCCAGTACCGGCCAGGTGGAGGGGGAGGTGTCCAGGCGCTGGATGCCAACCTGCGGCATGGGCCGGGCGTTGTTGGACAGGGTCAGGGCCGAGATCCAGCCCGGTCCCCACCAGTGGGTCAGCCAACCGCCGTAGACCAGGGCGTCGCCCGCCTTCACCGCCAGATAGCTGTCATCCAGTGCCAGCTTGGTGGCTCCGGTCTTGAAATCCTGGGTGTAGCTGCCCACGGCCAGCCGGGCGGCTACGGTGCCGGAACTGTAGGACAGCGCCACCTGGGTCTGCCCCTCCCCCCGGCCCAGACTGTCGAAGCCGTGGACCACGGCCGGCGCGTTGGTCAGGTCCAGGCTGGCGCTGGTGCTGAAGCCCGGCCGGTTCTCGCGCGTGGCGCGGCCCAGCACGCGCAGCGCCGCCGCTTGCACCGCGTCCGGCTGGGCATCCAGATCGGCCGCCTTCAGGGCCGGCACGATGGCCGTCCAGGGCAAGGGCCATTGGGTGGTGACGCCGTCGATCAGGCCGGCCGCGGCTAGCATCTCGATATCGCCCCGCAACTGGTTGTCGCCCACCTCGCCCCAGGGCGAGGCGCCGGCCAAACCCGTCGTGCCCATCAGGAAAATCAGCGCGCCGGCCAACCGCCGGCCCATCGCCCCGGTCCGCATCCTCAGGGTCCCCTATGGCCGAACCCGACCCCGCCACCGGGGCCGCGCGCCACCATAAAACCAAGCGAAAACGGCGGGATAGGACGTAACTTCGTATACGGTCTCAGGCGTGATCCAGGCTGCGCAGATAGGCGCAGAACATGTCGGCCATGGCATCAGCGTAGGCCGATATCTCCGCATCCGTGCGCTGGGTTTCGGAATAGTGCTTGCCCACCTGGCTCATGGTCGTCTTGAGCAAGTCCCCGGCCATGGCGCGCACGGCATCGGTGGCGTTCGGTACCGCCTCGCGCATGAAGGCCGCGACGACGCCATCGGCGGAGGCCCGCGCCGTCTTGGCCTCCGGCGCGTCGCGATAGAGCGGGGCGGCATCGTCCAGCGCCACCCGCATCGCCGCCTCATCGCATTCCGACTTCAAGAAGGCGTGGACCAGGGTACGCACGCGGTCCAGCGGCGGCCGGGCACGATCCTCCAGGATGGCGCGCAGCATGTCGGCGGTCTGCCGCCATTCATCGCTTTGCAGGCGGAACAGGATGGCCGCCTTGTTGGGAAAATACTGGTAGAGGGAGCCGACGCTGACGCCCGCCTTCTCCGCCACCCGGGCGGTGGTGAAGCGGGCCGCCCCCTCCTTCGCCAAAACCTGAACAGCCGCCTCCAGGATGGTGGCGACCAACCCAGCGGAGCGGGCCTGCTGCGGCTGCTTTCGTGAGGAAATGCTGGGGCTGGCGCGGTCGGGCATGGGCGGGCCGGCAATGCGAATAGGGAACATGACGAATTAGTCGTATTTTGAGGCCGGCGCAAGACCGCGCCGCTTCAAACCGGATTTTCCCCAATGAACACCCTGACCACCGCCCCCGTGGCCCCCTTGCTGGACCGCCTGTTCGCGGAGGCCGCCCAGATCACCCCGTCCTCCATCCCCGCCCTGGCCGACCTCATGGCGCGTGGCGACCATACCCACCTGATGCGCAGCAAGACCGAATATCGGATGTTCTACAGCGCCCTGAAGGACCTGCCCCTGGCGGTCTCGCGTGAGGCGGGCACCCTGCTGTACATGCTGGCGCGCGGCTCGAACGCGCGCACGATCGTGGAGTTCGGCACCTCCTTCGGCCTGTCCACCCTGCATCTGGCAGCGGCGCTGCGCGACAATGGCGGCGGCCGGCTGATCACCACGGAATTCGAGCCGTCCAAGGTCGCCCGCGCGCGGGAAAACCTGGCGGCCGGCGGCCTGATCGACCTGGTGGAGATCCGCGAGGGCGACGCCCTGCAGACCCTGGCCACCGACCTGCCGCAGACGATAGACCTGCTGCTGCTGGACGGGGCCAAGGCGCTCTACCCCGAGATCCTGGACCTGGTGGAAACCCGGCTGCGGCCGGGCGCCTACATCGTCGCCGACAACGCCGACCACAGCCCCGACTATCTGGCCCGGGTGCGCGACCCCGCCTACGGCTATCTCTCCCTGCCCTTCGGTGAGGATGTGGAACTGTCGCTCAAGCTCCGCTGAAGCCCCTTCACGTGAAATTGGCGAAGATCTCGTTGAGCTGCTTGCCGGAGGCGGTGGCGGCCAAGCCGTCGAAGGAGCCGGCGCGCAAGCCCTCCGCCGCGCGCAGGAAACCGCCCCAGGCGGCGCGCGCCAGCCCGCCGCCGACACTGACCCGGCGCACGCCCCAGTCGGCGATCTCCGCCAGGCTGGGGCCAGGGCGCATGACCAGCAGGTTCACCGGCTTGGGCGCCACGGCGCGGACCAGGGCCACGACATCGGCCCGGTCCACCAGGCCGGGGGCGTAGAGGCAATCGGCGCCGGCGTCGGCCAGGGCCACCATCTTGTCGATGGCCTCGCTGACGCGAGACGGGTCGCTCAACAGGATCTCGGTGCGGGCGACCAGCACGGCCTGCGCGTCGACCTGGTCGATGGCCGCCCGCGCCGCGCGGATACGCTCCACCGCCGTGGCGGTGTCGTAATGGCCAGGCTGGCCGTCGGCCCGGATGTCCTCGACCGACAGGCCGGCGACACCAGCCTCAACCGCCATGCGAACGTTGGCTGCCAGATCACTGATCTCATGGGCGAAACCGGACTCATAGTCCGCGTTCACCGGCAGGTCCGTGGCCGGCACCAGGGCGCGCAGGTGCTCCAGCACATCATCCCGCGTCACGCCATAGTCCGGCCGCCCCCGCGTCCAGGCGTAGCCGGAGCTGGTGGTTGCCACGGCCTTGAAGCCCATGTGCTGCAGCAGGCGGGCGCTGCCCACGTCCCAGGGGTTGGGCAGCAGGAAGCAGCCGTCCTGATGCAGGGCGCGGAAAGCCGCGCGCTTTTCCGTGATGGTGCGTGTCATGGTCCGTTTCCCTCCCGTTGGTGTCGGACGGTCCGTCCGTTCCGCCTTTCCGGCAAGGATAACGATCACACCATCTGCCGCCGCGCCAAATCGGCAAAAACGCCACCCTGGGCAATAAGGTCAGCATAGCTGCCATTTTCCGCCAGCCGCCCCTGGTCCATAACGAAGATGCGATCGGCCTCCATGATGGTGGACAGGCGGTGGGCGATGACCACGCGCGTGGCCCGCAGGCCGCGCACGCTGTCCGTCACGATGGCCTGGGTGGCGTTGTCCAGGGCGCTGGTGGCCTCGTCGAACAGCAGGATGCGCGGCCGGCCGGCGATGGCGCGGGCGATCATCAGCCGCTGCTTCTGCCCGCCGGAGATGACCCCCGCCCCTTCCGCGATCACGGTGTGCATGCCCATGGGCATGGCGCGGATGTCCTGGTCCAGGCCGGCCAGGCGCGCCGCCTCCCACGCGTCGTCCACCGTCAGGCGGGCGGAGGCACCGATGATGTTGGACGAGAGCGGCCCGGGGATCAGCTTGCCGTTCTGCAGCACCACGCCCAGCTGCCGGCGCACGGCCCCCAGATCCAGGCCCGCCAGGTCCTGGCCGTCGTAGTAGATGGCCCCACCCAGCGGCCGCTCGAACCCCAGCAGCAGGCGGAACAGGGTGGACTTGCCGGACCCGGACGCGCCGACGATGGCCACGAACTCCCCCGCGCGGATGCTGATGGACACGTCGTCCAGGATCAGCGGGCCGTCGGCGCTATAGCGGAAGCTGACATGGCTGATGTCGATGGCGCCCGTGAAGGGCCGCGGGGCGGCCTGCACCCGGTTGGGTTCGGGCATGGCCTGTAGCAGGGGGCGCAGGCGCTCATAGAGGGGGGCGGCGCTCAACGCGTTGGTCAGCGCCATGGTCATGGCCAGGGTGGCGGCGAAGAACTGGCTGAAGGCGGCGTTGAAGGCGGCGAAGGCGCCGGTGCTGAGTGGCGTGGCGCCCTCCACCGCCGCGAACAGGCAGAGGGAGGCCAGCACGACATAGCCGGCGTTGAACACCTCCAACCGGTTGGCCAGGCGCTGCACGCCGAAGCTCAGGGTCTTCTGCTGGGCGAAGCGGGTGGCCCACAGGGCGAAGGCGCGCGTCTCCGCGCCGTTGGCGCGCAGCTTGGCCATGCCGGTCAGCAGCTGGAAGACACGGGATGCCAGGTCGCCCTGCACGGCGATCATGCGCCGCTCCAGCCGCAGGCGCAGCAGGTTGATGCCCACGGCCGCCGCCATGGCGATGCCGGCCAGGACGGCCACCAGCAGGCCCAGGCGCCAGTCTATGGTGAACAGGAAGGCGAAACTGGCCAGGCTGAAGATCCAGCTGATCAGGGCCGACTGGGCGCTTTCGCTGATGCTGTGCAGGATCTGCGTGGCGCCGAAGATGCGCTGGGTCAGGTCGCCCGCGGCATAGGCGCGGAAGAAGGGTGCCGGCAGGCGCAGCACGCGCTGCATCACCGCCGCCTGGACGCCGATGGCGGCCCGCGCGTCCACCCGCAGCAGGGCGATGGCGCGCGTCAGCTCAAAGGCGCTGACACCCAGGGTGGCGGTCAGCAGCAACAGGATGAACTGACCCAGTCGCCCCGGCTCCCCCGCCGGGATGACGGTGTTGATCAGGGCGCCGGTGGCCATGGGCACGCCCAGGCCCAGCACACCGCCCACGGCGCCCAGCAGCAGCAGGCGGGCGATGTCGCGACCGCTGCCCCGCAGGGCGAAACGCGCCAGACCCAGCAGGGTGACGCGCTCATCCGGCAGGGGGCGGTAGAAGACGAAGGCCTGCGTGTCGAGGCCGGCGGCCAGTTCGGCATCCAGCCGCACCCGCGTGCCGGCGGCAGGGTCCCAAAGCCACAGCCCGTCGCGTGCGGCCGGCAGCAGGGCCACGGGCGCCCCGTCCTTGCGGAAGGCCAGCAGGGGCATGGCCCCGTCCGTCCACCAGTCGCGGCCGGTCAGGGCCACGACGCGCCAGGCGGCCCCGGCTTGGCGGGCCAGGCTTTCCAGGCGCTGGATGGGGTCGGCGGCGGCGGGTGCCGCCACGCCGGGCGTGATGCCGGCGGCGCGGAAGACCTGGCGGCAGGCGTCGACCAGGGCGTCGCCCGTGCCGAGCAGGACGGCCGCCTCCGCCTCCCGCCCCGCCAGGACCTGGGCCAGGTCGCCGATGGACGAGGCGAACATGCGGCGGTCTGCGCGTGCCTTGTCTTCTAAACGCTGATGGGGAAGAACGTCGGTCATTGGTCGGTCGCGATCAGGGTGCTGTATCGGCCGCCCAGGGCCATGAGCGTGTCATGGCTGCCCCGTTCGGCGATGCGCCCGCGGTCCATAACGATGATCTCGTCACAGTCGCGGATGGTGGACAGGCGGTGGGCCACGATCAGGCAGGCGCAGCCGCGCCGGCGCAAGTTGCCGTCGATGGCCTTCTCGGTCAGTGGATCCAGGGCGGATGTCGCCTCATCCAGCACCAGCACGCGCGGCCGGCCAGCCAGGGCGCGGGCGATCTCCAGCCGCTGGCGCTCGCCGCCGCTGAAGTTGGCCCCCGCCTCCTCCACCGGCGCGTCATAGCCGCCGGGCCGGGCCGCGATGACATCATGGATGGCGGCGTCGCGGGCGGCGCTGACCATCTCCTCCGGCGGCAGGGTGCCATCCCACAGGCTCAAATTGTCGCGGATGGTGCCGGCGAACAGGTAGACATCCTGATCGACGCTACCCAAGGTGGCGTGCAGCCGGTCGCGGGCGATCCCGTCGCGCGGGACGCCGTCCAGCAGCACCTGCCCCTCCCATGGCGTCAGCACGCCGGTGACCAGGCGCGCGACGGTGGACTTGCCGCTGCCCGAGCCGCCCACCAGCGCGACGCGGCGGCCGGGTTCCAGCGTCAGGTTGAAATCCTCGATCAAGGGCGCCTCCAGCCGGCTGTAGCCGAAACGCAGGTTGCGCAGCTCCAGCCGACCGGCCAGCTCCTCCGTCCGTGCCGTCCCTTCCGGCGCTACGCCCCCGGACGGGTCAACGGCGGCGGGGAAGTTGAGGACGTCGTCCAGGCGGGCCATGTCGCCCTGCGCCTCCTGCAGCTTGCCGGTCAAACCCATCAGGTTGGTCACCGGCTGGGTGAAGCTGGCCATCAGGCCCTGGAAGGCCACCAGCATGCCGATGGACATGCGCCCGTCGATCACCCGCAGGCCGCCCAGGCCCAGGATGGCGACGGATACCAGCGCGTTCAGCAGGTTGGGCAGCACGGCCAGCAGGCGGCTGTTCAGTTCCAGCCGCTGCTCGCCGTTGATGACCTTGGCCAGGTGGCCGGACCAGCGGGCGAAGAAATCCCCCTCGCCGCCCGTGGCCTTCAGGGTCTCGATGGTCTCGACACCCCCCATGGTGACGGCCATCAGCTTGCCCCGGTCCTGCAGCAGCCGCAGATTGTCATCCCGACGCTTGCGCGCGATGGCCCTGAGCACCAGCAGGTTCAGCGCCGTGATGGCGATGCCGGCCAGGGTCAGGCCCACGTCGTAGGTGGCCATGATGGCGGCATAGAACAGGACGGACAGGACGTTGACGGCGTTGGTGGCGAGGTCGCCCGCCAGCAGATGGGCCACGCGGTCGTTGGCGGCCACGCGCACGCTGATGTCGCCGACATAGCGCTGGTTGAAGAATTCGATGGGCAGGCGCAGCACATGCCAGAAGAAGCTGGCGGAGGATTGCAGCGACAGCCGCATCTCCAGGCGCAGCAGCTGCGACTGCTGCAGGGCGGTCAGCCCCATGCGCAGCAGCGCCGTGACCAGCATGCCCAGCAACAGCGGCTGCAACCAGCCGTCCAGGCGCTTGATCAGGATCTCGTCGATGAACACCTGGGTGAACACCGGCAGCGCCAGGCCCGGCAGCACCAAGGCCAGCGTGGCGATGACGACGAAGGCGAAGGCGGCGCGCACGCCGCGCAGGCGGCTGGCCAGCGCCCGGGCCAGGCTGGGCTCGTTGCCACCCTTCTGGAAATCGGGCCCCGGCGCCATGGCCAGGGTGACGCCGGTGTAGCCGTCGCTGAACTCCGCGTCCGTCACCGTGCGGGGGCCGGTGGCCGGGTCGTTGATGTGGACCACGCCCTTGCCGAAGCCCTCCACCACCAGGAAGTGGTTGAAGTTCCAGAAGACGATGGCGGGCATGGGCGCCTGGCGCAACTGCCCGATGTCATAGCGCTTGCCGCCGGCGGTCAGGCCGTAGGCACGGGCGGCCTTGACCACGTTGCTGGCCTTGCTGCCGTCGCGGGAGACGCCGCAGGCGGCCCGCAGTTCCTCCAGCGAGACATGGCGGCCGTGGTGGGCGAGCAGGATCGCCAGGCTGGCGGCGCCGCACTCCACCGCCTCCATCTGCAGGATGGTGGGCGTGCGCAGCCGGCGCTTGAAGGGATGCCCGGCCATCAGTCGCGCGCCCGGCTGGAGGGGGACTTGTCCAGGAAGGGGAACAGCAGGGCGATGGGCCGGCGGCTTTCCAGCACGAAGCTGCCGCTGCACAGGGTGCCGCTGCTGATCTCCAGCGCGTCGCCGGCGGGGGATGACCAGCGGTAGCCGCTCTGCGACCGCGGATCCGGCACCAGCTCCACCTCCACGGCGATGGGCGGCCCCTCCGGCGCCAGTTCGTCCACCAAGGCGGGGTTGGGCAGCAGGGCCAGCATGCCGGCCTGCGTCGCCGGGTATTTCGACACCGACCGCACCCGGCCGATGAGATAGCCGTCACGCTCCCGCAGGCTGGTGACGGGCGAGATTTCCGTGGTCATGCCCGGCCGCAGCAGCTTGGCGTTGCTGGAGGGTGGCAGGTACAACACGGCGCGCAGCGGGGACTCCCCGTATTCCATGCTGACGATGGGGTCGCCGGGCTTCACGGCGTGGCCGTTGGTGGCCATGACCTCCACCACCTCGCCGTCGTGGTCGCTGATCACCCGGTGGTCCAGCGCCGCCTCGAAGCGCAGGCGGTCCAGTTCCTGCTGCGCCTGGGCGCGGGTTTCCGGGGCACCCGGCCCCGTGGCGGCGGCCAGGGTGCGCACATAGGCCTCGGCGGAGGCGATCTGCTGCCCCAGCGCGGGGTCGATGATGCGGCCCAGCACCTGGCCCTTGGCGATGTGCTGGCCGGGGCTGAGGTGTTCCATGTCGGCCACGACGCCGTCGACCACCGCCACCACGTTGAAGGTGCCGCCGTCATGGATCAGCACCCCGCGCCCCGCCATGCGCGACGGCAGGGTGCCGAAAACGGCCCAGGCCACCACGGCCGCCAGCAGGACGGCCGTGGCCCACAGGGCGATCCAGGCGCGGGCCGGGGTCACCTGGACCAACTGGTTCAGTTGTTCCGGCGAGGACAGGCCGTCCAAGGCCGCCTTGCGGAATATCGGATTAGTCATTCCCCCGGATGCCCCTTCATACCCGCCCCTTTACCTCCACATCCGTCAGGCACAGGCCAACGCCGGTGTCGGCTGCATAAGCTCGGCCAGCAGCGCGCGCATGGCGTCATCGCCGGGGTAGTCGTCGCCCCCGCCCATGATGCGGGCGGTGTTGAACGCCTCCCGCGCGATGACGGCGCGGTCCGGCGCCGGCAACCCGGCGATGAACTCCAGGCTTTCATCGACGTGGCCGATGTCGCTGCCCACGGCGCTGTGCACCCGCAGGCAGCGGGTGGCGAAGACGCCGGCCGGCAAGGCGGCCTCCACCTCGGCGATGACCTCGGCGGTCACGTTCAGGCTGGTGCGTTCCAGGACATAGGCGTAGCCCAGCACGGCGATGGGCTCCTCCGCCTCCGCCAGCGCCCGGTGCCGTTCCGCCAGAGCCACCGCCGTGCGGGGGCGAAGACGTTCCACGAAGGTCGCGGCCGGCAGGCCCAGGGCCTCCATGTCCAGCCAGGCCAGGGTGTCGTGTCCCGTCTCCTCCTCCGCCACATGGCGGCAGTGCGCGGCGACGGCGTGCTGGCCTCGCTCCTCCAGTCGGTCGGCGGCGCGGCGCATGGCGCCCGGCGTGACACCGGTGGTGCGCCAGCCGGCGGCCAGGCCGTGGACGTAGCGCAGGAACACGTCGCGCTGGGCGGAGGACGGCCGAGGCCCGGTTGCGGCCGCCACGGCGGCGGAGAAGCCGGCATACATGGCGCCGGACATCAGTTGCCGTGTCGCCCGCGCCGAGCCCCGCGCCGACAGGCTGTCGGCCGGGCCCGGTTGCCAGGGCGGCAGGCGATGCAGGCGGAACCGCCCTTCGGAGGCTTCAAGATACAGGCCGCCCGGCAGGGAAAGGCTTTCGGAAAACTCACTCATGGCGGGTCCCCTCACACGAAGATGGGAATGGGGTTGAGTTCGGCCTCGGCCAGCGGCCGGTCCAGCCAGCCCAGGCGCACCGGCACGTCGTACAGCCGGCCCGGAGCGAAACGCGCCCAGAAGTGGCGTAGGCCGGGGACGACCACCTTGACCACCGGCAGGCCCAGTTCCGCCCGCGTCTGGTCCAGAACCAGCATCTCCAGCCCGGCGCGGTCCAGGATGGACAGGCAGTGGTCGATGTCGGCCAGGAAGTCGCCGCTGTGCTGCACGGGGAAGTCCCCGTGCCGCGCCGGCGCCTGGGCCGGATCCGGCGCCAGGTAGGGTTGGTTCGCCAGCGTGGCCGTCTGCAGCCAGTGCAGCGTCTCCGGATCCTCGATCTTGCCTTCCACCTCGGCGGTGGCCAGGCCCAGCATCTGGTTCATCTCGGCATAGGCGCGCTGCAGGGCGATGCGGGCGTCCAGGTGGCAGCCCAGGCCGAACAGGATGCGTTCCTGCGGGGCGCCGACCTCACGGGACAGGGCCACGAACACGGGGATCCCCAAGTCCGAGGTCAGGTCCAGCGCCCAGGTCTCCCGGCCATGCTTTTCCCGGTAGTGTCGGGCGATGCGCGGCAGATAGGGATCGTTGAAGGTGTCGGTCGCGACACCCCGGCGACGCAGGCGGTTGTACCACCACAGCGCCGTGGCATCGCGCTCCACCAGTTCGAAGAAGCCCTGCAGGATGGCCTCTTCCCGGGTGTTGCCGGCGGCGTTGCCGTTGGAGCACCCCATGGCGTAGAAGTCCGGACCCGTGCGCCCGCCATCGACGCCGTAATAGACCAGCTGCGTCGGCAGGTGCTTGAACCGCTTCTCGGTCAGCGACCACAGCGGCGTCCAATCCACGGCGTGGTCATCGGGCAGCGGGCGCGGCGTGATGTTGAAGACCGACTGCTTGGCGTTCTGCGCTTCGCGGTCGGCGAATTGGGCTTCGCTATAGCCCATGACCGCGTTGGGATGGATGGCTTCCCCCGCCGGCCAGTCGCGCCAGGCCCGGCGCACCCGCACCTCGTCGCCCACGATTTCGCCGCTGCTGCGCTCCAGCGCCTCGCACAGGGCGCTGACCTTGGCCTGCGTCTCCGATACGCCCTTGCCGGCGCTGCTGCTGCGCAGGCTGCGCTTCAGGTCGCGCAGGCTGCCGATGGGCCGGGCGGCATTGGACCCCGCGACATAGACATGGGCCAGCGTCTCGTCCGGCGCCGTCGCCGGTTGCAGCAGGGTGACGACGCCGGTGATGGGGCTGACCAGGTGCCGGTAGGCCGCCAGCGTCGCTTCCGGCGACACGCTGCGGTGGCCGCCATCGGACTGGAAGGCGGCCCGACCGGCGCCCAGCGCCACGGGCCGGGCCGCCGGCTCCGCCGGTACGCCGCAGGCGGGACAGTGCGGGTTGCGCGACAGGACATGGGTCTGCTGGGCATGGGTCAACCAGTCGCGGCTGATCACCTGGCCTTTCAGCGCGCTGGGCAGGCCCGCCAGGATCAACGCCGCCTCCAGCGCCACGGCATGGCAGGTCGCGGCCAGGGTGACGGCCAGCCCGACCGGCGGCACCAGCGGGCCCTGGACATCCATCTTGGCCGCCGCGAAGCGGTGGGTGGCGCGGTTGCGCGCCAGGCGCCGCCGCAGGCACTCCCAACATCCGGTGGCGCCGGGTTCGAAATGGGGGCCCAGCCACCGCTCCCGCCCGCCGGCGCGCGCCAGCAGCCAGGGGCGGCCCGCCGCCAGCGCCCGGGCATTGATGTCCTCAAGGTCCGGCCGCAGGTAGTCGTCGGCAAGGACAAGCCACAGGTCGGCCGTCTCCGGCCGTTCTTCGGTCAAACCCGCTGTCGCCAGCGCCGCCCGCAGGGGGGCCGCGTCCACCTCGCCAACGGTCATCAGCGCCACGCGCCGGGTGGCATGCGCGTCCTGGACCGCCCGGGCATCCGCGCCCGCCGCCTGCCAGAAGCCGGCCACGGACGGGGCGAGGCCTGGCACCGGTGCCGCCAGATGCCCCTGTTCCTCCATCCGGCCCAGGGCGAAGTAGACGCGGGCGGCGTCCACCTGCCCCGCCAGCGCGTCGGCGATGTCGTCGGCCGTGCGCCGGCCGTCGATTAGCGGCACGACCTTCTCATACGCGGCGCCGTGCAGCACCTTGGCGCCGTCCTCGGTCAGCAGCAGGACGCCTTCCCCGGGGATGACGGCGGCGCGCAGGTGCGCCTTGAGGGCGGGAATTCTCAACATGGGATGGATCGCGTCTGATTGGCTGGATCAGAACATCGGCGCGCAGGCCGAATGGGCGGCCAGGTCGAAGCCGCCGGAGACCACGTCCAGTTCCTCATCGCTGAGGTCGGCGGGCCGCGCCGGCAGGACCAGCGTGCAGGCGGTAGCGGTGTTTTCGGCCACCGTCACGGCCATGCCCGCCGGGATCTCCACCCCCTCGCCCCTGAGGACGGTCACGGGGTCGGCCATCAGGCGGCTCTTGAAGGCGTCGTCCGCCCAGGCCTTGGCCACGACGCGGCCATAGGCTTTGGCTTTTTCCTCATGGGTCATGGCGCAATTCCTCTCTTGATCGACAATGGAAAGGCCGCAAGGCCGGTCAGATGGCGCAGTTGGCGCAACACAGGCACCAGTTGGCGCAGTAGGACGGATCGGCACCGCCCACGACACGGCCCAATTCCTCTTCGGTCAGGTCCGCGGGCTTGGCCGGCAGCACCAGGGTCCGCGCCGTGCCCGTGTCCTCCACCACCCGGATGGCGACGCCGGCGGGCAGATCCATGCCCTCACGCCGCAGGACGGTCGCCGGGTCGGCCAGCAGACGGGCCTTGAAGGCCTCATCGGTCCAGGCCTTGGCGACGATCCGGCCGGCAAGGGCGGCGTTCCCCTGGCTCATCCATCCCCCCTCCGGCCATCTCATGGCCATTGCATGAAGCTGTCGTAGCAGACGGTCGACAGGACCCCGGCCACGCCCTCAAGCGCGTCCTCCGCCAGATCGAGGGGCCGCATCGGCAGCACCAGGGTCTGACTGGTGGCGGTGTCCTCCAGCACCTGGACCAGGGCGCCGACGGGCAGGTCGATGCCCTCATCCCTCAGGATCGCCGCCGGGTCCGCGAGCAGACGGGCCCGGAAGGCCTCGTCCCCCCACGCCTTGGCGATGATGTCATCGATCACCGCGTCGCTTTCCGCCTCCGTCATGGCGGTGTCAAAAAGTCGAGCCGCAGGGGATGACGCACAGGATGGCGCCGGCGGCGGTGGTGTCCAAATCCTCGTCCGACAGGTCGGTGGGCCGGGCCGGCAGCACCAGGGTGTAGGCGGCGGCGGTGTTCTCCACCACGTTGAGCGCGATGCCGGCCGGCACCTCCACCCCCTCGGCTTTCAACACCGCCGCCGGGTCGGCCAGCAAGCGGGCCTTGAAGCCCGCATCGGTCCAGGCCTTGGCGATGATGCGGCCGCTGACCTTGGCGTTTTCTTCGTTCAGCATTTGCATATCCTTTCCATGTCGATACCGGCCGGCGGCGGCATGTGCCGCCGCCTGGCACCTTGGGTTTAGAAGCAGAAGCCACCGCTGCGGGGATCGCAGAGAACGCTAGTAAATCCCCCCGCGGCACGATCCAGGTCGTCATCGGACAGGTCCGCCGGCCGGGCCGGCAGCACCAGGGTCTGGACCGTGGCGGTATCCTCCACCACCCGGAAGGTGGTTCCCGCCGGAAGATCAAGGCCCTCGGCCGTCAGCACGGCGGCGGGATCGGCCAGCAGCCGGGCCTTGTAGCCCTCGTCAGCCCAGGCCTTGGCGATGATACGGCCGGTGATCTTCAGGTTTTCTTCGTTCGTCATCTCAATCGTTCCTTTGAATGGTCCGGCATCGCGCCGGCTCTAGAGGGTGAAACACCACCCGAAGCCGCCGCCGATGCCGTCCAGTTGATCGTCGGACAGGTCCGTGGGCGGCACCGGCAGGATCAGGTTGAGGTGCGTGGCGGTGTTCTCCACCACGCTCACGGTCACGCCCGCCGGGAAGTCGATGCCTTCCGCCGCCAGGACGGTGGCGGGATCGGCCAGCAGCCGGCCCCTGAAGCGATCGTCGGCCCACGCCTTGGCGATGACCTGATTGAGAATGTTCGCGCTCAGCATCGCGCCTTTTCCCCAAGGTTCCTGGGCCGCCATTCCTTCGAGAAATCAGAACGTGTAGCCCTTGGGCGGAGGCGGTGGGCCGGGGACTGGGCGCCCGCCGGCCACACCGCCCAGATCCGCGTCGGACAGTTCCGTGGGCTTGGCCGGCAGCACCAGGGTCTGAACCCCAGCCACATCCTCCACCACTTTGAAGGTGACGCCCGCCGGAAGGGCGATGCCCTCCGCCGTCAACACGGCGGCCGGGTCGGCCAGCAGGCGCGCTTTGAAAGCGTCGTCCACCCAAGCCTTGGCGATGATCTTGCCGGCGATTTTCGCCGTCTCTTCGTTCGTCATTTTTCCGACTTTCGAAGTTGATGGGCGGATTCCTCGCCGATCCCGGCGTTCCTCACCGCCTATCGTCTGCGATTTGATCAGAGGCTCAGGCAAACGCCGCAGAGCCAGCATCCGCCACCGCCACCGGAAACGGCCCCCAGATCCTCATCGGACAGGTCCGCCGGCCGGGGCGGCAGCACCAGGGTCTGAACAGCGGCACTGTCCTCGATCACCTTGAAGGTCACGCCGGCGGGCAGTTCCAGCCCCTCGGCCTTGAGCACGGTGGCCGGGTCGGCCAGCAACTTGGCCTTGAAGCCCTCGTCAGCCCAGGCCTTGGCAATCACCTTGCCGGTGATCTTCGCGGTCTCTTCGTTCGTCATGTCGTCAGTCCTTATGATTGTTGTGAACCTCGCGTGCCGTCACAACGGCACGAGTCAACATCTCGTGTCGCTGGTATTAGAGGCAGAAGTCGCTTGACATGACGCAGCTGCACCAGCCGCCCGCGACCTCATCCAGATCCTCGTCCGCCAGGTCCGTCGGCCGGGCCGGCAGCACCAGCGTGTATCGGGTCGGCGTGTTCTCCAGCACCGTCACCGTCAGGCCCGGCGGGATGGCCAGACCCTCGGCCTGCAGGACCGCCACCGGGTCGGCCACCAGCCGCGCCTTAAACCCATCGTCTGACCAAGCCTTGGCCACCACCCGGCCATAGGCCCGGGCGCTGTCTTCACCCACCATCTCGTCTCTCCTTGATCTTAAAGGATGTGCCGGCTCCCGTCGGACGGGACCGCAAAACTCACAGGCTGAGTTCGCAGAAAACGCACCAGCTGCAGGCACCACCCGCGGCCCGGTCCAGGTCTTCGTCGGACAGGTCCGTCGGCCGGGCGGGCAGGACCAGGGTCTGCACGGCGGCGCTGTCCTCAACCACCTTGAAGGTGACGCCGGCCGGCAGTTCCAGGCCCTCGGCCGTCAGCACAGCGGCGGGGTCGGCCAGCAACTTGGCCTTGAAGCCATCATCGGCCCAGGCTTTCGCGATGACGCGGCTGGTGATCTTCAGGTTTTCCTGCGCGCTCATGCTCATACTCCCCGATCTTGAGTGGCGCAGCCGAGTGCTTGCAAATACCGGCCGTCTCCGTACCGTTATTGGCATCCCCATGTACTGGCTGCCGATCTCGTGTGAGAGTATTTACGGGGCCGGATCTTGTCTGTAGAACAAACGCGCGACACTGGCTGTCGCACACCCCTGTATGGCAGTGCCCCCTATGCAGCCCACGCCCACCGATCCGGCGCCGTCCCGTGTCGCCGTCGCCATCGTCGAGGACGACGCCGGCTTCCTGGACGCCTTGCGCCAGGCGGTCCGGACCGCGGCCGACCTGCGGCTGACGGGCGTCGCCGTCACGCGCGCCGACGGGCTGGCCCTGCTGGACGGGCCGCCGGCCAATGTGCTGCTGGTCGACTTGGGCCTGCCGGACGGCAGCGGCATCGACATCATCCGCGCCGCCGCCCAGCGCTGGCCGGAATGCAGCATCATGGTCAGCTCCAGCTTTGGGGATGAGGCGCACGTCATGCGATCGATCGAGGCCGGGGCGGCGGGCTACCTGCTGAAGGACAGCGCGCCGGTCCGCATCGTCGATGAAATCCGCAGCCTGGCCGCCGGCGGCAGCCCCATCAGCCCCATCATCGCCCGGCAGATCCTGCTGCGCTTCCGCGACCGCGGGAGCGATGTGGCGGCCCCCCCCCTGGGCCGGCCCAGGGCCCAATCCAGGGCGACACCGGCCCCGCCGAGACCGGCGCCCATGAGGAAGCCCCCTCGCTGCTGTCCCCGCGCGAGAAGGAGGTGCTGGCCCTCATCACCAAGGGCTTCACCACGGTGGAGGTGGCGCGGATGCTGGACCTGTCGCACTTCACCGTGCGCACCTTCGTGCGACGCATCTACAGCAAGCTGGAAGTCACGTCCAAGGCCGAGGCGATTTACGAGGCCAGGACCCTGGGCCTGTTGAACAGTTGACCCCCAGGGCCCGTGACGACCGCTGATGACTTTCCGTCCCGCCTCCCTGTTGGCCGCCGCCGTCCTGCTGTTCTCCGTGATGTCGCTGTTGATCGCCGGCATCCACGAGGTGGCGGGGGGACCGGGGAAGGCCGTTCGCCTGATCCAGGCGGAGGTTCTGACCGGCGGCGGCGACACGCCGGCCCGACCGCCGGCGACGCTGGATGGCCGGGCGCCGGCCGGCGCCTGGCGGCCGATCACCCTGCCCTATGCCGAACCCATGGTGCCGGTGGATAAGACGGTGCCGGCCATGGCGCCCGGCCATCCGGCCACCACCTGGATCCGGGTGTCCGCGCGTGATCTGCCGGCGGGTACCGGGCCCCTGGCACTGTACGGCGCCCGCGTCGACACCGACGGGCCCTATGCCATCTACGTGAACGGCAAGCTGGTCGATTGGCGGCAACGCCAGGGACGGCCATGGAACGGCCTGTTCACGCCCCTGTGGCTGGTGTTGGACCCGGATGCCGGCGCCGCGCGGCCGGACGACATTCTGATCCGCCTGGACCATGCCCCGACCACGCCGGTGGCCCTGTCCTCGCTCTGGCTGGGGCCGGAGGCCGCCTTGAGCGTCCGGCACCGCACGCGCCAGCTGCTGCAGCGTGAACTGCCCATGGCGCTGAACTCGGCCTTCCTGGCGGTGGGCGTGTTTTCCCTGTTCGTCTGGCTTCGCCGCCGTCACGACACCGGCTACCTGCTGTTCTTCGGCCTGGCCGCCATCTCGTTCGCGGCCCATCTGCACTTCTACCTGGATGTGCCGATCACCAGCGACTGGTTCGCCTGGCTGACCATCAACGCGCTGTTCTGGCTGATCGTCATCCTCCACCTGTTCCTGCGCTCGATTTACGGCCGGCCGCTGGTCCTGCTGACGGCCGTCGTGGTAGGGGTGACCGGCGTCCTCACCATCCTGACCCTGCCCGTGGTCGGCATGCTGCCCGTCCTGCCCAGCACACCGGTCGTCGTGCCCCGCATCTACGCGGTCGCCGTGGTGATGGCGGCCACGGTCAGCGTGGTGGGCGTCGCCTGCGCCTGGCGGCGCTTTCCCGAGGCGCGGCTGCTGGCCGGGGGCCTGGCCCTCTGCACCGTGCTGGGCCAGACCGACTGGATGATGCACAACCACGTGCTGGGCCCCGAGGGCTGGTTCCTGGGCGCGTACACCAACGCCGTCACCTTCGCCATGTGCGGCACGGTAATGTACCGGCGCTACGTCGCCGCCATCGCGGAGGTGGAGCGGGTGAACGCCAGCCTGGCGGAGCGGCTGCGCGCCCGCGAGGCGGAACTGGAGATCAGCCACCAGCGCCTGCGTGAGGCGGAGCGGCGCCAGACCATCAGTGAGGAGCGTCAGCGCCTGATGCAGGACATGCACGACGGCGTGGGCGCCTCGCTGATCAGCGCCATCCGCTCGGTCGAGCAGGGCGCCGTGGACGATGCCAAGGTCTCGCAAATCCTGAAGGGTTGCCTGGACGATTTGAAACTGGCCATCGATTCCATGGAACCGGTGGACGCCGACCTGCTGCTGCTGCTGGCCTCACTGCGTTATCGGCTGGAGCCGCGGCTGGAAGGATCGGGCATCACCCTGGTGTGGGACGTGCGGGACCTGCCGACCCTGGCTTGGCTGGACCCGTCCAGCGCCCTGCACATCCTGCGCATCCTGCAGGAAGGCATCGCCAACATCCTGCACCACGCCCAGGCCAGCCATATCCGCCTGGGCACCGCCCCCGATGCCCGGCACGGGCGGGCCGGCGTGCGCGTCACCATCGAGGACGACGGCCGGGGCTTCGACACCGAAGCGGCCCTGACGGCCGCCGGTGGCCGGGGCCTGCGCAACCAACAGCGCCGCGCCCAGGCGGTAGGCGGCTCGGTCGCCTGGGCGTCCGGCCCCATGGGGACGCGCTTCACGCTGTGGCTGCCCCTGAGCCAGAACGCCGCCGCGGCCGACTGAGCCGGCAAATGTCGTTGCGCAGTCGGCAACGCCCCGCAGGCAAAAATGGCGCGGAAATACAAATTTATTTTATAATACAACAGCTTGTGAAATACCGCCTGCACGGCAGGCGCCCCGTCGATGCCCCCGCCCCCACCCGCGGTATAATTCCGCAACCACACCGTTCTGCGCGAAACTCCGGAACGTACGCCTTCAGGGCGCCGCTTTCGCTGGCGGCGTCCCGGATGGGCAAGGGCCGCCAGAACGGGGAAAATCCATGGTCAAGCTTTCGATCAACGGCACCATCCATGATGTGGATGTGGAGCAGGACACGCCATTGCTCTGGGTGCTGCGGGACGTCCTGGGGATGACCGGCACCAAGTTCGGGTGCGGCGTCGCCCAATGCGGCGCCTGCACAGTCCACCTGGACGGGACCCCCGTGCGCTCCTGCCAGCTCGCCATCGGGGACGTGGGCGACATGCCCGTCGTCACCATCGAAGGCATCGGCGCCACCCCCGCCGGCGCCAAGGTGCAAAAGGCGTGGATGGACCTGCAGGTGGCGCAGTGCGGCTATTGCCAGTCCGGCCAGATCATGTCGGCCGCGGCGCTGCTGGCGCAGACGCCGGCGCCCAATGACGTCGATATCGAGGCCGCCATGGCGGGCAACATCTGCCGCTGCGGCACCTACGTCCGCATCCGCGAGGGCGTGAAGCACGCCGCCGCCCTGACGTGAGGCGCATGATGGACAAGCATCCTTCCATATCCGGCACCTCCCGCCGCGACGTGCTGCGCGGCCTGGCCTACGGCGGCCTGTTGTTGGCCGTCGACCTGCCGCTGGGCCGCCTGGCGGTGGCGGGCGAGAACACCCCGGCCGTGTTCGCGCCCGACGCCTTCATCCGCATCGCCGGTGATGGGACCGTCACCCTGATCATGCCGCAGGTGGAAATGGGCCAGGGCATCTACACGGCCCTGACCATGCTGATCGCGGAGGAGCTGGATTTGCCGCTGGCCGCCGTCCGGCTGGAGGCGGCACCCGCCAGCGACGCGCTTTACGGCAACCCCATCTTCAAGATCCAGGCGACCGGCGGGTCCACCTCCGTCCGCGCCTACTGGACGCCCATGCGCAAGGCCGGAGCCGCCGCGCGCGCCATGCTGGTGGAGGCGGCGGCCAAGCGCTGGCAGGTGGCGCCGGCCAGTTGCGAGACCCGCGATGGCAGCGTCCTCCACGCCGCCAGCGGCCGGTCCCTGTCCTATGGCGACCTGGCGGCGGCAGCCTCGCGCCTAACCCCGCCGGCCGATCCACCGCTGAAGGATCCCAAGACCTTCCGCCTGTTGGGCAAGGCCCAGACCCGTCTGGACATCGAGGCCAAGGGCAACGGTTCCGCCCAGTATGGCATCGACGCCATGCCGCCGGGGGTGAAATTCGCCACGCTGACCAGCTGCCCGGTGCCGGGCGGCAAGGTCAAAAGCGTCGACGACACCCAGGCCCGCGCCGTGCCGGGCGTGCGGCAGGTGGTCGTGCTGGACGATCTGGTGGCCGTGGTCGGCGACCACATGTGGGCGGCCAAGAAGGGCCTGGACAAGGTGGCCATCACCTGGGACGAGGGGGCCAACGCCACGCTGTCCACCGACAGCCTGCGCGCGGCCCTGCATGAGGCCGCCAAGCAGCCGGGCGTGGCCGTGAAGAACGAAGGGGCGGATGCGCAGCCGGGTGCCCCCGGCGTGATCAGCGCCAGCTACGAGCTGCCCTTTCTGGCGCACGCGCCCATGGAACCGATGAACTGCACGGTGCACCTGCGGCCGGGCGCCTGCGCCGTCTGGACAGGCACCCAGGTGATGACGAAGGCCCAGGCCATGGCGGCGCAAGCCGCCGGCCTGAAGCCCGAGCAGGTGACCGTCCACAACCATTTGCTGGGCGGCGGCTTCGGCCGGCGGCTGGAGGTGGACATGATCGACAAGGCGGTGCGTATCGCCGCCCATGTCGACGGCCCGGTGAAGGTGGTGTGGACGCGGGAGGAGGACATCCAGAAGGCGATGTACCGCTCCACCTACGGCAGCTGGCTGTCCGCCAAGCTGGAGAACGGCAAGCCGGTGGCCTGGCGCCACAAGGTCGTGGGGCCTGCCGTCATCGCCCGCTGGCTGCCCCCGGCGTTCAGCGACGGCATCGACATCGACGCCATCGATGGCGCCGCCGACCAGCCCTATGCCGTCGGCGGCTTCCACGTCGACTACGTCCGCCATGAGCCGCAAGGGGTTCCCACCTGCTTCTGGCGGGGCGTGGGGCCCAACAACAATATCTTCAGCATCGAAAGCTTCATCGACCGGCTGGCACGCGAGGCCAAGAGCGACCCGCTGGACTTCCGCCGCGCCTTGCTGACCGCCAACCCCCGCGCCCTGCAGGTGCTGAACACGGCGGCGGAGCGTGCCGGCTGGGGCACTCCCCTGGCCACCAAGGCGGGCGAGCGGGTGGGGCGGGGCATTTGCCTGCAGACGGTCTTCGGCAGCTTCCTCTCCACCATTGCCGAGGTGGCGGTGGGTGACGATGGCGCGGTGCGGGTGCGCCGCCTGGTGACGGCCGTGGATTGCGGCATGGTGGTCAACCCGGACGGCGTGATCTCGCAAATCCAGGGCGGGCTGGTCTTCGGCCTGTCCGCCGCCCTGCATGGCCAGATCACCTTTGAGAAGGGGCGCGTGCAGCAGAGCAATTTCCACGATTACCGCGTCGTCCGCATCGATGAGATGCCGGCGGTGGAGGTGCACCTCGTGCCCTCGACCGAGGCGCCCGGCGGCATTGGCGAGCCCGGCACCACCACGGTGCAGCCCGCCGTGGCCAACGCCATCTATGCCGCCACCGGCGTGCAGCTGACGCGCATGCCCATAGACCGGACACTGCTGGCCAAGGGAGGGCGGACCTGATGCGCGGTAGCTCGAAGAAGGCGGCCTTGCTGGTCGCCGGGGTCATTGTCGTGGCGGGCGCCGCCGTGCTGGCCCGGATGGTGTTTCTGCCCGGCGCATTGGATTTCGCCGGCGGCCATCAGGTTGGCCTGGCGGATTTCAAGGGCCCCTCGCCCACCGGCGTGCCCAAGGAACTGGCCAACGCCGCCCTGCTGGAACGGGGCGCCTATCTGACCGCGGCCGCCGACTGCCAAGCCTGCCACACGGCGGAGGGCGGCACGCCCTACGCCGGCGGCCGGCCGTTCAAGCTGCCCTTCGGCACCCTGTACACCCCCAACATCACCCCCGACGCGGAAACGGGCATCGGCCGCTGGAGCGACGCGGACTTCCTGAAGGCGGTGCACAAGGGTGTGGCGCCGGGCGGGCGGCGCCTCTACCCCGCCTTCCCCTATGCGTCGTACACCCTGATGACGGATGAGGACGTGCTGGCCATCAAGGCCTATCTGTTCTCCCTGGCCCCGGTGCGGCAAGCGAACCTGCCCGACACCTTCGCCTTCCCGTACAACCAGCGCTGGCTGATGTTCTTCTGGGGCATGCTGTTCAACCCCGACCACCGCTTCATGCCGGTGGCCGAGCGCGGTCCGGAATGGAACCGGGGCGCCTATCTGGTCGAGGG
Organism: Nitrospirillum guaranorum; assembly: GCF_034653275.1. Classification (NCBI taxonomy): domain Bacteria; kingdom Pseudomonadati; phylum Pseudomonadota; class Alphaproteobacteria; order Rhodospirillales; family Azospirillaceae; genus Nitrospirillum; species Nitrospirillum guaranorum. The sequence continues at coordinate 911,242 of NZ_JAYEES010000001.1, read as the reverse complement.
CGCGGCGCATTGCGGCGAATGCCATACGCCGCGCACGCCGCTCCAGGCCATGGACACCCGGCACAAGTTCGCCGGCGGCCAGGCGGAGGGGTGGAACGCCTACAACATCACTCCCGACGTCCCATCGGGCATCGGCGGCTGGTCCGCGGAGCAGATCGAGGCCTACCTGGCCCATGGCCACGCCAAGGGCAAGAGCGTCGCCTCCGGCCCGATGCGCGAGGCGGTGGAGTTGAGCTTCTCCAAACTTAGCCCGTCGGACATCGCGGCGATGCGCAGCTATCTGCAAAGCGTGCCGGCGGTGCGCACCAGCCTGCCCGCCCCGGCCGGCTCCGCCCCGCGTGAGCATGGCGCCACCGTGGCCGACAACCTGGACGGCAAGCGCATGTTCGAAGGCGCCTGCGCCAGTTGCCATGCCTGGAGCGGCGCCGGCGTCAATTCGGCGGAGGCCCAGCTGACGGCGAAGCGGGCGGTGAACGACCCCAGCGCGGCCAACGTCGCCCTGATGATCCTGAAGGGTTCGGGTCCCCAGGTCGCCGGCCGGCCTTATATGCCAGGCTTCTCCGGCGCCTATTCGGATGAGGAGATCGCGGCGGTGGCCAACTATGTGACCGCCCGCTTCGGCGCGGCCCCGTCGAGAATCACGCCCGGCGATGTCGCCAAGCTGCGCCTGGAATAGCGCCGCCCCGGATCCTCGCCGGCCTGCGCGGCGGGGACCGGGAATACCACTGCCCCGGGCGTCCATATGGGATGCCCCTTTGGAAGTCGCCATCCAGCGACCAGCGGGGCGTGGTCGCGTCAAGCAATGTATGCCTTACGGGTGTATGCCACTAATCGCGTCAATGACTTGAGGATCATTGGCAGCATAACTGCCGTACACTTCTGACAATTTCTATGAGATGCGCGCCATGGTTGCGTTATGGTCCCCGTGCTAGCCGCCTGCCGACGGGGTAGGCGACTACGGGCGTATTCGCGAACCGGGGCGGGCCGGTGACGCAGTGTCGACGGCAGAGGCAGAACCGTCACCAGCGTCATCCCCGAATGGTCTCCCTTGTTACCGGAACGCCAGAGGTTTCAGGCCACAGGTTCCAGGGGCGGGCAGCATGGGTTCTCGGGTTGGGATGGGGATGCGGGGGAATGCCCCGCAAGGCGGTACGGCGCGCGCTGAAGGCCATGTCATCTTCTCACCAAGGACTTCGCGACAGGGAAGGCGCAAGGCCCTGCTGGCCGGCACCGCCATGGCCCTGCTGGCGGCCGCCGGAACGGCGCGGGCCGGCAGCGGCCCCACCCTGCCCACGGGCGGCGCCTTCCAGGCGGGCTCGGGCAGCATCACCAGCGGCCCGGGCAGCCTGACCGTCAACCAGGGCAGCCAGCGCGCCGTCATCGACTGGAAAAGCTTTTCCATCGGCCAGGGCGGCACCGTCAGCTTCAACAATGGCAGCGGCGCCACGCTGAACCGCGTGACCGGCGGCAACCTGTCCACCATCCTGGGCACGCTGAAAGCCACGGGCACGCTGTACGTCATCAACCCGGCGGGCGTGGTGGTGGGGGCCAGCGGCGTGGTGGTCACGGGCGGCAGCTTCACCGCCAGCACGCTGGACATCGCCAACGACGCCTTCATGGCCGGCGGCACCCTGCTGTTCAAGGGCGACACCGACGCCGAGGTCAAGAACCTGGGCAAGATCTCCGCCACCGGCGGCGACGTCTTCCTGATCGCGCGCAGCGTCACCAACGACGGCACCATTACCGCCCCCAACGGCACCGTGGGACTGGCCGCCGGCCAGCAGGTGCTGCTGAAGGACGGGGACGCCGGCGAACGGGTCTATGTTCAAGTCGGGGGTCCGGGGGGAAGCGGTGACGTCACCAACACCGGCGCCATCGCGGCGGCCCAGGCGGAGCTGAAGGCCGCTGGCGGCAACATCTACGCCCTGGCCGGCAACGGCGGCGGCGTCATCCGCGCCACCGGCACCATGGTGAAGGACGGGCACATCTGGCTGTCGGCCAGCGGATCGACCGGGGCGGCCACGGACCAGGGCGGCACCGTCACCCTTGCCGGCACGGTGGCAACGACCAACGCCGACGGCACGGGCGGCACCGTCATCGCCACGGCCAAGTCGGTGGCCGTGCAGGCCGGCGCCGTCGTGGACGCCAGCGGCACCTCCGGGGCCGGTGGCACCATCCTGCTGGGCGGCGACCGCCAGGGCGGCGCCGATGCCGCCACCAAGCTGGTCAAGCAGACCGTGGCCACGGCGGCGAAGACGACCGTCGCGGCTGGCGCCACCCTGAAGGCCGATGCCGGCGCCGGGGGCGACGGCGGCAGCGTCATCGTCTGGTCGGATCAGGAAACGCGTTTCGCCGGCGCGCTCAGCGCCAAGGGCGGGCCCCGCACCGGCAAGGGCGGCTTCGCCGAAGTGTCCAGCCACAAGCTGCTGGACTTCACCGGCACGGTGGACCTGACCGCGCCGCTGGGCCGGGTCGGCCAGCTGCTGCTGGACCCGGAAAACGTCACCATCAGCACCGGCAGCAACCTCAACAGCAGCCAGTCCGGCGGCACCTTCACCCCCACGGGCGCCAGCTCCGTCATCAACACCACGACGCTGCAGAACGCCCTGTCCACGGCCGATGTCACCATCACCACCGGCACCATCGGCAGCCAGGCGGGTGACATCACCATCGCCAACAACGTCACCTGGTCCGCCAGCCACAGCCTGACGCTGTCGGCCTATCGCAACATCGTCTTCAACGGCGGCACGCTGAGCCACACCGCCGGATCCGGCGACGTCACCCTGCGGGCCGACAATACCGGCACGGGCAGTGGCACCGTCACCTTCACCAGCGGCGCCGTCGCCATGAGCGGCAGCAGCGGGTCGGTGAAGCTGTACTACAACCCCAGCGGCTACGCCTCGCCCACCAGCTATACCGGCAACGTCACGCTGGGCTCCGGCAGCCTGACCGCCTACATGCTGGTGAACAGCGCCAGCAATCTGCAGAATCTGTCGTCGAACCTTTCGGGCACCTATGCCCTGGGCCGGGACATCGACGCCAGTATCACCAGGACGTGGAACAGCGGCGCCGGATTCATCCCCATCAACAGCTTCGCCGGCACGCTCGACGGCCTGGGCCATACCGTCACCGGGCTCACCATCAATCGCCCCACCACTGTCGCGGTCGGGCTGTTCGGCGACACACCCACGGGCAACGGCCCCAGGGTCAGCAACCTGGGGCTGGTGAATGTGAACATCACCGGTTCCAACCGTGTGGGCGGCATCGTTGGGCGCGCCAACGGCGGCGGTTCCCTCGACAACGTCTATGTCACCGGCACCATCACCGGCTATGGCGACTTCATCGGCGGCCTGATCGGCCAGGACGACCAGCAGTCGATCAGCAACAGCTGGACCGACGTCGCCATCACTGTTCCCAAAGGCTACAGCGGCACCGGTGTCGGCGGCCTGGTCGGTTGGCAGCGCCTGGGCGCCCTGACCAACGTCTATGCCCTGGGCGACGTCTACGCCCCGGATTCCAGCCGGGTTGGCGGCCTGGTGGGAACCAACGGCTTCATTGGCGCCGGCCAGGGCGCCGGTATCAGCAACGCCTACGCCACCGGCAAGGTTACGGGCAACGATTCCGTCGGCGGCCTGATCGGCATCTCCGAGGGCGGCAGCATCGCCACCAGCTACGCCACGGGCGCCGTCAGCGGTGTGACTAACGTGGGCGGCCTGGTGGGCGTCAACGCCAACCCCATCACCACCAGTTGGGCCAGCGGCGCCGTCAGCCTCAGCAGCGGCAGCGCCACCAGCGTGGGCGGCTTGGTGGGCACCAACGGCGACAGCGTCAGCGCCGGCAGCATCGCCACCAGCTACTGGGACAGCTTCAGCACGGGACAGTCGACGGCCGTGGGCGCCGTGGTGGGCGGCAGCACGGCCAGCGCCACGGCCGTGACCAGCGACCCCGCGCAAGCGGCCGCCGCCAATTACGCCTTCAAGGCCGGCGCCTATGGCTCCCTGAACTTCTCCACCGGCTGGACCACCGTCGGCGACGTCACCCGCCCCATGGGCCAGTGGGAATATTCCACCAGCATCAGCAGCCCGCACCAGCTGCAACTGATGGCCATGGACACCACGGCGGCTTATACGCTGGCGCGGGACATCACGATGCCCACCAACAGCGTGTCCAGCGTCTGGGGCACCGCCGGCTTCGCCCCCATCGCCAGTGGCGGCAGCGGGTTCACGGGCAGCCTGGACGGCCAGCAGCACACCGTCGCCAACCTGACGATCAGCCGGCCGAACGACGGCCGTGTGGGCCTGTTTGGCTATCTTGGAACGGGCGGCAGCGTCAGCAACCTGGGCTTGGTGAACGCCAGCATCACCGGTCAAAACGACGTCGGCATTCTGGCCGGCGTCAGCGATGGCACCATCAGCGGCAGCTACACCACCGGCAGCGTCACCAGCGTCGGGTTGGCAGGCGGCCTGGTGGGCGTCCTGGGCAGCAGCAGCACGCCCAGTATCACCACCTCCTACAGCGCCGCCACCGTATCCACCGGCGCAGGCCTCGCCGCCGGCGGCCTGGTCGGGTCGCTGCTGCACGGTTCCATCAGCGACAGTTACGCCACCGGCGCCGTCAGCGGCAACGGTGAGGTCGGCGGCCTGGTCGGCGTGACGGCGGGCAGCGTCACCATCTCCCGCGCCTATGCCTCCGGCGCTGTGAGCAGCGCGGACACAACCATGGTCGGCGGCCTGATCGGGCTGAATGCCGGCGGTACCTTCACCGACCTGTATTGGGACGTCGGTACGACGGGCCAAGCCGCCTCCGTCGGCAGCGCAGGTAGCGCGGCCACCGGCGTCACCGGGCTGGCCACCTCCGCCGCCCGCACCCAGGGCAGCTACACCGGCTTCGACTTCACCAACACCTGGTACATCGTGGCGGGCAGCACCCGCCCCTTCCTGCGCAGCGAATATTCCACCACCATCCACACCGCGCACCAGCTGCAGCTGATCGGCACGGCGCTGACCGCCAACTATACGCTGGCCAACGACATCGACCTGGCATCGCTGACCACCACCCCCAGCGATATATGGGCCGGCGGCACCTTCAGCCCCATCGGAAGCTTCAGCGGCAGCTTCAGCGGTGGAAACCACACCATCAGCGGCCTGACCCTGACGGGCTCGGCAAACAACCGGGGCCTGTTCAGCCAGACCAGCGGTGGCAGCCTGTCCGACCTGACGCTCACCAACGTCTCCGTCTCTGGCGGCAACAATGTGGGCGCCCTGGTGGGGGCCGCCAGCGGCACCGCCATCAGCAACATCACGGTTTCCGGCACGGTCAGCGGTGCCAGCCAGGTGGGCGGTGTCGTGGGCAGCGCCACCGCGGGGTCCATCCGCTTCGCCGGCATGTCGGGCACGATCAGCGCCACCGCCGACAGCATCGGCGGTGTGGTCGGTTTCACCAACGGCGCCATATCGGACAGTTGGTCCACCGCCACGGTCAGCAGTTCGGGCACCAGCAGCCACGGCTTGTACGTGGGGGGCCTGGTGGGGCAAAGCGCCGGCACCATCGACCGGTCCTGGGCATCGGGCGCCGTCAGCGGCTGGACCGACGTCGGCGGCCTGGCGGGCCTTGCCGCCGGCAACATCACCACCTCCGGCGCCAGCGGCAGCGTCACCGGCGGGGGCAGCGTCATCGGCGGGCTGGTGGGAAACCTGTTCGGCGCCAGCCTGACCAACACCTACGCCACCGGCGCCGTCACCGGCTTTCAGGAAGAAGGCGGGCTGGTCGGCATCATCCAGGCGGTGGGCACCACCATCACCAACAGCTACGCCAGCGGCCGGGTCAGCAGCAGCAGCGGCAGCGTCTACAACGGCGGCCTGGTGGGCCTGAGCGCCGTGACGTTCACCGCCAGCAATTCGTTCTGGGACGTCACCACCACGGGGCAGAGCTTCGGCTCGGTCTCCGGCGGCGCTGGCCAGACGGTGGCTGGTTTCACTGGCATGACCGGCACCCAAGGGTTCACCAGCACCACGTTCAGCAACGCCGGCTGGGACCTGACCAACACGTGGTACATGGTGGACGGCGCCACACGGCCGATGCTGCAGGCGGAGGCGTCGGCCACCCTGCGGTCGGCCCATCAGCTGCAGTTGGTGAACCTCAATCCAAGTATCGGCTACACCCTGGCCAACGACATCGACCTGGGCGGCGCCCTGTCCGCCACCGGCGGGGCGTGGGGCAGCGGCGGCTTCTCCCCCATCGACAGCTTCGCCGGCACCTTCAATGGCGGCGGCCATACCATCAGCGGCCTGACCATCAACACACCCGGTAGCACCGAGGTCGGGCTGTTCGGCGCCCTGAGCGGCACGTCCCATGTGCATGACCTGACGCTCAGCACCGTCTCCATCACCGGCGGCAGCGATGTCGGCGCCCTGGCGGGCAACGTCGGTGGCGGCGCCATCAGCCATGTCACGGTGACCGGCAGCATCACGGGCGGCAGCACCGTGGGCGGCCTGATCGGCAGCGTCACCAGCGGCGCCCTGCTGCAGGACACCAAGGCGGACATCCTGATCACCGCCAGCGGCACCGATGTCGGCGGGCTGGTCGGCAACAGCAACGGCACCATCCAGGACAGCTACACCCTGGGCGGCATCCGCATGACCGCCGCCGGCAGCGCCCAGTCCGTGGGCGGCCTGGTGGGCACGAGTAGCGGCACCATTGCCGACGACTATGCGCAGGTGGCCCTGCTGGGCGCGGTGAGGAGCGGATCCGCCGCCGGCGGCCTGGTGGGCACCAACAGCGGCACAGTGGCCCGGACCTACAGCATCGGCGCCTTGGCCCTGACCGGCACCACCGCCCGGGGCGGCCTGATCGGCAACAATATCGGCACCGCCAGCAACAGCTTCTATGACACCGAAACCTCCGGCCTGTCGGTCGGCGTGGGGGGCGGCACCACCTCCGGCGTCACGGGGAAGACGACCGCCCAGATGCAGACGCGCGGCACCTTCACCGGTGCCGGCTGGGACTACACCACGCCCGTCTGGGGCATGATCGACGGCACCACCCTGCCCTACTTCACCTGGGAACACGCGGGCGGCGTCCAGATCGTCACCGGCACGGCCTACAGCGACGCCGCCGGCAGCACCTTCGCCACCGCCAACCGTGTCAGCGCGTTGACCAACGGCACCAGCCTGGGCAGCGGCTTCGCCGGGGCCAACGGCTATTACTACATCCTGGCCGACGGCAGCCCCATCACCGGCGGCAACCTGGTGGCCTATCTGAACCCGGCGCTGGGCAACACGACGCTGGGCAACGCCGTCCACCTGACCACCAGCGGCGGCACCACCACCGGCCTGTCGGTGCTGGGCAATACCGTGCAGATGACCAGCGACGGCCCGGCCGCCAGCACCAGCGCGCTGGCCAGCGCCCGGCCGTCCGGCATCGATTCCAGCCTGCTCTACACCGTGTCGGGCGGCACCATCACGCTGGCCGCCAATGCCAATCTGGATATCGAGGCCGGCAGCGCCGCGATCACCATCGACAATGCCGTGACGCTGAGCGGCACGGGCACCCTGACGCTGGCCAGCACCGGCACCAGCACGCAGTCGGCCGCCATCACCACGCCCAGCCTGCTGCTGACGGGCAGCGGTGGCGTCTGGCAATTGGGCAGCCTGTCCGGCGGCAACAGCATCAACAACATCGGCACGCTGGCGGCCAACACCGGTTCGATCCTGGTCGGATCCGGCGGCGCCCTGGCGGTGGGCACCGTGGGCTCCACCAACGGCATCACCCTGACCGGCGGCCTGGGCTTCACCGGCGCCAACACCAGCGTCACCCAGACCCAGGCGATCAGCGCCGGCGGCCTGGCGCTGGAGGGTGGCAGCTACACCCTGACCAACGCGGGCAACGCCGTCACGCATTTCACCGCCAACGGCGCCACGTTCAGCGTGGTCACCTCCGGCGCCGTCACCGTGGACAGCGTGACCGCCGGTGGCACCAGCTACGACGGCCTGACCCTAAGCGGCACGGGCAGCAACAGCCTGACCGCCGGCGGCAACCTGACGGTGGCGACCCCGACCAATACCGCCACCCTGGCGGCGGGCGGCGCCCTGACCCTGACGGCTGGTGGCGACCTGACCATCACCGACACCAGCCTGGCCGTCGGCAGCGGCAGCGGCGCCAGCACCCTGACGCTGGTGGCCGGCAACAACGTCACCCTGCAGGGCACGTCCAGTGCCATCACCGTCAACGGTATCGTCGGCGCCGGGCTGGACCTGTCCCTGTACGCCGACAGCGACAGCAGCGGCGCCGGTGGCATCACCCTCAGCCGCGTCAATATCCTGACCAAGGGTGGCACCTTGGCCCTGGTGGGGGGCGCCGTCGTCAGCGACCCCACGACCGCCGGCAACGCCCACAGTACAGGGAACAGCGCCACCGACGACGCCGCCATCAGCATCACCAACAGCGCCATCAGCCTGGAGGGGGGCAACGCCGTCCTGAAGGGCGATGGACAGGCCAGCGTCACCGGCACCTCGTCCGGCATCGTGCTGACCAACAGCAGCCTCACCACGACCGGCACCGGCACCCTGGCGCTGACCGGCAGCGCCACGACCAGCACCGCCGCCGGTGCGCATGTCGGCATCCAACTGGTGGACGGCACGCTGCAAACGGCGGCGGGGGACATCACCCTGACCGGCACGGCGGCGGCCGGCCCTGGCGGCAATACCGGCCTGCTGGTCAACGGCGGCGGCGTGACCGCCACCACCGGCGGCATCACCCTGACCGGGACGGGCACGGGCGGCACCGGCCTGCGGCTCTACGGCGAAACGCTCAGCACCACCAGCGGCGCCATCGCCCTGGCGGGCAGCGGCACCACCGGTGCTGGCCTGGTGCTGGGCGACGGCACCAGCACGGCCGCCAGCATCGGCAGTGGCACGCAGACCGGCGCCATCACGCTGACCAGCGACGATTTCGCCCTGTCCAGCGGGGCGGCGCCCACCATCACCACCACCGGCACCGTGATCCTGCGCCAGCAGTCCGCCGACCGCGCCCTGGCCCTGAGCGGCAGCGTGACGGGCGCGGACGTGCTGAGCGCCGCCGGCATCAACGGCGTCACCGCGGGCACCTTGGTTATCGGCCGCACGGACATCAGCGAGACGGCCGGCTACACCATTGCCGGGGCCATCGCGCCCACTAACGTCACCACACTCTCCCTCGCGACGGGGGGCGCCATCACCCAATCCAGCGGCGCCACCATCACCGCCACCAGCCTGGCCGTGCGCGCCGCCGGCGACATCGGCCTGGCCACCGCCACCAACAGCGTCGGCACCTTGGCGGCCAGCACCAGCGCCGGCAGCGTCAGCTTCAAGGACAGTGGCGCCCTGACTGTGGGCACGGTCGACGGCCTGAACGGCGTCACCGCCACCACCGCGGTGCAACTGACGGCTGGGGCCGGTAGCCTGCTGACGGTAAGCCAGGCCGTCAGCGGCGGCACCGGTGTCACGCTGACGGCCGACCGCATGGCCCTGGCCAGCACGGTCAGCGCCACCAGCGGCGGCACCGTCCAGTTGGGCACCGCCACCACCAGTGGCTGGAACGTCGACCTGGGCAGCACCGGCGATGCCACGGCCAGCACCCTGGAACTGTCCTCCGCCGAACTGAACCGCATCACCGCCAGCAGCCTGACGATTTCCGGCGCCGGCATCACCATAAGCGGGGCCATCGCGCCCAGCACGGTCAGCACGCTGAACCTGACGGCCACCGGCGCCATCGCGCAGACCAGCGGCAGCACCCTGACCGTCGGCACCCTGGGGCTCACCGCCGGCGGCGCCATAACCCTGGACCAGGCCAACAGCGTCGGCACCCTGGCCGCCAGCGCCACCGGCGCCGTGACCGTCGTCACCACCGGCGCCCTGACCATCGGCACGGTGGGCGGCACCAGCGGCGTCAGCGGCACCACCATCGCCCTGACGTCAGGCGCCGGCAGCCTGATGACCATCTCCAGCGGGATTACCGGCACCGGCGTCACCCTGACCGCCGATCGCGTAAACCTGACCGGCAGCGTGACCGCGACCGGCACCGTCACCCTGGCCCCCGTCACCAGCGGCTGGACCGTCGACCTGGGTAGCACCAGCGATGCCACCAGCGGCACGCTGGAGCTGTCGGCGGCGGAGTTGGACCGCGTCACCGCCGGCACGCTGGTGGTGGATCCGCCCGTGTCCGGCGACATCGTCATCAGCGCCGCCATCGCCCCGGCCCATGCCAGCACCCTGGTGCTGGAGGCCGGCGGCACCATCACCCAGGCCAGCGGCGCCACCATCACCGTGGGCAGCCTGGGCCTGAACGCCGGCGGTGCCATCACCCTGACCCAGGCCAACAGCGTCGGCACCCTGGCGGCCATCGCCGGGGGCGCCATGGCCCTCACCAACGCCGGCGCCCTGACCATCGGCACCGCCGGCGGCGTCAGCGGCATCACCGCCACCGGTGGCGTGACCATCACCACCAGCGGAACGCTGACCTTGGCCAACGCGGTCACCAGCCAGGCCACCGGCGACGCCGTCACCCTGTCGACCACCGGCGCCTTCATCAACGCCGCCGGCGCCAGCGCCATCACCGCCGTCAGCGGCCGCTGGCTGGTCTATTCCGCCACCTCGGCCGGCGACACCTTCGGTAATCTGGACAGCGGCAACACCGCCCTGTGGAACCGCACCCTGGCCTCCGGCGCCGTCACCGCCAGCGGCAACCGCTATGTCTTCGCGGAACAGCCCACCCTGGTCATCACGGCCAGCGACGCGAGCAAGACCTACGGCCAGGACGTCAGCGGCGCGCTGAGCTACACCCTGTCCGGTGGCGCGGCCGGCGTGGCGCACGCCTATCTGGGCGGCGCCAGCCTCGGCACCGCCCCCACGCTCACCTCCACCGGGGCCGGCGGTGGCGCCACCGTCGGTGGCTACACCATCATGGCCAGCGGCGCCACCACCACCGACGGTTCGGCCATCAGCTATGTCGCCGGCACCCTGACGGTGAACAAGGCGGCCCTCACCGTCACCGCCAACAACGCCACCGTCACCTATGGCCAGACGCCCAGCCTGGGCGCCAGCTACAGCGGCTTCGTCAACGGCGACACCGCCGCCGTCCTGGGCGGCAGCCTGGCCATCGGCGGCGCGGGCACCAACGCCGGCAGCTACACCCTCACCCCCGGCGGCCTCACCGCCGCCAACTACGACATCAGCTATGTCGCCGGTACCCTGACGGTGAACAAGGCGGCCCTCACCGTCACCGCCAACAACGCCACCGTCACCTATGGCCAAACGCCCAGCCTGGGCGCCAGCTACAGCGGCTTCGTCAACGGCGACACCGCCGCCGTCCTGGGCGGCAGCCTGGCCATCGGCGGCGCGGGCACCAATGCCGGCAGCTACACCCTCACCCCCGGCGGCCTCACCGCCGCCAACTACGACATCAGCTACGTCGCCGGCACCCTGACGGTGAACAAGGCGGCCCTCACCGTCACCGCCAACAACACCACCGTCACCTATGGCCAGACGCCCAGCCTGGGCGCCAGCTACAGTGGCTTCGTCAACGGCGACACCGCCGCCGTCCTGGGCGGCAGCCTGGCCATCGGCGGCGCGGGCACCAATGCCGGCAGCTACACCCTCACCCCCGGCGGGCTCACCGCCGCCAACTACGACATCAGCTACATCGCCGGTACCCTGACGGTGAACAAGGCGGCCCTCACCGTCACCGCCAACAACGCCACCGTCACCTATGGCCAGACGCCCAGCCTGGGCGCCAGCTACAGCGGCTTCGTCAACGGCGACACCACCGCCGTCCTGGGCGGCAGCCTGGCCATCGGCGGCGCCGGAACCAACGCCGGCAGCTACACCCTCACCCCCGGCGGCCTCACCGCCGCCAACTACGACATCAGCTACGTCGCCGGTACCTTGACGGTGAACAAGGCGGCCCTCACCGTCACCGCCAACAACGCCACCGTCACCTATGGCCAGACGCCCAGCCTGGGCGCCAGCTACAGCGGCTTCGTCAATGGCGAAACCGCCGCCGTCCTGGGCGGCAGCCTGGCCATCGGCGGGGCGGGCACCAACGCCGGCAGCTACACCCTCACCCCCGGCGGCCTCACCGCCGCCAACTACGACATCAGCTACGTCGCCGGCACCCTGACGGTGAACAAGGCGGCCCTCACCGTCACCGCCAACAACGCCACCGTCACCTATGGCCAGACGCCCAGCCTGGGCGCCAGCTACAGCGGCTTCGTCAACGGCGACACCACCGCCGTCCTGGGCGGCAGCCTGGCCATCGGCGGCGCGGGCACCAATGCCGGCAGCTACACCCTCACCCCCGGCGGCCTCACCGCCGCCAACTACGACATCAGCTACGTCGCCGGCACCCTGACGGTGAACAAGGCGGCCCTCACCGTCACCGCCAACAACGCCACCGTCACCTATGGCCAGACGCCCAGCCTGGGCGCCAGCTACAGTGGCTTCGTCAACGGCGACACCACCGCCGTCCTGGGCGGCAGCCTGGCCATCGGCGGCGCGGGCACCAACGCCGGCAGCTATACCCTCACCCCCGGCGGCCTCACCGCCGCCAACTACGACATCAGCTACGTCGCCGGCACCCTGACGGTGAACCGCGCGCCGCTGACCGTCACCGCCAACGACGTCACCATCGCCTTCGGCGGCACGCCGGCCTACAGCGCCCGGTACAGCGGCTTCGTCAATGGCGAAACGGCCGCCGTCCTGGGCGGCAGCCTGGTCTACAACGGGGGCGGGACGGCGGCCGGCACCTACACGATCACGCCCGGCGGCCTCACGTCCGGCAATTACCTCATCACCTACGTCGCCGGCACCCTGACGGTGCAGGCGGACACGTCAACACCTGTGGTGGTGCCCGAGGTGCCGTCCTCCACCCATTTCGTGGATCAGCCCTCCGGCAAGGTGCCCTTCACCCCCACCCAGCCGCTGGTGGGGTCGGACTACTCGCAGGGCAATTACCGTGTCATCTACCTGGCGCCCCCCGCCACGGCCAGCGGCACGATCACCAACACCTCCACCTTCTCCGCCGCCCACCAGGACGGGACGGATGAGACGGAGTTCGAAATCGCCAAGCGGTGGCGCTGACGCCGCGCCATGACCGTCCCCACCGCCCCCTCGCCCGCCCTCCATACTTCCACGACCGCCCCCATGCCCAGGAATTCCATGCCCGTCCCCCCGGCACGCGTTCTTACCGCCCTGCTCCTGGCCGGCCTGTCGCTGACGTCCGTGCGGGCGCAGGCGCAAAGCTATGAGCGCATCGCGCCCAAGGAGCCTCCCGCCAAGGCGCCGGCGGACCAGGCGCCGCAGCCGCCCATGCCGGCCGCCCCCGCGCCCGAGTCAGACCGGGTGATCCTGCCCCAGCTCAAGGGTTTGGCCTTCGTGCCCACGCCGGCCGCGGTGAAGCCTCAGGGCAGCACCGTCACCGGTGTGGATACCGGCGGCATCGACATCCTGGACCGCCCCGGCTTCCGCCCCCTCGCGGAGGCTTACATCGGCAAGCCCCTGCGCCTGGCGGATCTGAATGAGCTGGCCCGCCGCATCGTCGCCTTCTACCGCGACAACGACCACCCGCTGGTCGACGTGCTGGTACCGGAGCAGGACATCGACAACGGCACCGTGCAGGTGGTGGTGCGCGAATTCACGGTGGGCCAAGTGGCGGCCGAGGGCAACGAGTGGTTCGACAGCGCCCTGCTGACCCGCCACATCAGTGCCGGCCCGGGCGACCGGGTGGAGGGGGAACGCCTGCTGCGCGAGGTCAATGGCCTGAACGAGAACCCCTTCCGCCAAGTTGACTTGGTCTATCGGCCCGGTACCGCGCCGGGCACCACCGACCTGGTGCTGTCCACCCGTGACCGCTTGCCCCTGCGCGTCTACGCCGGCTATGACAACAGCGGCGCGCCCAGCACAGGCCGCGACCGCTGGAACTTGGGTTTCAACTGGGGCAACGCCTTCTGGCAGGATGAGCAGCTGTCCTACCAGCTGACCACCAGCAACGACTTCTGGCACGACCGACCGGGCGGGCGAAACGCGTCCTTCGTCGGTCATTCCCTCAGCTGGCTGGCACCCTTGCCCTGGCAGGACCGCCTGATGATCTTCGGCAGTTATGAGGAAAGCGTGCCCAACGTGGGCAACGATTTCGGCCTGGTGGGCAAGAGCGGCCAAGCCAGCCTGCGCTATCAAATCCCCTTGGCGCGGACGCCGGATTTCGCCCACCAGCTGGAATTCGGCTACGACTTCAAGACCACCAACAACAACCTGGCCTTCGGCGGCGTCCAAATCTCGCGCACGGCGACGGAGATCAACCAGTTCTCCGCCAATTACAACGCCACCCTGGGGGACGCCTGGGGCAGCACGGGGTGGAGCAATACCCTGGTGTGGAGCCCGGGCGGCCTGACCGGCGACAACACCAACGCCGCCTTCCAGCCAGGCGACAACCAGTCCGGCCGCCTGGGCGCCAAGGCCGACTATCTCTATGTCCGCAGTGAGCTGAACCGACTGATCAAACTGCCGGATGACGCGGTGTGGGCCACCCGCGTGGTGGGGCAGCTGAGCAACCGCGCCTTGCTGGATACCGAACAGTTGGGCGCCGGCGGCGCCGACATCCTGCGCGGCTATGACGAGCGGGCGGTGAACGGCGACCAGGGCGTGCTGATCAGCACCGAGCTACGCAGCCGCGCCTTCAAGCTGGTGCAGCGCGGCCCCGACGACGCGCTGCAACTGCTTGCCTTCTTCGATTATGGCAGCCTGTGGAACCGCAACATCCCGGCCGGCGAGAGCGACAACGTCACCCTGGCCAGCACCGGCGTAGGCCTGGGCTACACCTACGGCACCTACCTGACCGTGAAGTTCGCCTACGGCTGGCAGCTGCGCAAGCTGCCGGGCGCCACGGACAAAGGCGAACTCAGCCACGTCTCCGTGACGCTGAGTTACTGATACGATACAGCCGCCGGCAAGCTATCGACGCGGCAAAGCCGCCGGACGGGCGGTCCGGCGGCTGTCGACGCGAACCCCTCAGCCCAGTTTGTAGAAGCGGACGGCATTGTTGTAGAAGATGTCCCGCCTCTGCTCCTCCGTCAGGAAGGGGGCCGACTTGATGCGGTCGACGGCCAGGCCGATGGCGTCCGGCCAATACATCTGGTCCGTGCCGAACATGATGCGCTTGCCGAAGCCGGCATCGACCAGGGCCTTCAGATAATCATTGAAGGCCGGGCGCGGCAGCAGCCAGTCGATGGCCCCCGTATCCGCATAGACATTGGGATACAGCATCAGCATGGCCATGGTGTCTTCCAGGTAGGGCCAACCACAATGCATGAGGTTCAGGCGCAGCTTGGGATGTTTGTTCAGCGCCTCCTCGACGTATTCGGGATTGCCGAAACGGGCCCGGGCGGTACGGCAACAGGGGTCGAAGGTGGTGCCCTCGGGCATGGTGCCGGTGTGCAGGGCCACCGGAATGTCCAGCTCTTCCGCCAGGGACAGGTAGGGGTCGTACTGCGGGTCGCTCAACGGCAGGCCGGCATATTGGGAGGTCAGTTCCCCCAGCACCTGAAGCTTGCCCTGGGCATGCAGCTTGCGTAGGTCCTTCAGCGGCGGCAGGGGCGTGTCCGCTGATCCGCGGATGCCAGCGCCCACCAGGATGCGGCCGGCATCCCGGTCGCGCCAGTCCACGGCCGCCTGCAGTCGGTCGCCGTCGCCGCCACTGACCACGCCCCGGACCACGTTCAGGCGCGTCATCTCCGCCAGACAGGCTGTCAGGTGGTCGGCCCCGGTCTTGATGGGGCTCTTGGCCCCGGTGATGGGATTGACGATGGGATTCTCGAAGCGCATCGACGCCGGATAGGCATGCAGGTGGACATCGATGATGGGCGGGTTGGCCGCCGTCGCGGCCACCAGGGGGTGCGGCAAGGCCAGCAGGGCCAAGGTGCCGCCGCCGAGCTTCAGGAAGTCTCTGCGACCGCTCTGCATATAATTCCTCCCGGGATTTATTGTCGTTAAGAATTGGCGAGGTAGGCCAACCGCCACCACAGGATGTGATGGGTGCCATCCAGGCGAAAGGGCCAGTTAGGGCCGCCCATCCGGTGAAAGCGTGCCTTGGAACAGGCGAAGCGCCTCCGCCAAGGCGATCGCATGGGCACGCTCCGCCTCTGGCGCCCGCTCACAAAGGTTGAGCACCGTCCGGCCACGGGGGGTGCACACGCCCACGAAGCTGTAGTGGGCCGCCCCCGGCACCATCACCAATCGCGCGTCCTTGACCAAGCGCGCCGCCACCCCCGCCTCTGTGGCGGCGGGCACCAGCGGATCACTGTCCCCAACCACCAGGGTGGTGCGGGCGGTGACGCGGCCCAGGCTTTCCGGCGACAGCATCTGTACGGGCGGCGCGATGGCCAGGATGGCGCGCAGACCTGGAAAGGCGGCCCCTTCCGATGCCCGGGCGGCCGCCTGGTCCAAGCCCAGCCGGTGGATGCCGTCGCGCTGGGTGACATGCGGGGCGTCCGGTGTTTCCGGGGCGGTGTCGCAGACCTGGTCCGCCGGCTTGGCCGCACAGAAATCATCGAAATGTCCGGGATCGATGACGGCGCCACCCAGGGCCAGCGCCGTCATGCCCCCCATGGAAAAGCCGGCCGCGCCGACATGCCCCATGTCGAGGTGCGGGCCCAGCGCCGGATCGGTGGCCATGGCGCGCGCGGCGGCGATCAGGTCGCGCGGCCGCTCCCACCAGGCGGTCCCGCCCACTGGGGTGCGGTCCAGCGCGTTGTTGCCGGGATGGCTGACGCCAATGACGATGAAGCCGCGCTCCGCCAATCCTCCCCCCAGCCAGGACAGATCCTCGGCGCTGCCGCCAAACCCAGGGGACAACAGGACGACCGGGTGCGCCCCGGGCGCCGGCACGGCGTTGATGGCCGCCGGCCCGCCGACCAGCAACGCCTGGCCCGGCGGCCCGACGTCCACTTCTTCCTGCGCCGTTCCCGCCGCCGCCGGATACCAGACCGTGACCGGCAGCACAGGGCGGTGGTCGCTTCGCCGCGCTGCGGCGCTGGCCAAGGAAACCTCGCGATAAGTCAGCCCCACAGGGGCCGCCACAGGGGCGGTCACAGGGGCGGCGTGCGCAGCGGGCACACCAGCCCATAGGAGGCCGGCCAGGACCATGCGTTTCAGAATCACCTTCGTCACACCGTCGCAGATTAACTAATTGAGTGAATCACTGATACACTCATGATGGTGCGCTGGCAAGCTCCGTGGCGCGGTGCCCGGCCGTCGCTTGCTTTTCGCTGGTGCTATAAGGGCTTGGCACGTTCATGAAGGACGCGCGGGGAACCATCAGCTATTCTCCGCAGCCGCCGGCTTGATATGCCCGTTCCCGCCAGGGTCGACACGGCGCCGTCCATGGGGGGGCCGGCCATGGGAACGGAGCCCCGGGACGAAGACGTGGAACGGAGACGTGGGACATGCGTAGATCGAGCCGGCTGGGATTACGCCCGCTCAGTGAGATCGCCGAGGCCGGGTTGCATTGTTTCACCCAACGCGGCTTCCGCCTGACCCAGATGTCGGATATCGGGGCGGAATTGGGCATGTCGCCCTCCGCCGCCTATCGCTATGTCGAGAGCAAGGAAGCCCTGTTCCATATCGCGGCGCTGCACGCCGCCGGCACACCGCTGGGGGGCTTGCCCCTGCCGGTGGCGGTGAGCGATCTCGCGGAAACCGTCCTGTCGATCGAGGCCATCGTCCACTCCTGGCCGCGCTGGCCGGCGCTGCGGGCGGCCCTGGACCATCCCTCACCGGTGTATTCGCTTGAGCACGAGGCGGAGGGGATCGCGACCGAACTGTATGACTTCCTGGCCGCCACCTGGCGCCTGATCGTCCTCTTCGACCGTACCGCCAACGACATCCCCAGCCTGAAAACGGCCTTCACCCAGCAGTACCGAGCACCTTACCTGGCCGACATCGTGACCTGGTTCGGCCGGCGCTATGACGGCGATGGACCGGCGGAAGCCTTGGCTCGTTCCGGTATCGAAGCGATCAGCTGGCTGGCGATGCGGCGGCGAACGGACCCGGCGGCAGCCTCGATCACCGAGGAAGAGGCGCGGCGCGCGGCGGCGCGTTGCCTGATCGCGCTGCTCCAGGCTCCCCAGCGGCGGCCGGCGATGTGACGGAAGGGCGGGTGGCGGCCAATGGCCCCGCTCAACTTATAGATGGCGTTGAAAGAGTTGAGTTCAAGAATTGCCTGATCGCCTCGCCAATTCATAAAGTCCGGCCCTCTGAAACAAGGAGGCCGGGCGGATGGATAAGGGCATGCGACAGGATCATGCGGTGGTCATCGCCGGCGGCGGCCCCACGGGGCTGATGCTGGCCGCCGAACTGGCCTTGGCGGGCGTCGGCGCGATCGTGGTCGAGCGCCGCCCCAACCAGGATCTGGCGGGAATGCGGGCCGGCGGCCTGCACATCCGCACCATCGAGGTGCTGGACCAGCGCGGCATCGCCAACCGCTTCCTGGCACGGGGGCAAACCCATCCGGTGGGTCATTTCCACGGCCCCACCCTGGATCTCAGCGACTTCCCCACCCGCCACCGGTACTTCCTGGCCCTGTCCCAGAACCATATCGAGGGCTTGCTGGCCGACTGGGCCGGCGAACTCGGCGTCACCATCCTGCGGGGGCGTTCGGTCATGGACTTCACCCAGGACGAGGATGGCGTCGATATAGCGCTGTCCGATGGTGGGCCGGTGCGGGCCGGGTATCTTGTCGGCTGCGACGGTGGGCGCAGCCTCATCCGCAAAAGGGCTGGCATCGAATTCCCCGGCTGGGACGCGACCAAGAGCTGGCTGATCGCCGAGGCCCAGTGGGCGGAGGAGCCGGCATGGGGCTTTCGCGCCGACGCCACCGGAACCCACGGGCTGGGCAAGATGGAGGATGCCGGCCGTGTCCGCATCGTCCTGACCGAGCGGAACTTTCAATCCGGCGGACAACCCACGCTGGACGATGTCCGGAAGGCGCTGATCGCCATTTACGGCACCGATTACGGCATCCACAGCCCGACATGGATTTCCCGGTTCACCGACATGGCGCGGCAGGCCGCCGCCTACCGCGACCGGCGGGTGCTGCTGGCCGGCGACGCGGCGCATGTCCACCCGCCCATGGGCGGGCAAGGCCTGAACATCGGGGTGCAGGACGCGGTGAACCTGGGCTGGAAGCTGGCCCAGGTGGTCAAAGGGATGGCACCTGCCACCCTGCTTGACACCTATCATCGCGAACGGCACCCGGTGGCGGCACGGGTGCTGCTCACCACCATGGCCACCGTGGCGCTGCAGCGCCAGGATGACCGCTCCAAGGCCCTGGGCCAGCTCATCTCGGAATTCATGGCCATGGAGGCGCCGCGCAAGCATATCGCCGCGCACATGTCCGGCTTGGCCGTCCATTATGACCTGGGTGAGGGCCATCCGCTGCTGGGGCGCCGCATGCCCGACCTCGACCTCGTCACGGCCGATGGCCCGCGCCGGCTCTATACCTATCTGCACCAGGCGCGACCAGTGCTCCTCACCCTTGAACCGGGCGACGGCGTCGACCTCGCCTCCCGGGACGGCTCTCGGGTCGGCCCCGGGGACGGCCCATGGAACGGCTGGCTCCAGAGGATAAACGCCACCTATGACGGACCGTGGGAATTGCCCGTGCTTGGCCAGGTCCCCGCTCCAGCCCGCGTGCTGATCCGCCCCGATGGCTATGTGGCCTGGACGGGGAGCAGGGATGATCCGGGCCCTGACGCGGCGCGGGTCCCCTGGGTCGGGCCGTCCCGGCCATGAACCTCCCCGCCCGCACGCAAGCCATGGCGAGAAAGCCCTCGCCGCTTCAGGCGCGGCGCGATATCAAGGCGCATGGACGAGCGCGACGACTTTGACATCTACGTGGTGACCACCCCGGGCCTGGAATCCGCGCTGTGCGCGGAGATGACGGCGGCCGGCTTCACCGACCCGCAGGCCGGCAAGGGCGGCGTCAGCACCCGCGGCGGCTGGACGGAGGTGTGGCGCGCCAACCTGGAACTGCGCGGCGCCACCCGCGTGCTGGTGCGCATCGGCTCCTTCCGCGCCCTGCACCTGGCGCAGTTGGACAAGCGCGCCCGCCGCTTCCCTTGGGCGGACTTCCTGCGGGTCGACGTGCCGGTGAAGGTGGAGGCCAGTTGCACCAAGTCCCGCATCTATCACGCCGGTGCGGCGGCGGAGCGCATCACCCGCGCCATAGCGGAGGAATTGGGCGCCCCCGTCGCGGACGATGCCGAGATCGTCATCAAGACCCGCATCGACGACGACCTCTGCACCTTCAGCATCGACACGTCGGGCGAGTCATTGCACAAGCGCGGTCATAAAGAGGCGGTGAACAAGGCCCCGATGCGGGAGACCATGGCCGCCTTGTTCCTGCGCCAGTGCGGCTATGACGGCAAGGAAACGGTGGTCGACCCCATGTGTGGCTCAGGCACCTTCGTGATCGAAGCGGCGGAAATCGCGGCCGGCCTCAAGCCCGGCCGCTCCCGGTCCTTCGCCTTCGAGAAGCTGGCGGGGTTCGATGCCGCCGCCTGGGAAGCGTTGAAGGCCGCAGGGGATGTCACGCCGCCGCCCATGCGCTTCCACGGCAGCGACCGCGACGCCGGCGCCGTCAAGATGAGCCAGGACAACGCGGCACGGGCCGGTGTGGCGGAATGGACGGACTTCCAGCGCCAAGCCATCAGCGATCTGGTGCCACCCGACGGGCCCCCGGGGCTGGTCATTGTCAACCCGCCCTACGGCGGGCGCATCGGCGACACCAAGCAGCTCTATGCCCTGTACGGCAGCCTGGGCAAGGTGCTGCGCGAGCGTTTCCACGGCTGGCGGGCCGGCATCATCACCAATGAACCGGCCCTGGCCAAGGTGACGGACCTGCCCTTCCTGCCCACCGGCGCGCCGGTGCTGCACGGTGGTATCAAGGTGCTTCTGTACCGGACGGCGCCTCTGGGGTGAGGCCGCGGTCCCGGCCGCCGAGCGGAGCGCTGAGCGGCACCCGGCCTGCTGCTGTCCCGGCCGCCAACAGCAAAACCCCCGCCGGCATACGCGGGCGGGGGCATTATATTTGGTTGCGGGGGCAGGATTTGAACCTGCGGCCTTCAGGTTATGAGCCTGACGAGCTACCGGGCTGCTCCACCCCGCGGGAACTGTGTGCTGGGGGAGGCGGGCATTGTGCTGAGGGTCTGGCTGCGG
>NZ_JAYEES010000001.1:0-885000 GCF_034653275.1 Nitrospirillum guaranorum | reverse complement strand
GTTACTCACCCGTGCGCCACTAAGGCCGAAGCCTTCGTTCGACTTGCATGTGTTAGGCATGCCGCCAGCGTTCGTTCTGAGCCAGGATCAAACTCTCAGGTTCAATGCGGTATCTCGCTCGCCGTTGCCAGCTCGCAAGAACCTCGACGGAAACCAACCTCAGTCGGCACCTCAAACCCAAGTCCGTTCCTGTATCCCCAATCACTCGGGGATCATGTTCAGAGCATGTTCTTAAGATGCGCTTCGATCGTTTCCATGTTGTGCCCGTACTGGACCCAGCATCGGAACCGCCGTCTGCGCATCCCTTCTCAAGACGTTCACTTGTTCAAGAACCCGTGACCCAAACGCAAACAGCGCCCAAGGCCACAACCCCGTCCTTGGCCGATCCCCGTAAGGACCAACCCATACCCGGACAGGAAGGGTAAATTCCGTATCGTCCCGCGACCCCACCGCTGAGGCTTCACCGCCTGGACCGCAACCACCTCAATCGCCAGCGTAAACCGCCAGAACTCAGGGATCGCTTCGCCGTCGCGCCGTTCGTTGTCGCCCGCCGCGTCGGTGAACGGGGTTATAGTGACCCCAACCCCCCCCTGTCTACAGGAATTTTGCAGTCACATGACGATTTTTGGCCAAGCTCAGAATCCCCCTATGTATGCTCGCGCGCACGCGTAGATAAGGGCCCCAACCCACTTTTCGCCGTCCCATGCCCCCCAACCACCCTTCCCCACCCCCGCAGCCCCACAGTCCCGCTCCTCGGCCCCACCCCACGGCCCCACCCCAGCCAACCTCCCCCAAGTCCTCAACAAACCCCTTGACCTCCCCGCGTCGCTCGCGTACATCACCGCCCTCACACGGCCTCGTCCCCTTCGTCTAGAGGCCTAGGACACCGCCCTCTCACGGCGGTAGCAGGGGTTCGAATCCCCTAGGGGACGCCACACTTCCAGCACTCTAGCTGGATTTTGCGGGACAATTTGGGGACACTGGCTTCGCGGAACACGGCGAAGAAGTGCCTCGGCCATGGCCACCATCCTCCCTCGGACAAATCGCGAAGGCCAGGTCATCGGCTACCAGGCCAAGGTCCGCCGTCTCGGCCACAAGCCCGTCTCCAAGACCTTCGAGAAGCGCCGCGACGCCGAACGCTGGGCCAGGTCGGTCGAGACGGACATGGACCGACGGGTGTTCCAGGACTACAGCCAGGCCGACGAGACCCCCCTGGGCGCCCTCCTCCGCCGCTACCGCGAAGCCATCACCCCGAAGAAGCGGGGTGCGGAGCAGGAGGCCGGCCACTTCCAGGTGATCGAGGATGACGAGATCTGCCTGCGCCGCCTCAGCGGCCTCACCCCGCAGGACATCGCGGGCTTCCGCGACCGCATGCTGGCCGCCGACTACGCCCCGCCGCTGACACCTGGTAATCCCCCATTTGATTGAAGATCGCCCGCAGCGGGTCCTAGCGGATTGGCGCCCCACCGGGTTCAGCCATTACCTGCGTTTACCGAATGATGATATTTCTCCTGAGGTCCAGCTCCTCGTCGACGCATTTCAACGCAAGCATTAAAATGAAGGAGCAGCCGATTGCGATGTCCCCGCCGCCCGCTGGCGCGTCTTCCGTTGGCAGCCCACCACCTGGCCCACCCGTTCCAGTTACCGCGCCATCCGCCCATTGGCGGCGGCGATCTCGTTGAAGGCGCCCCCCTGAACCCGCCGGCGCCCGTCGGTGGAATACTGCGCGCTGTGACGCCGCCCACAGCGAATATGCGTTGCCACTGCGATGGATGCGGGGATTTACCCCCGGCGGATTCATGACTAGAACTAGGCGGGGCGCTGTGGGTAAACGGCGTTGGGGACTCAGAGGTTAAAGAAATGGCACAGAAACTCGCCTGGGGCCGTGCCTGGCATGGGCGCAGTTACGATCTCGGCCGCATGACCCTGGCGGATCTCTGGCGGGCGTACCTCACCTATCCGGCGATCCAGCTCTACGGCCTGCTGGCCGTGGCCGCCGCGGCCTACACCGTCGCCACGGCGCGGCAGTGGCAGGGGCCGGCGCTGGCCGTCCTGGCGGTGTTCTTCATCTATCCCATGGCCTGGTTCCTGATCCACCGCCACATCCTGCACGGCCGCTGGCTGTACCGGATGAAATGGTCGGCCAGCCTGTGGAAGCGCATCCATTTCGACCACCACCAGGACCCGCACCTGCTGGAGGTCCTGTTCGGTTCCCCCGCCAACACGCTGCCGACCATCGCCCTGGTGTCCATGCCGGTTGGCTATGTCATCGGCGGCTGGCCGGCCGCCGGCGCCGCCTTGGCCACCGGCCTGGCCACCACCTGCGTCTATGAATTCATCCACTGCATCCAGCACCTGAACTACAAGCCCAAGAGCCGCTTCATCCAGAAGCTGAAGCGCGATCACCTGATCCATCATTTCCATAATGAGGATACCAACCTGGGGATCGTCAGCTTCACGCCCGACCGGCTGTTCGGCACCTATTTCGCCTCGGCCCGCGACTGCCCGAAAAGCGCCACGGTCTTCAACCTCGGCTATGACCTTGACGAGGCCCGCCGTTATCCCTGGGTGATGGAGGTGACCGGCTCGCCGCCGCGTGACCGTCCGCCAACCGCGTTCGCAACTTCTGACACAGGTGGTGCGGCCTCGTGACCGCGATCGACATTGTCCCCGTGACGGGGCCCGCCCTTCTCGACCGTTTCATCCGCCTGCCCGAGAGGCTGCACAAGGACGATCCGCACTACATCGCGCCGCTGCATCTGGAGCGTAAAGAGGCGCTGACGGCCAAGAACCCCTTCTTCGGCCATGCCGACGTGCAGTTCTGGCTGGCCCGGAAGGACGGGCGGGATGTGGGTCGGATCAGCGCCCAGTTCGACCATCACGCCCTGGAACTGCGGCCGGACGGAACCGGGCAGTTCGGCCTGATCGCCGCGGAAAACGATCCGGCGGTCATCAAGGCCCTGCTGGACGTGGCCGCCGACTGGCTGCGGGCGCGTAACATGACGCGCATGCAGGGCCCGCTGAACCTGAACATCAATGAGGAGATCGGGCTGCTGGTCGACGGCTTCGGCACGCCGCCCATGCTGCTGATGGGGCACGACAAACCCTACCTGGGTCCCCGCCTGGAAGAGCAGGGCCTGCGCAAGGAAAAGGACGTCTACGCCTATCTCTACGACATCACCAAGGACCTGCCCGCCGGCGCCCGCCGTCTGATCGACCGGCCGCTGCCCAAGGGCATCACGGTGCGGCGCATGGACTTCACGCGCTACGATGACGAGATCAAGGCCGTCACCTCCATCTTCAACGACGCCTGGCGGGACAATTGGGGCTTCGTCCCCCTGACGGAGGTGGAGACCGACTACCTGGCCAAGTCGCTGAAGCCCTTGCTGAACCCGCGCCTGGTGCGGTTCGTGGAGCAGGACGGCGAGGCGGTCGGCTTCATCGTCTGCCTACCCAACCTGAACGAGGCCATCCGCGACCTGAACGGCAAGCTGCTGCCCCTGGGCTGGGCCAAGCTGCTGTGGCGGCTGAAGGTCGCCGGCCTCAAGACCGCGCGCGTGCCGCTGATGGGCATCCGCAAGGCGGCCTCCCAGGGCATGATCGGCAGCCTGCTGCCCTTCTTGCTGATCGACGCGGTGCGCACCGACGCGGCGGCCATGGGCTTCCAGCACATCGAACTGTCGTGGATTCTGGAGAACAACCTGCCCATGCGCCGCATCAACGAAAGCCTGGGCGGCGTTGCCTACAAGACCTACCGCATCTATGAGAAAGCCCTCTGAGAGAAAGCCCTCTGGCGCGGCTTACGGCAGCCAGCCGGCGGACCTGTACCAGGCGACGGTGTCGCGGAACCCCTGCGCCAGGCTTATCACGGGCTGGTAAACGCCCGCAGGCAGCAGCTCATCGGGCGTGACCGTCCAGTCGGGGTGCAGGATCTCCCGCGCCTTGCCCACGGTGAATATGGGGGCCGTGCCGCGCACCCTTCCCCACCAGGATGAGGCCTGTCCGGCCGCCAGCAGCAGGCGGCCGGGCACCCGCAGGAACCGGGGCCGCGCATGGCCGCCCATGGCCAGGGCGGCCTGCCGCATCATCTCGGCCATGGCATACCCCGCCGGTTCGGCATCGGCCAGGGCGTAGGTGCCCCCATAAGGGGTCCCGGTGCCGGTCGCGACCGCGCTCAAGGCCCCGGCCGCGTCGCTGACGTGGACCGCCGCCAGGCGCCCGTCGCCGACCAGCGGGATGATCGGCCGCGACGCCGTCCTGAAGATCGCCAGCGTCTCCCGGTCCCAGGGGCCGTAGATCATGGGTGGGCGCAGGACCACCAGTTGCCCCGGCGCGTCCGCATAAGCCCGCCATGCCGCCTCCTCACCCGCCCGCTTGCTGGCCGCGTAGTCCGACAACTGCGGTTCGCGCGCGGCCAGGGAGGAAACAATGATGAGGCGGGCCTGGGGCGCCAGGCGGCGCAGCGTCGACGCCACCCGGGCGGTGCCGTCCCGGTTGATTGCCATGAAGGCGTTCCGGTCCGGCGCCTTGATCAGGCCGGCGGCGTGGATCAGCACCTGCGCGCCCCCGGCCAGCCGCGCCAGGGCGTCGGGGTCCTCCAGCCCGCCCCGGACGGTCTCGAAGGTGAGGCCGGCCCAGGACGGGTGGTCCGGCGGCCGGCGGGCCAATATCCGCAACCGTGCGCCCGACCGCGCCAGGGTGGCGACCAGATGCAGCCCGAGAAAGCCCGTCGCGCCCGTGACAGCGACGATGGGCCGCCCGTTCATGCCGGGACGGGCTCCACCGGCGCGGAGACGCCAATGATGGGCATATCGCCCGCCTGGTACAGCGCCTTCGCCCGGCTGCGGCTGAGCTTGCCCGACGTGGTCTGCGGCAGACTGTGCGGCGGCACCAGGACGACGCGGGCCAGCACGCCATAGCGACTGCGGAAGACCTGGCTGATTTCGCCGGCCAAGGCATCCCGCGCGGCCTGGTCCGGGGTGCGGCACTGCACCAGCGCCACCACCTCTTCCTCGTCACCGCTGTCGATGGAGAAGACCGCGACGTCGCCGCTGCGCAGGGCGGCGATTTCCGCCTCCGCCGTCCATTCCAGATCCTGCGGCCACAGGTTGCGGCCGTTGACGATGATCAGGTCCTTGGCTCGCCCGGTGAGGACGATCTGGTCGTCCAGCAGGTAGCCCAGGTCGCCGGTGTCCAGCCAGCCGTTCCCGTCCAGGACCCGGGCGGTTTCCTCCGGCGCGTCGAAATAGCCGCTCATCAGGCTGGGGCCGCGGACGAAGATGCGCCCGACGTGGCGCTGCGGCTGCGGCTGGCCGGCGCTGTCGCGCACCTCGATGGCATGATCGGGCAGGATGTGGCCGCAGAGCACGAAGGTGCGGCTGCGTTCAGCGCCGGGCGCGGCCGGCACGGCGCGGTGCTCATTCTCCAGCAGGATGCTGTCGACCACGTCGTGGCGCACGCCCTGGCCCTTGGGCGTGAAGTTCAGGGCCAGCGTCGCCTCGGCCATGCCGTAGCTGGGCACGAAGGCGTGGGCGTCGAAGCCGTTGGCGGCGAAGCGCGCCGCGAAGTTGGCCAGCACCTGCGGGCGAATCATGTCGCCGCCGATACCGGCGCTGCGCCAGCTGGAAAGATCGATCCCTTCGGTCGACAGCGTCTCCGCCCGGCGGGCGCACAACTCATACCCGAAGGACGGGCTGTAGGAGATGGTGCCGCGGTTGCGGCTGATGAGGTCCAGCCACATCAGGGGGCGGCGGGCGAATTCCCGGGTGGGCAACGTGTCCACCGACACCTGGCACGCCATGGGAATCAGCAGGAAGCCGACCAAGCCCATGTCATGGTAGAAGGGCAGCCAGGAGATGCAGCGGTCGCCGTCGTTGATGGCCAGGCCAGTGCGGCCCACGTGGGCGGCGTTGCTGAGGAAGGCGCGCTGGGTCACGGCAACGCCCATGGGGAAGCGTGTGCTGCCCGATGAGAATTGCAGGTAGCTGATGCTGTCGGCGGACTGCGCCGGCAGGTCGCCCGCGAACGGCGCCACGTCGTCCAGCAGGGCCAAGGTGCCGGAAATCTTGAGGTCCAGGCCCTCCACCGACTGCGCCAGCCAATCGTTGAGCATGGCCGGCCCGAAGGCGGCGGTGGCGCCGCAGCTTTCCAGCATGCGCCGGATGTGGGCGATGTAAGTGTCCTTGCCGCCGAACGCCGAGGGCAGCGGCATGGGCGCCGGAACCAGCCGGGCGTATTGGCACGCGAAGAAGGCGCGGACGAAATCACCGTCGCTTTCCGCGATGAGGCCGACGCGGTCGCCGGGTTCCAGGCCCGCGCCCAACAGGCGGCGGGCCAGATCGATCGCCTGTTCCCGCAGGATGGCGTAGGGCAAGGCCTCGGCAAGGACACCCTTGCCGGAATAGAAGTTGTAACCCGTGGGGCCCTGGGCGGCGTAATCCAGCGCGTCGGCCACGGACAGGAAATCCGCATGGCGAGTCGGGAGCCCGGGATGATGGGAGGGCGTCGGAGACGTCATTTTTACGTGTAACCCTAACTCTCTATGGCTTTACGCCGAGGGGATTGGAAAACAGGTATGCAAATTGATGGCAGAAAGGCAAATGTGCCGTCGTTGAGGCTGATGCGCCGAACGCGGCGCTTGTGGCCGGCCCGGCGCCCCGGTAGATGGGCAAGTGGCTTTGCAGGTTCATGTCAATGCTGTTTCCGATCTATGTCATGCGCTATCGTGACCTGTGAATGCCAAGCTCCTTACCGCGGACACAATGGCACGGTCTGTGACCGAGGCCGGCGGGGCGCTGAAGATTTTTTTGCAACTAGCAACTCACAGGTTACGTCATGCAGAGGGCCAAAATCCGTATTGCCATCGCGGGCATCGGAAACTGTGCGAGCGCGCTGATCCAGGGCATCCATTACTACACCCCTGAGCGCTGCCGCGACGGCGTGGTCGGTCTGATGCATCGTGAGATCGGCGGCTTCCTGCCCTGCGACATCGCGGTCGTCGCCGCGTTCGACGTGGACGCGCGCAAGGTGGGCACCGACGTCCATCGCGCCATCTTCGCCAAGCCCAACTGCACCAAGGTTTTCCAGGCGGACATTCCCGACAGCGGCGTGACCGTCAAGATGGGCCAGGTGCTGGACGGCATCTCCGACCACATGGCGGACTATTCGGAAGACCGTACCTTCGTGCGCGCCGACGCGGCCGAGCTGAGCAAGGACGAGATCGTCGCCGAGCTGAAGCGCACCGGCGCCGAGGTCCTGCTGAACTACATGCCCGTGGGCTCCGAGCAGGCCGCCCGCTTCTACGCCGAATGCGCGCTGGAGGCCGGCGTCGCCTTCATCAACAACATGCCGGTGTTCATCGCCAGCGACAAAGCCTTCGCCGACCGCTTCAAGGCCCGCAACCTGCCCATCATCGGCGACGACATCAAATCCCAGCTGGGCGCCACCATCACCCACCGCGTGCTGACCGACCTGTTCGCCAAGCGCGGCGTGAAGCTGCGCCGCACCTACCAGCTCAACACCGGCGGCAACACCGACTTCCTCAACATGAAGAACCAGCACCGCCTGGTCTCCAAGAAGAAGTCGAAGACCGAGGCCGTGCAGGCCGTCGCCCACACGCGCATCGAGGACGACAACATCCACGTCGGACCCAGCGACTACGTGCCCTGGCAGAACGACAACAAGCTGTGCTTCATCCGCATGGAGGGCCACCTGTTCGGCGACGTCCCCATGGATATCGAGCTGCGCCTGTCCGTCGAGGACTCGCCCAATTCCGCCGGCGTCGTCATCGACATGATCCGCTGCTGCAAGCTGGCCCTGGACAACGGCATCGGCGGCATCCTGGAAGGGCCCAGCGCCTATTTCTGCAAGCACCCCCCGGTCCAGTACACCGACGACGACGCCTACCAGATGACCGAGACCTTCATCCGCAGCACCACCCTGAAGCTCGCCGTCGCCAAATGAAGTGCCTCATCGTCGCGGCCGGGCAAGGAACCCGCCTGCGGGAGCGCGGCCTGCTGAAGCCGCTGATCCCCATCAAGGGCAGCCCCCTGATCGAGCGCGTGATGGAGCGGGGACGCGCCGCCGGCGTCACGGAATTCGTGGTGGTCAGCGGCTATCGCGGCGAAGATCTGCGGGCCGCCGTGGATGTCCTGGCGGCCCGGGTGGGCGTCGCCGTCTCTCACGTCGTCAATGACGAATGGGAACGGGCCAACGGCGTCTCGGTCCACAAGGCGAAGGCCCTGCTGACGGAGCCCTTCCTGCTGACCATGTGCGACCACCTGGTCGACCCCGGCATTTTCCAGGGCCTGATGGCGCTGCGGCCCGAACCGGACACCGTGACCCTGGCCGTCGACTTCAACATCGAACGGCCGCTGAACGATCCGGAAGACGTCACGCGCGTGAAGTGCGTGGATGGCCGGATCGTGCACATCGGCAAGGTGATCCGCGACTTCAACGCCTTCGACACCGGCGTCTTCCTCTGCACGCCGGGCATGTTCGCGGCGCTGGAGGAAAGCCAGGCCAAGGGCGACGACAGCATCTCGGGCGCCATGAACGTGCTGGCGGGGTGGAAGAAAGCCTGCGTCCATGACATCGGCGACCGGTTCTGGATCGACGTCGACGACCCGGTCGCGTTCGAGAAAGCCGAAAAGCTTCTGGACGCCGGCCAGCTCTAAGCCATGAAAACCACCGAACCGGTCAAGCGGACCTCCGAAATCGAGGAGGTCACCAACCTGTACGTCATCCACCCGATCTCAAGCTGGCTGACCCCCAGGTTCGCCGCGCTGGGGATACCGCCGAACGCGGTATCCCTGGCCGGCATGGCCTTCGGCATCGCCGCTGGCGTGGCCTACACCCATTACCAGACCCTGGCGTGGACGGTGGCGGCCTTCGTCCTGATGATCGCCTGGCACGTCATGGACGGCGCCGACGGCCAGTTGGCTCGGCTGACCAACGCGCAGTCGGAAACCGGCAAGATCCTGGACGGCATTTGCGACTACGTCACCTTCATCGCCGTTTATGTCGGCCTGGCCATGACGCTGGCGGCGGAACAAGGCGGCTGGGTGTGGATCGTCATCGTGGCCGCCGGCGTGGCCCACGCGGTCCAGTCCGCCGCCTACGAGATGCAGCGCCAGTGCTACAACTTCTGGGGCTGGGGGCGGAAATCCGCCGAGCTGGCCAAGCTGGACACCCCCGCAGCGCACCGACCGGGCGTGCTGGGCGCGCTCTACCGCCTGTATCTGCGCCTGCAGTATCTGACGACGGGCGTCACCGTGGGCTTCCACGACGAACTGGCGCGCGCCCTGGCGACTGACGCAGCCCGCGCGCCGAAGATACGGGAGGCGTACCGGACCGCCTTCGCCCCGGCGGTGCGGTGCTGGTCCATCCTGTCGGCCAACTACCGCACGCTGGGCATTTTCATCGCCGCCGCCGCGGGCCGGCCGCTGCTGTATTTCTGGTTCGAGCTGGTGGGCTTCAGCCTGATCCTGGCCGTTCTGCTGTCGCGCCAGGCCGCCCGCTCCGCCCGCTTCCTCACGAGCCTGCGACAGGCGGCATAGCCGGCACCGGGCGCGTCCTGTGCGCCCGGTGGAAGAGATAGGCGGCCAGCCCGATCAGGATCAGCGACGGGCCCAGGGCCGTCACGGCGGGGCTGAGGTTCAGCAGCAGGTCCAGGCGATCGGAAATCTGCTGCGTCAGGGAAAAGACGATGCCGATCACGGCGCCGATGGTGATCTGCTGGCCTGTGGACTGGGATCGCGGCGGCCCGAACACGAACGGCGCCGCGATCAGCGCCATGGCCAGCATGGTCAGCGGCAGGCTGAGCTTGGTCCACAGCTCCTGTTCATAGCGCACGGCGCGCTGCCCCTGCCGTCCAAGCTCGCGGACATAGCGGTAAAGGCTTGTCGGCGCCATGTTCTCCGGCACCGGCATCAGGTCCTGCACGCGCTTGCCCGGCAGGAAGGACGCCCAGGACAGGCTGTCCAGGTGCTCGGTATGGATCTGCTTGGCGTCCACGGTCTTGCGCGTCACGTCGCGGAGCTGCCAGGGACCTTCCGACTGGATTTCCGCTCGGTCGGCATGGATGAACGTCTCCAGCCGGCCGTCCTGGGAGAAGGTGTAGACGTTCACGCCGCGCAGGACGTTCTTGCTCTCGATCCGCAGCACGTTCAGGTATTGCCGCGCGCCGCCGGCCCAGAAGCTGTCGCCGCTATCCGCCAGGGAGGAGTCGGCCAAAGCGGCGGACCGCAGGGTCAGGGCCAAATGTTGCGCTGGCGGAATGACGAATTCCGCCACCAGGAACAGCACGAGGACCACCGGCGGCAGCAGCTTGAGCACCGACCCGATGATGCGCACTTCCGATAGGCACAAGGCACGCATGGCCGTCAGCTCCGAGCCCTTGCCCAGGCCGCCCAGGGCCAGCAGGGTGCCGATCAGCATGGCCACGGGCGCCACCTGCAGGACGCGCGACGGGCTGGTCAGCAGCACGTAGACCAGGGCGTTGACCACGTGGTACTGGCCCTCGCCCACCGACTTCAACTGCTCGACGAACTCCAGCAGGCTGAACAGCGCCACCACGCCGCCGGCTACTGTCAGGAAAGCCTTCAGTACCGCGCCGCCGATATACCGATCAAACTGGGTCATGGCGGACAGTGTGTTCCCGCGGCACCTCAAGGCTGCCGGATAGCCGCTTCACCAGGGCCCTGACACGGAACTCCACGTTCCACTGTGGCCAGTACAGCGCCACGACCAGCAGCACCCCCAGCAGAGCCGGCGCCCACCAGATGCCCGGAATGGCGCCGACGGAGCCATGCTGCACCCAGGTGCGGGCCGACGTGCACAGCAGGTAATAGCCGGAATAAACCAGGATGGCGGTGCCGAACTTGGCGTAGCGCCCCCCCTGCCTGGGATTGACGCGGCTGAGGGGCATGCCCAGCATGCCCAACAGCAGGGTGGAGAGGCAGGTGGACAGCCGCCACTGGAACTCCGCGATATCGGCAGGAGCGCTGGAACGGGCCAGGCGGGCGCTGCTGACACCCGTGGCGCTGTATTCCTGCGGGGCGATGTTGTGGTTGGCAGGGTCCAGAGTGACGCTGCCCACATCCATCATGCGGTCCTGGGTCGAGTCGTCGCGGCCCAGGAAATAGACGTGAGCGCCATCCAGCCGCACGTTCGATCCGCCGTCCCGCTTCGGCGGCAGGGCGTGGGCGCTTTGCGCCATGATGATGTCGGTGGTGGTCGGATGCTGGATCTGGATGAAGACATCTTTCGCCGGGCCCCGGATACCCTCCCGCCGGGGGAAGAAGATGACCCGGCCACCGTGCTTGTTGAGGTAGAAGGTGCCCGATTCCATGGCATCGACGTTCATGGAAAGCTGGGCGCGGTACGTGATGTCATGCGACTTCTCATACGCCCAGGGGCGCACGAACAGGGACAGCGCCAGCACCAGCGCCGCCAGTCCGCCCGACAGCATGAACAGCGCGCGCAGCACGATGCCAGGCGTCACGTGCAGGGCGAACATGGCGGTGATTTCGGAGTCGCCGTAGAGCTTGCCGAAGGCCATCACCACCGAGACGTACAGCGAGATGGGAACCAGGACCTCCAGCGAGATCAGGAGCTTGAGTCCAACCAGCTCGGCGATGGCGCCGGTGGGCAGCAGGCCGTTGACCGCGTCGGCCAGCAGGCCCGCGGTGCTGTAGCCCACGAACAGGGCCGCGAGGATGCCCAGCACGGCGGCCAGCGGCTTCGCGACTTCTCGGATCAGGTAGCGTTCGATGATCAAAGCTCTATGCCATCCCGCGCTTGGTTGGTCAGGGACTACCCTATCCGGCCGGGTGCCGACTAACTCCCCGGCGTTATCGCACCGCCCGATCGCACATGGCATACGACATCTTGCATTAATGTCTATGACAATCCGACGACAGCCTTCTATAAAGGTTACGGCGGATATATGAAGCCTTCGCTAAATTGCGAGTGGGTGAAATGGCAGCTCCGCGATGGTGGCATAGCTAATATAGAAGCATGGCTAACTCAGAAGAGCAGATCCGGTCGCTTGTATTCGACGCCCTCCGCGCCTCGCTGGAGCGGCCCGTCGAATTATCGGATGATACGAACATCACCGAAGGCCTCGGTCTGGATTCGGTTGCGGTCATGGATTTCGTGATGGAGATCGAGGACGCGCTCGACATCTCCATCCCGCTGGACCGGATCGCCGAGGTGAAGACCATCGGTGATCTTATCGCTACGGCACGTGATCTTAAGGGCAACCGCTGACCCATGGCCCTCTTCGACAAGTACGCGCCGCTGATGGGGCAGTTCGAGAGCCTGGAATCCACCGGCTACAACCCCTTCAACGTCAGCTTCGACCGGGTGCTCTCACCCACGGAGGGGATGATCGCCGGACGGCGCATCCTGCTACTGGGCACCAACAACTACCTGGGGCTGACCTACGACCCCGCCGTGATCGACGCCGCCGTCGCCGCGACCCACAGCCTGGGCGCCGGCACCACAGGCTCGCGCGTCGCCAACGGCAGCTACGGCGGCCACCGGCAGCTGGAACGCCACCTGGCCGACTTCTACGGCCGGCGCCACGCCATGGTGTTCTCCACCGGCTACCAGGCCAACCTGGGCATCCTCTCCGCCCTGGCCGGCAAGGACGACCACCTGATCCTGGACGCCGACAGCCACGCCAGCATCTATGACGGCTCCCGCCTGGGCCACGCCCAGGTCACCCGCTTCCGCCACAACGACCCCGACGACCTGGACAACCGCCTGCGCCGCCTGGCCGACACCCCCGGCGACAAGGTCATCGTCGTCGAGGGCATCTATTCCATGCTGGGCGACACCGCCCCCCTGCGCGAGTTCGTCGAGGTCAAGCGCAAGTGGGGCGCCTACCTGGTGGTGGACGAGGCCCATTCCCTGGGCGTCCTGGGACGCACCGGGCGCGGCCTGGCCGAGGCGGCCGGTGTCGAGGATGAGGTCGATTTCGTCGTCGGCACCTTCTCCAAAAGCCTGGGCGGCATCGGCGGCTTCTGCGTCAGCGACATGGACGGCTTCGACATCCTGCGCGTCGCCAGCCGCCCCTACATGTTTACCGCCTCCCTGCCCCCGGCCGTCGTGGCCGCGGTGACGGAGGCCCTGAACCAGCTGCGCCACCGACCGGCGCTGCGCCAGCAGCTGATGGACAACGCCCGCCGCTTCCACGCCGGCCTCGGCGACCTGGGCTTCCATGTCGGGCCCGAGGCCAGCCCCGTCGTCTCCGCCATCATGCCCGATCCCAAAACCGCCTTCGCCTTCTGGACACGCCTGCTGGAGGCCGGCCTCTACACCAACGTCAGCCTGCCACCCGCCACGCCCAAGGGCCTCGCCCTGCTCCGCTCCAGCGTCAGCGCCACCCACAGCCGCAGCCAGATCGACCACGCCCTCTCCCTGTTCGCAGAAACTGGACGCCAACTGGGCCTCATACCGGCGGAGCCGGTCGCCAGGTCTGAAATCCGCGCCGCCGCTCAGTAATATTTCATCAGCACGGAAACGGGATTGTCCCCGGCCTGGACGGGGATGCGTACCTTGTCCAGGTTCGGCGGCCCCAGGTACAGCGTCGGATTGTTGGAGAAGCCGTACCCCTCCGCCGGAATGCCGAGCATCGTCGTATCGAAATGGCCATTGTCGTTTTCATCATGGAACAACGCCACCGCGTAACGGCCGGCCTGGGGCAGGACGAAGCAGGCCTCTGTCACGGGCAGGACGACCGGCAGGATCTGGCGAGCGACCTTATAGGCGCCGTCCAGGAAATGGTCGGCATCGTCCGGATAGATGGTGATGGTGACGTTGCCCTTGCCCGAGTGCATGCCGGTGACGCTGAGCCGCAGCCGCACCTGGGCGGCATTGTCCGGGTCGCACAGCGGGCCGGGCATGGCCACCGCCTTCTCCGCCCGCGCCTCCACGGGCAGGACCAGGACCGCTGTCACTGGGGCCGCCACCGCTGCCAGGGACCAGATGCCCGCCAGCATGGCGCGGGTGTCAAGCTTGACTCGCATCACCAACACGTCCCCCACCGGTCCATTCTTCCGGGCGCGCCCGTACGCACCATGTACGGACGGGGGCGGATGAACTTCAAGCCCTGTGAAGACCTCGCGCATGCGTGACGTGGTCATCTTCCGGCACAACCTGTTCCGCGTTTCCGAGACCTTCATCACGGAGCAGGCGCGCTTCTTGCGCCGCCATGCGCCGCTGTACGTCGGGCGCCTGCGGTACGGCCCGCCGCCGCCGGACGCCGCCTCGCTGGCGCTGGCCGACCTCTGGCCGCGCCTCCCCCTGCCCCGCGTCGGCTGGCAGATGCTGACCCGCGACCCGGCGCCGTATGAGCGCCTGCTGGTGGGGCGGCGCCCGGCCCTGATCCATGCCCATTTCGGCGTGGAGGGTGTCTATGCCCTGCCGGTGGCGCGGCGCCTGGGCCTACCGCTGATCACCACCTTCCACGGCTTCGACGCCACGCTGTCGACCGCCGCATTGATGATGTCGCCGGCATGGGTGAACTATCCCCTGTTCCGCGGCCGCCTGGCCCGGCAGGGGGACCTGTTCCTCTGCGCCTCCGCCTTCATTCGCGAGCGGGTGCTGTCCATGGGCTTCCCGGCGGAGCGGACGCGGGTGCACTACATCGGCGTCGACTGCCAGGCCATCCGCCCCCGCGCCCCGGAGGAGGAAACGCCGACCATCCTGCACGTCGCCCGCCTGGTGGAGGTGAAAGGGGCCGAATACCTGATCCGCGCCTTCTCCCTTCTTGCGGATTGGCATCCCAAGGCCCAACTGGACATCATCGGCGACGGGCCTTTGCGCAAGCCGTTGCAACGGCTTGCGGGAACGTTGGGATTGAGCAGTCGCATACGCTTCCTGGGCGCCCTGCCCCATACCGAGGTCCTGGCGCGGATGCGCCGGGCGGCGATGCTGGTCCTGCCCAGCGTGCACACCAACACCGGGCGCGTCGAGGGTCTGGGGATGGTCATGCTGGAAGCCGCCGCCACCGGCGTCCCCGTCATCGGCAGCCGCATCGGCGGCATTCCGGAAGCCATCGTGGAGGACCGCACGGGCCTGCTGGCACCGGAGCGCGATGCCGCGGCCCTGGCCCGGCACATGGAAACCCTGCTGGACAACCGCGACCTGCGCCACCGTATGGGATGGGAGGCGCGCGCCCACGTGGAGGCGCGGTTCGACATCGCCCGCCAGACGGCGGCGCTGGAGGATATGTACGACCAGGTGGCCGGCCATGCGGCATGACGGCGGCGCAGGCTCCCAGGGGGCGAGCGGCCAGAGGATGGCCGGGCGGGCCGTCGTGGTCGCGCATCCGGATGACGAGATCCTGTGGCTCAGCTCCGCCTTGGCCGGGGCCGACCGGGTCGTCTTCTGCTTCGGCGATCCCTTCGACCGGCCGGCCAAGGCGGCGGCGCGGCGGCGCGCGGTGGCGGCCCTGGCCTTGCCGGGGCTGATCGACCTCCGCATTCCGGAAAGCGGCGCCGGTTTCGCCGTCGACCGGGCCGACCCGGTGGCCACGCCCGAGGGGCTGCGGATCACCGACGCGGCGGCCCGGACCCGCTATGAGGCGAACTTTCCCCGGCTGGTGGCGGCCCTGCGCCCGGCCCTGGCGGGATGCGCCGAGGTCTACACCCACAACCCCTGGGGTGAGTACGGCCACGCGGAGCATGTGCAGGTCCACCGCGCCGTCACCGCCCTTCAGGCCGAGTTGGGCTTTCACATCTGGTTCAGCAACTATGTGGATACCATGAGCTGGCCGCTGGCCACCCGGCTGGCCGGCGCCCCGTGCTGGACGGAGCGGCGCCGGGCCCGGCCCGATGTCGACCTGGCGCGCGGTCTGATGAAGACGTACCGGCGCCATGGCGCCTGGACCTGGACGCCATTCCATCGCTGGCCGGCGCAAGAAACACTTTACGGCCAGGCGCCGGAGGTCGAAGGTCGCCACCCCATGGCGGGGGAGGAGATGCTGGACGTGGCCGGCCTGCGCTGGTGGCCTCCGCCCTGGCGCCGGGCGCGGCGGCGCCTGACGCCCCTTCCGGTTTGATCCTTTGTTCCTTCGCTTTGAAACACGGCTTGCTGCGAAACACGATCTGCTGCGCGGAATGTCCCCATGACCTCGACGACTGACACCACCCGTCCCGGCCGCCTGGAAAACCTGGCCGCCGGTCTCCGCTTCGCCGCCCGCGCCGTCGGGCAGCGGTATACGCCGCTGCTGGCCCAGGTCGTGGTGACGCGCCGCTGCAACCTGGCCTGCGGCTATTGCAACGAATACGACGACTTCTCCCCGCCCGTGCCGCTGAAGGATCTGCTGGCGCGCGTCGACCATCTGGCGGCGCTGAAGACGTCCTCCATCACCTTCACGGGCGGCGAGCCCCTGCTGAACCCCGATCTGGACAAGGCCGTGCGCCATGCCCGCCAGAAGGGGATGATCGTCACCACCATCACCAACGGCTTCCGCCTGACCAAGGAATGGATCGACCGCCTGAACGCCGCCGGCCTTCAGGGCATGCAGATCAGCATCGACAACCTTGAGCCCGACGAAATCTCGATGAAGAGCCTGAAGTCGGTCGAGGGCAAACTGGAGCTGCTGTCCAAGCATGCGCTGTTCAAGGTGAACGTGAACTCCGTGCTGGGCGTCACGGGGGAGCGGACGCAGGACGTGGTGACGGTAGCGGAAACAGCGGCCAAGTTCGGGCTGCAGCATTCCGTGGGCGTGCTGCACGACGGCAGCGGCACGCTGAAGCCCCTGAGCCCGGCGCAGATGCTGGCCTATGAGAAGGTCACCCAGATTTCGCCGTCCCTGGTGCACACCCTGAACTACCGGCTGTTTCAGAAAAACCTGATGAACGGCCAGGCCAACGACTGGCACTGCCGCGCCGGCGCGCGCTACCTGTATGTCACCGAGGACGGGCGGGTGCATTGGTGTTCGCAGCAGCGGGGCTATCCCAACAAACCGCTGCTGGACTACACGCTGGAAGACATCAAGCGGGAATATCACACCGAAAAGGGCTGCGCCCCGACGTGCACGCTGAGCTGCGTGCACCAGATGAGCATGTTCGACCGGCGGCGCCAGTCCATTCCGGACCCGACGGTCCGGCCCGGCGGCGCGCCGCCGGCGGATGGTGCCGCCAAGCCGGTCAGCTGACCGGCTTTTCCCGATCGTACCGGAACAGCCCGCCATAGGCGGCCGCCATCGCCACCGCGACGATGGCGACGCTGACGGCGGGCCGGTCGCCCCCGGGCAGCAGGCGTAGGGTCCAGACCACGGTGGCCATGAGGGCTACGCCAGCGGCGGGCAGCAGGAAGGCCCGGGCGACGCTGGCGGTGCCGATGGACCATGTCCGCTCCAGATAGCGGGCGCCCCACGCCAGCAGCGGCGGATAGATCGCCAGCCACACGGCCGCGACGGCGATGATTCCGTCCTCCGCCGGCAGCAGGGCGCCCACCGCCACGATGCCGGCGCTCAGCAGGGTCAGCGTGGCGGCCGACAGTTGGGCCGCCAGGCCCGGCCGGCCCGACGCCATCATCAGCGGCGTCAGCAGTTGCGAGGTCACGCGCAGCAGGGCGGCCGCGGCCAGCAGCTTCAGCGGCAGGGCGGCGGTGGCATAGCTGACGCCGTGATCGTCATGGATCAGGGCGGTCAGGGGATCGGCCGCCAGGATCAGGCCCACCATCAGGGGGGCCGTCAGCAGGGCCAGCCGGCGCAAGGACCAGGTCAGCGACTGGGTCAGTCCGGCCCTGTCGCCAGCCAGGCGGGCGAAGACGGGCAATGCCGTGCGGTTGATGAGCGTGCCCACCGCCATCACCGGTTCCATGGCGATGTCGAAGGCGACGCGGTACAGCGCCAGGGGGGCCGGGCCGTAGAACCAGCCCACCAGCAGGAAATCGACGTTTTTGAAGACCTGCTCGAACAGGTTGACCGCCGCGGCGCGGAAGCCGAAGCGGACCAGGCCGCGGATGTCGTCCAGCCGGAAGTGCGCCCGAGGGCGGAAAGGGCGCGCCAGCGTGGCGCCGACCAGCGTGTAGAGTCCGCTGGAAACATAGCCCGCCACCAGGGCCCAGGCCCCGGCGCCCACCACGGCCAGGCCCAGCCGCGTCAGCGCCGCCCCCAGCGTGGCCGCCACGTTGACGACGGCGATCCGCTCATATTTCAGGTCGCGGTTCAGCAGCGCCAGCGGGATCACCGCCGCGGCGACCATCGGCTGCTTGGCGGCCACGGCGATGAAGTAGGCCGCCATGCCGGTGACGCCGTACAGGGCCTCCAGCCCCGGCGCCACCGCCAAGGTCAGAGCACCCATGAGGAAGGCGGCGCCCAGGATGAACCAGAAGAGGCTGTCCAACTGACGCCTGGCCACCGTGGGCGCCTGGACCAGGGCGTCGCCCGTGCCCAGCCCGTCGAAGGCCTCGATCACCATGCCGGTGGAGACGACCAGCGAGGCCACGCCCACCTGTTCCTTGCTCAGGAAGGTCAGCACGGCGAGGATGGTGGAGAAGTCGATGACCTTGGCCAGGACGGTGGCGCCGCCCAGCCAGTTGAAGCCCCGGCGCAGATGGTGCTGATGGTCACCGTCGCTCACGTCGTGCCATCCATTGTCCTATCCATTCCGGGGTCCTATCCATTCCGGGGTGGGGCCTCGGGACGGGGCGGCAGCACCCAGGCGCCCTTGTTGACCAGGTGGGCCAGCCAATGGCGCGACTGCTGGCGCCATGCCCGGAATTCCCGCCTGCCCCAGGTGCCCGCCCTCGCCGGGGCGGCGTTCATGCGCTCCTCCACCAGGGCGTGGATGCGCCGCGCCCGCGCGGCCCAGGTGTAGTCGCGGCTGTCGGCCAGGGCCGTTTCCGCCAGGCGGGCGGCACGGGCCGGATCGCCCAGCAACGCGTCGATGCCGGCGACCAGGTCCGGTACGGAATCGGGCGGGCAGAGATGGGCATTCTCATCATGGCGCAGGACCTCGCCTACGTCGGGCGTGCGCCCGGCCAGGATGGGCCGGCCGGACGCGAGGTAGAAGAACACCTTCAGCGGCAGGACCGTCGATCCGAATTCCGCCAGCGGCAGCCAGGACGGTGGAATCAGCAGGATGTCGGCGGCGTAGACGTAGTCGGCCAGCTTGTCCGCCGGCTGATAGGGGACGATGCGCACATTGGGCACGTCGCGGGCCATGGCCTCGATCGGCCCTTCCCCATACGACCCCACCAGAATGAACAGGACGTCCGGCCGTTCCTTGGCCGCTTCGACCGCCAGGGCCAGGCCCTTCTTGTGGTTCACCCGGCCGGTATAGACGACCGTCTTCTGACCAGGCTCGACGCCGATCCGCCGCTTGGCCTCCTCCAGGGGGATGCGGGCCTGGAACCGTGCCGGCTCATAGCCGTTGCGGATGCAGCGCACCTTGTCCTCGGGAATTCCCAAGGCCAGGTATTTGCGCCGGGTGTAGTCGGAATGGCAGATCTTGACGATGAAGCGGGGGTGGCAGAGCAGGCGGTACAGCCAGAACTGCAGCGGCGGGATCTGGTCGGGCCACGGGCGGTAGTGGTCGAAGGCGACCTTCTGCCCGAACAGGATGGCCATCCAGGCGACCCAGAGGTTGCGGGTGTAGACCACGTCGGCGCGGCGAAACTCTCTCCGGAAAGGCAGGGTGAGCCCGCAGAGGAAATGGCGCAGCGCCGCCGGCGTGATCGGCGCGCGCGCGCTGACCACCGGCATGCCGGCCAGGGCCTCCGCCGCCGTCCGCCCCGACGCGTCCTTCAGGGGAACGTGCAGCCACGCCCCTTCCGTCAGCGGGGCCAGATACCGGGCCGTGGTGGTAAATACTTCAGCGTCCGCCTCGGTGCTTGGTAAAGGGTTCTCGAAAGTGAATAATATCCGCATCGAAAACTGCACCATGGAAGAGCGGAGGGGTGCCCGTTTCTTCCATAGGTGACAGCCGGATTCAATAGCGACGGCGCCCACCGTTCCTCTCACCGGGCATGCTGAATGGCCGGTTGGAATCCGGGCCCGGCACACCGCTTATGGGTCCTGCGGGCGGAAATGGCGCCAATACGGTGTGTCGGCCATCATTTCCGTCACAAAAGTGTGAGGGTGCTCACATCCTTTTGGCGCGCCTTGCCCGAGTTTCGACTACTATTTTGCAGATTTCCAACTCACAGGTTACGTCATGCAGAGGGCCAAAATCCGTATTGCCATCGCGGGCATCGGAAACTGTGCGAGCGCGCTGATCCAGGGCATCCATTACTACACCCCTGAGCGCTGCCGCGACGGCGTGGTCGGCCTGATGCATCGTGAGATCGGCGGCTTCCTGCCCTGCGACATCGCGGTCGTCGCCGCGTTCGACGTGGACGCGCGCAAGGTGGGCACCGACGTCCATCGCGCCATCTTCGCCAAGCCCAACTGCACCAAGGTTTTCCAGGCGGACATTCCCGACAGCGGCGTGACCGTCAAGATGGGCCAGGTGCTGGACGGCATCTCCGACCACATGGCGGACTATTCGGAAGACCGCACCTTCGTGCGCGCCGACGCGGCCGAGCTGAGCAAGGACGAGATCGTCGCCGAGCTGAAGCGCACCGGCGCCGAGGTCCTGCTGAACTACATGCCCGTGGGCTCCGAGCAGGC
Organism: Nitrospirillum guaranorum; assembly: GCF_034653275.1. Taxonomy (NCBI): domain Bacteria; kingdom Pseudomonadati; phylum Pseudomonadota; class Alphaproteobacteria; order Rhodospirillales; family Azospirillaceae; genus Nitrospirillum; species Nitrospirillum guaranorum. The sequence continues at coordinate 864,368 of NZ_JAYEES010000001.1, read as the reverse complement.
CGCCCGCTTCTACGCCGAATGCGCGCTGGAGGCCGGCGTCGCCTTCATCAACAACATGCCGGTGTTCATCGCCAGCGACAAAGCCTTCGCCGACCGCTTCAAGGCCCGCAACCTGCCCATCATCGGCGACGACATCAAATCCCAGCTGGGCGCCACCATCACCCACCGCGTGCTGACCGACCTGTTCGCCAAGCGCGGCGTGAAGCTGCGCCGCACCTACCAGCTCAACACCGGCGGCAACACCGACTTCCTCAACATGAAGAACCAGCACCGCCTGGTCTCCAAGAAGAAGTCGAAGACCGAGGCCGTGCAGGCCGTCGCCCACACGCGCATCGAGGACGACAACATCCACGTCGGACCCAGCGACTACGTGCCCTGGCAGAACGACAACAAGCTGTGCTTCATCCGCATGGAGGGCCACCTGTTCGGCGACGTCCCCATGGATATCGAGCTGCGCCTGTCCGTCGAGGACTCGCCCAATTCCGCCGGCGTCGTCATCGACATGATCCGCTGCTGCAAGCTGGCCCTGGACAACGGCATCGGCGGCATCCTGGAAGGGCCCAGCGCCTATTTCTGCAAGCACCCCCCGGTCCAGTACACCGACGACGACGCCTACCAGATGACCGAGACCTTCATCCGCAGCACCACCCTGAAGCTCGCCGTCGCCAAATGAAGTGCCTCATCGTCGCTGCCGGGTGAGCAGCCTGGCGGCGGCGAACGGTGTCTCCCCCCGCCCCCGTGCCGCGACCATTGATCCTGATCACGGGCCGCCGTCGCCCATGCGATAGAGTCCCCCCTTAACGTTTCCGATGCCAAGATATGCAGAACTCAGAAGAGCAGATTCGGTCGCTTGTATTCGACGCCCTCCGCGCCTCGCTGGAGCGGCCCGTCGAATTATCGGATGATACGAACATCACCGAAGGCCTCGGTCTGGATTCGGTTGCGGTCATGGATTTCGTGATGGAGATCGAGGACGCGCTCGACATCTCCATCCCGCTGGACCGGATCGCCGAGGTGAAGACCATCGGTGATCTTATCGCTACGGCACGTGATCTTAAGGGCAACCGCTGACCCATGGCCCTCTTCGACAAGTACGCGCCGCTGATGGGGCAGTTCGAGAGCCTGGAATCCACCGGCTACAACCCCTTCAACGTCAGCTTCGACCGGGTGCTCTCACCCACGGAGGGGATGATCGCCGGACGGCGCATCCTGCTGCTGGGCACCAACAACTACCTGGGGCTGACCTACGACCCCGCCGTGATCGACGCCGCCGTCGCCGCGACCCACAGCCTGGGCGCCGGCACCACAGGCTCGCGCGTCGCCAACGGCAGCTACGGCGGCCACCGGCAGCTGGAACGCCACCTGGCCGACTTCTACGGCCGGCGCCACTGCATGGTGTTCTCCACCGGCTACCAGGCCAACCTGGGCATCCTCTCCGCCCTGGCCGGCAAGGACGACCACCTGATCCTGGACGCCGACAGCCACGCCAGCATCTATGACGGCTCCCGCCTGGGCCACGCCCAGGTCACCCGCTTCCGCCACAACGACCCCGACGACCTGGACAACCGCCTGCGCCGCCTGGCCGACACCCCCGGCGACAAGGTCATCGTCGTCGAGGGCATCTATTCCATGCTGGGCGACACCGCCCCCCTGCGCGAGTTCGTCGAGGTCAAGCGCAAGTGGGGCGCCTACCTGGTGGTGGACGAGGCCCATTCCCTGGGCGTCCTGGGACGCACCGGGCGCGGCCTGGCCGAGGCGGCCGGTGTCGAGGATGAGGTCGATTTCGTCGTCGGCACCTTCTCCAAAAGCCTGGGCGGCATCGGCGGCTTCTGCGTCAGCGACATGGACGGCTTCGACATCCTGCGCGTCGCCAGCCGCCCCTACATGTTTACCGCCTCCCTGCCCCCGGCCGTCGTGGCCGCGGTGACGGAGGCCCTGAACCAGCTGCGCCACCGACCGGCGCTGCGCCAGCAGCTGATGGACAACGCCCGCCGCTTCCACGCCGGCCTCGGCGACCTGGGCTTCCATGTCGGGCCCGAGGCCAGCCCCGTCGTCTCCGCCATCATGCCCGATCCCAAAACCGCCTTCGCCTTCTGGACACGCCTGCTGGAGGCCGGCCTCTACACCAACGTCAGCCTGCCACCCGCCACGCCCAAGGGCCTCGCCCTGCTCCGCTCCAGCGTCAGCGCCACCCACAGCCGCAGCCAGATCGACCACGCCCTCTCCCTGTTCGCAGAAACTGGACGCCAACTGGGCCTCATACCGGCAGAGCCGGCCATCCCCACCTGGGTCAAACACCCCACGGCGAACCTCGCCGGTGCCGAGCCGCAGGATGCCCTCGCCATCGGTTTTCGCAGCCAGCTGCTGGCGCGGCTGGCGGCCCCCAGCAAGGCGATGGCGAAGTATTATTCCGCCTTCCGTCGCCAGTCCCCTGGCCGCGCCCGCATCGTGGGCGATAAATAGGGCGTGCCCGAAACGCCGGTCGGCACGGCGCCATCTGATTTTATCGAAATCAGCGGGATCACCTGATCGCGCCGATGACGCCCACCTGCCCGTCATCGCGAGCCGGCGGCGCTGATCCAGATGACGTTTGACGATTGCGGACGCACCCGCGATCCGCTGGGTTGGGCGCCGAACGAGTCCCTTAGAGATAAACCCAAGGGCGGCAATCCTTGTCCATCTGGCGCTTCCCCTGGATTTCCGCCTGGCGCAGCAGCGTCAGGTCGATGGCGTCCAGGCCGTGCAACAACATTTCCCGCGCTTCGGGCTCGATGGTGAAGGAATGGGTACCGCCGTCCGGCGCCGTCACCATCTGGTGCTCCAGGTCCACCGTCACCAATTGGGCCGGCGGCATCTCGGCCACCGCCACCGCGATCCAGGCGACCGCATCCTGCGGCAGTTCCACCGGCACGATGCCGTTGCGCACGCAGTTGCCGCGGAAGATCGGATTGAAGGACGGGGCCAGGATGGCGCGGAAGCCATATTCCGCCAGCGCCCAGACGGCGTGTTCCCGGCTGGATCCGCAGCCGAAATTCTCCCCGCCCAGCAAGATGGCGGCCCCCCGATAGCGGGGATCGTTCAGCACGAAGTCCGGGTTGGGATCCCGGCCACCCACCGTGCGGTACCGCCATCCGGCGAACAGGCCGTCGGCCAGCCCCTTTTTGGAAACGGATGTCATTTCCCGGGACGGGATGATGGCGTCGGTGTCGATGTTGGCGCGAACCAAGGGCAGGGCCACGGCGGTCAGCACGGTGAATGGTTGCATGGGGATCAAGCCTCCAGCAGGCGGGGGTCGGCCAGGCGGCCGGCGATGGCGGACGCCGCCACCGTCTCGGGTGAGGCCAGGTGGGAGCGGGTTTGCGGCCCTTGCCTGCTTTCGAAATTGCGGTTGGTGGAGGTGACCACGCGCTGGCGATGGCCGAAGCTCTCGCCACCGGCGAAGAAGCACATGGAACATCCGGCCTCACGCCATTCGAAGCCGGAAGCCAGGAAGACGCGGTCCAGCCCCTCGGCCTCGGCCTGCGCCTTCACTTGGCTGGATCCCGGGACACAGATGGCCCGCACCCCCGCCGCGACCTTGCGGCCGCGCAGCACGGCGGCCGCCCGCCGCAAATCCTCCATCCGGCTGTTGGTGCACGATCCAATGAAGGCGGCGTCGATGGGTAGGCCGGCCAGCGGCGTTCCCGGCGTCAGCGCCATGTAGGCCAGGGCGCGTTCATAGGTTTCACGGGTGTCGTGTCCGGCCACATCCTGGAAATCCGGCACCCGGTCGCCCAAGGGCACCGCATGCTGCGGGCTGGTTCCCCAGGTGACCATGGGCGCCACGGCGCCGGCGTCGACATCGATGCCGCGGTCGAACACCGCCCCGTCATCGCTGTACAGCTGGCGCCAGGCCGCCACCGCCCGGTCCCATATGGTGCCCTTGGGGGCGTAGGGGCGATCCTGGAGATAGTCGAAGACAACATCGTCCGGCGCGATGATGGCGGTGAAGGCGGCGAATTCCGTGGCCAGGTTGCACAGGGTCAGCCGGCCTTCGACGCTCAACGCCCGCACCGCCTCCCCCGCGTATTCCACGACATGGCCCTTGGCGCCGCCGGCACCATGGCGGGCCAGGATGTGCAGCGCCAGATCCTTGGGCGTGACACCGGCGCCCAGGCGGCCGTTGACCGTCACCCGCATGGTGCGCGGCCGGCGCACCCGCAGGGTGCCCGTTGCCAGCGCGTGCTCCGCCTCCGTCGAGCCGATGCCCCAGGCCAGCGCGCCCAATGCCCCCTGGCTGCAGGTGTGGCTGTCCGGGCAGACCAGGGTCACCCCAGGCAGGACGATGCCCTGTTCGGGCGAGATGACATGGACGATGCCCTGGCGCGGGTCGCCCAGGTCGAACAGGGTGATGCCCGCCCCGTGCGCGGCCGCCCGGGTGGCGGTGATGAAGGCGGTGCCGGTCGGCATGATGGTGCGGTCGCCCCGGCCCGGCAGCGTGTCCACCACATGGTCCATGGTGGCGAACACCTGGGAGGGCGCCATGACCGGCCGCCCCGCCGCCGCCAAGCTTTCCAACGCGACACCGCCAGTGCGCTCGTGCAACAGCACGCGGTCGATCAGCAGCAGTCCGGTACCGCCCCCCAGGTCGGCTACCTGATGTTCCGCCCAGATTTTCTCAAAGATTGTCCGCATGCCGCCGGTATCCCGCCTGTCAGCGCCCGTTTAATTGTTATAATTCTATAACAAATTGATCAGGGGCGCCAGACGGTAAAAAGCCGCTATAAACCAGACGGCGGCGCAAATGGGTAAATAGGCGGAGGAACGGCGGCTGTGGCCGAAACCGGAGAGAACGAGACCAGGGGCGTGGTGGGGCGGCGGGGGGCGGTTCCGCTGTACCATCAGTTGTTCCTCACCCTGCGGGACGAGATCACCAGCGGCCAGCGCGCCTATGGCAGCGCCGTGCCCACGGAACAGGAACTGGCCCATCTGCATGGCGTGTCCCGTATCACCGCCCGCCGCTGCCTGGAGGAACTGGCGAACAGCGGCCTGGTGGAACGGCGGCGGCGCACCGGCACGCGGGTCATCTTCCAGACGCCAGTCCGCCCGCTGGAAGCCAACATTGACCAGGCGGTGGATTCACTGGTGGCCTTCGGCAAGAATACCCAGGTTCGCGTGGTGGACATTGGCGAGGAACCGGCCGCCGCGTCCATCGCCCAACGCTTCGGCGTGCCGGTGGGCACCGCGTTGGTCCGGGCCGTGCGCGTCCGTTCGATGGATGCGCTGCCCCTGGGCGAGGTGGTCAGCTATGTACCGGCCCGCCTGGGCCCGCTGATCACCCGTGAGAACCTGACCACCACGCCCATGCTGGCCCTGCTGCGGGGGGCGGGCGTCAGCATCGGCCACGCCCGCCAGACCATCAGCGCCATATCGGCCGACGCCGCCTTGACCGCCACCCTGGAGGTGGAGGCGCGGGCGCCTCTGTTGCGTATCGAGCGGTTGGTCCGCGACGCCGCCGGGATGCCCATCCTGTTGACCGTAGCCCACTACCGGGCGGACCGCTACCATATCACCCTGGACCTGGGGGCGGGGGACGCCGGCAGCCTGGGCGCCAGCGTCCGGCCTTGAATGCCTTCCCGGGGCGCCGTCCCCGGGGCGCCGTCGTGGTCAGCCCACCAGCCCCCGCGCGCGCCAGTCGCGCACCTCTTCCGGGGTGTAGCCCAGGTGGGCCAGGATGTCGTCCGCATCCTCGCCCACGTCGGGGATGTCATGGTGTAGCCCAGGGCGGCGCCCATCGAATTCCAGCGGCAGGGCCGGCAGCCTGGTGGCGGTGCCGCCGGGGATGGTGAGGTCCAACAGGCCGCCCCCGGCATTCAGGTGCGCGTCATCGAACAACTCGTCCGGCCGGGTGATGGGGGCGAAGGGCAGGCCCACGCCTTCCAGCGCTTCCACAAGGGTCGCCCTGTCCTGGCCCGCGAACAAGGCCCGCACCCGGGGCAGGATGACGTCACGCGCCAGCACCCGGTCGTTGTTGCGCGTGTAGGCCGGGTTGTCGCCCAGGTCCTCCAGCCCGAAGGCGGCGCAGAAGGCCTGCCACTGCGCGTCGCTGACCACGCCGACGAACAGTTGTTCCCCTTCTCGCTTGGTTTCAAACACGTCGTAGACGGCCCAGGCGGACAGGCGCACCGGCATGGGCTGCGCCGCCTTCCCCGTCACCGCCTGCTGCGCCATGTGCTGGCCCACCAGGAAGGCCGTGGTCTCGTACAGGGAGCATTTGACGGCCCCGCCCCGCCCGGTCTGCTGCCGCCGCAGCAGGGCGGCCAGGATTCCGATTACGCCGAACATGCCGCCGGTGATGTCCACCACCGACGATCCCGCGCGCAACGGCCGGCCCGGCGGCCCCGTCATGTAGGCCAGCCCGCCCATCATCTGCGTCACCTCATCCAGGGCGGTGCGGTGCTCATAAGGACCGGCGAGGAAACCCTTGGCGGAGCAATAGACCAGACCCGGGTTGCTCTGCGCCAGGGCGTCCGGCCCCAGGCCCAGCCGCTCCAGCGTGCCGGGGCGGAAGTTTTCCACCAGCACGTCGGCACCGTCCACCAGGCGCCGGGCGATGGTCAGGCCCTCGGAACTCTTCAAATCCAGACAAATGCTGCGCTTGTTGCGGTTGAACATCGGGAAATAGCCGGCGCCGGAGCCCAACAGCCGGCGCGTCTGGTCCCCGCCCATGGGTTCAACCTTGATCACCGTGGCGCCCAGGTCGCCCAGGATCACCCCCACCGACGGCCCCATGACCATATGCGTGAACTCAACCACCGTGACGCCGGCCAACGGCAGCGCGTCCCTGTCCATATCCATTCTTGTCTCCCGCCACATCGGCTTCGGGCTCGACAGGCCCGCTTTAATTGTTATAGAGTTATAACAATAAAACAAGCAGGCTGATGAAGCCGGGAGCTAAGAGCATGGCAGCTGGGAACGTCCTGATCAGCGAGGTGGGGCCGCGCGACGGCCTGCAAAGCATCACCGCCATCATGCCGTTGGCGGCCAAGAAGGCCTGGATCACGGCGGAGGCCGCGGCCGGCGTGCGGGAGATCGAGGTGGGCAGCTTCGTGCCGGCCAAGCTGTTGCCGCAGTTGGCCGACACGGCCGACGTGGTGGCACACGCCAAGACCATCCCCGGCCTGGTGGTGGCGGTGCTGGTGCCCAACGCGCGCGGGGCGGAGGCCGCCATCCAGGCCGGCGCCGACAAGCTGACCCTGCCCCTGTCGGTGTCGGAGACGCACAGCCTGCGCAACCTGCGCCGCACCCACGCCCAGGTGATCGAGGAGGCGAAGGCCATCGCCGCCATGATCGCCGCCCTGCCCCCGGACCGGCGTCCGCATTTCGAGGGCAGCCTGTCCACCGCCTTCGGCTGCACCCTGGAAGGCCCCATCCCCGACAGTCAGATCGCACGACTGGCGGAGGAACTGATGGCCGCCGGCTGTGATGAGGTCGGGCTGTCGGACACCACCGGCTATGCCGATCCGGCCGGCGTGCGCCGCCTGATCAAGCTGGTGCGCGACACCGTCGGCGCGGGCGCCCTGACCGGCATCCACCTGCACAACACGCGCGGCCTGGGCCTGGCCAACGCCCTGGCGGCGCTGGACGCCGGGCTGACCACGCTGGACAGCTCGCTGGGCGGCCTGGGCGGCTGTCCGTTCGCGCCCGGCGCCTCCGGCAACATCGTCACCGAGGACCTGGCTTTCATGCTGGAAGCCATGGGCGTGCGCACGGGCATCGACCTGGACGCCCTGTTCGCCGTGCGGACCATCCTGGCGGAGGCGTTGCCAGGCGAGCCGCTGTACGGCTTCGTTACCGCCGCCGGCCTGCCGCTGGGGTTCACACCCACCGTTCATCACTAAGGGGAGACGTCGCATGACCATCGTCGGCACGCGCATGATCCGGGACGACCGGACGGCCCGCCAGATTTTCGAGGACGTGATGGCCAATCCGGCCCGGGCCAAGTTCGGCTTCGGCGAGAAACTGGCCATCGTCAACGTGGATTTTCAGAACGCCTACACCCGCATCGATGAGTTCAAGACGGCTTATGAGACCGATCCCCGGCAGATCGAGCATGTGAACCGCATCTCCGCCCTGGCGCGGGCCAAGGGCATGCCGGTCATCTGGACCCATGTGGCCTATGCCGAGGATGCCGGCGACGCCGGCGTCTGGGGCACCCGGACCAACACGCCGGACAGCCTGCAGAACATCAAGCACGGCAGCCGACGGCACGCTTTCGACGACCGTTGCGAAATCGATACGACCGTCGACGCAGTCTACACCAAGCGCATGCCGTCGGCCTTCTTCGAAACGCCGCTGGCCAGCTATCTGGTGTGGCACAAGGTGGACACGGTCATCGTCACCGGCGGCTCCACCTCCGGCTGCGTGCGGGCGACGGCCGTGGATTCCCTCAGCCGCGGCTATCGCACCATCGTTCCCATCGAGACCTGCGCCGACAAGCACGAGAGCTATCATTTCGCCAACCTGACGGACCTGCAGCTGAAATACGCCGATGTGGAACCGGTGCAGACCGTGATTGACTGGCTGGAGGCGCGGTGATGGACAAGACGTCGCTTAATGATCCGGGGCTTAATGATCCGGGGCTATACGACTTCCGCCCCTACCGCGACCGCCACCCCATCCGCTGGCCGGGGGACAAGCCCGTCGCCGTCTGGATCTCGCCCAACCTGGAATTCTACGAGATCGACCCGCCGGCCAATCCCTTCCGCAAGAGCTGGACCAAGCCCCACCCCGACGTGGTCGGCTACAGCCACCGTGACTACGCCAACCGCGTCGGCCACTGGCGCATGGCGGAGGTCATGGAGCGCCACGGCTTCAAGGGCACGGTGTCGCTGTCGGTGGCGCTGTGCCAGCACCACCCCGAGGTGGTGGAGAATGCCAGCGCCCTGGGCTGGGAATTCTTCAGCCACGGCATCTACAACACCCGTTACACCTACGGCATGGATGAGGCCCAGGAACGGGCGATCATGGAAGACAGCATCCGCACGGTGCGGGAGGCCACGGGCCAGCGCATCCGGGGCTGGCTGGCCCCCGCCCTGACCCACACCACCCGCACCATGGACCTGCTGGCGGAGATGGGCTTCACCTACACCTGCGACCTGTACCACGACGACCAGCCGGGGCCGGTGCACGTGGCGCGGGGGCGCCTGGTTTCCATGCCCTACAGCCTGGAGGTCAACGACCACTATGGCTTCGCCGTCTACAACATGAGCCCCCGGGAATACGCCGACACCCTGATCCGCCAGTACGAGCGCCTGGCGCGCGAGGGCGAGGCGTCGGGCACGGTGATGTGCATCCCCCTGCACAGCTATCTGATCGGTCAGCCGCACCGCATCGGTCCGTTCGAAGAGGTGCTGCGCCACATCGCCGCCGACGGCCGCGCCTGGATCACCCGGGCCGGCGACATCGCCCAGCATTTCCTGGCCCATGATTACGACGCGGTGGCGGCCGAAACCGCCCGCCCGGCAGCGGAGTGAGCGCCCATGTCCCTGGACTCTTCCTATCTTGAGTATCCCCGCCGCCACCGGGGGATGGACCATGACCTCTACCCCTGGTCCAACCTGTTCGACCGCCCAGCCGTCAGCTGGCCGGGGGGCAAGGGTGTCGCCGTCTGCGTCGTGGTCAGCCTGGAATGGTTCCCCCTGACGCCGGCGGACAAACCCTTCCGGGCGCCGGGGCATATGCAGACCCCCTTCCCCGATTATCGCCACTACACCTCCCGCGACTACGGCACCCGGATCGGCTTTTACCGGCTGCTGGACGCCTTCGCCGCGGTGGGGACCAAGGTCTCGGTCGCCGTCAACGCCGCCATCGCCCAGCGCTATCCCGCCATCATCCGGGACATCCTGGCCGCCGGGCATGAGATCATCGCCCATTCCACCGATATGAACGGCACCATCGCCGCCGGCCTGGAGGAGGAGGCGGAGCGCGCCCTGGTCGGCACGTCGCTGGACGTGCTGGAACAGGCGACCGGCACGCGGCCGGCGGGCTGGCTGTCCATCGCCCGCTCGCAGTCCTGGAACACCCCCCGCCTGCTGGCCGAGGCCGGCGTGCGCTACATGTGCGACTGGGTGAACGACGACCTGCCCTACGCCATGCAAACCCCGGCCGGCGACATCATGAACCTGCCGCTGAGCCACGAGCTGTCCGACCGGCAGATCGTGAACGTGCTGCAGCAGTCGGCCGACAGCTACGTGCGGCAGATCCAGGATGCCTACGCCTGGCTGGACCAGGAATCCCGCACCCACGGCGGGCGCCTGCTGCCGCTGCAGGTGACACCCTACATCCTGGGCCTGCCCTACCGCATCGACGCCTTCGATGGCCTGCTGCGCTGGCTGAAGGACCAGGACAACGCCTGGTTCGCCACCGGGTCGGAGGTGGTCGGCGCCGTGGCGCGCTGACCCCTTCCCGCCCATGACAAAACCCCGCGCGGGACGCCATCCCGCGCGGGGTTTTCCTTTGGTCGCCAATGGCACGCCCAAAAAAGAAGCGGCCCCACCGAAGCGGGGCCGCGCAAAGCGTCAAGGTCCAGGTGATCAGAACTTGTAATGCGCCCGCACGTCCCAGGTCATGGGCGGGTTCAGGTAGATGGAGGTCGCCGACAGGAAGGAGACCTTGTAGGTCCGGTCCGTGCAGTTCTTGCAGCCGACCGACAGGGTGAGGTTCGGCACCTTCGCCGGCTCGTAGGCCAGGTTCAGGTTCCACAGCACCTGCGGATCGGTCCAGGCGCCGTCCGTGCTGTCGCTGTTGCCGGCGTTGCCGATGGCGTAGCCGTTGTTGTAGTCGAAGCCGACGGTGGGCCGGAAGATGCCGGCCTCGGTGTCGATCTGGTAGGTCGCCGTCACCAGGCCGGTGAAGTCCGGCGCACGCACCGGACGGGCGATGCGGCCCTTGAAATCGACGAAGCCCCGGTTGCAGTTGTTGGAGATGCCGGAGCTGTTGTTGGACGCCAGCGCCGCCTGGCAGGCCGCCATCTGCGCCTGGACATCGCTGGAGATGTCGATGTAGCGGGCGTGCTGCACACCGATGGAGCCGCTGAAGGTCAGGCCCCGGATCGGCACCCACTCCGCCTCCAGCTCACCGCCATAGTTGCGCAGGCCGGCCGGGTTGGTGGTGGTGAAGATGCGCTGGCCGTTGACGGTGTAGGCGGCGGAGATCTGCACGTCCTCCGCCTCGCTGTAGAAGGCGGTGGCGTTCAGGCGCAGCGTGTGGTCCAGGAAGTCGCCGCGCATGCCCACCTCCTCCGACCACACCTTTTCCGGCTTGAAGGCCAGGAACAGGTTGTTGGCCAGGGCGCGGCCGTTCCAGCCGCCGGACTTCTCGCCCCGCGTGGCCGAGGCGTAGACCATGAGGCTGGGATCGATCTGGTAGGACAGGGCGAACCGCGGCGTCACGAACTCGTTTTCCAGGTTGGTCGGGATACCCGCTGCCTCGATCAGGGCGGTGCTAAACAGCGGCCCCTTGCCCCCGGCGTTGGTCGCGACCTTCAGCTGCTTCTCCTCCTTCGACAGGCGGACACCGACGGTGGCGGTCAGCGCGTCGGTCAGCTTGTAGTCGCCCTGGGCGTAGGTGGCGTAGGAGTCCAGGGTGTTCTTGATGGTGCGGTCACCGCTGACCGTGAAGGTGGACGCGGTGCCAACGCCCGTGCCCAGATCCGTCCAGTTGTTCTCATGCAGGTAATAGAAGCCGACGGTATAGTTCAGGCGATTGTCCAGCGCCTGGCCGTTGGCCTTGAACTCCTGCGACCACTGTTGATGCAGGCTGTAGTTCAGGATGGGGGACACGCCGGTGGCGATGGGATTGGGCGCCGCCGGGTTGGAGTCGATGAAATAGCGCTGGGTGGTCTGGCGAAAACCGGTGATGGAGTTCAGCGTCAGGTCGTCCAGTTCCCAGGCGGCGTTGGAACTCAACGACCAGCTCTTGGTGGAGTTGCCGACCTCGTTGTTGGCCTTGGTGCCGGTGAAGTATTTGGCCAGCGCGCCCTGGGTGATGCCGATGGTCGCGATGCGGTCGCCCGTCGCCGGATCGACGCGATTGATCAGGTTGGCCTCGTTCTCATCGACATAATCTCCCGTCAGGTCGATGGTCACCCGGTCCGTCGGCAGCAGGCGGACGGCGCCCCGCACGCCGTAGGAGTCCGTGCCGTTCAGCTTGTCGCCAGTGTTGACCTGCCGGACATAGCCGTCGCTGCGGTCACGGTACATGCTGACCTTGGTCAGCACCTTGTCCGACAGGGGCGCGTCCATGCTGGCCCGGATGTCGGTCTCACCGAAGCGGCCGGCGCCGGCCTCCAGGTAGCCGCCGGCGGTGGCCGAGGGCTTCTTCATGATGACGTTGATGGCGCCGCCGGTGGTGTTGCGGCCGAACAGCGTGCCTTGGGGACCGCGCAGAACCTCGATGCGCTCCACATCGAACAGGCCGAAGTTGTTGGCGTTCTGGCGCGAGATGTAGACGTCGTCGACATAGGTGCCCACCGGCACGTCCTGGGTGGCGATGGATTCCGTGTTGCCGATGCCGCGGATGTAATAGGTGTTGGAACTGCCCAGGCCGACGTTGTTGTTGCCGATCAGGTTGGGAATGTGCTGGATCAGGTCGATGGTGTCGCGGATCTGCCGGTCCTGCAGATCCGCCGCCCCCAGCGACGACACGGCCAGCGGCACGTCCTGAAGGTTCTGCTGACGGCGCTGGGCCGTCACGATGATCTCTTCAAGCTGGCTGGCGTCGTTCGCCTGCTGGGCCAAGGCCGGCATCGCCGCCAAGGTACTCAGCAAGGCCAAAACTGAAATTCCCCGAATTTTGCCCGTCATCGTGAATGCTCCCGTTCTTTTGATTGAGGGTGAGGGGCGTTTTTTCGCCTTGGCCTCACCAGGCCGTTGGGTTGGCCGGCATTTCGCCGCGATAGGCCTCCATGTCCGGAGGCAACACCGGGTCGTAGGCCGGCCACCAGTGGAAGGGCCGTTCCGCCTGGACATAGTTCGTCGTCAGCGGACCGCCCTTGGTGCGGAAGAAGTAAAGGTTGCCTGTCAGGGTGCCGTAGGGGCCGTGCGGCGCCTCCGGCGGCCGCCAGAAATAGGCGCCGGGCCGCATGACGCCCCGGTTGCCGTGCACCTCGCCGCTCAGCAGGTACATCTCCTCAACGGTGGGGTGGACCTCCGACCGCTCGGCCCAGCGCACCGGCAGCGTGCCCAGCAACCAGGAGACATCGCCCGTGACCGGATCCTTGTAGAGCATCTTGCGCCCCGCCCCCGGCGGGAACTCGGGATGAAAGTTGCCGGTGTAAGGCACATGGTAGCCGTCCAGGTGCACCACCAGGCGGGCGGGGTCGTAGCCGGTGACCGGCGCCGCCTGGTCGGGCGCCGCCGACAGGAAGGTCAGGACCACGGCGCCACCGGGGCTGGCCAGGGCGCCACGCTCATACCCCGCCGGCAGGTGGGCATAGGCGAGGTGGCCGTACTCCTGGCCGGCCATCATCAGCGTGCCGTCCAGGACCAGGAATTCCTCATCCACCACCAGCTGGGCGGCGGGCGCGGTGAAGCCGGCGGGATAGCGGACCAGCATGCTGACCGCGCCGGTGGCATCGTCATGGCTCAGGATCTTGGCCTCGACGCCGTCGCGCAGGCCCCACAGGGAATGGGGCTGCCAGGGAATGTATTGGGCTTGAATGAATTCGATCCAGGAACGCGCCAAGATACAGGCTCCTAACTTCAATAAATCAACGGGGGGCCGGGACTTCGCCCCGCAGCGGTGCTTTCGGGTCGTCGCTTTCGTTCAGGACCCGCATCAGTTTGCGCATCGCCCCCTCAAGCTCGGCCCGCGACCGGGTCAGCACGGCGGCATCCTCGGCCAGGGAGTCCACCTGCCCCGGAGCGATGACACCCACCCGGGCCAGCGCCGTTTCCAGGGCCACGCGCCGCGTGCGCTCGATGTGCAGTTGCGACGCCAGTTCGAACACCAGGCCGGTCAAGCGCTCCACATCGGGCGCCATGGGCGGCAAGGGGGGGTAGCTGCGATCGGTCATTGCGGCTTCTCCGCTTCCAGGACGGCCCAGGGAAAATGCCATTCGGCGCGGCTGGGCCAGGACAGGTCCGGCAGGCGGCCACTCCCGCGCTCATCGAAGGCCACCCAGCGGGCGTTCACCAGCCCGGCGGCGGCGGCCATGGCCGGCAGGTCGGCGGCGATCATGGGCGGCAGGAAGGGCTCGTTGTTGCGGGCGCCGTGCTCCACCATCGCCAGGTCGCGCAGGCCGTCGCCGGTGCGCTGGAAGTCCAGGAAACGCAGCACGCCGCCGGGGGCCAGCAGGCGCGCGGCCTCGGTGAAGATGGCGGGCAGCACGTCGTCCGGCACCTCATGCACGAACATGGTGGAGGTGACGAGGTCGGCGCTGCCAGTTTCCAGGCCCGTGGCGACGGCATCGGCCTGACGGAAACGGACGGCCAGCTTGCGTTCGCTGGCCCGCCGCGCCGCCAGTTCCACGCAGGGCCGCCCCAATTCCACGCCGATGACCTCGGCCTCCGGATAGGCCTGCTTCAGGGACCAGGTGGATTTGCCGAAGCCGCAGCCCAAATCGATCATGCGGCGGTAGGGACGCTTCGGCAGCGCCGTTTCCACGAACAGGCGGTGGAAAGCGTAGTCGTCGTTCTCACCCAGCATCACCAGCCGGGCCCCCATTTCGTAAATCCGGCCGGCCAGGTCGTGCGACCACACCCCGCCCGGCTGCAAATGGATGTCCCAGTCGGTGTACCAGTCCGGCAGCACCAGGTTGGGGTCCACCTCCACCGTCGCCGGCCCGTCGGGCGCCGGCTTCAACGCCCCTTCTCGGACCACCGCGTCCGACACCGCCCGCCACAGCATCTTCTGCGACCCGCGTTCCAGCCATGAGAACCACGGGTAGGTCGGCAGTCCGTGCACCAGCGGCGCCAGGCTTTCGGGATCGTTCACCAGCGCCGGGGACGGTGCCGCCGCGTCAAAGTCGGCCCGCAGGCGGGGATAGACCGTTCCGGCCCAATGCCGCCGCAGGCTCAGCACAAAATCCAGAGCAGCCCGGTCCTCAATGGCCAAAGCCATGATACTGCCTCCACATTTATTGGTTATTTGCTTGTGGCCGGGCCGGTCACGGCGGACCGACCAATTCTATCCATTCGCCGGCGGCACCCCGGAAACAGGTGCTGGCGCCGCCACCGGGCAACAACGCCACGTGGGTCGGCCGATCACCGAAGGCGCGCGCGTCGTCGATACTGAAACTGACCATCGCCATGCCGGGCGGCAGTTCCCCCGCCGCCGTCGCCCGCGGGCGGGTGACGGTGGGATACGCGTCCAGCTCGACCAGGGTGCCCGAGGGCAGTTTGACCAGGCCGTGGGCATGCTCCATCTCAGGCGGCAGGCCGTTGGCCCAGGAAATCACCTGCACCCGCGTCGATACCGGTGGGTCGATGGTATTGGCGAACCCGGCGTAGGTGGCGAACATCGCCGCCAGATCCGGGCCGCCGGCCACGACGATGAAGACGCGGCCGACGAAGGCGGCGGCCCGCGCCAGGTCCAAGCCGCTGCCCGGCCCCACCTGGGTCAGGTACAGGCATTCCCCCGCCGGCCCCAGGACCTGCATGGCCCGGATCATGGGGAAGCGCTGCAAGCTTTTGGGAGGCCCGATGATCTGGAAAGGCGATCCCTCCAGCTGGACGGCCAGCGCGTCCACATCCTGAACCACGATCTCCGTGGCGTTCCATCCGTGGGTGGTCAGCGCCCGCCAACCGGCCGCCGTCGGGCTTTCCACGAAGCGCAGCCAGACTGGCGTGCCGCAGGCCGGGGCCAGCGTCAGGTACCGCCGCCCCGCCATGGCCGGCGCCCCCCAGGCCGCCGCCGCGTCCGCCGGCAAGGCCCCCTCGGCCACCGGCTGGTAGCCCAGGAAGGTGCCGTATACCGCCCGGATCACCGCCAGGTCGGGCACCACATGGGTGACGGCCCGGATGGTGCCCAGCAGGGGAGCCGCACCGTCAGTCATGATCTCCCCCTTTCGCGATCATCTTCTCCACCGCCACCACACCGGCGCGGTAGGCGGGCATGCCCAGGGTCAGGACGGTCAGGGCCGTCATGCCGATCACCAGGGCCTCGATGCTCATGGCCCAGCCCAGCCGCGACGGATCGCCGAACAGATCCGTCATCCATCCCACCGGAGGCGGGCCGATCAGCTGGCCGGAAACGCTGATCACCAGGTAATAGACGGCGGTGGCCTGGGATTTGATCTGCCCGGGGGCGATCAGGGTCAGGGACGCCGGGCCGGCGGCGGCGGCCATGGCCTGGCCGACGAAGGCGAAGAACAGGGCGCCGATGGCCAACGGCGCCGACGGCATCAGGGGATACGCCGCGAAGCCCGGCACCGCGATCAACAGCCCCACCAGCAGGGCCCGCAATGTCGCGTCCTTGCGGCCCAGGCGGATCCAGCGGTTGGTCAACCAGATGCCCAGCCCCGTGCCCAGCGGACCGCCGGTCAGGAACAGGATGCCGGTGGCGATGCCCATGTCCCGCACGTTCCAGCCGAAACTGCGCTGGAACAGGCTGGCGTTCCAGAAGGTCAGCGACCCCATGGTGACGCAGGCGGCCGAGCCGACGAACAGCACCCCGAAAGTGCGCCACCGCTTCAGGATGAAGCGCAGCGCCTGGGAGATGGACGCCTGCCCGCCTTGCAGGCCGCTGTCCGCATCCACGACCCGGTCCTGGCGCGCAGGCTCGGCGAAGGTGAACATCAGCAGAGCCAGCGTCAGGCCGGGCAGGCCGACGATCAGGAAACTGAGCTGCCAGGGGTGCAGCTGGCCCAGCAGGGGCACGGCCATCACCGGCAGGCCAGCGATGGCGTGGACCAGGGGACCGCCCAGCAGGAAGGCGACGCCCGCCCCCAGGAAGGTGCCCGACATGAAGACGCTGAGCGCCCGGGCCCGCCGCTGGCGGGGGAACCGGTCGCTGACCAGCGATACGGCGCAGGGGGCGATCGCGGCCTCCCCCAGCCCCACGCCCAGGCGGGCGGCGAACAGGGCCGGGAATCCCCGGGCGAGGCTGGCGGCGGCCGTCATGCAGCACCAGATGGTGATGCCGGCGGCCAGGATGCCGCGCCGGCTGAACCGGTCCGCCATCCAGCCCATGGGCAAACCCATGAGCACATAGAAAACCCCAAACGCCGGCCCCAGCAACAAGCCGACCTGAAAATCGGTCAACCCCAGGTCGGCCTTGATCGGGGTGATCAGCAAGCTGGGCAGGAAGCGGTCGATGTAGGAGACAACCTGCGCCAATGTGAGCAGGATTACCATGTACCAACCCGATCGGAGCACGGCCCCCAACTTGCCAATGCGGGACCCAACTGCCTTTCCCGTTATGAAAGCACTGTTCATTCCCCGTGCTCCCCATTCGTTAGTCCTAAGGTTAAGGAAATGTCCCATGATGACAAACGATATGATCTGACCCTATATGTGAATAGTTTTCACAATATAATGCCTAGGATCGGCCCATGCAGACGCTGCCGTCCATCCAGACCCTGCGGGCGCTGGATTCCGCCGCCACCCACGGCAGCTATTCCGCCGCGGCGGATGAGCTGGGGCTGACGCACGGCGCCATCAGCCACCGCATCCGTGAGTTGGAGGAACGGCTGGGCATCCCGTTGTTCCGGCGCATCGGCCGTGGCATGGCGCCGACCCGCGAAGCCGTCACCATCATCGCCCATGTGCGTCAGGCCCTGGCCATCCTGGAACGCGCCTTTCCGGATCGTCGCCACCTGGACGGCGGCCGGCTGGTCGTCAGCATCCATCCGGCCCTGGCCACCCGTTGGCTGCTGCCCCGGCTGCGCGGCTTCACCCAGATCATGCCGCAGGCGTCGGTAGAGATCCGCTCCACCGCCGATCTGGAGGAGTTTCTGGTGCCGGGCATCGATCTGGCCATCCGCTATGGCGCAGGCGACTGGCCCAATTCCGTCAGCCAGCGCCTGGGGGGCGAAGTGCTGTTCCCGGTCTGCTCCCCCGAGTATCGCGACCGCCTGGGCCTGGAGACGCCGGAGGACCTGGCGCGCTGCACCATCCTGCGCCACGGCTGGCAAAGCTGGTCCGCCTGGCTGCGTGCGGCCGGCTTGCGCCTGCAAGAACCCACAGCGGGGCTGACCTTGTCCGACAGTTCCATGCTGATCGAGGTGGCCAGCAGCGGCCAGGGCGTGGCGCTGGCCGGCAGCCTGATGGTGCAGGAGGAAATCAGCCGGGGCCGCCTGGTGCGCCTGTTCGACATCCAGGCCGAGGACATCTACGGCTATTACCTGGTATGGCAGGCCGGCACGGCCCTAAGCGCCAGCGCCCTCGCCTTCCGGTCCTGGGTCACCGACTGCTTCAACGATACCCAGGCGGAGATCGCGGCCCCCGCCATGGCCGGCGCCATCCACCAACCGATGCCGGCCCAAAGGCCATAACGGAACCTTAGGCGTGTGGTGACCCACTCCCCGACTTTCCTCCGGTGATGAGTGGAGTCTCACCAATTGACGCCCCTTATAGGCAATGACGGCAATCAGGTCAGGGGCATGCCCCCGACCTGATTGCGGCGCCGTCCGCAAAGCCATCTGGATGGGCGCCGCCCCCAGACTGGAGTTCCGCCAATGCGCCAAGTTTTAAGTCATTATAAAAGCCAACAGTTTAATTGTGTGCCTTATCTGGAAAAATATTCACTTATATGGACATTAAAATAACTTATGCCCACCAGAATTTATTGCTATCTTTCAAAATACACTTGTCGCATTTCTGATTCTTCGATAAATCTTACCCACCTCCCATCTTGAATTTTCCTCCATGGACGTACCCACGCCGGAAGACATTTCCCGGCTTGATTTTCGACGAACCAAATCCGGACCCACGGAGGGTATTTTGGCCCTTGCGCAAATCGACGAGCACGGCCTCCAACAGGCCGTGCTTGCCAACAAGAAGCCGTTACTGGTTGATTTTTGGGCGGACTGGTGCGCGCCCTGCCACGCGTTCACGCCAACGCTTGAACGCCTGGCGCAGGCCTACGATAAATCAATCACGGTCGCGCAACTGGACGTCGATGCCAACAAATCCCTGAAGGATCGCCTGTCGGTCCGTGCCATTCCGGCGCTGGTGCTATTCAAGGACGGCGCGGAAGTCGCACGCCTGGTGGGTGTCCAACCTTATGGCAAGCTGGTCGCCTGGCTGGATGCCCATGGCGTGGCACCGCCCGATGGTCACGCTCGGCCGGTTCGGGCGGAGACGGAATGGAGCGCCTTCCACGGCGACGCCGAGTTGAGGCGCTTTTTCTCCGATCGTGTGCTGGCCCACGCCAAGGCTGGTGAAATCACCGCCGCCCGCATGTCCTACTGGGGACCCAAGGGGGGCACGATCTACCCGGCCTTCATGCGACAGGTGAGGCCATCCGTTTTTGAGCACGCCACGGGCCTGCCGATTTCCCTGGGCCTGGCCATGGAATTCGCCGGGGTCGCCACCGCCGAACAGGTGGGGCGGGTATTCGATGCCCTCCCACCCGGTGCCGACTTGGCCGATGTCGCCCCGCGCCTGATGCTGGCGTGGCTGGGTGATCCGGACAACCTGACCCCGGCCTATCTCGACGATGCCCGTCTCGACACGATCCGCATGGATTGGGCGCGGCATCTGCGGGCGGCGTTGGCGGGGGAAACGGTGGCGCCCGCCGCATGGGCTGAACTACGACAGCGGGCGACGGAACTTCGCAAGGAGATGTCATGGGACCGCCCCGTGCCCCGGCATGTTTCAGAGATGCTGGCTGGCCTCTCCCCACCGCCGCAACCGGACGACGGAGGTGAATGGGCGAGAGCCCTCCTGCTTCTGGGCAAATACACGGTGTCGACCCGACTTGAGTTCGAGGCGGGCTACACCCACTACCATTTTTCCCTGGAAGAGGTCCGGCATCAGTTCTGTGTGAAGGTTGCCAATGGGCGGCCCCCAAGCCCCGAGGTCAACGCCGAAATTCACCGTCAATGGGAAACCCAACATGCGGATCTGGAGAAGATGATCCTGGAAATGCATGAGTTTATGCGAGACCGCCAGCCTGCGGAAGTCGACCGCCTGACCCGGATGCTTGTCGCGGCCATCGAAAGCTCTCTTTCCTTTGCCAACGCGGAAAGAAACACCCAAGCCTAGCGCTGGACAGCCACATCGCCTCCGTAGCCGCGAGCCCAAGAACGACGCGCTTCTCAAGCGCTGCGCGCCTAGCGGCCTAACTCGAGAAAGAACGACGGATGTCTTCGCACCACACCAGCCGGATGCTGATCCTGGGTTCGGGCCCTGCCGGCCTGTCGGCCGCCATCTATGGCGCCCGCGCGGGATTGTCTCCGATCATCATCGAAGGCATGCAGCCTGGCGGCCAGTTGACCATCACGACGGACGTTGAAAACTATCCCGGGTTTCGCTCCGCCATCCAGGGGCCGTGGCTGATGGAACAGATGCGGGCACAGGCGGCGCATGCGGGCGCCCGGTTGATGGCCGGCCACATCGAGCGCGTCGATCTTTCGCGGAGACCTTTCCGCCTTTTTGGCGATGACGGCGAAATCTACGAAGGCGATACGCTGGTTATCGCCACGGGCGCCCAGGCCCGCTGGCTGGGCATACCCAGCGAAAGCGCCCTGCAAGGCCGTGGGGTTTCCGCATGCGCCACGTGCGACGGCTTCTTCTATCGAGGGAAGAAAGTCGTTGTGATCGGGGGCGGCAACACCGCGGTGGAGGAAGCGCTCTATCTTACCAACCACAGCCCGGATGTGACCCTTATCCACCGCCGGGACAGCCTGCGGGCGGAGAAAATCCTGCAGGAGCGCCTGTTCGCCCACCCGCGCGTCAAGGTTCTTTGGAACACCGCCGTCGATCGCTTCGTCGCCGACAGCACCTCCAACACCCTGATCGGTATCGACACCGTGGACACCCTCACGGGCATGCGCGGCCATCTCGCGACCGATGGCGCCTTCGTCGCCATTGGCCACACCCCGGCCACGACGCTGTTTCAGGACATGCTGCCCCTGGATGAGGGCTACCTCGTGGTCGAGAAGGGAACGACCCGCACGGCCGTCCCCGGGGTTTTCGCTGCGGGGGATGTCACGGACAAAATCTACCGGCAGGCCATCACAGCCGCCGGCATGGGATGCATGGCCGCGCTGGATGCCGAACGGTTCCTGGCGATGGCCGAGTTCAGCCGCACCGCTTCCTGAACGGGGCCCTGCCCCCCGCCCCCGGCGCGCAAGCACGGGGGCGGCCTCCATGGTCTTGCCCGCAGCGGGGGCCACCTGGACTGTGGCGTTCGATCGGATGCCACCATGCCTTGCGCGGATACGCCTTGACCTCCCGCGGCGGGGCGACAGGAAAAACCGGCTGAGGATCCAATCCTGCCAGCCGGTTCCCGTGACACGCGATGCCCTGGCGCTATCTGCCGTCCTATCGGACCTGGTCCGTGGCGGCGCCGCCCGCGAATAGCATCGTCAGATATTTGATAGCCGTCCCCCAACGCACGGGAATGTCCGTGTTCACCCGGGCCAGACGGGCCTCGAACCGGCGCGCCAAGGCCGGCTCACGCGCCTGGAAAAGGACGGGGTATGCCGGCGTTTCCCCCGCCGTGCGCGCCGGGGCCTGTTCCTGCCAAATCTCGCTGAGTACCTTGTCCTTGCGGGCCTCATCCGCGTCCGACCATTCCGGATCCGGCACCAGCTCGCTCAGGAGTCCCCAATTCCTGAACATCTGAACCAGCAGGCTGGGCGAGTCACGCAACGGCCAGGCCGCCGCTTCCCAAACACCATACTGCAATTTACGCCGATCGCCCGGCTGGGGATGCTCCTCTGACAGGGTGACCAGCTCCTTGCGGATGCCGGCCCAGTCGGCGCGCGGAACCGCCTCGCCGGCCAGAAGCCTTTGGTGGAGTTTCGACAGACGGCCCGTGATGTCCGATGGATCGATGTCGTCCCGCGGCGGAACCAGCATCATCAGCAGGAAGCCATACAGCGCCGGGGTCAGATCCGCCCCAGGCTCGATGGCCTCCACCAAATTCCGCCAGTCCCCGATGTCGTTCTCGCTGGCCGCGAAGATCGGCATGACGTCCAGCAACAGCACCAAGGACGGGGGCAGGCCGTAGGACTCCGAAAACTTCTCAACCTCGATGGACATCAGAGCGGTAAGGGGCTTGGCATTCCGCCGGCCGGTGACATGCCCCTCACGGATCAGCCCGTCGATTGTGTCGACCAGCGTCTGCTTCAAATCCGGACGACCGTGGAAGGCGGGAGTGTTCACCGTCATAACTTCTGCTCGATGATGGCGGTCAGCTGCGTGCGGGAGAGGGTGCCGACCCGGCGATGGACCTCTTCCCCGCCCTTGAACAGGATCAGCACGGGGATGGTCTGCACACCGAAGCGGGCGGCCACGTCCGGCTCCGCCTCGATATCCACCTTGTAGACATCCATCTCGCCATCGAAATCGCTGGCGACCTCGTCAAGTACCGGTGCGAGGGCGCGGCAGGGCCCACACCACGGCGCCCAGAAATCCACCAGAACAGGGGTCGTCGCCCCCAATACCTTCGAGTCAAATTCCACAGAATTGACGCTTGCCGCTTTCTTCATTTCGATTCCTCCAGACTATAAACTGCCACTTACGACCATTTCATCGATCCGCAGGGTCGGCTGCCCCACGCTGACGCTTACCGTTTGGCCGGCTTTGCCACAGGTGGCGATGCCCTCATCCAGGGCCCAGTCATGGCCGACGGCACGGATATGGCGCAGCGCCTCATGCCCAACGCCCACCAGCGTCACCCCCTTCACCGGGGCGGTGATCTTGCCATCCTCGATGAGGTAGGCCTCGACGGCCGTGAAGTTGAAACGCCCGCTGGTGATGTCCACCTGGCCGCCGCCCATCCGGGGGGCGTAGATGCCGCGCGTCACCGAGGCGACGATGTCGTTCGGATCCTCCTGGCCAGCCAGCAGGAAGGTGTTCGTCATCCGCGGCATGGGCAGATGAGCGTGGGACTGGCGCCGCGCGTTCCCCGTCGGCGTCATGTTCATGAGGCTGGCGTTCAGGCGATCCTGCATCAGCCCCGTCAATCTTCCATTCTCGATCAGGGCGGTGCTCTGCCCGGGTGTGCCTTCGTCATCGATGCCCACGCTGCCCAGGCGGCCGGGCAACGACCCGTCATCCAGGACCGTCACCGTCTCGGGCGCGATACGCTCCCCCATGCGGCCGGCGAAGGCGGACAGGCCCTTGCGGTGATGATCGCCCTCGAGGCCGTGGCCGACCGCCTCATGGAACAGCACACCGGCGTAACCCGGGCCCAACACGACGGGCATCACCCCCCGGGCGCAGGCCGGGCATCCAGGTTGACGGTCGCGATGCGCACCGCCTGGGACACGATCGACGCCACCGCCTCGTCCGTCAGGCCCTCCAGCCCGTACCGCCCACCGACGCCGGCACTTCCTTGGGCACGCGTCCCGGCGCGCTCCAGCACCACATGGATGAACAGCCGGGTCACGGGACGCGCGTCGGCAACCAGCCGCCCGTCGGTATTGGCGATCAGCACCACGCGATGCGACGATGACAGGGAGGCGTTGACCTGGCGGACGGCGGGATGCGCCGCCCGGGCGATCATATCCACCTTCTCCAGCAGTTGGACCCAGGGCAACAGGTCGGCGGACGCCAAGGGGTCCTTCCGGGTGTACAGACCATGGTCCGCCAGCTGCGGGACAAGCGATACCGAGGGGGCCGACGCCAACCCGCCCCCCAGACGGGTCAGCGCCCGGACCGTCTGGTGGGCGGATCTGATGGCTTCCGGCCGCAGGTCACTGGTATGCGCGAAGGAAACCCGGTCGCCACAGACGGCGCGGGAGCCGAGCCCCTGGCCGATGGAAAAGCTGCCCGCCGAAACCTTGCCGTTATCCAGCCGCCACTCCCGCGACTTGGTGCTTTCGAAAAACATGTCGGCGAAGTCGGCACCCGCCGCCAACTGCTCCAGCGCGCGCGACAGTTCGACCTCATCCAACTGATTGGAATGGAGGATCAGACGCCGCGCCCAATCCATGTGTGGCGGATTGTTCATGCCCGTCCTCCGATATGCATGGCGTCAACCAAAATGGACCCGGTGCGAAAGGCGCCGAACCGTTCGACGTCGTCGCCGACATGGGTGATTCCCCGCAGCATCGCGCGCATGTCCCCGGTCAAGGTGATGCCGGCGACGGGAAAGCGCTGGATGCCATTCTCGATCCAGTATCCCTCGACCGCGCGGCTCCAATGGCCCGCTGCCGGGTCTGTCCGTCCGCCGGTGATGGCGGTGACCAGCAAGCCCGTGCCGAGACGCCGCTGCATCGCCTCGGCATCGCCTCCGGGATGGCGGCTGGAAAGGGTCAGGTTATAGGGGCCGTTGGCGTTGCCCGTCGTGCGCATGCCCAGGCGCCGGGCATTCAAGCTGTTCAGGAAATAACCGTTGACCACACCGGCCTCGAGAACCAGCCGGCGGCTGCCGGCGACGCCTTCCGCGTCGTAGGCGCCGCTGGCCAGCCCCCAAGGCTCGAACGGATCTTCGATCAGGTCGAGGTGGTCCGCTGCGACCAATTCCCCAAGCGCACCGGCCAGGAAGCTGGCGCGCCTGTACTGGGCGGGCCCCATCAGCGCGCCGACCACATCCTCCATCACCGCTTGCGCGGTACGCGGATTGAACAGGACCGGCCCAGTCACGGATGGCACCGGCCGCGCTCCTAACTGCCCGGCGGCCCCCCGCAGGGCGTGCTCGGCCAACCATGCCGCCCCTCGGAGGTCATCTTGCCGGCGGGCCATGGACTGGGCGTAGTCCCGCGCCATGGCGCCATCCCGCATCGCCGTCACGGAGCACCAGCGCGCCCGGCTGGAACCAAGGTTCGCGCGACAGAAGCCGGATGAGGTGAGCATCACCGACAAGGTCTCAGAACAACTGAGCCCCACTTCCGATGTCCGCACTTCCGTCCCAGCCGGCCTTTCAACGGCTTGCAACGCGCGCGCTATGTCCAAGGCCTCGTCGGCCATCGCCGCCGCGTCGTCGCTAACCGGCTCGAACACCGGGGGGTGGGGAACGTCGTGGGCGAGATCCGCGGCATCCGCCAGGCCATTATCAGCGTCTGGCTGCGCCCATTGCATGATGCTGACCGCCTCTTGGACCAGGCGCTCGATGGCCCCGGCATCCAAGGTGGTCGCCGAGGCGGACCCGACCCTGCCTTCCTTGAAAACCGTCAGGGTGAGGGAGCGATGGCCGCTCCGCAGGGCCGTCTCCAACCGCCCGTCCCGCAAGCCGAGCTGAAGCCCACCGCCGGAGGACGCATGGGCGCTCGCTTCCTTGGCGCCTGAGCGCAGAGCCAGCTCCACCGCCTGCTGGCTGGCGGCGCGCAGGCCCGCTTCGCCGTCGCTGATGTAGGCGCTTATCATATGACTTCCTCTTCCGGGGCCAGCGTGGACTGCGTCGCCCCGTCCGCCGCCAACCTCAAGCAATGGGAGTGGAACGGCTTCAGGCGCTCATCATGGACGACGCTGATCAAGGTGATGGACGGCAGCCGCTCAAGCAGGATGGTGTAGAAGTGCAGCGCGTTCGCCATGTCCAAGGCGCTGGTGGCCTCATCGAGGACGAGACGATCCGGCCGGTACAGCAGGATGCGGACCAAGGCCAAGCGCTGCTGTTCCCCGGGGGAGAGTTGATCCGCCCAGGAACGGGATTCATGCAGACGCTGGGAATGCTTTTCCAATCCGACGAGTTGGAGCAACGAGACGATATGATCGTCCTCGTACCGCTCCGGCGATCCGGGAAAGCAGATCGCGTGCTTCAGGGTTCCGATCGGCAGATAGAGGCGCTGCGGCACGAACATCGTCAGGCCCTGGGATGGTACCCGGACCACGCCGACACCATCCGGCCACAGGCCGGCGACGGCCCTCATGGTCGAGCTTTTACCGATCCCCGAGGGTCCCATCACAACCCAGCGCTGACCCGGCAAG
Source organism: Nitrospirillum guaranorum (assembly GCF_034653275.1). NCBI lineage: Bacteria > Pseudomonadati > Pseudomonadota > Alphaproteobacteria > Rhodospirillales > Azospirillaceae > Nitrospirillum > Nitrospirillum guaranorum. Next base: position 838,344 of record NZ_JAYEES010000001.1, on the reverse strand, counting down.
ATCGTCCAATCCCCGATGGTCAAGGATGCGTTGTGGTAGAAATCCAGCCGAAGATCCTGGGCGGAGAGGGTGCCACCATCATCCCTTATAACTTCAATACCGGCGCCTCTTTTCAGCTCCAGCGCCTGATCGAAGGCCCAGATACGATTGACGTTGGCGATTTGCTGAGCAAATGACTGGAAGGCTTGTTGGAAGAACGAGAGGGACGAGGTCATGTGGCTGAAAGCATCCTTGGCGGCCATCACCCCGCCAAATGTCAACGCCCCGGCGAAATACTTGGGAATGGCCAAAAACAACGGCAGCACTTGGCCAATGTTGCCAAAGGCATGCTGGGTCGCGTTGATGCCCATCTGCGCCAGGATCAGCCGATGATAATTCTTCTTAATATGATCGAACGCTTCCCGCAGGGACTTCTGTTCAGTCGACGCGGCATTTAGGAAGGCGATTTGCTCCGCATTACGACGAATGTAGATCAAACCGAACCTGAAATCGGCCTCCAGTTGCTGCTGACGCATGGTGCGGGAAATCAGGGGCCGGCCAACCCAGATGACAGCCCCGGTGGACAGCGCCGTGTACAGCAGGGAATACCAGAGCATATCCCCGGGGATGGAGATGTGGTGGCCCGCGATGAAAAGCCGGATCGGGGCCGCTGTATTCCAAAGCACGTAGCCGAAGCTTATACTGGATGTAACGCAGCCAAAAAAGCCGATTACTATAGTCAACACGCTCGCAGTAAAGTCCTTTATATCTTCCGCTATTCGTTGATCTGGATTGTCAATCAATCCAGCCCTTTCCAAGGAGTAAAACCCGTTGCCCGCCAGCCACCGCGACACGTATTCCGTCGTCAGGAATGTTCGCCATCTCATGGCGAACATGCCGTTGACGTACAAGGTGAGGACGATGGCCAGCGCCCAACAGCCATTGATTAGAAAGAACTTGAGCACCAACGGGAAAAACAAATCCGCCTGTTTATTTTGAACAACATCATAAAAACTATGCTGCCAATCATTCGACATGACGGCGGTATAGATAACAATGGACTGGCTCGCCAAAAGGAAAGCGACGCCGAGCCAGGCAAACAGCCAGTCTGAGGATAGCCAGTACGACGTCAACAGCTTGAAGAAATGACGTAGCCGCACCCCTGCGCCGACGGTTGGGAGCCCGGCCTGTGGCCGGGCTCCCTGCACTGTATCGTTCGACATGCTCATTCAGGCGACACTCGATCTCAGCGAATTTAGAAGAATTTGTAGGACAAGGTGGCGCGCCAGGTGCGCGGCTCCAGGATGGGGATGTAGCTGTCGGCAACGGAGACGCCATAGTTGCGGCGATCAAAGAGGTTCTTGACCCCCACATTGAGCTGCCAGGACTTGTAGGCGCCAATGACATTGACATCGAATTGATTAGTGCTCGGAACCTGCTCTGTCCCTTTTGTGTTCACATAAGAACTGGAGTTTCCGTAAAGACCACCCGATGCGGTCACCGTCATGTCCTCATCAATATGGTAGGCATATGAGGTGTACAGGCTGTACTTCACGCGCGGCTGACCGGCCACATAGGCGCCCAACTTGGCGTTCAGCTGATCAAACTTGCTGTAGGTGAAGGTGGAAACGACCGTCCAGCCGGGCAGGATCGTGCCGCGCAAATCGAGGTCGACGCCTTTGCTTTCCTGGCCAGGGGCGGCGAGATAAAAGCCGGGGTGGGCCGGGTCGGCAATCACCACGTTGCTCTGCTGGAGGCGGAACACCGACGCCACAAACTCCAGCCTCTGTTCCATCATGGACAGTTTCACGCCGCCTTCAAGATTCTTGGTATCCATGTCAGGCAGGCGGTTCTTTTGATAATCCAAAGAAAAGTTTGGATTGAAGCCAAGCGCGTAGTTACCGAACAACGACAAATTGTCGGTGATCTCATACACCGCGCCGTAACTGGGCACCGCCGACGAGGCAGACGTTTGGCTGGTCGATGGGCGTGGCCCATAAATATGGCTGGTAGTGTCGTACCAATTTTGGCGCACCCCGCCGATGAAGTGTACCGGCCCCCAGGTCATGATGTCCTGAAAGTAAAACGCCTTTTCGTTATACTCCAGGGTGTAGGACATCTCGTTGATGGACGGGAGCGGTTTGACAACACCGGTTGTCAGGCTGAAGGGGAACATGCTGCCCTTCGACGAGTCCAGCGCATCGTCGTGCGTCTGAACATAGCTATAGCCGATGTTGATATTGTGGTTGATGACGGATGTGTCGAACTTCAGCCTGGCATAGTTGTCCAGGGACCACGTCGTGTTGCGCTGCTCTTGAGGGTTATTGGATACGAGCAGGTTCGTGGGCGACAGCACGACAAAAGGCGCGTAGAACCCAAAACTCAGGTCCTGTTCCTGATATTGCCCGCGACTGACGAGAGTCAGCCAATCGGTGGCTTTATGCTCAACCGAATAGCCGACTTCCTTGTCATCCGCCTTGAAACCGGCGTCGGCGGGGCCGATGGGCTGTGTCCTCACCGGGACGATCTGCCCCTTGTACATATAGGTATAGGGATTGACGCCTGTGGACTGGTCGTAGATCTGGGCGTTCAGGATCGCGTCGGTCTTCTCATCCTTGTACCGCAGGCTGGGGGCGATGAGGTAATTCTGGTCCCCCCGGTAATTCTGCCAATTGTGGTCGGCATCGGCACCGGACAGGATGAGACGACCACTGATCCTATCGTCGTCGCTCAGCGCGTCGGAGGCGTCGATCGTGCCCCTCCGCCCCTGAAAGCTGCCATATTCCAGCGAGGCGTTCAGCAAGGGATCCGCCGTCGGCTTCTTGGTCACCAGGTTGATGGTGCCGCCAAGGCTGGAGGAACCGTTCAACAGGGTGTCCGGACCCTTCAGCACCTCGATGCGCTCCAACCCCGCCACAGGCTGCGACGCCCCCGCGATGGAACTGCTTCCCACGGAGGAGGCAAGTCCGTTCGTCAGGCCGGTGGACGCGAAGCCACGGACGCTATAGGTGTTGCCGCCCTGGACGGTGGCCAGGTTGGGGATGACACCGCCGGCGTCCCGAAGCGCATCCTCCACGCTTAGCGCCTGCTGGTCCTCCATCAGCTTGCTGGAAATGACCGTCGTGTTGCGCGCCTGCTCACGCAGGGAGGCGCCGCTGCGGCTGGAGGTTGACGCGTCACGGACCAGCAGGCTGGTCTCCGCCTCATCGCGGTGCGCCATGACCACGATATAGCTGATGATGGTGGGAACGCCCTTTACATCGATAAGCACCAGCCGCGTCCCCGCGATGGCGGCCTCGATGGCGCTGTCGGCGTTCTTTCCACCGGTCACGGCGACCGATGTCAGGCCGCGCACCGCGTCCGGGTCGTAGTCGACCTTCTGGCCCGACTGCCGGCCGATTTCGTCCAGCGCCCGCTCCATCGGCATGGACGGCACGTTGATCTGCATATCCCCCGCAATTGCCGGCGCCGCCGCGACGAAGGTCGCAACGGCCGAGACACCGGCCAACCAGTCCCAGCCCTTCATTCCCCTGCTCCTGTTCTGCCAGCCGCCATCGTTGCCGGAACCGCGAAGGATTCCTGACTACCGTGTTATGCATGCTGAATATTATTTTCCTTATGTCACCAACCCATTAAGGAATGGTGCACATTTGCCCGTTCTTAATTTCCAGATTGCGCGCCGATCACACCAAATTATGAAATGATCGAGCATCGCTTCATCTGAAGCTGTGCTTTAGATTGGAAAAATACGGGCCGCCTGGCAAATCGGTTTTGCCAATTCCTATATCAGCCCAGTTTATGGAGGGGGAAGCTTACCGCCTCGTCATGTATGAGGGACGTCAGCCATCGCATGAACGGCTCCGCCTCGCGGTGGGCATGCCATTGCATGCTGATGGAGATATATTCCGCCTTGAAGGGGGTGGTCACCACCTTCAGGGGCAGCATGGAGGCGAATTGCTGCGCGAATCTTCCAATGGTCGTCACGATCAGGTCGGTCCCAATGACCGCGATGGGAAGCATGGCATATCGGGCCGTCCTGACAGAGACATGACGGCGGTCCAGATAGTCGAATGCCTCGCTGCCGGGCGGTGATGGGATTTCCATCTCACTCAGCAGCGCCGCATGCTTGCCATTCAAATACGCTTCCAGGCCTATTTCGTGACCAGTGAACGAACTTTCACTCCAGACCATGCAAGACAGGGATTCATAGAACAGATGAATCTTGGGTAACTGGCTCGATTCCAAGTGCTGGGGAACGATCACCAGATCCACGTTCCTCTCCAACAACACGTCCGCTTGCACATAGTCGAAGGGCACGAAATGGATGTCCACGCCCGGCGCCTCTTGCTGGATGCGTCGAATGACATTCGGCAAGAAAGTGATTTCCACCATGTCCGGCGCGGCTATGCGCACCGTTCTCTGGTCCGCCCTTGGATCGAAGCTCAGCGTCGTGCCGAACACGTTCTCAGCCTCGCGCAGCAAATGCCGCACCCGGGGGCGAAGCGCTTGGGCCAGCGCCGTCACCTGCCTCTGGCCATTGTTGTATACGACCAGCTCGTCACCAAAATGATCGCGCAGCTTTTTAAGGGCGAGGCTCATCGCCGGTTGGCTGACGTGCAGACGGGCGGCCGCCTCCGTTATGGAGGCCGTGTTCAAAATGGCATCGAGGGCATAGAACTGGTTGAGGTTGCTTCTTTTCAGTGAATCCATTTCCTCAGCCTAAATATATTCCATGCCATTATTGGAACTGTCCTGAGATCCGGCCCGCGCTCCGCGAAGGACCTTCCCGGGGTGAAACAGGAGACGCTTACCAAGCTGGCCGCATGGAAACCCGCCCCCCTACCCCAACCGCTTCCAGGGGACGGGTGACACTTTGACGGCAGGGCGCGATCGTGGTGGTCGCCGTCGGCAAACGACGCATTACCGGCCATGTATTGACAACAACTTCGTGGCACCGCCCTCCCCTCTTCAGGTTCATCGACATTCCCTGTCCGCGTGTCGCCAAAGGTCCTGGGTCACCCGTGCCGAGACTTGCATAACAACGACCATATGGCGAGGGCGTTAACGCTTCATTTGCCGCCCAGATCCCCGGGCGGTTCTTACTGACCCGCAGGGGCGCCTCTTGTCATCTATCGATGCCGGCCCGGCATTGCCCCGGTGAGCTTCCCCCAAATAAATGGACACCGGGTTATGCGGCCTTTTTCTCGGCCTGATCCGGGGTGATGTATCCGAGGGTGGGGCGGACGCGTTGGCGATTATGAGGCCGGCGCCCTTCATCACGCGCGCGGCAGGGCAGCCGTCGAGCCCCGGGCGACGCAACGGCCGGACAGCACCACTTTGCGCGTTGGGGCATCCGGCGTCTTCAGGCGCTGGAACAACAGGGCCATGGCCTCACGGCCTATGGTTTCGACCGGCTGCTCGATGACCGTCAGGCCCGGTTCAACCAGTTCCGTCCAGGGTTCGTTGTCGAAACCCGCCACAGCGATGTCCTGGGGGATGCGCAGCCCCAGGGTGCGGGCCGCCTTCACCACGCCGGTGAGGAACAGCCCATTGCTGACCAGCAGGGCCTGGGGCCGGTCGGGTTGGCGCAGCCAGGCGGCGGCGGCGTTTTCGGCAGCCTCCACCGACGGCGGCGCGAAGCGCGCCTCCCCCGTCAAGCCCCGGACGGTCATGGCCGCCAGGTAACCGTCCCGCCGTTCGACGCCGGTGGTGCTGGTGGCGCCGAACAGGCCGCCGATGCGGTTGTATCCCCGTGACACCAGATGATCGACCAGGGTGGCGCTGGCCTCGCGATTGTCCAACAACACGGTGTCAAACTGCCCACCTGGCCCCGCGCGGTCGATCAGCACTATGGGGAAATCCAGGGCATCGGCCTGCAACCGATCGACGGTGGCGCGGGTCGGGGCGAAAATCAGCCCCGTCACCCGTTCTTCCTGCATCAGGGTCAGGTAGAGCGCCTCGCGCGCCGGGTCCTCATCGGTGTTGCACAGGATGACCCGCATGCCGGCGCGGTAGGCCGCGTCCTCCACCGCCCGGCCGACGGCGGTGAAGAAGGGGTTGCGGATGTCGGCGACGATCAAGCCGATGGTCTGGGTGCGTTGCGAGCGCAGCCGCCGCGCCGACAGGTTGGGTTTGTAACCGGTGGCGCGCACCGCCGCCTGCACCTGTTCCCGCACCTCGGCGCTGACCGGCCCCTCCCCCAAGGCACGGGACACGGTGGAAACCGAGACACCGGCAACCCGGGCGACGTCCTTGATGTTGACCGTCATGTTCGCAATCGTTTCCAGTTATTTTGCCCCAGTCTAAAGCCTTCCAACGCGCGTTCAAAGGGAATATGGCGCATAGGCTTACAGACGCCCTGGGGATTCCCTTTGACAATTTTTGTGGAAACGTTACCACTAAGCACAAGAATGAAATCGGGAGGTTCCGAGAATGCCCTTCGCCGTTGAGAGCGACCTGCTGCCCCGCGAGTTGATCCGCCTCGGCGCGCGTCCGGCTGGAAAGCGTGACGCCATTGGCGAGGCGGCACAGATGCTGGTCGCCGCGGGTTGCGTCGATCCCGCCTACGAGCAAAGCATGGTCCGCCGGGAAGAGGTGGCCAACACCTTCCTGGGCCAGGGCGTCGCCATTCCCCACGGCCTGGGGGAGGATCGCCACCTGGTCCGCCGCAACGGCCTGGCCATCCTGCAGGTCCCTGACGGCGTGGAGTGGAATGCCGGCCAGCGCGCGCGCCTCGTGGTCGCCATTGCCGCCCAGTCCGACGCGCACATCACCATCCTGCGCCGCCTGACCCGCTTGATCCAGGACGGCGACCGGTTGGACCGTCTGTTGGTGACCACCGACGCTGGCGAGATCGCGGCCGCCCTGGGCCACGAAACGCCCCCGGCCGGGCGCGCGGACGAAGGCGGGGCCGGCGCGCCGGTGGGCGACCTGGGGCCCGGTTTCGACTGGACGGTGGATTATCCCAGCGGCCAGCACGCCCGGCCGGCCGCCCACTGGGTGGACACCGCCCGCCGCTTCGCCGCCCAGGTCCGTGTCCGCCACGGCGACCAGCCGGCGGACGCCAAGAACCTGATCGCCCTGCTGCAACTGGGCCTGCGTGCCGGTGACACGGTGGTGGTGTCCGCCGCCGGCACTGATGCCGCAGGGGCGCTGGGGGCCATGCGCCAGGCCATGTCCGGCCTGAGCGCCCAGGAAAAGATGGACGCGGCCCTGGCGGCCAGCCGCGCCCGCCAGACGCCCCGCACCGGCTGGACGCCCCCGGCGCCGCTGACCGCCATCGGCGGCGTGCCGGCGGCGCCAGGATTGGCCATCGGCCCCCTGCATGTGCTGAAGGCGGCGGACCCGATGGTGCCGGACAATCCCGTCGCCCTGGCGGAGGGGGGCAGCCTGCTGCAGGAGGCGTTGAGCCGCACGCGTCAACAACTCAAGGCGCTGGCCGACGACACCGCCCGCCGGCTGGGCGCGGCCGATGCCGGCATCTTCAAGGCCCAGGCGGAGTTGTTGAACGATACCGACCTGATCACCCTGGCCTGCCAGTTGATGGTGGACGGTCATGGCGTGGCCTGGGCCTGGAACCAGACGGTGGATCGCATGGCCGGCCGGTTGGCCGCGCTGGGCAATCCCGTCCTGGCCGCCCGTGCCGCCGATCTGCGCGACGTGGGTCGCCGGGTCCTGGGGCATATAGACCCTTCCTTGCGCGCCAACTCGCTGCTCGATCTGCCCGACACACCCTGCGTTCTGGTGGCGCCGGACCTGTCCCCGTCGGACACGGCCGGCCTGGACCCGGCCCGCGTGGTGGGCCTGGCCACGGCCTCGGGCGGCCCCACCTCACACACCGCCATCCTGGCCCGCACGCTGGGTCTGCCGGCCGTGGTGGGGGGCGGCGGCGCCCTGCTGGAACTGGCGGACGGCACCAGCGCCATCCTGGATGGCCAGTCGGGACAATTGTACTTGGAACCGAGCGACGCCGACCTGGAATCCGCCCGGCAATGGCTGGCGGTCAAGGCGGAGGCCCGCGCCCGTGAAGCGGAGGCCCGCGCCCTGTCCGCGCGCACCCGCGACGGCCACACCGTGTCCATCGGGGCGAACATCAACCTGCCCGACCAGGCGGCCTTCGCCCTGTCGCAGGGGGCGGAGGGTGTCGGCCTGATGCGTACCGAGTTCCTGTTCCTGGAAAGGGGGGAAACCCCCAGCGAGGACGAACAGTTCGAGATTTACCGCGCCATGGCCGAGGCCCTGGGCAACCGGCCGCTGATCGTCCGCGCCCTGGATATCGGCGGCGACAAGCAGGTGGCCCATCTGAACCTGCCGCATGAGGAAAACCCCTTTCTGGGCGTGCGCGGGGCCCGGCTGCTGCTGCGCCGGCCCGACCTGCTGGAGCCGCAGTTGCGCGCCCTGTACCGCGCGGCGCGCGCGGGCGCCAGCCTGTCCATCATGTTCCCCATGATCACCACGGCGGCCGAGATCATCGCGCTGCGCGCGGTCAGCGAGCGCATCCAGGCCGAGGTCGAGGCGCCGGCGGTGCCGCTGGGCATCATGATCGAGGTGCCCGCCGCGGCCCTTCAGGCCGAGAGCCTGGCCCGCCATGCCGACTTCTTTTCCGTCGGCACCAACGATCTGACCCAGTACACCCTGGCCATCGATCGCCAGAACCCGCGGTTGGCCGCCGAGGCGGACAGCCTGCACCCCGCCGTGCTGCGTCTGATTCAAGCCACCGTGGCGGGGGCGGCCAAGCAGGATCGCTGGGTTGGCGTCTGCGGCGGCATCGCCGGCGACCCCTTCGGCGCCGCCTTGCTGACCGGCCTGGGCGTGCAGGAACTGTCGATGACCCCGCGTGAGGTGTCGGCGGTGAAAGCGCGCCTGCGCGACAGCGAGTTGACGGCGCTACGCGCGCTGGCGGCCCGGGCCTTGGCTTGCGAGGCCGCTGAGGACGTGCGGGCGCTGGAAGGAGGCATGGCATGAGCATTGATCTTCATACCGTCACCCTGAACCCGGCCATCGACGAGACCGTCACCCTGGACGGCTTGCGGCCAGGCCATGTGCACCGGGCCGTCGCCGTGCGCCACAATGCCGGCGGCAAGGGCGTGAACGTGGCCTCCTGCCTGGCCGACTGGGGCCTGCATGTCGCCGCCACCGGCGTGCTGGGCATCGACAACACCGCCCCGTTCGAGGCGCTGTTCGCCGCCAAGGGCATCCTTGACCGCTTCTTGCGCGTGCCCGGCGAAACCCGCACCAACATCAAGCTGCTGGATCGCCACGACGGCGGCACCACGGACATCAACCTGCCGGGCCTGGTGGCGGTCCCGGAAACGGTGGGGCGGATCCAAACCTATCTGGAGGAATCCGTCGGCCCCGGCACCCTGGTGGTGCTGGCCGGCAGCCTGCCCGATGGATTGCCCCCCGACACCTATGCCCACATGGTGGCCGGCCTGGCCCGTACCGGCGCCCGCGTGGTGCTGGACAGCAGCGGGGAGCCGTTGGCACGGGCCCTGGCCGCCGACGTCCTGCCCCACTGCGTTAAGCCCAACCGACATGAGCTGGAGGGCTGGGCCGGCCGGCCGTTGGCGCCCCCCGACGTGCTGGCGGCGGCGCGGCACCTGCGAGAGCATGGCATCCCCCTGGTGGTGGTGTCGTTGGGCGCCGGCGGCGCCCTGTTCGTGGATGCCGGCACCGCCCTGCACGCCCAGGCCCCCGAGGTGCGGGGCAGCAGCACCGTGGGCGCCGGTGACGCCATGGTGGCCGGGCTGGCGGCCGGCCTGCATGCCGGCCTGGGGCTGGAGGGCCTTGCCCGCCTGGCGACCGGGTTCGCCGTGGCCAAGTTGGGACGCCCCGGCCCCCACCTTCCGGGGGCGGAGATCGTCCGGGCCCTGGCCGGCCAGGTCACGCTGACGCCCGCTGATGATTGGGCCTCAACCACCGCGGCGCATGCGCCGCATTGAAGAATGAAAGGCGGGCGGGCGAACACCCGCCCCCGGGAGGAACCATGTCCGCATTGTTGGCTGTGATCGACGCCGGCGAAATGACCATCCACGCCCTGCTGGCGGCGGAGGCCCTGCGCAAGGCCGCCACCAGCGGGGGCCACACCATCGCCGTGGAGGTGCAAACCGGGCAGGGCGTCCTGGGCGCGTTGGAACCGGCGCGGATCCGGGAGGCGCACGCCGTTCTCCTGGTGGGAACGGGCATCCTGGACGCTGACCGCTTCGGGGCGCTGCCCCACCACGGCACCAGCATCGAGGCCGTCCTGGCCGATCCCGCCGCGGCCTTGGCCCCGCTGGTCCTGGCTGAACCGGAAAAAGCCGAGGGTCCACGACACATTGTGGCCATCACCTCCTGCCCGACGGGCATCGCCCACACCTTCATGGCGGCGGAGGGCCTGCAGCAGGGTGCCAAGACGCTGGGGCATGTCATCCGCGTCGAGACACAAGGATCGGTCGGGGCCCGGGACGGCCTGACGGACGGCGAGATCGCCGCCGCCGATATCGTCATCATCGCCGCGGACCGCCAAGTGGACCTGGGCCGCTTCGCCGGCAAGCGCGTGTTCCAGTCGGCGACAAAACCCGCGATCACCGATGGCGCCGGCCTTATCCAGCGGGCCCTGGCGGAAGCGATCCCCCTGGCCGGGCCGCAAGGCGGCGCGCTGGACGAGGGACAAGCCACCGGCGGTTCGCCGCAAGCCGTCGCCGGGGCGAAGGCCGGGCGCGGCGGGCGCACAGGCCCGTATAAGCATCTCATGACCGGTGTTTCCTTCATGCTGCCCTTCGTCGTGGCCGGGGGGCTGTTGATCGCGCTGGCCTTCGCGCTGGGCGGCATCTACGCCTATGACGACGCCCACAAGGGCACGCTGGCCTACGCCCTGTTCCAGGTTGGGGCCAAGGGGGCGTTCGTGCTGATCGTGCCCGTGCTGGCGGGCTACATCGCCCATTCCATCGCCGACCGGCCGGGCATCGCGCCCGGCATGATCGGCGGCATGGTGGCGGCCAACCTTCAGGCGGGCTTTCTGGGAGGCCTCCTGGCTGGGTTCATCGCCGGCTACGGCACCGCCTTCCTGAACCGCCATATCCGCCTGCCCCGGACGCTGGAAGGCCTGAAGCCGGTACTGATCCTGCCCTTGCTGGGCACCTTGCTGACGGGCCTGCTGATGATCTACGTCGTGGGCGGGCCGGCGGCCAGCGCGCTGGCCGCCATGACCACCTGGCTGAAGGGCATGCAGGGCAGCAGCGCCATCCTGCTGGGCGTCCTGATCGGCGGCATGATGGCCTTCGACATGGGCGGCCCCATCAACAAGGCTGCCTACGCCTTTTCCACGGGCCTGATCGCCAGCCAAGTCTACACCCCGATGGCGGCGGCGATGGTCGCCGGCATGACCCCGCCCTTGGGTCTCGCCTTGGCCGCCCAAGTGTTCGCCAACCGCTTCACGGCGGAGGAGCGGGAGACGCGCGGCGCCGCGGCGGTGTTGGGCCTGGCCTTCGTGACCGAGGGGGCCATCCCCTTCGCCGCCCGCGATCCGCTGCGGGTCATCCCGGCCCTGGTGGCGGGGTCCGCCGTGGCCGGCGCCGTTTCCATGGCCATCGGCGCGGAACTGCGGGTGCCCCACGGTGGCGTGTTCGTGCTGCCCATCCCCAACGCCGTCAGTCATGTCGGCGGCTATATCGCGGCGCTGGCCATCGGGGCCGGGGTGACGGCCGTCGCCCTGCGCATCCTGAAGCGCCCGGTCTGAAAGCCGAAGCCGCCCAACCAACAGGGCCGCCTCAAGGCCGTAACCCGAAGTTCCCAGGGAGGGATGATTCATGCGTGAAATCGCACGTTCGGTGCCAAACCCAGTGTTGCGCCCCGTTGTGGAAACGTTTCCAGTAGCCGCTATGGTTATAATGCTGTCCGGGGCCGCCCTGGCCGCCGAACCAGGCAGGGGCGAGACCATCGATTGGCTGGCCAGCTACACAGGCGAGGCGGCAGCCAATCCCAGCGGCGGCATGCGGCAGGGGGCGGACTATGCCGGCCAAATTCTGCTGGGCGCGGATGTGAACCTGAACAACGCCATGGACTGGAGCGGGGCCACCCTGCATGCCGCCGCGGTGAACCGCCACGGCAGCAACCTGGCGGCCCAGTATCTGGGCAGCACCACCTCGCTGCAGGAGATTTATGGCGCGCAGAACACGCGCCTGGCCCGCTTCACGGTGGAACAGTCCCTGCTGGACGGCCGCCTGGTGGTGGAAGGTGGGCGCACGGTGGCCAACATCAGCTTCCTCGGGTCATCGCTCTGCGCCAATTTCCAGATCAACTCCGCCTGCGGCAATCCCACCTTCGTCTTCAAAACCAGCAGCTTCACCTGGTGGCCGGTATCCAGCTGGGGCGCCCACGCCACCGCCTGGCTGACACCGACGGTCTATCTGCATGTCGGTGCCTACGAAGTGAACCCCAGCCACCAGTCCAGCACCGAGCATGGCTTCGATTGGGGCACGTCCACCGCCACGGGCGCCATCGCGCCGATGGCGCTGGGGTATCAGACGACGTTTGACAACGACCGCCTGCCCCGCAAATACGAAGTCGGCGGCTGGTACGATGGCGCCGATTATACCGACCCGCTCCGCGACGCGAGCGGGCGCGCCGCCGTGGTCAGCGGCCAGCCCAACGCCACCCTGAACGGCCGGTCGGGCGTGTTCTTCCGTTTCGAACAAATGGTGCTGCGCCCCGACGACACGTCGCAGCGGGGCTTGACCCTGTTCGGCGTGGCGATGACGGGCGTGAGTGGCCGGCTGATCGAAGACCATTTCCTGGAATTGGGCTTGGTCCAGCGCGGCACCTTCGCGGGACGCGACGACGATACCATCGGCTTCGTCGTGAACCAGCAGAAGTACAGCCACGACGCCCTGGAGGCTTTGAGCCTGGCCCGCGCGGCGGCAGGCGGCCACGGCACGCCGGCGGACGACCAGATCATGATGGAGTTGAGCTACGGCGTGCAACTGGACCGCGCCGTTCGCATCCAGCCCAACCTGCAATATGTCATCCATCCGGACCAGTTCGGCGACCCCGCGCGCCTGCATGACGCCCCGGACGCTTTCGTCATCGGCTTGCGGTTCGACCTGGACCTCGCCGCACTCCTGCGGGGACGCTAGCGCCCCGATACAGCCGTGCGTCATGGATGCGGGCGAAATGGGTAACGCCCGACATTCCCTCAGGGGACTGTGAAAGGGCGCCGAAATGAGCCCCTGGGCAAAGGCGAGTAAGGTTCTGAAGCCTTACCGCCACACGGGGAAGCCCAACACGGCGCCCAATTCGATCGATAACCGCACGCCAAATGCCAGGATGTCGTCGGACTGATGGGCCGCGCCGGGCTTTAGGATGTTATCGGGGTTCACGACATATTGGATGTTGGGGCTGACTTTGATGCCGCGCGCGACCTTGTAGCCGTAGTTGATTTCGAAGATGCTTTCGGCATTGTGCACGGGATCGGTGCCCCCGGCGGCGGCACGCGAGGCCCGCAGGAAATCAACCTCTCGCGGGCCCAACTGAATATAGCTGCCGACGACGCCGAAGGTATCGTCCGGCCGGCTCTCGAACGGCCCCGTCAACACGAAACCCAGTAGGGTCTGCTTCTTGAACTGAGTGAAGTCCGCGGTCGATCCAATCATGCCACCGAACAGCGTCAAGTTGCGCTGCCTATCCCCGCTGAAGCGGGCCACGACCATGTCCCCCATGGCGTACCATCCGGTTTGGCCCTCATCATGGATCAGCGCCGCCCCTTTGTAGGCGATGCGCGACACGCCGCGGCTGTTAAGGAAGGGGTCCGAAACGGGGGAGGTGTTGCGGAAGCCGCCCAACCGCAGGTGATAGGCATAGTCCTCCAGGGGTGAGGCGGACTGGAAGCCCATCTCACCCGCCGTTTGCACCCCTGTCGCCCCCTTGGTCGACCAGTCGAACCCATTGGTGGGGATGAGGGAGGTGTTGGCCTCGAACGCGCCCGCCTGGACATAGAAGGTCTTGGATAGATTGGCCTTCACCCGCCCACCCCAGGTGCCGTAGGGGAAGAACGACAGGGTCTTGTTTTGAATCGGCAGGACGGCGGGGTTGAAGCAGACGGAATTATTCTGGAAATTGCAGTAAATGGTAGAGGCGTTAAAGAAGGTCAGCGCCGAGACGCGCCCGCCGGTGACGTTGATCTTGCCGTCAAACAAGTCCTGATCCAGGGACAGGGCGGATAGGCGCATGTTGTGGTAAGTCTTGAAGCGCGTCTGAAAACTGACGGCATTCAGAGTGTGCTCGGCGGCCAGGGATGTGCCGATCGATTCATTGACCGACATATGGAATGTCGCCCCCGTCCAACCAACCATTTTATCAAGATCGAGGTCTGTACCGAAGGGGGTGGCCAGGGAATTGGCGCTACCCCGTCCCTGGCCACCGGTGGTGTTGGCCGCGAACTCGTCCACGAGCAAAGCGCGCAGATAGATGCCACGGTCGGCCAGCGCTTGGCCCACGTCCCTGAAGGGGCCGTCCGGCGGCGGGGGCGTGAACCCGCTTCCCGGAGGCGGAAGGATATGAAGTTGCGGAATGACCCGGGCGCGGTCGGTTTGCGCGGTCGGGGCCGTTTGTTCTTCAGCGGTGGCCGCCGGCTTCTCTTGTATGGTTTCAGCTAGACTGGAGGTCGTGCCCAAGACGATGCACCCTGCCAGCGCCGCCAGCATTTTCATGGATAAAGCCTCCCCGTTCGGACTTCGTCTCGCGCGAAGTTCCGTTGAAATTGTTGGAACGCGTCGGATGCCGTCGCCGGAGGTTCAGGGCGACAGGGTTTCCAGGGACTTGCCGGTTGTTTCCGGCGCACGCAGCCAGACGACCAGGCCGGTGATGGCTGACATGGCGGCGAAGACCAGAAAGACGGGCGCCACCGAGCCTTGCGCGACGATCATGCCGATCACCCAAGGCCCCGCCATGGACCCGGCGCGCAGCCAGGCGCTGCCCAGGCCAGCCCCCAAGGAGCGCAGCCGCGTCGGATAGAGCTCACCGGAATAGAGGTAGAGGGAATAGGTGACGGTCTGGATGGCTGCAAAGGCGGGCGTGGCGAGCAACACCACGGCGAGCGCGCTGCTTGCACCTTCCAGGTAGAGGGCCGCCAGCGGGAAAACGGCGAAGGCCAAGGCGCCGATGTACCAGCGGCGGCGGCCCACCCGGTCGATGACCAGGGCGCAGATGAAAGAGGCCACCAAGGCGGCGCCGGTGGTGATGAAGCCATAACCGATGGCCTGCCCGACCGGCATATTGAAGACCGTCTTGTATAGGGTCGGCAACCACGTGACCAAACCGTTGTTGATCATGTAGGCGCCAAACCACATGACCCACAGCAGCAGGGTGCGCGGGCCATAAAGCGGGCCGAACAGCTCCTTCACCGAGCCCTGGGCTTTTGGAGCGGCCACCGTCGCGGAAATGACAGGTTCCGGCAGAACCTTGCCATCGCGGATGGCGCTGGCCTCAAGGCGGGCCACGATGGCCTCCGCCCGCGCCATCCGCCCCTTGCTGATCAGCCAGCGCGGACTTTCCGACAGGAAGAAGCGCAGCGGGATGACCAGGGCGACCGGCACCATCCCCACGATGAACATGGCCTTCCAGCCAGCCTCGGGAACCAGCACCAGGCCGATCGCGCCGGCGGACGTGAGGCCCACCAGGAACAGCAGTTCGTACAGCAGGAAGAAACGTCCCCGCTTCTTGGCGCCCGACAACTCGTTGACATAGGCGCTGGCCACCGGAACTTCGCCACCAGTCCCGATGCCTTGCAGGAAGCGGAACAGCATGAGGGAATGCGCGTCCCAGGCGAAGACGCAGGCGCAGCTCATGGCGGCGAAGATGGCGATGGCCATGGCCAGGACGGGCAACCGGCCCAGGCGCTCCGCCAGCCAGCCGAAGATGACCGCACCGATCAACTGGCCGAAATATCCGGATGAGATGATGGCGGCGGTGGTCGCCGGCGTCAGCGCCCATTCCTTGGACAGGATGGGCATGGCATAGGCGATGGCGATGGTCGTGTAGCCGTCGAAGAAGGTCGCCATGCCGACGCACCCGCGCGCCCACATGACCGGCTTGGTTACCGGCAAGCGCTCCAGCCTGGCGATGAGGGCGGCACCTCCGGTCGTGGACGTGGTGCTCGGTCGCTCCGCGCCGTCCCGCGAAATCATATTCATTCGACCCTCCCAGTGGACGCACGCCTTCCCGCCCCGGCGCACCGGTGCGCGGCATGTCTTATTGTCTTTATACGGGTGGTCAAGGCACCCCAGGAACCCCGGGGCGCCTTGCGACGGGGACTAGATGATGGAGGCGGCCTTCAGCGCCGCCTTGATCTCAGCCTCCGCCTCCGGGGACAGATCCCGTAGAGGGGAACGGATGGTCGCGTTTTCAAGGATGCCGCGGGCGACCAGCGCGATCTTCAGAGCCACCGTGCCCTCCATATGCGATCCGCGATGGTAGATGGCCTTGGTGACCGGCAGCAGCTGGTCATGGATCTTCCGGGCCTTCGGGTAATCCTTGGCCTTGCCGGCGGCGATGAAGTCCACCAGCAGCTCGGGCGCCACGTTACCGTATCCGACCAGCGCCCCGTCCACGTCGAACATGGTGTGCAGCAGATATTCGTCGTGGCAGGTCAGGATCTGCAGGTCCGGGAACTCGTTGCGCAGCACGGGGATTTCCGTGTCCCAGCGGCGCATGTTGCGCACGCCGTTCTTGGTGGCCACCACGCCGGGCTGGGCCGCGATCTCCAACTGGGTTTTCAGATTGTAGCTGGCCTTGGTGACATCGGGGTACTGGAACAGGATGCACTGCAGGCCCGACTCTTCATGAATGGCCTTGTAACGGTCCTGCGGCGCCCCGTCCTGGAAGCCGAAACGCAGCCAGCCATGCGACGGGTAGACCAGGGCGCCGATGGCACCCGCATCGGCGGCGCGGCGCGCTTCCTTGGCGGCCACTTCCGTGCCCTCGCCGGTGATGCCGGCGATGATGGGAACCTGGCCGCCCACCGCCTCCACCAGCGTTTCAATGAGTTTCACCTGTTCATCCTGGGTCAGGAAGGTGCCTTCGCCGGCATGCCCCAGGCAAACCAGGCTTTTCACCCCCTTGATCGAGACCAGCCATTTTGCCAGCGCGGCGTTGGCTTCGTAGTCCACCTTGCCGTCCTTGGTGAAGGCCGTCACCGGGGCGGGACTCAGGCCGCGCAAATCCATGACGGGGGTGCGAAAGGCAGACTTCTCCTGCCGGGAGATGGGCGCGTTCATGGGTTTCCTCACAGTTATCGGTTTCAGGCGACGTTCCGTCATCTAATGAGGGATCGTTCGCGGGAACGTTCCCACGATCGATCCAAAGCACACTGGAGTCAAGCCCGATGTTGAGGCATACAAAAGGGAGGTGGGCACGCGCGGCGTCCGTGGCGTGGATGGCGGGGAGATTGCGTTGGCGGAAAAGGAAGATATGGCTGGTCGCCCAGGGCGGGTGACGTTGCACGACGTGGCGGCGGCGGCGGGCGTGTCCAAGTCCACGGTGTCGCGTATTCTGGATGAACGGTTGCCCCAGTCGGACAGCGAAACAGCCAGGCGGGTCCGGCAAGTGGCGGCCGGGCTCGGCTATATCCGCGATGTCTCAGCCGCCAGCCTGCGGCGCGGAAATACGATGACCATCGGTGTGATCGTGCCGCGCCTGACGGACACGGCCATGGCGATGCTTTATGAAGCGCTGACCAAGGCGTGCGTCCGTTCCGGGCGGTTCGCCATCGTCGCCACGACGGACGACAGGCCCAAGGCCGACAGGATGGCGGCGGAGACCTTGCTGCGCCGGGGGGTTGACGGCCTGGTCTTGTCCACAGCCCGTCAGGATGACGACTTTCCCAGCGATCTGACACGACGCGGCGTGCCTCATGTCCTGGCTTTGCGCACGGACGGCCTCAGCCTGTCCTCGGTTGGCGATGACATGCTGGGTGGCTACCTCGCGACCCGGCATCTACTGGATCTAGGGCATCGCCACATCGGCCTGATTGCCGGCCCCTCCTACGCGTCAAGCGCACGTGGCCGCGTCCAGGGATATAGGCAGGCGCTTGAGGAGGCGGGCGTGGCGCAGGATCCCGCCTATATCGTCGAGTCAACGTTCGGCATTGAATCCGGCGCGGAAGCGGCCATGGCCTTGATGCGCTTGGACCCCAAGCCCACCGCCGTTTTCGCGGTCAACGACAACACCGCCATTGGCGCCCTGTCGGCGCTCACCAGGCTGGGGTACACGGTTCCGGGCGATGTCTCCCTCGTGGGCTACAACGACATTCCCATCGTTGGACACCTGCCCACGCCGTTGACCACGTTGCGGGTGCCTTTCGACCAGATCGCATCGGTCGCGCTTGAATTGCTTACGCAAGAGCCGACCGAGGTGAACGACAGGATCAGGGTTTCCGCACCAACGCTGATCCCCCGACGATCCACGGCGCCACTTTCACTGAAGCGGAATTGATCCCCCAGGTGATTTAGCGTGTCGCCTTTCAGCCCGCGGCGCGTGAGCTTGCGCAGGAAATCGGTCCAGAAGGCTTCCGCTTCCGAGGGGCCAATGCCCATGCCCATGCCCAGCACCTCGCGCCGGCCGTCGCTGTTGACGGCCATGGCGATGGTGACGGCGACCGAGACGGTGCGCTTGTCCTGGCCGACCTTCAGGTAGGTGGCGTCAATCCAGAGATAGGGCCAGTCGCCCCTCGGTCTGCCGGTCGAGGAAGGCCTTCGTCCGGTCGTCGATGCGGCGCACAGCCGGCTGACCTGGCTCTTGGACACCCCCATGGCCTGACAAGGTCGTCCACCGACCGGGTGGGGATGTCCTGGATGTAGGCTTCCTGGGACGACGGCGGTCAGCGCCTTTTCCGCCATACGCCGGGGTTCCTGGAGGCCGGGCGTCGGTCATCGTGGTCACTCTCGGTTGGGCTTGTGTTGTGGTGACCAGACCTTACCGAAGGCCCACGATGACCGCCCGCCGGGTCAGCCCTTCCGGCTGGCTATGCCGTCATCCAGGACCGACCCGGCGGACGCGCTCCTTCACCAATCGGCGGGACATGACCCGAAGAGGGGCCCAGAGCAAGAGGAGTTCGGATTGCGTCTTCAATCCGCTGCCGGCTCACACTTTGGGTGTTGGCGCCGAAATATTAGTATTTCGAAAATAAAAGTCTGCCTCCACCATTTCTAAAATTTCTTCCCTGTCCCTGGGCCGTACACTCCATTTCAGAAGCGTGATTTTCAATATGGGTCACACCGGTGGCGGGTGCTTCGCCACCGCAAGCCGGAGGCATGCCATGAGCGCGGTTTCGTTAAGACAAGCGGGCCACAGTGACGCCGCCCCCCTGGGCATCCGGCGGCTGCAGCCGACGATCGGGGCGGAGATCAGTGGCGTGGATTTGCGCCAGCCCTTGGATGAGGCGACACGGGACGCCATCAAGGCCGCCGTGCTGCGCCACAAGGTGGTGTTCTTCCGCGACCAGGACATCACCCGCGACCAGCATGTGGCCTTCGCCCGGCAGTTCGGGCCGATTTACACCCACCCCACGACGGTTGGCGTGGACAATCACCCGCAGATCCATGGGATCACGGCTGCGGATTTCGCCAAATACGAACAGGCGCGGAAAGAGACGGCGGCCCAGGCCGGCAAGCCGGACATCGCGCATGAGGACAAATACCATACCGACACCAGCTGGCGCCTGGTCCCGGCCTGGGGGGCCGTGCTGCGCGGCGTCACCATCCCCGAGGTGGGCGGCGACACCATCTGGGTCGATGCGGAGGCCGCCTACAACGGCCTGCATGAGGACGTGAAGCGCCGCCTGGAAGGCCTGCACGTCACCCACGATTTCCGCGAGGCGCTGAACCGGGTGGGCAAGGACTATCCCATCGTCGCCCACCCCGTGGCCCGCCGCCATCCCGAGACCGGCGCCACCATCCTGTGGGTCAATTTCTCCCAGAAGCCGCAGATCCTGGGGCTGGAACTGTCGGAGAGCCGGGAGCTGCTGGCCCTGATCCTGAACCAGTACAAGCGCCCGGAATATCAGGTGCGCTTCTCCTGGCGGCCCCATTCCCTCGCCTTCTGGGACAATCGTGCCGCGGTGCACTATGCCGTGCGCAACTATGGCGATTTCCCCCGGGTGGTCGAGCGGGTGCTGATCGCCGACCAGGCCGATTATGCGGCGCTTTAAGGCGGTCGCGCTCGCCCTGGTGCTGACGGTCCTGGCTGGGCATGGCGGGGCCGCCGAACTGGCCCCCCTGCGCGTGGGCGACCAGCGCGGGGCCGTCCAGGTCCTGCTGAAAGCGGCGGGGGAGTTGGAGCATGTCCCCTATCGCATCGACTGGGCCCTGTTCCCGGTGGGCGCGCCGCTGGTGGAGGCGCTGAACGCCGACGCCATCGACTTCGGCTATGTCGGTGATGCCACCACCACCTTCGCCCTGGCCGCCGGCGCGCGCCTGAAGACCATCAACGTCTGGGACTTCGGCCAGGGGGGTGCGGCCATCGTCGTACCGGACAAGGCGCCCATTCACACCGTCGCCGATCTGCGCGGCCGCCGGGTGGGGCTGGTGCGCGGCTCCCCCGGCCACCTGCTGGTGGTCGCCGCCTTGAAGCAAGCGGGCGTGCCGCTGGCCGACGTCACCCTGGTCTACCTGTCGGCGGCCGACGCCAAGGCGGCCTTGGGCGGCGGGTCCATCGACGCCTGGGCCATCTGGGACCCCTACGTCGCCGCCGCCCAACTGCAGGACCACATGCGCATCCTGGTGGGCAGCCAGGGGACCGTGCGCGAGGTGGAGTGCGGTGTGGCCAGCGACGGCGCCATCGCCGCCAAACGCGCCCAGCTAATCGACTTCATCGCCCGCGTCCGCCGCGCCTATCAATGGGTGCGGGCCCACCGCCAGGAACAGGCGGAAGCCTATGCCAGGGACACCGGCACGCCCCTGGACGTGGCCGTCCTGACCTTCTCCCGCCAGCAGGTGACGGTGCTGCCGGCTGTGACGGACGAGGCCATCGCCGTGCACCAGGCCGTGGCGGACCTTTATTTCGAGGCCGGCGTCATCCCCACGCGCGTGGACGTGGCCCCGACCTACGACCGCAGCTTCGTGCTGCAACCCTGATCCCTTTCCCTATCCCAGGAGACCAGCCCATGACGCTTGCCGCCATCGCCCCGGCCTTCGCCTGCGGCGCGCCCCAGCGCCCCCATCCCGCCGCCGACCTGCTGGCCCGCCGCTATGGCGCCGACACCCCGCTGGATGCCGAGGCGCTGGGCCCCGACCAGTGGAACGAGGTGCTGACCGGGCTGCTGTCGCACAGGTCGGTGCGGGCCTACCGCGACGCGCCCCTGCCGGAGGGCACGCTGGAAACGCTGGTGGCGGCGGCGCAGTCGGCGGCCACCTCCTCCAATCTGCAAGCCTGGAGCGTGGTGGCCGTCACCGATCCCGCCCGCAAGGCGCGCCTCGCCGCCTGGGCGCAGAACCAGGCCCATATCGCGCAGGCCCCGCTGTTTCTGGTTTGGCTGGCCGACCTGTCGCGCCTGGACGGCCTAGCCAAGGCCACCGTGGGCGACGCCGCCGGGCTGGACTATCTGGAAACCCTGATCGTCGCCATCACCGATGCGACGATGGCGGCGCAAAACGCCGTGGTCGCGGCGGAATCGCTGGGCCTGGGCACCGTCTACATCGGCGCCATCCGCAACGAGACGGAGGCGGTGGCGGCGGAGCTGGATCTGCCGCCCAAGGTGCTGCCGCTGTTCGGGCTATGCGTCGGCTATGCCGATCCGGCCCGCCCGGCGGCGGTGAAGCCACGGCTGCCGCAAAGCGTGGTGCTGCATCATGAACGCTATGACGCGACCAGGGCGGAGGCCGCCGTCCCGGCCTATGACGCCCAGATCCGAGATTTCTACACCCGGCAGGGCATCGACGCCCCGGCCTGGAGCCAAACCGTGTCGGCGCGGGTGCGCGGCCCCGCCGCCCTGTCGGGCCGCCACCGCCTGCGCCAGATCCTGGTCGACCTGGGGTTTCCCCTGCGATGAGCGGCGCCGCGATGTCCCTGACGCTGGAAACCGACGTGCTGATCATCGGCGGCGGCCTGGCCGGGTGCTGGGCCGCCATCGCGGCGGCCGAGGCGGGGGCGGAGGTCGTCCTGGCCGACAAGGGCTATTGCGGCACCAGCGGCGTCACCGCCACCGCCGGCCCCAACCATTGGTGGGTCCCGCCCGATCCGGAACGGCGGGCGCAGGCGGTGCGGGAGCGCAACGCCCGCGCCCTGGGCCTGGCCGACCCGCGCTGGATGGCGCGCATCATCGACACCACCTGGCGCACCCTGCCCACCCTGGCCGATTACTACGACCATTCCCTCACGGCCGGCGGGGTACCCCATTACCAATCACTGCGCGGGCCGGAATATCTGCGCGCCCTGCGCCGCTATGCCGAAGCGCGGGGCGTGCGCATCCTGGACCACAGCCCCGCCCTGGAACTGCTGCTGCACGCTGACGGCGCGGTCGCCGGCGCGCGGGGCCTTCAACGGCAAGAAGGCCCGCCGGCAGGCCGGGACTGGACCGTGCGCGCGGCCGGGGTGGTGGTGGCCACCGGCGGCTGCGCCTTCCTGTCCAAGCTGCTGGGCAGCCGCAACAACACCGGCGACGGCCATCTGATGGCCGCGGAGGCCGGCGCGCGGCTGTCGGGCATGGAGTTCTCGACCTACCACACGGTGGCGGAGCGGCATTCCACCCAAACCCGGTCCGCCTCCTACGCCTTCGCCGATTATTTCGACGCGGATGGGCGGGAGATCGACACCGGCGGCGATCCGGACGTGACCGTGCCGCTGGCGCGCGCCCTGCTGGCCGGGCCGGTCTACGCCACGCTGGCCCGCATGCCGGCGGACCTGCAGGCCATCCTGCCCCAGATCCAGCCCGCCATCCTGCTGCCCTTCCATCGCCAGGGCATCGACCCCTTCACCCAGCGTTTCCCCATCACCCTGCATGGCGAGGGCACGGTGCGCGGCACCGGCGGCCTGCGGCTGGCGGATGAGGACTGCCAGACGGACGTCCCGGGTCTTTACGCCGCCGGGGACGTGGCCACGCGGGAACTGATCGCCGGCGCCATTTCCGGGGGCGGCGCCCAGAACTCCGCCTGGGCCGTTTCCTCCGGCACCTGGGCCGGCCAGGCGGCCGCCCGGCTGGCGCATGGCCGGGGACGCCGGATAGGGGAAGCGGTGGATGCCGCCGGAGGCGCGGGCCTGCGCCCCACCCAAGGCCCCGGCACCGCCAAACCCGATGCGAGCGACCTGACGCGGCAGCTGTATGACCGCGTCCGGGCGGAAATGCTGCCCTATGACAAGATCCTGTTCCGCCGCGCGCCCGTGCTGACGAGCTCGCTGGAGACCCTGGACGACTTGTGGCGCGTGGCGCGCGACCAGTTGGCCCCTGGGGCGTATGCCACGGCCCGCGTGCGGGCGCGGGAGGCGGCGGCCTTGGTGGCTTGCGCCCGCTGGGCCACCGCCGGCGCCCTGGCCCGCAGCGAAAGCCGTGGCCTGCACCGGCGGGAGGACGCGACGGCATTGGATCCCGCCCAGGCGCACCGGCTGTTGAGCGGCGGCCTGGACAGCGTCTGGGTGGCGCCGGAGAGCGTCGCGGTTTCCACTCAAGTCGCCTGATCGGATGAGGCTGTCATGATCGAACTGGTCTTCACCGACCGCTGTACCGGCTGTAACACCTGCGTCCGGATCTGCCCCACCAATGTGTTGGAAGCGGGGAACGGCGGCACACCCGTCATCGCCCGGCAGGAGGATTGCCAGACCTGCTTCCTGTGCGAACTGTATTGCGAGGCCGACGCCCTGTATGTCGCGCCCAATTGCGACGTGCCGGTGACCGTCGATGCCGACACCATCGCCGCCAGCGGCCTGCTGGGGCAATTCCGCCGCGATTCCGGGTGGCACGAATGGGCCGGCCAGTCCCCCAATCTGCATTGGCGCATGGGCGAGCTGTTCGCCCGCGCGCGATCGCGCTGACACCGTCGCATATCGTGACGGAGTGAAAAATGGGCGGCGGCCCCGATGGAACCGCCGCCCGAGGAACCCGGGATGAACCGGGCGGGAGGATGGCCCGCCGATACGACAGGCGGGCCAGCCGAACCTGCGATCAGAAGTCCGCCGACAGCTTCACGTAGTAATAGCCGCCGTTGAAGCCATAGGGCGTGTTCTGCGCATAGGTGTCGACGTTGATGCCGAACCAGCGCGTGGCCGGATTGGTCTTGGCCGGATAGCGGTCGAACAGGTTCTGCGCCCCCAGGTCGACGCGGAAACCCTGTGTGACGCGATACCCGATGTTGAGGTCGGTGAGGAAAGCCGGGCTGACGGCGCGGGCCACATAGTCGCCCACGCTGCTGTAATCATGCGCCACGTAATAGCTGTGGCCCCAGCGCGTCTCCCGCAGGGTGACGTCCCACGGCCCCAGGGTCCAGTTGGCGGCCAGCGAAATCTTGCTGCGCGGATCGTAGGACGTCAGCGACGTGATGGCGGTGGCGTCCAGGATGGTCACGCCGGCCAGGGCCTTGGGCGCCGGCTGCTGCTTCAGGATGCTGGTGACGTTGTAGTTGCCGGCCAGCGTCCATTTGATGGCGCCCAGGCTGGCCAAATCGGTGGTGTAATCCAGGTTGAGGTCGGCCCCCTGGGTGCGGGTGTCGACGCCGTTGAGATAGAAGGTGACGGAGGTGTTGCCCGCCGATATGCCCGCCGGCAGGCTGGCCCCGTTGGCCAGGATGGCCGCCTGGGCCAGGGAGCCCGACAGGGCCCCGGAGTTGATGATGCGGTTCTGGATCTCGATCTGATAGAAATCCAGGGTGGCGTGCAGGCCCGGCACCGGCTCCAGCACCAGCCCGGCGCTGTATTCGGTGGAGGTTTCGGGCTTCAGCGCCTGCACCCCCAGCAGCTTGGCGCCCGGGGAATTCACCGGCAGCTGCAGCGACGCCGAGGTGGGGCTGACGTTCAGGGCGGAGAAGTATTGCTGCGCCAGGGTGGGCGCCCGGAAGCCGTTGCCCACAGCACCACGCACCGCCAGCCAGGGCGTGATGTCGTACCGGCTGATCACCCGGCCGCTTTCGCTGTCGCCGAAGTCGTCGTAGTGCTCGACACGGCCCGCCAACTCGAATTGCCAGTCGCGCAGCAGTTGCGTCGACAGGTCGATGTAGCCGGCCGCGCTGTTGCGATCCGCCGTGTGGGCGTCCGTGGGCGTGAAGCCGGCATAGGAGGCGGAGCCACCGGCGGCGTAGGAGGCGTATTCGCCGGCGTCGACCTCATACACCTCATGCCGGTGCTCCAGGCCCCAGGCGACGTTCACCGGCTTGGCGAACAGGCCGACATCGAACTCCCGCACCAGGTCCAGGTTGGTGGTCTGCTGGGTGGACACCAGCTTGCCGGCGTTGAAGCTGGTCTGCTTGGCATAGGCGGCGTTGTAGAACCCGCTGCCGGCATTGGCCAGGTTGGGGTTGCCGGAATTGATGACACCAATGGCCAGCCAGTCGTGACCATAGGTGCTGCTGAGGTCCCAGTGCCAACCGACCAAGTTGTCGCCCCGGGCGCCCAGGGTGAAGCCGACGTCGTATTCGTCGGCCGTCTCCTCCGGGAAGAAGCCGTTGGGCCAGAGGGCGGGAATGCGGGAGCCGGGACGCCAGTTCTCATAAGATTCGGCCGACCGGTGGCTGGCCGTGCCGAAGCTGTAGAAGGTGACGCTGGGGGTCAGCGGCGCCTCGGCGTTGTAACCCACGTTGACCGTGTCGCTGAGCGGGTCGCCATAGATGCGCCCCTTGACCACGGTGCCCGTGGGCGCACGGGGATCGTCCCCGGTGCGGTTGGTGAAGTCGTGATGGCGATAGTCGGCCGTGACGTTCAGAAAGCCGCCGTCGCCCAGGTCGAAGCCATGGAAGACGGAGCCCTGGGCCGTGGCGCCGTCACCCCGGCCGGTGATGCCGCCCAGGGTGGAGACGTGCGTGCCGCTGTCCGCCTTCTTCAGGATGATGTTGATGACGCCGGCGATGGCGTCGGACCCGTATTGCGCGGCGGCGCCATCGCGCAACACCTCGATATGGTCGATGGAATCCAGCGGAATGAAATCCAGGTCGGCGGGGTTGGAACCGCCGTTGGGCCCGCCATCAGCGTAGATGTTGGCGGAGTTGTGCCGCCGCTTGCCGTTCACCAGCACCAGGGTCTGCCCCGGGCTCAAGCCGCGCAAGCGCGCGGAGCGCACCAGGTTGCCGACGTCGCCGCCGAACTGGTCGGCGGTGAAGGACGGCAGGGTGCCGCGCAGGGCATCCAGCAGGTTGGTCTGGCCGGTGGCCTGCAGCGTCTCGCCGCCCAGCACCTCGATGGAGGTCAAGCTGTCCTGCACCCTCTTGCCGGCCTCGCGGGTGCCGGTGACGATGATCTCGCTGAGGTCTTCAGCGGCGGCCGGCGCCGGAGTGGCGTCGCCAGCGGCGGACCAGCCGGTGGCGGGGAACGCGGCCGCCAGGGCGACAAGGCCGGCGCCCGTCAGGAGGCGGGCCGGAAGACGGACCAGAGGACGTAATGGACGCAAAATGGATGACGGCATGAGGTGGCCCCTTCGGATTTTCTTGATTGGATTTTGGAATGGCCGGCCGCTGCCATGACGCGTCGCGGCAACCATAACCCAGGGTTGCCGCGCCCGCGCCCACCGCACAAATTGCATCGCTCAATGTGTTCGTTAAGCGCCCGTCAAATTATGAGCGACGATGCCGATATGCGCAGACCATCTGCATTTGAACTCCCCTTACCGGGGCGCAGACATGGGAAATGGCGGTGGTATTTTTAAAATATTGAAGTATCGAATAAACTGATGAGCTTATTGATTTTAACTCAATATCGCCCCCGTCCCGCCATCGGCACTGTCACCGCCAGCAAAAGGATGCGTGGAGGACTGACAGATGGCCATAACCCGTCGGCGGCTGCTGGCGCGCGCGGCGCAGTGGGGCGGCTATGCCGCCGCCTATGGCACCATGACGGCCTTGGGGCTGACCCCGGTGCCCGCGGCCTACGCCGGGCCGCCGGCCCTGCCCGCCACCACAGGGACGGGACGCCGCGTCGTGGTGCTGGGCGCTGGCATCGCCGGGCTGGTGGCGGCTTATGAGCTGGAACGGGCCGGCTTCGCGGTCGTGGTGCTGGAGGCCCGTAATCGCGTCGGGGGCCGGACCTGGTCCATCCGCGACGGTGACCGCATCACCCTGGCGGGGGAGGCCGACCAGACCGCGCGGCTGTCACCGGGGCTCTACTTCAATGCCGGCCCTGCCCGTATTCCCAGCCATCACCAGGGCCTGCTGGGCTATGCCCGCGCCCTCAAGGTGCCGCTGGAGGTGGAGGTCAACAGCAGCCGCAGCGCCCTGATCCAGACCACGACCGCCAACGGGGGAAAACCCATCCAACAGCGCCAGGCGGTGAACGATGTGCGCGGCGGGTTGTCGGAGCTGCTGGCCAAGGCCACCCGGCGGGGCGCCCTGGACCAGGACCTGACGGCCGAGGATAAGGAGCGCCTGCTGGCCTTCCTGAAATCCTACGGCGACCTGTCACCGGAGGGGCGCTACGACGGGTCCGACCGCTCAGGGTATGTCCAGCCGCCAGGGGCGGCGGACCAGGTGGGCCAGCGGCGGGCCCCCCTGCCCCTGCGCGACCTGCTGGGGGAGGATACGGTCGCCCCCGCCATCCTGTTCGAGGAAAACGTCCTGATGCAGGCGACCATGTTCCAGCCGGTGGGCGGCATGGACCGCATCCCGGTGGCCCTGGCGAAGGCGCTGAAGGCCCCGCCCCGGCTGAACGCTGTGGTGGACCGCGTCCGCTCCGGCCCCGACGGCGTCACCATCCGTTACCGCGATGGGCGAACGGGGGAGCAGCATGAGCTGGCGGCCGATTATGCCGTGGTCACCATCCCCCTGCCCGTCCTGGCCGGCATCGACAGTGACTTTCCCGCCCCGGTGACGGCGGCGATCCGCGGCGCCGTCTATGACGCCGCCAACAAGGTGGCGTTCGAGGCGCCGCGCTTTTGGGAGCGGGAGCAGATTTACGGCGGCATCTCCTACACCGGCGGGGAAACCTCCCTGGTGTGGTATCCCAGCGGCGGGTACCACCAGGATCGCGGCCTGCTGGTGGCCACCTACAACGCCGGGGCGACGGCCGCCGCCTTCCAGAAGCGGCCGCTGGCGGAGCAGGTCGCCCTCGCCCGCGCCTCGGTCGATCGGCTGCATCCGGGCCATGGCGCCGACCTGGCCCAGCCGCTGGTGGTGAACTGGAGCAAGGTGCCGTTCAACCTGGGACCTTGGCTGCATTGGGACCAGGACGGCAACGATCCCGCCGCCTACACCCTGTTGAACCAGCCCGCCGGCCGTGTCTATTTCAGCGGCGCCCATCTCAGCCAGTTGCCCAGCTGGCAGGAGGGTGGTGTCCTGGCGGCCCAGCGCACGGTGGTGGAACTGGCCCGCCGGGTCGCCGCCGACGCCCTGGCCGGCCGGGCCCCCAAGGCCGCCCAGCACGGCTGACACCTCATGAGGAGATCGAACAAGATGCGCCCGTCCGTCCTGCTGTCCGCCCTGGCCCTGCTGGCCGCCGTTCCCGCCGCCGTCGCTGACGCCCGGGCCGAAACCGGCATCGTCCGCACCCAGGGGTCCAACGCCGACAGCCCCATCGCCGCCGCCGTCACCGTGCCCGCCGGGGCGGAGACGGTCTATCTCAGCGGCGCCCTTCCCGCCGTGATCGACCCCAACGCGCCCAAGGGCAGCGTCCAGGCCTATGGCGACACGCAAGCGCAGACGCTGAGCGTCCTGTCGAAGCTGAAGGCCACGCTGGAGGGCTTGGGCTATGGCCTGGGCGACGTCGTCCAGGCCCACGTCTTCCTGGCCGGCGACCCGAACAAGGGCGGGGATATCGACTTCGCCGGCCTGCAAGCGGCCTGGACGCAGTATTTCGGCACGGCGGCCCAACCCAACAAGCCGGCGCGCAGCACCGTGAAGGTCGCCGCCCTGGTACTGCCCGGCGCCCTGGTGGAGATCGAGCTGACCGCCGCCAAGGTCGCCGGCGGCAAACACTGAGGCCAACCACGGATGCGGGATCGGCGCGGGCTTACCTTAAGGGCAATCCAGTGGCGCCCACCGACCCTCGAAGCTCCCGCTAACCAGCCTCAACCTCGCCCCTGAGCGACGACGGGATTTCCCCTCGTCCCGTCCGTGATCCTGGCCGCTTCCGTCGCGATAGATGGCCTATACGCAGCCCGCCCGATCATCGATTAGTCTATTAATTATTTGGAATTAAACATAAAAATCGTCTTCTCGGAAAAATCACCGTCAGGGCATACCTGCGATAATCTCGGCTGGCCCCCTGCCGCTTGGCGCGCCGCGACGCCGCGACGCCGCACGTCATCCTCATTTCCGCGTTCAGCAGCAACGATTTGCATAGCCTGGCCCAGCGCGCCGGAGCGATTTGCCTATTGGCGAAGCCATTCAATCCAAGCCACCTTATCGAGCGGGTCGCGGCAGCGATCCGGGACGTTCCCCCGGTGGGGCCTCCCATGGGCTGACGCCCACCCAGATTTAACGGTTCCGGGGGCATCCCGCGCCGCTAAGGATGAATGATTGCTCCCGTCTGATCCGCCTTCATTGCCCCCCCACTTGCTGACCATGCTCCAAGGGCTCAACGATGCGGTCGTCCTGTTTGACCGCGCTGGCCACGTGGTCACGCTCAATGCGTCGGCGGAGCGGTTATACCGGATCACCGCCTCGGAAGCCGTGGGTGGGCCGGTCCAAAAACTCCTGCCGCCACCGGACGATCCGACACAGCGCGCCATGGCGGCCGACCTGGATGCCAAGGGCACATGGCAGGGGCAGCTGACCAGACGCGACGCAGACGGTGGCGCCATCGTGGTGGAGGTCCGCGTCAGCCGCCTGGACGGCGACGGCACTCTGTATATGGACGCGGCGCGCGACATCACCGCCAATCTCGCGACCGAGGATGCGCTAAGGCTCGCCCAGGTGCGCAACGTCAACCTTTTCGAGGCCATGGCCGTCTCATTCTGGGACATGGACTTCAAGGCGACGGCGGAAGCGCTGCGCCAGAAGATGGCGGAGGGGGTGACCGACCTGCCGGCCTATTTCGCGGCCAATCCCGATTATGTCCGCTGGCTGCAGCGGCAGGTGAAAGTCATCGCCATCAACCAGCGCACCGCCGACCTGTTCGGTGGCGGACGCGCCGATATCTTCGCCGACATCACGCCGTATTGGCCGGACGCCAGCTGCGTCCACTTCACCACCGGCTTGCTCAAAGGCATGCGACGGGAGGCCAGCTATATCGAGGAAGTGCGCCTGCGCCGCATCGACGGATCGGAATTCGATTGCCTGTTCACCGCGACCTTCCCGCCGGAGACCGTGCCATCCGGCCGGGTGATCGTCGGCGTCATCGACATCGATGACCAGAAAAAAGCGCTGGCCGAATTGTCGAGAAGCGAGAACCGCTACCGCACGCTTTTCGAGACCACGGGCGTGGCGTTCTTCCGCTTTGACACCAGCGCCATGAACGCCACCTTCACCGCCCTGCGGGAACAAGGGGTGACGGATCTCGGGAGCCATGTCGCGCAGCATCCCGACTTCCTGGAGCGAGCCAAGGAGCAAATCCTGTGCGTGGATGCGAACGCCAGCGCGGTACGTCTGTTGCGCGCCGCATCCAAGGACGAATTGCTGGGAAGCCTGCGTTGGGTCAGCGCCCCGGATCATGAGCGGGGTCTGCTGGAAACATTGAAAGCCAGCTTCCGTGACCACGCCACCTATCAGAGCGAACATCTGATCGGCCGCTTGGACGGCACGCTGGTGCCGTGCCTGTGGTTCACCGTCGCGCCGCCGGAACTGCGCGGCCAGAACACCGCCTTCGTCGGCCTGATCGACATCTCCGAGCAGGAAGCCGCCCGGGCCGCGGTCCAGGCCATGCAAGTCGAACTGGCCCATGCCGCCCGCGTCGCGATATTGGGCGAGTTGACGGCGTCGCTGGCGCATGAAGTGGCCCAGCCGCTGAGCGCCATCGCCTCGCGTAGCGAAGCGGTGAAGCGCTGGCTTTCCCGCGATACCGTGGATGTGCCCACCGTCCGGACCCTGGTAGGCAAGATCCTGGACAGCGTCGACCGAGCGACAGAAATCGTCAGCCGCATCCGGGCCATGGCGATCAGGGCCCCGTTCCATACCGAACGGGTCGATTTGGCGAAGCTGGTGCGCGATACCGTCGCCTTCCTGTCACACGAGTTGGAAAACGCCCGGGTGGCGATCCGCATCAACGCCGGGCAGGAGGTGCACGCCGTGGAAGGGGACAGGGTGCAACTCCAGCAACTGGTGTTCAACATCATCTTGAACGCCCACCAGGCGTTGGAGACCCACAACGGTGCCGACCGCCGCATCACCATCACCCTCCGGCCCGACGGCGGCAACGTCGTCACGACGATCGATGACAATGGCCCCGGCATCCCCCCGGGTGACCTGCAGCACGTGTTTGAGAGTTTCCGCACCACCAAAAGCAACGGAATGGGGATCGGCCTGTCCGTCTGTCGCTCCATCGTGGAGCGTCATGGCGGTCAGTTGATGGCCAGCAACTTGCCCGATGGCGGCGCGCGCTTCCTATTCCGGCTGCCCACAGCCGCGACTTAGCGGGGCCGCCGGTTCGACCGGCCTCTTCCCCAGCCCTTCGCCGGCCACGGGCGGCCCTTCCTCACAAGAATTCACAACGTCTCCCGCGACGGCGGCCGGTGGCTGGCGCTACCACGGTCGGTGCCGGGCGACGGTGACGGGTCCGCGGCACACCGCCGGACGATGCCGCACCGCCCCATAAGCCGCCGGCCGGGCAGCGCCACGCGGCTTGGCGGCGCGAACACCAACATGCCTGGTCCGGCGCTTTTGGCAAACGGGCATAGGGTTCGTGAGCATCTTCGGAGGAAGGAACATGTCAATCACCCTCGAAACCGCGCCGACGCTGCACGTCGAGGCAGCCGGCATCCGCTTCGCCTACCGGCGGCTCGGCCCCAAGACGGGCATTCCGCTCGTTCTGCTTCAACACTTCACCGGCACGATGGACGCCTGGGATCCGCTCGTGGTCAACGCCTTGGCCACGGACCGGCCTGTCATCGTCTTCAACAACGCGGGCGTCGGCACGTCGACCGGCACGGTCCCGGACACGGTGGAACAGATGGCCATCGACGCGGAAACCTTCATCGCCGCGCTTGGCCTGGCCGAGGCCGACCTCCTGGGCTTCTCCCTCGGCGGCTTCCTGGCCCAGGTGTTGGCGCCACGAACCAAGGTCAAAATCCGCAAGATCATCATCGCCGGCTCCGCGGCCAAGGGTGGCGAGGAGCATCTGCTGCAGGTGGTCGAGGACGCCTTCGCCAAGGGCGCGCGGGACGTCAGGCTTCCCCTGTTCTTCACGCCGTCCCAGTCCAGCCAGGACGCCGGCGGCGCGTTCATCGACCGCGCCGCCGCCCGTACCGTGGAGCGTGATCCGGATAGCGGCGAGGCCGTCAGCAATCCCCAGGCGAAAGCCATCATCGGCTGGTGCGCCGAAACCGATCCCGGCCACGCGTCGTTGCAAGCCATCCGCCAGCCCGCCCTGATCGTCCACGGCAGTGACGACACCATGTTCCCGTCGATCAACGCGTACGAGATGTTCAAGAACACGCCCGACGCGACCCTGATCATTTACCCGGATTCCGGCCACGGCGCGCTCTTCCAGTATCCGGAAACATTCGTAAGTCACGTGAAGACGTTCCTGGACGCCTGATTAGACCGCCAATACCAAAGGATATGGACCATGAATACTCTTGCCCAGAAGATCATTGACGCTCACGGCGGCCTGGAGACATGGCAGCGCTTTTCCAGCCTGACCGCGCATCTGAAGCAGGGCGGCGCCCTGTGGGCCCTCAAGGGTCACGCCGGCACGCTGGATGAGACCAACGTGACCGTCGGCCTGGGTGACGAATGGGCGTCGCACCACCCCTTCGGCACGGACGGAAAGGTTTCGCGGTTCCAGCCGGGCAAGATTGAGATCCAGGACGGCACCGGTCAGCCAATCGACACGCTCGCCGACCCGCGCGCCTCGTTCGCCGGCCACACCCTGGAGACACCGTGGACCGAGCCCCAGTTGGCCTATTTCGCCGGCATCGCGATGTGGACCTACCTCAACATGCCCTTCCTGTTGGCCAAGCCCGGCGTGGTGTGCGAACAGCTGGAGGACTGGAGCGAGAACGGGGAAACCTGGCAGCGGCTGAGGGTCACCTTCCCCCAGGACATCGCCACCCACAGCACGGTGCAGACCCTGTACGTCGATCAGGACGGCCTGCTGAAACGCCACGATTATGACGTCGAGATCGCCGGCGGCACCTCAGGCGCCCACTACGTCTCCGGCTACATCGATGTCCAGGGCCTGAAGTTCCCCACGGAACGCCGCATTTTCCCGCGGCTGCCGGACGGCACGTCGCTGAGCGAGCCGCTGGTCGTCTCGATCGACCTGTCGAACTTCGCGCTCCACATCTGACGACGCGGCTCTGTTCATTTTTCACCGGGCGAGGTGGCGTGCCGCGCCACGCCGCCAGCCCGACGACTTGGTTGCGTAGAATGTCCGGAAACGGTGGATAAATGTCCCGGGCCTCGATTGTGCGGGGCGAGACGGTCGGTATCATTGCCGAGGTTTTCGCCCGCCCATCCCACGGGCCGGCGTTGTTGGAATAGTTGTGAAGGGATGGTGGCCGTGAGGGCATTCCCGACCACGGACCCGCGCGCGAACGGGCCCGCCGCGCTGATGTTCGGCCCTTTCACCCTGGTTCCCGCGGAACGACGGCTTGAGGCCGGCGGCAAACCCCTGCGACTGGGCAGCCGCACGATGGACCTTCTGCTCTGTTTCGCGGCCCGTGCCGGCGAGGTGGTCAGCCGCCGAGACCTGACAGCCCATGTCTGGGCTGGAACGCATGTCGAGGACAGCAACCTTCGTTTCCAGATCGGACAGCTCAGGCGGGCCCTGGCGGAGCATTCACCCGGGCGGGAATACATCGCCAACGTTGCCGGGCGCGGCTACTGTTTCACAGCCACCGTCCAGCGTCAGGATCGAGCCCGCGAAGCCCATCCGAACGACAGCCATCCCAACCACAGGCTCCCCCGGCCCTCGGCGCCCCTTATCGGCCGTGACCATGACATCGACGCGATCACGGCACGGATCAACACCACCAGGCTGCTGACCGTGGTCGGCCCCGGGGGCGTCGGCAAGACGGCGACCGCGATGGCCACCGCCCACCGGTGGGCGGCGGAGACGGCCTGCATGACCGTCTTCGTCGATCTTTCGCCACTCACGACCTCAGGCGGGGTCGCGCATGCGGTGGCGTCCGCGCTCGACATCACCGCGACGACCACGGATCCGGCGCCACAGGTGACCGAGGCCCTGTCCGGGCGGGACATGCTGCTGATCCTGGACAATTGCGAACACGTGGCGGAGGACGCGGCGCACCTTGTCGAGCGGCTAATTTCCGCGAGCCCAGACCTGCGTGTGCTTGCGACAAGCCGTGAACCGCTACGCGGGATGGAGGAGGCCATCTACTGGCTGGCGCCGCTCGACGGTCCCATGGTTGGCGACGGCCGCGACGCGACAGCGATGCGCGCGCTGCCGGCCGTGGATTTGTTCATCAGCCGGGCGAGGCGGCAACTGCAGGACTTCGATCCCGACGACCACGCCACCAGGATCGTGGCCGATCTCTGCCGCCGTTTGGATGGCCTGCCCCTGGCCATCGAGCTGGTGGCCGGACGGGTCGGATCGCTAGGCCTGGCCGGACTGTCCACGCTGTTGGCCAGCGCGCCCTTGACGATGGAGGGAGCGCGGCGCGCGGCACCCGGCAGGCAACGCACCCTGCGGGCCAGCCTGGATTGGAGCTATGCTTTGCTGCCGCCGGCCGAGGCCGCCATGTTCCGCGCCCTATCCATCTTCAGCGGTCCCTTCACGTTGGATGCCGCGCTTTGGGTCATGGATGACGGATCCATGCCCTGGACGGACCTCATGGTCTTGCTGAGTTCGCTGGTGGAAAGATCAATGGTGGCCGTCAACATTGACGCGCACCGGACACGCTATCGATTTCTTGAAACGACGCGGTTCTACGCGCGCGAGAAATTGCTGGGGTCCGGTCAAATGCCGGCGGTCGCGCGCCGACACGCCATGCTGCAGGTCGAGACGCCGGAGCGAACGCTGGCCATGGCCGCGACCGCGCTGAAACGGGACGACCTATCGGCGCCGGACGGCCCTTTGGGTGCTCCGCCCGCCTTCCCCCCTTCCGGCAGGGGGTGGTCGGGGGGCGGAGGGAAGCCCCCCGGTGACCGAACCGGCCGCTCCGTTCCCTGGCGAAAGACGGATTCCATGGGGCGCCCGTTCCGCGCCTGATCACCGCCCATTTCTCCCGGTAACGCCCCAACCGCAGGACACCGCGCCTATCGGGCGAGTTGGATCAGCGCAGATCTAAGCGGCGCACCTTCTGGACCAGATCGGTGATGCTTTTGGCCTTTAATTTCCGAAAGGCGCTGCTGCGGTGTATCTTCACCGTAATTTCGGCTATGCCGAGCTCGTGCGCGATCTGCTTGTTCAGCAGGCCGCGGTCGACGGCCCTCAGAACCTCGACCTCGCGGGGGGTGAGCTGCGACGCCAGCAGCCGCAACTCATCCATATCCCGTTCTTCCACACGGCGCTTCGCATCGGCGCGCAGGGCGGCCGACACGGCATCCAGTAACTCCTGCTCACGGAAGGGCTTAGGCAGGAAGTCCACCGCCCCGGACTTCATGGCCTGCACCGACATGGGAACATCCGCGT
The DNA here is from genome assembly GCF_034653275.1 of Nitrospirillum guaranorum. Taxonomy (NCBI): domain Bacteria; kingdom Pseudomonadati; phylum Pseudomonadota; class Alphaproteobacteria; order Rhodospirillales; family Azospirillaceae; genus Nitrospirillum; species Nitrospirillum guaranorum. Next base: position 802,515 of record NZ_JAYEES010000001.1, on the reverse strand, counting down.
GGCCCGAGATGAAAATGATGGGCAGGCGGGTTCCGGCGGCGTTCAGACGGGCCTGGAACTCCAGACCGCTCTCACCCGGCAGCCGGACATCCAGGATCAAGCAGCTCGGCCGGTCCGGCAGGATGTCGGCCAGGAAAGCCTGGGTGGATGCGTAGTTCTTGACGGGAAGGCCCACCGAGCAAAACAGGTCCGTGACGCCACCGCGCACGTCCTCGTCATCGTCGACGATATAAACGATGGGGCTATTCTCAGCGGGCTCGGATTGGGTCATGGGTCGACGGCGTCGCGTGAAAACCTGAAACGAAATGGAGCGATCTGGTTCCGAAGGATACACAGCCACTGGTAACGCCGACAGGCCTATCTGCGAAAGCCACCTCATACCGTGGTATGATGCAATCTAGGCGAGTATTTTTCAATCAGCCGATATTGTCCATTAAAATCACGTGGATTCTTGCGCCATTTCTCAGCCATCCATGATAATTGGCAAATCACCTGGCCACCTTGCTTCACATTGGTCGGTCCCTGGCGCGGATGACTTGCCGTGGGGCATCACCGAACGAACCGGACATCGCCGGCCGACACGACACGGGCGTCGTGGAGACTTCGCCCCCATCGCCAGGCCATAGCCCCCACAACCCGTCGAAATAGGCGCCGGTCGGCGCCGTAAGAAGCCGTGTTTCCATTGGATCGCGGTGCGTCTTGCCCGCCGAGCGGCGCTGCGATCCGACAGCCAGCACCTGCCCCTAATACCGCGGTATGAGGGGATACAGCCGGCCGGACAATGGCACTCTGGCGATCGCGCATGGCATGCGTGGAAAACGGTTCCCTCAGCGAGGCACCCCTAAGCCAGGCCTGTCACCCACCCCACCAAGAGGATGCGACCCCATGAAAGCCGTCGGCTATTACGTTCCCGGAACCGTCGATCGTGACGATGCCCTGGTCGACCTGGTCCTGCCGGCCCCGACGCCAGGCCCCCGCGACCTGCTGGTGCGTGTGAAGGCGGTGTCCGTCAATCCGGTGGACACCAAGGTCCGGATGGGGGGCATGGGTCGGCCGCCGGCCGGCCAGGCCCGCGTCCTGGGTTGGGACGCGGCTGGTATTGTCGAAGCCGTGGGCGCCGAGACGACCATGTTCAAGGTCGGCGACGAGGTCTACTACGCCGGCGATCTCAGCCGCGCCGGCACGAACGCGGAACTGCACGCGGTGGATGAACGCGTTGTGGCCCTCAAGCCCCGGACGCTGTCCTGGGCCCAGGCCGCCGCCCTGCCGCTGACCGCCATCACGGCTTGGGAGCTGTTGTTCGACCGCTTGCGCGTGCCATACGGCAAGAAGCAAGGCCTTGGCACCCTTCTGGTCATCAATGGCGCCGGCGGTGTCGGTTCCATCCTCATACAACTGGCGCGCCGCCTGACCAGTCTGACTGTCGTCGCCACGGCCTCGCGTCCAGAGACGGTCGCCTGGGTTCAGGACATGGGGGCGCACCACGTCATCGACCACCACAAGGCGCTGGATGAGGAACTGATCCGCATCGGCATACCAGAGGTGGAATACGTCGCCGGCCTGACCGCGACGGAAAGGCACCTGCCCCTTCTTCCCAAGATCATGGCGCCCCAGGGTCACCTGGCCCTCATCGACGACCCGAATTCCTTCGACATCGTGCCGTTGAAGCGCAAGTCGATCACGGTCGCCTGGGAACTGATGTTCACCCGATCGCTGTACCGGACCCATGACATGATCGAGCAGCACAAGCTGCTGCAAGAGGTGGCGCATCTTCTCGACGCGGGCGTGCTGAAGACAACCCTGACCAAGGAGATCACGCCGATCGACGCCCGCACACTGAAGGCGGCCCATGCCGCCGTGGAAAGCGGTGCCGCCATCGGCAAAACCGTGCTCAGCGGCTTTTGAGGAGAATGAAAGATGTCCCCCACCTTTCCGCCTGAACAAATCCAGCTGGTCGCCCACCTCACCGCCAAACCCGGCAGGGAACAAGCCCTGGTCGACGCCATCACCGCCATCGTGCCGGCCGTGCGGCGCGAGCCTGGTTGCATCGCCTATTTGGCCCATTCAAGCCGTGAGGACCCAGGGACGGTGGTGATGTACGAGGTCTGGGCGGACCAGACCGCCCTGGACGCCCATGTCAAAGGGGCCAACCTCGCCAGCCTGGCGGCCCGGTTCGACGATCTGCTGAGCGTGCCGCTGCGGGTGGAACCGCTGCGGCGCATCGCCTGATGGATCGTCCCGTTCGCGTCGCTGGCCGAGGGCACGGCGGATGGACATTGGAGACGCCGATGACACCGACATACCACGCGGCGGTGTTCGGGTGCTGACGGTCCTGGTTCCCGTGACCATCACCGTCAGCGTGGCCCTGCTCATAAGCCAATGGCGATTGCGGGTCGCCACCCGTGCGTTGGCGGCCGGCCGGCAGGAGCTCGAGCATCTTCTCCTATCGGTTCCCAAGATCATCTGGCGCGCTGGCCCCGACGGCGTCCCCGACTTGGTGAACAAGCGGTTCGCCACGCTCACAGGGGTGGACCTCGTCGCCCCCGGCGCCGTCGAATTCCAGCACCTCGTCCATCCGGACGACATCAACGCCGTGGGGCGGTCATGGGCCAAGGCCAAGGCGTCACGGAGGCCCTTTCAGATCACCTTCCGCTTGAGGCATGCCGATGGCGGCTATCGCTGGATGTCCGCCACGGGACGCCCGGCGTTTTCGACTTCGGGCGACCTTCTGCGGTGGTATGGCGGCATCAGCGACATCGATGCCGAGGTCGGTGCCCTAGCCACCGTCCAGAGGCTGAACGCCACGCTGGAACAGCGGGTGGAGGAACGCACCCACGACCTGACCCTGAGCGAGGCGCGGTATCGGCGCCTGTTCGAGGTCAGCAACGTCAGCTTTTGCGAGCAGGACATCGGCGACGCCAAGATCTGGCTGGATGAACTGAAACGCGACGGCGTGACGGACTTTCGCGCCTATGTGACCGCCCACCCGGAATTCCTGGACCGCTGCGTCACCGCCATCAAGACAGTGGAGGTGAACGAGGCCTTGGCCCGGCTTCTCGGTTATCAGAACTGCGGGGAACTGGCCGCCAAGCCCCCGCGGGAAAACGCGGAAACGGCGGTGAAGGTGCTGACCGACCAGTTGGAGGCCGCGTTCCACGGTTGGACCAATATCGAAGGCACAACCGTCCTGATTGGCAAGGACGACCGCCGCATCCCCGTCCTGTACACGGTGAGGCTGGTGTCGGATACCCGCCAGGTCTCCAGCCACATCGACCTGACGGAGCGGGAGCGCATCGAGGCGCTGCGCACGGCGGCGCAGGCGGAACTCGCGCGATCCAATCGCATCGCCACGGTGGGGGCGCTGTCCACATCCCTGGCGCACGAGCTCAACCAACCCATCGCCGCCATCATGACCGACGCCGGCACCGGCGTGCGCTGGTTGGAAGCCGATCCTCCCAATACCGACGGCCTGCGGCGGGTGCTGCGGCGGCTGGAGGTCAACGGGAAACGTCTGGCTGACATCGTGCAGCGGACCCGTGACCAGTTGGTCAAGGGGACGCGCACCGCCTCCGCCTTCGATCTTGGGCAGTTGATCGCGGAAACGAAGGACCTGCTGGAACGCGACCTGACCATGCGACAGTCAGCGATGACGGTGGCGTGCCCCCACGACCTGCCCCAGGTGATTGGTGACCGGGTGGAGGTGCGTCAGGTCCTGGTGAACCTGCTGATGAACGGGTTGGACGCCATGGCCGCCGTACCGGCCAGCCAGCGCCAGTTGTCGGTTGCCGTCGGGCATGGCGTGAACGGCATGATCCGGGTGGCGGTCGCCGACACGGGGCCCGGCATCGCCGAGGAAGATATGGCCAAGTTGTTCCAGCCGTTTTTCACCACCAAGCCGGGCGGCATGGGTATTGGGCTGCAGATATGCCGCACGGCCGTCGAAGCCATGGGCGGCACGTTGAAGGCCGGCAACAACCTGGGCGGTGGGGCCGTGTTCACCTTCACGGTGCCGGCCGTCGACATCCCCCACCCAGTTCCATCCGTCGCGATCGCGTAAAGGCGCGATATCAGCGCCAGGAGGCCAGCGCCCGTTCGACGCTGGTCATCAGCGCCTCGGAATTACAGGGTTTCTCAAAGAAATCGTGAACTCCTAGCTTGCGGGCCTTGGCGCGCACCTGCTCACTGGGGAAAGCGGTCAGGAGGATGACAGGGCAGTCGTTCCGGCGTTGGCGCAGCAGGGGCTGGATTTCCAGACCGGAGAGGCCCGGCATTTGGATGTCGGAAATCACGCAGGCCACTTGCCCTAAATCCGAGGCCAGGAATTCCTCCGCCGTCGCGAACGGGGCCGTGGCATAACCGAAGGACTGCAGTAAATCCTCCAGGCTGGCCCGCACCAGCGCATCGTCATCAATCACAGCCACGGTTTTCTCAGACGTCATTAAGGTCGCCCTTGCAAATCCTGGTCCCGGCCCAGCCACAAAGGCCACCAATCCCCTACCGCCATTGTCCCATTCGGCGGCCTGACCCGCACCAATCAAACGACATCGGCCCCTGGCGGCCATAACGCCGGCCAGCCCCAGAAGACCAAGGCGTTTCCTCCCCCATTTCCGCTAAGCGGCTTTCATCGTGATGCTTTCCTCGGGAAGGCCGTTCAGCGGCGGCCGCACGTCTTCCTCCCGCTTCCAAGTCCGCCGCCAACGCAAGGGCGTCTCGCCCACCATTTTACGAAAGAGGCGTGAGAAATGGGACTGGTCACTGAATCCGCATGCGCACGCGATGGCGCTTAAGGTGTCATTCGTGGTCAACATGAGGACTTGCGCCCGCCGAATGCGCCGCTTCGTGATGAAGTCACGGGGGGCATCCCCCATCGTCACCTTGAAGGCCCGCGCGAAATACGAGGTGCTGAGACGGCATACGCGCGATAGTTCCTTGATCATGATCGTCGTCGCCAGACTCTTTTCTATGTATTCGACAACTTGACGGATCTGCTTTGGCGTCAATCCCCCCTTCAGGGGCGGATCCTTCACGTCCAACGCCACCGGCATCAATTCAACATCGTCACTTGCATTTCTATTGATGCCGAGGACCATGGCCATTTCCTCGAGATATTCCCTGACCGCGGACAAATCGGAATTAAGCGCTTCCCTGGCATTGATCGCCAAGGAGGCAAGTCTCGCCACTCGATGACCTTCAATCCCCCGAAAAGAAATATCAGATTCTCGCACGCATGTTAAATCGACATCTTGCGAAGACTGCAGCATCGTCAACTCCCGTCGCAGAAGGCGGGAGCATCGTGTAATCCCCGGCAGTTTTATGGAATAGTACCCATGCTCATGCCAACCCATACCAGGTAGGTCACACCCTATACCGTGGTTTAGGGGTGGAAGACGCCATCCCCTCCCCAGGTTTAACACCCAACCGTGGACGGAACCGATAAATTGGCCGCACCACCGCCTGGCTTGCGGCCATTCTGGCCGCGACTGGAAGGGGCCTGGCATGTCATTCCTGGTTTCCGGTCGCCCACACGATGATGGAAGAGTTCTTCGTCTTTCTTTCGGTTGGCATACTGCTCTGCCTGCTCGCCGGATTGGTGCTCGGCTATCACCGGCACAATTTGGCCCTCAAGACGCTGTACTTCGATGCGGCACCGATCCCCATGCTGATCGAGGATTGGTCGCGGGTGCGTCCCGCCCTGGCAGCCTTGAAGGCGCAGGGCGTCGCCGACATCGGGGCGCATCTGGCCGCCCACCCGGAACTGGTCCTGGAATATCGGAAAAGCCATCGCTTCGTCGATGCGAACGACGCCGCGCTGCGGCTGTTCGGCGCACAGGACAGGCCCCAGTTCCTGGGCATCGCGTCCCAATTGCTGCCGGCCGACCTGGACAGCAACGCCCGCGTCTACCAGATTCTGCTCGAGGGGAAGCTGACCGCCCAAGGGGAACGCATGCTGCGGACCTTGGACGGAAGAAGCGTTCCCATCATCTGGCGCGCAACCGTGCCCCCGTCCGGCAACGCCAGCCGCATCCTGTTCTATGCCTTCGACGTCAGTGAGCAGAAACGGGCCCAGGAAGTCTTGTTGAGCGCACGGGGTGACCTGGCGCACGCGGCGCGTATTTCCACCGTGGGGGAACTGAGCGCGTCGATCGCGCATGATGTGGCCCAGCCCTTGGCGGCGATGGCCGCCTCCGCCACCGCCGCCCAGCAATGGTTGCTGCGGGAAACGCCCAGCGTGGACCGGGCCCTGAACGCCCTGCACCAGATCCGACTGAACGCCCAGCGCGCCAACGACGTGGTCGGCCGCATAAAAGCCTTTCTGCGCAAGGAACCGAAGCGCAACGCCGTCAGCGCCGAAGCGCTGGTCCGGGATGCGCTGGAGTTGATCGGGAGCGAGGCTTACCGCTTCGACGTGACGATACGGTCCCATATAGAACCGGACCTGCCCACGGTCCGGGTGGATGAGGTGGAGATCAAGCAAGTCATCATCAACTTGGCCCTCAATGCCATGCAGGCCATGGCACTGGCCAATACCCAGGACCGCATCCTTACCGTCACACTTTCCAACAAGCTGCGGGAGGGCGGCATCGAGGTCCAGGTCCGCGACAACGGCCCGGGCATCAGCCCGGAGATCGTCAGCCGGATATTCGAGCCCTTCTTCTCCACGAAAGAGGATGGCATGGGGCTCGGCCTGGTCATTTGCAAATCCATCATTGAGAGCCACGGTGGCGACCTTGGCGTCGTGAGCGTGGTCAGCCTGGGCACGGCGTTCCACTTCACCCTGCCCTATGACCAAGCCATGTTCCGCTAGCCGGCCATGGAACGTGGCAGCTATTCAATTCAGCTCAAGCATCTTCACCTTCTGAATGAAGTCGGACGACGTCGTCGCGCCCAATTTGCGAAAGGCGCTGCTCCGGTGCATCTTCACCGTGATCTCGGCGATCCCCAGTTCATAGGCGATCTGCTTGTTCAGCAGCCCGCGATTGACGGCCCTGAGGATTTCGACCTCGCGGGGCGTAAGATCGCTGGCCAGGTGCCGCAGCTCCCGCTGGCGCTGTTCGCGCAGCCAACGGTCCCGATCGCCGCGCAAGGCTTCCCACACCGCATCCAGCAAATCCTGGTCGCGGAAGGGTTTGGATAGGAAGTTGACCGCCCCCTGCCGCATCGCCCGCACCGACATCGGCACGTCGGCATGGGCGGTGATGAAAATGATGGGCAGATGCTGGTTTTCAGACCTCAGGCGAGCCTGAAGTTCCAAGCCGCTTTCCTCGGGCATGCGCACGTCCAGCACCAGGCAACTGGGCCGTTCGGGCATGCCGGACGATAGGAAGGCGCCGGCGGAACCATAGGTGGCGATCTCAAGGCCGACCGACAGGAACAGATCGGCCAGCGCGCTGCGCAAATGCTCATCATCATCGATCACGATGACCAGCGGCTTGAGATGCAAAGGGTCGTCTGGCACCGGACGTGACATTGATCAATACCTCCAACTTCCCAACCGAGAACGCCGGTGACCCGCGACGGCCGCGATGGAGGCCAGGCGTTAACCAAATGGTCGGTAGGATCCCCAAGATGCCTTAGAGAACAAAGGGATCGCCGTCATACCGTGGTATAGGGGCCTTAAAATGGAGGTAGGATTCAAGGCCCGGTCCGCAGAGGCCACCTTATGCCCAGGACCGCCCCTGGCGGCCCCCTGACAATCGTACGCGCATGCCCGCCCCGACTGGCGGGCGTCGCCGCGAAGGAGAAGGTCCATGCACGGGATCGGCCTCGTTCTCGCACCCGGCTTTCAAATGATGAATCTGGCGGTCGCCGCCGCCTTCGAACAAGCGAACGCGGTGGCCCCCAAGCCCATGTACGCCTTATCCTTCCTGTCGGAGGGTGGGGGCGAGATCCCCAGTTCCATGGGGTTGGGGGTCCGGACGGCCGCCATCGGCGAACACGCCTTCGACACCACCTTTTTCATTGGGGCCCAGTCCCCGTCGGCCGCCGCCGCGCCTGCGTGCTCTCGCGGCATGAGAACCTTCCTGCAGCGTGCCGTCCAGGGCTCCAGACGGCTGGCGGCCCCCTGCACTGGCGCCTTCCTCCTGGCGGACGCGGGCGTGCTGGATGGCCGGCGGGCCACCACGCATTGGGCCCGGGTCGCGGACCTGCAGCGTCATTATCCCAAGATCAAGGTGCAAGCGGACCGCATCTTCGTCTCCGACCAGAACATCTGGACCTCAGCGGGCATGAGCGCCTCCCTGGATCTGGCCTTGGCGCTGATCGACGAGGATCTGGGCCCGGAGATGTCGCACGCGGTGGCGCGGCAGTTGGTCATGTACCATCGGCGGCCAGGCAACCAACCCCAGCTGTCCACCCTGCTGGCCCTGCCGTCCACGACCGATCGCGTGAAGCGGGTCCTGTCGTATGCCCGGGAGAACTTGCAGCGGGAGCTGTCGGTGGACGAGCTGGCCGGCATCGCCCGGCTGAGCCCACGCCAGTTCAGCCGTCTGTTCCGCCGGGAAACCGGCCATTCCCCCGCCAAGGCCGTGGAGGGCCTGCGGCTGGAAGCGGCCCGCGCCTTGCTTGATAGTGGCCACCAATCGCTCGACCAAATCGCCTTTGAGACGGGCTTCTCAGATCGGGAAAGAATGCGCCGCGCCTTCCAGCGTGGTTTCGGCCATCCCCCTCAGGCCGCGCGGCGCGCCATGAGGTTGGCCAGCGCCTGATATTGCTCAGCCCTGATTGATGTTGAATATCAATTTTATTTTAATCCCCATATGTATTTTGTTTTCTGGGTCTACCCTTGCATATCCTTTGGGGGTATCGAATATAAATGAATCAATCAATGCCCTTCCCTTGCGCCAGGTCAAGGCGGCCGGGCGACACTTGCGCCAAGATGGCTCGCGATAGGGACCGCCGCCCGTGACGGGCCTGATCGATCGATGCCATTGACATCCGTGTTGCCTGCCCCTCGCACCCATCGGAGGAGAGCATGCCGGAACCATCCCGTCAGCCGACCGCCCCCACCGGCCTTGCCGAGGAAATTATAAAGGATGGCGCGTTTGAACGCGTGATCCGCTTCCATCCCACCGGCATCCCCGTCCCCGCGGATCGGCCACGGGCGCTGCTCATCGCGCCGTTGTCGGGGGTGAATCCCCGCCTGCTGTACGACATGGTGGCGGATTTGACGCCGTCGACGGACCTGCACCTTCTAGAATGGCGCGACGCCGCCGACATGCCCCTGGAATGCGGCGGCTTCAGCCTCGCGCGCAGGAGACAAAGATGAGCGACGACAAGACCTTGCAACTGGATGTGATGGCTGAGCTGGCATGGGATCCGCATCTGGACGCCAGTCATATCGGGGTGACAGCGGAAGGCGTCGTGGTGACCCTGACCGGTCACGTCCGCACCTGGGCGGAAAAGCGGGCCGCCGTCGCCAATGAAATCGAGGTCCGCCTTCCGCCGCAACGCCAACCTGGCGGCGGACCATCTCAGCATCATCGCGGACGGCCCGGTGGTGGCCCCGAGGGGCCGCGTCCGCGGTTGGCAGGAACATGACATCGCGGAACGCGCGGCCTGGGCCCCCCCCGGTGTCACCGAGGTCAACAACCTGATCCAGGTCGAACCGTAAGCGGCCCTGCCGGGGATCGCGTCACCGGCGATGGAGGAGCGGCATGAAAGGCAAGCAGTTGCGGGAATGGGCGCTGGGTGGCGGGACGCGGGACATCCTGACCCGGACGCCGGTTCCAGCGCTGCTGGCCCACTGAGCCCGCGCCCCATTTCCAGGGTGGATACAGAGAGATGACCATGATGGCACACGGGCGCCACCGGGAGCCCATGCAGAACACATCCCCACCCGCCACCTGGACCCTGCCGCTGGCCGACCTGTTGGCGGCGCTGCCGGCCGATGCCGCCGGCCTCACCAGCGCGGAGGCGCAGCGGCGACAGCGGCAGTGGGGCCCCAACCAGGTGTTGGGCCACCGCCGGCGACCCGCCTGGCTGGACTTCCTGGCCCGTTTCGCCAATCCGCTGGTCCTGATCCTGCTGTTCGCCAGCGCGCTGTCGGCCGCCACCGGCAACACGTCCAGTTTCGTCATCGTCGCCGTGGTCGTCCTGCTGAGCGTCGTGCTGGACTTCATCCAGGAGCGGCAGGCCGAAGCGGCGGTGGAGGCCCTGCGCCGCACCGTCGCCGTGCGGGTCCAGGTGTGGCGCGACGGCGATGAGACGACCGTGCCGCTGGAACAACTGGTGCCGGGGGACGTGGTGCGGCTGGCGGCCGGTGACCTGGTCCCCGCCGACTGCCGCGTGTTGGAGGCGCGCGACCTGTTCGTGAACCAGGCCATCCTGACAGGCGAACCCTATCCGGTGGAGAAGCGGGCGGAAGCGGGCCCCTTGCCCGCTGGCACGCCTGGGGAGGCGACCGCCTGCCTGTTCATGGGCACCTCAGTCCTGGCCGGCAGCGCCAGGGCCGTCGTCTGCCTAACAGGCGGCGCCACCCTGTTCGGACAGATGAGCCGGGGCCTGCAATCCATGGCACCGCCGACGGCCTTCGAAACCGGGGTCCGCCGCTTCGGCTTCCTCATCCTGCGGCTGACCTTTTTCCTGGTCCTGTTCGTGCTGTCGGTCAACACCCTGTTCCACCGCCCCTGGCTGGACTCCCTGATGTTCGCGCTGGCCCTGGCGGTGGGGCTGACGCCCGAGTTGCTGCCCATGATCGTCACCGTGACCCTGGCGCGTGGCGCCTTGCGCCTGGCCGAGCGCCGGGTGATCGTGAAGCGGCTCGCCTCCATGCATAACGTCGGCGCCATGGACGTGCTGTGCACCGACAAGACGGGAACGCTGACCCAGGCCGCCATCCACCTGGTGCGGACATTGGATTGCGACGGCAAGGACGCCCCCCACCTTTTCGAGCTGGCCTACATCAACAGCCGATTTGAGACCGGGTTGCACAGCCCCATGGACGACGCCATCCTGGCCCGCGGCCAGATCGACATGGCCAGCTGGCGGAAGTGCGACGAGGTGCCCTTCGATTTCGAGCGCCGGCGCGTGTCGGTCCTGGCGGACCATGGCGGGACCAAGCTGCTGGTGGTCAAAGGCGCGCCGGAGGACATGCTGCGGCTGTCCGGCCAGTGGCGGGGGCCGGGGGGAATGCTTCATTCCTTGGATGAGGATGCCCGGGCACGGCTGGATGCCCAGTTCCAGTCGCTGGGCCGCGAGGGCCACCGCGTCTTGGCCGTGGCCACGAAGGCCCTGCCACCGGATCGCGAGCATATCGACCGTGCCGACGAATGCGACCTGGTTTTCGAAGGCCATCTTGCCTTCCTGGATCCCCCCAAGGCCAGCGCCACGGCCGCGGTCACCGCGCTGGCCCAGGCCGGCGTGGACATCAAGATACTGACCGGCGACACCGAGGCGGTCAGCCGGCATCTCTGCGCGCAGCTGACCCTGCCCATCACCGGGCTGCTGACGGGCGATGAGCTGCAGGCCATGACCAGCGAGGCGTTGCACGCCCGGCTCAAGGAGGTGAACGTCTTCTGCCGGGTGACGCCGCAGCAGAAGGAGCGGGTGTTGATGGCCTGCCGCCGGGCGGGCCACGTCGTGGGTTTCATGGGCGATGGGGTCAACGATGCCGCCGCCCTGCACGCCGCCGACGTCGGCATTTCCGTGGACAGCGCCGCCGACGTGGCCAAGGAGGCCGCCAGCCTCATCCTGCTGGACCAGGATCTGTCGGTGGTGCACGAGGCCGTGCTGGAGGGGCGGCGCACGGTCCTGAACGTGACCAAGTACGTCCTGATGGGCAGCAGTTCCAATTTCGGCAACATGTTCAGCATGGCCGGCGCGGCCTTGTTCCTGCCTTTCCTGCCCATGCTGCCGGTGCAGGTCCTGCTGAACAACCTGCTCTATGACGCGTCGGAGGCGGGCATCCCCTTTGACCGGGTGGAGGAAGAGGCGCTGGCGCGGCCGGTGCGTTGGAACCTGCCCTTGATCCTGCGTTTCATGCTGGTGCTGGGCCCGGTCAGCTCGCTGTTCGACTTCTTGACCTTCTACGTGCTGCTGCACCTGCTGCACGCGCCGGAAGCCCTGTTCCAGACCGGCTGGTTCATTGAAAGCCTGGCGACACAGGTGCTGGTGATCTTCGTCATCCGCACGCCCCGTGCACCCTGGCGCGGCCGGCCCCACCCCTTGTTGGCCGGGCTGGCCGTGTCCACGGCGGCGTTGGCCGCCCTGCTGCCGCTGACCCCGCTGGGAGGGCTGTTCGGACTGGTCCCTCCGCCGCCGGTCTTCTACCTGTTCCTGGTCGGCGCGGTCGCGGTCTACCTCACTTTGACCGAGGGCGTTAAGCGCCTGTTCTTCAAAAAGTTTTCCTGAGCCAGGTAATGTGTCGACGTCGCTTTCAATGTGGAAGTGCTTCATCGAGCCGGGCCAGGTGCGGCGCCTGGGCCGCAGCGTCCAGGAAAGAGCCGGTGATGCTGTTGCGGGCCAGCCGCACCAGATACGCCCGGTCAAGTTCCAGCGCGGCCGCGACGCGAACGTAGTTGTCCAGCAGGTAGCCGCCGAAATAGGCCGGATCGTCGGCGTTGACCGTGGCCGTCAGCCCCAGGTCCACCATGCGCCGCAGGGGATGCGCCTCCAGGCTGGGCACGACGCAAAGCTTGAGGTTGGACAGCGGGCACACCGTCAGCGTCGTGCCCTGGTCCACCAGCCGCCGGGTCAGGGCCGCATCCTCCAGCGCGCGGTTGCCATGGTCCAGGCGGTCCACGCCCAGGATGTCCAGCGCCTGCCAGATATAGTCGGGCGGCCCCTCCTCACCCGCATGGGCCACCAGCTTCAGCCCCCGCTCGCGCGACGCCTGGAACACCCGGGCGAACTTCGACGGGGGGTTGCCGACCTCGGATGAATCCAGGCCGACGCCGGCGATGCGGTCCAGATAGGGTTCCGCCGCCTTCAGGGTGGCGAAGGCCGATTCCTCATCCAGGTGGCGCAGGTAGCAAAGGATAAGCTTGGAGGTGACGCCCAGCTCCCTCTCCGCCGCCGCCATGCCGGCCAGCAGGCCATCGGCCGCCACCTGGAAGGGGATGCCCCGGTCGGTATGGGTCTGGGGATCGAAGAAGATCTCGGCGTGCACCCCGCCGTCGGCCGCCAGCCGGCGGAAATAGGCCAGCGCCAGGTCATGGAAATCCTCCTCCGTGCGCAGGACCTGGGCACCCTGGTAATAGATGTCCAAGAAGTCCTGAAGGTTCGTGAAGGCGTAGGCCGCCCGCACCTCCTCCACCGTGCGGAAGGGCAGCGCCACCCGGTTGCGGCGGGCGAAATCGAACATCTGCTCCGGTTCCAGGCTGCCTTCGATGTGCAGGTGCAACTCGGCCTTGGGTAAGGACCGGATGAAGTCGGCCAAGGGCGGGGCAAGGGTATCGGTCATGGTCGCTCCTGGTCCCCGGGGGCTGCCCCGGGGACCGCTGGTCTTCAGAAATGGGTGGACAATTCCACGCCATAGGTGCGCGGGTTGGTGAACACGCCGGCATAGCCGTTGACGTTCACGGCGCTGGTCAGGACGGACGCGTCGGTGATATTGCGCACCCAGGCGGCGATCTGGGTGCGGCCGAAGCGATAGCCCGCCCGGGCCCCGCCCTCCCAATACCCCTGCCCCCGGAATTGGGGCTGGACGAAGCTGGTCAGCTGGAAATTCTCGTCGCCGCGATAGGTCCAGTCCGTGCCCAGGAACAGTTCTCGCCCGCCACCCAGCGGATAGGTGTAGTCGGCCGTCAGCGAGGCGGTCCACTGCGGGGCGAAGGGAAAGGGCTGGCCGGCGATGTCCAGGGGATGGCCGGGATTACGAGGGTCGTCCAACTCCGTGGGCCCCTGGATCTCGGTCTTCACGAAGCCGAGATTGGCGCCGAGCAGCAGGCCATCCGTCACCTGCAGCTTGCTCTCCAGCTCAAAGCCGGTGCCGATACCGCCCTTGGCGTTGATCAGGCGGATGATCTCCTGCCCCGCCGCCAGGGTGCTGTACGCCACCAGCTGCTGGTTGCGGTAGACGTAGTGGAAGACCGATAGGTCGGTGCGCAGCCGCCGGCCGAAAAAGTCGCCCTTCACCCCCGCCTCGTACGACGTCACCGTCTCGGGATCGGCCTTCTGCAGCGGATCGAAGATGGCCTGTCCCGTGATCACGCCGGCGTGGTAGCCCTCCGCGATACGCGCATAGAGGTTGACCTGGTCATCCAGGCGATAGGCCACGCTGCCGTCGTAGGTGAACTTGCCCCAGCGGCCGTCGGTGCTGGAAAACCGGGGCAGGAACCAGGGGCCGGGTCCCCGGCCCGCCACTTTGTAGAACGGATCGGTGGCGAAGTTCGGGAAGGCGGCGAGGTCGGTGGGCTTGGGCGTGAAGGAGGAGGAGTCCTGCCAGAAGTCCACCGCGTCGACGGTGTAGCGCAGGCCGGCCGTCAAGGTCAGGCGCTCGGTGAGGGCATAGTTGGCCTGGCCAAAGGCCGCACCACTGTGGCTGCGCTGCCGCGCCCGCTGATAGGCGCCGAAGCCGGGCATGCCATCCGCCGTCTGGAAGGTATTGTTGGCGGTGGTGTTCCAGTAGTCCAAGTCCTCGGAGAAATAATAGAGGCCGCCCTGCCAACCAAAGGGCCCGCCGGGGTTGGAGGCGAGACGCAGTTCCTGCGTCACCTGCGTCAGCCCGTCGACATCGGACGTGTTGATGAGCGCCGGCCGGGGGGAGCCATCAACGTCGCCGACGCTGAACATGCTGCCAGTCAGCCAGGCGGTGATGGAGGTCAGGGTGACGTCGTCGAATTCATAGGCGGCGTTCAGGGTGACGCCACGCGTCGTCACCTTCTGCCGGTTGTTGTTATCGCTCTCCTCCGCGATGTCATACTTGTCGAAGGGCAGGACGCCGACGGTCGCATCGCTGCCGGCGCCATGAAACAGCGTGGAGGTGCCATCCAGCGAGCGGCCGAAAGCCTGGACCAGGGCGGTGAAGCGCTCGCCGGGCTTCCACTGCACCTGCACCCGCGCCGCCAAGTCGTCATAGCCATCCAGCTTGTTCCCCGTCACCTCGTTGCGCACCCAAGGGTCGCGGTGCTGGTACAGAACGGACGCCCGGGCGGTGAGGCCGTCGCCAAGGCTGCCGCCCACCGCCGATTCCGCAGTGTAGCTGCTGAAGTTGCCATAGGTGATGTCGGCGTATCCCTCGGTCGCGTCCGTAGGCTTGCGGGACACCAGATGGACGGCGCCCGCCGTGGTGTTCTTGCCCCACAGCGTGCCTTGGGGGCCGCGCAGCACCTCGACCCGTTCCAGGTCGAAAGCGGGCATGCCCTTCAGCACCGGGTTCTCCAGCACGACGTCGTCATAGTACAGCGCCACCGGCTGCGAGGCGTTCAGGGTGAAGTCCTCGTTGCCCAGGCCCCGGATGTAGAAGCGTGGGTAGACGCGGCCAAAGGTGGACTCGGCGTTCACGTTGGCCACGCGCCCGGACAGCACGCGGATGTCGTCCCCCGAAACCGCCAGACCGCGCATGTCGTCGCCATTCATGACACTGACGGACAGCGGCACCTGCTGCAGATCCTCCGTCCGCTTTTGCGCCGTGACCACGATCTCCTCTAAGGCGGGCGGGCCGTCCGCCGTTTCCGCCGCCCGGGCAACCGCCGTCCCTTCCCCGGCCGTCAGCGCCACCAGCGCCGCCGCCGTCGTCACCCCCATGAGTCTCATCATCGTAGCTCCCATCGTTCATACCCCGTCCACTGCCGCCCCGCCGTTGCGATGGCGGGGCAGTCCATTTTGATTAAACGTTTCATTTTTTAGGCGCAAAAAGGCTTGCTCGGCAGCTTAGTGCCACCGCGCTATTTCCCTGTATTTCCTATGCTTGCCTGGCATTTTTCGGCCGTCAAGGTGAGATTACGTTATTTTAAACGATTCATTCCGCAACTGTGCTTGACGGGTCACCATCAGCCCCGTCAACTCAAGTTCGACCATGGCCCTTCCCATTTCCGGCGGGATGCGGCTGAAATGCGGTCACAAACGTTTAACCAAGGCCCTTAAGCTAGAGACCCCGATGACCAAGGATGAAAGCGGCGGCAAACGGCCCACCCTGAAGGACGTGGCGCTGGCGGCGGGGGTGTCGGTGGCCACGGCGTCATACGCGCTGAACGACGTCGGTTCCGTGGGCGGGGACACGCGCCGCCACGTGCTGGAGGTCGCGGCGCGCCTGGGCTATCGCCCCAACCTCAGCGCCAAGGCCATGCGCACGGGCAAGACCAGCGCCATCGGCCTGATCCTGCCCGACCTGACCAACCCCTTCTTTCCAGCCCTGGCGCAGAACGTCGTCCACGCGGCGCGGGAAAGCGCCTACAGCGTCTTCGTCACCGACACGCAAGGATCGCACGAGGCGGAGCGCGCCGCCGCGCAGGCCCTGATCCAGCGCGGGGTGGACGGCCTGATCTGGTTCCCCATCAATGATGAGGACACGCTGGCCGACCTTACCGGCGGTCTGCCCGTGCTGGTGCTGGACCGCGACAACCCCCGCCACGACCTGATCCAGATCGACGTCGATTCCGGCGGGCGCATGGCGGCGGAACGGCTGATCCGGGCGGGGCATCGCCGTATAGGTGTCATTTCCGGGCCGACCGACGTGCGCAGCTCCCGCCAGCGATCGGAAAGCAGCGTCGAGGTGCTGCGCCGTCACGACGCCCTGGCCTGGCACCTGCACAACGCCTATTCCTTTGACTTGGAGCCGGCGGTGGCCGCCGCGGTGGCGGATGGCTCGGCCACCGCGCTGTGCGTGGGCGCCGACCTGATCGCACTCGGCGCCATCAACACCCTGCGCCAGCGGGGCCTGCGCGTGCCGGAGGATGTGTCCATCATCGGATTCGACAATATCCCCTACGGCGCGCTGGCCTTCCCCGGCCTGTCCACCATCAACATCCCGGTGGAGGAGATGGGGATCGAGGCGGTGAACACCCTGCTGCGCCGCATCGCCAAGCCCGCCGAATCCCGGCGGCGCCTGGTGTTCGACGTGACCTACGTCGAGCGTGGCACCGTGGCACCCCCGCCCGCCCCCTGACACCAGCCCTCCGGCGACGGATGTGAGAGGACGCCCCTTTTCGTGACATTTGAGTGAAACGTATAAGTTGACATTGCGGAGCCAACGCCCTTTAAATATGAAACGTTTCATCACGGACCCACACTAGATCCTGATACCTCGGCGAACGCCGCAGGGGTCAAGCGCGGGCCGAAACCAAGAAGGGGTATTGGGGCATGAAGCGGATGATGGGGCGCCGGATGGCGGAGCGGGGGAACGGATTGACGGGGGCGGCCTTGGCCGGCGCCTCGCTGTGGATATTGGCCGGGATGGTCCCGGGAACGGCCAAGGCGGCGGAGGCGACGGGAACCGATGACGCCCAATTGGATGAGATCGTCATCACCGCCCACAAGCTGGGCATCGGCGAGACGCGGGCCAACAGCGTCGTGGACGCGGAAGCCATCAAGGAACTGCCGCCCGGCCTGGATCCCCTGAAGATGATCAACCGGGTGCCCGGCGTGCTGGTGGGATCCAGCGACGCCATGACCGGCAGCTTTTCCATGCGCCTCAGCATGCGCGGCCTGAACAAGGAGCAGATCGGCGTTTCCGTCGACGGCATCCCCAACGGCTCCACCCTGTCCAACGGCGGCACCATGCCGTCGCGCCTGATCGACGGCGGCAATCTGGAGCGCATCTCCGTCTCCCAATCGGCGGGTGAGATCGGCACGCCGTCGAACCAGGCCCTGGGCGGCTACATCGATTTCCAGAGCCGGGACCCCGCCGCCACCGCCGGCGGCGCGGCGGAACTGTCGGGCGGCGACGTCGGCTACCGCCGCGCCTTCGCCCGCCTGGACACGGGCGAGATCGCGCGCGGTCTGACGGCCTATGTCAGCTATTCGCATGAACAGCTGAACACCTGGCCGGGCGCCCAGTCGGGCGAGAGCAAGCGCGATCATGTCGATTTCAAAATGGTGAAGGAGTTCGACAACGGCGCCAAGGTGAAGGCCAGCTTCAGCTACAACGACCTGTCGGACAACGATTACGACGCCGTGGCCCTGCGCGCCGTCAGCGCCCCCTTCTACAAGGCCAATTTCGAGACCAATCCCAATACCGACGGCCTGACCGACGCCTGGACCGGCGACCCCAACATCGACCAGAACAACCGCAAGACACGCGGCATCGACAGCCGTGAATACTTCAGCCACATCGACGTTTCCACGCCCCTGACGGACACCATCTCCTTCTCCGTCAAGCCCTATTACCACCATGAGGAGGGGGCAGGCTGGTTCTACGTGCCTTATGTGCAGCTGCCGGCCAACGGCCAGCTGTACAGCGCGGTGGCGCCGGGCGGCAAGGCCACCGGCACGGTGCAGGAATGCTACGGCAACCAGTACGCCCACACCGCCAGCGGCGCCCTGATCCCGGTGGCGGCCGTCACCTACCCCACCGGCACCAGCGCCGCGGCCTTGAAGGCCGCCGGCTGCCCGGCCGCCGCCAAGTACCAGATGAACCCCACCAGCCAGTGGGGCGCCCGCGAAGCCTCGCGCCGCAAGGGCGGCTATGAGATGGACCGCGAGGGCGGCCTGAGCGAGCTGAAGGGCACCATCGGCGACAAACAGGAACTGCGCGCCGGCATCTGGGTCGAGCATATCGACCGCGCCAAGACCCGCAATTGGTACAAGGTCACCGACCCCAAGCTCAGCGACGATTACAGCGACAGCGGCCTGTATTCCATCACGCAGGATCGCCACTACGCCTCCGACACGCACATGTACTATGCCCAGTACAAGCTGCGCTTCCTGGACAGCAAGGCGGAGGTGTCGGCCGGCCTGACCTACCAGGATTTCGATGAGACCTACCGGTCGCCCGTGGAATTCGCCGGCACCCGCGAACTGAGCGTTCATTCCGACGTGCTGCCCAAGGTGGGCCTGCTGTACCACCTGACCGACAGCCTGGAACTGTTCGCCAGCGGCTCGCAAAACTTCAGCGCCCTGCCCGACAGCGTGTTCGAGGGCACGGCCGCCATCGACAGCAAGAAGGGCATCCAGCCCGAGACTTCCACCAACTACGACGTGGGTGCCCGCTGGGCCCTGGGCAATTTCGGCTTCTCCGTCCAGGGCTATTGGATCGATTACGACAATCGCATCTCCATCCAGAACGGCAACCCGGATGGCGACATCTTCAGCCGCGACGCCACCACCACCTTCCTGAACCAGGGCGGCATCACCTCACGTGGCGTGGAACTGACCGCCACCGCCCAGTTCGGCGCCGTCGACCTCTACGGCAACTACGCCTTCAACGACGCCTTCTACAAGGTGGCGACCCCGGCCGAGGGCATCAACAAGGGTGACCCGGTGCTGGGCCAGCCGCGCCACAGCCTGTATGGCGAGGTGGGCTGGCGTCCCATCGACCCGCTGCGCCTGATGGTCAACGCCCGCTACGTCGGCCACCAGGCCGGAACCTACGGCGCGGTGCAGAACACGGTGGTGGCCGGCGGCCCGGCCTATTACCCCCGGGAATACATGCCGGCCTACACCCTGGTGGGCCTGTCGGCCACCTACCGCCTGGACGACGGCTGGGTGGGCCCGCTGCACGACACCGAGATCGCGGTGAACGTCGACAACCTGTTCGACCAGCATTACCTGGCCGGCATCGGCATGGAACTGACCACCAGCAATCCGCTCACCTCCGGCCGCTATTTCCTGGGCAGTCCGCGCACCTTCGTCGTGACCCTGCGCACCAAGTATTGAGCCTGACGAAAATTGAGCCTGACCGGGCCCCGCCGTCGCCGGCGGGGCCCTCCACCCCAGGGGTGCCCGATGTTCAACCGCCGTTCCCTGCTGGCCGCCACGGGCGCCACGCTGCTGACCCGCCTGGGGCGGGCGGCCCCGGTGCCGCGTGTGGCCGGGGAGCGCCTGACGCGCATCGCCTTCGGCTGCTGCGACCATCCGGAAATGGCGCAGGACATCTGGCCGGCCATCGCCGCGACCGATCCCGACCTGTTCCTGTTCCTGGGCGACACCGTCTACGCCGACGACACCGTGACGGCCAAGGTGGGGATCATCCCGGCGTTGGCCGAGATGTACCAGCGGCTGGACGCCTCTCCCGAATTCCGGGCCTTCCGCGCCCGGGTGCCGATCCAGGCCACCTGGGACGACCATGATTACGGCGTCCATGACGGCGGCGCCGATTTCCCCGCGAAGGACGCCGCCCGCGCCCTGTTCCTGGATTTCTTCCAGGCGCCTGCGAACGACCCGAGGCGGACGCGCCCCGACGGCGTCTACCACGCGCTGGAGCTGGGCCCGCCGGAGCGGTGTGTGCAAATACTGTTGCTGGACCTGCGCTACAACCGCAGCCCCTTGCTGCGCCATGACGAACCGGAACGCACGGCCAAGAGCGGCTTCGGCCCCTATCTGCCCAACCTGGATCCGGCGGCCACCATGCTGGGCGCCGCGCAGTGGCGCTGGCTGGAGGCGCAATTGCGGCGACCGGCCCGCGTCCGCCTGATCGGGTCCAGCGTACCCTATGCCGCCGGGCACCGGGGCTATGAGGCCTGGACCAACTTCCCCCTGGAACGACAGCGCCTGGCCGACCTGATCGCCCGCACCGGCGCCGGCGGCGTCCTGTTCCTGAGCGGCGAAGTCCATTACGGCGAGATCAGCGTCCTGATGCGGGGCACGCCCTATCCCCTCTATGACGTCACCAGCAGCGGCCTGACCCACTATTGGCCCGTGCCCGGTCCCAACCTGAACCGCCTGCCCATCGGCACCGTGGCCCAGCGCAACTTCGGCATGATCCACATCCTGTGGGAGGGGCCGGAGCCCCAGGTGGTGATGGAAGTGCGGACGGCCGATGGCGGCCTCGGCATCCAGTACACGGTGGCCCTGGACAGCCTGCACACCTGAAACACGCTTTTGCTATTTCCCGAGAAAGACGTTCATGACTGCGGTTCTGATTGACTGTGATCCCGGCATCGACGACGCCCTAGCCCTGGCCTTGGCGGTAGCCTCCCCCGAACTGGACGTGCGCGCGGTGACCTGCGTCGCCGGCAACCGGCCGGTGGCCGTGACCGCCACCAACGCCCGGCGCCTGCTGGACCTGTTCGGCCGGCCGGACATTCCCGTCCACGCCGGTGCCGCCCGGCCCCTGTTGTATCCCCGGGCCCGGACCAATCTGGTGCATGGCGAGGACGGGCTGGGCGGGGTGAGCCTGGGCGGGGATGCGCGGCCGGTGGCGGCCCCGGGATTGGCTGCCCATGCCGCCGACGCCCTGGCCCATCTGTTGCTGTCACCGCTGGGGGCGGATCTCACGGTCGTCGCCATCGGGCCGCTGACCAACCTGGCCCTGGCGGAGATACGGCACCCTGGCCTGCTGGCACGGGCCCGCTCCATCCACATCATGGGCGGGGCGGACCATTGCCCCGGCAACGTCACCCCGGCGGCGGAGTTCAATTTCTGGGCGGACCCGGCGGCCGCCCATGTGGTCATGACCGCGGGCGCCAGGCTGGAGGTCTTCCCGCTGGACGTGACCGGCCAGGCGGCCATGACGCCCGCCTGGCTGGCTGCCCTGGCGGCCCAACCGACGCGATCCGCCCAGGCCCTGGCCGCCATGCTGGCGGTGTACGGCGAACAGGATCCCCTGCTGCACGACGCTTGCCCCGTGGCGGCCCTGCTGCGGCCCCAGCTGTTCAGCGGACGAACCGGCCGGTTGGAGGTGGACTGGCGGCCGGGCCCCGACGAGGGGCGCTGCCGCCTGCACCAGGATGGCGAGGTCAACGCCGCGCTGTACACCGGCCTGGACACGGATGGCCTGCTGTCCCTGATGGCCGAGCGCCTGGCCCGGCTGCCATGAGGGGACCGGCGCGCGCCCTGGTACTGATGGTGATGGCGGCGCTGGCGCCAGCCGGTGCGCGTGCGGCCGACGGCAGGCCGCCGCGCGTGGCCTTCTTCGTCAACGGGGCGCTGGGCGACAAGTCCTTCTTCGATTCTGCGGCCCGGGGCCTGCGCCAGGCGGAGGCCGACCTGCACCTGGCCACCCGCACCATCGAGGGCGGCTATGACCCAACCCGGTGGGAAAGCGGCCTGGTGGATCTGGCCGACAGCGGCGACTTCCCCATCATCGTCACCGGCACCTACACCATGGGGCCGCTGGTGCAGAAGGTGGCCCCCGACTATCCGGACGTCACCTTCATCCTGTTCGACGGCGTGGTCGATTACGCCCACTGCGCCTGCGGCAACGTCTATTCCATGCGCTTCCGCCAGAACGAGGGCGGCTACCTGGCCGGCGTGCTGGCGGCCGGCCTGGTGCGGGCCGGGGCGATACACGAAGCCGCGCCAAGCGGGGGCCCGGGGGTCGTGGGACTGGTGGGTGCCATGCCCATCCCCGTCATCAACGATTTCGCCGCCGGCTACGGGGCCGGGGCGCAGGATGCGGCACCCGGCATCACCGTCCTGCGCCAGTTCGCCAATTCCTTCTCCGACCCCGCGACGGGCAAGGAGATCGCCAAGGCCCAGTATGGCCAGGGGGCCGGCGTCATCTTCCAGGTGGCAGGGGCCACCGGCCAGGGCGTCATCGAGGCGGCCGAGGAAACCGGCCGCTACGTCATCGGCGTGGATTCCGACCAGGCGGCGCTCTACCGCGCCTCCAGCCCGCGCCGCGCGGCCCGCATCCTGACCTCCGCCATGAAGAACGTGGACGCCGCCATCCTGCGCGCCCTGCGGCTGTGGCAACAAGGCCGCCTGCCGCAGGGCCGGACGGAATCCCTGGGCCTGAAGGAAGGGGCCATCAGCCTGGCGGACAACCCGGAGGCTGCCCTGACCGTGCCGCCCGCCGTGCGCGCCGCGGTGGCCGCCGCGCGCCAGGGCATCATCGACGGCACCCTGACCGTGCCCACCGCCTTCGCAGGGGAGCGGCCATGACCCCCGCCATCGCCCCACCCTTGGCCATCGCCTTGGAGGATGTGGAGAAGCGCTACCCCAACGGCACCTTGGCCAACAGCGGCGTCAGCTTCACCGTGGCGGCCGGCGAGATCCACGCTCTGGTGGGTGAGAACGGCGCCGGCAAGTCCACGGTGATGAAGATGCTGTACGGGCTGGAGCGGCCGACGGCCGGCATCCTGCGGCTCCATGGCCGGCGGGTGGACTTCCACCACCCCGGCGACGCCATCGCCGCCGGGGTCGGCCTGGTCGCGCAGCACCTGAACCTGGTCCCGTCGCTGACGGTGGCGGAAAACGTGGTGCTGGGGCATGAGCCGCGCCGGCCCGGCGGCCGGCTGGACCGGACGGCGGCGGCGGTCCGCGTCCGGGAGCTGGTGGAGCAGTCCGGGCTGGCGGTCGATCCGGCGGCGACGGTGGCCAGCCTGCCCGTGGGGGTACGCCAGCGGGTGGAAATCCTGAAGGTGCTGCACCGGGGCGCCCGCATCCTGTTGCTGGATGAACCCACCGCCGTCCTGACCCCGCCGGAGACGGCAACCCTGTTCGCCACCCTGCGCCAGCTGGCCGACGCTGGCCGCACCATCCTGGTCATCACCCACAAGCTGGATGAGGTGAGGGCCCTGGCCGACGGCGTGACCGTCCTGTGCCAAGGCCGGGTCACCGGCAGCGCCCGTATGGCGGCGTTGGACGAGGGCGCACTGTCCCGCCTGATGGTGGGCGGGGACGTGCCGGCCCCACCCGTCCGCCGGGCAACCCGCACCCATGCGCCGCCGCGTGTCGTCGCCCGTGACCTGGGTTATGTCGACGATGACGGGGCCGTCCGGCTGCGCGACGTCGGCCTCGACGTGGCGCCCGGTGAGATCCTGGGCATCGCCGGGGTGGAGGGCAACGGCCAGGACGTGCTGGCGCGCCTGCTGTCCGGCGCTGCCGTCCCCAGCGCTGGCGAGGCCCGGCTGGATGGCCGGGTCTTCACTGGCCTCTCCCCCCGCGCCGTCCGCGCCCAGGGTGTTGCGGTGGTGACGGAGGATCGGCTGCACGACGGCGCCGCCCCGACCCTCAGTATCGTCGACAACCTGCTGGCCACCCGCTACACCCGCCCGCCCCTGTCACGCCGGGGGCTGATTGATCGCGGGGCCGCGCGGCGCTGGGCGCAGGCGGTGATCGACGGGTTCGGCGTCCGCGCGGCCGGGCCGCACCAGCCCATGGGCGCGCTGTCCGGCGGCAACATGCAGAAGCTGATCCTGGCGCGCGAGATCGCCGACGCCCCCGCCTTCCTAATCGCCAGCCAGCCGACCCGGGGCGTGGACATCGCGGCCGCCTCCGCCCTGCACGCCCGCCTAGCCGCCCTGCGCGACCAGGGCGCCGCCATCCTATTGATTTCGGCTGACCTGGATGAACTGCTGGCCCTGTCGGATCGCATCGCCGTGCTGTACCGGGGGCGGATTGTCGCCCGGTTCGCGGCCGGAGCGGTCGATGCCCGGACCCTGGGCCTGCACATGACGGGGCTGGGCCCCACGGTGGATGGGGGCGACCATGATGCCGTCGCGTGAAGGGGCCCGCATCGCCCTGGCGGTGGCTGCGGCCCTGGCCCTGGGCTTCGCCGTCATGGCCTGTGTCAGCGACCAGCCCTGGGCCGCTTTCCGCGCGCTGCTGACCGGCCCCCTGCCCTCGATCGACCACACCGCCGACGGCCGCGTGGTGGTGCATCGGCTGGTGCGCTTCGGCGCCTGGCTGCAGGACGCCACCACCCTGACCCTGGTGGGGCTGGCCATCGCCATCCCCTTCCGCGCGCGGCAGTTCTCGCTAGGCGCGGACGGCCAGCTGTTCATGGGCGCGCTGGCGGCGGCGGCCGTCAGCCTGGCCCTGGGGGACGTGCCGGCCGCCCTGCCGCTCGCCTTCCTGGCGGCGGCGGCGGCGGCGGCGACATGGGGCCTGCTGCCCGGGCTGCTGAAGACCCGGTTCGAGGCCAACGAGATCGTGACCACCCTGATGCTGAACGTGGTGGCGGTGCAGATTTACCGCCTGGTGGTGGGCCGGGTGCTGAACGACCCCACGGCCGGCTTCATCACCACGCCCCCGCTGCCCGATGCCGCGACCCTGGCGCCGCTGATCGCCCGCACCACCGTGACGGCCATGGTGCTGGTGGCGCCGGTGGCGGTGGCGGCGGCCCTGTTCCTGCTGCGCCGGACCACCCTGGGGTATGAGATCGACCTGGCCGGCGCCAACCCCTGGTTCGCGGCCCGCGCCGGGGTGCCGGTGGCCCGGGCCACGATGGTGGCGTTCGCGCTGGGTGGCGCGTTCGCCGGATTGGCGGGTTTCCACGTGTCGAATGCCCTGCTGAAGCGCCTACCCGTCGACCTCACCCCCGGCATCGGGCTGGAGGGCATCGTGGTGGCGCTGCTGGCGCGGGGGCGCGTGGGCGCCCTGCCCCTGGCGGCCCTGGGCTACGCCTACCTGCGCGTCGGTGCCCAGGCCATGGAGCGCGCCACCGATGTCCCGCGCGAGGTGGTTCTGGTCATCCAGGCGCTGATCATCCTGTTCGTGGTGTCTGATCGCCTGGCGCCCCTGGCCCTGGGGTTGCTGCGCCGGGTCCGCGCCAGCATGGGGAGGAGGACGGCATGAGCCTGGACCTTGTCGCGGCCGGCACCGTCGCCGCCATGATGGCGGCCGCCACCCTGCGCGCCGCCGCCCCCATCATCTTCGCCAGCCTGGGCGGCCTGATCTCCGAACTGGCCGGCTGCATCAACGTGGCGCTGGAGGGGGTGATGCTGGTGGCCGCCTTCGCCGGCGTCATCACCTCCGCCTATTCCGCCCTGTGGTTCCCGGACGCCCCCCTGTGGCTGCACCCCTGGCTGGGCTGTGCCGCCGGCCTGCTGGCCGGCACGGCGCTGGCGGGCCTGCTGGCCGTGTTCCATCTGGAGCTGGGAGCCGACCTGATCGTCGCCGGCATCGGACTGAACATCCTGGCCCAGGGATTGACGGTGTTGCTGATGGCCCACCTGACGGGCGACAAAGGCTCCACCGCCAGCCTGACCAGCTTCGCCCTGCCCAGCCTGCGCTGGGCTGGACTAGGCGACGTGCCGGTGCTGGGCGTTCTGTTGAACGGCGACGGGGACGCCGGCCACAATGTGCTGGTCTATGGTGCCATGGCCGCCACCGGCTGGGTTGCGTGGGCGCTGCGCCACACCGTCCTCGGCCTGCGCCTGCGGGCGGCGGGAGAAAACGCGGAGGCGGCGCTGGCCGCCGGCTTGCCGGTCAAGCGGCTGCGCTATGCCGGCTTGCTGCTGAGCGGCCTGCTGGCCAGCGGCGGCGGGGTCTTCCTCGGCATGGGCTACCTGACGCTGTTCCAGGCCGACATGGCGGCGGGGCGGGGATACCTGGCCCTGGCCGCCGTGTTCCTGGGCGGCCGCCGGCCCCTGGGCACGGTGGCGGCGGCGCTGGTGTTCGGCGGCGCCACCGTCATGGCCGCCCGCCTGGGCCTGCTGGCCGTGCCGTCCGAGGTGGTCTTCA
Organism: Nitrospirillum guaranorum; assembly: GCF_034653275.1. Classification (NCBI taxonomy): domain Bacteria; kingdom Pseudomonadati; phylum Pseudomonadota; class Alphaproteobacteria; order Rhodospirillales; family Azospirillaceae; genus Nitrospirillum; species Nitrospirillum guaranorum. The sequence goes on along the minus strand of NZ_JAYEES010000001.1, from coordinate 776,070 downwards.
TGATCCCGCCCCTGGTCACCATCGCAGCCCTGGTCCTGGTCAAGCAGCACCAACGCCTTGCCGCCCGGCGCCGTGCCGCGGCCGGCCGGGCCGCCCTTATTTCCCCCTAACGGACATGACATCTATGAACACACACACCCTGCATGACCGGATCGCCGGATCGCTGCTGCTGGCCGGCATGGGCGACGCGCTGGGCGCCCCCACCGAACAATGGTCCATGGCCGAGATCCTGGCCGTCCACGGCGGGCTGGTTTCCCGCTTCGTGACGCCCACGGCCGACACCTTCGCCGGGGCCAATGCCGGCAAGAGGGCGGAGGTGACGGACGACGCCAGCCAGATGTACTACCTGGCCCGCGCCCTGGTGCGCGGCGGGGGCAGCCTGGACGCGGCCGGCTGGGTCGCCTGCCTGCTGGACTGGGCCGACACCTCGCCCAAGGCCGGCTTCATGGGCCCCAGCACGGTGGGCATCGTGGCGGCCCTGCGCGCCGGCACCGACCCGGCCCTGGTGGGGGTGATCGGTCAGTCGCGGCGCAAGATGACGACCATCGGCACCACCAACGGCGCCGCCATGCGCGTGGCGCCCGCCGGCCTGGTCCATCCCGGCGACCTGGACGCGGCCTGTGCCCAGGCGCTGGTGACCTGCCTGCCCTCGCACGACACCGATGTCGCCATCGCGGCGGCCTGCGCCGTCGCCGCCGGCACGGCCCGGGCGCTGGTGACGGACGACATCGCCGATGTCATCGCCGCCTGTGCCGAGGGGGGACGCCAGGGTGCCGCCCTGGCCGCCCGGCATGCCCGCGTGGGGCCTGGCCCCCGCTTCCAGGCGCGCCTGGACCTGGCGTTGGCGATCGCCGCGCGGGCGACGGACGACCTGGCCTTCCTCGACGCGTTGGACGCGCAGGTCGGCGCCTCGGTCCTGGCGGCGGAATCGGTGCCGGCGGCCATCGCCATCCTGGCCTACGCCAAGGGCGACCCGCTGCGCACCATCGCCCTGTCGGCCACCATCGGCAACGACACCGATTCCATCGCCACCATGGCGGGGGCGCTGGCCGGCGCCCTGTGCGGCGCCTCCGCGCTGCCGGCCGCCCTCACCGCCGAGTTCAGGACGGTGAACGCGGTGGACTATGGCCTGGATGCCCTGGCGGCCGGCCTGGCGGCCATCGCCCAGCGGCGGCTGGCGGCATGACGGAGGCCGACACCCTGATGCCCCTGCCCGCCACGGCGCGGGAGCGGGCGGACACCCCCGCCGCCGTGGCCCGGGCGCTGACCCGCCTGGCCGGGCCGGTGCGGGACCTGGCGGCGGCGCTGACCGTCCGGGGGATCAACCGCCTGTTGGTGGCGGGGTCCGGCGACAGCCTGTCGGTCGGGATGATGGCCACGACGGCTTTCGCCGCCTATGCCGGCATCCCCTGCCAGGCGGTCCAGGCCTTCGAACTGGCGCGATACGGCCACCCAGACCTGGGGCCTGGCACCGCCGTGGCGGTGATCAGTTCCAGCGGGCGGCCGTCGCCCGCCCATGACGCCCTGGCCCGCACCCAGGAGGAGGGCGCCCTGGTCATCGGCATCTGCGATCGGGAGGGCACGCCCTTCCTGGCCCCGCCGGTGTGGGGCCTGTGCCCCGGCGCCCACAAGGACGGCATGCCCACCCAATCGACCGCCGCCACGCTGGCCGTCCTGATCCTGCTGGCGCTGGAATGGGGCGAGGTGTTGCGTCGGCCGATGGCGGGCTCCCGCCGGGAGGTCGGTGCCCTGCCGGCCACCCTGGAAAGCGTCCTGCGATCCGACACCGCAATCCACGCCCTGGGCGCCACGCTAGCCACCCGGCGGCATCTGCACATCGTCGGCGCCGGCCCGAACACCGGCACCGCCCGCTGCATCGCCGACCTGCTGACGGCGGCGGCGGGCCTGGCTGCCCTGCCCCATGCGGTGGAGGAGTTCGACCACGCCCTGCGCCTGCAGGCCCTGACCCCCGCCGATCTGGTGCTGGTCCTGGCGCCCCCCGGCGCGCGCGCGGCGGACCGCCTGGCCGACACCGCCACCGCCGCCCGCGAGCGCGGTGCGGCGGTGGCGGTACTGGGCGGACCGGACTTCCCCGTGCCCGAAATGGATGAGCCCATGACGCCCTTGCCGCTGCTGATGCAGGGCCAGGCCCTGGCGCTGGCCGCCGGCGACGCCGCCGCCGTGGCCGGCCGCTTCCGGACCGTCGCCAGCACGGGGGCCGCCCCATGATCCCGCCCGGCGCCCGCCGCTTCGGCCTGTTGGCCTATGGCGACCCCAATATCGATCTGGTCTTCGCCGTCGACCGCGCGCCGGCGGCGGATGAGAAGGTTTTGGGCCGACACCTGGGCCGCCATGCCGGCGGAACGGCGGCCAACGTGGCCTGCGCCGCCGCCCGCCTGGGCCTGTCCACGGCGGCGTACGGCAGGGTCGGCCGCGATGACGGCGACGGCGACTTCCTGCTGGCGGAATTCCAACGCTCCGGCGTCGCCCCGCAGTGGGTGCAACGGGTGGCGGGGCCCTGTGCCACCGCCCTGATCCTGGTGCAGGGGGATGGGGAGAAGGCCTTGGTCTACGCCCCGCTGCCCGGCTGGCCGCTGGATACGGCCACCCTGGCCCCGGCACTGGAACAGTCCCGCGTGGTCTACGCCATGCCGTATGACCTGGCGGAGTTCGGGGTCGTGAGCCGCCTGGCCCGCGCCGCCGGCACCCTGGTCGCCATCGACGTGGAGGCGGCGGTGGCCCCGGGCCCGGAACGGCTGGCGGCGCTGCTGCCCTTGAGCGACATCGTGTTCTTCAACGAAGGCGGGTTCCGCGCCGCGACCGGCCTGCCCCCGACGCCGGAGCACGCGCGGGCGCTGCTGAACCAGGGGCCGGGGCTGGTGGTGGTGACCCTGGGCGCCCGGGGGGCCATCGCCGTGCGGGGTGACGAAAGCGTGATCCAGCCCGCTTTCGCGGCGCGCCTGGTGGACGCGACCGGAGCTGGCGACTGCTTCAACGCCGCCGTGCTGGCCCGCCTGCTCCACGGCGACAGCCTGGCCGACGCCCTGCGCTTCGCCGCCGCCGCCGCCAGCCTGGCCATCACCGCCGTCGGCGCCCGCGCGGGCTTTCCCGATCTTGACGCGGTGGCCCTGCGCATCGCGGCCGAGATGGCGAACGACACCGGACATCCCCATGGCGACGCCGTCACCTCATGAGGATGGGACCGGCGCCTCGCACCTGACCGCCCGGGGACGGACACGGGTCACTGACCGCCTTGCGATACCATCGTCAACGGTCCCCACGCCTTCAGCGCGGAGCGCGCCACTTCCTCGAGCGTCGCCCGGTCCGCGCCGTCGCGGGCCTGGATCGACATCCCCTGCTGCACGGTGACGTAAAAGCGCGCCAGCCTGTCCACGTCCGTCCCGGGGGGCAGTTCGCCCGTCTCGATGCCCTTGGCCAGCCGGGCCGCGAGGTCGGCGGTGTTTTTCCGGCGCTTGGCGACGAGTTCGGATCGCAGGGCCTCGTTGCCGTCGGTCGAATGCAGCGCCGAGAGCACGACCAGGCAGCCGCTGGGCTTACCGGCTCGGGTGAACTTGTTCGCGGTCTCCATCAGGAAGCCCTCGACGGCGCCGTAGGCGGTGTCGGCCTTCGAGATCGCCCCCCAGATGTCGGATCCATCGGTCGCGACGTAGAGGGCGACCGCCTGGCGGAAAAGTTCCTCCTTTGAACCGAAGGCCGCGTAGAGGCTGGGCGCGCCGATCCCCATCCCCGATGTGAGATCGACCATCGAGGTGCCCTCGAAGCCTTTCTCCCAGAAGATTTCCATAGCGCGGACAAGGGCTTGGTTCCTGTCGAACTCCCGGGGGCGACCACGGCCGGCCATCATGATCCTCATTTTTGAAGTGATCGATATATATTTCGCTTGACTACAAATTCAAGCCTCCTATTTATGTAACGATCATTTCATAAATGGAGTCGACCATGCCCTCCCTTCAAGGAAAACGTGCCTTCATCACCGGTGCCAGCCGCGGCATCGGCGCGGCCATCGCCCGCCGCTTCGCCGCCGACGGCGCGGATGTCGCGATCGGTTATGAGCGCTCGGCGGAGGCCGCCACCGCCATCGTCAAGGAGATCGAGGCCGCCGGCCGCCGCGCGTTCGCCGTGCAGATGGACGCGGCGAACCCGCAGTCGATCAAGCAGGCGGTGGACGAGGCCGCGTCCAAGCTGGGCGGCATCGACATTCTCGTGAACAACGCCGGCATCATCCGCTACGGCGTGGTGGGCGAGATACCGCTGGAGGACATCGACGCGACGCTGGCGGTGAACGTGCGCGCGGTGATCCTGGCCACCCAGGCGGCGCTGCCCCACATGTCGACAGGCGGCCGCATCATCTCGACCGGCAGCAGCCTGGCCGACCGCGTCCCCGACGCCGGCAAGGCGCTCTATTCCGCCAGCAAGGCCGCGCTGATCGCCTGGACCAAGGGCATCGCCCGCGATCTCGGTCCGCGCGGGATCACGGCCAACCTGGTCCATCCGGGTTCCACCAATACCGACATGAACCCCGCCGATGGCCCGCATGCGGAGGCCCAGCGGCAGCGGATGGCCATCAAGGAGTACGCCCGGCCTGAAGATGTCGCCGCCCTCTATGCCTTCCTCGCCAGTGACGAGGCACGCTCGGTGAACGGCACCGGCTTCGCCGTGGATGGCGGTTCCAACGCATGACCCCGACCGGCGACCGCCCCGAACGGGTGCTGACCAGGGCCCTCTGGCTGATGGCTCCCACGACGACGACCGTCGTCGCCGCCGAGTTCGTCGTCGTCGGCCTCCTTCCGCTGATCGCGCGGGATCTGCGGATCCCGCTCGCTCGGGCGGGCGGGCTGACCGGATGGTTTGCCTTTTCGGCGGCGGTCGCCGGGCCGTTCGTGACCCTGCTCACCAGCCGGCTGTCGCCGCGCGTCATCCTGACGGCGACGCTTCTGCTCTATGCGGCCGGCAACGCACTGGCCGGTCTCACATCCGACATCAACGTGATGCTGCTGGCGCGGGTGGTGCAGGGTGCCACCCTGCCCGCCTTCATCAGCGTCGGCGCATCCGTGGTGACGCGATTGGCGCCGCCGGCGGAACGTGGCAAGGGCCTGGCACGGGCCAACATCGGCTTCGTGCTCGGCGTGCTGCTGGCGCTGCCGGCGGGTGTCGCGCTGGCCCAGGCCGGCGACTGGCGGCTGCCCTTCATCGTGCTGGCGCTCGCGGCGCTGCCTCTGGCAGGACTGGTCGGCCTGCTGTTCCCGACCATCGACGCGTCCAAGCCCACCGGCATCGGCGGGCAGCTCGATCTACTGCGCCAGCCCGTCTTCCTCAGGCACCTGGGCCTGTCGGTGCTGCTCTTCGCCGCGATGTTCTCCGCCTACACCTATCTGGGGGTCTGGGTGGAGCGGGCGCTGGGCCTGTCGGCCTGGGGTGTCGCGCTCACCCTGTTCCTGTTCGGGGCCGCCGGCCTGCTGGGCAACGGCATCGCCGGGCGCTACGCCGATCACGCGCCGCTCGGGGCGACGATCATCGCGATCCTGGTCCTGCTCGTCTCGGTCAATATGGCGGCACAGGCCGGCGGGGCCGTCCTGCTGGCGGCGGCCCCGCTGGTGCTGTGGAGCATCAGCCACACCGCCTCGGTGACACTGGCCCAGGTGCGCGTCACGCTGGCGGGGCAGGCCGCGCCGTCCTTCGCCATGACGCTGAATATATCGGCCGCCAACCTCGGCATCGCGATCGGCACGGCCGGCGGGGGCTGGGTGATCGACGGACACGGCATCGGCGCGATCGGCGCCGCCCCCATCGGCTTCGCCATCCTCGCCCTGCCGCTCGTCATCACCATAGGCAAGACGCCGACCGGAGGACCAGCCGGCGCTTCGTTGCGAGGGTCAGGACACGGTCCGCCTGAACCCCCGGGAAGGTTCGGAGGGCTCCCGAAGGATGGCGAGCCTGGCCGCGAGGATATGGAACGCCACCATTGAACCGATAATGATGGGTTCCAGCGTGATCGCCGGCGGGGCCATGGTCATGAGCAATTGCATGCCCCACTGCAGCCACCGGCTTCTGAGCCCAAGTTCCGCGAGCATCACAGCACCAGCTTCCGGCTGATGGCCTCGGCCATCATGATCGTCGTCACGTTGGTGGGGGCCGAGACGATGTCGGGCATGATGGAGGCATCGACCACGTGCAGCCCCTCGACCCCGCGCACCGCGCCCTGGCTGTCGACCACCGCCGCCGGATCGCCCGCGGCGCCCATCGGCACGCTCGACGTGGGATGCGAATAGCCGTCGATCTGGGCGATGATGGCCCGTTCCAGCGCGAAATCGTCTTCGACGTCATCCCCGGGCGCCATCTCAAAGGCGATGGTGTCGCTGAATGGCGCGGTGCGGCCGATCCTGCGCGACAGGCGCACCGCCTCCTTCATCCGGCGCAGATCGCTGGGGTCGTCGAAGAAGTTGAAGCGGATCAACGGCATGGCGCGCGGGTCGCGGCTGGCCAGCCGGATCGACCCGTTGGACCTGGGGAGCGTCACCGCGCAGGCCAGCACGATCGCGCCACCGGTGGGGCTCAGCGCCGGATCGAAGATGTGCGTGCCGGAGATATGCAGGTCCAGCTCATCCTCGCCAGCCTCGCTGGAACGGGTCCAGATGATGGCGCCGGCGACGGGCGTCATGCCGTTCACCTCCGGCTTCAGCGCGTAGACGTTGTAGTAGAAGGGATGTTCCTTGAGCCGCTCACCCACCGGCGCGTCGAGCAGGACGGGAATGCCGAGGTCCTTCAGGTGCGCCGCCGGACCGATGCCGGACCGCATAAGGATCGCCGGGCTGCCGTAGGTGCCGGCCGACAGGATGACCCGCCGCGCCCGTATCTCCTCCCCATCGACCAGGCGGACGCCGGTGGTGCTGCGGCCCTCGAACAGCACGACATCGATCTCGGCCCGCCCGCGGATCGTCAGGTTCGGGCGTGCCCGCACCGCGTCGGTCAGATAAGCCATGCCGGTGTTGATGCGGCGCCCGTCCACCACGTTCAGCGGATAGGGCGAGACGCCGTTCTGGTCGGCGCCGTTGAAATCGCTGATCCGCTTGAGGCCCACCGCTTCCGCCGCCTGGACGAAGGCGCGCATCGAGGGGGTGATCTCCTCCATGGTCCTCTGCCGGATGGGAAACGGACCGACGCGGCCATGATAGGCGTCGTCGCCCGTCGGCGTGTTCTCAAGGTCCCGGAAGACGGGGAACACGTCCTCCCAGGTCCAGCCCTCGATGCCCATGGCGGTCCAGCGGGCGAAGTCGGAGGGGCGGCCGCGCATGGCGACGGCGGCGTTCACCCCCGAGCTGCCGCCCAGCACCTTGCCACGGATGGCGTTGACGTCGTGGCCGAGCGTCGCCCCGTCCCGGGTGTGGTAGCCCCAGCCGTGCGCCGCGTCGCCGCCGACACGGTTGGCGTTGGCGATGACGTCCGGGTAGGCCGACGGCGCATAGGCCTCGCCCGCCTCCAGCAACAGCACGCGCCGCGCGCTGTCCTCGCTCAGGCGCCGCGCCAGCACCGCGCCCGCCGATCCGCCGCCGACGATGACCACGTCGAAAATGGTCTCAGAGTGAGGCTGGATAGCCATAGGTCGTCTCCATATTCGTAAGGTTGCGTGCGCCAAGGGCGCGGCCTGGTCAGGCGAAGGCCCGTGTCAGAAAGCGCGCCGCATGGTCGAGGGCGCGGCGGCTGCTTTCCAGGTGGGTGACGTCGAGCTGGAAGACGTGGTGCAGGCCTTCCCACACCTGCAACTCGACCGGCACGCCAACGGCGGCGGCCTTGGCCGCCAATTGGCGGGAGTCGTCCAGCAGGCGCTCGTCCGTGCCGACCTGGATCAGGAGCGGCGGCAGCCCATCGAGCCGGCCATGCAGGGGGGAGGCGAGCGGATCGGTGGGCGGTAAGGTCCCCACATATTTGTCCGCGCAGGCGCGCAGATAATCATGGCCGATGAGCGCGTCGGTGACGGCCGGGTCCGTCATCGACCGGCCGGTGAAGGCGAGGTCCGCCCAGGGCGAGAAGACGACGCCGGCGACGGGGCCGGGAAGGGTCGACTGCGCGGCCAGCCGGGCCATCGTGACCAGCGACAGGCCGCCGCCCGCTGAATCGCCCACGATGGCGATGCGGGAAAAGCCCCGCGCCACCAGATGCGCATAGGCGGCGAGTGCCGCGTCCGGTGCGGCCGGCAGCGTCGCCTCGGGCGCAAGCGGATAGTCGATCGCCAGCGCGGGGATGCCGGTGCGGCTCACGACCTGGCTCACGAAACCCCGGTAGGCCCGCGCCGTGCCCTGGACGTAGCCGCCGCCGTGGATGAACAGGATGGCCTGCCCCGCCGTCGCGGCCGCCGGCCGCACCCACCACCCATGGACGCCGGCCTCCGCGACCTCCTCGGTCGTCACGCCGTCCGCCAGGGGGCTCGCGGCGATGAAGCGGTCGTAGATGTCCCGGGGGGCGCCCGTCGCCGTGCCCCAGAAGCGGGCGAAATGGGCCAGCAGCGCCGCCTCGCGCTCGCGTTCGGCCGGCGAAATCCAGGGAACGAAGGTCTCGGTCGAGGTCATCGCATCGGTGTTGGTCATCTTCAGCTCCATCTTGCTTGGGGCCGGCACGCGGGGACCCGGCCCGGTTTCATCTGTCGCGGGGATCAGGAAGGGATGCGGCCGAACTTGCCTTGGGCGTAGCTGACCAAGGTCCTACGGACGTCGTCGGCCGTGGACATCACCAGCGGCCCATGCTTGACGAACCTTTCGCGGATCGGCTTGCCGGCCAGCAGCACGAAATGGGCGGGCGCCGACGCCTCGAACGCGAGATCCGCCGCCGGTCCCGCCTCGATGGCGGTGGCGGTTCCGGCGTCCAGGGTCCGCACCTCGTCGCCGCAGCGCACCGACACCCTGCCGGAAACCGCATACGCCCAGGCCTGCCGCTCCTCGGGCAGCGGGTGAACGAAGTGGCCCGGCCCGGCGAGGAAGCCGTCGAGCAAGGTCATCTCCTCGGGCGTCCCGGTCTCGCCTTTGACAGCCCCGGTGGCCCCCAGAACCACGCGGACGCGGTGCCCCTCGCCCTCGATCACCGGCACCGTCGCGCCGTCGACCTGTAGGGAGCGCGCCGGGCACTTCTTCAGCCGTTCGGGCAGGTTCACGAAGATCTGCAGCGCATGGATGCGGGCGCCGGGGGCGGGCTTCTCCTCATGCGCCGCACCACTCGCCGCCGTGAGCCAGTAAAGGTCGCCCGCCTTCAATTCGAGGGCGTGGCCAAGCGTGTCGCGGTTGAGAAACGCCCCCTCCGTATCCTCGAACATCGCGGTGACGGCGGAAATGCCGGCATGCAGATGCGGATCGAAGGTCGGCGCCGTCATCACGAAATGGTCGACCATCAGCAGCGGGTCCATCGCCCCGCCGAACATCTCTTCCGAGAAGTGCTTGGCCGAAAACCCGTCGCCGATGTCGTGCTGCACGCCCGTCACCGCCTCGCTGAGCCGGCGGGAGACGGCCCCCACCCTCTCGATCTTTCCGATGTTGCCCATCACGGCCACTCCCAGAAGTTTCGTCTGATGGGCCCGTTTTACGGTCGGCGGCGGCCGGCCGAGAAGCTGGTCATTTCCAGACACAACGTCCAACCAAATGGACGATGGCCGCATCGGTACCGCGCCCGGTTCCGAACGTGGGGGTGAGGCGACGGTAATGGGAGCGGGATGCGGGGAGGCGATGCGGGCGGGAAGACCGGCCTACATCAGGACCATCTTGGGGAACTCGGCGGAGAGATGGTCCAGGAACACGCGGACCGACGGCAGGAGGCCCTGCCGGTACGGTATCAGCGCCGTGAGCGTGGAATCACCGGCGACCCAGTCGGGCAACACACGCCGCAGCGCCCCGGAATGGACGGCGGCGCGGCAGATGTAGCCGGGAAGCGCCACCACGCCCAGGCCCTTGATGGCCGCCTTCTGCAGCCCGACCATGTCGTCGCTGAGCAATCGCGGCGTGAGCGGCACCACGATCTCATCCCGCTTCTGGTGCGCATGCCGCAGGCGCCAGACCGGTTGGACGCCCGCCCGCATCATGAAGAGGGAGGGATGCTCCCGCAGGTCCTGCGGCGACGTTGGCGCGCCATGCGCGCTCACATAATCGGCGCCCGCGAACAGGAACCAGGGCGCGGGCGCGAGGGTGCGCTGGACCAGGTTGGAATCCGGCAGCGGATCGGAGTGCGCGCGCACCGCGACGTCGAAATTCTCCCCCACGATGTCGACCGCGCGGTCGGCCGCATGGGCGATGATGTTGACCTTGGGATACTGCGCGAGAAAGTCGGCGATGACGTCCGACAGGGCGAATTGCATCGTCGCCGACCCGGCGGTGCACCGTACGGTGCCGGTGGGTTCGGCCAGCCGCCCGCGGATCGTCGTTTCCGCCAATTCCGCCTCGCGCAGCATCGCGACGGCGTGCCGGTAGAAATCGGCGCCGGCGTCGGTCATCCCGAACTGGCGCGATGTGCGATTGAGCAGGCGGACGCCAAGCTCCGCCTCAAGCTGCTGGATGCGATGGCTGAGCGTCGACTTCGGCATGCGCAACGTGCGTCCGGCGGCGGTGAAACCGCCCCGGTCGACCACCTGGACGAAGAAGAAGAAGTCGTTCAGGTCCAGCATCTCGGGCCCCCGCTTCGTCCAAATGGTTGGACGCTAAGTTGGGGTTTTGATGACTTCTGGGCTTTTTGTCCAGCCTTTAGCCTTCCTCCATCACGACGGGATCGTGAGCCCGACCAATTTCGCCCGACCAACTTCGAACGCTGAGGAGGACGCCATGACCATCCGCACTTACGAGCCGCTGACCAAGGACAACGCCGCCCTGATCCTGGTCGACCACCAGGTGAACCTGATGACCGGAGTGCGCGACTATGAAACCGGTGAGCTGAAGCACAACGTCGTCGCGCTGGCGCGCGCCGCGAAGGCGCTGGGCCTGCCCATCGTCGCCACCAGCACCGCCCGGGACAGCTTGTGGGGGCCCACCTTCCCCGAACTGGTCGCGGCGTTGGACGGCATCGAGATCATCGATCGTTCCACGGTCAACGCCTATGACGATCCCCGTGTCGCGGCCGCCATCGAGGCGACGGGCCGCAAGAAGCTGATCTTCGCGGGCATTTCGCTGGAGGTGTGCGCGGGCTTCCCCGCCATGACCGCCGTCGCCCGGGGTTACGACGCCTATGTCGCGGTCGACGCATCGGGCACGTTCAGCCGCACGAAGCACGACGTGAACCTGTTCCGCCTGCAACAGGCCGGTGTCATCCTGTCCGACTATGCGACCTTCATGGTCGAAATCCTGAAGGACAACGCCGCGCCGGAATCGGGGCCGGTCTATGACGCGCTGGACATGCCGTGGGCGAAGCTCGTCGGCCAGATCGTCGCCACCTACGCCAAGTAGGAACCGCACCGCCCGGCCGCAGCCTTCCAAAGCTCGGTCGAGCGCCCAAGGGCCGCGCATTCCCGGCGCGGCCCGCCATCTTGCGCCGTCAGAAGAAGATGTCCTCAAGTTCGTCGGCCGGGACGGACGGCGCGGGCGTCGTCGTGGGCGTCGGCGCGGGCGCCTGGGTCTTGCCGGGTGCGAACCGGTCCAGCACCTGGCGCTCACGGGCCATGGTGTAGCTGCGGGCCATCAGGGCGATCAGCGGCTCGGCCCGTTCCGGAACCTCGTCCAGGGGTGGATCCGGCGCGAGGAGCGCCAGGTCGGTCGCGGCCTGCCGCAGCACCTGGCCCATTTCCCCATGCGTGGCGGCCCGGTCCACCGTTTCCCGCAGCAGGTCCGCCACCGTCTCGCCATCCCGTTCCAGGGTTTGCAGGGCGGCGGCCAGGTTCTGGCCTGCGGTTCCCAGCCGCGCGATGGACCGGCTCATGATGTCGGCCATGGCCGCCGTATCCGCGGCGCTGGTGTCGCGTGCCTGTCCTGACAGGCTGGCGGCGATGGCGGCGACCTGGTCCAGGTCGCCCATGACGCCGTTCGCCTCCACGGCGATCTCGTTGGCGTACAGGCGCAATTCCTGCGCGATGATCGACAGCGGCCGGCCAACGGTGCCCAGGCGGCCACAGCGCAGGCTGGTGTTCAGGCCCATGATGCGGATGTCCGCCTCCAGCGCCCGCATGGTGCCGATCTGGCTGGCCAGCCGCGCGGTCGCTTCCGACACCGAGGCCGCCACCGCGTCAGCCTGGCGCCGCGCCGCGCCATAGCCCTGCAACAGGGCGTCGACCTCCGCGACCTCCCCTTCCAGTTCCCCCACGAAGCTGCCCTGCTGGCTGCCGGAGGCGCCGAAGGCGTCACGCCCCAGGTCCAGGATGTCCCGGGCATCGCGCGCCAAGTCGCGCAGCGACGTCAGGATCCGCCCCACCTCCTGCGCCAGTTCGTCCGCCGTGTCGTCCAACTGCGCCGCCTGCAGGCGGCAGCAGAACAGGGCAGCGGCGGCCCCGTCATCGGGGGCGGCGTCTTCCGGCCGGAGGGGACCGGGCAGGTTCGCCATTTCCGATACCAGGCCCAGGGCGTAATCGACATGTTCCATGCGCTGGCGCGTGATGTCGCCCACCTGCAGCGCCATGACCGCCAGGCCGATGCGTTTGGCGATGTCCTGGGAACGCTGGCCGACGGTGGCGGCGATGGCGCCCGCCCGCTCGCCACGGTCGATCACCGTGCCGATGCTGTGGGCCAGCCGCTGGGGAATGGTGCGGATGGCGGTGGCCTGCCGCGCATCCAAGGCGGATTGGTCGGCGGCGGCCGCCTGCAGGTGCCGCCCCACACCTGCCAGTTCGGCGGCGAACAGGTCCAGGCTGGCCTGGGCCAACCCCAGCGTGCGCCGGATCTCGGTCGCGAAGTTCATGAACTCGGCGCTGGTGTCGCCGATGACCGCCGCCGCGATCTTGGCGTTGGTGGCCAGCATGCCGACGCCCTTGATCGATTTGTCCATACGCGTCAGCCTGCCGGTGATGGCGGTGACCAGCGCCGTCAGCGTGCGGAAGGACCCCGCCTCGCCGCCCTGGGTCAGGGCCGAGACGAAGCGCGCCACCTGCGACAGATCCTGGGTGGCCAGGCGCAGGCCGTCCCCCTTCATCTCGTCGGACAGCGTGTCGAAGGTGCGGGTCAACGCCGTCAGGATGTCAGCCGAGGTTTCCAGGCGGCTGCCGATATCCAGGAAACGCGTGTCGGTCGATATGGATGCGGCCCTGATCGCCTTGGCCACGGTATCCAGATCCCTGCCCATGCATGTCCCCAATCAATTTTTCAGCGTGTTGATGGCCACTTTTCATCAAACAGGTAAATTGGTGGTTAACCCTGGAGCAGCCATTCACCCTTGTGGCGATACGGCATTATAATAAACCCGTGAACGTTGGGCTCGACCGCCCCACCTCACATCCCACCAGAGGCGTCAACCTGAACGCCAATGTGACGGAATGTGACTTCTGGGCAATGACTGTAATGGATTCTGGCTCGCATATTAATTCCATGTTTACATTGAATTTTATTCAAAATTCTTTTCCGTTAGATTGATATGGATCAGTCAATATGCCATCCAGCATTTACACTTTGTCAACCAACGGCCCATAAGGTGCGTCAAGCCATCAGGTTTTGATTGGCTTTTTCGTTAGGTAAATTCTTTTAACGGCAAATCCTTCTCAATATTCGGTGAATTCGCGGCCGGTAAATACCAGCCGCAAAAGGCGAACGCATGTTCTTTTCAAAGCCAACTCAAGCGGGGTGTCCATGATGCCGAATGCCTCGAATGACGATGTCGGGACAGTCGTTTTTGAGGGCGCCCGCACACTGCGCAACGCCGAAGAGACACATGCGCTGCTGATGAGTGCGATGAAGGCTCATGCCGTTCTGGAAATAGACTGCGGCGCGCTGGACGAGGTGGATCTCAGCTTTGTCCAACTGCTGCTCGCCGCCCGGAAAAGCGCCGGGAGCGCCCAGCGGATACTGAGGCTGGCGCAGCCGGCTTCCGGGGCGCTGCGCGACACGCTGCAACGGGGCGGCTTTCTCATGACCGCTGAACTGGCGGCCGGCGTCCCCGCCCCCGCCGACCAAACCACCGACAGCGATTTCTGGCTGCACACGGAGGCACGATGATGGCCAAGACCGTCCTGAGCGTTGATGATTCCTCCAGCGTGCGCCAGATGGTGAAGCTGACCCTGACCGGCGCCGGATACACCGTCGTGCAGGCCAGCGACGGCGCCGAAGGGCTGGCCAAGGCCAAGGACACGGCGGTCGACCTGGTTGTCACCGACCTGAACATGCCGGTGATGAACGGGCTGGACCTCATCCGCGCGCTGCGCCAGCTGCCCGCCTATCGCGGCGTGCCGATCTTGTTCCTGACCACGGAATCCGATGCCGACATGAAGCAGGCGGCCAAGGCCGCGGGCGCCACCGGCTGGATCACCAAGCCTTTCCAGCAGGAACAGCTGGTCGCCGTCGTGCGCAAGGTCCTGGGCGCATGAGCACGCTGGACCCGGCCGCCATCTTCCGCCAGGAAGCGCAGGAACTGTTGGAGCAGTTGGAGCAGGCGCTGCTCGACCTTGAGCATGCGCCGGACGACGACGACCTGATCAACAGCGCCTTCCGCGCCCTTCATACCGTGAAGGGATCGGGGGCGATGTTCGGCTTCGACGCGGTGGCAGCCTTCACCCACCATGTGGAGACGGCGTTCGACCTGGTGCGCAAGGGCAAGGTGGCGCCCAGCCGCGCGCTGATCGCCGTGGGGCTGGCGGCCAAGGATCACATGCGGTTGCTGATCGAGACGCCCGACCTGGCGGAGGCCGCGGACGGCGACGCCATCCTGCAGTCGCTGAAACAGATCGTGGGCGGCCCATCGGCCGTCACGGCGGCGGCCGAAGCCGCGCCGGACGGGGCACCGGAAGCCGCGTCCCCGGAAGGCGCATCCACCTGGCGGATCCGCTTCCGGCTGGGCCGCGACGCCATGGCGATGGGGACCAATCCCCTGCTGCTGTTGGACGAGTTGCGCGGGCTGGGCGTGGCCACGGTGGTGGCGCGGACCGAGGGCGTGCCGGCGCTGGAGGAGATGGCGGCGACGGAGTGCCACCTGGCCTGGGATGTGGTGCTGACCACCAGCCAGCCGCGCACGGCGATCGAGGAAGTCTTCATGTTCGTGATCGACGACATGGAGTTGTCGATCGACGCCATCGGCATGGCCGGCGAAAGCCGCCGCATCGGTGAAATCCTGGTGGACCGGGGGGATGTGGCGCAGCAGGCGGTGGATGCCGCCGTGGCCGCGCAGATGCCCCTGGGCACGCTGCTGGTCAAATCGGGCGAAGTCTCCCCCGACACCCTGGCGGCGGCGCTGGCCGAGCAACAGCATGTGCGCACCGGCCTGGGCGCCAGCGCGGCCCCCTCGGTTTCGCCGGCAAGCGGCCAAGGCGGGACCAAGGGTGTCGCCAAGGGAGCGGACAGCATCCGGGTGCCGGCCGAGCGGCTGGACGAGCTGATGGACCGGGTCGGCGAACTGGTGATCGTGCAGTCCCGCCTGTCGCAGGTCGCGGCGTCCAGCAACGACGCCGAAGTGAAGGCGATCGCCGAGGAGATCGAGCGCCTGGCGCACGAGCTGAGGGACACGACCATGGGGGTGCGCACGGTGCCCATCGGGTCCCTGTTCGGTCGTTTCCGCCGCTTGGTCCATGACCTGGCCAACGAGCTGGGCAAGCGCATCGAACTGGTAACGGTGGGCGAGGAAACCGAACTCGACAAGACCGTCATCGAGCGCCTCAACGACCCGCTGATCCACCTGATCCGCAACGCCATCGATCATGGCCTGGAAGCGCCGGAGGGGCGCGCGGCGGCGGGCAAGCCGGCGGCGGGGCGCATCACCCTGACCGCCTGCCATGCCGGGGCGGAGGTCATGGTGTCCATCAGCGACGACGGCCGTGGCCTGGACCGCGCGCGCATCCAGTCCCGCGCCGAGGATCAGGGGCTGGTCCCGCCCGGCGCCAAGCTGTCCGACGCCGAACTGTTCCAGCTGATCTTCGAGCCCGGCTTCTCGACCGCGAAAGAGGTGACCAGCCTGTCCGGCCGCGGCGTGGGCATGGATGTGGTGAAGCGCGCCATCGAGGGCTTGCGCGGCAAGATCGATATCGCCAGCACGCCCGGCGAGGGCACCCGCCTGACCCTGCGGCTGCCGCTGACGCTGGCCATCATCGACGGCCTGCTGGTGCGCGTCGGCACCGGACGGTACGCCCTGCCCCTGTCGGCGGTGGAGGAATGCGTGGAACTGTCGGCGGAGGAGGACGCGCGCTCACGCGGGCGCAGCTTCCTGAACATCCGGGGCGACCTGGTGCCCTTCCTGCGCCTGCGTGAGCTGTTCCAGGTGGCGGAGCCGCCGGACCGCTACCAGAAGGCGGTGATCGTCTCCTTCGGCGGGCGGCGCGTCGGCTTGGTGGTGGACCAGGTGATCGGCAATCACCAGACGGTGATCAAGTCGCTGTCCAAGCTGCACGCCGATGTCGAGACCTTCGCCGGCGCCACCATCCTGGGCGACGGCGCCGTGGCCCTGATCCTGGACATCGCCAACCTGGTCAAGCTGGGCATGGCCTACGAGAACCGCTTCAAAGCCGCCAGCTGACGGCAAGGGGACATCATGACAGCGTGGAAAAGCGGTGCGCCGCTGGAAGTCCTGACCCTGGGCCTGCAAGGCGAGGTCTTCGCCCTGGAGGCGGCGCAGGTGCGCGAGATCCTCGACCTCATTCCCGTCACCGGCGTGCCCAACAGCCAGCCCTTCGTCGGCGGGCTGATCAATGTGCGCGGCAAGGTGGTGCCGCTGGCGGACCTGCGCCTGAAGTTCGGGATGGAGTTGCAGCCGCCGACCATCGACACCCGCATCGTCGTCACCGAGGTGATGATCGACGGGGGCCCCGTGATCGTCGGCATCCGCGCCGACAAGGTTTACGAAATCACCCAGGTGGCGGCCTCCGCCCTGGAGGAGACGCCGCGCATCGGCATGCGCTGGCGGCCGGAATACATCCGCTGCATCGCCAAGCGCGGCGCCGAATTCATCGTCGTCCTGGACCTGGAACGCATCTTTTCCCGCGGTGACGCGCGGGACGACGCGGCCGGCCAAACCCAACGCTCCGCAGCCTGACGGGAGAACCTCATATGCGTGTTACCATCAAGCTGAAGCTGGCGTTGACCTTCGCCTTCATCATCATGCTCAGCACCGCCACGGCGGGACTGGGCATCAGCAGCCTGGCCACCATCAACACCACCATGCGCGACATGGTCGCCGGCCCCGTGCAGAAGCTGCAATGGGCGGAAGAGGTGCTGGTCAACCTGGTCCAGATGGTGCGGGCCGAGAAGAACATGCTGCTCTCGACCAGTCCCGAGCAGATCGAGAAGTACGACCAGGAGATCACGCGCTACCGCCAGGACTTCGCCGACCTGGTCGGCAAGGTCCAGGCCATCATCAGCGCCGAGGGCAAACCGAAATGGCAGGCGCTGCAGGGGACCTGGCAGCAGTTCCTGGCCGCCGACGACAAGATGCGGGAACTGGTCAAGCGCGGCGAGCAAGCCAAGGCCGTGGAGATATCGGTGGGCCCGGCACGCCAGCTGGTGGGTGAGGCGCAGCGGCAGCTGGCCGACATCATCGAACTCTACCGCACGCAGATGGCGCGCGCCGACGCCGACGCCGTCGCCCAATACGAAAGCGCGCGCTTGCTTCTGGTCGTCGCCGTGCTGGCGTCTCTGCTGGTCGCCCTGGCGGCCGGGACCTGGATCGCACTGGGCATCAGCCGCGGCCTGAACCGGGCCGGCGCCTTGGCCCAGGCGGTGGCGGACGGTGACCTGACCCGCACGGTCGAGGTGACGTCGCGCGACGAGGTGGGCGACCTGATGCGCCATATCAACAGCATGGTGGAGAAGCTGCGGGGCGTCGTCGGCGAGGCGACGTCGGCGTCGGAGAACGTGTCATCGGGCAGCCAGGAACTGTCGGCGACGGCGGAGGAGTTGTCGCAAGGGGCGACTGAGCAGGCGTCCGCGGCGGAAGAGGCGTCGGCGTCGATGGAGCAGATGGCGGCGAACATCAAGCAGAACGCGGACAACGCCAGCCAGACGGAGAAGATCGCGCGCCAGTCCGCGGCGGACGCGCAGACGAGCGGCGAGGCGGTGACGCGGGCGGTGCAGGCCATGCGGACCATCGCGGAGAAGATCACCATCGTGCAGGAGATCGCGCGCCAGACGGACCTGCTGGCCCTGAACGCGGCCGTGGAGGCGGCGCGGGCGGGCGAGCACGGCCGGGGCTTCGCCGTGGTGGCGTCGGAGGTGCGCAAGCTGGCGGAGCGCAGCCAGACGGCGGCGGCGGAAATCAGTACCATGTCGTCGCAGACGGTGCAGGCGGCGCAGGAGGCGGGCGAGATGCTGACGCGCCTGGTGCCGGACATCAAGAAGACGGCGGAGCTGGTGGCGGAGATCAGCGCCGCCTGCCGGGAGCAGGACATCGGCGGGGAGCAGATCAACCAGGCGATCCAGCAGCTGGACAAGGTGACGCAGCAGAACGCCAGCGCGTCGGAGCAGATGTCGGCAACGTCGGAGGAGCTGGCGGCGCAGTCGGAACAGCTGCAGGCCAGCATCGCCTATTTCCGGGTGGACGGGGCGTCGCCCGCGCCAGCCGCCCGCCGGCCGTCGCGGCCGGTGGCCAGCGCCGCCAAGCCGGCGCCGTCGCCGCCACGACCTGCGAGCCTGCGGGCCGCGAACGGGCACGGGCATGGACACAATGGCCGCGTGGTCCCGGCGTCGGTGCGCGTCGGGACCGGCCGCAAGGCCGCCGCCGGCTTCGCCCTGGATCTCACCAACGGCGCCGGCGATGCCCGCGACGCTGAGTTCGAGAAGTACTGAGGTCGCCTGGCCATCATGAACAGCCTGACCCAAACCTCGCGGGAAGCGCAGTTCGTCACGCTCGGCATCGAGCGCGAGATCTACGCCGTCCCTGTTGAAGCGGTGGTGGAAATCCTGGACATGCGGCCGGTGTTCCGCATCCCGGAAACGCCGTCCTACCTTGTCGGCCTGATCGACGTCCGGGGCCGGGGGGTGCCGGTGATCGACCTGCGGCTGAAGCTGGGCCTGGCATCCAGCGTCCCCTCGGAACACACCCGCATCCTGGTCCTGCATGTCCCGATCAACGGGCGGGAGATCGCCCTGGGCCTGATCGCGGACCGGGTGTTCGAGGTCCTGCCACTGGACCTGCGCCAGCTGGAGGCGCCGCCGGACATCGGCGTGTCGTGGCGGTCCGACTACATCCGGGGCGTGGGCCGGCGCGGTGACGGCTTCGTCATCGTTTTCGACCTGGCGACGCTGTTCACCGCCGATGAGGCGTCGGTCATCGGCCGCAAGGCCCCGCCCGACCTGGTGGCCGGCGCCCCCACCCAACCGCTGCCGGCAGCCGGCGCCCTTTAAGACAATTCGACGATCAAGGATTTCTCGCGATGCGCATGACCATCAAGCTGAAACTGGGGCTGACCTTCGCGGTCATCGTCGCGTTGTCGACCACCAGCGCCGTCCTGGGCATACAGAAACTGGCCGCCCTGGATGAAAGCCTGCACCATATGGCCCAGGGGCCGATGCAGCAGATCAAGGTGGCCCAGGATCTCTATACGGACCTCATGACCGTGACACGGTCGGAGAAGAGCCTGCTGCTGGCGGACAGCAAGGAGCTGGTGAGCCAGTACGAGGCGCGCATCGCCAAGGAACAACAGGCCCTGGAGGCCGACCGCGCCAAGCTGGACTCCCTCACCAGCGGTGAAAGCAACAAGAAGGTGGCGGCCTTCACCGCCGTTTGGAAACAGTTCCTGCCCATCCAGAACCGGATCATCGCCTTGGCGAAAAGCGAGCAGCGGGAGGAGGCCGTGCGCCTGTCCCGTGTCGAGGGACGGCAGGTGCTGGACAGCGCCGACGCGGCGCTGGACGAGGTGGTGGCCCTGGCCCAGGCGAACATGACGCAGACGGAAGCCGCCGCCAGTGCCCAGTATGACGCCGCGCGGACGGTGCTGACCGCCACGGTCGCCATCTCGCTGCTGATCGCGCTGGCCGCCGCGACCTGGATCCTGGTCAGCATCAGCCGTGGGCTGCAGGGCGCCATCCGCCTGGCCAACGGCGTCGCGCGGGGCGACCTGGACCAGTCGCTGGCCGTCAGGTCCGATGACGAGATCCGGGACATGGTGAACGCCTTGAACACCATGATGGACAATTTGCGGGCGACGGCGGGCATCGCCGACACGGTGGCCAACGGCGACCTGACGGTGGAGGCCAAACCCCTGTCCGACAAGGATACGCTGGGCATCGCGCTGAAGCGCATGATCGCCAACTTGCGGGCCACGGCGCAGGTGGCCGACACGGTCGCCGACGGCGACCTGACGGTGGAGGCCAAACCCCTGTCCGACAAGGATGTCCTGGGGCTGGCGCTGCAGCGCATGGTGGAAAAGCTGCGGGATGTCGTGGGCGAAGCGACGTCGGCGTCGGACAACGTGTCATCGGGCAGCCAGGAACTGTCGGCGACGGCGGAGGAGTTGTCGCAAGGGGCGACTGAGCAGGCGTCCGCGGCGGAAGAGGCGTCGGCGTCGATGGAGCAGATGGCGGCGAACATCAAGCAGAACGCGGACAACGCCAGCCAGACGGAGAAGATCGCGCGCCAGTCCGCGGCGGACGCACAGACGAGCGGCGAGGCGGTGACGCGGGCGGTGCAAGCCATGCGGACCATCGCGGAGAAGATCACCATCGTGCAGGAGATCGCGCGCCAGACGGACCTGCTGGCCCTGAACGCGGCCGTGGAGGCGGCGCGGGCGGGCGAGCACGGCCGGGGCTTCGCCGTGGTGGCGTCGGAGGTGCGCAAGCTGGCGGAGCGCAGCCAGACGGCGGCGGCGGAGATCAGCACCATGTCGTCGCAGACGGTGCAAGCGGCGCAGGAGGCGGGCGAGATGCTGACGCGCCTGGTGCCGGACATCAAGAAGACGGCGGAGCTGGTGGCGGAGATCAGCGCCGCCTGCCGGGAGCAGGACATCGGCGGGGAGCAGATCAACCAGGCGATCCAGCAGCTGGACAAGGTGACGCAACAGAACGCCAGCGCGTCGGAACAGATGTCGGCAACGTCGGAGGAACTGGCGGCGCAGTCGGAACAGCTGCAGGCCAGCATCGCCTATTTCCGGGTGGACGGGGCGTCGCCGGCACCGGCCGCCCGCCGCCCGTCGCGGCCGGTGGCCAGCGCCGCCAAGCCGGCGCCGTCTCCGGCACGGCCTGCAAGTCAGCGGGCCGTGAACGGGCACAACGGCCGCGTGGCCCCGGCTGCCGCGCGCGTCGGGACCGGCCGCAAGGCCGCCGCCGGCTTCGCCCTGGATCTCACCAACGGCGCCGGCGATGCCCGCGACGCCGAGTTCGAGAAGTACTGAGTGTTGGCGGATCACGAGGAGGCGGCCTCCAGGGCGGCAGCGGTGGCTGCCGCCGACCGCCTGGGCGCGCGCGACTTTCGTCGGCTGGCCGCCTTCATCCAGGACTACAGCGGCATCAAGATGCCCGAAAGCAAGCGGACCATGGTCGAGGGCCGCCTGCGCAAGCGGGTGGTGGCGACGGGGGCGGCCGACCTGGCGGACTATTGCGCGCGCCTTTTCGACGGTGGCGGCTTGGCGGATGAGGCCATCCACCTGATCGATGTCGTCACCACCAACAAGACGGAGTTCTTCCGCGAGCAGGAGCATTTCCGCATCCTGGAAGAGGTGGCGCTGCCGGAGCTGCTGGCCCGACGCCACGCCGGGCCGTACACCAGCCTGAAAGTTTGGAGCACCGCCAGCTCGATCGGGGCCGAACCCTACACCCTGGCCATGGTCCTGGCCGACGCCAGCCAGCGTCACGGCGGCTTCCGCGTCGACATCGTGGCTACCGACATCTCGACCCGCGTGCTGGAGACGGCGGCCACCGCCATCTATCCGGAGGAGATGATCGCCCCCGTGCCGCCGGAGATGCGCCAGCGCTACCTGCTGCGGTCCAAGAACCGGGCCCAGCGCCTGGTGCGCATCGTGCCCGAACTGCGCCGCATGGTCCGGTTCGGCCGCCTGAACCTGATGGACGCGACCTACCCCGTCGATCGCGACCTGGACGTGATCTTCTGCCGCAACATTCTGATCTATTTTGACAAGCCGACGCAGCAGGCGGTGCTGGCCCGCCTGTGCGACCACCTGCGCCCCGGCGGCTACCTGTTCCTGGGGCATTCGGAGTCCCTGGCCGGATCCGGCCTGCCGATGCGGCCGCTGGGCGCCAGCGTCTTCCGGCGGGAGTGATCCGCCATGACCCGCAAGATCCGCGTGCTGGTCATCGACGATTCCGCATCGGTTCGCCAGGTCATGACCGACATCCTGCAATCCGATCCCGAGATCGACGTCATGGCGACGGCGTCCGACCCCTTCGTCGCCGCGCGGCGCATCCAGCAGGAGGTGCCCGACGTCATCACCCTGGACGTGGAGATGCCGCGCATGGACGGCATCACCTTCCTGCGGCGGCTGATGTCGCAGCGGCCGGTGCCGGTGGTCATCTGCTCCTCCCTGGCCGAGGCCGGATCGGAAACGGCCAACCAGGCCTGGGACGCCGGCGCCGTCGACATCATCCTGAAGCCCCGCGTGGGCACGGCCGAATTCCTGCAGGACGCGAAGATCCGCATCTGCGACGTCGTGAAGGCGGCGGCGAGGGCCCGGCTGAAGCATGTGCCCGCCGCCCCGCGCGTGGCGCGCGAGCCGGAACGCAAGCTGACGGCCGACGTCGTCCTGCCACCCCCACTGGCCCGCCACCACGCCATGGCCCGAACCACGGAGACCGTGGTCTGCATCGGCGCGTCGACCGGGGGCACGGAATCCCTGCGGGTGGTGCTGGAAAGGCTGCCGGCGGCCAGCCCCGGCATCGTGGTGGTGCAGCACATGCCGGAAAAGTTCACCGAGGCCTTCGCCCGGCGCCTGAACGGCCTCTGTGAGATGGAGGTCAAGGAGGCGGAGGACGGGGACACGGTGATGCGCGGGCGGGTGCTGATCGCGCCCGGGAACCGCCACATGCTGCTGCAGCGCAGTGGCGCCCGCTATTACGTTTCGGTCAAGGATGGCCCCCTGGTGTCGCGCCACCGGCCGTCCGTCGACGTGCTGTTTCGGTCGGCGGCCACCCATGTCGGCCCCAACGCGGTCGGAATCCTCATGACCGGCATGGGCGACGACGGCGCGCGCGGGCTGCTGGAAATGAAGGGGGCCGGCGCCCAGACCATCGCCCAGGACGAGGCCACCTCCGTCGTCTTCGGCATGCCCCGGGAGGCCATCGCCCTGGGCGCCGCCGACAAGATCCTTCCCCTCGATCACTTGGCCCTGGAGATCATCCGGGCGGGCAACCGATGATCTCCATCCCATAACCGGCCGGCAACCGGGGTGCGCGACGACCTATGGCCGCAGGTGGAACTCGCGACGCGCGTTGGACCAGTAGATCTTGTCGATCACCGTCTTCGGCAGGCCCAGGCCCTTGACCTCGGCGTTCAGCGCGTCGATCCGCTGGCTGCCGGTGGTGGCCAGGTATCGCCAGTCCGAACGCCAGAAATGATCGGCCTCCGTCGCGATCCCGCCCTCTTCACGGGGCGGATTCTGGGCGCGCTCCTGCGGTGAGGGCGGGTTGTCGGTCAGGTCGGTGCCATACAGCAGCCGGTCCTGGTAACGGATGAAGAAGGCCCGCACCTTGGCGTGGTCGCGCACCGACTGGTACTGCACATTGCTCAGGCGGGCGGCCAGATCGACCACCGCGTTGGGATGGGCGTCGAGGAACCGGCCCAGCAGGTCGACATCCCATTCCAGGCTGCCCATGTGCGCGCCATCCACCGCCAGGTCCGGGTGGCGTTCGATCATCCGGTCGCGCGCCGCCAGGATGGTCTCCAGGCTCGGCTGCTCGGGGTGCAGGTACATGTGGTATTCGGGGTGCTCCCGGAAATAGCTGCGGTCGTTCTCCGTCGTCATCTGGTCCAGCGGCAGCCAGCAATTCTTCGGCTCGCCCTGATGCGCGATCAGCGGAATGTGCTTTTCCGCCAGATGGTTCATCACAGGGTCGAAACCGGGATCGTCCAGCATGATCAGCCGGCCCTGGGCGTTCCTTTCCACCATGCCGATGTTCTTCCAAACCTTGACCGCCAGCGCGCCCTGGGCGAATTCCGCGTCAAGATGGCGGATGGTGCCGGCGGCCCAGTCGTTCCCGACATATCCCTTCATGGAAAAGGTGGTCGCGAAATGGAAGCGCCCCGGGGCCGCCGCCTTCAGCGCGTGCGCGACCTTCGCCTGGTCGGCCAGCGGCGGGAAATCGGGATAATCTACATTGATCGACAGCAGCTCGAACCCGTCCTTGCGGGCGATGTCGAGGAACTCGGGCCCCTGCCGATTGGCGTGGACATGGGCGTCGAATTTCGGCACCGAGGCGAAGTCCGCCTCGGTGTACAGCGCTTCGTCGGCGTTCGCCGCGAACGCGATCAGCGTCGCGGCGAACGCCAGTGCAAGCTTGGCCATGGCGTCGCCCCTCAGAATTGATAGGCCGCGCCGGCCACGAAGGTGCGGCCGTAGGCGGAATATCCGGCACCCACGCCGCTGGCGCTCTGCCCCACCGACTGGCCGGGCGCCCAGGGCAACAGCGGATTGCCGTTGAGGTAGGTGCGCGCCACCGCGTTGGTCAGGTTCTTGGCCTCCACATAAACGTCGAAGCCATGCAGGAACTTGTAGTGGACGCTGGCGGTGACCCAGTCGAAGGAGTCGGCCTTGGCCGGCCAGCCGGGCACCTCGGTGCACATCGAGCAGGCGTAGGTGTAGCCGGACGCGTGGTCCCAGGTGATGTCGCCGGACAGTCCATCCTTGTCGTAGATCAGGCTCAGCGACGAGGTTATGGGCGGCACCGGGTCGATCGCGCCCAGCGATTTGCCGTTCTGGTCGTAGCCCTGGCTGCTGGTGGCGGTGAACTGGGCATGGATGCCCACGCCCAGGTCGGTCATGTGCTGCCAGGTCAGCTCGATGCCGGCGAAGGTGCTCTTGGCGCCGTTGGAGGGGGCGGTGACCGTCCACAGGAAGGGGGTGCCGGGCACGGTGCCCGGCGGACCGCCGATATACTGCATGGTGCCCAGGTCGACGTTCGTCGACACCCCTTCATAGATGTCGTCGCGGATCCGCTTGCCGAACAGGGCGACGGTGAAGGCGGCGTGCGGCATGTAGTACCACTCGGCTGACAAGTCCGCTTGCCAGGCCTTGATCGGGCGCAGGCCGGCCGTGCCGCCGTAGAACAGCTGGGGCTCGCCGTTGATGGCGTTGTTGGACGAGGTCGGCGCCAGCTGGTTGAGGTTCGGACGCGACAGGGTCTGGGCCACCGCCGCGCGCAGCTGTAGTTCCTCGGGCATCGCCCAGTAGGCGAAATTGGCGGACGGCAGCGGGATGATGTAGGAGCCGTGCGAGTTCGAGGCCTGGCCGGTCGCGTATTGCACGTTCCAGGTCTGGGTGGCGCCGACGGCGGTCGGGGTCCACAGCGACACCGGTACGGCCGCCGCGGTGCTGGCGTCGGTTTCCGTGCGCACCACGCGCACGCCAATATTGCCCGACCACCGCGCGCCCGACATCTCCGCCTCGACATAGAAGCTGTCGGTGCGTTCCTTGACGCTGTAGGAGTTGTAGGGGTTTTCCTGCGGCAGGGTCTGCGAGAAGTCGAACGCCGTGTAGGGCGCTTCGCAGACGGTCGGGTAGTTCTGGCAATAGAACGGGTTGGGCTTGCCGTTCAGGCTCCTGAGGAAGTTCAGCAGCGCCGCCGAGTTGAGGCGCGGCAGGGTGGTCGGGAAGGAACCGCCGGCGCCCTGCATGAAATTGGGCGGGCTGACCATGGTGACCACGTCATAGCCCTGCGAGGCGAAGGAATAGGGGTTGCATTGGATGGGGCAGCCGGCGGTGTTGTACAGCGTGCCATACTGGCCCGAGCCATTGTCCCAGTCGTTGCTGATGTCCAGGCGTGTCTTCTCGCGCCGCGTCTCCCCCGCCGAAGGTGAGGCGGTCGATGAAGAAGGCGTTGACGTCGTAGGTGCCGTCGAGATTGATGCCCCGCACCTGGTCCTTCACGGTATAGCCGTTGAGACCGACATAGTGGGTCGACCAGTATTTGTTGTCGTTGAGGAAGCCGGAGTTCATCAGCGCCGTGTAGGAGCAATATCCGGCATTGGTCGAACTGGCCGTTCCCGACGGGCAGGCGCCGAGGCCCAGCTGGCTGGGCGGGATGGCGACATTGAGGCTGGGCAGTCCGCGCACGCTATCGGACATGTTCAGGATGTCCTCGGCGTAGGGCGTGGCGGACACCAGGCCGGCGGTCATGAAGGTGTCCTTGCCGCCCTCGGGCCGATCGGCGGCCGAGCGGTAGGCATCCAGCGCCAGGGTCAGCCGCGACGTGGCCTGCCACTTGGCATTCAGGCCGACCAGCGAGGTGTCGACCTTGCGGGCCATGGTGTTGTTGACCATTTCCGGCTGGAAGTCATTGACCGACACGCCACTGATGATGCCGTTCTGGTAGGTGGCGTTATTCCAGGTCGGATTGCCGTTCTGGTCGCTGCCGTAGGGGAAGTAATAGCTCTCGTTGTAGCCCACCTGCGGGTCCTGCAGGCGGGTCCACAGCCCGTCCACGGCGATCTTCAGCGTGTCGGTCGGGCGCCATTCGATGCTGCCCGACACCGCGTCCCGCTTCTTCTCGTCATAGATGGAGCCGAAGGTGATGCAGCAGGGCGTCGCCGCCAGGGGGCGCGGATTGCCGCTGCCGTCGAACGGATAGGTGTTCGGGCCGTAGATGTTCTGCTGGTAGGCGTTCAGCGAGTCCGTGCGGATATTGTTGTCCGAATGCACGGCGCCGATCAGGATTCCCCAGGTGCCGGTTGAATCGGTATCGGACAGGAAGGCCGTGTACTTCTGGCCGTGCAGGGTCGACATGTCGTTGTAGTCGCCCTCAGCATGGACGCCGCCATGCAGGCCGGGATTATCGAAGGGGCTGGCGGTGCGCAAATTCACCGTGCCGCCGATGCTGCCCTCCAGCGCCGACGCCTGCGGCGATTTCAGCACGTCGGCGGCGGTGATGACTTCGGACGGCAGCACGTCGAAGGCCAGGTCGCGGCCGTCATCGTCGGTGGCCAGGATGCGGTTGTTCCACGTGACGATATTATATTGCGCCCCCAGGCCCCGCACGCTGACCTTCTGGCCTTCGCCGCCGGTGGTGCGCGAAATGGTGATGCCTGGCAGATGGGCCAGTGAATCGGCGACGTCAGCGTCCGGGAAGCGCCCCAGCTCGGTGGAATTGATGGAATCAAGGACGACGGACGCGTTCTTCTTTACCTCCAGCGACTTTTCCAGGTCGGCGCGGATGCCGGTGACCACGATCTCCTCCAACTCGCCCGTGGCGGAGGGACCATTGGCGGCACCGGAACCCGCCGATTGCGCCCAGGCCCCACCCCCGCATCCCATCGCCAGGATCATCGGCAGGATCCAGGCGCTTTGCGGCGTTCTGTGGGTCGTCTTAAGACCTCTCCTCATTCTTTCCACCTCCTGTTCGGTCGCGGCATTCGAGGCCGCTTTCATTTTGATGCGAGCGTCATCACCTGCTCGCGGCTGAAACGGATGCCGCCGGCGCGGGCGGCATAGAGCGCGGCACCGACCACGGGGGTCAGCAGCGGCGCTTGCAGGCGATAGCGATGGCCACCGGCCTCCAGCGCCGCGGCGAAGGGGTCGAGCACCAGGGCGCCGGCGCGGAACACGCCGCCGACATACGACAGGGCCAGTTCCTCGCCCTCCAGCACGCCCAGGCCCGCGCGGACGGCGTCGGCCAGGCGGGCCAGTTCGGCCCCGGCGCGAATGAAGATCGCCTTGGCGGCCTCGTCACCGGCCTGCGCGGCGGCGGCCACGGTCTGCGACACCTGGGCGACGGCGCTGCGCGCGGCACCGCCCGGCGTGTTGACCAGGCCGCACAGGTCGATGTCGCGGGCCAGTTGGAAGCGGGCACGGACCAGATCGAGCAGCGGGCCGGCCGGCATGCGTCCATCGCTCATCTTCGAGAACAGGCCCAGCCCCTCGCGCCCAATCCAATGGGCCGAGCCCTCGTCACCGAAGACCTCGCCCCAGCCGCCGGCGCGGGCGCCACGGCCCTGGTATTCGCCGTAGGCGATGGAGCCGGTACCGGCGGTGACGACGATGCCGTCCTCGCACGCCAGGGCGCCCGCCCAGCCCCCGACCATGTCGTTGCCGCAGCTGTATCGGTCGCCAGCCAGGGCGGTGCCCGCCGCCTCCGCCAGGAGGGGGTCGGTGGCCGGGTCCTCACCCACGGTGGGCAGGCCGAAGAAGGCCTGGCGGATGGCGGCGGGCGGCAGGCCGGCCTGCGCCAGCACCGCGCGCACGCCATCGGCCAGCACGGCGCGCACCCCCTTAATCCCCACCTCGGGATGGTAGGAGGAAGCGCCCTCATGGCGGGCCAGCACGGCGCCCTCAGGGCTGAGCAGCAGGAAGGCGGTCTTGGTGCCGCCACCATCGACGCCGAGAAACATCAGGCCCCCTCCGGCTCGGGATAGATGGTCACGCCCTGCACCACCCGGTTGACCGCACCGGTGCGGCTGGGGTTGTCGGGCGTGCGGCCCAGGGCCAGCGAGCGGCCGAGGGCGAAGGCCTGGGCCCAGGCCAGGTAGGGAAAGCTCAGCTCCGCATCTGACGCGGCTTCCAAACCAGGGACCAGGTCGGCACCCAGGCCGTCCAGGCCATGCCCCTGCCCCGCCAGCACCAGCAGCCGGCCGGCGATGCCGTCGCCGGCGATCTCGCGCGCCACGTCCAATTCATACCGGCGCGCCTGCGGATCGTTGGACAGGAACAGCACCACCAGCGTCTCGCCGTCGACGAAGGTCTTCGGTCCGTGGCGGAAGCCCAGCGGCGTCTGGGCCATGGCGACGATCTCGCCATCGGTCAGTTCCAGCAGCTTCAACGCCGCCTCGTCGGCGATGCCCGCCAGGCCGCGGCTGCCCAGATAGACCACCCGCTTGAACCCGCCACCCGCGGCGGCGGCCAGCGAGCCGCCGTGTTCGGCGGAAACCAGGTTCGCCGCCGCGCCGATGCGGGCGACGTCGACGGGCTGGTCCGGCAACAGGAGACGCCGTGCCGCCAGCGCCATTGAGGTGAAGCTCGACGTCATGGCGAAGCCCCGGTCGTGGGTCGCCTCGGGCAGCAATACGACCAGGCTGCCCGGCCTGCCGTTATGGCGCCGATAGAGGGCGCCGTCGCCATTGCAGGTGATGATCAGATGGCGGCACTGGGCCACGTAGGTCTCGGCGATTTCGGTGGCCGCGACGCTTTCCGGGCTATTGCCCGAGCGGGCGAAAGAGACCAGCAGGGTCGGCACGTCGCGCTGCAAGAGCTGGGCGCCGCCGACCACCAGGTCGGTGGTGGCGATGGCCTCGACCCGGCGGTTGAGCCCGGCCAGGAGGTCCGGCACCAGCGAGCGGCCGATATAGTCAGAGCTGCCGGCACCGGTCAGCACCACGCGCAGGTCGGGGCGCGCCATCAAAGGTGCCAGGAACGCCTCGGCGCGCGGGCGCAGCGCCTGCGCAAGCTGTTCGGTGGCGGCCCACATGGCGGGTTGCTGGCGTATCTCGCGCGCCGTCCACCCGCCGCCGCGCGCCTCCAACTCGTCGGCGGCCAATCCGGTGAAAGTCATTAATGGGTGCTCCGTTGATCGCAGGCGCGGGAGTACGGGGTCAGCGTCTCCCGGATGTGGTGGATAACCAGGTCCTCGCCCTTCAGGGCCAGCGCGCCGGCGCGGATCGCCTCATAGGCGGCGGGCATGTACTGGCTAACCAGGGCCAAGGGGGGCGGGTCGGCGTCGAAGGCGGCGCACAGCCGGCGGACCGCGCGGGCGACCCTGCCGGTCGGCCAATAGTAGCGGATGCGGTCGGACAGGCTGTATTGCAGCTGCAGATCCAGCTCGGCGCCCCGCCCCTCGTAATAGGGCTTCCAATAGGTCGGGTCGTCATGCATGGCGGCCAGCACGGTGTCGCGCAGGCTGGCGGCCCGGTCGTCGCCCTGCCATTCCTGGCCGATGCGGTCGAGGGCCCACAGCGCCTCCCTGAGGGCGAAGGTGACGCCGGGACCGACCTTGAGGATGGCGAAATGATCGCGTACCAGGGCGGCCAGGGCGGTGGCGCTCTGGTAGTCGGTGGAATGGGCCTCGAACACCAGATGCGGCTGGCCTTCGATCGAGGCGCTCAGCTTTTCCGCCTTGGCCGGCACGTAATCGACCACATGGTGGTTGTCGAACTCCACACCCGGCTGGACCACCAGCCCGACCACCCGGTCCCACGCCGCCTCCAGCCCGTGCCGAACGAAGGCCTGGCGATGCGCCTCGAGGGTGGCGCGCACGGCGTCCGGGTCGGTCACCGCCAGTTCATCCAGCGCCTCCTGCGCGCCGCCGGGGACCGGCACTTCCGAGCCGATGATGTAGACTGGCGGTTCGCCGCCGACGGCTTTCCAGGCCGCCTCGGTGTGGCCGCACAAGGTGGCGGTGCGCTCGGCGATCACCGCGTCGGAAAGGCCGCGCGGATCGCCGCCGCAGGACATCGAACAATCCAGATGGATCTTGCGGAAGCCGGCCGTCACATAATCCGCCACCATCACGGCGGCCCGCTTCATCGCCTCACCCGCGTCCATCGTCCGCCAGGCGTTGGGGCCGAGATGGTCGCCGCCCAGCAGCACACGGTCGCGCGGCAGGCCGGCCTCGTCCGCCAGGCCCAGGACCAGGTCGCGGAAGCCGTCGGGGCGAAGGCCGGTATATCCCCCTTCCTGGTTCACCTGGTTGGAGGTCGCCTCGATCAGCGCCTGGCCGCCCGCCTCGCGGGCGTGGCGCAGGGCCGCCTTGATCGCCAGCGGATGGGCGCAACAGACGGAATAGATGCCGACCGGTTCGCCGGCGCGGTGCCGTTCGATCAGATCGAGTATCGCTTTCATGCCTGGTCCTCGGGTTCAATGGTAAGGAGGGCCGCCGCGGCGAAGGCCAGCCCGATGCCGGCCAACTTGGGGACGGCGGGCACCAGCCCCAGCGCCGCCAGCGAAATCAGCGCGGTGATCAGCGGGGCGCCGGCATTGGCCAGGGGCGAAACGACGATCGCCCTGCCGTGGCGGAAGGCGTAGACCAGGGTCAGCGCCCCGATCGAATTGAGGATCTGGGTGGCGGCGGCCAGGCCCGGGCCCGACCAGCCGTAATTGATCGGCTGCGAGAAGTCGGTCATGGCCAGTGCTGCGGGGGCCAGCAACAGCCCGGTCAGCGCCATGTAGGCGAAGATGGCCTCGGCGCTCATCACCGGCGCCGCGTATTTCATGAAGAAGCCCTGCACGCCCCAGGCGACCAGCACCAGCAGCGCCAGGACGAACCAGGCCAGGCCCTGCCCGCCCCCGGCGCCGCCGGGTGAGAAATCGAACAACGGCAGCGCCACCAGGGCGCACAGGATGCCCAGGCCGCCGACCCAGGTCACCCGCTCCCGCAGGAGCGTCGCCGACAGGACGATGGTGACCAGCGGCGACAAGGCGATGACCGGAAAGATCAGATAGGTCGGGCCGATCCGCACCGCGTGGAACAGGATCATCTGGCCGCCGGCGCCCAGCAACCCGACCGCCGCGCCATACATCATGGAACGGCGATCCCAGGGCCAACTCCAGCCCACCCGCCATAGGGCGTACAGCGCCGGTGGGATCATGGTGAACGCCCACACCACATAGATCAGCGTCTCGGGAAAGCCGTTTTCCGCCGGCGCGCCGGCGAAGGCGCCCCATACCCCCCACAAACCGGTGGTCAGCAGCGCGAAGAGCAGCCAGGGACGGCGATAGGCGGGGACGGCCATACTGGACACGCGGCACTCCCTTGATGTCTGTTCTGATAAGTTTCGTTTTCTTGTCACTTCGCGACCTTACTGAAAGAAGATAGAAAACGCAACATACTGAATCGCGTATTCCGGAACGAAGTCAGGGCGGACGGTTTTTCCAATTGACGCGCCTGGGCAAGTGCCGCACTCGTAGGCGATCAAGGCCAGGAAAACGAAAGATGAGCATCAAGCGCGATACCAGCGAGCGGCGCAGCCAGATCAGCGCCATGGTGCGCCAGCACGGCAGCGTCCAGGTGGCGGACCTGGCCAAAAGGTTCCGCGTTTCGATGCAGACCATCCGCAAGGATTTGCACTTCCTGACGGAGCACGGCGTCACGGCGCGCTCTTATGGTGGCGCCATCGCCTCCGACGTGGTCGCCTCGGCGACGACGGCCGCCATCGAATCCCCGGTCGCGGCCAAGCTGGAGCTGCAGCACGCGGAGAAGGAGCGCATCGGCCGCTTCGCCGCCGGGCTGATCAACCCCGGTGAGTCCATCGTGCTGGATTCCGGCACAACCACCCTGCAAATCGCCCGTTTCCTGCCGGATATCGAAGATTTGACCGTCGTCACCAACGACCTCAACATCGTGACCGAGCTGGCCGGCAAGAGCCATATCCGCGTGGTGCTGATTGGCGGGGAGCTGCGGCGCAAGAACATGGCCTTCTACAGCGCTCAGACGGTGGCGGCGCTGGGCGAGTTGGCGGTCGACAAGCTGTTCCTGGGCGTGGACGGCATCGACATCGACCGCGGCGTCACGACCCATCACGAGGCCGAAGCCATCCTCAACCGCAAGATGGCGGACGTGGCGCGCCAGACCATCGCCGTCACCGACAGTTCGAAATTCGGCCGGGTCTGCCTGCATCGCATCATCGGGGTGGGCGAGATCGACATGCTGATCACCGATGAGGGGGCGCCTGATACCATCGCCACCGCCTGCCGGTCGCTGGGCGTGGATCTGCGTCGGGTGTAGGGACGAACGCGATCCGGTAAGTTTCGTTTTATTGCGATCTTCATATTGAATTTCGATTTCGTTCGCCTTAGCCTTTCAAGCGAACGAAATCGATAATCGCCTGGACTCGCCATGAAGCTGCCCTCCTCGCGTCGCGCGTTTCTCAAGATGACGACCAGCCTGGCGCTGGCCGCACCCATGGCCACGCCGATGCAGGCGCTGGCGGCGTCGGGGGACGCGGCGGTGTTCGCGGATGACCGGCTGCGCCTGGAGTTCGACGGCCAGATGCGGTCGCGCATCGCCCTGGTGACGGAGGGCAAGCCGCTGTGGCTGACGGGTTTCGATGCCAGCGAGACCCTATCCCTGGTCGGCGGCCATGACGCCCTGTTGTTCGAGCGGCGCGAAACAACCGCGCAGGCCATCGACGACGGCCACGGCCCCGGCCGCCAGTTGCGCCTGACTGGCCTGTCCGGGCAGGGCATCGAGAAGACCCTGATCCTGCGCCAGTACGCGCGCTATCCCGGCGTGGCGCTCATGCAGGTCTCTTACCGCAACACGACCGCGAAGGCCGTGGCGGCGACCGGCTGGCGCAACGGCGCGCATCGCCTGCTGCCACCGGGCGGCCCGGCCCCCGCCTTCTGGTCCTATTCCGGCGGCACCTATGCCGACCGGCGCGACTGGCTGCAACCGGTGAAGGTCGGCTTCGCCCAGGACAATTATCTGGGCATGTCGTCCTCGGATTACGGCGGCGGCCCGCCCATCGCCGACCTGTGGCGGCGTGAGGGCGGGCTGGCCGTCGGCCATCTGGCGCCGGTGCCGCAACTGGTGTCGCTGCCGGTCAGCGAGGACAAGGGCGGCGCGCGCCTGGCCCTGGCCGCCGAGCGCGACATCGTGCTGGCGCCGGGTGGGACCTTCGAGACGCTGGAGACCCTTCTGGCCGTACATCCGGGCGACTACTTCGCGGCGCTCGACGCCTACCGCCGCATCGCCGCCGACCGGGGCGTGCGGCCGCCGCAACCCTCCGCCGCCTCTTTCGAACCCATCTGGTGCGCTTGGGGCTATGAGCGGTCCTGCACGCCGGAGCTGATCGAGGCCACCGTGCCCAAAGCCAAGGAATTGGGGCTGGACTGGGCGGTGATCGACGACGGCTGGCAGAAGGCGATCGGCGATTGGGTGGTCGACCCCGCCAAATATCCCGGGCGTGAGGCCGATTTCCTGAAACTGGTGGGCGGCATCCGCCAGGGCGGCTTGAAGCCGCGCCTGTGGTACGCGCCGCTGGCGGCGGCACCGGGCAGCGACCTGCTGCACGACCACACCGACATGCTGCTGCTGTCCAAGGAGGGCGCCCCCCAGCTGGTCACCTGGTGGAACAGCTTCTACCTGTGCCCCGCCTATGAGCCGACCCGCGCCCACACGGTGGCGCTGGTGAGGAAGTTCCTGGGCGACTGGGGGTTCAAGGGGCTGAAGATCGATGGGCAGCACCTGAACGGCGTGGCCCCCTGCCACAACCCGGCGCATAACCATGCCCGGCCCGAGGAGTCGGTCGAGGCGCTGCCCGGCTTCTTCCGCGCCATCTACGAAGCGGCGATGGCCATCGACAAGGACACCGTCGTCGAACTCTGCCCCTGCGGCACCGCCTACAGCGTCTACGACTTTCCCTACGTCAACCAGGTACCGGCCTCGGACCCCGAATCCTCGTGGCAGGTGCGGCTGAAGGGCAAGACGCTGAAGGCGTTGATGGGCCCGTCGGCTCCCTTCGCCGGCGATCATGTCGAACTGTCCGACGGTGGCGACGACTTCGCCTCCACCGTCGGGATCGGCGGGATCGTCTCGACCAAATTCACCTGGCCGGTCGATCCCAAGCCCAAGGACTCCTTCCTGCTGACGCCGGAGCGCGAAGCCCACTGGAAGAAATGGATCGGGCTTTACCGCGACAAGCGCCTGGCCGAGGGCCTCTATCGCGGCGACGTCTACGACATCGGCTTCGACAAGCCGGAAGGCCACCTGGTGGAAAGCGGCGGACGCTACTACTACGCCTTTTACGCACCCCACTGGAGCGGCCCCCTGACCCTGCGCGGGCTGCCGGCCGGGGGCCGCTTCCGGGTGCGCGACTATGTCGATGAGCGCGACCTGGGCATGGTGCCGTCGGCCCATCCGGTACTGACGGTCAGCTTCGAGAAATCGCTGCTGCTGGAGGTGTCGCCGGCGTGAGCGTGGGTCATTCACTCTCCGCCGGTGCGTCGCTTTCAAAGCGCGCCCCGGGGCCGCAGCCCGGGGCGCGCCTTTGAGGAAGGTTCGCTTCAGGCCGAGGGCGCGATGCCGGCGGCGAAGTCGCGATAGGAGTGCAGCGGGCGGCCCAGGATGCGGGTCAGCCGCTCGACATCGCCGGCCTCGGGGATCATGCCGTCGCTGACATAGCGCTCGGCCATCAGGCGCATTTCGTAGGCCATCCACTTGGGCATGAAGCCGGCCATGGTGCGCTCGAAACCGCTGGGGTCGTCCCCGCCATAGGCGACTGGACGCCCCAGGATGTCCGACCAGATCGCCGCCAGGTCGGCCCCCGTCAGCGTATCGGGGCCCACCAGGTTGATGGTTTCGACCGGCAAGTCGGCCGGCCCCTGCCGGCGGCGGATCAGCTCTATGGCCGCGACCTCGGCGATGTCGCGGGCGTCGACCATGGCGACGCCCTTGCCGCCGATGGGCATGGGATAGACGCCATGATGGACGATGACGTCCTTGATCATCAGTTCGTTGTCGATGAAGTAGCTGGGCCGCAGGATCGTGGCGCTGAAGCCCATCTGTTCGATCATGCGCTCGGCGCCCAGCTTCACCGCGAAGTGCGGCACGTTCACGAAGCGGTCGGCGTGGATCACCGACAGGTAGACGAGCCGCCGCACGCCCGCCTCGCGGGCGATGTTGAGGGTTATGATCGCCTGCGTGAACTCATCGCCGGTGACGGCGTTCAGCAGGAACAGCGTGTCCACGCCGGTGAAGGCGGCGCGCAGACTGTCGATGTCCAGCAGATCGCCCCGCGCCACGTCCACGCCGGCCGGGAAACCGGCCTTGGACGGGTCACGGGTCAGCACACGAACGGGGGCGCCGCGCTTGACGAGCTGGTCGACGACGTGGCGGCCGACGCGGCCGGTGGCGCCAGTAACAAGGATGGTCATGAGGATCACTCCAGGTTGGGGTCAGAAGACACCCTGTAAGTTACTGATCCAAATTCCACCCGATAGACGCCAATTTTGGACATCCCGTCTCACTGACGGAACACTAAGACAGCCATCGCGCGCTGTACGTCCTGAGCGCACCCCATCAGCCGCAATTCCGCAGGACTCCACAAAACTCCACAATCGCCCTCCAGGCCGCGGGGTATATTGACGGCGAAAGCGACGACGCAACCGAACCGACCGACACTTCCCGTGGAGTTACGATCATGAGCATTTCTTCCATTGGCGGGTACGCCAGTTCCGCCGCCCTGTATCGACCGGCCGCCCCCGCCGCGACGGCCGACACCACCGCCAGCCAGGCCGCCCCGCAGCAACCCGTTACCCTGGACCGGGATGGCGATGGCGACGTGGACACGGGGTCCGTCGACAAGGACCGGGGCAACAACATCAAGGCTTGATCGCGTTCGCGTCGCGGGCGGCGGGGCGCCCCGTCCAGGGTGTCCTGCCGCCCCCGCCGCGCCCAACCCAAATCGCCCTTCCCCCGAGGGCCGGCTGTCGACTTGGCTCCCCTGTTCGCCAATAATCAGGCATGGATCGAATACTGCTCGTTGACGATGATGTCGCGCTGGCGGACATGCTGCGCGAGTATCTGGAACAGGACGGGTTCGCCGTCGACGTGGCCCATGACGGCGCCGCGTGCTTCGACCATGCGCCGGAGGAGTCGGACCTGATCGTGCTGGACGTCATGTTGCCCAAGCTGTCGGGTTTCGACGTCCTGAAACGCCTTCGCCAACGATCCGACGTACCCGTCATCATGCTGACGGCCCGCGACGACGACATCGACCGCATCGTCGGGTTCGAAATCGGTGCGGATGACTACGTGCCGAAGCCCGTCAATCCCCGTGAACTGGTGAGCCGAATTCGCGCCGTCCTGCGCCGTGTCAACGGCGGGGGCATCAACGGCAGGGGCGTCAACGGCGGGGCCGGCAAGGCGCCGGCGGACCTGCAGGTGGGACGGGTCCGGCTCAACCCGACCGCCCGCATCGCTTGGAATGGGGAATGCCGGCTGGACCTGACCTCGGCGGAATTCAGCCTTCTGGAACACCTGTTGCGCGGCGCGGGCCGTATCATTTCCCGGGATGAGCTTTCGGCCGCGGCGTTCGGCCGGCATCACGCGGCCGGCGCCGACCGCAACGTCGACACGCTGGTGAGCAAGGTCCGGCGTAAACTCGATGCCACCGCCGATGATGGTGAACAGCCCATCAAGACCATCCGCAATGTCGGCTATCTTTACGCCCTGCCCCCATCGTGCCCGCCCCCGTCGTGATTGGGCGGGGATCGGGTCCGATGGGCCATACCTTCCAGCACCTGCCCCGTTTCGCGCAGGCCGCCTGCCTGTCCGGCACCATCCTGGCCGCCGCGCTGGCGGCTGGCGCGGCCCGGGCGCAGGAAGCCGAACCGGCGGACAGCTATGTGCTGGGCCAAGGGCTCAACGTCGGCTCCGTCAATCTGGCGGGCTATTCCAGCCTGGTAACCAGCCTGCCCGACCAGGGCCGCAAGACCCTGAGCCTTGAGGATCTCAGCCTCTACGCCAGCGCGCATGTCGGCATGTTCGTCAATCCCTTCATGGAAGCCGAGCTGACGGGGCTCAACCTCCTGCCTTGGGCGAAGGGGGGTGACGGCGGTGACGGCGGAAAGGGTGGCGGCTACCTGGTGCTGGAGCGTCTCTACGACGATGTCCAATTGCCGGACGGCTTCACCATACGGTTCGGCAAGATGCTGGCGCCGGTCGGGGACTGGAACCAGATCCACGCGGCCCCCCTGGTCCTGTCCACCATCCGGCCGGCGGCGACCTACCGCGGCTTCAGCCAGTACGCCACCGGCCTGTCGGTGCTGTACAATGACCCCAAGGCCCGTTGGCCGGACGTCCAGGTTTACTGGCAACCCATGGATGAGTTCTCCGCGCGGCCGGACAGCATCGTCGATGATCATTACCGCCTGGTGGAAGGCCTGCACGTCAGCTTTCCCCTGGGCCTGCTGGACAAGGTGGGGTTTTCGGTCCAGCGCACCATCGACCGGCTGGGGGTGGAACAGCATCTGGGCGGGGTGGATTTCCGGTACACGATGGGCCCGGTGACCTTGCAAGGGGAAGGGGTGGTGTCCTCACTGTCCCAGCCGGCTGGCGTGCAGGCGCCGCGCAGCCTGGAGTGGAGCGCGTATGTGGCGCCGTCCTACGCGCTCGATGACCGTTGGTCCGTCTACGGCTGGTACGAGATTTATGATGGGCGCGGCACCGCGTCCGCCACCGCCGGGCAGGCCGTTCCGGTGAGCGACCGGACGGCCCAGGACGTCCTGGCCGGCTTCGCCTTCCGGCCGCAGCCGGCCATGGTCTTCAGGTTGGAATACCTGCTGAACGTCGGTGGGCCGCCGGTCAACCCCACCGGCCTGTTCGCCTCCTGGTCCGTGCTGTTCTGATGCGGCGGCGGCGGCCCCTGCTGGCGGTGCTGATCGGGCTGTTCCTGTCGGACATGGCGCGGGGAGAGGACATCCTGGTGGTAGCCAACCCGTCGGTGACCCTGGGCCATTCGCTGAGCACCGGCGACGTCGCCGCGATCTACCTGCTGCGCCTGACCCTGTGGCCCGATGGGAACGCGATCATCCCCGTGAACCGCGAGATCTCCAGTGACCTCCGCGCCCGCTTCACGGCCGGTGTCCTGCACCAGGACAACGCCAGCCTGATCGTTTATTGGAACGAGATGCACTTCAAGGGCAAGGCGCCGCCGGTGGTCCAGGAATCCGAACAGGCGCTGCTCACCTTCATCCGCCGGGTCCCGGGCTCGGTCGGGTACGTCAGCGGCGGCGGCGGGGTGCCGGATGGCGTCGTGATCCTGGCCAGGTTGCCCGTCGCGGCCGGTTCTGGCGGGGGCGGCCCATGAAGGCCGTGATCGGCAGTTCCATCGGACGCAAGATCGTCGGCGCGCTGCTGGCGATATACCTGCTGACCTACGGGCTGACGGCGGCGGTGGTGTACACGGGCGTGCACCGGTCGCTGCTGGAGTCCGCCGAAGGCGGGCTGGCCCAGGTGGCCGACCTGAAATACCAGCGTCTATGCAACAGGATGGACGAACTGGCGACGGACCTGACCGCCTGGGCCCAGCTGGAGGTAATGAACGACCTGGTGTCCGGCGACGTCGACCGGCGCATCGGAACGACGCTGGAGGCGCTGCAGCGCCTGTACGGGCTGGCCGGCGGAATCTACGCCTTCGATGCCGGCGGCACCCTGATCGCCGACGCCGATGGCGACGACGGCGCCCCGCCGCGCGGCACCCGTCTTCCGGCCGCCTGGACCGTGACGGCCCACGGCGTCACCTTCTTCGACAAGCACCGCAACCCGCTGGGTGGCGGGGATGTCGTCGCCCTGGCCATTCCCATCTTCGGCAGCTTCGCCCCGGATTATCGCGTGGGCACCCTGGTCATCGCCCTGCCATGGACCATGGTCGAGACGCTGTTGAGCGGGGTGGAGCCCCGCACGGTGCTGGTGCGCCGCCCTCCCCATCCCGCGGTCCTGTCCAGCGCGGCCGATCCCGACATGGACAGGGAAAGCCACATCACCGGCCGTTCCGTGCAGCGGGATGGCCTGCTGCGGTCCTGGCAGGTGGTGGTTTCGCAGCCGATGTCGGCCGTGACGCGCCCCTTGCGCCGGGTCGCGCTGGAACTGGCCCTGCTGGGCATCCTGCTCGCGGTGCCCATCTTCGCCTTCGTGCGCTGGATGGGCCGGCGGCTGACGGCGCCCATCATGGAGCTGACCCGGGCGGTGCGGGTCATCGCCGACACGGACCAGCTGGACATCCAGGTGCCGGTCACCAGCCAGGATGAACTCGGCTTCCTGGCGCGCTCGTTCAACCGCATGACGGCCAGCCTGCGCAACGCCCGGGCGGAGCGTGACCGCAGCATGCGCGACCTGGAACACCTGAACCTGACCTTGGAAGGCAAGGTGGCGGACCGCACAGCCGAGCTGGAGGCCGCCGTGACCGCCCAGCGGCGGCTGATCAGCGACATTTCCCATGAGATCAAGTCGCCCCTGGCGCGGCTCAGCATGGCCCTGGGCCTGGCCCGGCGCCAAGTGGAGCCGCAGGCCCCCCGCCACTTCGACCGGATGGAGCGGGAGATCGCGGCCGTCGCCGCCCTGGCCTCGGAACTGCTGACCCTGGCCCGGCTGGAGGGGGCGGCGGCGGGATTGCATCGGGCGCCGGTGGATCTGCCGGAGCTGCTGCGCGCCATCATCGCCGATGCCGCCTATGAACGGCCCGACCGGCAGGGCGACCTGGCCCTGGCCGTGGCGCCGGAGTTGCCGGACGGCGGCGTCCTTCCCGGCAATGCGGACCTGCTGCGCCGCGCCATCGAGAATGTCATCCGCAACGCGCTGTTCTATACCACGGCCGGCGTGCCGGTGACCGTGACCCTGGCGGCACCGGCGGGGAACACCCCGGCCGGGCTGAGCCTGACGGTGGCCGACAGAGGCCCCGGGGTATCCGATGACGCCATCGGGCAGCTGTTCGATCCGTTCTACCGCGCGGATCCGGCGCGGGCCCGTGACACCGGCGGCACCGGCATAGGCCTGACCATCTGCAAACGCGTGGTGGAGCTGCATGGCGGAACGGTGAGGGCGACACACAACCGTCCCACCGGGCTGGTCGTTGAAATCACCCTGCCCTTCTCGCGGAACACGCCGCAGAACTGAACAGAGCCGGTGGGCAAGTCCACACAACTCCACGACGCGTGGCCCTAGCATGGGACCCATCGCTTCACCGCCCTGACGGCGGCCGAGGCGCGGTTCCACCAGCGAAGGCGCGTCCCCATGAATG
The DNA here is from genome assembly GCF_034653275.1 of Nitrospirillum guaranorum. Taxonomy (NCBI): domain Bacteria; kingdom Pseudomonadati; phylum Pseudomonadota; class Alphaproteobacteria; order Rhodospirillales; family Azospirillaceae; genus Nitrospirillum; species Nitrospirillum guaranorum. The sequence goes on along the minus strand of NZ_JAYEES010000001.1, from coordinate 735,141 downwards.
CGAACCCCCGTCCCTACCCGGTCCCGGCGGAAGACGCCTGCAGGTCCGTATCGGCCCAGGCGAGGCTTCCCGACATCGTGGCCCTGTCCGCCAGCCATCCATCGAGGGCAGCCGTGGAGCAGCTGGTCCGCGAGACTTATGCGCAGGCTTATGGCGCCCGCATCGGCCGCTTTCCCCGCCTGATGGTGGCGACGTTCGATGAGCGCGGGAACCCCGCCTGTGCCGCCGGCGTGCGCACCACCAGCGATGGTTTCTTTTCCGAAGCCTATCTTGACCAGCCCATAGAGCGCGTTCTGGGCCAGAGGAGCGGACGCCACGTGCACCGCGCGCGGGTGTTCGAGATCACCACCCTGGTCAGCCGCCGCGCCGACCTGTCCGCCGGCTTTTTCCACAGCCTGGCCTGCCGGGGGGCCCTTGACGGATACGACTGGTGCTTTTTCACCGCCACGTCGCGCCTGCGGCGGTTGTTGGCGCGCCTTTATCCGCCCCTGCTGGTCCTGACCCAGGCGGACCCCGCCCGCCAGGCCGATGCCGCCGCCTGGGGGCGCTACTATGAAAGCGCCCCGGCCGTGTGCGCGGCGGATGATTGGCCGTTCCTGAGCCCCGTGCTGACGCGGGCGACAGGCGTGGAGGCGGCGGCGCATGCATGAGATCCTGCGTTCCATCCGCCGGCACGCCGCCGTCACGCCCCACCGGCCGGCGCTCACCGACGGCGCCTCGGCCCTGGATTATGCGACGCTGGCGGCCCGCGTCGCGGGTACGGCGCAGGCGCTGACGGCGCTGGCGCGTTCCGGCGCGCGCCCGGTGATCGGCATCCTGGGGGGCAACCGGGTCGATTGGGTTGTGGCCCAGCTGGCCATTTGGCAGGCGGGCTACACCGCCGTCCCCCTGCCGCCCTTCTTCTCACCCGCCCAGTGGCGGCACATCGCCGCCGACGCCGGCATAACCCATATCATCCATACCCCCGACATCGATCCGGGCCTGGCGGACCCCTTGGGCCTGCCCATGCGGCCCGTCCCGGCCATGATCGCGGCCACGGCGGCCTTGGACCCCGCCGGCACGGCGCGGCAGGTCATTTACACATCGGGCAGCACGGGCACGCCCAAGGGTGTGCTGCTGGAAGGACGCCAGCTGTCGTGGAGCACCCTGGCGCTGGCCCAGGCCATCGACGCGCGACCCGACGATCACTACGTCAGCCTTCTGCCCATGGCGCTGTTGCTGGAAACCCTCTGCGCCATCACCATGCCGCTGACCGCCGGCGCGCGGGTGACCCTGATGCCCGGGCTGACGGCCGGCATCGGCGGCCCGGCCCCCCTGCGGCTGGCCAACGCCATCACCGCCGCCGCCCCGACCTGCCTGATGCTGGTGCCCCAGTTGCTGGCCGCCTGGGTGACGGAGTTGGAGCAAACGGGCGGCACGGTTCCGCCAGACCTGCGCCTGATGGCCGTGGGCGGGGCGGCCGTTCCGCCCGCCTTGGCCGAGAGGGCCTGGGCCCTGGGCATTCCCGTGCATGAAGGCTATGGCCTGTCCGAGTGCTGCTCGGTCGTGGCCTTGAACCGGCCGGGCCAACGGCGGCCGGGCACGGTGGGCCGGCCCCTGCCCGGCCTGAACGTGACCCTGGACGAGGGGGAGATCGTTGTCACCGGCCCGTCGGTCATGTCGGGCTATCTGGGGATGGCGCCCGCGAATGAGCCCGCAGGCCCGGCGACCTGGCGCACCGGCGACCTGGGCGCCTTCGATGATGACGGCCACCTGACGGTCCATGGACGGCGGGATGCCCTGATCGTGACGCCCGGGGGGCGCAACATCAGCCCAGAATGGGTGGAAGCGCATTTCCTGAACGACCCCCGGCTGTCGCATTGCCTGCTCAGCGATGGCGGAATGGACGGGCTGGCGGTGTTGCTGGTTCCGGCGCCGGCCGCGGAGGCCTGGTTCCAGACGGCCGGGGACGACGCCATCGCCGCCATGGCATCGACCGCCGCCGCCGGCCTGCCCGCCTATGCCCGGCCCCGCCGGCACCACGTCGCAGCGCTGCGCGACGTGGCGGCGCGCGGCCTGCTGACCGCCAACGGCCGGCTGCGCCGCCGGGAAACCGCGGCCGCCTACCACCCACAGCTTCATCCGCCGGCCCTTTCGACCACAGACCCTTGACGGAGGCCCCCCGTGCCTGACACCTCACCGACCCCTTATCAGCGCCTGCTTGCGGAGACCGCCCACGCCCGTGGCGCCTTCCTGTCCATCCCCGTCTTGAGCATGGCGATGGACGGGGCCGTGCCGCTGCCGCTCTACCGCGATTTCCTGGCGCAGGCCTACCATCACGTGCGTCATACCTGCCGGCTGCTGGCCCTGGCGGCGGCCCGGACGGAAGACGAGGATTACCGGGCGGCGCTGTTCGACTACATCATCGAGGAACAGGGGCACGAGCAGTGGATCCTGGACGACATCGACGCGGTGGGCGGCGATGCCGCGCAGGTGGCCGCGTCCCCGCCGGGCCAGGCCTGCCGGGCCATGCTGGCCTATGTCTACGACACCATAGAGCGGGTCAGCCCCTACGCCCTGCTGGGCATGGTCCATGTGCTGGAGGGCATGTCGACGCTGCTGGCCTCCCGCGCGGCCGACGCCCTGCGGCGCGCCTACCGGACCGACGGCGCCTCCGGCTTCCGTTACCTGACATCCCACGGGGCGCTGGATCAGGAGCATGTGGCCTTCTTCCAGCAGCTGGTCGATGGTTTGCGCACGCCGGAGGCGCTGGCGGTCATCGCCGACACGGCCAACATGGTCTATCGCCTGTATGGCGACATCTTCCGCGACCTGAGCCGGGGCATGGACGGCACGCAAGGGGGGGCCTGCCATGCCGCGTGACCCCGCCGCCAGCGGCATGACCGCGCTGATCACCGGCGCCGGCTCGGGCATAGGCCAAGCGCTGGCGGTCGAGGCGTCGCGGCGGGGGCTCGGGGTCGTTCTGGTCGGGCGGCGGCGTCCGCCGCTGGACGCCACCAGGGCACTGTTGCGCCCCGGCACCCGGTGCCTGGTCCTGCCCGCCGACGTGACCCTAGCCCAGGATCGCGAGGCCCTGATGGACGCCGTGCGGGACCATGCCGGCGGTCTGGACTTTCTGGTGAACAACGCCGGCCTGGTCTGGGCGGGAGCCGTGTCGGCCATGGACGACCAGACGCTGACCGCGCTGTTGTCCACCAACCTGATGGCGCCGCTGGCCCTCACCCGGGACTTCCTTCCGCTGCTGTCCGCCGCCGGCGGGCGGGTGGTCAACATCGGCTCCCTCCTGGGGGACATCCCCTATCCCCTTTTCGCCGGCTACTGCGCGTCGAAGTATGGCTTGCGCGGCCTGTCCGACGCCTTGCGGCGGGAATTGCGATGCCAGGGCGTGGGCGTGACCTATGCCGCGCCGCGGGGCGCCCGCACGCCGGCGACAGAGGCCCTTGAACCCCTCCTGGCCCTGCTGGACATGCCGACGGACCCGCCGGCGGACATCGCGAAACGGATATGGGCCGCCGCGCTGGCCGGTGCCGACACCGCCTATCCCGCCGGCCCGGAACGTTTCTTCGTCCTGCTGCAGCGCCTATTCCCCCGCCTGGTCGATGCCGCGGTGCGGCGCCAATTGCGGCGCGGCCCCCTGGGCGCGCTGATGCCGCCGGCGCCAACGCCGCAGCCCGGCCGTCGCGCCAGCCCCCGTGTCGCCAGCCCCCGTGTCGATCACCTTCCCCTGCTTTGAAAGGAACCGCCGCCCATGGATACACCCTTCACGCCCCGGGCGCGCCGACTGGCCCTCGCCATGACGGTCGCCTTCCTTCCCCTGTCGGTGCCGGCGGCCGGGCGCGCGTCGCCGATGGAGGGCGAGGCCATCGCCCACACGGTCGCGACCGATGCCACACCGTCCGCGATGCTGGCCGCCCTGGCCGCCGTGGAACGGGACTGGTCCCACATCTCGTTCGAGGTGACGGATCACGACGCCCGCGTGCAAGCCATGGCGGCGCTGGCCGACCAAGCCAGCCAGTTGGCGTCGCAATACCCCGGCCATGCCGAACCCCTGATCTGGCAAGCCCTGGCCCTTGGCAGTCTGGCCGGTTTGAAAGGGGGCATGGGCGCGCTTTCCCTGGCCCGCGAGGCGCGCACGCTGCTGGAGACAGCCGGGCGCCTGGACTATCGCGCGGTGGGGGGTGCGGTGCCCACCAGCCTCGGCTCCCTCTATTACAAGGTGCCTGGCTTCCCCCTGAGCTTCGGCGACGATGACAAGGCCCGCCGTTACCTGGAGGAAGGGCTGGCGATCAATCCCGATGGCCTGGACGCCAACTACTTCTATGGCGACTTCCTGTTCGAACAGGGGGAGTACCGCAAAGCGGCGGAGGTGCTGGCCCACGGCCTGGACGTGCCGCCCACCCCCGACCGACCCGTCTGGGACACGGGGCGGCGCGTCGAAATCCGCGCGCTACTGAAGCGCGCGCAACAGAAACTGGCGGCCGGGTGATGGACGCCTTCAACCAACTGGTGCGGCCGCCGATCCGCTTCCGCGCGGTCTGGCACGCCTTGGGCAACCAACTGCGCCATCCCACCGGCATCCTGGGACATGTGCTGGGCCTGGCCATGACCCGGCTGAACGCCCGTCCCAACCGGGTGGCGGTGGAGGCCTTGGCGCCCCGCCCCGGCGACACGGTCCTGGAGCTCGGTTGCGGTCCGGGCCATGGGCTGGCCCTGGCCGTGAAAGCGGTGGCGCCAGCCGGCGCCGTCCATGGCGTCGACCAGTCGGCGGTGATGCTGGGCCAGGCGGCCAAGCTGAACCGGCAGTCCCGGCAGCAAGGACGGCTGCACCTTCATCTCGGCCGCTTCGACACATTGCCGCTCCCGGCCGGCGCGGTGGACGGGATACTGGCGGTCAACGTGGCCTATTTTTGGCAGAACGCCGCCGATGTCCTGCGGGAAGCGCGTCGCGTGCTGCGCCCGGGCGGACGGCTGGTGGTCTACGTGACCGACGCGGCCACCATGCAGCGCTGGCCGTTCGCCGGGACGGGCACCCACCGCCTGTTCACACCCCTGGACCTGCGGGCCATGCTACTGGCGGGCGGCTTCCCCGGTGACAAGATCTCCCTCCGATCCGTCCGGCTGGGATACGGGATGACCGGCCTCATCGCCATTGCCGAAACCCAGCCCTCTCGCCCGCCGCGATAGATCGGCGCTGAATTATCGGCGTTTATTAATGTGAAATCGAAAATAGAAAACAGCGCACCCTGGCAAAGGCCAATTCATCAAATGAAAATCAAGCTTGCGAAGCTACCAGCTCTCGCACAGTGATCATTTATTTATCCCCTCGCCAGCAAACAAAACATACGCAGTTTGACGTATTAGGATTTCGCCCCGCCACCCCCATCCTGCCCCGGAAGCCGACACCGGGGCATGAGTTCCCGGCACCGATAACGGCAACGGGACATACGGACGGGGGAGTACATCATGTCGGGCATCATCAACACGACGCAACGCCGCCTGCGCCTGGCGCTTCTGGCTACGGCCTTCATCCTGCCCGCCCTGGCGGCGCGGGCGGGCGAGACCATTTCCGCCGGCGGGGATAAGTCCATCACAGTGGGACTGGGCGTGCGCGCCAGCTTCACCAGCGTGGAGGATGGGGCGCCGGACGGCACCTCGCGTTCCGCCGATTTCAACCTGGACAGCGTGCGCCTCTACATCAGCGGCCAGCTGACGCCCATGATCAAGGCCACCTTCAACACCGAGCGCGACAGCGCCGGCCGGGTGGAGGTGTTGGACGGCTACGCCCAGTTCGAGCCGGCGGACGGCATCAACCTGTGGGTCGGCCGCATGTTGCCGCCCAGCGACCGCGCCAATCTGGACGGTCCCTATTACCTGAACACCTGGGCCTATCCCGGCACCGTGTCGCAATACCCGGCCAAGTTCGCCGGCCGCGATGACGGCGCCACCGTCTGGGGCAAGCTGCTGGACAAGAAGCTGGTCTATTCCGTCGGCGCGTTCGAGGGGCACAACCGTGTGACAGGCGCCAGCAACCAGTCCGACAACCTGCTGTACGCCGGCCGCGTCGCCTATAACTTCCTGGATCCGGAGCCCGACCCCGCCTACTACACCAGCAGCACCTACTACGGCTCCGTCGATGTGCTGACGCTGGCCTTCGCCGCCCAGTACCAGCAGGACGGCGTGGGCACGCTGGCCCGCCGGGGCGACTATGCCGCCTGGAACGTGGACGGCCTGTTTGAGAAGAAGCTGGACGGCATCGGCGTGGTGACGCTGGAGGGCGCCTATTACCAGTACGATACCGGCGGCGTGGCCGACGTGCCCAGCAGCTTCGGCGGCGCCGGCCCCACCGACAATGTCGGCGGCCTGACCCAGGGCAAGGCCTATCTGGTGGGCGGCGCCTTCCTGTTTCCGGCCAAGGTGGGCTGGGGCCAGTTCCAGCCGACGGTGCGCTACCAGCATTTCGACGCGGACCTGACCGGCATCTCCACCAGCCAGACGGACCTGGGCGTCAACTACGTCATCGACGGCCACAACGCCCGCATCAGCGCCGAATATGTCATCACCAGCACCACCGGCAAATCCGACGGCAACGCCGTGGTGCTGGGCGTGCAGCTGCAATTTTAAGGAATTCAGGCCCCCATACGTCAAACGCCCCATGGGGCCGCCCCGTCACCGCCCCTATGCTGCCGGCGGCGGCCAGCCGACCCTGTGCCCCGAACCAAGCCTGCCCGGGGCGGCACCCCTTCCTGAGGGGGCTTCCCTATGGCCCCGCGACCGGTAAAGTCGATCGCGGGGCCGCCACTCTTGGCCCGCCGCTCTGGGGCCGCTTGGAAAGAAAGCACGGGGACCAATGGGGGAAGTCAGGGCCGCCAGGGCGCCAGCAGGCGAAAAGGCGGGGGGCATGAGCGCGCGGCAGCGGATCGTCAGGGAACGGCGCCAATACAACCAGCTGGCCGCCAGCCAGACGCTGGAGGACTACGCCCTGCGCTTCACCGCCACGCGGGCGCGGCGCTGGTCGTCGTTCCGCGTGGCCAACACCGCCTTCGGCGCCATCAGCTTCCTGGCGTGCGAGGCCATCGGCGGCAGCGCCACCCTGACCTACGGCTACGCCAACGCCAGCGCCGCCATCCTGGCCGTGGCCATCCTGATGTTCCTGGTGGGCCTGCCCATCACCTATTACGCCGCCCGCCATGGCGTGGACATCGACCTGCTGACGCGCGGCGCCGGCTTCGGCTACCTGGGGTCCACCCTCACCTCCCTGATCTACGCCAGCTTCACCTTCCTGCTGTTCTCCATCGAGGCCAGCATCATGTCGGCGGCGCTGCAGATGGCGCTGGGTATCCCGCTGTGGCTGGCCCATATCATCAGTTCCCTGGTCGTCATCCCCATCGCTGTCTACGGCATCCGCCTGATCAGCCGCATGCAGCTGCTGACACAGCCCCTCTGGCTGCTGCTGCAACTTGCGCCCCTGGCCTATCTGGCGCTGAACCACGGCGCGGATCTGGCCGCGTGGCGGGAGTTCCCCGGCGCGCTGGGCCATGCCGACGGCCATATCGACCCGCTGCTGTTCAGCATGGCGGCCAGCATGCTCCTGTCCCTGCTGCCCCAGATCGGGGAGCAGGCGGACTATCTGCGCTTCCTGCCCACCCTGCGCAAGACCGGGCGCTGGGCCTGGTGGACGGCGTTGATCACCACCGGGCCGGGTTGGGTCGCCATGGGCGGGCTGAAGCTGCTGGCCGGGTCCTTCCTGGCGGTGGTGGCCCTGCGCCACGGCCTGTCGGCCGAACAGGCCACCCAGCCGACGGAGGTGTTCTACATCGCCTTCCAGGAGATGCTGTCGTCACCCACCGCCGCCCTGGTGCTGACCGGCGTCTTCGTCGTCGTCTGCCAGATCAAGATCAACGTCACCAACGCCTATGCCGGCTCCATCGCCTGGTCCAACTTCTTCTCCCGCCTGACGCACAGCCATCCCGGCCGCGTCGTCTGGCTGGTGTTCAACGTCATCCTGGCCCTGATGCTGATGGAGCTGGGCATCTTCCGCGTGATCGGCGGCATCCTGGGCCTGTACGCCAACTTCGCCGCCGGCTGGATCGGGGCGCTGACCGCCGACCTGGTGGTCAACAAGCCCCTGGGCCTGAGCCCGCCGGGCATCGAGTTCAAGCGCGCCCACCTCTACGACATCAACCCGGTGGGCGTGGGCGCCATGGCCCTGTCGGTCGTGGCCTCCACCCTCGCCTCGCTGGGCGCCTTCGGGCCGCTGCTGGGTCCCTTGCCCCAGGCCATGGCGCCGTTCATCGGCCTGGGCGTGGCCTTCGTCACCGCCCCCCTGATCGCAAAGGCCACCCGGGGCCGCTATTACCTGGCGCGGCCCGACACCGACCTGCCGGCTGACGCGGCGGAGGCCCGCTGCGTCATCTGCGAGAACGTGTTCGAGCGGCGGGACATGGCCCATTGCCCCGCCTATGCCGGGCCCATCTGTTCCCTGTGCTGCACGCTGGACAGCCGCTGCCACGACCTGTGCAAGAAAGAGAGCCGCATCACCGACCAGTTGGCCCGCCTGATGGACGCTGTGCTGCCGAGCCGCATGGCGGGCGGTGCCCGCACCCGGACGGCCCGTTTCCTGGGCGTCATGGCCGTCTTCACGCTGGTGAACGGCGGCCTGCTGTCCTTCATCGGCATGCAGTATGGCGCCGCCGTGCCGGAAGCGCGCGGCGTGGTCGCCACCACCCTGTGGATCGTCTTCTTCGCCCTGCTGATCGTCTCCGGCGTGGCCGCCTGGCTGCTGGTGCTGGCCCTGGAAAGCCGGCGGGTGGCGGAGGAGGAGACGGCGCGCCAGACCGGCATGCTGATGGAGGAGATCGAGGCGCATGAGCGCACCGACGCCGCCCTGCAGAAGGCCAAGGAGGTGGCGGAGGCCGCCAACGTGGCCAAGAGCCGCTACATCATCGGCATCAGCCATGAGATCCGCACGCCGCTGAACGCCATCTTCGGCTACGCCCAGTTGCTGGAACGCGACGCCAGCATCCGCAACCCGGACGGCGTGCGTGTCATCCGCCGCAGTGCGGAGCACCTGTCCAACCTGGTGGACGGGCTGCTGGACATCAGCAAGATCGAGAGCGGCCTGCTGCGCCTGACCCGCGACAAGGTGCGGCTGGTGGAATTCCTGGACCAGATCGTCGACATGTTCCGTTTGCAGGCCGCCGCCAAGGGCATCCAGTTCCATTACGACCGCCCAGCCTACCTGCCCGCCTTCGTCCATACCGACCAGAAGCGCCTGCGCCAGATCCTGATCAACCTGCTGTCCAACGCCCTGAAGTACACGGCGCGGGGCCATGCCACCCTGCGCGTGCGCTATCGCAGCCAGGTGGCGGAGTTCGAGGTGTCGGACACCGGCTTCGGCATCCTGCCCGAGGACAGGGAGCGCATCTTCGAACCGTTCGAGCGGGGGCGAATGGCCAACGCCCGCGCCGTGCCCGGCACCGGCCTGGGCCTGACCATCACCCGCCTGCTGACCCGCATCATGGGCGGGGAAATCGCCGTCGCCAGCACGCCCGGCCAGGGCAGCACCTTCACCGTGCGCCTGCTGCTGTCGGAGGCGCAATCCGGCCCGGACGACCCGCCGGCGGCCCGGACCATCCACGGCTATGCCGGCCCGCGCCTGCGCGTGCTGGTGGCCGACGACGACCCCGACCATCTGGCCCTGATCCAGAACCTGCTGCGGCCGCTGGACTTCCTGCTGTTCGCCGCCCGCGACGGGCGGGAATGCGTGGATCTCGCGCGGGAGTGCCGGCCGGACCTGGCCCTACTGGACATCTCCATGCCCCACATGACGGGGTGGGAGGCGGCGGCGGCCCTGCGCGACCTGGACCTGCCGCGCCTGAAGATCATGATGGTGTCGGCCAACGCCCACGACTACACCCCCGGCCGCGCCGCCGCCGGGGATGAGGATGGCGGCAGCGCCGCGCACGACGCCTTCATCGTCAAGCCGGTGGACATGGACGCGCTGTTGCAGCGCATCGGCGCGCTGCTGGGCCTGGAATGGCTGTACGCCCCGGCCGCCCCCGCGCCGGTACCGGCCGCGGCGTCGGACGCCGCGCCGGCCAGGGCGCAGCCCCATCTGGAGGCGCTGTGGCAGCTGGGCCGCATCGGCCATGTGCGCGGCATCGAGGCCAAGCTGCGCGAGCTGGAGGGCGAGGGGCCGGAGGTCGCCGCCTTCGCCGCCCAGCTGTGCACCCTGGTGCGCGCCTTCGATCTGAAGCGCTATATGGCGGTGCTGGAGGCGGCACGGACACAGGCGGGAGGGGACAATGACGATACTGGCGATGGACAGGGCCGGGTGGAGCACGCCGATGACTGATGCCGTCCAGGCCGCCCCCGGCCGCCGCGACACCGTGCTGGTGGTGGACGACACGCCGGAAACCCTGGGCTTCCTGACCGACGCCCTGGACCAGGCGGGCCTGACCGTGCTGGTGGCGACGGACGGCGAAAGCGCCCTGGCGCTGCTGGAGCAGGTGACGCCGGACCTGGTGCTGATGGACGCCGTCATGCCCGGGCTGGACGGGTTCGAGACCTGCCGCCGGCTGAAGCGCGACCAGGCCCTGGCCCACCTGCCCGTCATCTTCATGACCGGCCTCAGCGAGACGGAGCATGTGGTGCAGGGCCTGCAGGCCGGCGGCGTCGACTACGTCACCAAGCCCATCGTGGTGGATGAGCTGCTGGCCCGCATCCGCGTGCACCTGGCCAACGCCCGCGTGGCCTATGGCGCCCAGGTCGCCCTGGACACCACCGGCCGCTATCTGCTGGCGACCGACGCGCGCGGGCTCTTGCGCTGGTGCACCCCCCAGGCCCAGCGCCTGCTGGCGGCCTTCTTCCCCGATGATGGGGCCAGCGGGAACGCCCCCGACCGCCTGCCCCCGACAGTGGCGGAGCGCCTGGCCCAGCTGCGCCGCGACGGCACACCAAACCAATCCATCCTGATCGACAGCCCCGATGCGCAGGACAGCCGTCGGCTGGAGGTCGCCTATCTCAGCCAGACGGAACCGGACGAGTTCCTGTTCCGCATCAGCGAATCCGGCGCCGGCCGCGCGGAACGCGCCCTGCAGCAGGCCCTGGGCCTGACGGCGCGGGAGGCCGAGGTGCTGGTGTGGATCGCCCACGGCAAATCCAACCGCGACATCAGCGACATCCTGGGCATCAGCCCCCGCACGGTGAACAAGCACCTGGAGCAGATCTTCGTGAAGCTGGGGGTGGAGAACCGGGCGTCGGCCGCCGCCGTGGCGGTGCGGGTGATGGCGGGGTAGAGGTCGCCACCGTTGCCGTGCTGATCATTACCGCCTAAACTTCCCGTGGCACATGATTATTGGAGAATGCCGTGGCCAGCCTCACCATCCGAAATATGGAAGAACCGCTGGAAACCCGCCTGCGTGCCCAGGCGGCGGACCATGGCCGCTCCATGGAGGAGGAGGCGCGGTACATCCTCCAGGCCGTTCTGGTTCGTGACCTGCCGCCGGCACCGGCGGATTTGGCGGGTTCGATCCGCCGCCGCTTCGCCCCATTCGGTGGCGTGGAGCTGGCTTTGTCCCCCCGTGAGCCATTACGTAATCCGCCTAGCTTCACGGAATGATTATTCTTGATACCAACGTGCTGTCGGAGCTGATGCGCCCCGCACCATCAGATGCCGTCTTGCGTTGGCTTATGGGACAGGCCTCGTCCTTATTGTTCACCACCACCATCACCCAAGCTGAAATCCTGTCGGGCATCGCGCTGCTTCCGAAGGGACGTCGACGGGCAGGTCTGGAGAATGCCGCGCTACAGATGTTTGTGGCCGACTTCGCCGGCAGAATACTGCCCTTCGACACTCAGGCCGCAATATCATTCGCGGGCATTACCACAGCGAGACGTCAGGCTGGACGCCCCATCTCCGCCCTGGACGCTCAGATCGCGGCAATCGCCCATTCACTCGCCGCTGCGGTGGCTACCCGCAACATCGATGATTTCTCGGGCTGCGGCGTGCCGCTGATCAATCCATGGACTGCTTAACCCGGCCTCAAATATTCACCAGATGCGCCACCTCGGCCGCCGTCTCCTCCCGCGTGCTGCCGGCGCGGATGATGCGGCCGCGCTGCATGACTCGGTAGCTGTCGGCGAAGGACCAGGCGAAGTCCAGGTATTGCTCCACGATCAGGACGGTGACGCCCAGGTCGGTGCGGATGCGGCGCAAGGCGTCCTCGATCTGGTGCACGACGGAGGGCTGGATGCCTTCCGTCGGCTCGTCCAGCAGCAGCAGGCTGGGCTGGCCCGCCAGCGCGCGGCCGATGGCCAGTTGCTGCTGCTCGCCGCCGCTGAGCACGCCGCCCTTGCGGTTCAGGATCTGCGCCAGCTTGGGGAACAGGTCGAAGATGTGGTCGGGGATGCCCGCCTTGATGGCGCCGGCGCCGCCGGCCCGGCCGGCCAGGGCGGACAGGCCGGTCTCCAGGTTCTCGCGCACCGTCAGGTGGGGGAAGATGTGGCGGCCCTGGGGAACGTAGCCGATGCCGGCGCGGGCGCGCTGGTGGGGCCCCAGGGCGCTGACGTCGCGGCCCTGGAAGGTCATGCGGCCGGCGGTCAGGCGCTGGGCGCCGATGATGGTCTTCAGCAGGGTGGTCTTGCCCACGCCGTTGCGGCCGATCAGCGCCACGGCGCCGCCGGCGGGCACCGCCAGGTCGATGTCCCACAACACCTGGCTCTGGCCATAGGATGTCGCCGCCCCGGTGAGCGTCAGCAACGGTTCAGCCATGATGGGTGTCCTCCTTGGCGCGGCCCAGATAGACGGCGGCGACGTCCGCGTCGGCGCGGATGGCGGCCACGCTGCCTTCCTTCAGGAACTGGCCCTGGTGCATGACGGTGACGCGGGCGTCCAGTTGCTCCAGGAAACTCATGTCATGGTCGATGACCAGCACGGTGTGCTGCCCGACCAGGCGGCGGATCAGGGCCGCCGTCTGGCTGGTTTCCGCCGGGCCCATGCCGGCCGTGGGTTCATCAAGCAGCAGCAGGTCGGCGCGCGTCGCCACCACCATGCCGATCTCCAGCCATTGCTTCTCGCCATGCGCCAATTGGCCGGCGGGGGCGGCGGCGCGGTCGGCTAGGCCGATGGTTTCCAGGATCTCGGCCACGCGGGCCTTCTCCTCCGCCGCCACGCCGTGGCGGAAGGTCGACCACCAGCGCCGGTCGCGCTGGGCGGCGATCATCAGGTTGTCCACCACCGACAGGCCGGGCAGCACGCCCGGCGTCTGGAACTTGCGGCAGATGCCCCGGCGCACGATCTCATGCTCCGGCAGGTGGGTGATGTCCTGGTCCTTGAAGATCACCCGGCCGCTGGTGGCCCGCACCCGGCCGATGATTGTGTCGCACAGGGTGGACTTGCCCGCCCCGTTGGGGCCGATCAGCACCCGCAGGGTGCCCCGGTCCAGGGTGAGGCTGAAGCCGTTCAGGGCCTTGAACCCGTCGAAGTCCACTGTCACCCCATCCACCGCCAACAGCAAGGGGCTGGCGGGCGCGGTGGTGCCGATGTGGTGGGCCGTGGCCGCCGTCGCGTTCATTTCGATCCTCCGACGACAAGGGATTTCAGGCGCTTTCCCCAGGGTGTGGCGGTGGTGTCGGCCACCAGGCCGGCCAGCCCGCCGGGCAACAGGGTGACCACCAGCACGAACACCAGGCCCAGGGCGTAGAGCCACAGGTCGGGGAAGGCGCTGCTGACGCCGTCCTTGGCCAGGTTGACGGCCAGGGTGCCGGCGACGGCGCCGGCCAAGCTATTGCGCCCGCCCACCGCCACCCAGATGACCATCTCGATGGAGGGCACCACGCCCACCAGGGCCGGCGACACCACGCCGGCGTGCAGGGTGAACAGCGCGCCGGCCAGGCCGGCCAGCACGGCGCCGATGGTGAAGGCCACCACCTTGAACGGCGTGGGGTCGTAGCCCAGGAAGCGGATGCGGTTCTCGCCATCGCGGATGGCGCGCAGCAGCGTGCCGTAGCGCGACGCCATCAGGGCGCGCAGGGCCACGAACACCCCCACCACCAGGGCCAGGGTCAGCCAGTACAGGCCATGGTTCGCCGCTGGCGTCCCCAGCTCCACCCCCATCACCGTCTGGAAATCCGTCAGACCGTTGAAGCCGCCGGTGGAGGGCTGCTGGCTGATCAGCAGGGTGGCGAAGGCCAGCGCCAGCGCCTGGGTGATCAGGGCGAAATAGACGCCGCCCACCCGCCGCCGGAACACCGCCCAGGAGAACAGCGCCGCCAGCGCGCCCGGCACCAGCACCACGCCCAGGAGGGCCACCAGGGGGCTCTTGAACGGCACCCACCACCAGGGCAGGGCGTCCAGGCCGCTCCACACCATGAAGTCGGGCAGGTCGCCGTCGCCCAGCGCCGCCAGCTTCATGTGCATGGCGATGGCATAGCCGCCCAGGCCGAAGAACACGCCCTGGCCCAGGCTCAGCACCCCGCCCTGGCCCCACACCAGCACCAGGCCCATGGCCAGCAGCGCCATGGCCAGGAAGCGGGCCAGCAGGTTCAGCTCATAGGCGGAGACCAGCCAGGGGGCCAACGCGGCCAGGGCCACCAGCGCCAGCCATAAGGCCATTGGCCGGCCGATGGCGGCACGCGCCATGCCCCCCGTCACTGGGCCCCCCGACAGCGGTGTTTCTTTGCGCATGCCCATGTCCATGCCGTCCTCCTTCATGTGCGCCTCACGCGTCCAGCGCGCGGGACCGCACGGCCACCACCCCCTGGGGACGGAACTGGATGAACCCGATGACGAACAGCAGCAGCAGCACCTGCGCCAGGCTGACGTCGACCAGGATCTGCACCAGGGCCGAGAACAGCCCCACGATCAGCGAGGCGATGGCCGTGCCCCTCAGGCTGCCCAGGCCGCCCAGCACCACCACCAGGAAGGCCGGCACGACGTAGCTTTGCCCGACATTGGGGGTGACGGGGCCCAGCAGGGCCAGCACCACGCCCGCCAGGCCGGCGATGCCAGTGCCCAGGCAGAACACCGACAGATCCACCGCCCGCACGTTGATGCCCGCCGCCGCCGCCATGCCCCGGTCCTGGTTCACCGCGCGCACCAGCAAGCCGATGCGCGTGCTGGCCAACAGCAGGCTGAGCGCGCCCATGACGGCGAAGGCCACCGCCAGGATGAACAGGCGGGTGGCCGGGATGGTCAGGCCCTCGAACAGGCCGGAAGGGACCGTGTAGGCGTGGTTCAGCCATTCCGGCGCCCGCACGTCCACGCCGATGGCGCCGAAGATGTTGCGGGCGGCCTGCTGCAGGATCAGGCTGACGCCCCAGGTGGCCAGCAGCGTGTCCAGCGGCCGGGCCGACAGCCGCTTGATCAGCGCCGTCTCCAGCACCGCGCCCACGGCGGCGGCGCCTAAGAAGGCGACGGGCATGGCGGCCAGGATACCCAGCGGCCCCGGCACCACCTGCAAGGTCAGGTAGGCGAGATAGCCGCCCAACATCAGCATCTCGCCGTGCGCCATGTTGATGACGCGCATGAGGCCGAAACTCAGCGCCAGACCCAGGGCCGCCAGCACGTACAGCGAGGCGACGCTGAACCCGTTGAAGATCTGCCCAGCGACCAGGGGCCATTGACCCATAACCGTTCCCCTTACTGTATGCCCAACGACCTGAGGCTAAGCCTCAGGTCTAGGACGCGACCGCGTCCGCCGGAGCGAGTACCGGAGGGCGGAGCGAGGAAGCCAAGCCGCCGGATGGCGGCGCCCGGCGATTGAGGGGACTGTTGATTGTTACCGATCAACAGTCACAAGCATCAAGAGGCCGGGCACTTCTTGCCGGGGAAGACCAGCGGGTCGTAGGGATCGGGGTCGATGGTGCCCTTGGACTGCCAGATGATCTTGAACTGGCCGGTGGGGTCCAGCTGGCCGATATAGCCGGTTTGCACCAGGCTCTGGTTGGCGGCGAACTTCACCTTGCCCATGGCGGTGTCGAGATAGTCCAGCGCCACCGCCGCCGCCCGCACCTTCTCCGGATCGAAGCTGCCGGCCTTTTCCACCGCCGCCTTCCAGGCGTAGACGTCGACATAGCCATGGACCATGGGGTCGGTGACGGCCGCACCCGCGCCGAACTTCGCCTGGTAGGCCGACACGAACTTCTTGTTGGCGGCGCCGTCCAGGCTCTGGAAGTAGTTCCAGGCGGCGTAGCTGCCTTCCACCAGGCTGGGGCCCATGGCCACGGCCTCTTGCTCGCCGATGCTGAAGGACATGACGGGCAGCTTGGCCGAGGGCAGGCCGGCGGCGGCCATCTGCTTGAAGAAGCTGACGTTGCTGTCGCCGTTCAGGGTGCTGAAGATGATGTCGGGCTTGGCCGCCTGCACCTTGGCGATGACGGCGCTGAAATCGGTGCCGCCCAGGGGCACGTATTCCTCACCCGCCACCTTCAGCTTATCGGCGTCGATGTGCTTCTTCAGGATCAGGTTCGCGGTGCGGGGGAAGACATAGTCCGACCCGATGAGGAAATAGCTTTTGTAGCCCTTCTCCACCGCCCATTGCAGGGCCGGCAGGATCTGCTGGTTGGGCTGGGCGCCGGAATACATGATGTTGGGCGAACATTCGTTGCCCTCGAACTGCACCGGGTACCACAGCAGGCTCTTCAGCTTCTGGAACACCGGCAGCATGGCCTTGCGGCTGGCGGAGGTCCACCCGCCGAACACGGTGACCACACCGCCGTCCTGGACCAGCTTGGTCGCCTTCTGGGCGAAGATGGCGGGGTCGGACGCACCGTCCTCCACCACCGGCTCGATCTTCTTGCCCAGCACGCCACCGGCGGCGTTGATCTCCTCGATGGCCAGGATCTCGGCGTTCTTCACCGTGACCTCGCTAATGGCCATGGTGCCGGTCAGCGACTGCAGCACGCCCACCTTCACCGTGTCGGCCGCCCAGGCCGTCGCCGGCGCCGACAGGCTGGTCGCCGCCAGCAGCAGGGCCGCGAGACCGGCCGGCTTGTACATCCCCCTCATCACCATCCCCTTCCCGTTCGCTTTGGTCTTTCGCCGCCATGGACGCGGCGACCACGGGGCAAAGGCTAGGGCCGGGAGAGGGAGCCGGGTATGGGGCGTTTAACGTAGCGCCTGGGGCGAAGACGACACCGGGGGTAAGCCGGATGGTTCGGACGCGGCGCCCTCAGCGCCCCTCATCCATCACCCGCCGCAACCGCTCGTATAAGGACGATCGCGCCAGCGCCGCGTCCAAGCGGTCCAGCATGGTGATGACGCCCGCCGCTTCCGCATCCAGTTCCATGGCCACCACGTCCATGGCGGCCCACACCGGTTCCAGCCGGGCATAGAGCGCCCGACCTTGCGCCGACAGGTCGATGCGGCGGCTACGCGCATCCCGGGGGTCGTCCTGGGTTTCGATCAGCCCTGCGGCCTCCATCGACCGCCGCGTCTGGCTGACCGACGGCTGGCTGATACCCAGGGCACGGGCAAGCTCGCTGACGGAAGCCGCCCCATTCTCCATCAACTGTTCCATCACGCCCCACCAGCGCTGCTCGAACGCCACGCCGAATTCGACATAGATGCGCCGCGCATCCTCATCGATGCGTTCGGTCAGCCGCCGCAGCCGCCCCCCCAAGGCGAGCGGCCCGCGCCGGCGCATGTGATCCGTGGTCATGATGATTGCCTCCTTGCATATACATAGGCGCCTAACTATTATCTGCATAGGCGCCTAACAAATATCGGCGCGCGGGCCAAAAGGCCAGAACGGGAAAGCCGGAACGGGAGAGGGCAAGGAATGATGAAGCGGGCCTGCACGCGCACCATCGGCTGTTTCATTCTCGGCATGGCCCTGGCCTGGACCCTGGCGCCGGCGGGGGCCGGAACCCCGCCGGAGCGGACCTACACCGCGACGGAAGTTCGCGCCGACCTGGATACGCTGTACCAGCGCCTGCAAGCGGACGTCTTCGACCTTTACGCCTTCACGTCCAAGGCGGACATGGACCGCCTGCATCAGCGGCTGAAAGCCGATATCACGACGCCGTCGACACGCGCCCAGGCCGAAACGCGCCTGGAATTGCTGGCCGCCGCCGCCCATCAGGGCCACACCCGGGTGGAGGGCGTTTACGCCGCCTGGACCACCTATCGGAAGGCGGGCGGCCTGGCCTTCCCCCTGGCCGTCCGTATCAAAGAGGGCCGGGTGTACGTCGCCCGCAACCTCAGCGAGGGCGCGCGCCCGGCCGTTGGCGACGAAATCCTGGCCATCGACGGCGTGCCGGTCGCCACCTTGCTGGCCCGTCTGCGCCGCCACATCTCCGCCGAAACGCCGGCATTGGCGGACAGCATCCTGGAATACGACTTCCCGCTGTATCTGTGGGTCACGGCCGGCGCCCGGCCCGCGTACAAGGTGACGGTGAAGCCGCCAGGCGCAGCGGCGTCAGACACCATCACGCTGGCCGCGCGGACCAACGCGGACATGGCCTCGACCGGCCAGTCCCGCCCCCCACCCTGGATCTGGCGCAGCCATTGCGCGACGCCCGGGTATTGGACAACGGCGTCGGCTATCTGCGGCCCGGCCCCTTTTACAATGAGGCGGCGAAAACGGGCGCGGAGGAGTGGGACGTGACCGGCTTCCGCACCTTCATCGATGGCGCCTTCCGCAGCTTCAACGCCCAGGGCATCACCCGCCTGATCATCGATTTGCGCGGCAACCCAGGCGGCGACAGCCTGTTCAGCGACGTCATGGTCTCTTGGTTCGCCACGCGGCCCTACCAGTTCTTCTCCTCTTTCCAGATACGGGTCAGCGCCGACGCCGTGGCCGCCAACCGGAACCGCATCGCGCAGGATCCCGTGGCGGCCGGCGCCATCTCGCAACGCTACGCCGACCTGTACGCCACGGCCGCCCCTGGCGATATCATCGCCCTAACCATGCCTGACAGCCAACCCAACAAGGGGGAGCGCTTCACCGGCAAGGTGTACGCCCTGATCAATCGCCAGACCTACTCCAACGCCGTGGCGGTGGCGGCGACCCTCCAAGATTACGGCTTCGGCACGATCCTGGGCGAACCGACGGCCGACATGGCGACGGCCTTTGGCGCCATGGAGCAGTTCACCCTGCCCGCCACCGGCATCACGGTCGGCTTCCCCAAGGCCCACATCGTACGGCCCAATGGCGATAACCGGGCCCGGGGGGTGACGCCCGATATCGCCATCCCCTTCCCCATCGTGGAGACACCAGACGACACGGTGCTGCAGCAGGCCGCCAGGATCGCCGCGGCGGACACGCCGTAGAACGGACCGCGGAACGACGGAATCGCCTTGATGCGTGAATTTGTTTAGACAGATTCAGCTGTCGCATTGCAATCCCAGCCGGTGTGGCCTACCTCTAACGGCATGTCGCGCCGCCCACTTCCCCCTTCGCGGAAGACGCCCGCCTTCCCCGCCCACCGGCTGGGCAGGATGGCGGCATGCCTGCGCGGCCTGGTCCTGGCCTTCCTGGTGCTGTCCTTCCTGGGCGCCGCCACGGTTCAGGCCATGCCCGTGGACCTGCCCTCCGCCGTGACGGCCACGGCCATGCCCGGTGACTGCCCCATGGTGCATTCCGCCGGCACGCCGGCCAAGGGCGGGCCCTGCCACGGCCTGAACGCGGCCTGTCTCAAGCAGATGGGCTGCCTGGGCATCTCGCTGCTGCCGGAGCGAACCGACCAGCCCCCGGCGCCGGTCGTTTTTGGCGACGCCTTCTTCTGGCAGCCGTCGACCGCCATGGCCGGCCTGTCCATCACACCGGAACCCTTCCCTCCCATCGCCGCGTGAGCGGGGCACCTTGAGGGTGCCCTTGCCGCCTCGGGTCAGCGACGCCCGGGGCCTGTTCACGCCGCCGGCATCGCCCTGCCGGCCCCGATACCCTTTCGGGAAGGGAAACCTCATGACCCGATACCTCCATGCCCGCACGGCCACCGCCGTGGCGGCGCTGGCCCTCATGCTCGCGTCCGGCACGCGGGCGGATACCACCATCCCCACCCCTGACGCCCCGACGCTGGGCGCCGACCTGGACGGCCTGCTGGACGCCGCCCGGCACCTGAACCCAAGCCTGCAGGCCGCCGCGCTGGAAACCGCGGCGGCCGATGCCGAGGCTTCCGCCGCCGGCGCGCTGGACGACCCGACCTTCCGCGTCAATTCCGATGAAGTGGACCGCACCAGCGGCCCCCGCATCAACAAGACCTACATCACGGTCGAGCAGGAATTCCCCCTGTGGGGCAAGCGCGACCTGCGCCGCAGCGCCGCCCTGGCGGCGGTGGACGCGGCCCGGGGCCGGGAACGGGCCGTCGGCCTGGAATTGGCGGAGCGTATCAAGGGCACCTACGCCCTCTACGCCGCCGCGTCGGCCGCCTTGGCCGTCAACGGTGACGTCCTGCGCCTGGATCGGCAGATCGCGAAGAACGCGGCCGATCGCTATGGCCAGGGCCTGGGCAGCCAGGTCGACGCCCTGACGGCCGCCGCCGACGTGGCCCGCACGGAGGTGGAGAACGCCCGCCTGACCGCCGACCGCAGCGCCGCCGCCGCGCGGCTGAACGCCCTGCTGGCGCGTCCGGCGGATACGGCCCTGGCCGTTCCCACCGGCGGCCGTCCCCTGCCGGCCTCCACCCCGCCCCTGACGGCGCTGGCCGACCGGGCCCTGGCCGACAATCCCCGCCTGGCAGCCGGCCTGGCCGAAGTGCGCGGCGCCGAGGATGAACGCCGCCTGGCCGCCAAGGCCTGGTACCCCGACCTGACCCTGGCGGTGGGCGCCATCCAGCGCGACAACGGCCCCACCGGTTACACCGCCACCGTCGGCTTCAAGATTCCCCTGCAGGCGGAGCCGAAGCGGGCGAAGGAACGCCAGGCGGTGGCCAAGGCGAACGCCACCCGGCAGAGCCTGGCCGCCACGGCGGCGGACATCGAGGGCGACCTGGCCGAGGCCCTGGCGGCGCTGAACGCCGCCCGCCAGCAGGCCGGCGTATACCGGGCGCAGTTGCTGCCCGACCTGGGCGGCGCCCATGAAGCCGCGCTGGCCGCCTATGGCCGGGGGCAAGGCAGCCTGACCGCCGTGCTGGAGGCGGAGCACCGCCTGCACCAGGCCCGCCTGGACCTGCTGCGGATCGAGGTCGAGGGCCAAAAAGCCCTGGCCGCCCTGGAACGCCTGGTGGGAGGTCCGCTATGACCCGCGCCCGTTTCCTGATCGGCCTGGCCATCGCCCTCGCGGCCACGCCGGCGGCCCAGGCCCAGACTTCGCCCCAGACCCCCACCGACAAGGGAAAGGTCCTATACTACCGCAACCCCATGGGCTTGCCCGACACCTCGCCCGTGCCCAAGAAGGACGGCATGGGCATGGACTACCTGCCGGTCTACGCCGACGGGGCCGAGCCGGCGGGCACGGTGCGGGTCGCCCCCGGCAAACTGCAGACCCTGGGCGTCAGGACCGCCCAGGTGGAGGAGGTGCCGGCCCTGGCGGGAACCGTGCAGGCCACCGGCACCATCGCCCTGGATGAACGACGCCAGGTCGTGGTGACCACCCGGGCGGAGGGCTGGGTGGAGACCTTGGCCGTGGCCGCCACCGGCGACACCGTGCGCCGGGGGCAGGTGATGGCCCAGCTTTACGCCCCGGACCTGCTGACGGCGGAGAAGGAATACCTGCTGGCCCGGTCGCTGGCCTCGGACGGCCACGGGGACAGCCATGCGAACGGGGGCCATGGCAGCCCGGCCGACCTGGTGTCCGCCGCGGTGTCGCGTCTGAAGGCGCTGGACATCCCGGCGGAGGAGATCGCGCGGCTGCAGCGCAGCGGCGAGGCCGCCAGCCGGATACCCGTCCGGGCACCGGCGGATGGCGTGGTCATCGACAAGCCGGTGGTGGCGGGCATGCGCGCGGGGCCGGGCGAGCCGCTGTACCGCATCGCCGATCTGTCCAGCGTCTGGCTGGTGGCGGAAGTGGCGGAGCGCGAGGTCGGCCTGGTCCGCCCCGGCCAGGCCGCCCACGCCACCTTGGCGGCTTATCCCAGCCGCCGGTTCGACGGGGTGGTGGACTTCATCTACCCGACCCTGTCTCGGGAAACGCGGACGGCCCGGGTGCGCATCGTCCTGCCCAACCGCGACCGCGCCCTGCTGGCCGATATGTACGCCAGCGTGACCATCGACACCCCGCGCGCCGGCGGCGATGGCGGGCCCCCGCTGGTGATCCCGGACTCCGCCGTCCTGGACGGCGGCGCCCGGCAGACGGTGCTGCTGGATCTGGGGGACGGCCGTTTCCAGCCGCGCGCCGTCCATCTGGGCGCCCGGGGCGATGGCAAGGTCGAGGTGCGCGACGGCCTGCGGAAGGGTGACCGCGTGGTGGTCGGCGCCAATTTCCTGATCGACGCGGAAAGCAACCTGAAGGCGGCCCTGGAGGCCTTCACGGCCGGCCCAACCTCCACATTCAACAGGGGCACACCCGACAGGGGCACGTCCAACGGGGGGGCCAGGCCATGATCGCCCGCCTCATCGACTGGTCGGCCGCCAACAAGGTGCTGGTGCTGGCGGCCACCCTGTTCATCGCCGCGCTGGGCGCCTGGTCCTTACGGCACACGCCGCTGGACGCCCTGCCCGACCTGTCCGACACCCAGGTCATCGTCTACACCGATTATCCCGGCCAGGCGCCGCAGGTGGTGGAGGACCAGGTGACCTATCCCCTGTCCACCGCCCTGCTGGCGGTGCCCCGGTCCAAGGTGGTGCGCGGTTTTTCCAACTTCGGCGTCTCCTTCGTCTATGTGGTGTTCGAGGAGGGGACGGATCTCTATTGGGCCCGTTCCCGCGTGCTGGAATATCTGAACGTGGCGCAAAAGCGGCTGCCGTCCGGCGCCACGCCCTCGCTGGGGCCGGACGCCACCGGTGTGGGCTGGGTCTACCAATACGTGGTGCAGGGTGCCGGCCGCACGCTGGCCGAATTGCGCAGCCTCCAGGATTGGCTGGTCCGCTACCAGCTGGCCAAGGCCGACGGCGTGGCCGAGGTGGCCGCCCTGGGCGGGTTCGAGCGCCAGTACCAGGTGGTGGTCGATCCCCGCAAACTTCAGGCCTACGGCATCCCCCTGTCGACGGTGTCGGACGCCGTCCGCGCCTCCAACCGCGATGTCGGTGGCCGCACGCTGGAAATGGCGGAAACCGAGTACATGGTGCGCGGCCGGGGCTATCTCCGCGACGCCGGCGACCTGGAGCGGGTGGTGCTGAAGGCGGACACCGCAGGGGCCGCCCCCGTGTTGCTGCGCGACGTGGCCCGGGTTGAACTGGGACCGGATGAGCGGCGGGGCATCGGCGAGCTGGACGGCCAAGGCGAGGCCGTGGGCGGCATCGTCATCAAGCGCGACGGCGCCGACGCCCTGACCACCATCGCCAGCGTCAAGCGGCGGCTGGCCGAATTGCTGCCGGCGCTGCCCGAGGGGGTGACCCTCAAGGCGGTGTACGACCGCTCCGACCTCATCGACCGGGCCATCGAGACGCTGAAACATACCTTGCTGGAGGAAAGCCTGATCGTGGCGGCGGTGTGCGTCGTCTTCCTGTTCCATGTGCGCAGCGCCCTGGTGGCCATCATCACCCTGCCCATCGGCATCCTGGCGGCCTTCGCGGTCATGCGGCCGCTGGGCATCGGCGCCAACATCATGAGCCTGGGCGGCATCGCCATCGCCCTGGGCGCCATGGTGGACGCCGCCATCGTCATGATCGAGAACGCGCACAAGCATGTGGAGCGGCTGGCGCCGGGCGAGCCCCGGGCCCCCGCCCTGCTGGCGGCGGCGCGGGAGGTGGGACCGTCGCTGTTCTTCAGCCTGCTGGTCATCGTCGCGTCCTTCCTGCCGGTGTTCGCGCTGGAGGCGCAGGAGGGACGGCTGTTCAAGCCCCTGGCCTACACCAAGACCTTCGCCATGGCCGGTGGCGCCCTGCTGTCCGTCACCCTGGTGCCGGTGCTGATGCTGTTCTTCGTGCGCGGGCGCATCGTGCCGGAGGCGCGCAACCCGCTGAACCGCGCCCTGATCGCGGCCTATCGTCCCCTGATCACCCTGGTGCTGCGCTGGCCCAAGGTGGCGGTGGTGGCGGCCGTCCTGGCCCTGGCGGCCACGGCCTGGCCGGTGTCGCGCCTGGGATCGGAATTCATGCCGGACCTGAACGAGGGCACGCTGTTGTTCATGCCGGTCACGCTGCCCGGCATTTCCGTCACCAAGGCGGCGGAGCTGCTGCAGGCGCAGGATCGCATCCTGAAGTCGTTCCCCGAGGTCGCGTCGGTCTATGGCAAGGCCGGACGCGCGGCCACGGCGACGGACCCGGCACCGCTGGAGATGAGCGAGACGGTGGTGACCCTGAAGCCCCAGGCCGACTGGCGGCCCGGCCTGACCCTGGACGGCCTGGTGCGGGAGATGAACCAGGCCCTGCGGCTGCCCGGCGTCAGCAACGCCTGGACCATGCCCATCAAGGCGCGCATCGACATGCTGTCCACCGGCATCCGCACGCCGGTCGGCATCAAGGTGTTCGGTCCCGACCTGGCCACCCTGGAGAGGCTGGCGACGGCGGTGGAAACGGCGGTGCGCGCCGTGCCCGGCACCACCAGCGCCTATGCCGAGCGCCTGGGCGGCGGCCACTACCTGGAGATCACGCCCGACCGCGACCGCATCGCCCGCTATGGCCTGGGCATCGACGCCGTGCAGCAGGTGGTGGCCACGGCCCTGGGCGGGGAGACGGTGACCACGACGGTGGAGGGGCGGGAGCGCTATGGCGTCATCGTCCGCTATCCCCGCGACCTGCGGGACAGCCCGCAGGCCATCGCCAGCCAGGTGCTGGTGCCCCTGCCCAACGGCGCCATGGTGCCGCTGGGTGACTTGGCCGGCGTGGCCCTCACCCAAGGCCCGCCGTCCATCCGCACCGAGAACGCGCAGCTGGTCGGCTATGTCTATGTCGACATGCATGGCCGCGACGTGGGCGGCTATGTGGCGGAGGCGGCGCGGGCCGTGGCGGCCAAGGTCAGCCTGCCGCCCGGCTACCGGCTGGAATGGAGCGGGCAGTTCGAATACCTGCAGCGGGCCAAGGCCAAGCTGGCCCTGGTCGTCCCGGCCACGCTGGGCGTCATCTTCCTGCTGCTGTACCTGAACTTCGGTCGGCTGACGGAAACGCTGATCGTCATGCTGTCGGTGCCCTTCGCCCTGGTGGGCGGCGCCTGGTTGCTGTGGGCCCTGGGCTACAACATCAGCGTCGCGGTGGCCGTGGGCTTCATCGCGCTGGCCGGCGTGGCGGCGGAGACCGGGGTGGTGATGCTGATCTACCTGGACCACGCCTGGTCGGCCACCCTGGCCCGGCGGACGCGGGAGGGCGCCCCGGCATCAGCCACCGACCTGCGCACCGCCATCCTGGAGGGCGCGGTGGAGCGGGTGCGGCCCAAGATGATGACGGTGGTGGCCATCATGGCCGGCCTGCTGCCCATCCTGTGGAGCAGCGGCACGGGGTCCGAGGTCATGCGCCGCATCGCCGTGCCCATGGTGGGCGGCATGGTCTCCTCAACCGTCCTGACCCTGCTGGTGATCCCGGCGTTGTATGCCCTGGTGAAACGGCGCCCGGTCGGGTGAGGGCGCGGGTGGGGGTGCGGCCGTCACGGCCGCGCCCCGCTTCCTAGGGCTTTCGGTCCCATCACCGGGAGCCATCACCGGGAGGACGACGCGCACACCGCCGGCGCGGCGGTATCATCGTGCCCCGTTACCGCACCGGGGCCCTCCCAGCCGGCGGCCGCCCCCTCCGGTCCGCCCAGCAGGCTGATCAGCCCCGCCAGCAGCGCCGCAGCCGCCAGGACCAGGAACACGTACAGGGGGTCGGCGCTCAGGGTGCCGATGACACCGATGACGGAAGGTCCCAGGATGCCGCCCACGCGGTTCAGGCCCACCGCCACCCCCAGGCCCGTGCCGCGCACCTCGGTATGGTAGGTCATGGCCTGATAGTTGTTGAGCACGGCCTGGGCGCCGAAGATGCAGAACCCGGCCGCCGCCACCAGCGCCACCGTCGCCGGGCCGTCGCTGACCACACCCAGCCCCACCATGGCCAAGACGGCCATCAGATACCCACCGGCCATGGTCTTCACCCGGCTGCGCCAATGGTCGGCCAGCCAGCCGGCGGCCATTCCGCCGAAGATGGAGGCGACCATGATGAGGGTGCCATAGGCGAAGGCCGAGGACACGGCCGCCCCCCGCGCCACCACGATGGTCGGCAGCCAACCCGTCAGGCCGTGCACGCAAAACAGGCTGAGGAAACCCACCGCCCAATGGACCAGGGTGTTGCGGCGGTACATCGGCGACAGCAGCACCCCGACCGACGCCCTGGGCGCGCGCCGGGGCTGAACCAGCGCCGCCGTGGTGTAAAGGGCCGCCCGGTCGGGCCGCAGGGCCGCGAGCAGCCGCCGCACCTGGACGGAATCCCCCGTCAAGACCAGGTACCGCATGGATTCCGGCAGCCACCGGGTGGCGGCGAGGGCCACGATGCCCGACAACGCGCCGGTGTAATAGAGCGCCTGCCACCCATGGTCGGCGGTCAGGAACACGCCGGCCAGGCCAGCGCAAATCCCCCCCAGCGACAGCCCCAATTGAAACACCCAGGTGACATAGGTGTTCGCACAGCGGGCCGGCGTCCATTCATTCAAGTAGGTCAGCACCAGGGGAGTCACCATACCCAGGGCCAGGCCCAGCACCAGCCGGCAGAGGGCGAAAGCCACCGGCCCCCGCACCACCAGCGCCAGCACCAGGTTGGCGACCATCAGCAGCCACAGGGCCGCCACCAGGACACGCCGCCGGCCGTAACGGTCGGCCAGCAGGCCCTGAAGGACGGAACCGATGGCCAGGCCGAAAATGCCGGCGGACAGCATGATGCCGATCAGGGAGGGCGACGGCTGCCAGCTGCGGCGAACCAAGGGGATGACATAGGCGGCGTTGAACAAATCATAGCCGTCGAAGAACATGATGAGGCCCATCAGCAGGGCGAAGCGGCGATGGAAGGCCCCCACCGGGGCCGTCGCCAATTCGTCCGCCGCGTTAACCGCCGCCGCCATCCCCTACCTCCCTGTCGTTCTTCTTCGATTTCATGGGCCCGGTGATCAGGCCATCTGCCGGTCCAAGGCCACCCAATGGGCGGCCCAGTCGTCCGGCCGCGTTCCTACCCCGTAGACGTAATTGTCGGGCCTGACCAGGGCGGCGGTGCAGGCATGGGTCTTGAACCAGGCCGTCAACACGCCGTCAGCCTCCTTCAGACCCGCAACGCCGCCTACGCGCACCAGCGCCAGCCCTGGCAGCGCGGCCACCGCGCCCGGCCCGGCCCAATCATCCGCGATGACCAGCCGCCAGCCGGTGCCGGTCAGGGAATCCAGGCGCCGGCGGCCGCCATCCGCGTCCAGGATCCAGGGCTGGGGGAACAGGGTGCCGTTGGCGGGATGGGGCGTGATCGCCAACAGCCCTTCCTCCAGCCGGGGCAGCACGTTCTGCCGCGGCTCATCCCGCACGGGGCCGCCGGCCTCGGCCAGCAGGCGGATGTCACGCATCCGGGCCAGGTCGCGGTCCCGCTCGCAGATGACGGCGCCGATGGCCTTGATGCGGCCCGTGAGGTCCCGCACATGACGCGACCGTTCCACACCATAGCTGTCCAGCAACCCCTCGCCGCCATGCCCGTCCAGGACGGCGGCCAGCTTCCAGGCCAGGTTGGCCACGTCGCGGATCCCCTGGCACATGCCCTGGCCCAGGAAGGGCGGCTGCTGATGGGCGGCGTCGCCGGCCAGGAAGACCCGCCCGCGCCGCCATTCATGGGCCACCAGGGCATGGAAGCGATAGCTGGCCTGGCGCCACAGCGTGGCGTCCTCCGGCGTCAGCCAGCGCGACAGCAGGCGCCAGGCCCCCGCCTCGGTCGCGGCCTCACGCGGGTCCTCGCCCTCGTTGAGAGAGATTTCCCAGCGGCGGTGGTTCCCGGGCCCGATGACGTAGGTCGCCGGACGGTCAGGGTCGCAGTACTGGACGCTGACGGCCGGCAGCTTGGCCCGGCCGCGCTCATTCACCCGCGCGTCGACCACCAGCCACGGCTCGTCGAACGCCAAGTCATCCAGCGCGATCCCCAGCAAGGTGCGCACCAGGCTGGACGCGCCGTCGCACCCGATGGCGTAGCGGGCGCGCACCTCTTTAGCCCCGCCCGCCCCGTCCCGCAGCGCCAGGGTGACGCCGCCGGCATCCTGCTCCAGGCCCTCCAGCGTCACGCCCAGGTCCACCGTCACCGAGGGCAGCGCCCGCGCCCGGTCGCGCAGGATGGCCTCGACCGGCGGCTGGGTGAAGACCAGGGACGGCGTGTAGCCCAAGGGAAAGGGCGGCGCCACGGTGGTGAAGCGTTTGATCAGCTGGCCATCCACGCCGTAGTACTCCGACGGTGTGAAGGGCTCCACCCAGGGTTCCACCGCCTCGGCCACGCCCAGCTGCTGGAACACGCGCATGATCTCATGGTCCAGCGCGATGGCCCGGGGCTTGTCATAAACCTCATGGCCGCGGTCGCAGACATAGGTCCGCAACCCCGCCTGCCCCAGCAGACCGGCGGCCACGGCGCCGGACGGGCCGAAGCCGACGATGGCGACGTCGTACACCCCCGCCATGTCAGCCGACTTCATCCTGGCCGACCTCATCACGGATCACGTTGGCCAGCAGGCCCACGCCTTCGATCTCCACTTCCACCCGGTCGCCGGCGCGCATCCATACCGGCGGCGTGCGGGCGAAGCCCACGCCGGCGGGCGTCCCCATAACGATGACGTCGCCCGGCTCCAGCGTCAGGCATTCGGTCAGGAGGGCGATGGTCTCGGCCACGCCCCAGATCATGCTGTTGGTGTTGGCGCTTTGCATCACCTGGCCGTTCAGGCGGCATTGGATGGCCAGGCCGGCCCCGCCGGGGGGCAGGGCGTCGGCCGTCACCAGTTCGGGCCCGAAGGCGCCGGTGCCGTCGAAATTCTTGCCGATGGTCCATTGCGGCGTGCGCTTCTGGTAATCGCGCACCGAGATGTCGTTGAAGCAGCTGTAGCCGAAGACATGCCCCAGCGCCCGGTCCTGCGCGATATGGCGGCCGGCCTTGCCGATGACCACGGCCAGTTCCGCCTCGTAGTCCAGCTTTTCCGAGACGCGGGGGCGCAGGGCCGGCGCGCCCGCGCCGATCAGCGAGGTGGCGGTGCGCATGAAGAACCAGGGATAGTCCGGCTTCTCCCGCCCGCCCTCCTTGGCATGGTCGTAGTAGTTCAGGCCCAGGCAGATGATCTTGCCAGGGCGCGGCACCACCGGCGCCAGGGTCAGCGAGGCGCGGTCCAGGCGGGGCGCGGCGGAGGCCAGGGCGGCGGCGCCGGCCGCGACCAGATCCACGCCGGCCATCAGGGCGGCAGCCATGTCGGCCGGCACCCCCGGTTGCGCCTGGTTCAGGTCGATGACGGTATCGCCGTCGACGACGCCCAGGCGGGGCCCGGCGGAAGAGAGGTAGGTGACGAATTTCACGGGTAAGCCACTCCTGGAAAAAGGTGGGGGAATCAGCCGGCGGGGGCGAAGAACACGGCGCGCTGCGCCTGCTTCAGGGCCGGGGATGGCGGTTGGGAGATGCCCCACTGGTCCACACGGCCGGGCGGCCAGGTCCAGTTCTCCGGCGCGCCGGTGGGATAGCTGTCGTCCACCTGCTGCACCTCAGCCGTGTATTCGATGACCACGCCGAAGGGGCCGATGAAATAGTTGAAGCCGTTGTTGCCGGGTCCGTGCCGGCCAGGGCCCCATTCGATGGCGTAGCCGGCGTCGCGCATGCGACCGCCGCCGCGCATGACGGAGTCCAGGTCCGGCATCAGGAAGGCGATGTGGTTCAGGCTGTCGGTGTCGGCATCGCCCAGGGCCACGCTGTGATGGTCCGGCCCGCAACGCAGGAAGGCCATGATGCGGGTGCGGTCCGACAGCTTGAAGCCCAGCGCCCGCTCGAAGAACAACTGGGTGCGGGCCACGTCCCGGCTGTTCAGCACCACGTGCGTCAGGCGGACGGGCCGGTCCGCCACCTCGCCCGCCGGGCCATGTTCCTGGTCGCCGTGGACGAAGCGCAGGATGCGACCATCAGGATCGGCCACGGTCAGCCCGGTCCCGCCCCCCGGCTCCGTGACCGGGCCCACCGGCGCCAGGATGCGACCGCCCGCCTCGACCACCGTCCGCGCCAGGGCATCCAGCGCCGCGCGCCCGCGCGCCCGGAAGGTGACGTCGCGGATCTGGGTCACCGGCCCGGCGTGCAGGGACAACAGATGGTGGTCGGCGCCCGTGCCGCGCAGGTAGACCGCGTCATCAGCTCGGGCGGCCACGTCGAGGTGCCATACCCGGGTATAGAAATCCTCGGCCACGGCCACGTCGGGCACCGTCAGGGCGACACTGCGCAGGGCGGCGACGTGCGGCGAGGCGATGTAGGGGGAGGCGGTCATGGGGGTCCTCATCAGGGTCCGGGATGGAGGGCTCACCCGTGCGCCAGGCCGGCGCCGGCCACGCCGTGGATGCAGATGGCCTCATCCTCGTCGCCGGTGCCGCCGCTGGCGCCCACGGCGCCCAGGACGGTGCCGGCCGCATCCTTGATGACCACGGCCCCAGTCTGCGGGATGAAGCGCCCCTGGCCGGTGGCGGCCAGGGCGGCGAAAAAGGTGGGGTTGTCCTGGGCCCGCTGGTGCAGGGCGCGGGAACTGGCGCCCATCGCCGCCGCCGCCCAAGCCTTGCCCAGGGCGATGTCGGTGCGGAACATGCTGGCGCCGTCCTCCCGCTGCAGGGCCTTAAGGTGGCCGCCTTCATCCACCACGACCACGGCCATGGGACGGTGGCCCTGGGCGCGGGCGTGGGCCAGGGCGCGGCCGAGGATGTCGTTGGCTTGGGCAAGGGTCAGGGTCATGGGGGTATGCCTCCAGGGGTCAGCGGGCCGATCCGGTGCCGATGGGATAGAGCGGGTCCGGACTGTCGTGGGGGATGTCGGATGCTTGCGCCGCCACCGCCGCCATGCTGCGCGGCAACTCCACCGGCAGACGCCCCTGGGGGGCGGCCTTGCCCGTCACCACGTCCAGCAGGGCGGCATCGCTGACGCCGAAATCGACGTAGAGACGGGCCGCCTTGTCGCGGACGTCGGTCAGGATGGCGGGGCGGTCCAGGTAGACGCTGACCACCGCCGGAACCTTGGCGGCCACCGCCGCTTTCAGCGCCTCGTAATCCGCGTCGCCGTCATGGAAGCCCAGGTCGCCCTCATGCTGGATCTGGCCGAAGGTGTAGGTGGGGTGCAGGGTCTGGAAGGGCGCGGACAGGCGCAGCAGCGCCACGTCGGCCTGCCGCAGATCGTCCACCACCGTGAGGCCCGCCGCCCTGGCGGCCTCGGGGGACACGCCGCGCAGGTAGACCCTACGCCCCGCCAGGGGCAGGGGGCCCCCGCCCGCTTCCAGCAGCACCATGGCGCGGGCCTGGGCCGCCAAGCCCTCGGCCTTGAAGGCCGGGGCGCCGACGACCTTGGCGGCGGCCTCCGCATCCACATAAGGGTTCTCGAACAGGCCCTGCTGGAACTTCAGGGCCAGGACACGGCGTACCGACTGGTCCAACCGCGACGGCGTCACCAGGCCCTGCCTCACGGCCGCCAGCAGTGGGGCGGGGTCGTCCACCCCGCCGAACTGGTCCAGCCCGGCCAGCAGGCCCTTGGCGACGCGCGCCGGGGTGGACAGATCCTCCACGCCCCAGGCGGTGGAGAAGCCGTCGAAGGTGGGCCGGGTCCCCGCCGGAAAGCCGTCGCGGCAGGCCTGGTCGCAATCGTTGACGATGGCCCAGTCGGACAGGACGATGCCCTGGAAACCGTAGGTGTCGCGCAACAAGTCGGTCAGCAGCCAGCGACTGAAGCCGGCGCCCACCTGTTCCGCCGGCCGGCCCTCCACCACCATGTCCTTCAAGATGGAATATGTCGGCATGACGCCGGCCACATGGGCGGCGAAGGCGCCCGTGAAGGGCAGGACGTGCAGATCGAACTGCGCCGGCCGCACCACGGAATAGCGGCCGTAGCTGTTGTGGCTGTCGAAGCCATCCTGGGCGGCGCCATAGCCCACCCAGTGCTTCACGATCGCCGAGACGCCGGTGATGCCGGGGCCATCGTCCCCATCCTGGAAGCCCTGGACATAGGCCTGGACCAGGCGGCGATCCAAGTCCGGATCCTCGCCGAAGGTGCCGTTGATGCGCGGCCAGCGCGGCTCCGTCGCCACGTCGGCCATGGGCGACAGGGTCTGGTGTATGCCCACCGCCCGGTATTCCTGGCGCGCGATGTCGCCGAAGCGGCGGACCAGGGCCACGTCACCGATGGCGCCCAGGCCCAGGGCCTCCGGCCATTGCGAAAACCCGGCGGACGCCATGCTGGCGCCGGCGGTCATCTGGAAATGATGGCGGGGGTCGCTGCTGAGGGTCAGCGGTATGCCCAGGCGCCCGCCCTCGGCGATCTCCTGCAAGTGGTTGTTCTGTTCCGCCAGGGCCTGCGGCTTGGCGATCTGCCGGGTCGTCATCGTGGTGACCGCCCGGTCGCGGATGAGGTGCGCGGCGGCGGTGAAGTCATAAGGCCCGCGCATGGTGGCGAAGGTGAAGCCGCCCTCCGGCGGTGCCGTGCCGTGCAGCAGGGTGCCGGCCTTCTCCTCCACCGTCATGCGGCCCAGCAGGTCCGCCACGCGCGCGGCGACCGGCAGGCGCCAATCCTCATAAGGGTCCAGCACGCCGTTGCCGTTCAGGTCGCGGAAGGACAGTCCGTCCACCGTCAGCAGCGGCTTCACCCGGCCGCCCAGCACCGGCTGCTGCTGGCCGCCGGCGGCCGAACCGGCCAGCAGCAGGGGCAGGGTCAGGATGGCGCTCAGGTGGATGGTGGATCGCATGGCCCCCAGGCCCCTCTGTCACGTCGGGAAAAGGGGGCGTGCCGCCCGAAATGGAGATGGGCGGCACGCCCAGGGGAAACGGGGTGAAGTCCCCGGAGGAAGATCAGAACCCGGCCTTGACCCGGACGCCCATGTAGCGTTCCCAATCCCGCGACAGGCCGGCGATGATCACGTGGCCGCTCCAGAACTGGCTGTCGACCAGGCTGCGGTAGTTGTGCTTGTCGAAAACGTTGTTGACGAAGAACTCCGCCGACCAGTCGCTGTCGCGGCCGTGGATGCCGGTGCTCAGGTTCAGGACGCCGAAGCCGCCCTGCACCGTCAGCGGGTTGCCCAGCGGGTCGTATTGCACCCGGCTCTGGTATTTGTAGAAGGCGCCGAGGTCGGCATCGAACGGCAGGCTGGGCAGCGGCACGGTGTAATTGGCCGACAGGTTGAACTTCCACTTGGGCGAATAGGGCAACTGGGACCCGGCCAGGTTCTTCTGCACGCTGCTGCCGCCGCTGCCGACGATACAACCCTGGGCCACGGTTTGGCCCTTGTAGCAAGGGGCGTTGGGCAGGTCGTCGATGGTGGCGTTGATGTAGGCGACGTTGGCGCCCAGCCGCAGATCCTTGACCGGCACCGCCGTGACGTTCAATTCCACGCCCTCGGTCTTCACCTTGCCGGCCGCCAGCGTCTTGAACACGGGCGCGGCCGTGGGGTCGTTGGGCGGCAGGTAGATGGTCTGGACGGGGAAGTTGTCGTAGTCGGCGTGGAACAGGTCCACGTCCACCATCAGGCGGCGGTTGAACCATTCGCTCTTGGCGCCGATTTCCACAT
The DNA here is from genome assembly GCF_034653275.1 of Nitrospirillum guaranorum. Classification (NCBI taxonomy): domain Bacteria; kingdom Pseudomonadati; phylum Pseudomonadota; class Alphaproteobacteria; order Rhodospirillales; family Azospirillaceae; genus Nitrospirillum; species Nitrospirillum guaranorum. The sequence goes on along the minus strand of NZ_JAYEES010000001.1, from coordinate 701,407 downwards.
TGTTGACCACCTCGCTGGCCAGGGGCACCAGCTTGGCCCCGGTCTGGGCGGTGGCGTTGTCCTCGGTGTCATAAGACTTGCCGGATTCCGCGTGGGCGTACGTCACGTAGGACATGACGTTTTCCACGAAACGGTGCTGCAGGCTGGCCTCCCCCGACAGGAAGGAATAGGAGGTGTCGCCGACGTTATCGAGGCTGACCTTGGTGTAGGTGGGGCGGAACAGCCAGTTGTAGTCCAGCTTGTCCGACTGGTAGCGCAGGCCGCCTGTCAGCGAGGTGTCGGGCAGGAATTGCCAGGTGGCGCGCGCGTAACCGGCCGTGCTTTGCGTGCCCGACGTGCGGTACCAGTCGGTGGGCGCGATGGCGCGGCGATAGTCGTACTTCACCTCCAAGTCGCTGTAGATGAAGCCCACCAGGTACTTCACCGGCCCAGTGTCGTCGGAGCTGAAGCGCACCTCCTGCACCGTGTTGTCACTGGTGCCCCGCTGGTGGAAGTAGCGGTCGGCCGGCGCCACCGGCACGTTGATGGCGACGAAATCGCCCGTGACGTTCTGGTCGCTGCTGGCGAACGAGGTGAGGGAGCTGAGGGTGCCGAAGTCGAAGTCATAATCCAGGCGCAGGGTGCCGCCGCTGTCGCGCGCCGCCGCCGTGGAATAGCGCGAGGAGGCGTAGGCGTTGTTGTCCGGCCCGATGGTGACGCCCGGTTCCAGCTGGCCGATGGTCAGCTGCGCGGCGGCGGGCGTGGTGTCGAACCGGGACAGAACCTTGGACGAGGGATCGGCATAGACGATGGCGCCGGACGAGGAGGCGCCCGTGGTGGACTGGCCACCGACGAAGTCCGCCTGGGTCAGCTGATTGAAATAGCTGGCGTTGACCGTCAGCTTGTCCGTCGCCTGCCACTTCACCTTCACCCGGGCGCCCCGGGTGTCCTGGCCGTTCAGCTTCTTGCCCAGGGTGACGTTGTGGACGTTGCCGTCCCACTTGTCTTCGAAGGCGGACAAGCTGAAGGCCAGGTTGTCCGCCAGCGGGCCGGACAGGAAGGCGCTGACCTTGGTCTGGCTGTCGTCCGTCTGCTCGGCGCTGACCGCGCCGGTCCAGCGGGTCATGGACGGGCTGCGGGTGACGATGTTCACCAGGCCCGCCGCCGCGTTGCGGCCCGAGAGGGTGGATTGCGGCCCGGGCAACACCTCGATGCGCTCCACATCGCTCAACTCGTTGGCCAGCGAGGCCCAGGTCGGCTGCGGCACGTCGTCGAGCACGATGCCCACCTGGGCGGGCAGGTTCTGGGAAATCGGCAGGGTGGAGATGCCGCGCATGGCCAGCGAGCGCTGGCCCGGCAGGTTGCCGGTGACGCCACCCTGCAGCGAGGGGGCGATGGCCGACAGGTCGGACAGCTGGTTCACCCCCGCCTGGCTCAGCGCCTCCGGCGTCACCACGTTGACAGTCTTGGGAATGTCCTGAACGTTTTCCGAACGCTTCTGCGCCGTGACGATGATTTCCTGCAGCCCCAGCTCGTCGTCGGCCGTGCCGCCGGCCGCCTGGCCCGCCGCCCACGCCGTGCCCGACAGCATCAGCGCGCCCGCCGCCGCGGATGCCAAAAGCGCCACACCATGCCCATGATGGCCACGCATCTCTCGATCCTCCCTGAATTTCTTTTTGGCCGCCTCAGCCGGGAAGTCCCGGACGGGGGCGGTTGATGCCAGCCGCCGGCTGGCCGGTACCCCTTCGGGGGTAGCCCGGACGCCGGTCGCGGCTGGATGTGCGCATTACAATCGGCTGCTGAATTGTTGTCTAATAATAAGATTGGCGTATCTTATAACCTGAAGTTTGAACACATCCCCAACCGCCTGGCTCTTTCCCCTCATGAAGATCGATCCCCGCCGCCTGATGGAATTCCTGGCCGTGGCCCGCCACGGTTCGTTCAACAGCGCCGCCGCCGCCTCGCGCGTGTCGCAGCCGGCGCTGTCCAAGAACATCGCGTTGCTGGAACGCGAGACGGGCGTGCGACTGCTGGACCGGGACCGCACCGGCGCCCGCCTGAATTCCTTCGGCGAAAGCCTGGTGCATTACGCCCAGGCGCTGGAAACGCTGCTCGAGCGGGCGGGGGAGGAACTGTCGCTGAAGCGGCAGGGGATCGAGGGGCCTCTGGCCATCGGCGTGACGCCCGTGGCCGCCGCCGCCCTGGTGCCCCGCGCGTTGGAGGTGATGACCCGGCAAACGCCGCGCGTCATGGTCTCGGTGGTGGAGGGGCTGGACGATGAATTATCCCTGCACCTGCGGCAGGGACAACTGGACCTGATCGTCGGCCCCCTGGGCGTGGGCCCCCACTATGAGGATTTGATCGAGGAGCCGCTGTTCATGGACAGGGCGGAACTGATCATGAGGCCGGACCACCCGCTGGCGCCGGCCGCCACCCTCAACCTGCGCGACCTGCAGTCAGCGTCCTGGGTGCTGCCCAGCGCCGGCAGCGTGTTCCGCCGTCAGCTGGAAACCCTGTTCGTCACCGCCGGCACCCGCTGGCCCACCGGCGGCATCACCACCAATTCCATCCTGGCCATCAAGTCCATCGTCATGACCACGGACAGCGTCGCCCTGATGTCGCCCCAGCTGACGGCCGTGGAACGGGCGGCCGGCCGGCTGCGGAGCATTCCCCTGGCCGACGCCCAGGCGGTGCGGCCCGTCGGCCTGATCCTGAACGCCAAGGCGCCCCGCAGCCCGCTGGCGGCGCGCTTCATCGCGATCATGCGCGACATCATCCTCCAGGACCCGCATTCGGGCTGAGGCCGGCGCGCGCGGACAGTGCCGCACCCCCGGGCCTATTCGGATGCGGAGTGTTCGGCGATATAGCGTTCCAGCGCCGTGGCCGCGTTCAGCATGTGGGCGCGCATGCGGCGGGCGGCCGTCTCCCCATCTCCCTCGGCGATGGCGGCCATGACGCTGTCGTGTTCCTGGCGGGAATGGGCCATGCGGTCGCCGTGGCGCAGCTGGGTGCGGCGGAAGGCGTTCAGCCGCTTGCGCACCGCCATCGCCTGTTCCGCCATGAAACTGTTGTGGGTGGCCCGGTAGAGGGTTTCGTGGAATTCCCGGTTGAAGGCGTCGTAGGCGTCGACGTCGCCCCGCTGCACCATCTCCAGGGAATCCCCGTGCAGCCGCATCAGGCGGCTGCGTTCCAGCGGGGTCATGCGATGCGTGGCGAGGCGCACGCACATGGCTTCGATCTCCGCCGTGGCCTCGAACATGTCCATGATGCGCTCAGGCGTCAGGCGCGTCACGACCACGCCCCGCCGGGGCCGCATCTCCACCAGGCCGCTGACGGCCAGTTGGCGCAACGCCTCGCGCACCGGGGTGCGTGAGGCGCCAAACCGGTCCGCGAGGTCCTGCTCGTCCAATTGCATCCCGGCGGGCAAGTCGCCCCGGGCGATCTCGTCCGTCAGCGCGTCACGGATCCGGTCCGAGAGCAGCGCCCGTTCCTCGGACAGCCCTTCCGTCAGGTCGACGACCGCGCTCATGATGTCTCAGCCCCCCACGATGCCCCGGACGATAAGATAAAGGATCGACGGGGCGACAAGGCAACCTAGACCTGTATGGAAGGTGGCCGTCAAGGCGCCGTAGGGCACCAGCCGCCGATCCGTCGCCGCCAACCCGCCGGAAACGCCGCTGACCGTTCCCATCAGGCCGCCGAAGACCATGGCGCTACGCGGATTGTCCAGGCCGATGGCCTTGGCCACGATCGGCGTGCCGACCATGACCAGCACCGCCTTGAAGACGCCGGTGGCGATGGACAGGGCCATGACCGCCGAGCTGGCCCCCAGGGCGGCGCCCGTCACCGGGCCGACGATGTAGGTGACGGCGCCGGCGCCGATGGTGGTGATGGACACCGCGTCGGTGTACCCGAAGGCGACCGCGATGAGGGAGCCGACGATGAAAGGCAGGATGGTGCCCAGCGCCAGGGCCAGCGCGCCGACCGCGCCCGCCTTGCGCGCCTGGACCACGTCCACCTCGAACGCCGTGGCCACGATCGCGAAGTCGCGCAGCATGGCGCCGCCCATCAGGCCGATGCCGGCGAAGACCGGGATGTCCACGACGCCCTTGTCCCCACCCGTCCACAGGCCGGCGGTGAAGGCGGCCGCAAGCCCGATGACGATGGCGATGGCCGAGCCGTGGACCCGGCCGAACAGCAGGCGCTTCGAAATCGCGTTCGACAGCCACATCACCAGGCCGACGACGGCGAACGCGGTCAACAGGGCGTTGGCGGACAACGCGTGCTTCAGGATTTCCATGACCGTCCTCCGTCAGACCGTGGGCTCGCCGGCGGACGGCGTGCGCGCCCTGGCCTTGGCTTCGATCTCATCCATGGTCTCACCCTTCTTGCCGACGCGGCTGATCAGGGCGACGGTGGCGAAGCAGACCAGCACGGCGGCCACGCCGGCGATGAGCACCAGCGGCCCGCTGCGCGCGGCCACCAGCACGTTCTGCTGGGCCGCCATGGCCACCACGATGGGAATGTAGAGGGCGCCCCAGAACTCGACCCCGAACTTGACGCCGGCGGTCATCAACCCCCGGCGGGTGAGCCACAGGCGCGCGGCGATCAGCAGCAACATGGCGATGCCCACACCGCCGACATTCGCCTTGACGCCCAGGGCCGACCCCAGCAGGTCGCCCAGGAAGCCGCCCAGAAGGGTGCAGATGGCCAGCAGCGCCACACCGGAGATGGTCATGGGCGACCTCCCCCACACACCGGTCGATCAAAACGCAAAGCCGCCATCGTATCCCTCCGTGCATGCAGACTCTCCCGGTCCGCAGTTTTAAAAATACACAATATTGAATTTTCCGCAATTGAGGATACATTAAACTCGATAAATCCACCTTGCGCATACGAAGGTCGATCATGCGGGATTGGAACACCAAGGGCCGGGGCAGACAGGCGCGGCTGGAAGCGGGCCAGCGCCTGGCCACGGGCAAGATCGTCGCCGCCCAGGACCTCGTCACCTTCCTGGAGGCGATCCTGCGCCCCGGCGACCGGGTCTGCCTGGAGGGGGACAACCAAAAGCAGGCGGACATGCTGGCCAAGGCGCTGGCCAAGGTGGACCCGGCCAAGGTCAACGGCCTGCACATGGTGCAGTCGGGCGTGGTCCTGCCGGAGCATCTGGACATCTTCGAAACCGGGATCGCCCGGCGCCTGGACTTCTCATATTCCGGCCCGCAGTCGGCGCGGATCGCGCGGATGATGTTCGGCGGCCAGATCGAACTGGGCGCCGTCCACACCTACCTGGAACTGTTCGCCCGCTATTTCATCGACCTGACGCCGCAGGTGGCCCTGATCGCGGCGGTCAGCGCCGACAAGGCCGGAAACCTCTATACCGGCCCCAACACGGAAGACACGCCCACCGTCGTGGAGGCCACCAGCTTCGGCAAGGGCCTGGTCATCGCCCAGGTGGGTGAGATCGTAGACCAGGTTCCGCGCGTCGACATTCCGGCCGACCAGGTCCATTTCGTGGTCGACGCCGGCCGACCCTTTTATGTCGAGCCCCTGTTCACCCGCGACCCGGCGGCCATCACCGAAACCCAGATCCTGACGGCCATGCTGGCCATCAAGGGACTGTACGCCCCCTACGGCGTACGCCGGCTGAACCACGGCATCGGCTTCAACACCGCCGCCATCGAACTGCTGCTGCCCACCTATGGCGAGCGGCTGGGCCTCAAGGGCAAGGTCTGCACCCATTGGGCGCTGAACCCCCACCCCACCCTGATCCCCGCCATTGAAAGCGGGTGGGTGGAGCAGATCCATTGCTTCGGTTCCGAAGTGGGCATGGAAGACTACATGCGCGCCCGGCCGGACATCTTCTTCACCGGCCCCGACGGGTCGCTGCGGTCCAACCGGGCCTTCTGCCAGACCGCCGGCCTTTACGCCTGCGACATGTTCATCGGCTCCACCCTGCAGATCGACCTGGCGGGCAACAGCTCCACCGTCACCGGCAGCCGGGTCGCCGGGTTCGGCGGGGCGCCCAACATGGGGTCGGACGCCCGCGGCCGCCGCCATCCCAGCGCCCCCTGGCTGCGCGCCGGCCAGGAGGCGGACCCGGACGGCCCCCCGCCCCTGCGCCGGGGGCGCAAGCTGGTGGTCCAGATCGGCGAGACCTTCGGCGACGGCAACGCGCCCATGTTCGTGGAGCGCCTGGGCGCCCTGGACCTGGCCGACAAGCTGGACCTCGACCTGGCGCCGGTCATGGTCTACGGCGACGACGTCACCCACATCGTCACCGAGGAAGGCATCGCCAACCTGCTGCTGTGCCGTGACAAGGACGAACGGGAACAGGCCATACGGGGCGTCGCCGGCTATACCGAAGTCGGCCGCGCCCGTGACCGCGCCATGGTGGAGCGGTTGCGCGAGCGCAAGGTCGTCCAGCGCCCCGAGGACCTGGGTATCGATCCGCTGGACGCCGACCGCGCCCTGCTGGTGGCCCATTCCATCAAGGACCTGATGATCGCCTCGGGCGGGCTCTACCGGCCGCCCAGCCGCTTTCGCAATTGGTGAGGCCCGCCCCCATGGAAAACCTGCGCTATGAACTCAGCACCACCAAGACCGCCGGCGGCACCCGCGCCGTCGGCCTGGTGGGCGTCGTCGCCTCCGGCAATCTGGAAGTGCTGCTGGAACGGGGGGAGGCGCCCGACCGGTGCGTCATCGACATCGCCACCCCGGCCCATGGCTTCGCCGCCCTCTGGCAGGCGGTGACGGCGGACTTCGCCGCCCGCACGGCGGCGGGCGGCCTGCGCATCACGGTCAATGATGGCGGGGCGCGGCCGGACACGGCGGCGCTGCGCCTGGCCCAAGGGGTGCGCCTGATGGAGAAACCGGAATGACGAGTCCCTCCCCCACCCGCCACAGCTGGTATGAGGAATTGGCCCGGGGCCGCTTGGCCCACCTGCTGGACCCCGGCGGCTTCACCGAATTCCTGGGGCCCGAGCGGCGGGAGTTCAGCCCGCACCTGGGGCTGTTCAACCTGCCGCATCAGTTGGACGACGGCATCATCGTCGGCAGCGGCAGGCTGGACGGCCGGCCCGTCCTGGCGGCCGCGCAGGAGGGCCGCTTCATGGGCGGCGCCATCGGCGAGGTGCACGGCGCCAAGTTGACCGGCCTGCTGCGTGCCGCCCGCCAGTTGAAGCGCGACGTGCTCATCCTGTTCGACACCGGCGGCGTGCGCCTGCAGGAGGCCAACGCCGGCGAACTGGCCATTTCGGAAATCATCCGCGCGACCCTGGAGGCGCGGGCCGAGGGCGTACGGGTCGTGGGGTTGCTGGGCGGCCGCGCCGGCTGCTACGGCGGCGGCGGCCTGATCGCCGGCTGCTGCTCCGCCCTGGTCATTTCCGAGCAGGGACGGCTGTCCGTCTCAGGCCCGGAGGTCATCGAGACCAACAAGGGCGTGGAGGAATTCGATTCCCGTGACCGGGCGCTGGTCTGGCGCACCATGGGGGGCAAGCATCGCTATCTGATCGGCGGGGTCGACCTGTTCGTCGATGACGACGTCGCGGCCTTCCGCGCCGGCGCGGTGGCGGCCCTGGAACGGCCCGCCGTCCTCGACCAGGCGGTGCTGGTGGCCGAGCAGGCGCGGCTGGAACGCCGGCTGGCGCGCTTCGGCGACGCCGCCGACGGCGCCGAGGTCTGGGCCCGGCTGGGCGTTCCCCATCCCGCCGCGGTGCCGGACCTGGACACCGCCGCCTTCCTGACCATCGCCACCAGCAAACGGGAGGGCGCCGATGCGGCCCGCTGACATCCTTTCCTCGCTTTTCCCGGCCGGCCACCAGGTGACGGAGGCGGGCGGCCTACTCAGCGGCAGCGGGCGGCTTGATCCGCAGACCCCGGTGGACGTCGTCGGCATCAGCGGCAAGACCTATCCCGGCGTCGATGAGGCCCTGGCGCTGGCCGGCCGCATCCTGGCCATCGCCGAGCGGCCGGACCCGTCGCCCCTGCTGTTCCTGGTCGATTCCGGCAGCCAGCGGATGAGCCGCCGCGATGAGCTGATGGGCCTCAGCGAAACGCTGGCCCACCTGGCCAAGGCGTTGTGGCGGGCGGAACAGGCGGGCCACCGCACGATCGGGCTGCTGTATGGCGGCAGCGCCGCCGGCGCCTTCATCGCCACGGCCCTCGCCTGCGGATCGCTGGTGGCCCTGCCCGGCGCCTGGCCCGAGGTCATGGATCTGCCGTCCATGGCGCGCGTGACCAAGCTGTCGCTCGAGGTGTTGAAAGAGAAGGCCGCCGGCACCCCCGTCTTCGCGCCGGGCCTGGACAACCTGTTCGCCACCGGCGCCATCGCGGAGATATGGGACCCGGCCCGGCCGCTGTGCGACCAGCTGCAGGCCCTGCTGGCCGCCCCCCGGGACCACGACGGGCGGGCGGGGTGGGGCCTGGAACGGGGCGGTCGGGTGAAGGCCGCCGCGATCGCGCGGGACGTGCACCGACTGGCGCTGGCCCATGGTTGACCCCGCCGCCCTGCGCCGCCACGACCTGGTCCACCTGTCCTCCGAGGCGTGGCGCGGCCAGGTGGCCGGCCTGGTGGAGGAGGTTGCCGATTGGGCGGATTTGGGCCGTCCGGCCATCTTCCGGCAGCGTGTCTGCGCCGACCCCGATGGCGCCGTCCCGCTGGGCCTGCCACTGCCACCGGGCATGGGGCGCAAGCGGCTGACCCTGTCCTGTCCCCCCGGCGCCGTGGCCCGGGTGGCGCCGCCGCCCCTGCTGCGCGACGCCCGGTCTTCGGCACCCGCCGCCTGGCGGCCGGCGATCAAGGCCTTGCTCGGCGAAGATCCGTCCTGGCGCTGTTTCGGCAGCCTGGCGTGGCAGCACCTGACCGGCCTGCCCTATCTGACCGATGCGTCCGACCTGGACCTGCTGATCGCGTGCGCCAGCGGCGCGGACGCGGCCCGGATCACGGCGGTGCTGGGCGGCATCGCGGCCTGGGCCCCCATGCGCCTGGACGCGGAACTGGTCTCCGGGGATGGCGCCGCCGTGCAATGGCGGGAGTGGCTGTCGGACGCTCCGCACCTGCTGGTCAAGACCCGATCTGGGCCAGCCTTGGTCGCACGGGAGGTGCTGTTCCCATGACGATGCAGCAGACAGCACCGGCCCGGCCGGCCTCCCCCATCCTGCACCCTGAACACCGCACCAGCCCGGACTGGATCGGCGGGCAGGCGGCGCGGGCCCTGATCCTGGAAGTGGAGACCTGGCCCAAACCCGGCCTGGTCAGCCATATCGACACCGGCGCGCACCGGGACATGGACGCGGCCTTGCTGCGCCTTAGCGCCCGCACGCTGGAGCCCTACTTCGTCGCCCTGGCGGAGGCGGGGGCCGCCGACGCCGGCATGGACCGCCTGCGCCTGATCGGACTGCAGGCGGAGGCGGCGATGCGCCAGGCAACCGGTAACGTGAACACCCATCGCGGGGCGATTTTCGGCCTGGGCCTGCTGGCGGCGGCGGCGGGGTTGGCCGGGGCCTGTGCCTGGCGTCAACCCTTGGGCGCCCTGGTCGCCGCGCGCTGGGGCCGCGAAATCACCGCCACACCGCAGGAAACCGCCAGCCACGGCGGCATCGTGGCGCGCCGCTATCGCACCGGCGGCGCCAGGGAGGAGGCGGCCGCCGGCATGCCGTCCGTCTACGATGTCGCGCGCCCGGCCCTGCGCCAGGGCCGCCGCCTGGCGGCCGGTGATGAGGAGGCCGCGCGCGTCCACGCCTGCATGGCGCTGATCGCCGCCGTGGAGGACAGCAACCTGCTGTATCGCGGCGGTGTCGATGGGCTGGCCTTCGCGCGGGCGGCGGCCCTGCGCTTCCTGCGAGACGGCGGCGTCGGATGCCGGCACTGGCGCTGGGCGGCCAAGGCCATCCATGACGACTTCGTCGCCCGCAATCTCAGCCCCGGCGGCTGCGCCGATCTGCTGGCCATGGCGCTGTTCACCGAGGCGCTGGAATCGTGAGCCTCGCCCTGCTCTGCTCCGGCCAAGGCCGGCAGGATCGCGGCACCTTCGCCTTGCTGGCGGATGAGCCGGCGGCGCGTCCCATCCTGGACGCCGCCACCGGTCCGCTGGGCGCGCATCCCGCCGACTTCTGCCGGACGGCACCGGAAGAGGCGCTGCACGCCAACCGGGAGGGGCAACTGCTGTGTGTCACCCGCGCCCTGGCCGCCGCGGCCGCCCTGTTTCCGGACGGGGCGCCCCCGGACACCATCGTCGCGGGGTACAGCGTCGGCGAAATGGCGGCCTGGGGCATCGCCGGCGTGTGGACACCCGCCGACACCCTGGAGTTGGTGGAGCAGCGGGCGAAGGCCATGGACCTGGCCGGCGGGCCGGACGACCAGCTTGCCCATGTGCGGGGATTGGCGCGTGAAACGGTGGAGCGGCTGGCCCGGCGATTCGACTGCGCCATCGCCATCGTCAACCCCGGCCGGCTGTTCATCGTCGGCGGGACGCGGGCGGCGACGGAGGCCTTTTGCGCCGCCGCCTTGGACGCGGGTGCCGCGCGCGCCGGCCCGATGAGCGTGCGCGTCGCCTCGCACACGCCGCGCCTGGCCGGCGCGGTGGCGCCCTTCGCCGCGGCCCTGGCGGCGGCGCCCACTAAGGCCCCCACCCTGCGCCTGATGACTGCCAGCGGCGCCACGCTGGTGGCGCGGCCGGGCCAGGCGCTGGCCGGATTGGCCGCGCAATTGGCGGAAACCATAGACTGGGCGGCCGTGCTGGAGGCCCTGGCCGAACGCGGCGTCACCACGGTCCTGGAACTGGGGCCCGGCCGCGCCCTGGCGGACATGGCGGCGGCGGCCCTGCCCACCGCCGAGGTGCGCGCCGTAGACGATTTTCACAGCCTGACCGGCGCGCGCGCGTGGCTGAAGGATCGCCTGGATCCATGTACGGCCAGCGCCGGGCAATGATAAATCTCCATGATTCAGCGACCGCGCCGGGCTCTTGCGCTCGGCCATTGAATGGAGGCTTTCCCGGACATGACGACGGACGTACCTGAGCGCATCGCCGACCACCCCATCGACCCCGACATCCTGGCGCGCTGGTCGCCTCGCGCCTTCGACGGATCCCCGCTGGACGACGCGACGCTGGCCACCCTGTTCGAGGCGGCGCGCTGGGCGCCGTCCGCCTTCAACGCCCAGCCCTGGCGCTTCGTCTACGCCCACCGCGACACCCCGGAATGGGAGGCGCTGCTGTCCGCCCTGGTGCCGCGCAACGCCGCCTGGGTGCAGCACGCCTCCGTCCTGCTGTTCGTCCTGTCCGATACCCTGTTCCTGGCGCCCGGCCAGACCGAACCGGTACCGGCCACCACCAACAGCTTCGATGCCGGTGCCGCCTGGGCCCTTTTGGCCCTGCAGGGGCAGAAGCTGGGACTGCACACCCACGCCATGGCCGGCTTCGACCGGGCGCGGGCCACCGAGGTGACCGGGGCCGGCGACCGCTTCCGCGTCGAGGCGGCGGTGGCCATCGGCCGCAAGGGTGATCCAACCACCCTGCCGGAACCGCTGCGGGCCCGTGAGTTCCCCAGCCCCCGCCGCCCCCAGTCTGAAACCGTCCATCGGGGCCGGCTGTCCTGACCCGCCGCGAGGAAGCGGCCGTCGCCACCGCCGGCCGCTTCCCACCCCGCCTCATTCCCCTCAAGCAAATGCCCGGGCGCCCCTGATCAAGATCGGCGGGCGGCGTTTGATATGCTGCACCGCAACGCATAGGCCCTGCCACCCAAGCCGAGCCAATGAAGATGCGACGGGCAGTTGGGTCCCGCCGGGACCTTGGGCAATGGGTCCTATCGGACCCTGGACGGTGCCGATGTCGGCACCCTTCATAGAGGGGAATAGCGCCATGACCGTCCTCGGCCCCGTGGCGGCGCCTGTTCCGGCCGCGCGCATGACGCCGGCCCAGGCCCGCGTCCTGTTCGCCGCCACCATGGGCAATTTCATGAGCGCCACGCCGGTGCTGTACACCGTGTTCGGCATGGTGCTGATCCCCATTTCCCAGGAATTCGGCTGGCCCCGCGCGCAGGTCTCGGGTGTGCTGGGCTTGGCCGCGCTGTGCGCGGCGGCGATGGCCTTCGCCACCGGGCCGCTGATCGACCGCTACGGCCCGCGCCGCCTGATCCTGATGGGCAGCCTGTCGTTCGCGGTGGCGCTGGGCCTGTTCTCCTTGGCGCCAGCCCGGGTGCTGCCGTTCTACGGCCTGTTCCTACTGGCCGACATCGCCGCCGCCTTCGCCTCGCCCATGACCTACAGCAAGGCGGTGTCGGGCTGGTTTGACCGGGGGCGCGGGGCGGCGCTGGGCTTCGCCGGCGGCGTGGGCAATGGCCTGGGCGCCACGGTCATCCCCATCATCGGCGGCCTGCTGTTGTCGCGTTTCGACTGGCGGGTGACCTATCAGGGCATGGCGCTGATGGTGGGGGCCATTGGCTTCCCCATTCTGCTGCGGTATTTGCGCGATCCGCCGCCCGGCGGCGTGCGGGACGCGGGGCCCGTGCCGGCGGAAAAAGTGACGGCCCCGGCCAAGGACCTGAGCCTGCGCCAGGCGGTCCGCACCCGCGCCTTCTGGATCACGGCCCTGGCCATCGGCCTGTGCGCGGCCTGCATGACGGCGATGTTCACCAACGTCGTGCCGGTACTGACGGAGCGGGGCTTCGCCCTGGCCGACGGGGTGGCGGTGGTGACCGTCTTCGCCCTGGTGTGCGCCGTGGCGCAATGGCTGATGGGCCTGGTGCTGGACCGCATCGCCACGCCCCTGATCCTGGTGCCTTTCTACCTGATGGGCCTGGGCGGCCTGCTGCTGCTGCAATACGGGCCCAGCATGCCGTGGCTGGTGGCGGCCGGGGTCATGATGGGATTGGGCCTGGGCGCGGAGTACAGCGCCCTGCCCTTCCTGGTGTCGCGCTATTTCGGCTTCCGCAGCTATGGCGCCATCGCCGGCGTGCTGTACGGCGGCATCAATGTCGGCATGGGGCTGATCCCTTTCGCCATGAACGGCATCTTCGACGCCTATCGGTCCTACGACCCGGCGCTGCACCTCATCCAGGGCTTGATGCTGGCCGCCACCGCCGCCTTCCTCTTCCTGCCAGCGCATGACAAGCCGCTGGCGGACTGAGCCGGCCCAGCCATATCCATGAAAAAAGGCGGGAAGCGATCCCGCCTTTTTCCGTTCCGGCGCGCGCCTCAGCCGAACAGCTTGGCCGCCAGCTTGGCGACATGGGCGCCCTGGAAGCTGGCGATGCCCAACTCGGCTTCGGACGGCTGGCGGGAGCCGTCGCTGGCCGACAGCGTGGTGGCGCCGTAGGGCGTGCCGCCCTGCACCGCGCCCAGTTCACCCAGGCGGGGCTCGGCATAGGGCACGCCCACCACCACCATGCCGTGGTGCAGCAGGCTGGTGTGGAAGGACAGCAGGGTGCTTTCCTGGCCGCCGTGCTGGGTGGCGGTGGAGGCGAAGACGCTGCCGATCTTGCCGATCAGCTTGCCCTGGGCCCACAGGCCGCCCGTCTGGTCCAGGAAGTTGCGCATTTGGGCCGCCATCATGCCGAAGCGGGTGGGCGTGCCGAAAATGATGGCGTCATAGTCCGCCAGCTCTTCCGGGGCGGCGATCGGCGCCTCCTGGTCCAGCTTGGCATAGGCCTTTTCCGCCACGTCGCGCGGCATCAGTTCCGGCACGCGCTTCACCACCACCTCGGTGCCGGCCACGGACTTGGCGCCGTCGGCCACGGCGTAGGCCATCTTCTCGATGTGGCCCCAGGTGGAATAGTAAAGGACAAGGATCTTCGCCATCGTCAGTCTCCAGGCGGGTTATAGGTGGCCGGCATATGCCACGGGGCCCATGGCCCGCCAAGGCATGGGCCGCCTGAGGCAAGTCCCCGGGCAGTTCTGGACAAGACGGGCCGGATGGCCTTCCCTACCCTCACACTCGCGACGGACCTGGTGTCGTGGATGCTGGGACATCCCCATCGGACGGTCCGCGAGACAGGAGTAGTGAGGAGAGGTTAGTGGAAACCCTCGAAGCCCTGCGCACGCGCCCCCTGAAGCCCGGTTTCGGCGCGGAAATTCTGGATGTGGATCTGAAGACGGCATCGCCTGAGGAAGTGGGCCAGGTGGTGGAGGCCTTCCACCGCCACGGCGCCATCCTGCTGCGCGGCCAGGATTTGGACCCCGCCGGCCTGAAGGCCTTCCTGGGCCGCTTCGGCCCGCTGGAGGGCCACACCCAGAAGCAGTTCACCCTGCCCGAACACCCCGAGGTCTACATCCTGTCCAACAAGGTGGTGGACGGTAAGCCCATCGGCGCCCACAACGACGGCGTGGGCTGGCACACCGACTATTCGTACAAGGCCGAGCCGGTGATGTGCACCATGCTGTACGCGGTGGAAGTGCCGGCCGAGGGGTCGGACACCCTGCTGGCCGACCTGTGCGCCGCCTACGACGCCCTGCCCGAGGAACGGCGGGCCCAGCTGGACGGGCTGCGGTTGCATCACAGCTACGAATACTTCATGACCAGCCGGCAGTACCTGCGGGTGGACCAGTTGAGCCCGGAACTGAAGGCGGAGAACCCGGACGTCATCCACCCCCTGATCCGCACCCACCCCGCCGACGGGCGCAAGGCCCTGTGGGTCAGCACCGGCACGGTGAAGGAGGTGGTGGGCATGCCTAACCCGCAGGGGCTGGAACTGCTGGACGAGCTGGTGGAATTCGTGACCCAGGACCGTTTCGTCCACGCCCACAATTGGCAGGTGGGCGACATCCTCATCTGGGATAACCGCTGCACCCTGCACACCGGCACCCTGTACGACGACAAGAAGTACACCCGCCTGATGCACCGCATGTGGGTGAAGGGCGACCGGCCTTTCTAAATTGCCTTAATCGCCGGGCGGCCACGTCCTTGGCCGTGGCTATCCTCGTTCCGCCCTGCGGTGCTCACTCCGGGGCCGGCGGTCGCCGGCCTGCGGTTCAGGATGGTTCGATCTCCTAAGACTGGCCGTGGGCATGATTCCACGGCCACTTTTTTACCGATGGGGCGTTTGATGACGACGACAAGACCGCGCACTTGGCTGATCACCGGCGTCAGTTCGGGCTTCGGCCGGGCACTGGCCCAAGCGGCGCTGGACCGGGGCGAGCGGGTTTGGGGCACCGTGCGGAGCGAGGCCGATGCCGACGCCTTCCGCGCCCTGGCGCCGGACTTGGCCCGCGCGCCCATCCTGGACGTGACGGACGAGACGGCGGCGCACCGCGTGGCCGCGGCGGTGGAGGCCGACAGCGGCTGTCTGGGTGGGGGCGGCATTGATATCCTGGTCAACAACGCCGGCTATGGCCTGGTGGGCGGCGTGGAGGAAACCAGCCTGGCCGACGCCCGCGCCCAGTTCGAGGTCAACGTCTTCGGCGCGCTGGCCATGATGCAGGCCGTGCTGCCCTTCATGCGCGGCCGCCGGTCCGGGCACATCGTCAACATCACCTCCGTCTCCGGCTTGGTGGGCTGGCCCAGCCTGGGCCTCTATTCCGGCAGCAAGTTCGCGCTGGAGGGCATCACCGAAACCCTGGCGCAGGAGGTGGCGCCCCTGGGCATCAAGGTGACGATGGTGGAGCCTGGCGGCTTCCGCACCGACTTCGCCGGCCGCTCGCGCAAGCGCAGCGAGGCGGACACCGACCGCCCCGACCTGGCCGCCGACTACGACGCCACCGTGGGGGAGTGCAAGCGCATCCTGGCCAGCCACGCCGGACAGGAGCGCGGCGATCCCGCCCGCGCGGCGCTCGCCATCCTGAAGGCCCTGGACGCGGAAACGCCACCCCTGCGCCTGCTGCTGGGTGAGGATGCCGTGGGTTATGCGACGATGAAGCTGACCCGCCAGCTGGCCGACATCGAGGCCTGGCGCGCCGTGTCGGTGGACACTGATTTCGTGGCGTGACACCAACGATGGCGCCCCGCCGCGTTCGCATCGGAACGCGGCGGGGCGCCAGCACCCTATTCAGGGGGATTGAGTCACGCGTCGACGCGCGCCCTGTCCCAGGCCGCCGCCACGTCCCCGCTTTCCACCAGCAGGGCGCAGTTCTTCGACAGGGCGTGCAGGGCGCCCCAGTGCAAGGCCGGCTCATAGGCGGCGCAGGCGTCGGCCACGATGAAGACGTGGAAGTCGCGATGGAAGGCGTCGCGCACGGTGCAGTCGACACAGCATTCGGTGGTGAAGCCGCAGACGACCAGGGTGTCGATGCCCTGGGCCCTCAGCCGCGCCTCGAAATCCGTGCCGGCGAAAGCGGAGAACAGCACCTTCTCCACCTCCATCTCGCCCGGCCGCGGCGCCACGCCGTGATAATCGGCGCCAGGGGTGCCGGCGCGGCAGATGCCCACCGCCTCAGCCGGCCAGCCCCGCCGCTCATAAAGGGCTTTCAGGGCCACGCCATCCGTTTCCGGCCGGGTGATGACGCGGATGAAGACGGGCGGCACGCCGGCGGCGCGGGCGGCGGCCAGCAGCGGGCGGATGCGGTCCAGCGTCGGCTCGACAACGCCCAGATCCAGGCCTGCCTGGCCGATGGCGCCCTCGGGCGCGATGAAGTCCACTTGCGGATCGATGATCAGCAGGGCCGTGCGATCCGGCCGAATCATGGGCGGCAGCGCCGCCGCCGGCACCGGCGGGTCCAGCGTCAGGGTGACGGTCACGGGCCCGGTTGGGACGCCCTCAGTCGGGACGCCCTCTTTCAAGATGGTGGGCATCAGTAGGGCCTGTCCCCGGCGACGGTGACGCGGAAGCCGGAGCGGACGTTGGGGAAATAATCCCAGACGGCCAGATGCTGCACGGCGCGGTTGTCCCAGAAGGCCACCGAATGGGGTTCCCAGCGGAAGCGGATCTGGAAGTTCGGGTTCTTCACATGGTCGAACAGCAGGCCCAGCACGGCCCGGCTCTCCTCCTCCGGCACGCCCTCGATGCGGGTGGTGTAGGAGGAGTTCACGAACAGGCACTTGCGCCCCGTCACCGGGTGGGTGCGCACCACCGGGTGGCTGTTGCAGGGGTAGCGCTTGTCGTAATCCTTGAACAGCGCGTGATAGACGGGGTTGGCGTCATGCACCGCCGTCAGGCCGTCCAGATAGGCCTTCATGCGGTCCGACAGCGCGTCGTAGGCGGCATACATGCTGGAGAAGCAGGTATCGCCCCCCACCGGCGGCAGCGTGTGGATGTAGAGGATGCTGCCCAGCGGCGGCTCCGCGTCGCAACTGAGGTCGGAGTGCCAGTTCTCCCCCGCCACGTACTTGGAATTGGCGTCGGCGTGGATGGCCACGATCTCCGGATGGCCGTCGATGCCGGCCACGGCGGAATGGATGGCGAGGCGACCGAAGTGCCGGCCGAAGGCCTTGTGCGCCTCGTGCGTCAGGGCCTGCTGGTCGCGGAAAAAGATGACCTGGTAACGGGCGAAGGCGTCCTTCACCTCCGCCACCTGCAGGTCCGTCAGCGGCTGCGACAGGTCGATGCCCAGCAGTTCGGCCCCCAGCGCCACGGCGCTGGGTTTCACACGGAAGCTCTGATACTCGCGGATGCCGTTGTCCATGGCGTCACACCTTGCCTGTCGAAACGCCGCTGGGGAAAGCCTCACGGATGGCCGGCAGCACCTCTTGGGCGAAGCGCGGCACACCGGTGATGTAGTCGGGGAAGATCAGCATCATGCCATCCAGGTCGCAGCCGCCCAGCATGTCGATCAGCTTGGCGGCGATCGTCCCGGGCGCGCCCACCAGGTGGCTGGACATGAAGCCGGACTTGGCCTTGGTGGTGAAGTCGTTCTGGCGGCCGATCTCCACGTCCAGGAAGCCGTAGGCCTTCATCATGCCGCGCCAGGCGCCCTCGTCGAAGCCCTCGACGTACCGGGCGGCCAGCGCCTCGGCCTCCGCGTCCGTGTCGCCCAGCACCAGGGTCATCATGGAATAGGTCTTGATGGCGCGGCCGGCCTCTTTCGCCATGGCCTTGGCCATGCCGCTGTTCTTGGCCAGCTCTTCCTTGCTGGAACCGGACAGGAAGATGGCATCCATCTCATTGATGGTGAAGGCCATGCCCCGCTTGCTGGATCCGGCGCAGACCAGGAAGGGCCGCGAGAACGGCTTGGGATCGGACTGGCAGTCGGTCAGGGTCACGTACTTGCCCTGGTAATCGACCGTGTCCTCGGTCCACAGCCGCTTGATGGCGTGCACCCATTCCTCGGCGAAGGTGTAGCGCTCGTCATGGTCCAGCTCGTCCCGCCAGGCGCCCATCTGCTCGAACTCGCCCTTGTACGAGCCGTTGACGACGTTCAGGCCGGCGCGGCCCTGGCTGATGTGGTCCAGGGTCATGATCATCTTGGCGGTCACGGCCGGATTCTGCAGCAGGGTGTGGACGGTGGCCCACACCTTGACCTCCTTCGTCACCTCCGCCAGGCCCGCCATCATCATCTGGCTTTCCATGGCATAGCGCCAATGCTCGGTCGCGCCGCCGTAGCCGCGCCACTTGGCCATGGCCATGATGAAGTCATAGCCGGCGCCGTCGGCCAGCTGGGCCACCTGGCGGTTATAGGCGTAGGAGCCGTCGATGCGCGGGGCGGAGGAGGACAGGATCCAGCCGCCGTTGGCGATGGGCAGGAAGATGCCCAGGTCCTTGCCCCCCGCGTCGGAGGGCAAGGGCGCGCGCTTCAGTTCGGTCGTCTGCGTCATGATGGAACCAGGCCTCCCTTAGAACGAGTAATTGACGCTGAACAGCATCTGGCGCGGCGGAATGTACTGGTTGCTGACCACGCCGCTGCCGTAGGGGTCGGTGTAGCGCCCGGAGACGCCGGCCCGGTCCAGCAGGTTGGTGACGGTGAAGGTGGCCCGCCACGGGCCGCTTTCCGGCACGTATTCGAAGAACAGGTTCACCTGGCTGTACGACGGCACGTGATCGGTCCCGGCCTCGTTGAACACCCGCGCCTGGTAGTCGCTGCGGAACAGCAGCTCGGCCCGCGACACCAGGGTACCGTATGCGCCCAGGGTTTGCTGCCAGCTGGCGTTGACCCCGCCGGCGGCACCCGGCATGTCGGGCGGGGTGTTGCCCTTGACGTTGATGGACTGGGCAGCCCTGATGGCGAACCACTGCGCGCTGTAGGGATAGGTGATGCCGGCGGCCACGGCCTTGGCGGCGGCGGCGTCGGCCAGGCGACGGTCCAACGCCAGATAGCTGTCGGGGATCTCGCCGTCCATCAGGGTCAGGTTGGCGCCCAGTTCCAGGCGGTTGTCCAGCAGGCGGTACTTGGCCTCGACCTCCGCACCCCACATGTTCACCTGGGGGATGTTGCCGATGCCACCGCTGTAGGGCACCGGATCCTCCTCGATGTACTGCATGTTGTTGTACTTGGAGTAGAAGGCGGACAGGTTGACGTTCAGGTGGTTGGCCAGGAAGCGGTTCTTGGACCCCAGTTCGAAGCTGTCCACCGTCTCCTTGTCATAACTGCCGGACACGACCATGGCGCTGGTGGTGCCGGTGTTGACGCCGCCGGGCTTATAGCCGCGCGACCAGCTGGCGTAGACCATGTTGTCCGGCGTCAGGTCGAAATCGGTCTCGGCCTTGCCGGTCAGGGCGTAGACGTTGGTGGAGCGGGGCGACGGCTTGCCGTAATAGTCGGAGCCCCAGCCGTCATACTGGTCGACATTGTAGCGCACGCCGCCGGTGAGGCGCAGCCGGTCGGTCAGGTGATAGGTCGCCTGCACGAAGGGCGCCACGCTGTCGCGGTCCACCGACGACAGGTTCTCATAGCTGAGGTTGGCCGGCAGGGCGGCGGGCGAGGTGTTGGTGGGCAGCACCGGCGTCGGGTCGCTGCCGTTGGTGCCCTTGTATTCCACCACGTACTGGCTGCTGTGGGAGTGCATGTAGAAGACGCCGGCGATCCAATCCAGGTCGGTCCCGGGGTTGGAGCTGAGCGTCACCTCCTCCATGACCGCGCGGCTCTTGGTGTTCCAGGCCGCCACGGTGTCATAGCCGCCGAACAGCGCCACGGTGCTGCGGTCGCTGTCGAACGACTGCTTGGCATCCATGTACTGATAGCTGCTGATGGACTTCAGGTTGGCGAACGGCAGGGAGTAGTTGACCGTCAGCGTGTCGACATCCATGGCCAGCTTGAACTTGGCCGGATAGTCCTGGGACACCTGGCGCGGGTCGCTGTTGGGGTCGTCCAGCGCCTTGAGCGCGGACCCATGGTGGTCGTCGTCAAAATGCTGGCCCGTCAGGGTGATGGTCAGGTTGTCGGTCGGCTGCCACAGGCCCGACAGCTTGTAGTTCACGTTGTTGGCGTCATCCAGGTCATAGCCGCCGGGCACGCCCGTGGCGGTGGAATAGCCGTCGTGGCTGGTCTTCTGCACCACGGCGCGGATGGCGGCCGTGTCGCCCACCGGCACGTTCAGCGCGGCCTTGCCCATGGCGTAGCTGTAGTTGCCGAAGGTGGCGGTGGCGTCGCCGGACAGCTTGCCCAGCTCCGGCTGTTTGCTGATGACGTTGATGGCGCCGCCGGTGGAGCTTTGCCCGAACACGGTGCCCTGCGGCCCGCGTAGCACCTCGACATGATCGACGTCCAGGAAGCCCAGGTTTAGCGCGATGTTGTTGGGAATGTAGACGTTGTCGATGTGGAAGGAGACGCCCGGCTGCGTGAAGAAGTTCTCCGGCGTCTGCGAACCCACGCCGCGGATGGAGACGATGACCTCGGACCCGCCGCTGGGGGTGATCTGCAAGCCCGGGACATAGCCGTTCAGGCCCAGCGGCCCGGTGACGTTGCCCTTTTCCAGCGTGTCGGCGGAAACGGCGGTGACGGACAGCGCGGCCTTCTGCAGGTCGACCTGGCGCTTTTCCGCCGTGACGATGATGGGTTCCAGCGCGTCCAACTCACCATCGGCGGCGCCGGCCGGGGCGTCCGCCGGGGCCGGCGGGGTTTGGGCATAGGCGGAGGCGGCCGTCATCATCGCGGCCGCCAGCACCCCCTGCCAATAGCGCAGCTTCACATCTCTCAACATGCCCGACCCCCATTCTTTGGTAGATGACGATGTGCATCGTCTTGAGGACAAGCATGCGGGCATCCCGCGAAGTATTCTTGTTATAGGACGCCCGGGAATTTGCCTGAATTCACCATTCCCCATACCCACCATGCACCCCTGCCACAGTCCATTATTTTATCTTTATCGCCAGACGCGTGGGCGCCACCCGCAGCCTTTGCCACGGGCGGCGCCCATATCGCCGGATTTAATGTTGTTATTCTTTGAACGTGTTCAGCTCGCGGGCACTTGGGCGACCGCGCCCTGGGTCCCGTCATCCGGCACGGCCGGGCGCCGGGCGAAAGGGCCGGCGCCGGCCAGCACCGGCCGCCCCAGCAGCGTCAAGGGCACGATGGCCGCCACCATCAGTACGGCGTACAGGTAGAAGATGGGGGCGAAGGTGCCGAGCTGGTCGGCGATGGCGCCGGCCGCCACCGGCCCCGCCGCCGCCACGGTGGTGATGGTCCACACCATGCCCAGCACCTGGGACCCGATGTCCTTGCCGAAATATTCCAGCAGCAGGACGCTGGCGGCCAGGTAGGCCACGCCCCAGCCGACGCCGAAGGCCAGGGCGAAGGCGCCGATGCCAACCAGGGTGCCGGCGTGGGCGAACAGGGCGATGCCCACAACCTGCAGCGCCAGGCCCAGGACCAGCAGCCGCCGGGTGGACATGATCTCGCACAGGGGCCCGGCGACGCCCTTCGCCACCGTCATGACCAGGGCCATGGCGGCCAGCGCGAAGGCCGCCGTGTCGGGCGCCACGCCCAGAATGCCCAGATGGTTCAGCGCCACGCTGTTGATGGTGGTGACACAGGCCATGGTCATGGTCATGGAGGCGGCCACGGCCAGGAACTGCGGCGTGGCGATGGCGCTGCGGTAGGTCCAGCCGATCCCCGTGGCCTCGGCCGCACTGACGGGCGCGCCCTCGGCACCGGCGGGCGCCTCGGCCTCGATGGCGCGGTCGCGCAGGCAGAGCAGGTTGACCAGGGTGACGGCCACGGCGACGCCGGCCATCTCCATCCAATAGACGCGCCAGTCCGCGCTGAACGCGACGATGGCGCGGGCCAGGGGGGGCCCACCACGCCGCCGAAGGCGCCGATCATGAGGTAGAGGCCGATCATGCGGGCCGAGCGGCGCGGGAACCAGCAGGCGATGGCGTAGATGGCCGGCACGTTGCCGGTCAGCGAATAGCCCAGGCCCAGCAACAGCATGGCCGCGTAGAAGGCCACCAGGCCATGGGTATACGAGGCCAGCATGTACGCCGCCACCAGCACCAGCCCCCCCAGGGCCATGGTGTAGCGGGGGCCGATGCGCTTCATCAGCGTGGTGGGGAAGACGCTGGACAGGCCGCAGGCGATGCCCAGCAGGGAGAAGCTGAAACCGGCCGCTTTGAAGGACCAGTGCAACTCGCCGACCATGGTGTAGAGCACCACGCCCAGCGAGGCGAACGTCGCGGCGTTGAGGAAAAAGAAGCTCAACGACACCGCCGCCAAGACCAACCACTCTCGCCGCATCAGGAAACTCCCGGGCTTATGGGTGTAAGTCATCACCGAAACGCTATCAGCCGATGCGGTCGCCGCGCTTGCCAACAGGCGAACAAATTCATGCCGAAAACGTCCGCCCACTGTGATGATAGGCACAGTTAACGGTTCTATCGCCTAAAAAAACAGCGATATTAAAAATGCTCAATAATTAACCAACTCAGCGTACCGGCCATGCCGGGCGCGGGGTCAGGCCGGCGCGGGCCAGC
Organism: Nitrospirillum guaranorum; assembly: GCF_034653275.1. Classification (NCBI taxonomy): domain Bacteria; kingdom Pseudomonadati; phylum Pseudomonadota; class Alphaproteobacteria; order Rhodospirillales; family Azospirillaceae; genus Nitrospirillum; species Nitrospirillum guaranorum. The sequence goes on along the minus strand of NZ_JAYEES010000001.1, from coordinate 678,658 downwards.
AGCGCGGCCTGGGAGGCGCGCGCCTCTCGCCGGAGGGCGTCCTCATCCACGCTCACGCAGCGGCCGTCCCGCACGACGACACGGCCGTCGACCACCACGTCGCGGACGGAGCGGCCGTCCGTGCCCCACACCAGGTGCAGGGCGGGATCGCCCGCCACCAGGAAGGGGGCGGAATGGGGATCATGCACCACCAGGTCGGCCCGCTTGCCCACCTCCAGCGAGCCGATGCGGTCGGCCATGCCTATGGCCCGCGCCCCATCGATGGTGGCCAGCGCGAAGGCCGTATCGGCCCCGAAACGATGGGCGTCCAGGCTCATGTCCCGCGCCAGGCCGGCGGCCAGGGCGGCAGCCCGGTGGATGTCCGGCAGGTCGCCGGCGTTGGGCGCGTCGCAGCCCAGCGCCACCCGCCCGCCGCGCAACACCATTTCCGCATGGCGTCCGGCCCGGCTGACTCCCTGGGCCAGGCGCAGATAGGCCCAGGGGCAGTAGGCCACCGCCGTGTCGCTGGCCAGCAGGGCGTCCATCTCGGCATCGTCCAGCCAGACGGCATGCGACAGCAGCAGGTGCGGGCCCAGCACGCCCAGGTCGGCCAAGTGCAGCAGCGGCCGCCGCCCTGACCGGCGCAGATAGGCCGCCACATCGGCCTCGGTGGGGGAGATGTGCATGGTCATGCCCACGCCCCGCCGCCGCGCGAGGTCGGCGGCCTCGCCCAGCAGGGCATCGCTGGCGAGGTCATGCCCCACCAGGGTCACCCACCCCTCCACCAAGCCGCCTTTCGGCAGGCCGTCCAGCACGGCCGCCTGGCGGGCCAGCACCTCCCGCGTGGGTGCCGCGTGGGGGGCGTCGGCCACGTCCCAGCCCCAGCAGCCCACCGCCGCCCGGATCCCGACATGGGCCAGGCCGGCGGCCACGCGGAAGGGATGGGCCACGGTGCCGGCCTCCACCACCGTGGTGGTGCCGTATTTCAGGGATTCCACAGCGGTCAGCGTGGCCGACAGCTCATCATCATCGGCGGTGTGCGCGCCGTGGATGGGCACCGCCCAGCCGAAGATGGACTCATCCGACGACTGCCGGTCGGGGATCAGGCTGCGCACCAGCGGGTCCCCCGTCAGATGCTGGTGCGCGTTGACCAGGCCCGGCGTGATGAGGCCGCCCCCGGCCTCCAGCACCGGCGCCGCCGGCCAACGGGCCTGCAGCGCCTCGGCCTTGTCCACGGCGATGATCCCGCCACCCGCGATGGCCACCCCGCCCTGGCGCCAGACCGTGCGGTTGGCATCCATGGTGACGACGTCGCCGCCCAGCACCAGCAGATCGGGCGCCGTCGACGCGGGGACGGTGGCCCCTGTCACGGCGCCCGGCCGCACAACGCCAGCGCCGCCATGGCGTACAGGCGCGTGCAATCCACCAGGTCGTCGATGCTGGGCCGCCAGCGGCGCGGTCCCATGGTCACGGACGGGATGCGGTTCATGTTGAAGACGTTGTGGTCGCGCCACATGCTGGAATAGACGGAATCGCTGATGGGCTGCGCCCCCCCGCGCACCCGGCCATGGGCATGGTCCAAAGCCATTTGCAGCGGTCGCACCGCGTCCGGGTCGGCGGTGAAGCCATGGCGCACGGTGTAGGGTTGGATTTTGACGTCACCGAAGCCCGCCTCGCGGAAGGCGCGCTTCAGGTCGCGGTCCACGGCGGCGATGGTCTGCACCGGGGTCAGCGCCACCTGGACATAGACGTTGCACACCTCGCTCGCCGCCCCCATGGCCTGCGGCGTGCCGCCCCGGATGGCGCCGATCTGCACCTTGGGCACGGCGGTGCCGCCGGGCCCCTCGAACCGGTGCTTCACCTCATACTCCCGCGCCCAGCGCTGGATGATCTCGATGGCCGGCGCCACCTTGACCAGGGGGCTGGGATGGTCGGCCAGCGCCTCGGGATGGGTCAGCAGCGGCGTGAACACCCCCTGGCCATAAATCGTGACGCGGAAATCGGCATAGCCGCAGGCCGTCCAGTTGACGCCGAAGTCCGTGCCCTCGGCCGAGATGACGTAGTCCGGCGCCACCCCGCCGTGGGACATCAGGTAGCAGGCGCCCAGTTCCTTGCCCAGATAATCGACGCCGCCCCTCTCCTCCGCCGGTTCCGGCCCGATCTCACCCGGGCAGGCCGTCAGGTATATGAGGCCGCTGAGATCGATGCCGGCCTTCTTCAGGGCCTTGGCCGCCATCAGGAAGCAGGCCATGGGGCCGCGGTCGTTGCCCACGGCGTGGCCGAAAAAGGTCTCCCCCTCCAGCCAGGCGCCCAGCCACTGGGGATCCGCCACCGTTTCCGGGCGATAGGTGTACTGGTCCGTCTCATCATAAAACGGGCTTTCGGTGTCCAGGTGGCTGGTGAACAGCAGGTTGGGGCCGTCGCCCTTGCCGCCATAGGTGCCAATGACGTTGAAGCGATGCTCCAGCAGCCCGGCCTTGCGGGGGGCGAAGCCGTTTTCCGCCATCCAGCCGTGGACGAACTCGCCGGCCTGCCGCTCCTGGCGCATGGGCGAGGGGATGCCGCACAGGTCCAGCACCAGTTTCACCAGCTCATCCCGGTCGATGGCCTTGGTGATGGCGGCGGCCTCTTCATCGGAAACCGCCAACGCGGCGTCATGCATCGTCATACCCTATCCCCTGCCCCATGCGTTGCTTGGATGCGTTGCTTGGCCCCGCCGTTGCGCGCGGGTGCTGTCGAGGGGGATCATAGGCGGCCCCGTTCCCCCCGCTCTTGCCGATTAACGCATGAAAGCTTGCCCGGGCGGAACCATGGGACGGCGGCGGCGTGCTGGCGAAAGCGGCCATGCGCGTGCAGGCAAGATCGCCGCATCGGGCGGCCCTAAGGTTTTCCCCATGAGGGCGTCCCCAGCGGGGCCGCCCGGACGCTTGAACCAGGGGGACCCATGACCGTTCAATTGGATCGCGCCGCTGCGGCGGAACGGCACAAGATCCGGCCGACGCTGCACCTGCTGCCGGCCACGCCGCGCACCGTGCACTGGGGCTATTTCACCCCCGACCAGGCGCCGGCCCTGACGGTCAAGAGCGGCGACATCATCCAGGCGGAGGCCATCACCCACCATGCCGGCGACGCCCCGGACCTGATGATGGATGAGGCGGTGGCCCGCATCTTCAAGGAAATCCCCGAGGCCGACCGCAACCCGGGCGTCCACATCATGACCGGCCCCATCCATGTCGAGGGCGCCAAGCCCGGCGACATGCTGGAGGTCCACTACCTGAAGATGACGCCGCGCACCCGCTACGGTTCCAACCTGGCGGCCAACTGGGGCCACCTGTTCAAGGAGATGGGGGAGAAGGAGCGGGTGACTATCTATGAGATCGACGCCATGAGCCAGCAGGCCCACGCCCTCTACGCCTACGATTTTCCCGGCCGCTACGATGTGCCGGGCAAGATCACCAACTGCCCGGAATGCGACCGGCAGAAGGCCCTGCCCGGCGTGCGGGTGCCGGTACGCCCCCATCTGGGCACGGCCGGCGTGGCGCCGGACGTGGCCGGCCGGGTCAGCACCATCCCGCCGGGCCTGCACGGCGGCAACATCGACAACTGGCGCATCGGCGCCGGCGCCACGATGTATTATCCCGTCCAGGTCGACGGCGCGCTGTTCTCCATCGGCGACCCGCACGTCTCGCAAGGTGACGGCGAACTGAGCGGCACCGCCATCGAGGCCTCGCTGAACGTCCTGTTCCAGGTCTTCCTGCGCAAGGATTTCCGCTTCCCGTCCCCGCTGTTGGAAACGCCGGACTGCTGGATCGTCCACGGCTTCGATCCCGACCTGAACGTGGCCATGCGCAACGCCTCGGTCGACATGCTGAAGCTGCTGACCGAGCAGCAGAACCTCAGCCGCGACGACGCCTATTCGCTGATGAGCATCGCGGCCGACTTCGGCGTCACCCAGGTGGTGGACGGAACCCAGGGCATCCATGTGCGCATTCCCCGCGGCGTGTTCCCGCCGCGCGGGGACTGAGGCCGCGACAATCACACAAACGAGGGGCCGCGGGCGCGGCGCCCGGGCGGCGGAGCCCGGGGCGCCCCAAAGGCCCGAGGGGCATGGCGTGGGGGTTCAAACGATGAAGCACTCTTTCCTGAATGACGCCTTTTTCAAAGGCCTGGACAGTTCGGCCCTGGGCGTGGAGGCGGCGGAGACCTTGCCGCCGTTGTGCTACACCGACCGCGAATTCTATGAGTTCGAGAAAGAGGCGCTGTTCAATCACGAATGGCTGTGCGTGGGCCGAGAATCCTGGGTGAAGGAGGCCGGCGACTACTTCACCACCAGCATCATCGACGAACCCATCGTGGTGGCGCGCGGCCGCGACGGCGTGATCCGCGCCATGTCCAGCGTCTGCCAGCACCGGGCCATGCTGGTGGCGGAGGGCCAGGGCAACACCCGGGCCTTCCTCTGCCCCTACCACCACTGGTCCTATGGGCTGGACGGCCAGCTGATCGGCGCGCCAGCCATGGAAAAGACCTGTAACTTCGACAAGAAGGACATCAAGCTTCCCCAGTTCAAGGTCGAAGTCTGGCACGGCTTCATCTTCATCAACTTCGACCTGGACGCCCCCGCCTTGGCCCCCCGGCTGACGGCGCTGGAGGGGGTGATGGCCCCCTATTCCATGGCGACGCTGAACGGCCCGGCCCCCGATCGCAACATCAAGTTCCCATGGAACTGGAAGGTGATGTTCGAGAACAACAACGACGGCTATCACGCCAACCGCCTGCACGGCGGCGCCCTGCATGACTTCGTGCCCTCGCGCCTGGCGGCCTTCCCCGACGACCTGCCGGCCGACACGGCGGGCTATTACCGCACCAACGGCACCCTGCACGCCGACGCCAGCTTCAACCCCACGCAGAAGGCCATCCTGCCGGTCTTCCCCGCGCTGGGGGAAGCGGAGCGCAACCGCATGCTGTTCGTCAACGTGCCGCCCACATTATCCCTGGTCATCACCAGCGACATGATCATCTATCTGATCCTGCGGGCGGATGGGGCGGAGACGCACCTGATGGACCAGGGCTATCTGGTGGCGCCGGGCGCGCTGGAGGACCCGCTGTTCGACGACAAGCTGGCGATGAACAAGCATTCCACCGCCGCCATCATCGCCCAGGATCTGCATGTGGACGAGATGGTGCAGGTGGGCCTGCGCTCCCGCCACGCCATCCGCGGCCGCTATTCCTGGCAGGAACAGGCGCAGCGGGAATTCAACGGCTGGCTGGTGCGCCGCTACCAGGAGACCTGGGCCCGCACCAAGCCCGCCGCCTGAACCTTACAAGCGCGGCGCGAGGCGCGCCCCCGTGCCGCCAGGCCGCGACCGCGGCCGCCGGAGATTTCGGGGAAGCGTCAGCGGACCGGAAATCGAGGACAAGGCAAGCCGGCGGACGCCGGCTCCCGCCGCCTGAGGGACTAAAAAGATGACCACCAACCGCCTGCCCACCATCTTCTTCGGCCATGGCAGCCCCATGAACGCCCTGGAGGACAACGTCTGCACCCGGGAATGGGTGCGTCTCGGCACCCGGCTGGGACGGCCCAAAGCCATCCTGGTCATCTCCGCCCACTGGTACACCCGGGGCACGGCGGTGACGGCCATGGAGCGGCCGCCCACCATCCATGATTTCGGCGCCTTTCCCCAGGCCCTGTTCGATGTCCGCTATCCGGCGCCGGGCAGCCCGGCCCTGGCCCAGCGCGTGGCGGAGGTGCTGGCCCCCCTGGCGGTGATCCAGGACCAGAAGTGGGGCCTGGACCACGGCACCTGGTCGGTGCTGGTGAAGGCCTTCCCCAAGGCCGACATCCCGGTGGTGCAGCTGAGCATGGACGGGACCCAGCCGGCCGCCCACCATTTCGAGGTGGGTCGGAAACTGGCGGCCCTGCGCGACGAGGGCGTGTTGATCGTCGGCACCGGCAACGTGGTGCACAACCTGGGGCGCATGAACTGGGACCCCAGCACCCCGCCCTATCCCTGGGCGGCCCGCTTCAACGACCTGGTGAAGCGGTGCATCGCCAGCGACACGCCCCAGCCCATGATCGACTTCCAGAAGGCGGGGCCGGACGCGGCCGCCAGCATCCCGTCGCCCGACCATTTCCTGCCCTTCCTCTACGTGCTGGGCACCCGCCAGCCGGGCGATGCCGTGACCCTGGTCAACGACCGGGTGGAACACGGCTCGCTCAGCATGCTGAGCGTCGCCTTCGGCGACCTGGCCGCCTGAGGGGGGCACGATGACCGGCGCCGATGACTGGTTCCCCGTGCGCGTCACCGCCAAGGTGCGGGACGGCGGCGACGTCTTCCTGTTCGACCTGGCCGACCCGGCGGGCGGCCCCCTGCCCGCCTTCCAGCCTGGCGCGCACATCGACGTGGCGGTGGATGGCACCGGCCTGACGCGCCAGTACTCCCTATACAGCGCGCCGGCCGACACCCACCGCTATGGCATCGCCGTGCAGCGGGAGGCCGACGGCCGTGGCGGATCGCGCACCCTGTGCGACGCGATCGCGGCGGGCGACACCGTGCGCATCCGCCGACCCCGCGCCCTGTTCACCCTGGCGGCGGGGGCGACCGCGCACGTCATGATCGCCGGTGGCATCGGCATCACGCCCCTGCTGTCCATGGCGTCCCACCTGGCGGGGGATGGCGGCGTCACGCTGCATTACGTGGTGCGCCGGCGCGACCGGGCCGCCTTGCTGGATGCCACCCGCCAGGCGGTGGGGCCGGAGAACCTGCACCTGCACGTGACGGCGGAAACGGGACGGCCCGACCTGGCCCGGCTGATCGGCCCGCCGGCACCCGGCCGCCATCTCTACCTCTGCGGCCCCGCAACGCTGCTGGATGCGGCGACCGCCACCGCCCAGGGGCTGGGCTGGCCGGAAAGCCATGTCCATTTGGAGCGTTTCGCCGCCGATGCCGGGGCGAATGCCGGGGCCAACCGCCCTTTCCTGCTGCGCCTGCGCTCCACCGGTGCCGTTATCCCCGTCATGGCGGACCAGACGGCGGCCGAGGCCCTGGCCGGCGCCAATGTGGAACTGCCCATTTCCTGCGCCGAAGGGGTGTGCGGCGCCTGCATCACTGGCGTGCTGGACGGCACGCCGGAACATCGCGACTGCGTCCTGACGGAGGCGGAGCATAAGGCCAACCGCCTGTTCACCCCCTGCTGTTCCCGCGCGGTCAGCGAAATGCTGGTGGTGGACCTTTAAGGGCGCCCAAGCCAGCCCCAATCGCCGACCATTTGAAATCGCCGCGATGCCAAACGGCGCCCCATAGCAGGGCGCCGTTTGATCGTACGGGAAGCGCCTTACTCCGCGAACTGATGGACGGCGGCACCCTCCGCGCCCACGCCGGGCGGCACCTGGAAATCGCCGTTGTCGTTGTCGGCCATGCCCGCCGACTGGCGATAGGCGCGCGGAGTTGTGCCGTAGCGGTCGCGGAAGGCGCGGCTGAAATGCGCCGCCTCGTTGAACCCCCAGCGGAAGCAGATCTGGGAGATGCCCAGATGGGCGAAGGTGGGGTTGATCAGGTCATGCCGGCAGCGTTCCAGCCGGCGGTTGCGGACATAGCCGCTGAAGGTCTGGTCGACCTCCTTGAACAGCTTTTGCAGATAGCGGGCGGAGCCGCCATATTCGTTGGCCACGTCCTCCAGCGTCAGGTCGGGATCGCTGAGCCGGGTTTCGATGATCTGGCAGATGCGCTGCAGCGCCATGGAGCGGATGCCAGCCGACCCGCGCGCCGTCTGCACCTGCGGATTGTCGGCCAGGGCCGTCATCAGGAACTCCGACAGCGCCATGTCGATGGGCCGCAGCGGACCTTCGGTCAAGGTGCCGAATGTTTCTGCCAAAGCCTTGAGCATTCCCGAAAGCACGTGCCCAATTCCTGACCGCCCCGGCAAATGCAGAACACCAAAAGATAGCGGCGTGATCAATCGAGGGTTGACAGCCGACTTGGGAATTAGAGCGTAAAGGACCTGGAATTTGGTGCTGAAGGACAACGAGGCGGGGATTCCCGTCTGGCCGTAGATGATATCCTGGGGCGCCAGCTCCAGTTTACCACCCGGATGAGTCAAGGTGGCGCTTCCCTCGATCAAGACAATCAGCCAGACGGCGTCCACCTTCTTCATCAGGCGGCCGGATATTTCCTGCGGCGATGAAGTGATGCGGGCGAATTCGATGCCGAGAGGCGACTTAAGGCAAAACAATTTGGCGAAGAAGTCTTCATCTTCCGGTAAATGGTCCAATGGAAGCTTCAGTTTCTCCAGCGCGTCGCGCCATACGTCGCGACGCTGCTCGACGGGGAACTGATCGGTGATCAAGTGCCATGCGGTCATCGGAACCCTCGCGCCCCCGTGTTGTCAGGCGACAGGCCGCCCCTGATAGGCGGCCGCGACTACCCGATTAAGCGCAACATCCGTACCGTTAAGAATCAAAATCATTTAGCCGGCATGCTGCCGGTTCACGTATCGGCGACCGGGGACGCCAACGGGTCCGGCGGTTCCAGCGAGGCGGTGTCGGCCACCGGCCATTCCGCCATCAGCCGCCGTCGCCAGACGCGCGGCGCCTCACCGCTCTGCTTGTTGAAAAAGCGGGAAAAGTACGCCGGATCCTCGAAGCCCAGTTCATAGGCCACGGCGGCGATGGTCTGGCCGCTGTAGAGGATCAGGCGCTTGGCCTCGGTCATCAGCCGGTCCTGGATCAGGCCGATGGCCGGCCGCCCCGTGACCGCCAGGCAGGCCGCGCGCAGGGTCGAGGAGGAGGTGCGCAGTTCCGTCAGGTAGGCGTCCAGCGGCCGGTGGCTGCGGTAGTGCCGCTCCACCAGGGCGCGGAAGGCCGCCACCAGCGCCACCTGGCCGGAACGCCCACCCGCCGCCGCGCTCATCACCTCAGCCGGGCGCGCCACCCGCAGCATGGCGGCCAGCAGCAGCAGCATGTGTCCCTCCGCCGCCGCGCGACGGCCGGCGCCATCGCCGCGCAGCTCACACAAGACGCCGTCGGCGGCGGCCAGCACGGCGGCGAAGGCCGGCACCTGCCCCGCCATATCCAGGCAGGCGGGTTCCCGCGTCAGAACGGCGAAGGCGGGGTCGCGCTGGGCCAGGCCGCGCAGGATGCGGTCGGACAGGGTGACGACCCAGCCTATGGTGCCGCGGGCGAAGGCGAAGCCGTGCACCACACCGGCCGGCACCAGGATCAGGGTGGGTCCGTCGAAGGTCCAGGTGCGCTGGTCCGCCTGCACCCGGCCCCCGCCCTCGCGGATGGCCAGGAACTGGACCAGGTCGCCATGCTGGTGCGGGCGGATGCGCCAATCCACCAGGCTGCTGCGATCCTCGATCAGCTCCACATGCAGGAAGCGGTCCTCGGCCGTGGCCGGCGCCTCCCCATACAGCGAGAAGACGGGAATGTCGGGGCGGCTCATCCTCGCGCCCCCACGCAATGGGCACCGGTGGAAAAATGCCAAGGACGGATCGATATGGCCAATAACATGTATCGATGAATTCGATGGTCCGATTGTGCCGACCGGTGAGGTGGGCAGACGGTTATCTTGGGCGATTGTTGCGAAAAAATCCAATTTTTGTGAACCGGCGTCCATTCCGGGAAGGCCTTGCCGCCCCCTATTGTTCCGGGGTCGGCCGGCCTGATCCAGGCGGCCCAGGATAAAAATCGCTAGGCTCGGGAGGGCCCACCCCATGGTCGCAACACCCCGGATCCGCGCCCAGATCCGCACCCAGGTCGGCATCATCGGCGCCGGTCCCGCCGGCCTGTTCCTGTCGGAACTGCTGCACCGCCACGGCATCGCCAGCGTCATCCTGGAATCCCGCACCCGGGAAGAGATCGAGGGCACCATCCGCGCCGGCGTGCTGGAGAACTGGACCGTCGACCTGATGAACCAGCTGGGCGTGGGGGAGCGCATGATGCGCGAGGGCCATTTCCACACCGGCATCACCCTGCGCTTCAAAGGGCAGAGCCACCACCTGGACATGGTGGAGCTGACCGGCGGCAAGAAGGTGACGGTCTATCCCCAGCATGAGGTGATCAAGGACCTGGTGGCCCACCGTCTGGCCCAGGGTGCGGAAATCCATTTCGGCGTGAAGGACGTGGCGCTGCACGACGTCGCCACCGACCGCCCGTTCATCACCTACGCCCAGGCCGACGGTACGCCCGCCGTGCTGGCCTGCGACTTCATCGCCGGCTGCGACGGCTTCCACGGTCCCAGCCGCCAGGCCATCTCGGCCTCGGCGCGCAAGGAGTTCCAAAAGATCTACCCCTATGGCTGGCTGGGCATCCTGACCGAGGCGCCGCCATCCCATCATGAGTTGATCTACGCCCGCCATGACCGGGGCTTCGCCCTGCTGAGCATGCGGTCGCCGGAGATCCAGCGCCTGTACATCCAGTGCGATCCCAAGGACGACATCGCCCTGTGGCCCGACGCGCGCATCTGGTCGGAACTGCACCAGCGGCTGGAGACGGTGGACGGCTGGACCCTGACCGAGGGGCCCATCATCCAGAAGGGCATCATCGCCATGCGCAGCTTCGTCTGCGAGACCATGCGCCACGGCCGGCTGTTCCTGGCGGGCGACGCCGCCCACATCGTGCCGCCGACCGGCGCCAAGGGCCTGAACCTGGCCGTGGCCGACGTGCTGGTGCTGTCCCGCGCGCTGGAGAAATTCTACGCCAAGGGCGACAGCGCCGGCCTGGACACCTACGCCGCCACCTGCCTGGCCCGCATCTGGAAGGGCGAACGCTTCTCCTGGTACATGACCACGATGCTGCACACCGATGCGGCCGCCAGCCCCTTCGAGCATCGCATCCGCGAAGCCGACCTGGATTACGTCGTCAGCTCCCGCGCCGCCGCCACCGCCCTGGCGGAGAACTATGTGGGGCTGCCCATCTGACACGCGACGGCATGTCCCCCGGTGCGGCGGCCATCCGGCCGTCGCATTGTTCTTGACTCGTAAGGTTGATATCAACCTAAATAAGTCATGCCCAAGACGCTCGACATCGCCGCCACGGCTCTCGGCATGCCCATGCCCGACGCCACCGTACCCTATGCCGCCACGCTGTATGTGCGTGACCATTGCCTGTGCCTGCATCTGCAGCGCGCCGCCCGGCGGGTCGCGCGGCGGTTTGACGACGCCCTGCGCCCGGTCGGCCTGACCAACGGCCAGTTCTCGCTGCTGATGTCGCTCAACCGGCCGACGCCAGCCCGCCTGGGCCCGGTGGCCGAGTTGCTGGCGGTGGACCGCACCACCCTGACGGCGGCGCTGAAGCCGCTGGAGCGGGACGGCCTGCTGACTGTCACCGTGGATCCGGGGGACAGGCGCGGCCGCGTGCTGACTCTGACCCCCGCCGGACGTGACCGGCTGGCGGCGGCCCTGCCCGTCTGGCGCGCGACCCATGCTGAGATCGAGAACTGGTTGGGCGCCGGCGATACCAGTCAACCGGGCCCCGACCGCCTGCGGGCGGACTTGGCCGCCCTTTCCTGAACGGCGAAACCCGACGGAGGAGTTCTTGACCATGGATGCCCAAACCCTGAGGCCCGCCGATCAGCTGGCCCGCGACAACCCCCTGCGCTTCCCCAACGAAAGCGCCGAATACCGCGCCGCCCGCACCAATCTGCTGGCGGAGGAGATCGAGTTGCGCCGCCATCTGGAGCGAGTGGCGGCCCAGCGCCGCGCTCTGCCCCCCGGCGGCCAAGTCACCGGCGATTACCGCTTCGTGGGCGAGGATGGCGCGACCACCGACTTCGCCGGCCTGTTCGGCGACAAAGACACGCTGGTGCTCTACAGCTATATGTTCGGCCCCCAGCGCCAGCGCCCCTGCCCCATGTGCACCAACCTGCTGGGCGGATGGGAGGGCAATGCCGCCGACATCGGCCAACAGGTGTCGTTGGCCGTCATCGCCCGCTCCCCCATCGACAAGCTGCTGGCCTGGAAGCGGGAGCGCGGCTGGCGCCATCTGCGGCTCTACACCGACGCCGACGACACCTATTCCCGCGATTATTTCGGCGTCCTGCCGGACGGGTCGGAAATCCCGGCGCTGAACGTCTTCACCCGGCGTGACGGCACCATCCGCCATTTCTGGTCGGGGGAGATGACGGGCGCCACCGCGGATCCTGGCCAGGATCCGCGCGGCGCACCCGATCCGGCACCCTTGTGGATGGTACTGGACTGCACCCCCGGCGGCCGGCCGCCGTACTGGTATCCCAAGCTGGATTACACGCCCCAAGGTTAATTCGGCTGATACCGGAAGGACGGGTGCATTGGCGGGCGCGCGGCGGGTTCTATTTCAACAGCGTCCCGCCCTCAGCCGATGGCCACCCCATGACCCGTCCCCTCCGCCACGCCGCGACCGGCCTGTTGCTGGCCCTGGTGTTGACCCAATGCGCCCTGACGGCGGTGGTGCGGAACGAGCCGCCGCACCCTGCGCAGAAGGCACGATGACGCCAGGCCCGGCCACGTTATCCTCGGCCCCTTCCCGTGTTTGATTAGGCTGGCCCGGCATGGACATCGACCCCCTGGAAGACCTGCTGGCCGCCGGCCTGGTCCGCGACGCCCGTTTCACCGCCATGGACTGGCGTGACCTGGATGCCGCCGGCTGCCGGTTCGAGGATTGTGTTTTCGAGGACGTGCGCTTCACCGCCGTCGACTTCAGCGACGCCCGCTTTCGCGCCTGCCACTTCATCCGCTGCCGCCTGTCGCATGCCAAGCTGCGCGACGCGGTGCTGGAGGAATGCCGCTTCGTCGACCCGGAGGACAAGACCGCCGGTTGCACCCTGGCCTTCAACGACCTGCGGGCCGCCCGCCTCAGCCGCTGCGATCTGTCGTTCGCCACGCTGGACCGCTGCACCTTGTTCGACGTGGAGGCGGAGGGCTGCACCTTCTTCGGCGCGCGCTTCCATCTGGTGGAGTTCCACCACGCGCTCAGCCGGGCGCAGACCGTGCACCGTGCCACCTTCCGCGACTGCACCTTTGAGCTGGCCGACCTGTCGCGGCTGTCGCTGCGCGACGCCGTGGTCACCGGCTGCCGGCTGCGGGAAACCGACCTGCACGCCGCCGACCTGACGGGCGCGGACCTGCGCGACAGCGACCTGTTCCAGGCCACCCTCACCGATGCCAAACTGGATGGCGCCGACCTGCGCGGGGCGGAAGTCAGCGGCCTGGATATCCGGCAGTTGGCCGGCTACGGCGGCCTGAAGATCGCGGCCGACCAGCAGCACCTGTTGCTGGCCGCCGCCGGCATCGAGGTGTGCGAACGCTGAGTCAGGGAGACGGGACATGGAACGACATACCGGCGAACGACATACCGGCGGCTGCCTGTGCGGCGGCGTGCGGATCGTGGCGACGGGGCGGCCCTACCGGGTCGGCCTGTGCCATTGCCTGGATTGCCGCAAGCAGCATGGGGCGCTGTTCCACGCCACCGCCATCTTCCCGCAGGAGGCGGTGACCATCACCGGGGAGACCGGCGACTATGCCGGGCGGTTCTTCTGCCCCCGCTGCGGCTCCTCCGTCTTCTCGCGGACAGGCGACGAGGTCGAGGTGAACCTGGGGTCCCTGGACGCGCCGGACCAGTTCAAGCCGACGTATGAGAACTGGACCATCCGGCGCGAATCTTGGCTGCCGCCCTTTCCGCTGAACCACCATTACGAACGCGACCGGGACGCCACCAGCCGTTACGAGGACTAGGGACGGGAAAGGCCCGGTCGGGCGGACCGGGCCTTTCCAACGCTTCGAAGGGAAACGGTCAGCAGTCGAAAAACACCGTTTCCTTGTCGCCCTGCAAATGGACGTCGAAGCGGAAGGTGGGCACGTCCAATCCCCCTTGGCCCCCGGCCTGCCGCGTGGCGATCAGGGTCTGGCGGCGATTCACCAGCTCGATCGACAACAACGCCGGGTCGGCGGCGTTGGCCTCCGGACGATCATCGAAATAGATGCGGGTGTGCAGGTGGATGTTGATGCCGCGCGCGAACAGCAGCAGGGAGCAATGCGGCGCCTGCGGCCGGCCGTCGACCCAGGGCGTGGCGCCGGGACGGATGGTTTCGAACCCCCACAGGCCCGTCTGCGGGTCGGCGCCCACGCGGCCCCAGCCGCGGAAGCCGGGCGCGTTGTAGACGCCATTGGCGTCGGCCTGCCACAGCTCCAGCATCACGTCGCGCAAGGGGTGGCCGGAGCCGTCCCACACCACGCCCTCGATGCGGATCCGCTCCCCCGGCACACCGCCGCCCGCCAGGACGTGCAGCTTTTCCTGGGTGCGCAGGTTCAGGCCGGCGAAGTGCGGCAGGCAGCCGATATGGACGTAGGGGCCGCCGGTCTGCGAGGGGGTTTCCTTCAGATACTGGACAGGCATGGCTCAGTTCCCCTCCGGCCGGTTCTCAAAGAAGGTGGAGCGGCGGCCGCGCAGCACGATGTCGAAGCGATAGACCAGGCTGTCGAAGGGCACCATCTCGTTCATGTCCAGCTTGGCCACCAGCATGTCCACCGCCGCCTTGTCGCGGATGGTGCCGATGATGGGGCACAGCGGGATCAGCGGGTCGCCCTCGAAATACATCTGGGTCACCAGGCGCTGGGCGAAGGCGTTGCCGAACAGCGAGAAATGGATATGCGAGGGGCGCCAGTCGCTGTTGTGGTTCATCCAGGGATAGGGCCCCGGCTTGATGGTGCGGAAGAAATAGCGCCCGTCGTCGTCGGTGACGCAGCGGCCGCAGCCGCCGAAATTGGGGTCCAGCGGCGCCAGGTAGCGATCGTTGCCGTGGCGGTAGCGGCCGCCGGCGTTGGCCTGCCAGACCTCGACCAGGCTGCCCTTCACCGGCCGCCCCATCTCATCCACCACGCGGCCATGGACGATGATGCGTTCGCCGATGGCCTCACCACCGGTGGTGATGTAGTTGCGGATCAGGTCGTTGTCCAAAGGGTCCAGGTCGCCGTGGCCGAACACGGGGCCGGTGCGCTCGCCAATGGACTGGCGCAGGGAGACCAGCGCCTTGCCGGGGGAGCGCAGGACGGACGTCTTGTACGGCGGCGTGAAGGCCGGCGGATGCCAGGCGCGGTCGCGCCGGGTGAACTCTCCCCAGGGGAACTCTCTGGTATCGCTATTCATCTCAGGTCCCGTCCTCCCGGGATTGGTTCTTGAGAGGCGGGCCACGATGCGGCGCCCACATCTTTCACTCCCACCCTAGACCAATCGATAGTTCTGAAAATCCCATACATGGGCATATAATCCATCGATATGGTTCATGGATAAACCGAGGTCGGCGTGGGCAGCTTCGATCATCTGGGTGTGGACGGCCATCTGCTGCGCCTGTTCGTGACGGTGTATGAGGAGGGGTCGGTCTCCGCCGCCGCACGGCGATTGGACATGGCGCAGTCGGCCGTCAGCCACGCGCTGAACCGCCTGCGCCGCCTGGTGGGCGATCCCTTGTTCGTGAAGTCCGGACGGCGCATCGTCGCCACCCAGCATGCGGAACGCCTGGTGCCCCAGGCGCGGCTGCTCATGGATGGGCTGAAGGCCCTGACGGCGGGTGACGGCTTCGACTCGGCGCAGGCCCGCCTGTCCTGGACGGTGGCGGCCAACGATTTCCAACGCGACCTGCTGCTGCCCCGCTTTTACGCCCGGGTGGCGGCGCAGCTGGCGGACTTCCGCCTGCACGTCATCCCTTCCGGCCGCCCCACCAACGAGATGCTGCGGGAGGCGCGCTGCGACCTGCTGATCTCCCCCGCCCCACCGGAAGGGCTGGACATCATCCAGAAGCGGTTGTTCGACGACCGCTATGTCTGTGTTTTCGATGGGGCGCGGCGGGCCGCCCCCGCCAGCGCCGCCGCCTTCCTGGCCGGGCGCCACGTCACGGTGGTCCACCCCTCGGCCGACCCGCTGAACTTCGACAAGGCGCTGGAGGGGCTGGGCATCCACCGCGACGTCGTGGTGTCGGTCGCCAATTTCTCTGGCCTGGCGCCCTTCCTGCGCGGCACCGACCTGATCGCCTGCATTCCCGGGCGGCTGCACAGGGTGGAACTGGCGGACTTCGATGCCGGCCCCCTGCCCCCCGACCTGCTGGCCATGGCCCCGCCGGGCACCGACGCCCTGCGCATGTACATGGCCTGGCACCTGCGGGGCCAGCACGACCCCGCCCAGGCCTGGCTACGCGGGCAACTGGAGGCGGTGGCGCGTGAGATGGAGGACGGGGCCTAGGCCCCCGCCCCGTCCAGCGCGGCGAACACCTCTGCCGCTTGGTGGAAGGCGGTGTTGGCGGCCGGCACGCCGCAATAGATGGCGCTTTGCAGGATCACTTCCTTGATCAGGTCGCGGGATACGCCGTGCTGCACGGCGGCGCGAACGTGCATCTTGAACTCCTCCCCCCGGTTCAGGGCGATCATCATCGCCAACGTAAGCAGGCGACGGGTGGGATGGTCGATGGCGGGCCGCGTCCAGATCTCCCCCCAGGCGTAGCGGGTGATCAGGTCCTGAAACTCGGTGTTGAACTCGGTGCGGCCGGCCAGCGCCCGATCGACATGGGCCTCCCCCAGCACGGACTTGCGGGTCGCGAGGCCCAGGTCGAAACGCTCTTGCTCATCCATGGGGTCTGCTCCTCAGGCCAGGAAATCAATCACGGCGGCGGTGAAGGCGTGCGCCTGTTCGACATTCGATAGGTGCGCGGCCTCCAGCATCATGAGCGTGCTGCCCTTGATGTTGGCGTGCAGTTCCCGCGCCTTCTCCGGCGGGGTGGCCGGGTCCTGGGTGCCACCGATGACCAGGGTGGGCACGGCGATGACGGGCAGTTGCGGCCGCTGGTCCATGTCGCGGATGGCGGCGCAGCAGCCCACGTACCCCTGCGGCTTGGTGGCCAGCAGCAGCCGTCGCACCCGGTCCACGGCATCGGGCTGGGCGGCCACGAAGCCGGGGGTGAACCAACGCTGGATCACCGCCTCGGTGACGGCCGCCATGCCTTGGGCCGCCACCAGGTCCATGCGCCCCTGCCAGCTTTCCGCCGGGCCCATGTAGGCGGCGGTGTTGGCCAGCACCAGGCGGTCCAGCCGCTGGCCGGCGTTGATGCCCAGCCACTGGCCCACCATGCCGCCCTTGGACAGGCCGCAGAACCGGACACGGTAGATGTCCAACTCGTCCAGCAGGCCCAGCACGTCCTGGCCCAGCCGCTCCATGGTGTAGGGACCGGCCGGCGCGTCGCTGGAGCCATGGCCCCGGCTGTCATAGCGGATGACGCGATAGTGTTGGGCCAGGGCCG
This sequence comes from Nitrospirillum guaranorum, assembly GCF_034653275.1. NCBI lineage: Bacteria > Pseudomonadati > Pseudomonadota > Alphaproteobacteria > Rhodospirillales > Azospirillaceae > Nitrospirillum > Nitrospirillum guaranorum. The sequence goes on along the minus strand of NZ_JAYEES010000001.1, from coordinate 661,421 downwards.
CCATCTGCGGTTCCCACATCGCCATGGCGGTGCCCAGCGAGTTGGACAACACCAGGGGCGGCGCGTCGGCGGGACCGTCGACGCGATAGCTCAGGTGGCAGCCATCATCCAGGGTAATCAACGGCATGGTGCGTCTTCCTCATGCATCGCGAGAAGGGTTGGGGGCGACCGTGCCGGCCGATTGAGGGGACGTTTGATCGGTCATGATCAAACGTCACGTGAACGAGCCGCCAGGGCCCGGGCGACGAATCGCGGCGCCATGCCCAGATAGCTGGCGGGGTCCAGCGCCGCCGCCAGTTGGTCCGGTGACAGGTGGGCGGTGACCTCCGGCAGCGTGGCCAGCACTTGGCCCAGGCTGTGGCCTTCGGCCACCGCTTGACGGCTGGCCTTTTCCACCAGGCTGTGCGCCGGTCCCCGGCCCAGCGCCCGCCCCAGCGCCATGACCACCGATTCCGACATCAGCAGGCCCCGGGTGATGTCGAGGTTGGCGCGCATGCGGCCGGCATCCACCTCCAGCCCGGCCATGGCGTCGGCCATGACCCGCAGGCTGCCGCCCACCAGGCGGAAGATTTCCGGCAAGGTCTCCCACTCCGCGTGCCAGCCGCCCAGGCCGCGCTCCTGCTCCTGCGGCAGGGCGGCAAACAGGGTGGCGACCAGGGGCGGCACGCGGGTGGCGGCCGACAGCGCGACGGCGCAGGCCACGGGATTGCGCTTGTGCGGCATGGCGGACGATCCGCCCTTGCCAGCCTCCGCCGGCTCGAACGCCTCGCCCACCTCGGTCTGCATCAGCAGCGACAGATCGCGGGCCATCTTGCCCAGCACGCCGGCCACCAGGCCCAGCGCCGCCCCCAGCGCCGCCAGCCGGTCGCGGTGGCCGTGCCAGGGCAGATCGGGCAAGGCCAGGTCCAAATCAACGGCCAGGGCCGCCGCGACATCCAGCCCCCGGTCCCCCAAGGCGGCCAGCGTGCCGGCGGCCCCACCGAACTGCAGCACCAGGCAGTCCCGCCCCGCCGTGGCCAAGGCCCGGCGGGCGCGACCGACAGCGGCCATCCAACCGGCGGCCTTCAGCCCGAAGGTGGTGGGCAGGGCTTGCTGCATCCAGGTGCGCGCGGCCAGGGGCGTCTCGGCATGGGTTGCCGCCAGGCGGGCCAGATGCCCCTCCAGCGCGTCCAGGTCCTTGTCCACCAGTGGCAGGGCCTGGCGGATTTGCAGGACCAGGCCGGTGTCCATGATGTCCTGGCTGGTGGCGCCCCAATGAACGAAGCGGCTGGCGTCGGGATCAGCCGCCGCCACCCGCGCCGTCAGCGCCTTGACCAGGGGAATGGCGGTGTTGCCGGCCTTGGCCGCGGCATGGGCCAAGGCATCCAGGTCGAAACGCTCTGCCCGGCAGTGCGCGGCGATGGCAACGTCGGCGCCCGGGGGAATGATGCCCAGCCGCGCCTCCGCCCGCGCCAAGGCCACCTCAAAATCCAGCATGCCCTGCACGGTGGCGGTATCGGTGAACATCGCGTCCACCGCCCCGCCCCGGAACAGCGGGTCCAGCAATCCAGGCATCTCTCACTCCTCCCGCCATTCTTGAAGGGCGGTCGCCACGATAGCACCGGATCGGCGGGAATGAGCCATGCCACGCGCCAGGAACAGCCGTGCATTTGCGAACAAATGTTCGGCAGATGAACATCGGTGACTCCCCCATGGCGGCCCCCCCGGTTCTCGACATTGTTTGACCACATCGTCTCGGGCATAAAGGGGCGGGCGCTCGCCTTGCTGATCAGGCCCCTGGCGGCCGGCGCACGCCAGCCGACGAAGCGAGGCGGATGTGTGGTTAGCCAAAGGCGAGCCGGATGTGTGGTTAGGATGTGTTTGAGTGCGTGACCTGTTTCGCCGTATCGTCCGCCAAGTCGCCTATCGTAGCCGCCTGCTGATCACCCGCACGGCCGATTACGCCGAGTTGCTGTTTTTCCCCCACCTCCCGCGGTGGGCCGCATCGAGAAAAGCTGGACCGGCCAGGTGGCGTTGGACGGCGCGGCCCGGGTGGCCGTCTTCATGCACTTCGCGCGGACCGACACCATCGCCCCCTACGTCCGCTACCATGTCCGCAAGCTGCGGGAGGCGGGCTTCGCCGTGGTCTTCGCCAGCAACACGCCCTGCCTGAGCGACCAGACGGTGGCGCCCCTGCTGCCGGACGTGGCGTTGGCCTTTTCCCGCCAGAACATCGGTTGGGACTTCGCCGCCTATCGCGAGGCCATCTCCCTGGTGCCGGCGTTGGAAGAGCGCGAGATGCTGCTGATCACCAACGACAGCGTCTTCGGCCCCCTTTATGACCTGGATCCCCTGATCGACCGGGCCACACCGGCCGAGGCCGACATCTGGGGCAGCACCGACAGCTGGGAACGTCATTACCACCTGCAAAGCTTTTTCCTGCTGTTCCACCAGCGGGCGTTGCGCTCCGAGGCGTTCCGGCGCTTCTGGGACGGTGTCCGCTGCTTCCGGCGCAAGCATTGGATCATCGAAAAGTATGAGATCGGGCTGACGCGGATGCTGCAGGACGGGGGGCTGCGCTGCAAGGCGCTGTTCCCCTACAACACCGTCACCGAAACATTCATGCGGTCCCATACGCCGCGAACCGCGCCGCCGAAAGCGGACATAACGTCGCCGGCCGGGTACGCGCAAATGCTCGCCAGCCGCATCAAGGCGTCCGTTCCCATCAACCAGACTCATTTTTTCTGGTACGAGCTGACCGTGGGCCTGGGTTTTCCTTTCATTAAACGTGAATTGCTGCAAAAGAATCCCGCCAACATTCCCAATGTTGGAGATTGGGAGCGCGTTGTATCTAGGGTCTCAACTTATGACCCTGCCCTTATCCACGAACACCTTTCCACAAATTAACGTAAAGGCGGCATGCCTTCCCTCATCGTCGCCGATGTCTCATGTGCGGTATCGACATCGAAGGCTGTGGGTTTGCTTTTCAGAAAGCCGGTAAGTGTCTTATAGTGCACCTACTAGGAAAGGGAATTGACAGCTTCATGTCTGACGCAATCTTAAAAAAGCTCAAAAAGGGATTACAACTCCCCATGAGGCTGGTTGACTATGTGGATTTGGCCCGCTGCTCCGTTGAGGATGTCCTGCCTCGCCGCCCTACGGTTAAAGCCAGCCTTCCCGGTCAGATTCCCCTGGAAGGCGCGCGCAAGATCGCCGTCTTCAATCATTATGACCCGCGCGGTATCGTCCACGACTATGTCGTTTATTTCATCGCCAAACTGGCGGAAGCTGGCTATGCGATCATCTTCGCCAGCAATTGTCCCAAGCTTTCCGCTGCGGAAACCGAGAAAGTGCTGCCCCACGTCGCGTGGGTGCTGAAGCGCCGTAACATCGGCTGGGATTTCGGCGCTTTCAAGGACGGCATCGCGCTGATCAATGACCTAGGCGCCCTGGACCATCTGCTGATCACCAATGACAGCATTTACGGCCCGCTGCAGGACATCAACGAGGTGGTTGAGCGGACCGACCCCGCCATCGCCGACGTCTGGGGCCTGACCGACAGTTGGGATCGCCATTTCCACCTGCAAAGCTATTTTGTGGTCTTCCACCAGGCTGTATTGCGGAGCCCCAGTTTCGCAAAGTTCTGGCGCAGAGTACGCTATTACCGGAGTAAACGCTGGGTCATCCGTGATTATGAGATCGGCCTGACCCGCTTCTTCTTACGCGCGGGCTTTCGCTGCCATGCTCTGCATTCCTATCGTGACGTCGTGGCGGAACTCTCGGGCCCCCTCAATGAACTCATGAAGGCGAAGAAGACGGAAGCGGGGAGCAACGCGGGCCATTTCCATGACCTGGTGCTTCCCTATCTGCGCCATACACAAGCGGCCATCAGCCATGGCATGCCCCTGAACCAGACCCACTATTTCTGGGATCATCTGGTGGCGCGCAAGGCCTACCCGTTCATCAAGCGGGATCTACTGCAGCGCAATCCCGTGGGTATCCCCTATGTTCATCGATGGGAAGAGGTCATCCGCCTCTCTTCCAGTTACGACACCAATCTCATCCTGCACCATCTGCAGATGTCGATGCGCAACCGGGTGCACTGAACGGAACCCGATTCACCCACCGTCCGGCGAGCGGGCGAAGTACTCAGGGCAGATCAAGTCGCCTATCAGCGAACCTCACCCTGGAAAGCCCGGGCCTCCAGGGCCTCGACCACCTGCGGCGCGCGGGGATCGCCCGCCTTGGCCGCGCGCCGCGCCCACTCCAGCGCCGTTTCCACGCCCGCCGCACCGTCATGGGCGGCGATCAACTCGGCCAGGGTGCTCATGGCTTCACCGCTGCCGGCGGCCGTGGCCTTTTCCAGCCAGGCCCGGGCCTCCGCCACGGCGGCGGCCCCCTGTGCCCCATGCGCCTGGGCCAGCAGCATGCGCGCCAGATTGACCTGCCCCGGCACATGCCCCTGCTCCGCCGCCCGCCGCGTCCACACCAGGGCGGCGGCATCGTCCTGCGGCAAGCCGGCCCCGGTCGCATAGGCACGCCCCACCCTGAACTGGGCCGACGCGCTGCCCTTCTCCGCAGCCTGGCCGTACAGGACCATGGCCTGGGCCTCGTTCTTCTCCAGGCCATAGCCGTGATAATGCAGGACACCCAGGTTATAGAGGGCGTCGGCGTGGCCGGCTTCGGCCGCCATTCGAAAATAGTGGACGGACTTGGTATAGTCCTGGGGAACGCCCTCGCCCCCCAGGTGACAGATGCCCATGCGGAACTGGGCCGGAACGAAACCGCTGTCGGCCGCCTTGGTGAACCAGCGCACCGCCTCGAACACGTCCTTGGGCAGTCCCCGCCCGCCGGCGTATGCCAGCCCAAGCGCCATCTGCGCCCCGGCATGGTTGCGGTCGGCCGCCGCCTGATACCACTGCGCCGCCTCGATATCGCTGGGGACCCGGGCCAGCCGGCCGGCGTGAAGATCCCCCAGCAGCGCCATGGCCTCGACATCGCCCTTGAGGGCGGCGCGACGGAGCCAAGTCTCCGCCGCCGCGCCATCCTGGGGGACGTTCTGGCCACGCATGTACATGACGCCCAACGACCGCTGGGCTCCAGCCACCTGCAGATCCGCCGCCCGCTTCAGGGCGGCCACGCCTCGGTCCAAATCCTGGGGCGTGCCTTCGCCCAGCATATAGGCCATGGCCAGGTAATAGATCGCGGTGGGATTGCCGACGGCCGCCGCCTCTTCATATAGTCGCACGGCCCCGGCCGCATCCGGCTCCCCCAGGTCACCGCTGGCGAGGATCATGGCCAAGCCCACCTTGGCCGCGTGGTTGCCGGCGTCCGCGGCGCGGCGATACCACTCGGCGGCTCGCACAGGATCGCCCTCCGACCCGCTGCGTCGCGACAGCAGCCAGCCCAGCAGCACCTGGGCCTCGATATGGCCCTGGATCGCCGCCTTCTCCGACCATAGGCGCGCCAGCGGGATATCCACCGGCAGATGGAAGGAGCCGCTGGTGTCGCCCTCCGCCGGCGGGCGACCAAGGCCGTTGGCGTAAAGGGCGCCCAGGCGCGCCTGGGAATTGGCGTCGCCCTTCTCCGCCGCGGCCGTGATCCAGCGGACCGCCGCCGCCGGGTCGGGTAGGACACCACGCCCCTGCATCAGCGCATCCGCCAGCCCGCGCATCCCCTCGATCGAACCCGCCCGGGCCGCCGCCGCGAACGCCCGCGCCGCGGCGACATCATCGCCGCGGGCGGCCAGGCGATAGGCCATGGCCAGGGACCAATCGGCGGACGACCGCCCGATCCGCCACGTGGCGGCCCGATCTATCAGCGTCGAAAAGCCGACCATGACCCGCCGCGCGCCGCAGTGATCCCCCGGGTGCCGTTCAAGTGGATGCCGATCAAGGCTCGCGCATCCCCTCGGACGCCTGACGCAGCACCGTTTCCATCAGGTACATCAGGATGGTGCGGCGCCCGACCATGATGTCGGCGCTGAGCGGCATGCCGGGGACCAGGTGCACGCCTTCCTTGCCGACGTTGTGCAGCTTGACCTCGGTGATCTCGATCCGGCCCCGGAAAAAACGCCGCGAGGTCGGCTGGCCGTTATCCTGGCGGGTGAAGCTGTCGTCGCTGACGCTGCGCAGGATGCCCTTGGCCGTCCCATGCTCGACGAAGCGGTAGGCGTCCAGCTTGATCTCGACCTTGTCGCCCAGCTTGACATGGCCCTGGTCGGCACCATCCAGGTCGACCTCCGCCTCCAGCGGCGCGTTGGCCGGCACCAGGGTCACCAGCATGTCGCCGGTCTTGGCGACGGAACCCACGGAAATGTCACCCACGGACAGGATGGAACCGTCCTCGATGGCGCGCATCTCCACCAGGTCGTTGCGGCGTTCCGCCTTGGACAGGTCATCCCTGGCCTTCTGCAGGTCCGTCCGCTTGCTGGACAGATCCTGGGCCAGATCCGCCTGCCACTGATGCAGGAAGGACTCCCGCTCCGACCGCAGGGCCTCCAGGTCATGCGAGGCCGACCGGGCCTGCTGTTCGGCGCTGGCCAGGTTGCGCATCATCTCGGTGCGGCTGTCCTGGGCCAGCAGGGTGTTCAGGCGGCTGCCGTATTCCTTCTTTTCCAGCTTGGCGCGCATGTCCTCGATCTCCGAGGTCACCGCCACCCGGGACTTGAAGTACTCCATGTCCCGCTGGCTGCGCACCATGGTGGACTGGGCTGACTCGATCTTCTGGTCGTAGTTCGCCAGTTTGGCCTTGTATTCCGCCTGGCGCGACCGCCAGACCGACAGCTGCAAGGCCGCCTGCGTCGTCGGCTCCGCCCCGGGGTCATAGATCGTCTTGGCCTGCTCCGCCTCCAGGCGGGCGACCTCGGCCGTCAGCGACGCGACCTGGTCGCGCAGCTGCGAGGCGTCGGCGGACGCGAAGGTCGGGTCCAGCGTCACCAGCAGGTCGCCCTTCTTCACCTCCTGCCCCGGCCGCACCATGATGGACCGGACGACGGAGGTGTCCAGCGGCTGCACCACGATGCTGGGCGTGCGCGACACCACCTTGCCGGGGGCCGTCACCACCTCGTCCAGCTTCACCACGGAAACCAGGATCAGGGCGACGGCCACCATGGCCGACAGGGTGTACAGCGTGCTGCGCACCGGCTTGGGATAGGGGGCCCCCACGACCGCGGCGATCTCGGACTGGAAGTCGTTGATCGCCTGGGCGACGACGGCGTCACTCCCGCGGGGCGTCGGGACCAGAGAGCGCGCGCTCATTGGGAACTCCGGAAGATTGATGGCGATTCTGCTGGAACCAGAGGTGACGATAGATATCGCACCGCTGGAGCAATTCCTCATGGGTGCCGACGTCGTAGACCCGCCCGCGCTCCATCACCACGATCATATCGCAATCCACCAGCGAGGTCAGGCGATGGGAGATGATCACCATCGTCCGGCCTTCGGAAATGCGCTGCAGGTTGCTGTTGATGATGGCTTCGCTGTCCGGGTCCAGGGCGCTGGTCGCCTCGTCCAGGATCAGGATGGGCGGGTCGACCAACAGGGCGCGGGCGATGGCGATGCGCTGGCGCTGCCCGCCGGAGATGTTGGTCGACCCCTCGGCCAGGAAGGTATCGTAACCGCGCGGCAGGCGCTCGATGAACTCCTCGGCGCCGGCCATGCGGGCGGCCTCGATGATCTCCTCGAACGAGGCGTCGGCCCGGGCGGCGCCGATGTTCTCGCGCACGCTGCCACTGAACAGGAAGTTGTCCTGCAGCACGACGCCCAAGTTGGACCGCAGGTGGCTGATGTCCATCTGCCGCAGATCGACGCCGTCGATCTTGATCAGGCCATCGTAATCCTGGTGCAGGCCCTGCAGCAGGCGGGTCACGGTGGTCTTGCCCGAGCCGCTACGCCCCATCACGCCGACGACGCTGCCCCGCGGGATGTCGACGGTGACCCGGTCCAGCGCCTTGTTCTGAGCGCCGGGGTAGCGGAAGCTGACATCCTCGAAGCTGATGTGCCCATGGAACCGGGGGCGCAGGCCATGGTCCGACCGCAGCTCTTCCGGCGGGATGTTGACGATGGAGGCGACCTGGCCGATGGCGCCGCGCACTTCCTGCAACTGCTGCAGCATGGAGGCGATCTGGACCAGCGGCTGGGTGGCGCGACTGGCCAGCATGGTGAACGCCACCAGCGACCCGGCGAGCGCCGCCTGGTCGGACGACAGCGCCATGTAGCAACCCAGCAGCAGGGTGCCGGAATAGGTCAGTTTTTCCAGCGGCTGCAGGATGGTCTGGGGCTGGTTGGCGACCAGCGCCAGGTTGCGGTGGGCCTTCACCGCCTGGGCGCCCCGCATGTCCCACCCGCGCCGCTTGCTGCCTTCCAGCGCCAGCGACTTGATCGTCCGCATGCCGTGGATGCTTTCAATCAGGAAGGAGTTCTTGCGGGTCTCCGCCTCCACCACCTTGGCGTGGTACCGGCCGATCATCGGCATGTACAGCAGAACGACCAGGAACATGACGCAGGCGATGCCCAGCACCCACAGGCTGAGGATCGCGTTCATGAAGAACATGGCCGGGATGATGATGACCAGGGTCATCGTGTCGAGCGCGGTGCCGAACAGCTGACCGGTCAGGAAATTGCGCACGCGCCAGATTTCGTTCAGACGGTGGTTGATGAGGCCCGTGGATAGGCTTTCGAACACCTCGATGGGCAAGCCCAGCAGGCGGTCGTAGACGAAAGCGGTCAGACGGCCGTCGATGCGGGCGGTGCCCTCCGCCACCAGGTAGCGGCGCAGCCAGCCGAAGGCGGTGTCGAAAACGACCACGAACCCCACGCCGACGGCCAGAACCACCAGGGTGGACATGCGCTGGTGCACCAGGACGCGGTCGACCACGACCATGTAGACCAGCGGCGGCACCAGGGCGAAAATGCTCATGATCAAGGCGGCCAGGCCCACGTCGCGGAAGATGCGGCGTTCGCGCATCACCTCGCCCATCAGCCAGCCCAGCCCGAACAGGCCCCGCTCCTCCGCCTCGGTGTTCTTCGGCTTCATCAGGACGACGTCGCCGGCCCAGATCTCATCCAGCGCGATCTCGTCCAGGGGGCGGATCTGGTTGGCCTGGCCCGGCTCGCGGACATAGATGATGGGCGGGGAAACGCTGGGCGACACGCCGGTCAGCACCAGGGCGGTCCCGTCCTTCAGGCACAGGATGGCGGGAACCGCCCGGCCCAGGCGCATCAGCTGGCGCCAGTTCATGCGGACGGCGCGGGCCTCGAAGCCCTTCTCGTCGGCGGCATGCACCAGGACGGCGCGCTTGACCTCGCCTTCCCCCTCGGCATAGGTCCGGACCAGCTGCTCCCGCGAGAGATGGACGCCGTGGTGCTGCGCCACAAGCAGCAATGCGGTGAGCATCGTGTGGTCCACGATGGCCCCGTTCATGGTCGATGAATCTGCGCTCACGTCATCCGCCGTACAGAACCCCATTATGCCGGCCTATTCCCCTTTCGGGCAGGGGCCGACCCCCTTTGCGCGCGACCTTAGCGCACTCATAAAAGAAACGGCAAATTCTACATATGCCTGCCCCGGATTTTCTGCCCGGTTAATGCGTCATTTAAATGAAACGATGAATTAAGCCCCTGCCGGCAGAGGGCATCCGAACCGCGCCAGGGCCTGGCGCCAGGCGGGGACAGCCCGGGTGCGGGCGTCGAATCGCGCCCTCACCGTCTTCCTCGCGTTTTGCCGCAGGGGCGCCAACGCGGCGCCGCGATCCAGCGCCTCCACCACCCGGCTGGCCAACATGCCCGTATCGAAGAACGGGAACAGCAAGCCGTTCACCCCATCCCGCACCACCTCCGCCACCGGCGGCGTGTCGGAGGCGACCAGCAAAGCGCCGCAGGCCATGGCCTCCAGCATCGACCAGGACAACACGAAGGGATAGGTGAGATAGACGTGCGCGCTGGACAAGCGCATCAGGTCCAAAAATCGGCCGTGATCCACCGGCCCCAGGAAATGCACCCGGCTCGAATCCAGCGCCGGTCCCACTTCCGCCAGCAGGCGCTCGCGCCAAGTCCCGCCACCGGCGGGCGGCGGGCCGTAGCTGACGCCATCCCCCCCGGCCACCACCACCCGAGCCCCGGGCCGCCGTCTCAGGATTTCCGGCAGCGCGCGCATGAAGACGTGGAAGCCCCGATAGGGTTCCAGATCCCGCGCCACGTAGGTCACAACCTCGTCCCCTGGCGTGAGGATCATGCCGTCGGACAGGGTGAAGGCCGGCGCCGGCCCGGGACAGGCGAGGTCGGTGTCTATCCCCTCATGCATGACCTGCAGGCGGTCGCGAAAGGCGGGCGGATGAAGCGAGCGCTGCCATTCGGTCGGGCAGATGCCCAAATCCACAGCCTCCAGCCCCAGCAGGTTGACGACGTTCAGCGTGCGCACCCGGGCGAGGTCGTCCAGGGTGACGGGGAACAGTGGGTCGAAACCCACGTCCGCCCCCCAGCTGTGATAGTAAAACTCAAAGTAACCAACCAGCGGAACGTCTGGCCACAAGTCTTTCATGTAAAGCGTATCGCCGAAGCCGCAATGGCCGATGATCAAATCGGGACGATATCCTTGCTGCGCCATGCCCACGGCGTCCCGCAGCGCGCACTGGCCGCGAATGATATGATCGGCGGCGCTCAATAGATAAGGATGGGTGCCCGCGGCCACGGTGGGCATGTCGCGGTAGAGCTGCGGGGTAAGCCCCGGCAGCTCCCACTCCTCCCGCTGGCCCAATCCGCGCACCTCGATCCGTGGATCGGCCAGCAACGACAAGGCCAGGGGCCGGAACTGGCCGGGAAAATCCTTATGCAGCAGCAAAACCCGAAACATGCCTATGCGCGTCCCCATCATCCCGGGCCAACAGCCCCCCCGGGCCCGTCGCGCATTCTCATGGATGGCCGCCGGCCTTGTCCACGCCCATCGGGGCCACGCCCATGAGGGGCGCCCAACGGGTTCACGCCCATGAGTGGCCACAGCCCGGCACCGCAGACGGGCGCTGGACAAATCCGCCGGCCCTCGGGCACAACCGGGTAGATAGCCCCCGCCGTGCCATAGGGCGGAGGAACGCATTTCAGGACGGAAGCATTTCGCATGGACATCCGCTGGCCCTCCGCCGACGCCCCGACCATCGCGGCCCCCTGCCCGGTCTGTGGCGAGACCGGCCCCCATGCGCCGACCCTGACCGTTCCCTGGGGGGACCGCACGATCCGGACTGGGTGCTGCTGTGCTGCCGGCGATGCACCGTCCGCTTCTCCACCGACCGGACGGTGGGGGACTATAGCCATGACACCGGCATCTTCATCGCTGCCACGGACCTGTACCTGGAGATGGGTGCCGGCCTGGACGTGATGCTGGAACCCATGGGCTGGCTGAAGCCGGGGGAAGGCCGCCTGCTGGACATCGGCGCCAACATCGGCTTCATCAGCGACTATGTCGAGGTGGCGCTGGGTTGGAAAGCCAAGGGCTACGACCCCTCCCGCGCGTCGGAGCTGGGACGCCAGTGGCTGGGCCTGGACATCGTCCCTGACTATTTCACCGAGGACACCCCCCTGCCCGTCACCTATGACGTGGTGGCCGCCTTCGAGTTGCTGGAGCACGTGCCGAACCCGGTGCCCTTGCTGAAAACGCTCAGCCGCGGCCTGAACGACACGGGCATCCTGGTCCTGACGACACCGGACGGCGGGGTGCTGAAGCCGGAAACGCCGACATCGATGATGTGGCCCATCATCAGCCCCGGCTCGCACATGACCCTGTTCACCGCAACGTCGATGGAAACGGCGCTGCAGGCCGCCGGCTTCACCCATGTCAGCGTGAAGCCCGTCGCCGGCATCCTGCGCATCCACGCCTCCCGCATGCCGCTGCCGGAAAACGTGGCTGACGGTGCCGATCGCGAACTGCTGCGCGAATACCTGCGCCGGCGCCTGACACCCGAGCGCATGCCGAAGTATGACCGGCTGGAGAACGGCTTCCGTTATCGCCTGTTCAAGGAGTTGGTGAATTTCGGCTTCCCCGACGAGGCGCAGGCGGTGTTTGAGCAGATTGTGCGCCAGGTTCGCGCCCGCTTCGGCATCGACCTGGATGACCCGGAAAGCCTGGTGGTCCCGCCCAACCCCGTGAATCTCGAGAAATTCACCGCGCGTGAGCCCAGCAACCTGATGGCCACGCTGCACTTCAAATCCATCCTGGTGAATAACCGGGACAACGACGCGGCCCAGTCGGCCTGCTACGCCGCCGCCGCCGCCCTGGCCGGCGTGACGTTGCGCCGGGTGCTGCAACGCTTGAGCATGGATAACGGTGAAGCGGGTACCGCCATTCCCGCCGCCCTGCGCCTGGCCCTGCAGAACCTGGCGGTCCAGGGGGCGGACATCCGCCCGCTGCTGACCCTGATCGAGGCAACGGACGACACCACCGGCTTCATGCTGAGCCAAACCGACCGCGAGAGCCTGCGGCCCGACATGAAGGCCATCCTGGGCACGCTGGGCATGCCCGAGGCCGAAACCTTGGATGAAAAAGGGACGACGGTACCGGGTGACGATTGCATCACGCGCCTGATCATGCTGGCACGTCCCGGCATGTGCGACAGCACCCGGAAGGCCACCGTCGCCGCCCTGAAAGCCGCCCCAACCGCCGCCACGGTGGAGGCCCTGCTGAAGCAGGCGGTGAACGACCCGGTTCTGCGCGATTGGCCGGCCACGCGCGCCCTTTGTGCCCGGGTGGCCGTGGCCCGCTTGATCGCCCTGCGGCTGGAGGCATGCTTCGGCCAGGACCTGGCCCCGCTGAACAGCCTGCCGGTCCCCACCTCCTCCGGTGCCTCCCTTCCCTATACGGGGGAGGACCCCAGCGACCTGATGCTGGCACTACAATCCAAGGCCATCCAGGCCAACGTCACGGATAATAGCGCCGAACAGTCCGCCTGCTATGCCGCCGCCGCCGTCCTGGCCGGCGTGACCGCGCGCGAGGCGCGGCACCGCCTAGGCGTGGATGAGGGTGAAGCGGGGAGCATCATACCTGCCGCGTTGCGCCTGGCCCTTCAAAACCTGGCGGTCGACGGCGCCGACATCCGCCCCTTGCTGACCCTCATCGAAACCGCAGACGACGCCACCGGCTTCAGGTTGGACCAGACGGACCGTGAAAGCCTCCGTCCAACCATGCAAGCCACCTTGGGCACCCTGGGCATGCGGGAAGCCGAAACCCTGGACAAAAAGGGGGCGGTTGCGCCGGGTGACGATTGTGTCACGCGCCTGATCACCTTGGCCCGCCCCAGTGTGCGCCACGCCGCGCAAGAGGCCGCGATCGCTCGCCTGCAAGTCGCCCCCACCGCCGCCGAGGTGGAAAGCCTGCTGAACCAGGCGCTGGAGGATCCGGCCCTGCGCGACTGGCCAGCCACACGCGCCCTGTGCGCCCGGGTGGCTGTCACGCGCCTGATGGCTCTGCAACTGGATGCGCGCTTCGGTCCGGACTTGGCGCCGCTGGAAAGTCTGCCGGTTCCCAGCGCCTCTGGCGCCCCTTTGCCCTATACGGCAGAGGACCCCAGCGACTTGATGCTGGCACTGCAAGCCCGGGCCATCCAGGCCAATATCGCCGGGAACGACGCCGAGCAATCCGCCTGCTACGCCGCCGCCGCCGTCCTGGCGGGGGTGACGGCGCGCGAGGCGCGGCATCGCCTTGACGTGGATGAGGGCCAAGCCGGAACCATAATCCCCGCCGCCTTGCGCCTGGCTCTGCAAAACTTGGCGGTCGACGGCGCAGACATCCGCCCTTTGCTAACCCTCATCGAAACTGCGGACACCACCGACGGCTTCATGCTGAGCCAGGCGGAGCGTGACAGCCTGCGGTCCGACATGAAGACGGTCCTGGCCAATCTGCGGCTACCCCAGGCTGGAGCCCTGGATGAGCGGGGCGCACCAGCCCCCGGTGACGACTGCCTGACGCGCCTGATCACCCTGGCCCGACCCAGCGTACGCCACGCCGCCCAGGAAGCGATGGTGGCGGCGGCACAGGCCGCCGAGACCGCCCATGAGGTGGAGACACTGCTGGGCAGAGCCCTGGACGACCCGGCCCTGCGCGACTGGCCGGCCATCCGGGCCCTATGCGCCCGCGTGGCGGTGACTCGCCTGATGACGCTGCAACTGGACCAGCGCTTCGGCCCGGACATCGCGCCGCTGGCGACCCTGCCCGTCCCGGCTGGCGGGGAAACGTCCCGCCCCTACACGGCGCGCGATCCCAGCGACCTGATGCTTGCGCTGCAAGCCCGAGCCATCCAAGCCAACAACATCGATAATGACGCCGCCCAATCGGCCTGCTACGCCGCCGCCGCCGTCCTGGCGGGCGTGACGGCCCGCCAGGCACGACACCGGCGGGGCCTGCCGGAGGGAGAGGTTGGAAGCGTCATTCCTGCGGCCTTGCGCCTGGCCCTGCAAAACCTGGCCGTCCTGGGCGCGGACATCCGCCCCGTGCTGACCCTGGCGGAGACCGCGGACGACAGCGACGGCTTCATGCTGAGCCAGGCGGAGCGCGCCTGCCTGCGCTCCGACATGAAGGTCCTCTTGTCCGGCTTGCACCTGCCAACAGTGGCAACCATGGACGAGAAGGGCGTGACGCGACCGGGCGACGACTGCCTGAGCCGCCTGATCACCTTGACCCGCCCCAGCGTGCACCCCGTGGCACGGGAACGCGCCATCGCCGCCCTGAACAGCGCGCGGACTGCGGACCAGGTTCAGTCCCTGCTGGAGCAGGCCGTGAAAGATTCTGCGCTATGTGATTGGCCGGCCACGTTGACCGTCTGCGCCAAGGTGGCCGTGATCCGCCTGGTGGGGCTACGGGCGCACTCGGCCGCGAAGGAGATTTTCGAACGCTGGGGTGATCCATCCTGGCATCAGGACCCCCCCATCGCCGCCGCCCTGGTGCTGCTCGCGGAGTCCCGCTATCCGCTGATCGTCCGGCTGGCTCGAAGGGCTTGGCGCAAGCTGGCCGCCTGACGTCAAAGGGGCGGCCACAGGTCCGCGGGGCGGCCAACAAGCCAGCGCCGGCCGGCCAGCATGAACCCGTCGAGAATGCGGCGGGCGATGCTCCGCCGTGGGGGGACCCGGTGCATGGCCGGCCTCCTGCTGGATAAGGATTGGTCATGGGAAGTCCGGCTGGCCCGGGCCCGCCCCAGGCCAGCCTTCCGCTTTAAAAGCCGGACAACACCAGCTTGCCCCGGGCCGTGCCGCTTTCGAGCACGGCATGGGCGCGGCGCAGGTTGGCGGCGTTGATGGGGCCCAGATCCTGGGTCATCGTCGTGCGCAACACGCCCGCGTCCACCAGGCGCGAGACCTCGCCCAGCAGCTCATGCTGGGCGATCATATCCGGCGTCTGGAACATGGAGCGCGTGTACATGAACTCCCAATGCAGGGAGATGCTCTTGCGCTTCAGCAGGGTGATGTCCACCGGCTGGGCCGGATCATCGATGAGGGCCAACTTGCCCTGCGGCGCCATCAGGGCGGCGATGGCGGGGAAATGCTGCTCCGTCGCTGTCAGGCTCATGACGTGGGTGGCGCCGCCGGGTGCGATGGCCCGCACCTGGGGTTCCAACGGCTGGCGGTGGTCGATGACGTGATGGGCGCCCATGGCCAGGCTCCAGTCCCGCGTTTCGGGCCGCGAGGCGGTGGCGATGACCGTCAGGCCCGTCAGCCGGCGGGCCAGCTGGGTGGCGATGGAGCCGACGCCGCCGGCACCGCCCACGATCAGCAGCACGCCGGCGGTACCACCGTTGTCAGTCCCGTCCCCTCCGCCAACGGCCGGCAGCCGAGCCACCCCCATGCGGTCGAACAGCATTTCCCAGGCGGTGATGCTGGTCAGCGGCAGGGCCGCGGCCTCCGCCGCCGTCAGGCTGGCGGGCTTGGGACCCACCAGGCGCTCATCCACCAGATGGAATTCAGCATTGGTGCCGGGGCGCTCCAGCGCGCCGGCATAGAACACGGCGTCACCGGCCTTGAACAGCGTCACTTCCGGACCGGTCGCGACCACCGTGCCCACGGCGTCCCAACCCAGGATGCGCGCCGCGCCCCCGACCGGGGCAGCGTTGCGGCGGACCTTGGTGTCCACGGGGTTGACCGAGATGGCCTCAACCCGCACCAGCAGGTCCCGGCCGGTGGCCACGGGGGTGGGAAGCTCCAGATCCACCAGGCTGTCGGCCTGGTCGATGGCTTGGTTCTGGTAATAACCGACGGCTTTCATGATGAACGACCTCGTTGGTTTGGGCCGCCGTCAGCGGCGGCGTGCATTCCTCCAAGGTTGCCTATTCCCTTCTGATCATCAATTGACAGGACCAAAGACACACTATTCATTTATGAATGGACGTCGATGAGGGAAGAAGCCGATGGACTGGGACGATCTGCGGTATTTCCTGGCCATCGCCCGGCAGGGCACCCTGTCGGGCGCCGCCCGCCAATTGGGCGTCAGCCAGCCCACGGTGGGGCGGCGGCTGGAGGCGTTGGAGACCCGGCTGGGCACCCGCCTGTTTCAGCGCACACCGGCGGGCTACGTCCCGACCGAAGCGGGCACCGGCTTGGTGGCCGGGGCGGAGCGCATGGAGACGGAGGCGCTGGCGGCGGAGCGGGCCGCCACCGGCCTGGATGTGGGACTGGAGGGCGCGGTGCGCGCCACGTCCCCGGAATGGGTGGGGCAGTGGCTGCTGGGCCCGCAGTTGGCCCGGTTCCACGACGTCCACCCCGGCATCACGGTGGAACTGGTGACCGACGCCCGGCTGTACAGCCTGACCCGGCGGGAGGCGGACGTGGCCTTCCGTTTCCACCGCTTCGACCAGAACGAGATCGCGCAACGCCGGGTGGCCACCGTGGGCTTCGGCCTCTACGCGGCGCCGGCGTACCTGGCCCGGCACGGCGCGCCCGATTTCACCCGGGGGGCCGCCGGCCACAGCCTGATCCTGATGAACGAGAGCTTCGGCGGCTTGGCCGACCTGCCCTGGCTGCTGGCCCTGGCGCCTGATGCCCGGCATGCCCTGCGGACCAACAGCCGCGACCTGCAGGCCGTGGCCTGCGCCGGGGGCGCGGGCCTGGCCGCCCTGCCCCATGTCATGGCCCAGGCGCGCGGATTGGTGGCGGTGGACACGCCGACCCCGGCCCCGCCGCGCGAAATCTGGGCCGGCGTGCACCGTGACGCCCAACGCACACCGCGCATCCGCGCGTTTCTCGACCACATGGCGCAGGCTTTGGCCCGCTAGGCGTCAGCCGTCCTGGTCCGCCGGGCCGAGATTAGCCGCCAGGCCGGCGCGCAGCCCGTCCACCTGGGCCTTCAGCGCCTTCAGCCCATCCAGGTTGAGACCGGTGGCGCACAGGATCGCCTGCTGCACCGTGCCCAGGTGATCCTGCAATGCGCGTCCGGCCTGGGTCAGGGTGACGCGCACCAAGCGTTCGTTCTGCGGGTCGCGCTGACGGCTGACCAGGCCCGCCGCCTCCAGCCGCTTCAGCAAGGGCGTCAAGGTGCCGGAATCCAGGTCCAACTGCTCCCCGATGGCCTTCACCGTCAGCCCGTCCCCGGACCACAGCACCAGCATCACCAGGTACTGCGGATAGGTGAGCCCCAGCCGGTCCAGCAGCGGCTTATAGGTGCGGTTGAACAGGTGCGCGGCGGAATAGATGCTGAAGCACAGCTGGTTGCTCAGCAAGGTGGCCTTGTCGGCGGCCCGCTTGCCGGGGCCTGCCATCTCCATACCTTGATGCGTGGTGTCCTGGTGGTCCTGGGCCATGATGACGCCCTCACTTCTCCGGCGGCGCCCAGGGAAGCGGACGCGCGATCTACGGCAGGCTAGCACCCAACAACGAATTGCGCGCAATCGATTTGCGCATAGCGACTATGTCGACTAACAAATTGTGCGCAATTCGTTATCGCGCAATTATCACCTCACCGGCGCCGATGACCCAGCCGAACCTCGGTGGGACCGGCCCCAAAAGTTGACCCAACCAGTTGAAACCACGGAGATGATCATGCCCATCCTCTACACCACTTCCGCCACCGCCACCGGTGGCCGTGAGGGCCAGGCCAAGTCCGTCGACGGCATCCTGGACGTCAAGCTGACCACGCCCAAGGAGTTGGGCGGCGCCGGCGGCAACGGCACCAACCCCGAGCAGCTGTTCGCCGCCGGTTACTCCGCCTGCTTCCTGGGCGCCCTGAAGTTCGTGGCCGGCAAGGCCAAGGTGAAGGTGCCGGAGAACGCCACCGTCAGCGCCCAGGTGGGCATTGGCCCGCGTGAGGATGGCACCGGCTTCGGCCTGGACGTCGCCCTGACCATCACCCTGCCGGGCGTCGACGCCGAAACCGCCAACAGCTTGGTGCAGCAGGCGCACATCGTGTGCCCCTACTCCCACGCCACTCGCGGCAACCTGGACGTTCGCCTGAACGTCGCCTAAGGGGTTTTCCAGGCGCCGGCCCCCTCCCGGTGCCTGAAAGGAAAGGCCGGCATCGCCTGATCGCGATGCCGGCCTTTCCCATTTCATCAACGCCTTGCGCGCCTATTCGTACGCGATGTCGCAGGACAGGCCAGGCTGGCGCGCCGCCTCGATGGCGCGATGGACCAGGGCCAGGGCCTCGAACGCCGGCTCCGGCCCGAAGGCCAGGGGCGCCCGGCCGGCCAGGGCGTCGGCCACGTTGCGGTAGAAGTCCTGGTAGCGGCCCGCCTCCAGCGCCACCTCCTCCCGCACCACCGCGCCGGCGCGCTCGGTATGCAGCAGGGCGGGCGTGGTCACCACGGCCCAGCCGGCATCGCCGGGCTTCACGCCGGCGGCCATTTGCGCCTCTTGCACGTCACCCTTGGGAATGACCAGGGAACCCTTGTCGCCATGGGCCGCCAGCACCGGCCCCGGCTCGCGCACATAGGTGCTGGATCGCAGGATGACCCGGTGATCGGCATAGCGGAAACGGACATCGAAATAGTCCGTCGCCCCCTCCGCCCGGCGCAGTGAGCGCATTTCTGCCGCCACCGACAGGGGACGGCCGAACTGGCGCAGCATGCCGTCCACCAGGTGGATGCCCAGGTCGAACCAAGTGCCGGCGCCCGGCTGCTCATCCTCCTTCCAGGCCTTGTGCGTCACGTGGGCGCGGTACCGGTCGTAGTGCCATTCCACCTCCACCAGGCGGCCCAGGTCGCCGGCGGCCAGATGACGGCCCAGGGTCAGGTATTCGGCGTCCAGGCGCTTGTTATGGAATACGGCCAGCAGGCGGCCCGCCGCCTTGGCCTGGGCCATCAGGTGGCGCCCCTCTTCCAGGGTGATGGTCATGGGCTTTTCCAGCACCACGTGCTTCCCCGCCGCCAACGCCGCCTGGGCCATGGGGAAATGCAGGGCGTTGGGCGTGTTGACCACCACCAGCCCGATGGCCGGATCATCCAGGATGGCCTGGAAGTCCGCCACGACGCGGGCGCCGGCCGGCTCCGCCCCATCGGCGCCGGAGCGCCGTAGGATGGCGCGCAGCGACAGGGCCGGTTCCGCCAGGATGAGGGGGGCATGGAACACACGGCCGGACAGGCCATAGGCGCACAGGGCGGTGCCAATCATCGTCTACGCTGCTCCTTCAAGGTGGGATCACCACATTAACCGGCGATTTACAGTATCCGGCAGCTCAAAATCAAACAAAATTGCCCATTAATGAATTAATGTTGCAACCTAACCCATAATTTCCAAACTAAATTCTCAAATTCGGTGGCGCGCGATCATATTTGCCCTATATGACTTTCCAAGAAGTGCGCCGCACGTATCGATACTGGAATGACGGCGACCATTCCGCCCCTTTCATCAAATGCCTATTCTGAAGCCATATTTCCGAATTCCTGTTCCGAAATCCTAATTTTGTATTCACCCAATTCAAAAGGACGCGTGATGAGCCTTGCCGGGACCCCCGCCACCGCGCCTGCCGAAGGCGACAAAGCCCGGCTGTGGTCCATCCTTGTTCATCTGCTCTATCTGGTCGGGGCGTTCCCACTGGGCCTGGTCATGGCCTATGTCAAGCGGCCGGACTTCGCTGGCACCATTTACGAAGGCCACATGACCTTCGCCATCCGCACCTTCTGGATTTGCGTGCTGTTCGCCCTCTGCGCCCTGGCGCTACGGGTGGTGGGCATGGAATTCATCACCCTGTTCATCGGCAGCATCTGGGCCGTCGTGCGGGTGGTCGTGGCCCTGACCCGCGCCATCGACGCCAAGCCTATCCTGAACCCCCAAGGCTGGGTGATATAAGCGACGGCCGGGCATCAGCACGGCCGTGGCGACGCATGCGAATGGATGACGCATGCGAACGGGTGGAGCACGGGCGGCATCGGGCCATGGCCCCTCATGACCGCCAACGGCGGTAACGCTTTATATACCGTTCCCGGGCAATAACGCATTCAAGGCATGGTGCCCCACCGGCACGATGGTATAGTCCTTTAATGTTTTCCAGCCGAACCATCGGCCACGACCCGATGGTTTCGCCAAGAAGCACGACGCGCCGGAGGGGTGGGTTTCGGCGCCTACAGTCCGCGTTTGCCACGCGGAACACTTGGGGGCATGTCTATGCGGGTGGTTTTCCCGGGTTTATGCTTCAGCACCGATGATCAAGGTGTCGCCTTCAGCCACAACCCGTGGCTGGTGCTGCTGTCTTACCTGACCGCCGTCTTCGCCTCCTTCGTCGCCCTGAACATGGCGGAACGCATGACCGGCTCCACGGGCCGGTCGCGCCTGGCCTGGCAGTTGGGCGCCGCCTGCGCGCTGGGTGGCGGCATCTGGGCCATGCATTTCATCGGCATGCTGGCCTTCCAGGTGGCCCTGCCCGTGGCGTGGGAACCCACGCTGACCCTGGCGTCGCTGCTGACGGCCATCGTTTTCGTCGCCCTGGGCCTGGAGGCGGTGCGCCATGGCCGCAACAGCGTCATCCGCTTCGCCCTGGCCGGCACGGTCGTGGGCCTGGGCATCGCCGTGATGCATTACACCGGCATGGCCGCGATGGAGGTGCCGGGCCGGATCGCCTACCGCCCCGGCCTGTTCGCCCTGTCCGTCCTGATCGCCATGGCGGCCGCCACGGTGGCCCTGATGCTGTCCGTCAGCCTGAAGCACGGCTGGCACCGCGCACTGGCCGCCCTGATCATGGGCGTCGCCATCTGCGGCATGCACTACACCGGCATGACGGCCACGGTGCTGACCCTGGACCCGCTGGCCCCCGCCCCGGCGGATGTGGATCGCGGGCCGCTGGCCATCATCGTCGCCGGTGCCACCTATGGCCTGCTGATGCTGGCGCTGGTGACCGCGCTCGCCGACCGCCGCCTGAACGCCGCCGCGGAGCGCGAGGCCCAGCGCCTGAAGGCGGCCAACCGCGCCCTGGAGGCGGAGGTGGAGGAGCGCCGGCGGGCGGAGGAGGAACTGCTGCGCGTGCGCGAGGGGCTGGAGGAGGCGGTGGCGGAGCGTACCCGCGACCTGGCCGCCGCCCGCAGCCGGGCCGAGGCCGCCAACCAGGCCAAGTCCGAATTCCTGGCGAGCATGAGCCATGAACTGCGCACGCCGTTGAACGCCGTCCTCGGCTTCGCCCAGCTGATGGAATACAACAAGGCGCGCGAGCCGATGACGCCCAAGCAGGAGCGCGGCGTCCAGCAGATCGTCAAGAATGGCAACCACCTGCTGCGCCTGATCGACGAGGTGCTGGACCTGGCCCGCATCGAGGCCGGGCAGCTGACGCTGTCGCTGGAACCGGTCGATCCCCGCCTGGTGGTGGAGGATGTGCTGAACGCCCTGCAGCCGGTGGCGGAAAAGGCGCGGGTGACCATCGCCGCCGTCTTGCCCGAGGTGGCGCCGCCCGTCCTGGCCGACCGCACCCGCCTGATCCAGGTGGTCAGCAACCTGCTATCCAACGCGGTTAAGTACAACCGCCCCGGCGGCACCGTGCGCGTCACCCTGGGCGCCGCGCCGGCGCCGGGTCGCCTGTCGCTGTCCGTGCAGGACACGGGCGAAGGCATCGCGCCCGACAAGCTGGGCGACCTGTTCCAGCCCTTCAACCGCCTGGGCCAGGAATACAGCGACATTCCGGGCACGGGCATCGGCCTGACCATCACCCGCCGGCTGCTGTCCGCCATGGACGGCACGATCGAGGTGGCCAGCGTGCTGGGCGAGGGCAGCACCTTCACCGTCAGCCTTCCGGTGGCCCTGAACATGGCGCCCGAACCGCGCGCGCCGGGGGCCGAAAACAACCCGCTGGCCCAGACCCGGCCCCGCACCATGCTGTATGTCGAGGACAACCCGTCCAACATCCAGCTGATGCGCGACCTGATGGAGACCGTGCCAGACACCAAGTTGCTGATCGCCGCCGACCCGGTGACGGGCCTGGACCTGGCCATGGGCCACCAGCCCGACGTCATCGTGCTGGACATCAACCTACCGGGCATGAGCGGTTTCGACGTCCTGGCCCGGCTGCAGGACCGGGAGGAGACCCGCGGCATTCCCGTCCTGGCGTTGAGCGCCAACGCCTTGCCCCGCGAAATAGAGAAGGGCCTGCGCGCCGGATTCCGCCGGTACCTGACCAAGCCCTTGAACGTGCAAGAGTTCATGGAGGCCTTGGCCGACGCTATGGAGCCGGTCGATGCCGTTTGACGCCACCGACCTGGTCAAAAACGCCCGTATCCTGGTGGTGGATGACCTGGCCGCCAACGTCGAATTGATGGAAGGCGTGCTGGCCGCGGCCGGCTACGCCAACGTCACCGGCACCTGCGACCCGCGCGAAGGCCTGGCGCTGTACGGTTCCCTGGCGCCGGACCTGATCCTGCTGGACTTCCGTATGCCCGGCATGGATGGCCCCGCCTTCATCCGCGCCGCCCATGCGCTGAGCCCGGGCCAGCGCCCGCCCATCCTGGTGGTGACGGCGCAAGGCGATGAGCAGACCCGCCGCGCGGCGCTGGAGGCTGGCGCCCGTGACTTCATTTCCAAGCCCTTCGCCTTGTGGGAGATGTTGGCCCGCGTGCAGAACCTGCTGGAACTGCAGATGCTGCTGCGTGACAAGGAAACCCAGGCCAGCCGCCTTGAGGCGGCCGTGGCCCAGCGCACCCGCGACCTGGAGCACACCCACCTGGAAGTGGTGCGGCGCCTGTGCGCCGTGGGGGAGTTCCGGGATGATGAGACCGGCCGCCACGTCAACCGCATCGGCGCCCTGTCCGGCCGCATCGCCCGCCTGGCCGGCTGGTTGGAGCCGGACGCCGAGCTGCTGGCCAGCGCCGCCCCGCTGCACGACATCGGCAAGGTCGCCATTCCCGACGCCATCCTGCTGAAGCCCGGGAGGCTGACCGACCCGGAATGGCAGGTGATGAAGACCCACGCCGACGCCGGCGCCAGCATCCTGAGCGGCAGCCGGATTCCCGTCCTGGATCTGGCGGCCGAGATCGCCATCACCCATCATGAAAAGTGGGACGGCAGCGGTTATCCCCAAGGCCTGGCGGGCGAGGCCATCCCGCTGTCCGGCCGCATCGTCGCCGTGGCCGACGTGTTCGACGCCCTGCTGTCCCGCCGTCCCTATAAAGAGCCGTGGACGGCGGACCAAGTCTCGGACCACCTGCGCGCCCAGTCCGGCCGCCACTTCGACCCGGCGCTGGTCGACCTGGTCCTGGCCCATTTGAATGAATTGCTGGACTTGCGGGTTGAGGTCGGGGTGTGACGCCCCGCCTGTGACGCCCTACTGGCGCGCCATGGTCCGCGCCGTGTGCCGGCGAGCGCCGACAACGGACCGCTCAACGGTCCAGCGGCACGGCTTGGTCGAGAACGTCGGAGCGTGACAGGCGGGTGGCATGGCCCGGGAAATCCACCCACGGGCCGATCAGGTCACCCGTCATGAAGGTGCAGCCCGCCTCTTCCGCCACCCGCTCCATATCCGGCGTGTCGATGCCGTCAACCAGGATGTGCAGCCCGCGACGGCGAGCCTCCGCCCCCGCGAGATAGAGATCCTGGATCAGCCGGCCGCGCGGGACGGTGCCGCCAAGGGAGACGGTCACCCCCTTCAGGCCCGCGGCGGCGAAGGTGGCCTGGGCCTGGGGTGACAAATCCGCGCAAACCGTCACGCCCCGGCCCAGGGGCCGCAGGACGCTGACCAGCTCGGTCAGCCGGCCCACCGGCACGCCGTCCGGCACCCCCATCAGCTGATAGGTGATGAAGGGGCGCAGATGGGCCGGGATATGACTGGCCAGGTCCAGATAGGCGCGGCGGCGGCTGGTTCCCGCCAGCGTCTCGAAATGCACCGGCAGGGCCAGGTAATAGCGGAAGCGGTTGTCGTACAGCTCCAGATAGGCGTCCACCGCCTGGCGCAGGGTCTCGCGGTCCAGGTCCAGGATTTCCTGCAATCCGTTGGCGGTGCCGGCAGGGGTGACGCCGCCGGCCGGCGGCGTCAGCGTGTCATAGCCATAAACATGCTGGCGCCCCCCCACCCGCTGGCGGCGGGGACTGGCGATATAGAGGCTGAGCGCCTGGCCCCGCACGTCCCACACGGGGCGGTACACCACCTCCAGCGGGCCCAGCACCGGCCGCAAATGGGCCCAGGGGTCATCGTCGCCGCCCTTGGCTGCGACGGCGGCAGCGGCCACGGCCTGCCCCCGCCCGATTTCGGCCAGTGCGGCGGCGGCCTGAGCTTGTGATAAGGGGGCCTGTGAAGTTGGCTGAGGCGCCGGAGGGTGGCGCGGGGACGGCGACGGTTCCGGCGTTTCTTCCATCGCGCCGGCCGGCGCCAGCGGCGCCGTGGGTTGGGCGTGCGCGGCCATCCTGGCCAGCAGGTCGGCCAGCCGCTCGGGCTTCAGCACGAGATCGCCCGAGGCCTCGCGCGCGGCCGTGCGCACGACGATGCTGGCGAGGTCGGGCTCGCCCAACAGCAGTCGCTGCAACTCCTGCATCACCTTGGCGCACACAAGGCCGGCCTGGACGGGGGTCAGCCGGGCGAAAACGACCACGTAGGTTTCGGTGCCATAGCCGTAAAAGACGTCATCCGCCGCCAGGTTCTGGCGCAACAGCTTCTCGATCATGCCGTGCACCCGGGTCTGCACCCCGTTCCAGCGCGGCCCCAGCTTTTCCTTCAGGCTTTCTAGGCCGACGAACTGGACGCAGCCGGCGGCGGCGGCCTTGCGCGGCCCCAGCACGGCCTTGAGACGCTGGCGGAAGACGGCTTCTTCAGGGCCCGGATCGCCGGCGTCCAGATCAAGGGCGGCATCGGGATTGGGAGCCGTCACACGCCCCGTGCCGGCGGTGGGCGCCGGCCCTTCTGAAAACCAGGCGATGATGCGGCTCAACAACCCCGGCATGGCAACTGCCTCCATGCTGTACCGATCCAGTTTCCCCAGTTTAGGGGCCGCGTGGTTAAGAAAAGGCTAAGGCCGCCTGATAGGCGTACGCATAATGGTGGGAAAGAGCGGATTTGCAATCTTTGGTCAGCCCGTGCCGCCACCCGCACTCACAGGCGGGTTTGCACGGCGCAAGGAAAAAGGCCGATCCCGACGGGACCGGCCTTCCTCACGTCACGCGCATAGGCTTCGCGCCCAAACGCCCTTCCGGATCAGGTGAATTCCTGGAAGAAGTCGTTGCCCTTGTCATCGATGACGACGAAGGCGGGGAAGTCCTCCACCTCGATGCGCCAGATGGCCTCCATGCCCAGATCCTCGAAGGCGATGCATTCCACCTTCTTGATGCAATCCTGGGCCAGGCGGGCGGCGGCGCCGCCGATGCTACCCAAGTAGAAGCCGCCGTGCTTCTTGCAGGCCTCGCGCACCGCCGGGCTGCGGTTGCCCTTAGCCAGCATGACGAAGGAGCCGCCCGCCGCCTGGAACTGGTCGACGAAGCTGTCCATGCGGCCGGCCGTGGTGGGACCGAAGGAGCCGGAAGCGTAGCCCGTCGGCGTCTTGGCCGGGCCGGCGTAGTAGATGGGATGGTTCTTGAAGTAATCCGGCAGCGGCTGTCCCGCCTCGAGCCCGGCGCGCAGGCGGGCGTGGGCGCTGTCGCGGGCCACGATTAGCGGACCGGTCAGCGACACGCGGGTGCGGATGGGGTAACGCGACAGCGTCTCGCGGATTTCCGACATGGGGCGGTTCAGGTCGATCTTCACCACCTCGCCCGCCAGCTGGCTGGCGTCGATTTCCGGCAGGAAGCGGGCAGGATCGTGCTCCAACTCCTCCAGGAAGATGCCGTCGCGGGTGATCTTGGCCAGCGCCTGGCGGTCGGCGGAGCAGGAGACGCCGATGCCGATGGGCAGGGAGGCGCCGTGGCGCGGCAGGCGGATGACCCGCACGTCATGGCAGAAGTACTTGCCGCCGAACTGCGCGCCGATGCCCATGGTCTGGCTCAGCTTGTGGACGGCAGCCTCCATCTCCAGGTCGCGGAAGGCGTGGCCGCTTTCCGAGCCCTGGGTGGGCAGGCCGTCGTAGTAGCGGGCCGAGGCCAGCTTCACCGTCTTCAGGTTCATCTCGGCGCTGGTGCCGCCGATGACGATGGCCAGATGGTAGGGCGGGCAGGCCGAGGTGCCCAGCGACTTGATCTTCTCTTCCAGGAAGGGCAGCAACCGGTCGGGCGCCAGCACCGAGGGCGTGGCCTGGAACAGGAAGGTCTTGTTGGCCGAGCCGCCGCCCTTGGCCATGAACAGGAACTTATAGGCGTCGTCGCCCTCGGCGTAGATGTCCACCTGCGCCGGCAGGTTGGTGCGGGTGTTCTTTTCCTCGTACATGGACAGCGGCGCCACCTGGCTGTAGCGCAGGTTGCGCTTGGCGTAGGCGTCCAGCACGCCGCCGCCCAGCGCGGTCTCGTCCCCGCCCTTGGTCCAGACGCGGCGGCCCTTCTTGCCCATGATGATCGCGGTGCCGGTGTCCTGGCACATGGGCAGGATGCCCGAAGCGGCGATGGAGGCGTTCTTCAGTAGGTCCAGCGCCACGAAGCGGTCGTTGGGCGAGGCCTCGGCATCATCCAGGATGGCGCGCAGCTGGGCCAGGTGGCCGGGGCGCAGCAGGTGGTTGATGTCGATGAAGGCCTGTTCGGC
Source organism: Nitrospirillum guaranorum (assembly GCF_034653275.1). Lineage (NCBI taxonomy): Bacteria > Pseudomonadati > Pseudomonadota > Alphaproteobacteria > Rhodospirillales > Azospirillaceae > Nitrospirillum > Nitrospirillum guaranorum. Next base: position 634,409 of record NZ_JAYEES010000001.1, on the reverse strand, counting down.
CAGCAGGCGCAGGCCCTCGGGCTCGACCTTCAGGATCTCTTCCCCGTCGAAGGTCGTGGTCGACACGTAGTCGCTGGTCAGCTTGCGGTAGCTGGTGGCGTCCTTGGCCACGGGGAACAGCGTGAACTCCCGGCTTTCACCGCCGACGTCTGGCATTGGGGCTCTCCCGATAATCCGGCCCGGCCGGTGCGTTCCGGCGGGCCCTGGTCACGGGCGGCTCCCGTGGCCGGCGGGGACCTTACGCCACCCATCCGCCCCTGTCATCTGCGCCGCGCGCAACACCTCCCCCTTCTTATGTTGACACCCCAACCAATCCGGCCACGGGCCAGCCAGCCGCCTGCGCGGCTTCGCCGCACACCGGAACCTTCCCGTCCCCTTCGGGGGTTATTGCCCCGTCCCGCCAGGTGGAAGGGCCAGCAGGAGGAAGAGGCATGAGCCGCAGCGTCGCCGACATCATCGTGGAAACCTTGTTCGACGCCGGCGCCCGGCGTTGCTATGGCGTGCCGGGTGACACCCTGAACCACGTCACCGACGCCATCCGCCGCAGCGAGATGCGCTGGATCCATGTGCGGCATGAGGAGGCGGGCGCCATGGCGGCCGGGGCCGATGCCCTGCTGACGGGCGAACTGGCCCTGTGCGCCGGATCGTGCGGGCCGGGCGGCCTGCACTTCATCAACGGCCTGTATGAAAGCCACCGCAACCGCGCCCCCGTGGTGCTGATCGCCAGCCAGATCACGCGGGATGAGCTGGGCTTCGACTTCCCGCAAGAGGTCGACTTCAAGGCCGTGTACAAGCCGGCCAGCGTCTTTTGCGAAGAAATCCGCACGCCCACCCAGGCGCGGCGCATGACGGCCATGGCGGCGCAGGCGGCACTGACCAAGCGCGGCGTGGCCGTGCTGATCGTGCCCGTCGACGTCTCCAGCGCCGACGCGCCGGAGGAGCCCGCCTTCACCGCCCATCGCACGCGGCCGGTGGTGCGGCCGAGCGATGCCGAGTTGGACCGCATGGCCGAACTGCTGAATGCCGGCGGCAAGATCGCCATCTATGGCGGTGCCGGATGCGAGGATGCCCACGACCAGGTCGTTGCGCTAGCGGAACGGTTGCAGGCGCCGGTGGCGCGCACCTCCCGCGCCAAGGATTTCCTGGAACCGGCCAACCCCTATGACGTGGGCATGACCGGCATCTTCGGCACGGCCGGCGGCTACCAAGCGCTGATGGACTGCGACACCCTGCTGCTGCTGGGCTGCGACTTCGCCTGGCGGCAGTATTATCCGCAGAAGGCCACCATCATCCAGGTGGACATCGACGGCGCCCACCTGGGCCGCCGTCATCCGGTGGACCTGGGCGTGGTGGGCGATGTGGCGCCGACGCTGGAGGCCCTGCTGCCGCGCCTCACGCCGCGCGAGGATCGCACCTTCCTGAACGCGGCGCTGGACCACGCCGCCAAGGCCAATGCCAAGCTGGAGAAGCGCGCCGTGGCCGGCGGGGGCGACACCATCCACCCGCAATACCTGACGGAGACGGTGGCCCGCCACGCCGCCGCCGACGCCGTCTACACCGCCGACGGCGGGTCGCCCATGGTGTGGTGTCTGCGCCACGTGCCTGCCACGGGCCAAAACCGCACCGTCGTCAGCCTCAGCCACGGCACCATGGCCAACGCCATGCCCCAGGCCCTGGGCGCCCAGGCCGCCTTCCCCGGCCGCCAGGTCATCTCCCTGTCGGGCGACGGCGGCCTGGCCATGCTGATGGGCGACCTGCTGACCACGGTGCAGGAGACCCTGCCCATCAAGGTGGTGGTCTACAACAACGGCTCGCTGGGTTTCGTGGAGTTGGAACAGAAGGTGGAAGGCCTGCTGGATACCTACACCGACCTGAAAAACCCCGATTTCGCCCGGGTGGCGGAGGCCATCGGCCTATGGGGGCGCCGCGTGGAACGGCCGCAGGACCTGGAGGCCGCCGTGCGCGACTGGCTGTCCACCCCGGGCCCCGCCCTGCTGGATGTGAAGGTCGACCGCTATGAACTGGTGATGCCGCCCAAGGTGGAAATGGCCCAGGTGGTGGGCACCGCCCTCTATTCCGCCAAAGGCATCCTGGCCGGGCGGGGAAGCGAGGTGGTCGAGCTGCTGGAGGGGGCGGTGCGCCCTTGACGCAAGGTCGCAGCCAAAGGTTGATTGCCACCGGTTGGTCACAGGCCGGCCGGTGGCGCAGCACCTACTATCGCAGGCAGGGAGCCACGCCGTAAACAAGGCCACCGCCACCAGCCGCGCGCACCCGCGCCTTCTTAGAAAAGCGACCCGATTTCCGACCACGCTGGTTACCCCAGCGCGGTCGTCGCATGCGCGCCTGTCCGGCCCCACGCCCTTCGGCGTCCTCCCCCCGCGTCAGCCCGCCGGCGGCACCAGGCGGGAGGGAACCCCGAGGGATTCACCATGAGGGACCTGCGTCTCCAGCCCACGCCTAAACGCCCGGCCCGCCTGCGTCTGTTGCTGTTGGCCTCCGCCGCCCTCTGGCCGGCGGGATGGCCGGCGGCGGGCCAGGCCCAGACGGCCCCCGCCCCGTTGGCCCCCACCACCTTGCCAACCGGCGGCAGCGTGGCGGTGGGCAGCGCCAGCATCAGCCAGTCCGGCACGGCCATGACGGTCAACCAGACCAGCCAGCGCGCCGTCATCACCTGGCAGGACTTCAGCATCGGTGGCAATGCCGGCGTCACCTTCAAGCAGCCGGGCCCGGCCTCGGCGGCGCTGAACCGCGTGCTGAGCGGCATCCCCTCGGAAATCCTGGGCAAGCTGACGGCCAACGGGCAGATCTTCATCGTCAATCCCGCCGGCATCACCTTCGGCCAGGGCGCCAGCGTCAACGTCGGCGGCCTGGTCGCGTCCACCCTGGACATCGCCAACCAGGACTTCATGGCCGGCACCTATACCTTCCAGCGCAACGGCAGCACCGCCACGGTCGCCAACCAGGGCGCCCTGACGGCGGCCAGCGGCGGCTATGTCGGCCTGCTGGCGCCAGAGGTGATCAACGACGGCGTCATCACCGCCAAGCTGGGCAGCGTGGTGCTGGCCGCCGGCGAGACGGTGACCCTGACCTTCGATCCAAAGGGCGATAAGGGGGGCGTCAGCGTGGCGGTGGATCCGGCCGCCATCCGCACGCTGATCGTGAACCATCAGATGATCGCCGCCCCCGATGGCCAGGTCGTGCTGGCCGCGAAGTCGGCGGACGCCCTGCTGGGCGGCGTCATCAACAACACCGGCGTGATTGAGGCCAGCGCGCTGACCAGCCACGGCGGCGTGGTGACGCTGGAGGCCTCGACCGGGATCGACAGCGGCGGCACCATCGCCGCCGATGGCGCGGGCGCGGGTGACGGCGGCACCATCCGCCTGAAGTCGGATGGCGTGACCACCGTCGCCGGCACGCTGAGCGCCAAGGCGGGCGCGGCCGGCGGCGATGGCGGCACCGTCGAGACCTCAGGCGCCACCCTGTCCATCGCCGACATCCATGTCGATACCACCGCGCCGCACGGCCACACCGGCACCTGGCTGCTGGACCCGGCCGATCTGATCGTGGGCCCCAGCGGCCCCGGCGCCGTCAGCAGCGGCACGGTGGAAACGGCCCTGGCCACCACCAACGTCACCCTGCAAACCGGGTCCACCGGCAGTGGAAACGGCGACATCCTGGTGGCGGGCGCCATCGCCTGGACCGGGCCCAACAGCCTGACCCTGAACGCCTACCGGGACATCACCGTCAGCGCCGACATCAGCCACGGCGGCGCCACCGCCGCCAGCCTGGCCCTGAACCCCGCCCAGGGGGGCAGTGGCGGCCTGGACGTGAACCAGGGCGCCAAGGTCACGCTGGCCGGCCCGGGCGACGGCCTGTCCATCCAGGGCCAGGCCTACACCCTGGTCAACAATCCTGCGCAGTTGCAGGCCATGGCGGGCGATCTGGGCGGCCACTACGCCCTGAACGCCGACCTGGACATGGCGGGCTTCGCCTACACCGCCGTGGGTGACGGCGCCACGCCCTTCTCCGGCGCCTTCCAGGGCCTGGGCCATGGCATCGCCAACCTGACCGTGGGTGGCGGCGGCTTCAGCTATGTCGGCCTGTTCGGCGGCAATTCCGGCACGCTGAACGACGTGTCGCTGACGGCGGTCAACGCCAGCGGCGGCCAGAACGTGGGCGGCGTAGCCGGCTGGAACGCCGGCACCATCACCAACAGCCAGGTCACGGGCACCATCGCCCTGACCAACCTATGGTCGGAACGGGTGGGGGGACTTGCCGGCACCAACGCCGGCACCATCGCCTCAAGCCACGCCGCCGTGGCGGTCAGCGCCGGCGACCACACCACCCGCATCGGCGGCCTGGTGGGCCAGAACGACGGCCTGATCAGCGCCAGCTATGCCCTGGGCAGCGTCACGGCCGGCAGCAAGACGGGCGGCGACATCGACCTGCCGGACGATGGCACCATCCTCAACATCACCCCGCCGCCCCAGCCCGGCAACGGCATCGGCGGCCTGGCCGGCGGCAACAGCGGCACCATCATCGACAGCTACACCCTGAACCGGGTGACCACCGGCACCCTGTCCGCCAATGTCGGCGGGCTGGTGGGCGACAACCAGGGCCGGATCTTCAGCAGCTTCTCGCTGGGCACGGTGGCGGCCGGTGCCAATGCCAGCCAGGTGGGCGGCCTGGTGGGGCAGAACGGCTTCGTCCGCCTGTTCGACCCGCATTGGCCCCCGCCCCTCTCCCTGGCCGGAACCATCATCGACAGCTATTCGGCGGCCACCGTCACGGTGGCGGATACACCCTACAGCGCCGGTTGGGGCGGCTTGGTGGGGCTGAACGAACTCGGCGCCATCACCAATTCCTACGCCGCGGGCGGCATGCTGGGCAACGGCGTGGCCGGCCTTGTGGGGGTGAACGGCGCCGTGATCAGCGGCAGCCATGCCAGCGACGCCGTCACCAACGCCGCCGGCCTGGTCAACACCAACGGCAACTACGGCACCATCGCCGGCAGCTACGCCACGGGGAACGTCACCGGCACCGCCAACCTGGGCGGCCTGGTGGCCTACAATTTCGGCACCATCAGCGGCAGCCACGCCACCGGCAGCGTCATCGCCCGCTTCACCGGCACCATCGCCGGGCCGCAGACCGTGGGCGGTTTGGTGGCCTACAACATGGGCGTGATCACGGACAGCTACGCCACCGGCGGCGTGGAGGGCGTCAGCGCGACCGGCGGCCTGGCCGGCGTGAACAAGGGCGTCATCACCACCAGCCACGCCAACGGCGCCGTCACCGCCCGCGACGACAGCGGCCTGGTGGCCGGCACCGACATCGGCGGACTGGTCGGCCTCAACAGCGGCGGGACGATCGGGCAGAGCTATGCCACCGGCCGGGTGACGGCGGGCAACCGGGGCCAGGCCCTGGGCGGCCTGGCGGGCGGCAACACCGGCACCATCACCGATGCCTATGCCACCGGCGCCGTGCAGGCGGGGAACAGCGTCAGCGGCGTCGGCGGGCTGGTGGGTCAGAACGGCGGCCTGATCAACCACAGCTTCGCCCTGGGCGCCGTGACGGTGGGCAACGGTGTCACCGGGGTCGGCGGACTGGCCGGAACCAACGCCGGCACCATCACCAGCAGCTACGCCACCGGCCTGATCAACACCGGCACCCTGGCCCAAGGGGTGGGCGGCCTGGTTGGCGGCAACAGCGGCCTGTTGGGCGGCGACCAGGCCGGCGCCACCATCAGCGTGGCCGGCGGCGCCGGCACCGGTGGCCTGATGGTCGGCGGCCTGGCGGGCGTCAACAGCGGCACCATCACCGACAGTTCCGCCACCGGCGCCATCGTCGCCCAGACATCGGGTACCGTCGGCGGGCTGGTCGGGTTGAACAGCGGCGAGATCCAGCGTGCCTGGGCCAGCGGCGACGTCAACACCAACTACCGCGCCGGCGGCCTGGCGGGCGTCAACAGCGGCACGATCCTGGACAGCCACGCCAGCGGCACCATCAGCGACACGGTGGCCGGCGTCACCACCTTCCCCGGCTATGCCGGCGTCTATGTCGGCGGGCTGGTGGGGCAGAACCTGGGCCTGGTCAGCAACAGCTACGCCACCGGCGCCATCAGGGACAGCGGCTACGGCAGCTATGGCATGGGCGGGCTGGTGGGATCCAACAGCGGCACCGTCACCAACAGCTACGCCCTGGGCATCGTGGCGGGCAGCGCCCGGGGCGACGCCGTGGGCGGCCTGGTGGGTGAAAACCTGGGGATGGTCGACACCAGCCATGCGGGCGGCACCGTCTCCTCCGGCGGGCGGGATGGCGGCGTCGGCGGGCTGGTGGGCATAAATGACGGCACCATCACGAACAGCTATGCCACCGGCGACGTCTTCAACGCGCCGGAAAGCGGCGCCATCGGTGGCCTGGTGGGCACCAACAACGGCCTGATCAGCCACAGCTACGCCACCGGCGACGTCAACGCCCAGACCGACAACGCCGTCGGCGGCCTGGTGGGCACCAACAACGGCACGGTCACCGACAGCCGCAGCAGCGGCACCATCTCGGGCCTGAGCATCGTCGGCGGCCTCATCGGCAACAACAGCGGCACGGTGGTGAACAGCGGCAGTGTCAGCGACATCCTGACCAGCGACCCGCCCTACTATGCCGGCCTGCTGATCGGCTACCAACACACCAGCGGCACCATCGTCAACAGCGCCGGCGCCGGCACCATCACCACCGGCACCGTCGTCGGTGGTTCCACCGCCCAGATCGGGGGCACCGGGTTCTGACCCCGGCGGGCCGGCATCCCAGGGCAAGGGGCGTCGGCCCGCCCATTTTCGCGAAAGTGAACCATTGCTGCCATCCAGCGTTGCGCTTAGCCTCATGAGCAAGCAACGGGTGTGGCGCATCGGGAGGCGGCTGTGAGGCATGACCAGACGGACAAGCGGCGCAACGTGATCACCTTCGCCGCCGCCCTGGCGCTTGGGCTGGCGGCGCCCCCCTCCCTGGCCTTGGCCCAATCCAGCGGCGCCGCATCCCCGGCCAGCGCACCCATGGCGGATGCGCCCAGTGGCGGTGTTCCCCAAAGCGGTGCTCCAGAAAGCGATGTAAAGGAAAACGATGCGGACACCGCCGAGACTGTCGTCGTCACCGGTATGCGCCTGAAGACGGAGAAGTTGCAGGAGATCATCGGCGATTTCGTGCGAGACCATGGCAAGCGCGCGCCGTACAGCGACCAGATCGCCCGTTGGGACAAGGCGGTATGTCCCCAGGTGCAGAACGCCCCGGCCGATATCGCCACCTTCGTCACCACGCGCATCCGCGCCATCGCGCAAGCCGTCGGGGCACCGACGTCCCGCGGCTCCTGCAAAACCAACGTGAACATCTTTTTCACCGACCAGCCACAGGTGCTCATGGACGTGGTGGCGGATAAATACCCCCGGCTGCTGGGCTATCATTTCGTGCACCAGGCCAAGGCCCTGTCCCAAGTCACCAAGCCTATCCAGGCCTGGTACGTCACCTCCACCAGCAACGGCATCCTCACGGCCATCGACGATCCCTATGAGATGAGCGTGGGGGGCGGGCTGGGCAGCCGGCTTTCCACCGGCGGCTTGCGCCCGGTGCTGACCCACGTCCTGTTGGTGGTGAACACCGACCGGATCCTGGGCCAAAAGCTGGGCGCGGTGGCGGACTATCTCGGCGCCCTGGCCTTGGCGCAGCCCAAGGCGGTGGACCAGTGCGGCGACCTGCCCAGCATCCTGGACCTGTTCGCGGGCAACTGCGCGGACAACCAGAAGCCCAAGACCCTGAGCGTGGCGGACAAGGCCTATCTGGAAGGCCTCTATGCCATGGATCCCTGGGAGATCGGCACGCTGCAACGCAGCGGCATCACCATGCATATGTGGCAGAGCTTCGGTGCGCCTTAGGGCGATCGCTTCAGATGCGCTCATCTGAAGCGTGAGGAGCACGACGGACCGGAAGCTTAGAGTTTTCCTGACGCTTCGTCGAAGTCAGAAAATCCAGAAGGTGGCCCCCGTCAGCCGGGTGGCGGTGGCGCGGTGAATTGGGCGATGTCGGCCAATCCCAAGGCCTGTTCGATGTCTGCGATCTGGTGGACCGCGTCGTCAAACCCGTCCTTGCCGAATTGCCGGTGCTCGATCTCCTCGAACTTGTCCCCCATCTCCTCCAGCTCGTGCCCGGACAGGGCCTGCTTCCATGCCGTGAAAACCACCGTGTCCTCATGGGCGGCATGGGCCCGGTACATGCGGACCAGGGTCTCCATGGCGCGCGCCATCGGTTCCCGGTCGGCGGTCCCGATCGCACCCCGGCCGGTCACGCCCAGGATGTAGTCGGTGATCTCCCGCCCGCGCTGGTGCTGCGCCGTCAGCACGTCGGGATAGGCCGCCACCGGGCCCTGGAGCTTGCGGATCGCCGGGAAGATGTGGGCCTCCTCCAACAGGCGCTCGTGGTAATCCTCGCCGAACGTGCGGAACAAGGTCGCCGCCCGCTTCAGGGCCCCCGCGTCGACAGTCACGGAGCTGGTCGCCCCGCCGTTCGCGCGCAGCCGCGCGGCGGCCTCCGTGTAGGCGAACAGGGCCCGGCGCAGCACGCCATGCTCGCGCATCAAATCCTCCACCGCGCCGACGTCCTTCTCGCCGCCGGCCCCCTTCCCGCATCCCGCCAAGGCCAAGCCCGCGGCCGCGATGACGCCGGCGGAGCCGGCGTGGAGGAAGGACCGGCGCCCCTGATCCATGATGTCCATCGCTTTCCTTCCCTTCCTTCGCCCTGCAGCCGGGTGGCGCGGTTGCCACGGACAGCCTGCCGGCGGAAACGCCCCAGTGGGAACGCGGTTCCCGTCCACGTCAATGAACCAGAATTCCATTTGACGGCGGCGATCCCGTAGGCGCCTACTGACCTCACTGCCCGGCCACTGGCGGGGCACATCCGACATACCGCCAGGCCTTCGACCCGATGATGGCGTCCATGAACAGCGCAGACCCGGCAAAAGGGACCAGCCGGCGAGGCGTCCTCGCCTCCGCCGCCGCGGCACTTTGCTTCTCTCTCCTGCCGAAGCGGAGCCCCGCCGCGGCGACCCCGCCGGCGATCGGCACCTGGGGATTCGACATCGCGGGCATGGACCCGAGGGTCAGGCCGGGCGATGACTTCTTTCGCCACGGTGGCGGTTCGTGGCTGGCGAACACCCCGATTCCACCGGATCGCGCCGCCTGGGGGCCCTTCTTCGCCCTGCGCGCCAAGGCCGAAGCCGATGTGCGCGTGATCCTCGACGACCTGACCCGCCGGCCGCAAAAGCCGGGCGCCACGGAGCAAAAGATCGCCGACTTCTATACCGCCTACCTCGATACGGCCGCGATCGAGGGGGCCGGCCTCAGCCCCATCCAGGAGAACCTCGCCGCGTTCGCCCAAGCAGGGTCCCATGAGGAGGTCGCCCGGCTGATGGCGCGTGTCGACCTGGGCGCGGGTGGCCCGTTCTCCATCGACATCTGGGCCGACGACAAAGACCCCGACCGCTATACCGTCAACGTCAGCCAGGCCGGGCTGGGCATGCCGGACCGCGACTACTACCTGAAGGCCGAGGCATCCTTCATCGACGGGCGGAACAAGTACCGGACCTACATCGAAGGGATGCTGTCACTGGCCGGCCATCCCCAACCGGGCGCGGCGGCGGCCGGCATCCTGTCGCTGGAGACCGCGATCGCCGCCCTGCACTGGCCGGCGGAGAAACGGGGCGACCGCACCCTCACCTACAATCCAAGGACGCGGGCCGCCTTGATGACGCTGGCGCCCGATTTCCCTTGGGCGGACGTCTTCGCGACGCTGGATATTCCAGAGGATCACGACCTGTTCGGCGCGAAGGAGCCCGACGCGATCCAGCGACTGGCGACGCTGTTCCGCGCGACGCCCCTGCAGACATGGCGGAGCTACCTGGCCTTCCATCACCTGAACGCGGTGGCGGACCTGCTGCCGCTGGCCTTCGACGACCTGGCGTTCGACTTCAACGGCCGCACCCTGTCCGGCCAGCCCCGGAAGCGGGAACGCTGGAAACGCGCGACCGGGGCGGTCAACGCCGCCCTGGGGGAGGCGGTGGGCGCGCTCTACGTGCGCCGTCATTTCAGCGCCGACGCCAAGGCGCAGGTGGTCGCCCTGGTGGAGATGTTGCGCGCGGCCTACCGGATGCGTATCGCCCAAGCAGCCTGGATGGCGCCGGCGACCCGGCAGGCCGCGCTGCGCAAACTGGACAAGCTTCGGGTGAAGATCGGCTATCCCGACACCTGGCGCGACTACACGACCCTGGAGGTCCGGCCCGGCGACCCGGTTGGCAACCGTGCCCGCGCCCGGCTGTGGGAATGGCGCCGCAAGGCCGGTCGCCTGGGCAAGCCCACCGACAAGGACGAATGGGGCATGACGCCCCAGACGGTCAACGCCTACTACAACGCCTTCTTCAACGAGATCGTGTTTCCGGCGGCGATCCTGCAGCCGCCCTATTTCGACCCGGCCGCGGACCCCGCGGTCAATTATGGCGGCATCGGCGGGGTGATCGGCCACGAGATGGGTCACGCCTTCGACGACCAGGGCGCGAAATCGGACGAGAACGGCGTGTTGCACGCCTGGTGGACGGACGAGGATGTCGCCCGCTTCAGGGCGCGGGTGGATGCCCTGGCGGCGCAGTATTCGCGGTACGAGCCCCTGCCCGGCCTGCGCATCAACGGCGCCATGACCCTCGCCGAGAACATCGGCGACAACAGCGGGCTGAGCATGGCGCTCGATGCCTATCGGATGTCGCGGGGGACGGGCCGGCGCCCGTGATCGGCGGATTCACAGGGGAACAGCGCTTTTTCCTGTCCTGGTCGCAGACATATCGGGAAAAGGTCCGCGAGGCCCAGCTGCGGCGGGACGTGATGACCGACCCGCACAGCCCGGCCGAATTCCGCGTCAACGGCGTCGTGCGCAATCTCGACGCCTGGTACGACGCGTTCGCCGTGAAACCGGGTGACAAGCTCTATCTCGCGCCGGAGGAGCGGGTGCGGGTCTGGTGACCCCGTGGCCTGGAAACCGGGCCGTGGGGCGATCCTTAGACGCTGATGGTCCGCGACAGCAGGATGGCGCTGGACGGACACAGGCCCTGGGCCTGGGACGTTGCCAGGACGGCTGCCGGCGCCTGGTCGCGGAGGACAGCCTTGAAGCCGACCTTCTCGAAGAAGCCGCCGGCCGAGGTGGTCAGTAGCCAGGCCCGCTGGTGGCCCTCCTCCCACGCGCGGCGCAGCAATAGGGATAGCAGGTTGAGGCCGATGCCGCGATCCCGCGCCGCCGGCGGCACGGTGACGGAGCGGAGCAGCACGTCGGCGCCCAGCGGCACGTAGCCGCCGTAACCCATGGGTGTGCCGCCCAGGGTCCGGTAGGCGAAGAAGCGCCCCCCGCCCTCGGCCAGATCCGCGACCGGCAGGTCGGCGGCGGTCAGCGCCGCGACCAGGCCGGGATCGGATGCCACGATGGGCCGGTCCCTCAGGAAGGGCGCGCCCTCCTCCTTATCAAGGTCGACCAGGGGCGCGTCGGGCAGCAGATCCAGGACGACGTCGGACGGACGGCAGAGCTTTACGCCTCGGGGCGTCACCACGATGGGCCGGTTGATCAGGATGGGATGGGCCACCATGAGGTCCAGCAGGTCCGCGTCGGTCCAGCCCGGGTTGTCCAGGCCCAGCTCCGCATAGGGCGTGCCCTTGCGGCGCAGCACGTGGCGCACCGGCAGGCCCATGCGCCGAATGAGGTCGGCCAGCACCGCGCGGCCGGGGGGTGCCGTCAGGTACTCCACCACCTCGGGCTCCGCACCGACACGCCGCAGCAAGGCCAGCACGTTGCGCGACGTGCCGCAGGACGGGTTGTGGTAGATCGTCGTGCCGCTCACGCCATCGTCTCCACACAGCAGTCGATCGGGTCGGCGATGTTCGTGCCGCACAGTTCGGGCAGACCCTGGCAGCAATCCTTCATGAGGAAGGCCAACAGGCGGCGGGTGCCCTCGTAATCGGTGGCATAGAAGATCTGTCGCTGCACCCGCCAGGAGCGAAGCAAGCCCGCCCGCTCAAGAAGGCCCAGGTGGTGCGACAGGGTGGATGCCGGCACACCGACCCGGGCGGCGACGTCGCCGGCCGGCAGTCCGCCGGGGCCCGCCTGGACCAGCAGGCGGAAGACGCTCAAGCGGGTCTCTTGCGCCAGGGCGGCGAAGGCGTCGATGGCGGCTTTCGGTTCCACCCGGTCACGCCCCCCCGGATGCCGGCGCGGGCGCCTCATGGCTCATGGCGACGGCGCCCAAGTCCGGCTTCGGTTCTCTGGCCGCGGCCTCTTTCCGCTCGCTGTAGCGGTCGACCATATAGTCCGAACGATCGCGCACCAGCAGCGTGAACTTCACCAGTTCCTCCATCACGTCCACGACGCGGTCGTAGTAGGAGGACGGCTTCATGCGGCCGTCGTCGTCAAACTCCTGATAGGCCTTGGCCACCGACGACTGGTTGGGAATGGTGACCATGCGCATCCAGCGGCCCAGCACCCGCATGGCGTTCACCGCGTTGAACGACTGGCTGCCGCCGGACACCTGCATCACCGCCAGGGTACGGCCCTGGGTGGGCCGGACGCTGCCCGTCTCCAGGGGCAGCCAGTCGATCTGGCTCTTGAACACGCCGGTCAGGGTGCCGTGGCGCTCCGGCGAGCACCACACCTGGCCCTCGGACCAGATGGAAAGCTCACGCAGTTCCGCGACCTTGGGGTGGGTGGGCGGCACGCTGTCGGGCAATGGCAGGCCGGTGGGGTCGAAGATGCGGGTCTCGCACCCGAACCGCTGCAGCAGGCGGGCGGCCTCCTGCGTCAGGAAACGGCTGTAGGACCGCTCCCGCAGTGAACCGTAGAGCAGCAGGATCCGTGGCGGATGGGTGGAAATCCGCTTGGGCGTAAGCTTGTCCAGGTCGGGGAGGTCGAACCGGGCAAGGTCGATGTTCGGCAGGTCAGTCATGTCGATACGATAATTCCACAAATATCGAATTGTCAACAGCGCCGGATCGGTTGCGTCAAACACCCACCCCTTCCCATTTTGCCGCGTCGCAACACTGCCATGCGGGCCCCTTCGATGGATTTTGATAATCAGTCTCATCAGCCCGTTGACAGGCGGCAAATCGGCAAATAAGAGTCGATCGCAATCTTAACAAGGGGTATAACCGCGGAGCTCGATAGCCGGGATCCGCGCGGGGAGCCAACCACATAGCGTGGCATAAGGTGGGGACCGTCATGTCGAGCAACCGCAACATCATCATCGCCAGCCGGGCCAAGGCGCCGCGCACGCTGGCGCGCACCGCCCTGGGGCTGGCCAGCGTCGGCCTGGCCGGCGGGGCCCTTCTTTCCCTGGGCGCGCAGGCCCAGACGGCGACGGCGCCCGCCACCCAGGGGACCACGGGCCAGCTGCCCACCCTGTCGGTGCAGGACCAGGATGCCGCGCCGGCGCAGGACTACCGCACGGAACGGTCGTCCAACGTGAAGCTGACGGAAAAGCTGCTGGACACCCCGCAGTCCGTCACCGTCATCTCCGGCCAGGAGATGAAGGACCAGGGCGTCACCACCCTGCGCGACGCCCTGCGCAACGTGGCCGGCATCAGCCTGGCGGCCGGTGAGGGCGGCGCCCAGGGCGACAGCCTGACCCTGCGCGGCTTCAGCGCCCGGTCCGACATCTTCCTGGACGGCCTGCGCGATTTCGGCAGCTATTACCGCGACAGCTTCAATTATCAGTCGGCCGAGGTGCTGAAGGGCCCGGATAGCGCCATGTTCGGCCGCGGGTCCACCGGCGGCACCATCAACCAGGTGAGCAAGACGCCGACGCTGGAGGCCATCACCGCCGGCACCGCCGGCCTGGGCACCGATGGCATGAAGCGCCTGACCGCCGACGTGGACCGCGCCATCGACGCCACCACCGCCGTCCGCCTGAACGCCATGGGCACCAGCAGCTTCGTCGAGGGCCGCGACGGCGCCAAGAATGAGCGCTACGGCTTCGCCCCCAGCGTCGCCTTCGGCATCGGCACGCCCACCCGCGTCACCATCAGCTATCTGCACCAGTCGGAGGACGACCGGCCGGACTACGGCATCCCCTTCCTGCTGGGCAAGCCGGCGCCGGTGGACTACCGCACCTATTACGGTTTCCACAGCGATTACCTGAAGACCGACGCCAATGTCGTGACCGCCGACGTGCAGCACGACCTGACGTCCGGCGTCACCCTGGAAAACCAGTTCCGCTACGGCAATTATTACCGCAACGTGCGCATCACCGAGCCGCAGCTGGTGAACGCCAATGTGACGCCGGCCACGGTCGGCCCGCTGTCCGGCGTGGCCATCAAGCGCAACGCCATCACCGTGCGCAGCGTGGAAACCACCCTGGACGACCAGGCCACGGCCTCAGCCCGGTTCAACACTGGCTTCCTGGAACACCATCTGGTGGCGGGCGTGGAACTGTCGCGCGAAACCTCGGACCCGACGCGCACCGCGTGGAGCGGGGTGCCCAACACCACCCTGCTGAACCCCAACGAGTACCAGGCCTTCGCCGGCGTGGGCGCCATCTCGTCCCGCGTCAGCACCACGGTGGACACGGTGGCGGTGTTCGCCGTCGACACCATCAAGTTCAACGAGCAGTGGTCGCTGGTCGGCGGCTTCCGCTACGACCACCTGGACACGGACTACACGCAGACCGTGGCCCCGGCGGCCGCCGCCTTCTCCCGCACCGACAGCCTGCCGTCCGGCCGTGCCTCGCTGGTGTTCAAGCCCACGCCGGAAAGCAGCCTCTACGCCAGCTTCGGCACCTCGTTCAACCCGTCGGCCGAGCAGCTGTCGCTGTCCGCCGCCACGGCCAACCTGGACCCGGAAAGCAACAAGACCTATGAGGTCGGCGGCAAGATCGACCTGCTGCACGACGCGCTGAGCGTGCGCACCGCCCTGTTCCAGACGGAAAAGGACAACGCCCGCGTCACCGACCCTAACAACTCCGCCCTGAACGTCCTGGGCGGCGACCAGAAGGTGCGGGGCGTGGAGCTGGAGGTGACGGGCCGCATCACCGAGGACTGGCAGGTCAGCACCAGCTACGCCTACATGGACGGCCGGGTCATCAAGTCGACCACCTTCAGCCAGGTGGGCCGCGCCCTGCCGAACGTGCCGCACCACACCTTCAACCTGTGGACCACCTACCAGGTGACGCACCAGCTGCAGATCGGCGGCGGCGCCAACGCCGTGTCGCAGCGCATCGGCAGCTCCAGCCCGGTGGCGGCCACCAACCTGATCAACACCGTGCCCGGCTATGTCACCTTCAACGCCATGGCCAAGTACGACATCACGGAAAAGATCAGCATCCAGGCCAACATCATCAACCTGACCGACCGCGACTACGTCGACCAGATCCACCCGGCCCACCTGGTCCCGGGCGAGGGCCGCACGGTCCAGTTCACCGCCAACTTCGCCTTCTGAGCCTTTCAACCCCAGACCATCCAAGGCCGCGCCCATGCTTCTTCACATTCCCGGCGTCTTGACGCGAGAGCAGGTCGCCTGGTGCCGCCAGCAGATGGAAACCGCCGATTGGGTGGATGGCCGCGTGACGGCCGGCCACCAGTCGGCCATGGCCAAGAACAACGCCCAGATCCCGGCCGACCATCCGGCGGCCCGGGCCATGGGCGACATGATCCTGGCGGCGCTGGAGAAGAACGCCCTGTTCCTGTCGGCGGCCCTGCCGCTGAAGGTCTTCCCGCCGCTGTTCAACCGCTACGCTGGCGGCCAGTCGTTCGGCATCCACGTCGACAACGCCATCCGCCAGATCCCCGGCACGCCGCACCGCGTGCGCACCGACCTGTCCGCCACCCTGTTCCTGGCCGACCCCGACGAGTACGACGGCGGCGAGCTGCTGGTGGAGGACACCTACGGCGAGCATGAGGTGAAGCTGCCGGCCGGGGACATGGTGCTGTACCCGTCCACCAGCCTGCACCGCGTGGCCCCGGTGACCCGAGGGGCCCGCATCGCCTCGTTCTTCTGGATGCAGAGCATGGTGCGCGACGATGGCGAACGCACCCTGCTGTTCGACCTGGACACAACCATCCAGGACCTGAACCGCGAGGCCGCCGGCCAGCCCGCCGTCGTGCGGCTGACCGGCATCTATCACAACCTGCTGCGCCGCTGGGCGGAGGCCTGACGCCATGATGAAGACGCTGCGCTTCCTGCACCTGTGGGTGGGCCTGATCCTGGGCCTGCCCCTGTTGGCGCTGGGCCTGTCGGGCACCGTGCTGGTGATCGAGCCCGAGCTGCGCGCGCTGTTCACCCCGTCCTTGCCGGCCCCGCCCGCCGACGCGGCGGCGCATGGCGTGGCCGAGGTGGTGGCCGCCGCCGCCGCGGTGGCCCCGCCGGGCGCCCGGCCCGCCAGCTACGCCGCGCCGTCCGCGCCGGGCGGCACGGCCACCGTGCGCTTCCAGGCCCCCCGCCGCATGCCGCAGGGTGGGGAACACGCCCATGGCCAGGGCCAAGGCGGCCAGATCGGCGCCGGCGGCCCCCGCCCGCAAGGCGGCGCACAGGGTGGCGGCATGCCGGGCACCAGCGTGCACATCGACCCTGTCACCCTGACGGTGGTCAGCACGCCCGGCCTGGACGCCACCATCGGCTGGATCCACCGCCTGCACGGCAACCTGCTGATCCAGGATCGCAGCGGCCGTGACCTAGTGGGGTACCTGGGGATCATCATGACGGCGCTGGGCGTCACCGGCCTCGTGCTGTGGTGGCCCCGGCCCGGGCAGTGGCGCCAGTCCTTCATCGTGCGCAAGGCGGCCAAGGGCGCCCGTTTCCACCGCGAGCTGCATGGCGCCGCCGGCATCTGGGGCCTGGTCGTCTTCCTGGTGGTCAGCTTCACCGGCGTCGCCATCGCCTTCCCCCAGACCATCGCCGCCGGCATCGGCGCGGTGCTGCCCATGGCGGCGCAGACCCAGGGCTTCGCCGTGCCCAAGGTGGCGCCGCGCGACGGCGTGGACCCGGCCGGCGTGGATGAGGCCGTGGCCATCGCCCTGGCGGCGTCGCCCCGCCCCGGCCTGGCGCTGCGCGGCGCCAGCCTGCCGCAGGGCCCCGACCAGGCCATCCGCGTGGTGCTGGCGCCCCCGGGCGGTGACGCCCCCAGCGCCGTCACCCTGATGGTCGACCCCTGGGCCCGCCAGGTGGTGGAGGTGCGCGACCCCAGCACCCAGGCCGCCGGCAACAAGGTCACCGGCTGGATGCGCCCCCTGCACGAGGGCGAGGGGCTGGGCCCCATTTACCGCGCCCTGGTGGCGCTGAGCGGCCTGCTGCCCACCCTGTTCGCCGTCACCGGCACCTGCATGTGGTGGATCAAGCGCCGAAACCGTAAGGCCGGCGCCGCCCGCGCCGCCGCCATCCTGCAATCCGCCGCGGAATGACCACCGCCAACCGTTTCACGACGCGTCAGGCCAAGGACGCACCGATGTCAAAGAGGGGCACGACCATCATGGCTACCATATTGCTGAAGCACGCCGGGCTGAAGCGCGCGGCCGCCGGCCTGACGGCGGCGCTGGGCTGGGGCGCGGCTGGCGGCGCCTGGGCGCAAGAGGGGACGGCGCGCGCGGCCGCCGCCACCGTGCCGCACGACCTGTCGGCCATGGGCATGTTCCTGAACGCCGACGGCGTGGTGAAGGCCGTCATCCTGGGCCTGCTGGCCGCGTCCGTCGTCACCTGGACCATCCTGCTGGCCAAGGGGCTGGAGCTGCGCGCCGCGCGCGGCCGCCTGCAGGGCTCGCTGGACAAGCTGGACGACGCCCCCAGCCTGGACGTGGCGGCCAGCCAGCTGACGAACGAGGCCGACGCCCTGGCCCTGGCCTTCGCCCGCGCCGCGGGCGCCGAACGCGCCCAGTCCGACGGCCTGCCGGCCGAGGGCGTGAAGGAGCGCGTGATCCTGCGGCTGGAACGGCTGGAGGCCAAGGCCCGCCGCGCCATCGTGCGCGGCACCGGCATCCTGGCCACCATCGGCGCCACCGCCCCCTTCGTCGGCCTGTTCGGCACGGTGTGGGGCATCATGAACAGCTTCATCGGCATCTCGAAGACCCAGACCACCAGCCTGGCCGTGGTGGCCCCTGGCATCGCCGAGGCGCTGCTGGCCACGGCCACCGGCCTGGTGGCGGCCATCCCGGCGGTGGTGGTCTACAACGTCTTCGCCCGCAAGGTGGACGGCTATCGCGTGCTGCTGGCCGACGTGTCGGCCGGCGTGCTGCGCCTGGTCAGCCGCGACCTGGACCGGGAGCAGGCGGGCGCGCAGGGGGTGGGCGCCTCCCGGGTCCGCAGCCGCGCGGCGGAGTGAGCCATGGCCGCCCGTCTTTCCCACGGCGGCGATGAGCTGGCCGAAACACACGAAATCAACGTCACGCCCTTCATCGACGTGATGCTGGTGCTGCTGATCATCTTCATGGTGGCGGCCCCCCTGGCCACCGTGGACGTGCCGGTGGACCTGCCCTCCTCCAACGCGCCGCCCCGGCCGCACCCGGAAAAGCCGGTGACCCTGACCATCCGCGCCGACCTGACCCTGGCGGTCGACGGCGCCGACGTGGCGCGCGACGGCCTGGCCGCCGCCCTGGACCAGGCCGCTGGCGGCGACAAGGAGCAGCGCATCACCCTCAGCGCCGACCGCGTCGTCTCCTACGGCGACCTGACGGCGGTGATGAACAGCCTGCGCACGGCGGGATACCTGAAGGTCTCGCTGGTGGGCCTGGACGGCGGCGGGGCCCCGTGACGCCATGGCGATGGCATCGATGAACAAAGATGGCGGCGGCCTGCCCACGGGCGACAGGCGGGGTCGCCTGGTGTGGGGCGGCAGCCTGGCCCTGGTGCTGGCCGCCCACGCCCTGGCCCTGCCCTGGCTGATGGCGCGGTCCACCCTGGAGCCGCCGCCCCCGGCGCCGCCGCTGCAGATCGATCTGCCGCCGCCCCCGGCACCGCCCCCACCCGCACCGCCCAAGCCGGAGCCGCCGAAGCCGGAGCCGCCCAAACCCACGCCCAAGCCCCCGCCGCCCAAGCCGGTGGCGGTGAAGCCCATCCCCCTGCCCCCGCCCCCGCCGGTGCCGCCGCAGGCCGCCCCGATTGCGACGCCGCAACCCGAGCCGCCGCCGCCCAGCACGGCGGTGCAGACGGCCACCCCGGCGCCGGAGGCCCTGCCCGCCCCGCCGGCACCGGCCAGCAAGGGGCCGGACACCTATGAGGGCCGGCTGATGGCGCACCTTTACCGCTATCTGCGCTATCCGTCGCAGGCGCGGCAGCGCCATCAGGTGGGCACGGCCCAGGTGCGCTTCACCCTGGACCGAGCGGGCCATGTGCTGGGCGTGACGCTGGAGCGCAGCTCCGGCTTCCCCCTGTTGGATGAGGAGGCGGTGGCCACGGTGCGGCGGGCGGACCCCTTGCCCTCCGCCCCGGACGACAAGCCCCTGGACTGGTCGGTGCCGGTGGACTTCAGCCTGCTGCGCTGAGGCCCCCGGCCCGTCATTTCCGTTGCACCCCAAGGTGCTGCTGGTCAATTATTTTGACCGCGCCACCGCGCCGCCGCCGAAGGCAGGGCGGCCGGAGATGGTGGGGCAGAGGAAACGCTGACGGGACCCCATGAAGGACAGCATCCGGCCGGCCAAGCTGGCCGACACCATCGCCGAGCATCTGGAACAGCTGATCGTGGAAGGCAGCCTGCGCCCCGGCGAGAAGCTGGTGCCGGAGCGGGAACTGGCCGTGCGCTTCAACGTTTCCCGCCCCTCGCTGCGCGAGGCGCTGGAGAAGCTGGAGCAGCGGGGCCTGCTGCGCAGCGGCCGGGGCGGCGCCACCTTCGTCGCCCCCCTGCTGGGCCCCACCTTCACCGAGCCGCTGCACGCCGTGCTGGCGGCGCGGCCGGAAACCACCCTGGACTATCTGGAATTCCGGACGGAGGTGGAGGGGGCCGCCGCCTACTACGCCGCCCTGCGCGCCACCGATGTGGACCGCGCCCAGATCCAGGCCCGGTTCGAGGCCATGGAGGCCGCGCACACACAGGATGTGGCGAAGGAAGAGGCGGACGCCGACGCCGACTTCCACCTGGCGGTCTATGAGGCCACGCACAACGTCGTCATCCTGCACATCATGCGGGCCTTGGCCGAGATGCTGCGCCAGGACGTGTTCTTCAACCGCGCCAAGCTGTACCAGCGCACCGGCGTGCGCCAACTGCTGCTGGGCCAGCACCGCGCCCTCTATGAGGCCATCATGAAAGGCGACCCGGCGGCGGCGCGCGTGGCGGCCGAGGCGCACATCAACTTCATCCGCGACGCCCTGGTCGAAATCTCCCGCGCCGACGCCCGGCTGGAGGCCTCGCTGCGCCGCATCGCCGGCGGGGATATCGTGGCCGCCGACAAATAGATGGCGAGATCGGCCCTTGATTGGCGGCGGCGCCCACTTTTTGACGGCCGGCGCCATGGCCTTTTCGCGACCCGCCGCCAACCCATTGAAAAATAGAGATTAACCAATCTGGCACGCCGTTTGAGTAAGCCCCCGCGTCAGAACAAGGGGAAAACTCATGACATACAAGCGGCTCGTGATCGCCGTCATCGTGGTGGCCGCCGCCGTGGCGGCGCTGTGGTTCAGGGCGGAATGGCTGGTGGGCACAGCCCTGCGCGCGCGGTTCAGCCCTAGCGTCACCCTGGCCCCGAAACCCTCGCCCACCAGCATCGCCGACGCGCGCGGCCAGGATTTGGACGACCTGCTGGTGCTGTTGGACCTGGACCGCAGCTTCACGGCGGAGGGGTGCGCCGCCTTCACGCGTGGGGTGGCCGACCTGCGCGCCCGCGCGGGCGAGCTGGACGCCCCCACCTTCGTGATGGAGATGGCGCGGCTGGTGGCGCTGGCCGGCAACGGCCACACCGCCGTGCAGCTGTTCCCCAAGTACGCGGAATACGGCGTGGCGCCGGTGCGCCTGGCCTGGTTCGACGACGGCCTGTACGTCATCGGCGCCGCCGACGCCCAGGCCAGCCTGCTGGGCCGCCGGGTGGTGGCCATCGACGGCCACCCCGCCGACGACATCCCCGCCGCCGTGCGCCCCTACCTGACCGGCAATGACGAGCATGCGCGGGCGCAGGGCGTCAACCTGCTGGTCAGCCCCGCCCTGCTGCGCGCCGTCTGGCCGGAGACGGACGGCCGCCACCTGGCGCTGACCCTGACGGATGAGGCGGGGCAGACGATGCAGGCGTCGCTGGAGGCGGGCCCCATGGCCGGCGCCGACAGCCTGCGCTGGCTGCCGCAGGCCGCCGCCTTCACCCACCTCTACGGCGGCAGGACGGCCAGCGTGGAGACGCGGCCCTTGGACCACCAGGGCCTGTACCTGCGCCTGAACGCCGTGATGGACGATGACAAGGGCCCCCTGGCCCGGCAGCTGGACGCCATCGCCGCCGGCGCGCCGCCGGGCGGCTGGCGCTGGATGGTCATCGACCTACGCTACAACGGCGGCGGCGACTATACCAAGATTGTGGACTTCACCCGCCGCCTGCCCACTCTGCTGGCCCCGGACGGGAACCTGTGGCTGCTGACCGGCAACGCCACCTTCTCCGCCGGTATCGTCACCCTGGCCCGCGCCAAGTACTACGGCGGCGCCCGCGTCCACATCATCGGCCAGCGCGTGGGCGACCGCGACACTTTCTGGGGCGAGACGGGCGCGCCCCTGGTGCTGCGCAACACCAACACCACCGTGGGCTACGCCACCGGCATGCACGATTGGGTGCACGGCTGCCACGACGTCACCAAGTGTTTCTGGCTGAACTACGCCTTCGGCGTCGCCGCCGGCGACCTCAGCCCCGAGCAGGAAGTGGGCTGGCGCTTCCCCGACTTCGCCGCCGGCCGCGACACGGTGATGGACGAAGTGCGCGACCTGCAGGCGGCGAAACGCGGGGGTGGAGACAGGGCGGCGGTGCCGTGAGGAAAGCATCACTATCCGTTTGCCAAACCAGCAACCACCTCTTTACTCTCTGAGCCACAACCGGAAGACGTCACACCTCCATCCCTCAGGATTCCCATGGGCATCGGCTACGAGGTCTCTCCCCTGCATCGGATCGCCTATTTGGACACGTCCGCCATGGAGCGCCAACAGATGGCGGCGCCCAAGCCCAAGAATGATGCCGGTCAGCAATATATCATTGATTTGCTGACGGGATTTCCGGGTGCCGGCACCGGTGGCAAGCCCAAGGTCGTCATTGGCGCGCCGGTGTTCCGCTATCCAGTGGCCGATGCCGTCATTCCCTGGCGCGACCGGCTGGCGGCCAAGTACCGAGGCCAGTTAGGTGAGACATTGGCCTGGGATGAGGGCAGCGACTTCGAGGATGGGGACGATGTCGCCACCAGCGCCGATGTCATGCTGCGCTACGTGACCGCGCTGGCCGACGAAGGCGGCCCGGCCGCGCTGGCGCGTTTGGTTAGCGCGGAGCGGCCGGCACAGGCGGACCTGGAACGGGCGCTAACGCAGGCGGAACAGCGGGGCTATGCCGGGCATTACCCGCAACTGCTGCTGGTCGAGCAATATTGGCTGCCCTTTCACCGCGACATGATCATCGAGGAACCGGACTGGGAGGGACACCCAGGCCGCTTCGGCTCCGTCAGTAATCTGCTGCGCGAGGTGACGGAGGTGCGCACCCTGATCCGCCGGGCAGATCCCAAGGTCGTGCGCTGGACGGCGGACGACGACGCGCCGGAGCATGTGCTGGACGCCGCCTGGCAGGCCAGCGAGACCGTGTATCGCCTGGCCAAACTGGCTGTGGCACGTCATCTGCCGTTGTGGTGCACCACCTGAGGCATGCCGCCACCTTCGGCATTGTCATCGCGCGGGTTTACTCGCGTAATGAGCAAAACCAACCGGAGGGGCCCTCATGAGCAAGCTGACGCTGTACTTCATCCGCCATGCCGAAAAGCCCGAGGGCAGTTGGCCGGGGCCCGGCCTGACCCTGGACGGGACTAAGGACAAGGAGTCCCTGGTCATCCGCGGCTGGCAGCGGGCGGGGGCCTGGGCGGCGCTGTTCGGGGCGGGGCTGGAGGACGGCACCTATGCCAAGCCGGCGGCGGTCTATGCCGCGACACCGGGCACCACGGTGAACAAGGGCCCCAGCAAGCGGCCGTTCGAGACGGCCTCGCCGCTCGCGGCGCGGCTGGGGCTGGAGGTGCCCAACACCACCTATGGCAAGGGGCAGGAGGCGGAGCTGGTCAAGGAGCTGCTGACCCTGTCGGGCGTGGTGCTGGTGTGCTGGGAGCACCAGGCCATCGTGGAGAGCATCATCCCCCTGCTGCCCGTCCGCCGGGGCAAGCCGCCCACCGCCTGGCCGGAGGACCGCTTCGACGTCGTGCTGCGCTTCAAGCGCAAGGACGGCGGCAAGGGGGACAAGGACGGCGGCTTCGCCTTCAAGGCGCTGTACCCCCGCCTGCTGGCCGGCGACAGCGACACGCCCTTGTGAGCGGAAGAAAATGCCCCGGCGATCGCCCGCCGGGGCCAGGAGGGTATGGGGCAAAAAGGGAATAGGGACTGAACGGGATACCGACTTACTGCGGGATCATGCCGGTGAAGACATAGGCCTGCAGCAGGGTGATGACGCCGACGATGCAGACGAAGAAGAGGCTATGCTTCAGCGTGAAGCGCAGCAGGTTGGACTCGCTGCCCACCAGGCCCACGGCGGCGCAGGCCACCGCGATGCTCTGCGGGGAGATCATCTTGCCGGTGACGCCGCCGCTGCTGTTGGCGGCCACCAGCAGAAGGTCGGAGACGCCCAGCTGTTGCCCCGTCGTGGCCTGCAACGCGCCGAACAGGGCGTTGCTTGATGTGTCCGACCCGGTGAGGAACACGCCCAGCCAGCCCAGGATGGGGGAGAAGAAGGGGAAGCCCTTGCCCGCCTCCGCCAAGGTCAGCGCCAGGGTGGAGGATAGGCCGGAATAGTTGGCGATGTAGGCGAAGGCCAGCACGGCGCCGATGGTGTACATGGGCCATTTCAGCTCCACCAGCGTCTCCCCGAACGTGGCCAGCGCCTTGCCCGGGCCATAGCGCAGCACCACCATGCTGAGGATGGCGGAGATGAGGATGGCGGTGCCGGTCGCGGCCAGCAGGTCCAGCTTGTACTGCGCGGCGTAGGGGGTGGCGGCCTTGACGATGGGGGCCACCTTGGTCACGGCGTTGTGCAGGCTGGGCACGTCGAAGAGGAACACCGTGTCCACCAGGGCGCCGCCCTTCGCGAACAGGGCCTTGAAGGGCTTCAGGCTCCAGATCGTCACGATGACGGTGAGGATGAGGAAGGGCGACCACGCCTTCAGCACCTGGCCGCCGGTGTAGGCCCGGGCCTCCCGCTCCGCCGCCAGCGGCTGGTCCTTGAAGCGGAAGATGCTCTTGGGCTTCCAGAACTTCAGGAACACCGTCAGGCACAGCAGGCTGATGAGGGCGGAGATGATGTCCGGCAGTTCGGCCCCGATGTAGTTGGAGGTGAAGTACTGGCTGACGGCGAAGCTGACCCCCGTCACCAGGATGGCGGGCCACGTCTCCTTCACGCCCTTGGCCCCGTCCATGATGAAGACCAGCCAGAAGGGCACGAACACCGACAGGGCCGGCAGCTGCCGCCCGGTCATGGCCGCCACCTTGTAGACGTCCAGCCCCGAGACCTGGGCGCCGACGATGACGGGCGTGCCCATGGCGCCGAAGGCCACGGGGGCGGTGTTGGCGATAAGGCACAGGCCGGCGGCGTAGAGCGGGTTGAAGCCCAGGCCGGCCAGGATGGCGGCGGTGATGGCCACCGGCGCGCCGAAGCCGGCCGCGCCCTCCAGGAAGGCGCCGAAGGCGAAGCCCACCATCAGCATCTGCAGGCGCTGATCCTCGGTGATGGAGATGACGCTGGCGCGGATGATGTCGAACTGCCCCGTCTTCACCGTGATCTTGTAGAGGAAGACGGCGGCCACGATGATCCAGGCGATGGGCCACAGGCCGTAGAAGAAGCCGTAGACCACGGCGGCGATGGCCGAGGACGCCGGCATGCCATAGGCCGCGATGGCGATGATCAGAGCGATCAGCACGGTCAACGTGCCGGCGACGTAGCCCTTCAGCCGCAGCACGGCCAGCGCCACGAAAAAGAAAACGATGGGCAGCACCGCGACCAGCGCGGACACCACCATGTTCCCAAACGGGTCATAGACCTGGACCCAAGGCTGCATGGCCTTCCCCCCTATTTTGTTGTCATGTCGAAACCAGGCGGAACGCGTAAGGCGGCGCGGGGTCGGGGATGCCGCCGGTGCCCGCCGGCGTTTGTCGTTCCTCCCCACGCGCCGGTATCGGTCAGGCGCGCTGATTCAGGCGTCCCGGGTGGGCGTCCCGGGGGGCGTCCCAGGCAGGTGCCCCGGGTATCGCCCGGGTTGGTGTCTCCTTGGTCAAATTACTGTACCATGGACATAATGATGGATAACCCGCGCGCCGGGCGGGCGCAAACGGAAAAGAGGCCCCTAATCCAAGGTCTTGGTTAACCCGGTTACGTTTCGGCCGATCCGCCTAGGGGACAAGGCCGGCCGAGGCCTTGGGGATTAAGCCGCTGAATAATTTGGTCTTCCGCCACACCGCGAAGGATGGGCCCGAGATGGCCCACTCTTGGTAAAATGATTTGACCAAGATTGCCCGTTGGTAAAATATGCCGCCGACAATTTCCCCAGCGCACAGGCCGGAACGCCGCCCGCGCCCCGGGGGCAGCATCCTGGGAGGGACGGGCTTTTGACCACCACGAACCTGGCCGCAATGCATACCGGCGCCGCCACCCCGGCGGCCCGGCCGGACACGGTCTATTTCTTCGGCACCTGCCTGGTGGACATGCTGTACCCGGAGGCGGGGCTGGCCGGCATGGACCTGCTGCGCCACGCCGGCGTGCGCGTGGTGTTCCCGGAGGGGCAGAGCTGCTGCGGCCAGCCGGCGCGCAATTCCGGCTACTTTGAAGAGGCGCGCGAGGTGGCGCGGGCGCAGTTGGACGCCTTCCCCGGCGACATCCCCATCGTGGTGCCCTCAGGCTCCTGCGCCGGCATGATGAAGACCCACTACCCCCACCTGTTCGAGGGCGACCCCGACCAGCCGCGCGCCATCGCCTTCGCCGCCCGCGTGCATGAACTGACCGCCTTCCTGGTCAACGTGCTGGGCGTCAAACTGGAGGACAAGGGGGAGCCGGTGACCGTGACCTGGCACCCGTCCTGCCATTCGATGCGCGAGATGGGCGTGGTGGAGGAACCCAAGGCTCTGCTGCGCCAACTGGCCAACGTCACCCTGGTGGAAAACAAGCGGGAGCGGGAGTGCTGCGGCTTCGGCGGCACCTTCGCCGTGCGCCAGACGGCGGTGTCCACCGCCATGGTGTCGGACAAGCTGGCCAGCGTGCGGGAGACGGGCGCCGGCACCCTGCTGTCGGGCGACTGCGGCTGCCTGATGAACATCGGCGGCCATGCGGAGAAGGTGGGCGACGGCACCCGCTGCCGCCACATCGCCGAATTCCTGATGGAGCGGTGCCATGCTCAGTGAGAAGGGGGCGCCTGATGGAGAGAACCACGGCCCCCGCTTCGCGGAACGCGCGCCCGACGCGCTGAACAACCCGCAGCTGCGCCGCAACTTCCGCCGGGCCATGGACGGCCTGATGGCCAAGCGCGCCGCCCAGTTCCCCGACCCTGCCTATTGGGCGGAACTGCGGGAGCGGGGGGCCGCCGTGAAGGCCCGCGCCCTGGCCAAGCTGCCGGAACTGCTGGAACGCCTTGAGGCCAAGCTGACCGCCAACGGCGTCCAGGTGCATTGGGCCGAGACGACGGAGGAGGCCAACGCCATCGTCCTGGGCATCCTGCAACGGGCCGGCGCCCGCACCGTCATCAAGGGCAAGTCCATGGTGTCGGAGGAGATGCACCTGAACGCCCACCTGGAGCGGCACGGTATCGAGGCGGTGGAATCCGACCTGGGCGAATACATCATCCAGTTGGCGGGGGAGACGCCGTCCCACATCGTCATGCCTTGCATCCACAAGAACAAGGATGAGATTTCGGACCTGTTCGCCGAGAAGATCCCCGGCCTGGAACGCACCGGCGACGTGGATGAGCTGACCGCCGCCGCCCGCCGCGTCTTGCGCGAACGCTTCGCCAATGCCGACGCCGGCATCTCCGGCGTCAATTTCGCGGTGGCGGAGACGGGCACCCTGGTGCTGATCGAGAATGAGGGCAACGGCCGCCTGTCCACCACCCTGCCGCCCCTGCACATCGCTGTTACCGGCATCGAGAAGGTGGTGGAGTTCCTGGACGACATCCCGCCCCTGCTGGCCCTGCTGCCGCGGTCGGCCACCGGGCAGCCCATCACCACCTATGTCAACATGATCAGCGGCCCCCGAAAGGTGGGCGAGAAGGACGGCCCCACGGCGGTGCACCTGGTGCTGCTGGACGCGGGGCGCAGCCGCGTCTACCAGGATGTGGAGCTGGCGGACACGCTGCGCTGCATCCGCTGCGCCGCCTGCATGAACCATTGCCCCGTCTACACCCGCGTGGGCGGCCACACCTACAACGCCATCTACCCCGGCCCCATCGGCAAGATCCTGACGCCGCAGTTGCAGGGCCTGGACGCCGCCGGCGACCAGCCGCACGCCTCCACCCTGTGCAACGCCTGCGCGGAGGTCTGCCCGGTCAAGATCCCCATCCCCGACCTGCTGGTGCGCCTGCGCCGCGAGGCGGTGCGGCCGACCGAGACGCCGGCCACGCACCTGCCCGTGGTCAAGGATGGCGGGGCGGAGCGGTCGTGGAATGAGGCCCTGGTTTGGGCCGGCTGGCGCCTGGTCTACACCCGGCCGCTGCTGTACCGCATGGTCACCCGCGCCCTGGCCTGGGGCGGCAACTGGGTGCCGGCCGGCGCCCCGCTGATGCGCGACTGGACCAAGGCGCGGGCCAAGCCCCGCTTCAAGCCCCGCACCCTGCATGATCTGGCGCGCGAGCGTGGATACCTGAACGAGGTGCCGAAGTGAGCGCGCGCGCCAACATCCTGGGCCACCTGAAGGCCGCCCCCGCCCGTCCTGGCCCCGACCTGCCGCCCTGGACGCCGCCCACCTACGCCGACAAGCTGGCCCGCTTCCGCCAGATGGCGGAGGCCAACCACGCCGAGATCCACGACGTGACGGCCGAGACCTGGCCGGAACGGCTGGCCACCCTGCTGAACAACCGGGGTGTGGGCCGCCTGATGGTCGCCCCCGGCACGCCGCGCGGCGACACCCTGCTGCGCGCGGCGGCCCAGGGCGTGGCCCTGCCCACCCTGGTGCCCTATGACCGCGCGGTGGAAGACCTCAAGGACACGCTGGTGCACCAGGTGGACGCCGGCCTGACCGGCACGCGCGGCGCCATCGCCGAGACGGGCACCCTGATCCTGTGGCCCACGGCGGAGGAGCCGCGCCTGCTGTCGTTGCTGCCACCCCTGCACATCGCCGTGCTGGAGGAGGACACGCTGCACGACACGCTGGCGGCGGTGGTGCGGGACCAGCGCTGGGCGGCGGGCATGCCCACCAATGCCCTGTTGATTTCCGGCCCGTCCAAGACATCCGATATCGAGCAGACGCTGGCCTATGGCGTCCATGGGCCCAAGGAACTGATCATCCTGCTGATCAAGAAGGGGGAGTGAGCGGCCATGCCGGACACCACGCTGAACGCCGCGCCCCTCCGCGATTACGACGCCCTGCGCGCCGAGCTGGCCGGCGTGGTGCCCCCCGACCGCCTGATCACCGACCCGCTGCGCCGCCTGGCCTATGGCACGGACGCCAGCTTCTACCGCCTGATCCCGAAGCTGGTGGCGCGGGTGGACAATGAGGCGGAGGTGAGCCAGGTGCTGGCCGCCTGCCGCCGGCACAACACGCCCGTCACCTTCCGCGCCGCCGGCACCTCCCTCTCCGGCCAGGCCATCACCGACAGCCTGCTGATGGTGCTGGGCGACGGCTGGCACCGCTCCGTCATCAATGACGACGGCAGCGTCATCAAGGTGCAGCCCGGCATCATCGGGGCGGAGGTCAACCGCCGCCTGGCGCCCTATGGCCGCAAGATCGGGCCGGACCCGGCCTCCATCGAGAGCTGCAAGATCGGCGGCATCGCCGCCAACAATTCCTCGGGCATGTGCTGCGGCACGCACGAGAACACCTACAAGACCATGCTGTCGCTGCGCTTCATGCTGGCCGACGGCACCCTGGTCGACACCGGCGACGCCGCCAGCGTGGCCGCCTTCCGCGTCAGCCATGCCGACCTGCTGGCCCAGCTGGACGCCATGGGCCGGCGGGTGCGGGATGACGAGGCGCTGGCCAACCGCATCCGGCGCAAGTTCGCCATCAAGAACACCACCGGCTACAGCCTGAACGCCCTGGTGGATTACCACGACCCGGTGGACATCCTGGCCCACCTGCTGATCGGGTCGGAAGGCACGCTGGGCTTCATCGCGGAGGTGACCTACCGCACCGTGCCGGAACTGGCGGACAAGGCCAGCGCCCTGCTGCTGTTCCCCGACATCGTGGAGGCCGGGCGCGCCGCCTGCCTGCTGAACGGCGGGCCGGTGGCGGCGGTGGAGCTGATGGACCGTGCCAGCCTGCGCAGCGCCAAGGGGCAGCCCGGACTGCCGCCCGAGATCGACAGCATGGGGGAGGACGTGGCCTCCCTGCTGGTGGAAACGCGCGCCGTGAGCCCGGAGGCCTTGCGCCAGAACATCGCCGTCATCGGCGACCTGCTGGCCGGGGTCACCCTGCTGCGGCCCCCGGCCTTCACCACCGACGCGGCCGAGTACACCAAGCTGTGGAAGATCCGCAAAGGGTTGATCCCCACCATCGGCGCCATGCGCCAGACCGGCACCAGCGTCATCATCGAGGACGTGGCCTTCCGCATTGAGGACCTGGCCGACGCCTGCCACGACATGCGGGCGCTGTTCGACAAGCACGGCTATCCCGACGCCATCCTCATGGGCCACGCCCTGGCCGGCAACCTGCACTTCGTCTTCGCCCAGGATTTCAGCACCGAGGCGGAGATCGAGCGCCACGCCCGCTTTATGGACGAGATGGTCCACATCGTGGTGGAGAAGTACGATGGCTCGCTGAAGGCGGAGCACGGCACCGGCCGCAACATGGCCCCCTTCGTCGAGCTGGAATGGGGCCAGGCGGCCACGGCGCTGATGTGGGAGATCAAGCGTCTGCTGGACCCGGCCAACCTGCTGAACCCCGGCGTGCTGCTGAACACCAACCCGCGCCTGCACCTGGAGAACCTGAAGCCCCTGCCCCCGGCGCACACTCTGGTCGACACCTGCATGGAGTGCGGCTTCTGCGAGAAGATGTGCCCCTCGCACGGCATGACGCTCAGCCCCCGCCAGCGCATCACCGGCCTGCGCGAGATCGCGCGCCTGACCGCCCTGGGTGATCCGGCGACGGAACTGAAGGATCTCTACGACTACCACGCCATCGACACCTGTGCCGCCTGCGGCCTGTGCGCCACCGCCTGCCCCGTGGGCATCGAGACCGGGCAGCTGACCAAGGCCCTGCGCGGCCGGCGCCACGGGCCGAGGGCGCGCACCGTGGCCGGCCTGTTGGCCCGCCACTACGGCACCGTGCTGGCCGCCACGCGCGGCGCCCTGAGTCTGGCAGCCTTCGCCGCCCAGGCCATCGGCCCGAGGAAGGTGGCCAGTCTGGCCGCCTACGCCCGCACCCTGTCCGGCGACCGCCTGCCCCACGCCGGCCCCAACCTGCCGGAGGGGGCCAGCATGGCCTGGCTGAAGGACCTGCCCCCGGCCAGCGCCACCGGGGAACCGGTGGTCTACCTGGCCGCCTGCGCCGGCCGCACCTTCGGCCCGGCGGTGGAGGATGGGGAGGCCGATCCCCTGCCCGCCGTCACCCTGCGCGTGCTGGAGCGGGCGGGCTTCCGCGCCATCGTGCCCGACAACCTGCCCAACCTGTGCTGCGGCCTGGCCTTCGAGTCCGAGGGCATGAAAGAGGCGGCGGATGCCAAGGCGGCGGAGATGGAGGCGGCGCTGAAGGCCGCCAGCGACAATGGCCGCATCCCCATCGTCATGGACGCCAGCGCCTGCACCCAGCGCCTGAAGACCTGGTTGGCCGGCCGCCTGCCGGTGAAGGATCTGGTGGAGTTCCTGGCGCAGGACGCCCTGCCCCGCCTGACGCCCACGCCGCAGGCGGAGCCGGTGCTGCTGCACCTGAACTGTGCCGCCCGCAAGATGGGCATCGACCCGCAGGCGGCCACGGTGGCCCGGGCCTGCGCCACCACCGTGGTGGTGCCCGACCGGGTGGGCTGCTGCGGTTTCGCCGGTGACAAGGGGTTCGTCGAGCCGGAGCTGAACGATCACGCCCTGCGTTTCCTGGCGCCCCAGGTGCCGGCGGGGTGCGAGGCGGGGTATTCCAGCAACCGCACCTGTGAGATCGGCCTGGCCGACCATGCCGGCGTGCCCTATCGCCATCTGGTCTACCTGGTCGACAGGGCCACGCGCTGACGGGCTCCCAATGGAACTAGGCACGCCCGAGACCTTCCGCACCGTTGACGGCGCCGCCGCCGGCCCCTACCCATATCGGGCGTCGAAAAACAGTGCGTCATAAACCCGCGATGGCCGGCCAAGGCCACGCATGAGCGATGAGAATCTAGGGGAGAAGGACAATGACGGCACGGGTTACGGCCGGGCATCTTCAGGTGGCGCAGGAACTGTTCGACTTTGTCGAGAACGAGGTCCTGCCCGGCACCGGATTGTCGGTGGAGGCCTTCTGGCAGGGCGTGGACACGCTGGCGCATGAGCTGACGCCGCTGAACCGCGACCTGCTGGCCAAGCGCGACGCCCTGCAACAGCAGATCGACGACTGGCACCGGGGCCAGAAGGGCCGGCCCTTCGACGGCGCCGCCTACCGCGCCTTCCTCTCCGCCATCGGCTACATCCAGCCGGAGGGGCCGGACTTCAGCGTCAGCACCGCCAATGTGGATGCGGAGATCGCCACCATCGCCGGCCCGCAGCTGGTGGTGCCGGTGATGAACGCCCGCTATGCCCTGAACGCCGCCAACGCCCGCTGGGGCAGCCTGTACGACGCGCTCTACGGCACCGACGCCCTGCCCGAGGATGACGGGGCGGAGCGGGGCCGCGGCTACAACCCCATCCGCGGCGCCAAGGTCATCGCCTTCGGCCGCACCTTCCTGGACCAGTCCTTCCCCCTGGCCGACGGCTCGCACCGCGACGCCACCGGCTACGCCATCGTGGACGGCGCCCTGGCGGTGACGCTGGACGGGGGCGCCCAGGGCGAACGGACCACCGGCCTGGCCGACCCCAGCCGCCTGGGCGGCTGGCAGGGCGACGCCGCCGCCCCCACGGTGATCCTGCTGTGCCGCCACGGCCTGCATGCCGAGATCCACATCGACGCCACCCACCGCATCGGGCGCGAGGACAAGGCCCACGTGGCCGACATCGTGCTTGAGTCCGCCATCACCGCCATCATGGATTGCGAGGATTCGGTGGCCGCCGTGGATGCCGCCGACAAGGTGCTGGCCTACCGCAACTGGCTGGGCCTGATGAACGGCACCCTGACCGCCCAGTTCGAGAAGGGCGGCCAGACGGTGGACCGCCACCTGAACCCGGACCGCGTCTACACCGCCCCCGGCGGCAAGACCCTGACCCTGCCGGGCCGCAGCCTGATGCTGGTGCGCAACGTCGGCCACCTGATGACCTCGGACGCCGTGCTACTGGCCGACGGGAGCAACATCCCCGAGGGCATCCTGGACGCCGTCATGACCGGCACCATCGCCCTGCACGACCTGCGGCGCGAGGGCGTGGGCGACACCCCGGCCGTGCGCAACAGCCGCGCCGGCAGCGTCTACATCGTGAAGCCCAAGATGCATGGGCCGGAGGAGGTGGCGTTCGCCAACCGCCTGTTCGGCGCGGTGGAACAGCTGCTGGGCCTGGCGCCCAACACCCTGAAGATGGGCATCATGGATGAGGAGCGGCGCACCACCGTCAACCTCAAGGAATGCATCCGCGCCGCCCAGCACCGGGTGGTGTTCATCAACACCGGCTTCCTGGACCGCACCGGCGACGAGATCCACACCTCGATGGAGGCCGGCCCCATGGTGCGCAAGAACGACATCAAGGGCACCGCCTGGATCAAGGCCTATGAGGACTGGAACGTCGACACCGGCCTGGCCTGCGGCCTGAAGGGCCGGGCGCAGATCGGCAAGGGCATGTGGGCCATGCCGGACCGCATGGCGGACATGCTGGCCACCAAGATCGCCCACCCCCAGGCCGGCGCCAACACCGCCTGGGTCCCGTCCCCCACCGCCGCCACGCTGCACGCCCTGCACTACCACACCGTGGACGTGGCCGCCCGCCAGGCCGTGCTGGCCGGCCACCGCCGCGCCAAGCTGGAGGACATCCTGACGCCGCCGCTGGCAAACGGCGCCAATTGGTCGGAGGATGAAATCCAGCAGGAACTGGACAACAACGCCCAGGGCATCCTGGGCTATGTCGTCCGCTGGGTGGACCAGGGCGTGGGCTGTTCCAAGGTGCCGGACATCAACAACATCGGCCTGATGGAAGACCGCGCCACCCTGCGCATCAGCAGCCAGCACATCGCCAACTGGCTGCACCACGGCATCTGCACCAAGGAGCAGGTGCGGGCAACCCTGGAGCGCATGGCCGCCGTGGTCGACCAGCAGAACGCCGGCGACCCCGCCTACACCCCCATGGCCCCCCACTACGCCCAGAGCATCGCCTTCCAGGCCGCCTGCGATCTGGTGTTCGACGGCGTGCGCCAACCGAATGGATACACCGAGCCGGTGCTCCACCGCCGCCGGGCGGAGGCGAAGGCGCGGCAGGCGGGGGCGTAAGCGCGAGGGTTGGGTTTAGATTGAGGGTTGAGAAGGGGCGGGGCCGTGAGGTTCCGCCCCTTTTTATATCAAGGCACTAGTTTTGCTGGAACGCTAGCTTCCATATCTTAAGCGCCCACAGCGGTTGGATGAAACAACCACAGCATTAAAAATATATTTTTACAACTTCAACGCGTTGTGGTGTTATCCTTTTAAGGTAGCCAATTAATAAATTAGACTCCTTTAATGGCAAAATAACAGAGTTATTGAAGCTCCGGAGGGAACGGCATGCACAGAATTGTCAAGGCACACTTGGACAGTTATGTCCGGGACAACGGGCTTGAAGCTGAAGATGAATCTTCTCAGTTTGAGAAATTTGTCACGCATGCTGTGGTATCCTCTCGTTTCTCAGGTTCATATGAGATCGATGATCTCGTTACGGGTGAGGCGGATGATGGGATTGATGGCATAGCGGTAGTCATAGACGAAGAGATTATTATCTCCGCAGAGGACGCAAATTCAATTTTTGCAACACAAAAAAGAAACCATGATGTAGATATAATTTTTACACAAGCAAAACGCACGGAAGGGTTTGACCTTGGCGATTTTCTGAAATTCAAAGAAGCAATACTTAGATTTATTACTCAAAATCCATATACTAGCCAGGATGCCGTGCTTCAAGATACCAGATCTATTTTTGAAGTCGTTCTGCGCGAGGTTCCAAAGATCCGGAACGGAAAACCCTCGCTAACAGCTAGATTTGTAACCACCGGAATCTACCAGAAGCCGGCAGCACTGGAAACTGCATTGAGGGATTTTTCAGACCAACTTGCAGAACTTGGCCTTTTTGCAGAAGCAGATATTAAATTTGTCGGTCGAGATGAACTAACGACCCTTTGGGTTGGCACGTATTCTGGAATTGATGCAAGTCTTGAATTGTATAGTAATGCCCCTCTTCCAAAAATTGCCGGTATAGATGAAGCATATTTAGCCGTCGTAAAAGCAAGTGATTTCGTGGAAAATCTTTTGCTTTCCAGCGACGGCAATCTCAGAACTCAAGTATTTGAGGAAAACGTCAGATCGTTTCTTGGTCTCGAAAATCCCGTTAATGCATCTATTTGCGCGACTATTCGCGCCGGAGAGGGAGCTAGTCGCTTTCCTGTTTTGAATAACGGCATCACTATCGCCAGCCCCGATGTTCGACTACAAGGAAATACTTTACATTTAAAGAATTTTCAGATCGTTAATGGGTGCCAGACTTCAAACGTCCTGTTTGAAAGTCGACATCATCTAGGCGGCATTATGGTAAACGTCAAAGTAGTAGAGACAAATAACGAAGATGTCTTCTCGGAGCTTGTTCGAGCCACTAATAGCCAAACAAAAGTTGAGGACAATCAGTTCTTTTCTTTGAGGCCGGTGACAAAAAGAATCGAACAATATTTCAATTCTTTTAGCTCAGAAGGAAAAATTTATTTTGAGCGCCGAGACAGGCAATACGTCGGCCAAGGCATTCCAGCGCTCCGCATTTTCTCTTTGCAGAATGCCGCAAAATGCGTTGCCGCGATGTTCCTTAACAGACCGGAGTTATCTCTACGTTATCCGAAAACAATGTATGATGAACTTGGTGATATTCTATTTGCAGAAAATACGAAAGAGGTTGTTTTTTATGCGGCCTGCCTTGCTTATTATCGCCTATCTCTGTTAATATCCAATAGTACAATTCCTCAAAATATGAAGCGCTTCAAATGGCATATGCTGGCGCTTGTTCGAGCATCTATTTCTGGAAAGGACGCAATTAATATTTCCTCGCGAGCTGCGGAGAAATCATCAGAGGAAATAATTAGGATTATGGCTCAGCACGGGCCTGCGGCAACTGACCTATTCTCAAAAATAGTTGATATTTGCCGAGCACTCGGAGAAGTATCGCCCGACAGGTTGAAGCGGCAGTTGATTTTACAAGAGATGCTTGGCCAAATCCCATGATAGATTGTAATTCTATGCCATTCCCGTAAAGTCAACATCCGAAACGGCACCTTAGTTCGACTATAAGAGGACCGTCAAATATTAGGAAACACCGCAAGGTTAGGTCGATGTTTGTGCGAGATGAGGCAAGTTATTTCCCAGCCTTGGATCAAACCTGCCCGCTCACTCACGGCTCATATCTAACGTTCAACGCTGTGGTACAGCCCCCCCAAACCTTGTCCCCCAGACAATCCCGCCCTTGCCCCGCCCGCCCGGCGCTCGTATCGAACCAGGAGCCCCTGTCCACGGAGAGCCCCCATGGCCGAGATCGACACCAGCCCCATGACCGTCAGCCCCGTCACCCTGACGGGGGCCGTGGTGCGGCTGGAGCCGTTGAGCCAGGACCATCTGCCGGGGCTGATCGCGGTGGGGTTGGACCCGGTGCTGTGGCGCTGGGTGCCGACGCAGGTGACGACGCCCGATGAAATGCGGGCCTATGTCCACACGGCGCTGGAGGAGCGGGACCGGCATGTCAGCCTGCCCTTCGCCATCGTGCACAAGGCCAGCGGCCAGGTCATCGGCAGCACGCGCTATGGCAATATCGACCGCGCCAACCGGCGGGTGGAGATCGGGTGGACCTGGGTGGCGCGGTCGCACCAGCGCACCGGCGCCAACACCGATGCCAAGCGCCTGCTGCTGACCCACGCCTTCGAGGTCTTGGGCGTCCACCGGGTGGAGTTGAAGACCGACGCGCTGAACCAGCAGTCCCGCGCCGCCATCGCCCGCATCGGCGCCACGCAGGAAGGCATCTTCCGGTCCCACGTCGTGGTGCCGGCCCGCGTGGGGCCGGAGGGCGAGGCCCTGCCCGCCCGGCTGCGCGACAGCGTCTATTTCTCCGTCATCGCCGCCGAATGGCCGCAGGTGAAGGAACGGCTGGCCGCCCTGGCGCGGCGGGACTGACCGTCAACCGCCGCCGCGTAGCTTCCTCAACTGGTCAGGCGCGACCCAGATCATGAAGGAGGCAATGAAGATCATCAGCGCGTAGAGAGTGGAGGACGACATCAGGTCCACCTGCCTCGCCTCTTCCATGCTCAGGCAGACAGGCGTCTTCTTAATCTCAACGATCCGGTATTGGTCGCCATGAAGCTGGCAAAGGCCGGGGTCTTTGCGATCGATGGTGCCGAGCTGATGGTTGGAAAGCGGGATCAGCACGATAACAGCCAATACAGAGACCTGCGCGACGGCCTTCGCCACCCTGACAATCACCCGCATCACGACCGAGCCCCCTTCGTCCGAGGAACAAGCGCCGCGATCTTCATGTCGCCCGCCCCCACGCATCATAAATGCCGCCACCCTTCCCGCAAAGCCGCCACCGCCCTATCGCGCCTGCGAACGCCGCCGGTCTGCAACCGATGCCAGGCTTGCGCGCCCGGCCCGTCCGGCCTTAAGGCTGTGACGGGGCGCATTGCCGTGAGCAGGTGCGGCATGACAGATATGCACCGACTATCCCCGTAATCATCGCCCGCCGGTAATTTACGCAATTGACCGGAGCGTTATTCCCCGTGCTAACTGTCGTTAGTGTGCTATTAATATTTTGCACAGCCATTGAACAGTACAATCCGGCGGCCGGCATCATCCGGTGAACAAGCCCAGCCAAGGGCCACGCCGGGGACCGATGGGGGCTGAGGATGAAGGGATCACGCATTAAAGCCTTGAAGGGCTGTGTGGCGGCCGGTGTCCTACTGTTGAGCGGCGGCGCCGTGGCGCAGGAGCAGGACGGCGGCGGCATTCCGGACATCATCGTCACCGCCCAGCGGCGCGAGCAGTCGGTGCAGGACGTGGGCCTGTCCGTCTCCGTCCTGTCGGCGGGCGACCTGGCCGCCCACCATGTCACCTCGGTCAACGATCTGCAGAACGTGACCCCGGGGCTGGAGGTCACCAACGCCTTCGGCGGCGGGCAGCCGCAGTTCCGCATCCGGGGCGTGGGCTTCAACGACTATGCCTCGAACAACACGCCCACCGTGGGCGTCTATGTCGATGAGGTCGCCTACCCCCTGCCCATCATGACCCAGGGCCTGGTCTATGACGTGGACCGGGTGGAGGTGCTGCGCGGGCCGCAGGGCGTGCTGTACGGCCGCAACACCACCGGCGGCGCCATCAACATCCTGACCGCCAACCCCACCGACACGGCCAGCGCCGGCATCACCGCCGACTATGGCAGCTATGACGCCGCCAAGGTGGAGGCCTATGTCTCCGGCCCCGTCAGCGACACGGTGAAGGTGCGCCTGTCGGCCATGACGCAGCAGGGCGGCGCCTGGCAGACCAACCGCGTGACGGGCCAAGACCTGGGCAACGCCAACCGCACCGCCGTGCGCGCCAAGATCGCCTGGACGGCCACGCCGGACACGGACGTGAAGCTGAACCTGCATTACGGCCGCGACCTGTCGGACGGCACCGGCGGCTATGACTTCAACCCCACCGTCCAGCCGGGCGTGGGCACCCTGCCGGCCGACACCGACCCGTCCAAGACGGGCTGGGGCCTGTCGCCCGCCTTCGCCAAGGTCATCGGCGCCGACCCGAACGCCAAGCCCTTCCGCGACAACACCAGCGGCGGCGCCGACCTGACGGTGCTGCACCACTTCGAGGACGTGACGCTGACCAGCATCACGGCGTGGGAGGCGCTGAACCGCAAGGAGTTCGACGACTGGGACGCCACCGCCTACCGCGACGCGGATGAGTATTTCAACAGCCGCGCCCAGGACGTGTCGCAAGAGGTGCGTCTGGCCTCCAGCGGGCCGGGGCGGTTGCAATGGGTGGGCGGGCTTTATTACTCGCACGAGACATTGCGCGAGGCCTTCCTGTCGGACTTCACCGACATCTACGGCTTCATCGCCAACACCCGCTATGCCCAGACGGCGGAGTCCATCAGCGGCTTCGGCCAGGTCGACTATGCCGCCACCGACCGGCTGAAGCTGATCCTGGGCCTGCGGGAGGAGCATGAGGACCGCACGCTGCGCACCTTCCGCACCATCACCATCCCCGACACCGGCATCGGCGTGGCGGCCGACAGCGTGCCCACCGGCTTCACCCAGACCACGGGCAAGGCGGGGGTGGAGTTCAAACTGGACGACGCGGCGCTGCTGTACGCCAACGTCAGCCGGGGGGTGAAGTCCGGCGGCTTCACCGCCTACAACACCCTGGCGCTGGGCGGCCTGGCCCCCTTCCGGCCGGAGGTGCTGTGGGCCTATGAGGCGGGGGTGAAGTCCGACCTGTTCGGCCACACCCTGCGCCTGAACGCCTCGGCCTATTACTACGACTATCATAACCAGCAGGTGCAGTCGGTCATCATCGACCCGGTGTTCGCCGCCATCGGCAAGATCGTGAACGCCCCCCGGTCGGAGATTTACGGCGGCGAGCTGGAGGCCGAATGGGCGCCCCGCGCCGGCCTGCTGATCACCCAGGCGCTGGGCCTGTCGCATGGCGAGTTCACGGAATTCAACGCCGTGGACACCAGCGCCTCACTGGCCACCTGCTATCCCTGCCGGCCCATCACCACCAACCAGGCGGGGGAGGATCTGGGCTTCCCCCGCGTCACCTACAACGGCGGCGTCAGCTATGACTGGGCCCTGCCCGGCCACACGCTGAAGACGGAGGCCGACTACAGCTATCGCGGCAGCGAACGCTCGCTGCTGGGCAGCCGCTACAACGTCGCGGGCTATTGGCTGGTCAACGCCGCCGTGACCCTGACGCCGGACCAGGGGCCGTGGACGGCCACGGTCTATGGCCAGAACATCCTCGACAAGCGCTACGACCTGCTGCGCAACTTCTTCACCAACGCCGATATCGCCATCCCCGGCCGGCCGGCGACCTGGGGCATCCGCCTGGGGTACCAGTACTAAGCGCCCGCAACAGCCAGGCCGAGAGCGTCATGGACGAAGACTTCCTGGGCAACCCCATCACCACGGACGGCGACCACAGCGCCGGGCTGATCGACGATTTCGTCGGCGGCCTGCTGGCCTATGAGACGCGGGCCGTGAACCTGCTGGCGGTGGCGGACGCGGCGGTGGACCTGCCCCTGGTGCAAACCTACGCCGGCATGCTGTGGATGTTCCTGGAATCCACCGACGGCCCCGGCCGCGCCGCCCCCTATGTCGGCCGCGCCCTGGCCGCCGCCCGCCACGGCACGCGGCGGGAGCGGCTGAACGCCGCGATGCTGGAGGCCTGGTGGCGGGACGACATCCCCGCCGCCCTGGCCCTGGGCGACCAGATCGCGGAGGAGTTTCCCCGCGACCTGGTGGCGGTGAAGGTCCACCAGTACCTGAACTTCAACCGGGGCCAGTCGCCGGACATGGTGCGCATCGCGCTCAAGGTGCTGCCCCGCGCCGGCGACGTCGCCTATCTGCATGGCATGCTGGCCTTCGGCTATGAGCAGTGCCACCTGCTGGACGAGGCGGAGGCGGCGGCCCGCCGCGCCATCACCCTGAAGCGCAAGGAGCCCTGGGCCCATCACGCCCTGGCCCATGTCATGCTGACGCGGGGCGAGATCGACCAGGGGGCCGCCTTCCTGCGCGGCGTGCACGACAGCTGGACCGACCTCAACTCCTTCATGTCCACGCACCTGTGGTGGCACTACGCCCTGTTCCTGCTGAGCCAGGGGCGGGCGGCGGAGGCGCTGGCCACCTACGACGCCCGGGTCTGGGGCGTGGACAAGGGCTATTCCCAGGACCAGGC
The DNA here is from genome assembly GCF_034653275.1 of Nitrospirillum guaranorum. NCBI lineage: Bacteria > Pseudomonadati > Pseudomonadota > Alphaproteobacteria > Rhodospirillales > Azospirillaceae > Nitrospirillum > Nitrospirillum guaranorum. Next base: position 593,825 of record NZ_JAYEES010000001.1, on the reverse strand, counting down.
GGGGGCGGTGCAGCTGCTGAGCCGGCTGGAACTGGCGGGCGTGGACGTGGGCGACCGCTGGACCGACCTGGCCGGTCATCTGGCCGCCCGCGCCACCGACACGGCCCAGCCCTTCCTGGCGCTGCTGTACCTGATGGGCCTGACGCGCGCGGGCCGGGCGGAGGCCGACACCCTGCTGGACGCCATCCGGGCGCAGGCGGGCCGCGCGCCGGACCACAGCCGGGAGACATGGGATGATGTCGCCGTGCCGGCGGCCGAGGGGCTGGTGGCCTATCACCGGGGCGACTGGCGCGCGGCGGTGCGCCGCCTGGGCCCCGTGCTGCCCCGCCTGATGGAGATCGGCGGCAGCCACGCCCAGCGCGACCTGTTCGAGCAGGTGGTGCTGGATGCCTATCTCAAGGACCGGCGCTGGGCGCCGGCGCAACAGATGCTGGAGCTGCGCCGGGCCTTTGACCCCGGCGGCGTGCCCCTGAACCGCGCCCTAGCCCAGGTCTATGACGCGCTGGGCCTGCCCAGCCTGGCGCGCCAGGCGGCGGCGCGCGCCCAGGCCACGGCGGAGGCGCACCGCCATGACCCCAGCCTCTTGGTGCGCTAGACCAATGGCTTGGACGACCTTCCTCACACGCCTGGTTAAATCGGCAGTTGTACTGGCGGCCCTGGCCGTGGCGCCCCTGGCCGCCGCGCGCGACAGCCTGACCCTGGGCCTGCAGCTGGAGCCGCCGGGCCTGGACCCGACGGCGGAGGCCTCGGCCGCCATCCCCGCCGTGGTCTTCCCCACGGTGTTCGAGGGGCTGGTGCACCTGGGCGTCGGCGGCACGGTACAGCCCCTGCTGGCCACCGACTGGACGGTGGCGCCGGACGGCCTGACCTACACCTTCCACCTGCGGGCGGGCGTGCGCTTCCAGGACGGAACTGGTTTCGATGCTGAAACGGTCAAGTTCTCGCTTGAGCGCGCCATCGCGCCGGGCAGCACCAACCCGCAGAAGGTGGCGCTGTCGCACATCGACCATGTCGACGTCATCGACCCGCTGACGGCGGCCATCCGCCTGAAGGCGCCCTATGGCAGCCTGATGCAGGTGCTGGGCTGGCCGGCGGCCGTCATGGTGTCCCCCGCCAGCGCCGCCGGCAACGTCACCCACCCGGTGGGCACCGGCCCCTACACCGTGGCCGACTGGCAACGGGGCAACGCCGTCACCCTGGCGCGCAACCCGGCCTATTGGGGGGCGGCCCCCCACCTGGCCAGCGTCACCTACCGCTTCATCGCCGACCCGGCGGCGGCCACGGCGGCACTGAAGGCCGGCGACATCCAGGGCTTCCCCGCCTTCCCGGCGCCGGAGGCCATCGCCGCGCTGAAGGCCGACCCCCGCTACACCGTCGACGTCGCCCCGTCGGAGGGGGAAACGCTGCTGGCCCTGAACAACCGGCGCCCGCCCTTCGACAATGTGCTGGTGCGCCGGGCCCTGTCGCACGCCATCGACCGCCAGGCCATCATCCAGGGCGCCATGTTCGGCTATGGCGACCCCATCGGCAGCCACTATCCGCCGCAGAACGCCGGCTATGTCGACCTGACCGGCCTCTACCCCCACGACCTGGCCAAGGCCAAGGCCCTGCTGGCGCAGGCCGGCTATCCGCACGGCTTCACCGCCACCCTGCGCGTACTGCCCCTGCCCTATGCCAAGCGCGCCGCGGAGATCATCGCCGCCCAGCTGGGCGAGGCCGGGGTGCATGTGGTGCTGCAGGACGTGGAATGGGCCACTTGGATTTCCCAGGTCTATGGCGGCCATGACTTCGACATGACCATCGTCGCCCATGTCGAGCCCATGGATTACGACATCTACGGCCGTGACGATTACTATTTCGGCTATCGCAACCCGGCCTACAAGGCGCTGCTGGCCCAGTTGGACGCCACGGTGGACCCGGCGCGGCGCCTGGCCCTGCTGGGCGACATCCAGCGCACCCTGGCCGACGACGCCGTCAACGTCTTCCTGTTCGAATACCCCTATTTCGGGGTGTGGGACGCACGCCTGCGCGACATCTGGCTGCCCACGCCGGTGCAGCTGGTGGACCTGGCCACGGCGCGCTTCGACGAGGCGGGCGGAAGCAGCGGCACCGGTGGCGGCCTGTCCGGCGCCGGGGGGCTGGCCTGGCTGCTGGGCTTGGTCGTGCTGGGCGCCGTGGCCCCGGCCGCCGCCAAGGCGGGCCCGCGCTATGTCGCCGGCCGGCTGGCCGTGCTGCTGCTGACCCTGCTGGCCGCCAGCCTGGCCATCTTCCTGGTGTTGCAGGTCATCCCCGGCGATCCCGCCCGGGTGATGATGGGCCTGAGCGCCGACCCGGCCGCCCTGGCCGTGCTGCGCCACCAGATGGGCCTGGACGTGCCGGCGCCGCAGCGCTACCTGGCCTGGCTGGCCGGCCTGCTGCGGGGCGATTTCGGCCTCAGCTACACCTACCGCGTCGATGTCGGCCGGCTGATGGCGGAACGGCTGGCCGTGACCCTGCCCCTGACGCTGTACGCCGTGCTGCTGTCCACCCTGCTGGCCTTCACCCTGGGCACCCTGGCGGCGCTGGGCGCCGTGCGCGGGCGGCGGGGCGGCGTGGTGGATGCCGTGCTGAACGGCGTGGCGCAGCTGCTGATCGCCGTGCCCAACTTCTGGGCCGGCACCGTGCTGGCCCTGGTCTTCGCCGCCGGCCTGCACTGGTTCGCCGCCGGCGGCTTCCCCGGCTGGGGCGGTGGCCTGCTGCCGGCATGCAAGGCCCTGACCCTGCCGGCCATCGCCCTGGCGGCCCCACAGGCCGGCATCCTGGCGCGGGTGTTGCGCGGCGAGCTGGTGGAGCAGATGGGGCAGGACTATATCCGCACCGCCCGCGCCAAGGGCCTGAGCCTGGCCCAGGCCCTGCTGCGCCACGCCCTGCCCAACGCCCTGGTACCGGCGCTGACCATCCTGGGCATGCAGTTCTCCTTCCTGCTGGCCGGGGGCATCATCATCGAGAACGTGTTCTTCCTGCCCGGACTGGGCCGCCTGGTGTTCCAGGCCGTGGCCCAGCGCGACCTGATCGTGGTGCAGGGCGTCACCGTCGGCCTGGTGTTCGCCGTGGTGGTGGTCACCTTCCTGGTCGATCTGGCCAACGCCGCGGTGGATCCGCGCCTGACACGGGGACGGCGTCCATGACCGTCATGATCACGCTGGAGGCGGCGTCCGACGGCGGTCGCCATTCCAGGGCCCTGGCCGCCGGCCTGGCGCTGACCGGCCTAGTGGTGGTGGCGGCGCTGCTGTCGCTGGTCTGGACGCCCTACGACCCGACGGCCATCAATGTCGCCGGGCGGCTGGCGGCACCGTCCGACGCCCATTGGTTCGGCACCGACGCCTATGGCCGCGACGTCTTTTCCCACGTGCTGGCGGGCGCGCGCAGCGCCCTGGGCGTGGCCCTGACCGCCGTGGGCGTGGGCGCGGGATTCGGCATGCCCCTGGGCCTGCTGGCGGCGGGCCGGCGCGGCTGGGTGGAGGAGGTGGCGATGCGCGGCAGCGACGTGGTCTTCGCCTTCCCCGCCCTGATCACCGCCGTGTTGATCGCGGCCCTGTGCGGCCCGGGGGCGGTGGACGCCATCGCCGCCATCGGCCTATTCAACATCCCCGTCTTCGCCAAGGTGGCGCGGGGGGCGGCCCTGGGCGTCTGGGCGCGGGACTACACCTTGGCCGCCCGCCTGGCCGGGAAGGGCGGCGGCCGCATCTCAGCGGAGCACGTGCTGCCCAACATCGCCGGCCTGCTGCTGGTCCAGGCCACCATCCAGCTGTCGCTGGGCATCATCGCCGACGCCGGCCTGTCCTTCGTCGGCCTGGGCACCCAGGCGCCGCAGCCCAGCTGGGGCCGCATGCTCGCGGACAGCCAGACCCTGGCAGGCCAGGCGCCCTGGCTGGTGCTGTTCCCCGGCCTGGCCGTGGTGGCCGCCGTGCTGGGCTTCAACCTGCTGGGCGAGGGCCTGCGCGGCCGCCTGAACCCCAAGCGGGAGGGGTGAGCCATGGCGCTGCTGGACATCCGCGACGTCAGCCTGGCCATCGACGGCCGCACCATCCTGGATGCCGTGTCGCTGACGGTGGACCCGGGGCGGATCGTGGCCCTGGTGGGAGCGTCGGGCTCCGGCAAGTCCATGACCGCCCTGTCGGTGCTGGGCCTGACACCCGCCGGCGCCCGCACCCGGGGCAGCATCCGCCTGGACGGGCGGGAGCTGACCACCCTGACCGAGCGGCAGATGAACGCCGTGCGCGGCCGCGACGTGGGCCTGGTGTTCCAGGAACCGATGACGGCGCTGAACCCCGTACTGTCCATCGGCACCCAGGTGGCGGAGACGGTACGGGTGCACGGCATGGCCAGCCGGGCCGAGGCGGCGCGCATCGCCGACACCATGCTGACTCGTGTGGGCCTGCCCGCCGATCGCTTCCCCCGCGGCCGGCGCCCGCATGAACTGTCCGGCGGCCAGCGCCAGCGGGTGGCCATCGCGGCGGCCATCGCGCTGAAGCCCAAGTTGCTGATCGCGGATGAACCCACCACCGCCCTGGACGTGACCACCCAGGCCCGCATCCTGGACCTGCTGGTGGATCTGGTGCGGCAGGACGGCCTGGGCCTGCTGCTGATCAGCCACGACCTGGCCCTGGTGTCGCGCGTGGCCGACCGCGTGGTGGTGCTGCATGAGGGCGCGGTGGTGGAGGCGGGCCCCCCCGCGACCGTCTTCACAGCACCAGCGCATCCCTACACCCGCCGCCTGCTGGCGGCCACGCAGCCGGCGCGGCAGCGGCCGGACGTCCCGCCGCCACCCGCGCAGCCGCCCCTTTTGGTCGCCGAGGGCATCGTGCGCGACTACCCCCTGCCCCGTGCCGGCTGGTGGTCCAAGCCGGCGCACCTGCGCGCCGTGGACCAGGTCAGCCTGGCCGTGCACCGGGGCGAAAGCGTGGGCATCGTGGGCGAGTCCGGGTCGGGCAAGTCCACGCTGTTGCGCACCCTGCTGGCGGCGGACGCGCCGCAGGCGGGCGCTGTACGCCTGCTGGACCAGCCCTGGTTGGCGGCCGGTGAAGCCGCCCGCCGCCGCCTGCGCCGCCACGTCCAGATGGTGTACCAGGACCCGGTGGGCAGCTTCGACCCCCGCTGGCGGGTGGAGCGGGTGGTGGCCGAGCCCCTGGCCCTGCTGGACGCGCCGCTTACGCCCGCGCTGCGGCGGGCGCGGGTGGAGGAACTGCTGACCCAGGTGGGCTTGGCGCCGGCGGATGCCGACCGTTACCCACACGAATTCTCCGGCGGTCAGCGCCAGCGCATCGCCATCGCCCGCGCCCTGGCGGTACAGCCCGACCTGATCGCCCTGGATGAGGCGACATCGGCCCTGGACGTGCTGACTCGCGCCCAGATCCTGGACCTGCTGGCCGACCTGTCGCGGCACCTAGGCCTGGCCTATCTGGTGGTGTCGCACGACCTGGCGGTGGTGCGGGCCCTGACCGACCGGCTGCTGGTCATGCGCGACGGCCGCATCGTCGAGGAAGGGCCGACCCTGCAGGTGCTGAGCCAACCCCGGCATCCCTATACCGCCAGCCTGCTGGCGGCCACGCCCACCCTGGCCGCTCACGTCGCCTGATGGCCGTCCTCCCCCCTTGACCGTCCCCCGCATGATACACCGCGCGGGCGATGGCGCGGGCCAGGCAGTCGGCGGCGGCGGAGCCGATGCGCGCCACCTGGGCCCAGCGGCTGCCGACGTCCGCCGACAGGGCCGGTCCCCGCGCCACGGCGAACACGGTGTCGCCGTCGAAGGGCGTGTGGGCCGGGCGCGCCGCGCGGGCGATGCCGTCCTGCGCCATCATCGCCACCCGCTTGCATTCCGCCGTGCTGAGGTCGGCGGAGGCGGCCACCACGGCGATGGTGGTGTTGGCGCCCGCCGTGGGCTGGCGGTGCACGCCCAGCCGCGACAGGTCCGGCACCGGATCGCTGGCGTCCATGGGGCCCTGGGGCGTCCGGCCGCCGAACTCGCCATCGATCTCGAAGGGCCAGGCCCAATAGGTGCGGCCATCGGGCATGAAGACCGAGCCCAGGGGGTTGGCCGCCACCAGGGCGCCCACCACCAGGCCGTCGCCCAGGTCGATGGAGGCGGTACCGACGCCGCCGGGGACCAGCCCGGCCATGGCGCCACGCCCGGCGCCCAGGGCGCCCTGGGGCACGTCCAGGCCGGCGGCCTCCACCGCGCGCATCCCCAGGTCACGGTAGGGCGGCGCCAGGCCCCAGTCCTTGTCGCCGCCATTGGCCAGGTCATAGAGCACGGCGGCCGGCACCAGGGGCACGGCGGGCGTGCCGGGCCGCAGGGTCAGGCCCATCCCGCGCCGCGACAGCACGGCCGCCACCCCATCCGCCGCCGCCAGCCCGAAAACGGACCCGCCGGCCAGGACCACGGCATGGGCGCGGCCCACCAGATTCTCCGCCGCCAGCATCTCGGTCTCGCGCGTGCCGGGGCCGCCACCGCGCACGTCCACGCCACCGGCCCAGCCGGCGGCCCCCTTGGCCCCGCCGCACAGCAGTATGGTGACGCCGCTGCGCACCCGCTCATCCGTGGCGTGGCCCACCGTCAGGCCGGGGACGTCGGTGATGGCGTTGCGCAATCCGGGACGCGGTCCGGTGGCGGGCATGATACGGTTTTCCAACGGCTTGATTCATGGTTCGGAGACGGCCGATCCACGATCCCGGCCGCGACAGCGCGGATAGTCGCCCTTCGTCCTTGTACCTTCAACGGGAAACACCATGCCGGATACCGCTGAATCCCTGCCGCTTGCCACCTCCCGCCTGGTGGTCACGCCCGACACGGTGATGGTGCGCGACGGCCGTCCGCCCCTGAGCCTGCTGGTGCATGAGGGCGGCGCCCGGGCCGACACCACCGTCTTCCTCTGCCATGGCAGCGGCGGCAACAAGAACCAGTGGCGCCACCAATGGGCCGCCCTGATGGAGGTGGGCGTGCGCATCGTCGCCTGGGATTTCGTCGGCCATGGGCAAAGCCCGCAGCCACGCGACTGGGCGGCCTATGAGGGCAGCCACCTGGTGGCCGACTACCGCCAGATCCTGGAGACCCATGGAAAAGGCCGCCTCATCCTGGCTGGCCATTCCTATGGCTGCCGCCTGACCTTGAGCCTGCTACAGGACTTGGCGGCGGAGGGCCAGTTGGATCGCGTGGCGGCGGCCCTGTTGCTGGGCCCGCCCAGCCCGGCCGCCCAGCTGGGCGCCAACCCGCTAGGCTGGCTGCCGCCCTTCGTCCTGGAATGGATCCGCCCCCTCATCTCCGCCAAGTTCCGCTCGCTGGCCTGGCACCCGGACACCGACGCCGCCCTGATCGCGTTCGAGGAGCAGGCGACCAAGGGCAACAGCCTGTTCATGATGAAGGCGCTGATGAGCCAGGCGGCCCACCCCGACCCGGCGGCGTTGTCATCCCTGACCCTGCCCATCACCGTGGTGGCGGGGGCCAACGACGGCCTGACACCCCCGGCCGGCGCCCGCGACCTGGCCCGCCGCCTGCCCAACGCCACCTATGTCGAGCTGGAGCGCTGCGGTCACCAGATCATGCTGGAGAAGCCGGCGGAGACCAATGCCCTGCTGCTGGGCCTGGTGAATGGCTAAGCTAATCTTCTGTTTCGTCATGCAATTCACGCTCCAGATGGGCCCATCTGCAGCGATCGCACTCTACGGCGCCTTCGGGGTGGAGGAGTAGGTGATGGCGGCGATGCGCCAGCCATCCGCGTCCTTCACCAGCTGCCACATTTCCATCCCCCGGTTGGTCTCCACCCCATCGATGAGGAAGTGGAAGTCGAAGGTGACCGAGGCCACGGTGCCGTCGCTGACGATGCGGATGTTGTCATGGCGGGGGTCCAGCGCCGATTTGGTCGTGGAGACGAAAGTGGCGAAGTCGCGATGGCTGCCCACCCGCACCTTGGGCTTGGCCCCCGCGACGAACGCATAGGCCTGGTCCGTCAGGACGTTCAGCCAGGCGCCCCCGTCCGGCAGGAACAGCGACGCCAGGCGAGCCCCGTCATGACCGACCACGGCGGCGTGAAAGGCGTCCATCACCTGGCGGATGCCGGCCTCGTCCGACGCTTCGGCGCGGGCCGCCGGGGCCAGGCACAGGCTGAGGATGAAAGCGGGAAGGATAGGGGCGCGCATGGGGGCCTCCTGTCGTTGGGAATGCCCCTGCCTGGCACGGCGTCCGGCGCCTCACCGACTAAAGAAACGCTAAAGCCGGCTAAAAAACCGCATCATCCACCCGCGCGGCCCTGGCCGCAGCCGGGCGTCCAAGCCATCCAGCCGCGCCGCCGTGACCTTGGCCAGATCGCCCGCCGGGCCGCCGGCGAAGGCGGCCCACACGACCGTGCCGGTGGCGATGTCCGTCGCCGTCAGCGACAGCTCAGGCGCGCCGTTCCACAGGATCAGGCGCGGTGTCAGCGCCAGGCCGTCCGGGACCGTGGTCCCCGGCGCCGTCACGGCCACCCCCTCCATGCGGGACAGGCGGTTGGTGACCACCTCCCCCAAGGCGCGGGACAGCGGGTCGTAGTCCGTGGCGCCGGTATCATTGCTGACGGGCGCCACGACCACGGTACGCCAGGACACGGGGCCGGGTGCCGCCATGAAAAGGGCCAAGCCGGCCAACGCCGCTGCCGCCGCGCCAACCGCGATCACGCCCCGTTGGAACCGGGGTGCCGGCGCCACCCCGGCATTCAGCCGATAGCCTTGCCGCGCGACGGTGACCAGGTGCGCCGGTTCGCCCGCGTCCTCGCCCAAGGCGCGGCGCAGGTCGCCAATAACCACGGCCACGCTGTTGGCGCTGACGGCCCTGCCCTGCCAGACCTCGGCCAGCAGGGCGTCGCGGCCGACCACCTCACCGCGTCGCGCGCACAGCGCCGCCAGCGTCCGCGCGGCGCGGTCCTCCAGCCGGCGTTCCGTCCCATCGGCATGGCGCAGCGCCACCCCGTCAAAGGTCCAATCGCCGATGCGGTGCGTGATGCTCATGTCGCCCGTCCCTACCTCATCGGCGCAGGATAGCACGCCTCACTCGTACCGCAGCGCCGCCACCGGCGGGGCGCTGGCGACGCGGATGACGTGGACCGCCACCGTGGCCAGCGCCACGGCCAAGGCGACAGCGCCGGCGGCCAGGAAGGTCAAGGGCGCCTGGTCCACCCGCACGGTGAATTGCAGCAGCCACTGGTGTAATGCCCACCAGGCGATGGGCCAAGCCACCAGGTTGGCCAGCAGGACGGGTCGGGTGAATTGCCAAGCCATCAGGCCCATGATGTCCGGCAGCTTGGCGCCCACCACCCGGCGGACGCCAATCTCCTTGGTGCGCCGGGCCGCCGTCAGGGCGGTCAGGCCGAACAGGCCCATATTGGCCAGCACCACGGCCAAACCGCCAAAGGCGGCGAAGACGCGGGCCTGGCGGCGCTCCGACTGGTACAGGCTTTCGATCCGCTCATCCGCGAAGGCGCGGCGCAGGGAGTCGGCGTCGGGGTACAACTTGTCGACCACGGCGTTCACCGCCGCCATCGTGGCCCGCTGGTCGCCCGCGGCCAGACGCACGGTCAGGTGCTGGCCGCTGGCCTTGATCAGGAACATCAGCGGCAGGTCGGCCCGGCGGGCGGATTGGAACCGCATGTCCGCCACCACGCCGGCGACCTCGGTGGGGTCTTCGCTGTTGATGGACAGGCGCTCGCCCACCGCATCCTCCGGCTTGGCGTACCCCATGCGCCGCGCCGCCGTTTCCGTCAGGATGAGATAGCGCGGCTTGTCCTCGTCCACCTCGGCCGGCCTCCAACCGGGGGGCAGGCCCTTGCCGGCCACCAGGCGCGCGCCGTAGGTGGCGAAGAAATCCTGGTCTGCCGTGAAGCTGGCGATGCCCCGCGCCTGGCGCAGGGTGCTGCGGGTATTCTCCGGCAGGTCGAAGCTGGACAGGCTTTCCGATTGGTCGGCGGGCACCAGGCTGGACAGGCTGGCGGCACGCACGCCGGGCACGCGCGCGACCTCCGCCTTCAGGGTGGCGGCCCGGGCCAGGTCGGCGGGCAGGTTGCTGACCAGGTACAGGTTGTCCGGCTGATAGCCCAGGCCGGCCGCCTGCACGTGGGCCACTTGGCGCTGCACCGTGAAGGTCGCCACCATCAGGGCGATGGACACCGCGAACTGCGCCACCACCAGCACGGCCCGCACCTGGCCGGCGCCCGGCGCCTGGGCGCGGCCTTTCAGCACCTCCCCCGGTCGGTAGCCTGACAGCACCAGGGCGGGGTAGAAGCCGCCGAGCACACCCACCAGGACGGGCGTGGCCAGCAGCAGGGGCAGCAGCCAGCCCCGGGTCGGGGGCGCCAACGAGACATCGCGGCCCACCAGTCCCTGGAACGCCGGCCGGGCCAGTTCCATGAGCGCCAGGGCGGCCACCGTGCCGATGGCGGCCAGCAGCACCGCCTCGCCGGTGAACAGGGCGACCAGCTGCCGGCGGCGGGCGCCCACCAGCTTGCGGATGCCCACCTCGCGGGCCCGGGTGATGGCCTGGGCCGTGGCCATGTTGGTGTAGTTGGCGATGGCGATGCCCAGGATCAGCAAGGCGACGCCGCCCAGGACCTGCAAGGTGCCGACGTCGCCCCCGGCGAGGGCGCCCAGCGCCTTGACCCGCAGATAGATGTCGGGCACGGGGTCCAGCCGCAGGCTGACCATGTTGTCCATGCCGCCGCCCGCCTTGTCGGGATTGGGCGGGTTGTGCCGGTTGACGAACGCCGGCAGCGCCGCGCCCACGGCCGCCGCCGACGCCCCCGGCGCCAAGCGGACGTAGGTGGTGACACCCGAGATGTCGGACCAGGCCCGCGGTTTTGCATGCGCCCAGGACTTCTCCCCCGCGCGGCCTCGGCGGCGATGGCGGTGAAGACCAGATGGCTTTGCCCCAGCGGCGCCAGGATGCCGGTGACGGTGAGGGCCGGCCCGTGCCGCACCTCGATCGTACGGCCCATGGGGTCGGCGTCGCCGAACAGCGTGCGGGCCAGGTCCCGGGTCACCACCACGCCGTCGGGCCGGGCCAGCGCCTGGGCGGGATCGCCCCGTTCCAATGGGTAATCCAGCAGGCGCAGGAAATCCGGATCCGCCCACAGCACCCGCTGTTCAAAGTAGCGGGTGGCGGTCCCCAGCATCACCCGATCCTGCTCGATACGGGTGATGGCCTCGACCTCCGGCACCTCCTGCTTCAGAGACCCGGCCACGTCATCCGGGGCGAAGGTCAGCTTGATGGACTGGCCGCCCACGTTCAGCTGGCTGCCCACGCGGTAGAGGCGGTCGGCGTGAGTGAAGCCCCGGTCCACCGTCCCCTCTTCCGCCACATAGAGGCTGACCAGCAGGAAGGCGGCGATTCCCACGGCCAGACCCAGCAGGTTCAGCAGAGTGGACAACGCCTGCCGGCGCAGGATGCGGGAAAAGGCGAACATCGGCATCGGACTTTCCCCCTCATTCGTACCGCAGGGCGCTGGCGGGCGGCGCCTGGGTCACGCGGATGACGTGGACGGCCACGGTGGCCAGCGCCACGGCCAGGGCGGCGGCCCCGGCGGCCAGGTAGGTGCCCGGCCCCTGGTCCACCCGCACGGTGAACTGCCCCAGCCAGCGATGCAGCCCCCACCAGGCCACGGGCCAGGCCACCAGGTTGGCCAGCAGCACCGGCCGCGCGAACTGCCACACCATCAGCCAGGCGATGTCGCGCGCCCGGGCGCCCACCACGCGGCGGATGCCGATCTCCTTGGTACGGCGCGCCGCCGCCAGCGCCGTCAGGCCGAACAGGCCCAGGTTGGCCAGCACGATGGCCAGCGCGCTGAAGATGGCGAAGACCTTGGCCTGGCGCTCCTCCGTCCGGTACTGGGCCTCCAGCCTATCGTCGGCGAAGCCGCGCGGCGCGCGGCGCGCCTCGGGATACAGCTGGTCCACCAGGGCGTTGATGGCGGCCAGGGCCGGGCGGGGATCGCCGGCGGCCAGACGGATGGTCAGGAAGCCGCCGGTGGCGCCGATGGAGAACATCAGCGCCTCATCCGCGTCGCGGGCGGTGCGGAAACGGATATTGCCCAGCACGCCCGCGACCTCGACCGGGTGATCCTCCTCATCGGTGTAGCGGTCGCCCACGGCGTCCGTGGGATGGGCGTACCCCAGCCGCCGGGCCGCCGCCTCGGTCAGCCAGACATAGCGCCGCCCGCCGTCCGCCGCCGGGCGCCAGCCGGGCGGCTGGGCCACGCCCGCCTTGAGATCCAGGCCATAGGTCGTGATGAAGTCGGGGTCCGCCGAGAACTCCGGCATGAAGGCCTTGCCCGGCGTGGCGCCATGGGCATCGCCGGGCACCGTGAGCTGGGTCATGAACTGGCTGATGTCGGCGGGGACCAGGCTGCTGAAAGCCGAGCCCCGGATACCGGGCACCCTCGCCAGCTCTGTCTTCATGGTGGCCGCGCGCTGGACGTCGTGGGGCAACTGGCTGACGATGTACAGGTTTTCCGGCATGAAGCCCAAGGCGGCGGTGCGGGCGTGCGCCACCTGGCGCAGCACCGTCACCGTGGCGATGATCAGGGCTATGGAGATGGCGAACTGCGCCACCACCAGCATGGCGCGCAGGCGGCCGGCGGCTGGCGCCGCGCCGCCCTTCAGCACCTCCGCCGGGCGGTAGCCGGACAGCACCAAGGCGGGATAGAGCCCGCCCAGCAGCCCCACCACCAGCGGCGTGGCCAGGATCAGGGCCAGGAAGCCGCCGTCGCGCGGCAGGGAAAAGCTCAGCGGCCGGCCCACCAGCGCCTGGAAGGGGGGCAGCAGCACCTCCACCACCGCCAGGGCCGCCAGGGTACCGGCAATGGCCAGCGCCACGGACTCCCCCGTGAACAGGGCCACCAGCTGCCAGCGCCGGGCGCCGGCCAGCTTGCGGATGCCGACCTCGCGCGCCCGGTGGATGGCCTGGGCCGTGGCCAGGTTGGTGTAGTTGGCGATGGCCACGCCCAGGATCAGCAGGGCGGCGGCCGACAGGATGCCCAGGGTGCCGACGTCACCGCCGGGCTTGGCCTGGTTGAAGGTCTTGATGCGCAGATGGATGGCCGGCACCGGGTCCAGCCGCAGGGTCAGGAAGCCGTCGCGTACATCCTCCGGCAGTTGGCTCAGCACGGCGCGGCGCTTCACGAAATCCGCGAAGCGCGCCGTCACCGCGGCGGCCGACGCACCGGGCGCCAGGCGGGCGTAGACGGCGGTCTCGCCGATATGGCTCCACTGCTCCCCCGCCATATGGGCCCAGTTCTTGAGGCCCCGACCGGCATCGGCGACGATGCCGCTGAACTTCAGGTGGGTTTCCGCCAGCGGCGCCAGCACGCCGGTGACGGTCAGCAACTGGCCCTCCGGCGCCTGGACGGTACGGCCCATGGGGTCGGCGTCGCCGAACAGGGTACGGGCCAGTTCCCGCGTCACCACGAAGCCATCGGGCCGCGCCAACGCCGTGGCGGCATCGCCCCGCGCCAGGGGATAGTCCAGCACCCGCAACAGGTTGGGGTCGGCCCACAGCAGCGGCACGTCGAAGACCCGGTCGCCCTCGCGCACCTCCACTTCTTCCTCCGACGTGCGTGTCACCGCCTCCACTTCCGGGAAGTCCTGGGCCAGCGGTTCCACCAGCAGCGGCGTGGTTGCCCCCAGCTGCAAGGTGTTGCCCCCGACCGACAGGGTGCTGGCCACGCGATACAACCGGTCCGCCCCGGTGAACCCCCGGTCCACCGTCAGTTCCCCGGCCACATACAGACTGACCATCAGGAAGCCGGCGATGCCCGCCGTCAACCCGAACAGGTTCAGCAGGGTGACCAGCGCGTGGCGGCGCAAGAAGGACGGCAAGGCGATCATTCAGCGGTTTCCCCCGGCTGCGGAATGAAGCCTATGCCGTAAGCAAAAGACGGGCCGTCGATTAAAGAGCTGTTTTCATTGAAATTGACCCCTGATCGCCCTGTCCGCTATCGGACAGTGTCCGGGCGCGGACAGTCGGCGAAGCGCTTGGTCATTCCCACCGTGTGAATCGCAGCATCTCTTATGCGATTCGAAGCATATCCTATGGCATTTCGTAGCAACGGATCGACGCAAACGCGTGCCCCCTGGAACGGAAGCGATTTGGGATTTTGGATAGTTCTTTGATACTAAAGGATTATTTAGGTCGCAGCATCGGGCTGAGGCCCGAAGGTAGGCCCATCTGAGCAGTCGACAGGGCATCGGGTCCTGGAAACGTAGTGACCCATGAACTTCAAATCGGTGAATTCAGGTTCGATTCCCACCGCCCCCCCTCGTCCAAGATGGATTGTTGTGAAGCGGCCCAAAGGTTGCGCGGAGCGGCGCATAATTCGGCGCGAATCGGCGCATAGCCCTATAGTTGTCCGTGAAGAATGGCCCTGATTGGCTTACGTGCTGATCAGGGCCATTTCGTTTCGGATTTGGAGTGCACTGAGCAAGGCACGCCAAAGGGCTTTGAGCCACCTGACGAGGAGGTGGAAGTTGAATCCGGCGGCGGCGAGGATGGCGTTGATGCGGTCCCCGCTGCGCCCCTTGAGGTAGTTGCGCCCCATGCGGTGCTCGGCCTTGAGGTGGCCGATGATGGGCTCGATGGCGGCGCGGCGCTTCATCTTGCTGCTCCGCGCTGCCCTTCGGGTCTCGTTTGATGGAGGCGGTAGTCCTGCGGACCTGGCCTGTGATCCAGACCTTGAACTTGTTGGGATGGTCATGGCCGCGATAGCCCCTGTCGACGTGGACGCGGTCCGGCTCGCGTCCAGTGTTGGCTTTGATGTCGGCGACGGCCTTGGCCAGGGTGTGCCCGCCGAAGGGGTTGGTGTGCAGGGCCTGGGCGTGGAGGACGAAGAGGCCGCCCTTGGGTTTGGTGATGGGGACGGCGACGCTGACCTTGCAGCCGAACTCGTAGGGGGCGCGGACCTTGCCCTTGCCGATGCATTCGACCTCGGGGGCGTGGAGGGAGTAGACTTTCTGCCCGCGCTGGCGCTGGGTCTGCATGCTGACCTTGATGACCAGGTCGCGTAAGGGGCCGTAGCCGCGTTCCCGTGGCTGCGGCATGTCTTCGCCGATGGCGGCTATGCCGGCGACAAGTTGGAGACCGCCCTGGCCACCATGGGTGAATGGACCCTGGAGATCATCAAGCGATCCGATACCGCCCAAGGCTTCGTCATCCTGCCCAAGCGATGGGTGGTGGAGCGGACTTTCGCCTGGCTGGGCCGCAATCGGCACCTCACCAGGGACTTCGAACGCGGAACCGACACCGCAACCGCTTGGATCTTCGCCGCCAGCATCAAGCTCCTCGCCAGGAGATTGGCAAGGACATAAAACTACCTATCCGATTCCGGGCCGGACTCTTAGGCGGCGTCGATAGCGGGGGCGGTCGCTAGTTCTGTTGCCTCTACCAGGGAAAAGTGCTTATGCCGTCCCGTCCAAGAGCGTGCCCATTTGCGCTGTATCGTCACGTGACCCCTAAAGATCCCGCGCGCCCGCGCCACGCTGACGCCCCGTTCTTCGATAAGCCCTACCGCCTTGATCTTGAGTTCACGATTGTACTATTTGCGCTCTAAGTCATGCCCTGCTGTTGGATCGATACATTATGTCAGTATTATCCAATACAGCAGTAGTCAAGCGCCCACACAAGAGACGTGGCATTAAGTTCTAAATGGGCATGAAGGTTATCTGCGAGCGTGTTGGCGCGAACTTTGTATGTAAAATATAAATATTATCAAAGTTCCATTATTGAAAATATGGACATAATAGGCTTGCACTATGTAGTAATAAACATATTAAATCATATTATGATGTTTATTACCAATATTATGACGAATGATATTTTATATCATTCATTCACTTCCATATAATTGGTAATTATAATTGCTTTTTTTCAAAAACGATAACATACATAATCTAACAAAAGTGATAAATTTTACTTCATAATTTTAAGTTTATATTTAATGTGAATAATACATTTTCCGCGTCCGTAACAACATTTGCTGCGATATATATACTACAACATCCAATAAACATCCTGCTTATTATGCGCATAATACGATGTTACAAACTAAATACCATCGTATTCATGTTATAGTTCGAACAAATTTCGATACTTAATCCATATTCCATTAGTATATATCGCTAACTCTACCGCGACAAAGAGACGCATACCTCAAAGTCCGCACTGATTTAGCTCATTGCCTCGTCATTACGGTCCATTCCCCTCGCCCAAGCCGCCCTTAAACGTGGATTTTATGACTTTGTTAACAATTTTTACGATTCTTAATGCTTGTCATCCGCCTTTCCGGGGGCATAATCGCAATACTGCAACGCACATCGGAGAATGCTCATGATGAACATTGATCGTCGGGCCGCGTCTAGCGACGAAGCCAAGATGCTGCCATTTGCTATGCTCGGGATGGCTGCGCCCGAGCCTCTTACGGAAGCCGAGCTCGAGCGCGTGGCTGGCGGCTCGTATACCGTCAAGTTGCCCGTCAACGTCGTGTGCGATTCGAGCGGGAGATGCACTTCGGCAGGTGACTGCGACTAGCATTTACCTCGCTCTCCAACTGACGCCGACGCGTTTACAGGCGTTCGGCGCCCGACGTGAATGAATGACAGAAGGAGATTTCTCAATGGAATCAGATTCTAGCCTGCCTTTCGCCATGCAAGGGTTCACTTCCGACGTGCAGGAGCTTTCCCCGGAGGAGCTGGAGCGCGTTGCCGGCGGCACGGTCAGTTGGTCCTGTAACCAAAGTCAAACCAAATGCATGGCGGTTGACTGCGATTAAACCACTGACAGATTTCGGCCGCCGACCATCTCGATGGTCGGCGGCTATCTGGTCGGCTCAGCGTGAGCAATGCCGATATCCACCTTTATCTCCGCTGCTATCCCCCTCCCGCGTGGCTGATCGATTTGCTGGTCGTCGCCACACCCCTGAGAAGATAGAATGGCCGCATCGCCCCTCGCCTTTTTGCTGATTGCCGCAATAGCTAGCGCTACGGGACAAGACGGGCCAAAAGGCACCGAGTCCGGACAGTGCGCGGTTGATACCGAGCAAATGATGCAGCTGACACCAACCGCATTCGATCAAGACATGAACGGCGGATGGCGAACGCTAGCATCCCGATCAGGCTGCGAGAAGGCCGCCGCCAATTTAATAGAGTCCTATATTCGGCACAATTGGCACCGATTAGATCAAGAGAACCTGCACGTAATGTATTGGCATGAAGGCCAAATGGAAGCCATAGCAGGTGATAATCATCTAGCAATTCCTTTATTAATGGCTGGAGTTACGCCAGATAAGAGGCGACTCGATATGGGATTCTATGAATACTCCTTGGGAACTGTTGCTTTTCTGAATAGAGATCTTCCTGGACTGAAAGCGGCACGGCAACGGCTTGCGGCTTTGCCAGAACCGCCTTGGTTCAAGGCAGAGTTCAAGGGCGCCATGGCCTGGCCAGCTAACTTGAACGTGCTAGACGGCCTAATCAGGTGTTTTGACTTCCCTTACGCAGTAGCTTATGGAGATAGCTGCCCAAAATGAAAATTGATGTCGCCGCAGAAGTAAAATATGACTTGTTCTTCACAATATTGAAAATATTGTCTTATACGTCGACTTAGACGACCCAGAGACTTAGTCCAATATCGTTTATATTTCTGAACGGAGATTCATTAATCATGCTGGATATTATGCCATGATTTGGTTGGTCGGCAACTCTGATGATCCGAAGCATGATATTCACATCTTCGCATTAAAGGAGGCATGTGCACGCGCAGGGATCCCAGTTTCTTTTGTTGGGCCTGGTTGTGACCTGCAGCGCATGATGCAGTCCATTGATAGCGACGATTTGATTGTCTGGCGGTACAAGATGACACCGCCGACCTTCCCCCAAAGTATGGATCTGGTCGCCCATCGGTTCGCAGCGCTTGAGTGGCGAGAGGCTTTATTTGGGGCCTGTGCCAGTACCGGAGCGCGCGTGTTGAATGGCTATGACGTTATCACCGTCGCTGGCTGCAAACCGTTGCAACTTCGAGTCGCGGCAGCGTGCGGCTTTACCGTACCGCGGCATGCAATACTCCACGATAAGGATCAAATTACACAGTTCGTCAGCAACCTCGACCCAGCACGCACGATAAGGAAGCCCATTGCCGGTTATGACATTCCCGATCCGGCTGACCTTCAACAGATTGTATTGCTTTCTCCGACGCTTGTGAACGCTGCCGAGATCAAGGCTATTGCCCCTGAGCAGTTTTCGGCGTGTCCGACGATGTTCCAGGAGTATGTCGAGAAGCAATACGAGCTTCGCGTCGTAGCCGTTGGCGGAAGTATTATTGCCTACAAAATAGAGTCACAACTCAATGATAGCACTAAAATTGATTGGAGAATGGGAATTCTAAGAGATATGTATAGCATTACAGATATTAATGATGATTTAAAATCAAATATTTTTTCTTATCTTGAAAGATTTGGTCTGTTTAGTGGCGTGTTTGACCTAGTAGTTAAGCCAGATAATAGTACCGTATTCCTTGAATGTAATCCTAACGGCCAGTGGATGTGGCTTGATTACCTGAAACCAATGCATATTGCCGACACGTTCATTGCTGAAATTATTAACTTTTCCAAAAAAAAATGGAAAGATCATGGATTTCATTACAAAAAATTTGACTATTAGATGATTAATGGAGCGGGCGATGAATACTTCCCCGAATCCTTTATTTCGAAAAGAATTCCTCGAACATAGAGCACGCCGCCTAGATGGTGATATACATCTATTTGTACCAATTAGCTGGCATCTTGTTGGTCTTTCACTGATAATATCGGTCATTATTTCGGTCATATTCTTGACTTTTGGATCCTATTCCCGGTTCGAAACGGTAGAAGGCCAGATTGTTCTAGGTACGGGTGTAGCAACAATTTTGCCGCCCCGTTCCGGCATCGTTGCAGTGTTGCATGTCCGAGAGGGACAGCACGTGGTAGCCGGGGCGCCACTCGTCGAGGTGCACACGGAGGAGACGATGATCGGAGGCGCCAGTGGGCCAAGTCGGATGTTAGATGCGCTTGTGTCTCAAGACGAGACACTCTCGGAACAGAAGGCCGCTGTCCTTGCTGCCGCGACAGCCGAACGGAACCGGTTGCAGCAACAAGCAGCAGGTTTTTCGCAGGAAATCTTAAGAATTGACGAACAGATCAGCACGCAGCGGCGTTTGGTTGAGGTTGCTGAAAAGGAAGTAGGATCGGTAGCAGATATTGCCGCCCGTGGCTTTATAAGCCAGCGCGACCTGCGCTCGCGGGAAGAAGCGCTGCTTGTCCGTCAGCAGCAACTCCTACAGTTGAAACAAGCGCGGGATGCGAAATCGTCACAGATTGCAGAAATAAAGCGCAGCATCGACCAAGCCCAAGCATTAGCGAATGCACAGATTTCCAGCATAGCGTCGAACCAAGCCGAGATTGCTCGGCACCGTACAGACGTCGAATCTAGCCGCGGCTATACCATCAGGTCACCAATCAGTGGCACCGTTACCGCCATTACGGCACATGCTGGACAAGTTGCGAGTTCGCAAAGTGAAATGATGACGATAGTACCCGCCGATGGTCAGTTTCGTGCGGAATTATATATTCCATCTAATGCGATAGGGTTTTTGAAAATTGGCCAGGAGGTGAATCTGGCTATCGATGCATTTCCATATCAGCGCTTTGGTACAGTTAAAGGAAAGGTCAACGAGATATCCACGGTCGCGATTTCGCACGTCCGCGCTGACGGCCGCCCAGTGCCAATCTACTTACTTACCGCCAATCTATCCCAACCTTGGGTGATGGCCTACGGACGTGAGCAGCCTCTCTTACCCGGGATGGCTTTGACAGCTCGGATACTCACCGCGCGTCAATCCCTTTTCAGGTGGCTATTCGAGCCCATATACGCCGTCGGCGCAAGATAGAAGAAATTTGATGGAACGTGATCTCCACATAGGTCTTTGGTCCAGGCGGCGCATCCGCCTCGTACGTCAGACCGAATTCTCCGAATGCGGTCTCGCCTGTTTAGCTATGATAGCTACCTATCACGGATCTGACACGGACTTAAGCGCTCTTCGCCGGCGCTTCCCGTTGTCGACAAGAGGCGTGACACTTAAATCGTTGGTTCTGATTTCTGACCAGATGGGCTTCTCAAGCCGCGCCGTGAAGTTGCCTCTCGAATCGGTCCCCCGTCTAACTTTTCCGGCTATCCTGCATTGGAACTTAAACCACTTCGTCGTTGCCGAACGAGTAGAACGCGGCCGAGTCCTGATCCATGACCCCGCCGGGGCTTCCAGATGGTATGGCTTAACAGATATATCGCCCTACTTTACAGGCGTTGCGCTTGAGCTGCATCCAGCTAATAGCTTCAGAACGCAGGTCAAACAGGAGCGTCTTGCCCTGACGCGACTTTGGAAAAATGTGTATGGTCTGAAAACTTCCATAGCCCAAACATTATCTTTAAGCATAGTTATTCAACTATTTGCAATTTCTTTGCCTTATTACATGCAAATTGCAGTCGATCAGGTCTTACCAGCACTAGATTGGAACCTTATGGCCGTAATTGCACTTGGTTTTGGCCTTCTTACAATTGTCAACAGTGCAACGACGGTACTTCGATCATATGTACTACTAATTGCTGGGGCGGCTCTCAGCTTCGGAATTGCAAATAATATAGCGAGGAAGCTATTTCGACTGCCAATTTCGTGGTTTGAAAGACGGCATGTCGGTGATGTTCTTTCAAGGTTTCAGTCGATTCATCCGATACAAGAAGCACTGACCCAAAGCGCCGGATCGGCTGTAGTCGATGGTGCGCTGACTTCCCTAACGCTCATCATAATGTTTTTCTACAGTTCGACGCTCGCGCTTATTGCTGCAATCGCTTTCGCCCTGTATCTCGCCGTAAGACTTTTAACATTCCCGATGCAATTGGAAGCTAATACCAGCGAGGTATCCGCAAGAGCGAAAGAGCAGTCCGTGATGATCGAATCCTTGCGAGGCATCACTACACTGCGGCTCTTTAACAGGGAAGTTGCGCGCCATGCGCTATGGCAGATCAAGCTAACCGACGCGGTTAACGCTGGTATTGTATCTGCGCGCATTAACCTATGGCAGGGAGGTGCAAATACACTGATCTTTGGGTTGGAAACAGTTGTGTCTATCTGGGTCGGAATTTCACTAGTTATGGCTGGCGGCTTCAGCGTCGGCATGATGTTTGCCTTTCTAGCGTACAAAGCACAGTTCATAAAGAATGCAACTTCTTTAGGAGACCAGGTAATTTCTTTCAAAATGTTGGGCCTGCATCTCGATCGACTGTCTGATATCGCTCTCTCAGACGAAGACCCCAGTTTCGATCTAGATACCCCAACGGTGCGAAGGGAATTGAATGGACATATTGAATTGAATGACGTCACCTTCCGTTATTCGACAACAGAACCACCGGTCCTTAATGGAGTAGATTTAGTTATTGAACCAGGTTCACATGTTGTTATCACTGGACCGTCGGGGGGTGGAAAATCAACTCTGGTTAAAGTTCTTCTTGGCCTCATTGAACCTGATAGTGGACAAATACGAATAGATGGGCTTTTACTAAAAGATTTTGGTCATAGGAATTATAGAGAACAAATTGGCGCCGTTTTACAGGATGATAATTTGTTCGCCGGTTCGATAGCCGACAACATTGCTCTTTTCGATGACGACCCAGACTTCGCCCGCGTAAAAGCCGCAGCGGCTACTGCCTCAATTGACGAAGATATTATGCGCATGCCTATGGGATATGAGACTCTTGTCGGAGACATGGGCTCGAGCCTCTCTGGCGGACAGAAGCAACGTGTCCTCCTCGCGCGTGCGTTATACCGCCGACCTAAACTGCTTATAATGGATGAGGGGACAGCGCATCTTGACGCAAGCGCGGAGGCCGAAATCAATGCTGCGATCAAGGGTATGGGAATAACACGGATCGTAATTGCTCATCGAAAAGAAACAATCGCAGCAGCGGATCGGATCTGTTATTTTATAAATGGCGCCATATCTTCGGGAATTGATCTTCTTCATCTTGATGCCATTACCAAGAATTGACTTTGTATCGTATTTCGAAAATTCACTCAAATTTTTGCATCTGGGATTCTGCCTCCACTCCGTCCCGGAGGCCGCCATGTCCACCTCTGCTGTCCCCACCTCACTGCTCATCATCGCCGCCGAACCCGACCAGATTGCCCTCCTGGTCGCCGACCTGGCCCACCCCTACGGTACCCGCGTGCGCGTCACCTCCCGCTTCACCGAGTTCGAGCGATCCTGCCGCCCCCGGCATCCACTGCGCAGCCGTCGAGATCATCGGCCGGGCCCCCTGGCTGCCGTCCCTCTCCGACGCTGCGGCTTGATTCCCCTATGCTTCCGTCCAGCCCATCCCCATTAACCATAGGCCGGGCTTGACTTGGAACAAATAGAGAACATTGATTGAGGTATGACCGACCATGCCGCCGCCATCACCACCTTGCGCGCCCAGCTATCCGCCCTCGACCGGACCCGTCCGGTGGGCGGCCGGCCGCCCGTCGCCACGGGCGTGCCGGCCCTGGACCTTGCCCTGCCGGCTGGCGGTCTGGTCTGCGGCGGCATTCATGAGATCCTTGCCGGCCGGCACTGCGGGGCACGGGTTCGTCGCTGCGCTCCTGGGCCGGCTGCTGCAGATCTATCCCCGCATGGAGGAGGACGCCCTCTGGGTCATGGAGGAGGCCCTCCGCTGCCGCTGCCTGGGCGCGGCGGTGGGGGACGCCTGCTGCCCACCCCGACCCAGTACCGCCGTCTCCAGCTCGCGGCCGAGGCGGGCGACACCCTGGGCCTGATGCTCCTGCCGCCAACCGCCCGGCCTCCGCCGTCCGTGGCCATGACGCGCTGGCGCATCGCCGCCGCGCCGGACCGCCTCTGTCTCGACGGACGGGCTGAACCGTCGACCTCTTGCGCTGCCGTGGCGGCGGCGCCGGCATCAGCCCGCTCCCCTGTATCGTGCTAGGCCGAGGTCACGCTGCAGAGCGCCCACGCTTCTTCGCCGGCTTCACCTCCTCCGCCTCCCCGCGCCCACGGGTACCCAAGCCAATGGCCTTGGCCAACCCCGACCGCTGCTCCGCGTAGTTCGGGGCGACCATGGGATAGTCCACCGGCAGGCCCCACTTCTCGCGGTACTCCTCCGGCGACAGGCCGTAGGCGGTGCGCAGATGGCGCTTCAGCATCTTCAGCTTCTTGCCGTCTTCCAGGCACACGATGTAGTCGGGGGTCACGGATTTCCGAACCGGCACGGCCGGCACAAGCTTAGCCTCAGGAACAGGCTCTGGCGCCGGACTATCGATCCGGACCAAGCTCCCATAGACCGAATGAATCAGTCCAGGCAATTCACCCGGCGAGATGTGATTTTTTGCGACATATGCGGCAACGATATCGCTCGACAGCTTTAGAAAGTCATTCATGATGAGACTCAATATTGGAATTCTCTTAATGGTACATTTCTTGTGAACGGCGTCCAGGAGGAATAGTGGGAAAATTGTCGCCGACCCTGGATTGGGTGGAAGAAAGCGACGGAACTTGGGTCCGCCGGGACGGAATGACAGCGCAGCGCGTGACGCCGAACGCGAGATTTTCCTGGGCCGTCCAGCGGCCTGACGGTTCCTGGTTGTCCACCTCGCCGGTTACCGGCGGTTGCAGCCCCAAGGTCAGGTACTTCGTGAACGCGGACGCGGCCATGACGGCGGCGGACAGGACCCGCTGAATCGCCCGGGGGCCAATCGGTCACCTGGATGAGCCGCAGGCCAACCGCCAAAGTGGTCCACACCACCATTGTCGCCGTCGCGCTCCTGGCAGCCGTGGGTGTCGTGCTGCGGATCGAAGGCCTGCGCCCCGCCCTGACTAACACATGACCGTGCCCCCCCTGACTGATGGCGGCGCGACGGGATCCGCGCTCCGCGCGTGTTAATCGGCGCGTGAATTGGACGCCGATCTGCACTACATCTGATTGATTTTATTGAGGTTTTCTGGATCACCGGATCGCGCTGGTTTATATCGTGGTTCCAGGAAGCCGGGGAAGTAGCTGCCCCGGCACAGCTTGGGAATGCGCAGTTCCACCGTGCCGGCCCGGGTGTGCCAGTCGCGATCGCGGTAGCCGCTGCGCTGAACCTGCCGGTTCGCCGACCGCTCGCCAGGTTCGGCGCCGGTCAGGCCGTGGACCTCCAGTTCCATCAGCCGCTGGGCAGCAAAGCCGATCATCTCTCTGAGCACATTGGCATCAGCGCCCTTCTCAAGCATCGAACGCAACGCCATCATCGGGTCGGTCATCGTGGTCACCTTCGGTTGGAGGGTGTGTGTGGTGACCAAACTCTACCGAAGACCCGCGATGACCGCCCACCGGGTCAGGCCTTCCAGCCGGCTACGCCGGCCTCCAGGCCTGACCCGGTGGATGCGCTCCTACCCCACGACCAGAGACACAATCTGCCAACCATTGAGCGCCCATACGTGGGGAATCAACACCGAACCGTGCCCTGATGTGACGGGACCACGCTGGCATCGAAATCAGCTCACCGTTGTCGATTGGCCGCTTCAATCGATTTCCATTTCCTTCTCCTTTTGACTCGCCAATACCGACCGGGGCTATCGCGCAACAAACCGACAACCCCGGAGGTAGAGGCATGCAACCACGCGGAGGTTGCATGTAGGCCAGTATAACGCTACAACATCATCATCACTTGGTGTCTTATACCGTCTCGAATCAAGATGATGGAGAAGCGATATGAACAGCGGCCTCTTCCTGTCGTTCAGCGACCTGGCGACATTCACCACGGCCACACAGGCCGAAATCGCAGCCTACCTCAAAGGGCGACTACCCGAAGCCGCCTTCGAACGCGGCGAGGGCGACAACGAATCCGACGGCGATGGGATACCCGCCCGGAAGCGTCCCGAATGGAAGCCGACGGACCTATCGATCAACGAGGCGCGACAGTTCATAAACCGGCTGGACGAAAAGGTCCGGATCGCCCTGAACGTGATGGTCGAGGCCAGCCCGGATGGCTTCCTGGTCAACGACGTCTGTGCCAAGCTCGGCATCGCCATCGAGGACCAGCACGCCGCGCTCAAGAGTGTCTGGGGAGCGATGACGCGCCGCGCCAGAAAGGTGTCGGGCGACCGGGAGGCGTACCTGTTCGAGTGGACGGAGCGGAAGGAGAACGACTGGATCGGCAAGATATCGCCGACCACCCACGGATCGCTTCGCACCGTCCTTGGCATCGCCGCGCAACTCAACCGTTGATGCACTTCCCGGGGCACCGGCTTGGGCCCCGGGATACCCAGCAGGTGGACGAGGAGGCTGGTGATCGCGAACGGCGCGGTGGTGACGCTGTAACGGCCGCACATCAAGGCCCCGTTAACGATGCCCTCGGCATTAACAGTAGCAATTATGATACAGTTGTAACGATCTATTCGGAGCTGGTTCGTGATTTGCCGCTTGATCGGCGCCCCATACTGCCGCTGGGAAACAAAATGAAAAACAGACGGATAACGCCAAAAACATGGGCAATCGCCGCAGCAACTTGCACCGTCGCGGTAGCCGCCTGCTCATCGCTTCCCCTTTCCCGGACGCCGTCCCTCCAAATGGTTTCGGAGGACAATTGGACGGCGAACGATCCGGTCCGCCCCCTCAAGTTCAAGGTGGTCGAACAGGGTCAACGCGCCGAATGGCTGAAATCAGCCAGGAGGGCCACGGTGTTACCTGTGATCATCAGGAATGACCCTGGCAACCAACGGGTCTGCTTTTGCGTCACCTCGGTGGATGGCGTCGCAGTCCATTCGCTCGATCATTGCCCCAACCGGACGCCGCGGCAGCCGACACCAATCTCAATGCAGGTGGGGGAGCGCCTAAACGTGACCGTTTGGCGCCCGGCTCCCGACTTCACCTACAAAATGCAGGCCGATGAGACCTGCGCCAGGCTGCCGCTGGCAAACTGACGGCCCTCGATAGACGGTCGGCGGCAGAACCGGCGGCCGGCCGCAACCCTGAGGCATCAAGACAACCCTTTAAAAGTCCCCTACGTTCCGCGATACTGATTTCGTGCTCAGCGGGTGTGGTTACCCTCCGGGCATCGCTTTACGCGCACACACGGGTTCCCGCTCTGTCGGGCAGCCCGCTGAAACAAAATCCTATCCCATGTATGGGTTCACACCCGCGCGTCCGGGGAGAATAGGCGGGACGCGGCCCCGTGTGCGCGTAACCAACTGCCCGGCGCCAGCCGGGCAAAACACGGGATCTTGCCAATGCCGAACATAAATTGTTAATCGGCGCGTAGCTTGGACGCCCATCGGCACGGTATCCATTTGATTCTATTAAAGTCAGCGGGGTCATTGGGGCGCGCCGATTTACAGGTGTAGACCCGATTCTACTGACCTCTTTCAATCAGTACGCTTTTTCCCTATGACGATTGCTCCCCTCGTAAGGCTGTAAGAGTAGTCTCCAAGATAAGAATTGTTCTTAGTAATAGATGGCTCAGATGTTCCAACCTGAATTGGGAGAACTGTATGTATGTCATACCCATCCTCATCAAATCCAGATATTATTTCACAAAGACTATCTGCCATAGATTGAAAGTCTGGAAGGTAAGGAGCAGCAGCATCAACGTTTTTTGCGCCAAAAAATCCATGCTTAGTAACAACCCCTTGCCCAAGACCAGAGAAAAACCAGCGAGATTTGAATTTTTTATCCATGATCATCCCATTTTATTGATGATTTTTTGATTCCATAGAATAAGTAAATAATACCATCCTCGGCAAATTAAAAAAGAAGGTAACATGAAAACTTTCTCGGTAGCGTCTTAGAGCCTGGCCCATAATTCGCCCTTCGTCCTCGTCTGGGTGCCCTTGGAGCCGCTTCCGGGGTCAGAAGCTCGCGCGACGCGGTATTTTGCTACCGTTCAGAGCGGTGCCTCCGATTTATGGGCCAGGCTCTTAAGGGGGCGTCTCTTTTTCACCCTACTCCGGACGCGACGTATTCCAGGTTTGAGGTTGATGAGTTGGCGGTTCCCGCATCCTTCGGTATCGGTGAGTTAATCGGCGCGCAGAGCGGACGCCGATCAACACAGTACCCATTTGATTTTATTGAAGTCTGTAGGGCGGTTGATTCCAAATGCTGTCTGGCCGGCGGCCCCCCCCGTCTTGGCGATGTATTCCAGGACGAGCCCACCCGCGGCTTGCAAGGCCACCGTCGCCGCTGTGGTATCCCAGGAGCCCTGCCCGCCTTTCCTGGGAGAGAAGTCGAGCGAAGACTCGGCGGGGACCCAGGTCGTCTTGATCCGGGTCACCACCAACGGAAGCTCGCCGATACGCATGCCCACCCTCCACCGCTTAGTCTAGGCCGGGTTTGCCCGCGAACTCACCCTATTCTGAACCGACTGCCAACGGCGTCACGCCGCAGTGGCGCGCTTCCCTTTCCGTGTCGGCTTTTCCTCGGCCACTGGCACCTGGTCCCGCTTGCCCAATCCGAAGGCCTTGGCCAACCCCGACCTCTGCTCCGCGTAGTTCGGCGCCACCATCGGGTAATCCACCGGCAGCCCCCACCTCTCCCTATATTCCTCGGGCGACAAGCCGTAGGCGGTTCGCAGGTGGCGCTTCAGCATCTTCAGCTTTTTGCCGTCCTCCAGGCACACGATGTAGTCGGGTGTCACCGATTTGCGGATCGGAACCGCCGGGACCAGCTTCTCCGGTTCGGCCGCGGCCGGCGCCTCCTGACCCAACGTGGACAGGCTGGCGTAGGTGGCCTTGATCAGCCCGGGCACCTCGCCCGGCGCCAGGTGGTTGCCGGCATTGGAAAGATAGGCGGCTACCAACTGGGCGGTCTGCTGCAGGACTTCGAAATCGGCGTCGGCCACTGACTGTGCTCCCGAGAATTGAAAGGCAGGCGATGCGGGCCCGCGTGGAAGCAGGATACGGCGCGCCTTTTGCGGGAACAAGTTGCATGGTTTCGGCTTCGCCGGCCACCACCAAGAAGCACTTTTCCACCCTACCGACGTACCCCGCTCTCACACCGGCCGCGCGAATACCCACTCTAAATTTACAATGAGGTCAACTGTAGCCGCCACGCTCGACGTCCAATCCCACGCCGATCATCAACAAACCCAACGAGCCGGACAGCTCGGCAACTCGACTGTACCTCTTCTGGAACCTGAAGGCGGCTGGACTGAGGCATCTGTCCGTCATTCTAATAATGTTTAGATGCTGCACTTTGGCATATTTCGAATAGAAAATTCGGCAAATCTTCATCAAACGAAGTTACCCTAAAGGTGGATATGTCACGCGCTTCCATTATACTTCTCATTGGTTCATCGTCATCCATACTGAATCTAACTCCCATATAGAGCGTATGGGCCATTTTTGTTGCATGCCGCTCTTTCACCGCATCAAGGAGCGAATCTATATTGTCGTCATTTCCAGATAATCCAATAAATATTATTGTATTTGTGCGAATGATATTCTGTAATATCTGTCGCCAAGGACCATCAGCTTGAGAAATTATTTTATTAAAAGAAGTTTGATCGAGAACCAATCTAGAGTTATTTGGAATTTCTCCAGACATCGGAAGAAATCCATGCGGATGGTAAATTTTCACGTCACGGTTACTTGACCAATGAACCTCCTCAAATATCTCCGATATAGTAAATCCATGATATTTCAAATAAAGGCCAAGAAGGTTATCAAAGTTAAAGTTAACAACTTGCGCTACACCACCACGCCTTGACGACATTACAAGGGCACCGATTGCAGCCAAGGTTTTGTTTGCTCTAATCTTTTCAAAGTCAGAAGATGCCGTTTGGTACAAAGCGGCACGAACCGCCTCTCTAAACCCTGTTTCATCCTGTTGAAAATGTTTGAGGCGAATAAATTCAACCGTTCTCTTGACGTCCAGTTCGGGCTTATCCAACTGAGTTAATGTTAAAAGTCGATCAACAAGTGTATTCCAGTCCGGCAAACCGCAGAACTTGGATATTCCAGCTCCAAGAAAGAGGGCCAGCCGCCCTTGAGCGAGCTGCTGAGCTAAGTAGTTAATCAACTTAGACCTATCTTGCCAATCGGCAGCTAAATTCATCATTTCAGAACCTCATTCCAATCTGTTTCAATTAAATTATTATTCTTAAGATAATTAAGGGTTGACTCTACTTCCTTCGCCCTTCTTTCATTCTCCCAGAAAAAAGATATTGCACCATCGGAACCAAGACGTACTATTTCTTTCCTATCTCGCAACCGACCCAAGCCGCAACGATAAGCCGTCATTCTATCCATTATTTCGCGAAAAAGCTCCGCATTTCCAACATCATCCCCAAACATAGACAGCGATTGGAGATCTGCTCCATAAGCAGGGGTTCGACAATAAACAGAAGTTAACAAATAGCGATCAGGGCTCTTAACGATGAGATGTACAAGGTCATTAATTTTTAGATGCGCCGGGCGCAAATTTGGAGACAACGTTGTGTTTATTTCTTTTTCAATTAGCACATCGACAATCTTCTTCCCTGTACTCAAAAGGAGAACTCGCGGGCCACTTCTTCTACACATAATCTTATAAAGATAAGGCGGAGACAATATCCCATGATCTTCATTATCTAGGGGAATATTACTTTTAAATTCCATAAAATCCCAGCCATACGCCCTTTCATTGCTCATGATTCTCAGATTACTTGATTGAGAAAGATCTTCTATCTTTATATTACCAGGGCTACCAGGCCAAAACAGGAGATAGCCATTCACTAGCTGGGCCATTATTCCACCCCCGCCGATGTAGCTCTATTAAACGCCAGCATATTTAACATCCAAGCTGACGCGGAAGATCCCGGATCCATAGAAGTGGTAAACGCTTCGAGATAACGGAGAGGATTCTGAAAAGGAACTAGATCAAGAACCCCAATATTGTGCGTATAACCTTGACGCTCTCTCTCATTGCCACTAACAAATTGCTCCGAAGCCAGGCGAGTCGCTATTCTCTCTGAAAATAAAAATCCCCTCACTATTTGAACAAATACTTTTCTTCTTTTTATCTTTTCGCAAAGCCGATCCCAGTCATTTTTTAGTAAACTAACGGCATCCGATATATAAGCTAGCCCATGTTGCAACGACTGTAGATTCTCCAACGCCATCAAAACGTCATCGCGGGCAGAATTCTCCATCTCAGCACCACGTCGAAGATGATTTGATAAAACGGCACACAAAGTGCGTATTATATACTCCTCAACTCGATCACCTATATTAGGAAGCGTGCTCCACGACGTCCAAATCCCCTTAACATAACGGTTAGGATCTCTTCTGTAGAAATACAGAAAGTCAAAAACGTGGACCATTATTTCTTCTATTTCCGGTCGCCAATAATGATCAGCTTCCAAAAGACGATTTCTATCATATCTTTTATCGCCCTGATCTTTCATTCTTTCCAAGTTAATGGCCACAATACCATGCAGCATGTATCTCTTAACGGCCCGTAACCAGTCATCAGCTGGTTTATCTCTTTCAGAAAGAAGGGCTATAGACTCGCTAACACTAGATTCGTTATCTCTATCTGGGCAAAGAATTGTTAAAGTCGCATGTATTATACGGTGAGATAGCTCGTGTGTCAGTGTGTATAGACTATAACGCAAAGAATTACATGCTGGAACGGCCGCCAATGGAGCACTTAAAGTCAAATGATGACTTTTAAAACCGTCTCTTCCGCTGAAATACGTAATAATTGGTAATGAAGGTTCTGCAGATTCCCCACACTCTGCAATTACGTCGCCCAAATGATCTCGGTGGAATATATCAGACGACGCACCCCCTCTTTCGAGGTCTACTACATTATTTTTAATGTTTCTCAGTAAATCTAGGAGTCTAGGGATGTTAACTCCACCGATGTGTTCTGCGGCAAAGTCAACAAGTTTCTGAAGGGCAATATTGGCAACGGCCGTTCCAAGTAGCGAATGAATCCAAAAATGAGACTCTGTCGCAAATATTGGTGACGAGCCAGAATAAGCCTGCGACGAAAATCTTGACAGACCGGCGTTGACATTTGCCATAACAGCAGATGCCAATACAGGATTCGAGTCTATTTCATCAGAAACTAATTCACTTAGTGCCGCATGAATGGAAATGAACATTTCCACCATTGATGGTGTTACTCGCTCGGCCCGAGCTAAAGTAGAAGCCATCAGGGCCACATACTCACTAGCGACAATCGGGAGAATCTTTACGTATCGGCCACCAGAAAATTCGGCCATTTTATTACGCCAATCTAAACTTTTTTGTGGATTACAGAAATAACTCTGATCAATTACCTTGTTATTATTAATTGTCCATCGCTCATAATTCAGGCCCTGCCCTTCCGCCCAACTGGTTATGATAGATGAAATGTCTTTGGGTGTGACAACAATCAAATTATAGGCGCCCAAGCTGACCCAAAGCTTGACAGGGCTATTCCCATCTGCGCGCAACTGCGGAAGGTCACTGTAGAAGCGAGCAGGCTGAACTGGCCCTATGAAAAGTAGGCAGACATCGTCATCTAATGGATCTACTCTGAGATTTGCAGTATTATAAACATCTACTCCCCAGATAGGGGATAAACGAGTTCCAGCCTGCCATCCCCGTATAGCCTGCGGCAGAGATGGCATCATCTTTATAGTATTTTTCTGGGTAGAAAAATCAAAATCCAAAACGAGATATATCTCGTCCGATGAAAGGCGCATATGGGTCTACTTTCGTACGTAACGGCTCTCTCCCGTATGACTATCCTCCTCAAGGGCAATGTCAACATATACGTGTGGAGAGTCCGTCGCCACAGCTGGCGCCATAGCCCCGCCCCTTGCTTGAGGGCCTCGAAATTGAGCAGCCTCGTGATCAAGAGCCCCCGCACGCAGCTCGCCGTGGGAGTGCATTGATTTCACTGAGCGTTTAAAATATGTTAAAGAAAGCACCGCATTTTACCTTCTTGTGGAATTCCGAGGGCGGAGAAGCTTAGACTGATTTCCATTTTTTTTCAATCGGAAAGTTCGAGTTACCGGGCACATCTGTGCGCGGCATGCGTTTAACCTCATTGAACGGCATCATCCTCACAAGCCGTTCCCAGTCAACTGAGTTCCTCATCCAACAGCGCCACCAGCCTCGTCTCTATCGCCACCGGCGGGCTGACCGGGCCCGGCTTCACTGGCCCACCCAGGCTGGGATGCACCACCTCCACCGCGAGCTTGTGGCTCTCGTTGGCCCAGTCCGCCGGCGCGCCCACCTTGAACCCGGCCGCCTCCGCCTTGGCGCGCTGGAGCAGCAGCGCCCGATGGGCGGCGATGTCTCCCCACGCCCCCTTGATGATGCCGGTGTCCCACACGCTGTGGAGGTTGGTCTGGCGGCCGTTCAGGACCACCTGCACCTCGTTGCCGCCGCGGTCCTGGTTCTCGCAGGCGTGCAGCGGCTGTGCGACGTCCCCGACGAAATGGATGACGAACCGCAGGGCATCCTTCTTGATGGCGCCGAGCACCTGCGGGTCGACAACCTGCTTGTTGAACTCGCCGATCTTCTCCACCGCGCAGTCGCCCGTCGGGCAGTCGGCCGCCTTGCTGTAGGCCGTCTCGGCCATCTGGATGGAGACGTAGTGCCAGGGCCCGCTCCCGGGATATGGCTGGTCCGGTTGCGGCTTGCGGATGTCGTCCGCCCAGGTGGAGGAGTTGACGAAGGCGTCCTCGCTGGCGTCGCCGAGGATGGCACCCACTTGCTGCTTGGCCTTGTCGGTCAGTAGCTCGTAGGCGATGTAGGCCACCGTCTTGTGGCCGTCCATCCCCCAGGCCAGCGCCTGGATGGGGAGGCTGAAGGCCAACACCGCCATGCCGGCCGTCATGGCCAAGCCCCGCATCGCACGCCGCATTTCCACCCTCCCCCATGCCCCATGTGTATGCGGCCGCTCGGCCCCGAG
The DNA here is from genome assembly GCF_034653275.1 of Nitrospirillum guaranorum. Taxonomy (NCBI): domain Bacteria; kingdom Pseudomonadati; phylum Pseudomonadota; class Alphaproteobacteria; order Rhodospirillales; family Azospirillaceae; genus Nitrospirillum; species Nitrospirillum guaranorum. The sequence goes on along the minus strand of NZ_JAYEES010000001.1, from coordinate 560,834 downwards.
CCCGGCACCAGGCCGGGAGACGCGGGCTCCCACCAGGCCGCCAAAGGAAAATCCTTCCCAACCTATCCCATTAGATTGCGCCTCGCATACATCTTTGGTTGATACGGATTGTCATCCGTGGATAATTCAACCTGTGATCTATGAGGGCGCCCCGGCCGGTGTCGTGGCGGCCGGCAACCGTGCGGGGGCGACGGTGGTGGACATCAGATCGATCGACGGGACTATCCTCCATGTGGCCGCGGACGCGATATCCATCGTGACCGGTCCCTATGACGGTGATCCCCCTTCCCGATCCTATGTCACCGGTCCCCGCTCCACCGACATCGCCACGGACGAAGACGTCGATGCCCTCCTGGCACGCGTCCATCCCGCCCGAGCCCTCCTGCAGTTCACCCGCCTTGACGGCCGGCCCATCTGGCTGAAGGGGGCCGTTATCAGCATTGTCACCACGCGGAGCCCCGACGCCGACACGGGCGCTGTCCCCGCAGGGGCGCTCGTCCATGTCGGAAGCAGGGACCAGGACGTTCAGGAAAGCGTCAACGACGTGCTCACCGCCCTGGCGAACCAGGGCATCAATTTCTAGGACCGCCTTCCGCCGCGCCCGGCCGGGCGCGGTGACCGAACCTCTGCCTGTGGAGGACGACATGCTTCCAAGTGGCGTGTTGGCGTGGGTGCTGGTGGCCTGGTTCTCCGTACTAACCGTGATCGTCCTGCACCGCCTGCTGACGAGCCGCATCCTGTTGGGCGGCCTGTTGAGTGACGGCATGCAATTCCAGCTTTTGACTTCGTCTTTGAACAGGAGCGCGAAATGCGGCTGACAATTGCTAATCTGTCCACCACGCTTCCGGGCACCGCGGTACAGAACGCGGTAGTCAGCATATCCCAACAGGTGAAGGACGACTTTCTCCAATTCTGGCCGCAGCAGGATGGCTCAACTGTCGAGATCGTCTTGAAGGACCTGGATGTGCGCAATCAGGAGGCCAGCCTGATCCTTCCTGAGGCCGTGATCTATCTCGGTGACCACTACGCCGATCCGCTTACCGGGATCGAGAGTGTCTACTTCGGGTATCACACGTTAAACCACGAAAGTGTTCCCTACGGGTTCGTCTACCTCGATATCTGCCACATGCGGGGCGAGGCATGGACAGTAGTGCTATCGCATGAGGTGCTTGAAGTTATTGCCGACCCTTCACTTGACCAGCAACGTCCAGGCCCGGCACCGATGGGAGCCATTTCTTCCAGTGGGCGGGTTCTATACGACGTCGAGGTGTGCGATCCCGTGCAGGGGGACGCCTATCCCATCAATGGCGTCGCTGTCTCGAACTTCATCACCCCCGCCTATTTCAATCCGGGGGCTGCTCCCACTGGTACCAACTTTCGAGGCACCCAGCTTGAACCCTTCGGAGTTCGTCCAGGGGGGTACTTCCAGTACAAGGACGACGAAGGCCGGAAGCAGGTTGACGGAGCGCGGATTGCCGACGGGGTGAAAGCCGCCCAGACAACGCTCCTCAAATACCGCCGTTGTGGCCGTCGTTCATCCGGGGATCCCCGTCCATCCTCGCCAGCGCCAGCCTCGGTGGCCCCATGACTAGTCCTATCACGATGGATCGCCGTTCCCTTTTTATGGGAACCGCAGGGGCGACCTTGATGGCCTCCTTGTCCGGATGCCACCTGGTTCCAGACAACCATGGTGTAGTAGTCGACGGGCTGCTGGTTGATACCCATTGCCATGTCTTCAACGCCACGGACCTGCCCGTCTACCAATTCGTGCACCAAGTCTATCTCGAAAACCCCTCCATCGTCCCCCCAATCGTCGGCGATCTGCTGAAGCCCTTCCTTTTCATGATCGCGGCGATGATGACCGACGACGCGCCCACCGGTGCGGTGGAAATGCGCCAGTTAAACGACGGCCCGGACACGACACCCGGCGACAACCGCGCCACAGCCGCATTGGCGCGCGGACTGCGGGCGCTCCATGCCGAGGACGGCAATATCGATACCCGTTTGCGCGCCACGCTCGCTCAGAATACGCCGGCGCCCGAAAAGCAGAACGAGGGGCCCTGCCGGAACCCGAATCTTCCCCGCATAGCTGGCGCGGCCGTGCCGCCGGTCGCCCGGTCATGGCCAAGCCCGGCTGTTCCGACTGAAGCTGAACGCCGGCAACTTTACGACAGGATTGCCGCAAAAGTTGACCAAGCTCGCCCGGCACGCAGAGGAGCCCTGGCTTTCAGAGATGAAGGGGATCCGCAACAACTCGCCGAGGAACTGGTTAGACAGTTGCGCGTCAGCGGACAGCCTCGCTCGCCAAACGCCCGAGGCGCTTTGCTGGCAGATCCCTTCTCCGGGCTGCTAAACATCATTGAATGGGCAGACCTTTATACCCTGCCTCGGCTAGCTCTCGTGCAGCGCCTAGTTGGGGTCTTGGGGAGCAATAATGTCCAGCCGCGGCTTGTGATGCCGTCGCTGGTCGATTACGGCCTGTGGCTTGACCGGTTCGATCAACCCGAAACCCCGTTCGCCGATCAGGTCCGGGTCATGGGGGCCTTGGCCAGCACATCAAAACTTCCAGCCAAGACGCTGCTGCATGGCTTCGTCGGATATAATCCTTGGCGCGCGATAAGGGATGAAGCCAACCACCGGGATCCCCTTGCCCTCGTCAAGGAGGCGTTAACGTCCCACGGCTTCATCGGCGTTAAACTGTATCCACCGATGGGCTTTCGCGGATCGGACAACGCCCATATCCCGGATGTTCCTTGCGACGCATTGAGGGAATTTCCTGATTTCCCAGATCGATTGGATGGCGTCCTGGAGCGGCTCTATGCTTACTGCGAGCGGGAAGGCGTCCCCATCATGCTGCACAGCGCTTCTTCCCAGCTTGCTTACGAGCAATTCGATGACTGCCCTAATCCTGCTCATTGGTCGGCAGTGTTGGCCCGCCATCCGGCATTGCGCGTCAGTTTCGGCCATTTCGGGGGATTCTGGGAGAACAAGCGCGACACAACACCCTGGGCACAGACCATTGTCGATTTGATGGCTTGCCACGAAGGCGTCTATGCCGATGTAGCTGATTTCTCCTTCGTTGCAAACGGCGGTGGCGACGACATCGCTTCGCGCGGACGATTCGAAGCCTTCCTGAAGAGCCAGGCGAATCTCCAACGCCTCGATCTCCTACGAACTCGGATCATGTTTGGCACGGATTGGTCCATGCTTGGCAAGACCGCCAACGCAGACCGCTTTGCCCACGACATGATCGACTTCATGGGAAAGACGTTGGGCGGGGCACCAGGATTTGCCGCGACCAACGCACTGCGCTTTGCCGGGCTGGATGATGTGAACACGAATACGGCCCAACGCCTATTGGCCTTCCATGGGGGCCCTGGGACCCCTCATGGGAAATTGCTTCTATCGATGATCTCAACGGTTAGGGAAGGCCTTCCCAAAGTGAGCAGAGAGGCACCTGCCTGATGCACCATGGGACAGCCCCGTTTTCAAAATGATTTCTTAGCGTCATTTCGGCTTTGAGACTTTCGCCCGTGGAGGACGACATGCTTCCAAGTAGCGTGTTGGCGTGGGTGCTGGTGGCCTGGTTCTTCGCACTGACCGTGATCGTCCTCTACCGTCTCCTGACGGGGCGCATCCCGGTGGACGGCCTGCTGAGCGACGGCAGCGAACGCTTCTCACCTGCCCGCCTACAACTCCTCATCATGACCATAGGCGGCCTTGTCGCCTACGTGACATCGGCACTATCGACCAAGAACCTGCCCACGATCCCGGACAGCCTCGTCGGCCTGTTCGCCGCCAGCCACGCCGTCTATGTCGGCGGGAAGGCCACCGGCAGATAAGCCAAACCCAGCATATCTGAGGGGAAAAAATGCAGACCACCGTAGCTTTCGCCGCCAGTTGGGTCATCGTCGTCTTCATTGCCATCATGGCCCTCATCGTCCTCTGGAAGATCTGGAAGGGGCACATCGATTTCACTGGCCTGTTGAATGAACCCGGAACCCCAATCGACCTCGGCAACGGAAACGCGGTCGCTGCAGTCGCCCTGGCCGCAGGAGGTGGTGGGGGCGCTCCTGCCCCCATCGCGGCCCCTGCTCCTGCCCCTGCCGTTGCTCCTGCCCCGGCGGCTGCTCCTGCTCTCGCCGCTGTTGCCGGAGAACAACAACAAGCGCTCCCAAACGGCGATGCCCCACCGGTCCAGGCGCCTCAGCCAGCCCAGCCGGCACCCACAGCGCCCGCCCCGATCACCGTCGTGGTCACACCGCCACCGTCGACGCCCGGCAAGGCGAGCCTGTCCCGCCTCCAGTTCCTCCTCTTCACCTTCGTCATTGCCGGGCTCTACCTGACCCTGAGCCTGGAGGCCGATAAGTTCGTCGACATCCCGCCACAGGTTCTGGGTCTCCTCGGCATTTCAGGGGGCAGCTACGTGCTGGCCAAGGGCATCCAGGCCAACGCCGACAGCAAATCCTGACCTTTGCTCCACCCGGTCCACGGTTGCCTTTCGAGGAGGGATTCCGATGAAGAGGTTCTCGTCCCAGTTCGTGGCGGTCCTTGTTCTGCTGCAGGCAGCGTCTGGCCTCGCGGCCTCCGCCGACCCGCCGAACTGCGCCGCCCTGGGGATCGTCCCCAAGGACTCGGTGCCGCAGGCCAGCATACAGCTCCTCCCACCTACAGGTTGCCGAACGCTGATGAAGAACGGCTACCCGGTGCCAGACCCCAGGTACACGCCTGGAGCCATCAATTCCTCCGTCACCATCGGCGTCCTGCGGGACCCCCGCATTCAGGACGGCTTGCATCCGCGACGGATCGACGACGGAGGCGGACAAGGCCAGGACCTACGGCTGGTGCGGCATCCCGCATCCTGAGAACAACAGGGCGCCCTGCAGGAGTGCGAGCTGGACCAACTGGTATCCTTGGAGCTGGCCGGGGTCGATGACCCTGGAGTATGCGCGGAAGGGGATCGCGGAGAATTGGACGCAGCATTTTGAATAATAAGGAGTTAAACATAATACAAGATAGGGACAATATTCTTATACCTCACGCTCTATTTGCTAAATAAGGAGGATTATATGAGATCAATTAAGCGTAACGTCGCCCAAAATAGATTCGAAATACCAGGATATATTACGAATTTAATTTCATCTATAAACGACGGTTCCAAGACGGCACAGGCAGGTGCCTCCGCTATGATTGCTCTTGGTGTATATATATTGGCCATGTCAATATCAAATACCGATGAAAACATATTAGCGGGAAATGCCACTAGCATTTCCCAAATAGGCGTGCAAATATCCCCGACAATTGCATTATCATTTGCACCATTAATATTTACTTTCGTCCATTCATTTACGCTAATTAGATATTCCATGCTATCTTGCAACATTGTAAAATTTCTATCGACAACAGAAGTAAGTAATTTAAGCAGAGATGAGAAAGAATTTCTATTTCATTTGCTTCCAAATGTAGAGTTTGTTATAGCGACAACCTCCAGAAGATCGCGTTTATTGCATAGCAATATTTATCCAGTAGTATCAATTTTCATACTATTTATATTTCCTATTATCGTTCTAACTGGCGTGCAACTGGCTGGTTTACGTTTCCAAAACGATTTTCTGAATAATTTCCATAAAATTTCTGCTTTTACCGATGCCCTGATGATGGCCTGGTTCACACTGCGTCACGTGCAGATCTCTACCAGGATGAGTATTAACGTCAATAAAATGATAATAATAGCATCTATGTGTATATCCACCTGCCTGAGTAGCATAATAGCTTTAGAGTTGTTTTGGCTCGTGCCGTTAAATGACGGCGGCAGCTTCCTGCCAAAAACCAGCTATGAATTTTTAAAGCACCCTGAGGACACAACACGAGCACATCAACAGGATGAAAATGTAAGTATTACTAGAAGCGCAATCGTCAATCAAGCCAAAAACAATCCATCAGATAATAATTTTTGGAATTTTATCGATTCACCGACAGATAACTATCTTTGCCCATCTTTCAACTTTGGTTGCAGATCCTTAAATCTTCCTCACAAAATATTTACTACCAACTCATGGCTTTCCGACGCAACAACCCAGGTATTAACCTTCTCAAACAAGTATCGGTCCACCACACCAGACGGTGAAGTCGAACACGATAGACTGCGCCTCGCCCTTAAAGCTATTAATGGCCTTGCCCATTTCGGTGGAAACCTAATTGGTGCCGACCTACAGTCGGCAATTCTAATCAACGCAAATCTTAAATCAAAGAACTTAAGCTCTTCCACGTTGTCGAGCGCAATATTAATTGGCGCCGACCTTTCCAAATCACAGATCGCATGCGCACGAGCTGATCTATTAGACATTTCAGATGCTGATATAAACGGCACCATATTCTACCATTCAAATCTAAGTTTTGCTCGATTGTATTGGGTTCTGGCTGAGAGTGCCTACTTCGATAAATCAGATATGAAGGGGGCGTATTTGAACGGGGGAAATTTTACAAAATCTAGCTTCAAAGGCACCAACTTATTTGGAGCCTCCATGGCGGACTCAGACTTCGAAGAAGCGGACTTCAGAGGTGCGGACATGAGGAAAATATATGTAAACAAAAATTCCAGATTCGAGAATGCAATTTATGATGCAGAAACAAAATTTGATGACGATTTTTATCCTGATTTGGCGAGAATGTTAAAATGCAATGGCAGCGAGAGCGATTATAGAAATTGCAAAGAATTTCCAGTTTTGCCGAGTGCAAAATACTTATCTAAATATAGCAGAAAAAAATGCGTCACTGATGGAATATTTGATTAACATTACTGTTCATGGGGTTGCATTTTCGATCAAACAATCGGCGACTATAGGCGCCCAACTCATCACTTACCCCAATCCTGGACCCAAAGGGAGGCTCTACAACCCGCTCCCGCTCATTACTGTACTGACGTCGTGAAGATATAAGATTCAGAACCTGATTTGTGACAGGTTGACGCATGACGCATCTTGCATCTTCAAACGCCTACTTCTCCTTCCGCCTCTCCCGCTCCGGCTTCTGGCCGACCACCATTCCCTCCAGCAGCTCATACGGCTGCAGGCCGAGCCCGTAGGCAAGGTCGACGATCATAGCCAGGCTGGGGTTCCACTGATCGCCTTCCAGATTCGACAGGTAGTCGACGTCGAGGTCGGCATGAAATGAAAGGCAAGCTCCTCCTGCGACAGGCCGGCCACCTCCACCCACTCACACCCCGCCCCGCTTCCTCTCCGGAAGCTCCGGCCCATCCCCGTCGTCCCCGCCGCCATCAGTGCCGCCCCGGTCGATCTCCAGCCCGTGCAGGATTTCCCAGGCCTCGACGCCTAACCCGCGGGCGAGATCCACGATCATCGCCAGACTGGGGTTCCACTTGCCGCGCTCCAGGTCGCTGAGATATGGCACGGCCATACCTGCCCGCCCGGCAAGCTCCTCCTGCGTCAGGCCTTTCACCTTCCGCTGCTGCCGCAACAGCTTACCGAACTGGATCCTGATGTCTTCCGCCATCCGCGAAAAACACGCGGTTGCAAAAGCCAATACCATCATATATATCTTAAGTCGGCTAGCAGGCCGACCCACGGCGCCCATCCCCGGGTCGCCCCGGCCATGAGGGCCACCTCGCCTTCCAACCTCCTTCCCGCCCTCCATCAGGTCCCCCCATGCCCCGCCTCCTCTCATCCGGCCGGCTCTCCGGCCGCGCCATCCTCTTCGCCACCTCGCTCTGCCTCTTCCTGGCCGGCTGCGGGGACCGGAACCCGCTCATCGGCAAGTGGAAGCTGGATTTGCCCGCAGGCGCCTCGGAATTCGAGAAGGCTGCCGCGTCGTCTCTGGGCGAGCAGATCGAGTTCAAGTCCGGATCGATGATCTTGAACGGCGGCGCACCGCTGATGGTGAGCTTCGAACACCGCGACGACCATTGGTTCGCCAAGGTGGAGGGGCAGGGCGAGATCGGCGCGATCGCGATCAGGGTCGATGGTGACCGCATCTTCATCGAGGGCACACCGAATGGCGGGATCCCGTTTACCCGCGTGAAATGATCCCAGCATCACCGAGGCCAGGCACCGGCCCCTCGCGCGGCCGGTGCCTGTCGGATTCTATCCATCGTATTTGACAGGCCCAAGGATGAAGCCAAACGAAGAGATCAGCGGCCGGTTGCATCGCCTCGGCAACTCCGTACTCGATGACAACAGCCGACTGTATTCGATGGTCGAGCTGGCGGCCGTAGGCAATTCCGCGCCGATTATCATGACGAACCTCCACGTCCCCGCGGCTCTCGACGTCTACCTGCGCGAGTGCCTGGGCGAGGAAGCCACGATATGGGTGACGAAGACCGGCAATGGCCATTCCCTCATCGGCGTCCGACTTCCGTCCGGGAAGATCTACTACACGGTGCCGGGCACGTCTGGCTTGGTCGCCGCGGTCATTATTTGCGCGGTGGGGTGTCTGTTTTTCTTCATTGGACTGGTGCTGCTGCCCTCGATCTTCGCGGTGGCGGCTGCCAACCGCATCGGGGCGGAACTCGCATCGCGAGGAGGGGTGCAAATCTAGAATTAACCGCTATGCGTGTGCCGCAACCCGCCATTGCCATATTTTGGATCTGGACGGCTGCCAAATTACGTGTCAGCGTAAGTCAACTTATGCAACACGAAGCGAGGAAAGGAGCGGTTAAATGTCTTACGAAACCTCCTTCCTGCAGAAATCGCATAAGTCGGATCGGTCGAGCATTCACGGCTCCCGCATCCAGGTATCGTCGATTTACCATCGGCTTGTTAAAAAAGCCGCGACGATGCCCACGCGCTGAGGCGCAAAAACCTCCCCATGCTTGAAAATACGCCTGCTTGACTTGAGCAGGGTCATTACAGCTCAGTTGATTGGCCCCAACCCCAACCAGCATTTTTCGAGCTTCGGCGCGCAACTGCGCGACCGCTGATCCTGGCGGATTCCCCGCCGCGATCAACTTGACCGGCGAGGCTTCCGCTCCGCCAGGAAGGAGAGATCGTGCGTCCCGAACACAATTCCAAGCTGGTTTTGGCCTGGCTTCCCCCTGGCAGCGCTTCTGAAATCCAGGCCTGGGCCTGCTCGTTGATGCGCGAGGCACAGGCTTTCCGCAGCCGGCCGTCGCCCTGGGCGGCAATCGACAGCTGGCGTTTATCCCATCGCCGCTGCCCCTCCCAGCCGCCGGTGAACGACCGGTAGGGCTTCGTAGCGCCAGCCTCCCTCTCCTCCCCAAAACCTCACGAACCGGCGGCACCCGTCCCGCTGGAAGGAGCCCCCATGCCCCGCATCCCCGCCACCCCGGCGACCCAGAAGCTGCGCAAGCCGGTCCAGGCTTCCAATCTCCGAGAGGCGCCACCCCATACCTCCCCCGGCACCGGGAGTGGCCTCGATGGGCTCGACCGCCTGGCCGAACGTTTCCGGCGCGACGACCATCTTGAACTCCCGGCGCCAGCCACGCTGTACCGACATGCGCCCGGCCTGGAGCGCGCGGCCATCGCAGCGTGCATCCGGGATGCGGTCGGCGCCACGCCGGGCCTTGCCGAGGCCCTCGATGGCGGCCGGCTTGCGCTTGCAATCGCCATCACCGTCCCGGACCGGAGCTGGGTGAGGCCCGCAGTGACGGTCGCGGCATCCGTCCTGCAGGGGATCAGTGTCGGCCGCCCAGTCTCCCAAGGCCTGGATCCCGACGACCTGGATCCTCCGGACGCCCTCCCGAACTGGGTAGCGCTGCACCGCAACGGGATCTCCCCGAGGCAGGATTTGGGGCCGATGGACGAAGCCGCGGCGGACAGCCTCGGAAGCGGCACCGGGGTTGTTTACATCGCCGCAGCCGGGGAAGACTTACCGCAGGCCTTCGCCGAGGCGGCCGACTTCAAGCTCTCCCTGCCGCCGCTCACGTGGCGCAGGCTGGCCGTGGCGATCGAGGAATGCGGCGGCCGACGCCCCGGACGGTCGCTCCCCGACGCCTTGTGCGGGGTCCTCAACGCCTTGGACCTGCGGCTGGCAGCCCGTGCGTCCACGGTGGTCGACACCTGGGTCGAACGGCTGGAGCGCGTGGCGCTGGCCCGCATCCCCCGGGTTATGCCCGAGCCGGCCTACCTGCCGGGCATGCCTGAGTTCGTGAAGTGGGCCGAGGCCCTGCGCCGGGACCTCCGGGATTACCGTGAAGGCCGCATCGCCTGGCATGAGGTCGCTGGCCAGGGGCTTGTTCTGGCGGGGCCGTCAGGCACCGGCAAGACCCTGCAACTGATGACCCTGGCCGCGAAGTGCAAGGTCCCATTGGTCACCGCTTCCCATGGCCAGTGGCAGTCCGCAGGCCATCAGGGCGACATGCTGGCGGCCATGGCCCAGAGCTTCGAGGACGCGGCGACACAGGCGCCCTGCATCCTCTTTGTCGACGAACTCGACGCTTTCCCGGCGCGCCGCTCCGGGGGCAATCCCCGCCACGAAAGCTACAACCACCAGATCATGAACTTCTTCCTGGAACTTCTCGACGGCGCTCACGGCCGCCCCGGGACCATCGTCGTCGGCGCCTGCAATTTTCCCGCTCTCCTGGACCCGGCGCTCGTCCGCCCGGGGCGGATGGAGCGGATAATAAGAATTGGCTACCCGGACCAGGCGGCGCTGGCTGAGATCTTGCGCTACCACCTGGGTGCGGAGACCCTCGCCGGCGTCGACCTTTCCAGCATTGCCGCCATGGCGGCCGGCGGTTCCGGCGCGGACTGCGAGTACGCGGTCCGCGGCGCCCGGAGCCGGGCCCGCGCCGAGGGACGCGAGATGGTGCTCGCAGACCTGGAGGCGGAATTCCGACCGGTGGAAACTGCCGTCCAGTTCCTCGACCCCGCCCTTCGCCGGCTCTGCGCCGTCCACGAAGCCGGCCATTCGGTCGCGGCCACGCTCCTGCGCCCTGGTTTCCTGGTGTCGGCCTCGATCGCCCCCACGCCCACGCGTAACGGCCTCGCGGGCACGTACTACGCCATGGCCGGGAACGAGGTCCTGGGCCAGGCCGACATGATGGCGTTGATCCGGATTCTGCTTGCCGGTCGTGCGGCGGAGGAAATCGTCCTGGGGACGCCCACCAGCGGCGCCGGGGGCGATGAGGACAGCGACCTTGCCAAGGCGACGCTGCTGGTGGCGCGCATGCTCACCTGCCACGGCCTCGGCGGACAACTGGCCTGGACCGGCCAGGTGACGGCGGAGAACCTGCCGCAGACCCTCGGGCTGAACCCGGCGCTCGCCAAACGGGTGGAGCACATCCTGGGCGTTCAATACGCCAGCGTCAAAGAGCTTATCGACCACCACCGCGCGGCCGTCGAAGCGGTCGCCAGCCACCTGATCGCCAAGGAGGCGATCAGCGCCGCCGAAGTGGTTGCCCTGCTGAGGATCAGTTCCAACGAGGAAAGGACCATCCAATGACGACCATCACGACATTCCGAATTACCGGAGGGCCTTCGCCCTGCCCCGCCATCCCGGCCGTACTCAGTGAGTCTGGCGCGGCCCCGGCCGCCCGCATAGCCCTCCGTCCCATAATAATACGCTGAGCCTCCGGAGCCACGCTCCGCCCAGGCTCACCGCCGAGGCCGCCCCGCCCCCGACTGCCGCGAACAGCCGCGCATCGTGGAGGCCAGGGCCGCCCCCGCCCCAGTACCCCAGGACATCACCCCCGGCGGCGTCAGCGAAGGCGGCTTCCGGGACGGAGGCTGACATGACGAAGGAACGCGCCATCGCGCGCCATCTTCACGCCCGCCGACAAGGCAGGGTCGGGCCGGCAATCTTGCCGGCCACCACCACCACCTTCCTAGAACCGGACACGGACCATACGTCCGATAGCGGCATCTGGTCACCGCCAGCAGCCACGACGGCAAGCCGCCAGCCACCAGCCCGATCACGCGCCTCGTTCCGCGGTGAACTGTTCTACGACCGCGCCAACCGCACCATGGTCTTCGAAAGCCGGCTAGAAATGGACCTGGCCTGCATCCTGATGACCGATCATCGGGTGGTGGGGATCGAGGACCAGCCGCCCGAGGTCGAATACGTCGACCCGAACGGCCTCCGTAGAGGGCACACCTTCGACTTCCGGGTCACTCTGTTTGACGGTGCCAGGATCGCCATTGCCGTCAAGCCATCCTCCAAGATCGAGCGGAGCCGGATCAGGGAAATCCTGTCCCTGATCCGGCTGCAGGTACCGGACTTCGCAGATCGATTTACCGTTCTGGCAGAGGACAAGATCACCAAGTCCAGGGCGGACGCCGCACGGACCATCATCTGGGCGCGGCGACAGCGTAGCCAGGCCGACATCGACGTGGTCGCCAAGGTCGTCTCGACGCTACGCGGCAGACTCCCAATCGCGGATCTTGTCCGAATGGCCGGCATTGGCCCGCGAGGCTACGTCGCCACGGCATGCCTCATCGACGAGGGCTGCCTGAGACTGGCAGGCAGGGGTCCGATCCAACCTGAAGCCATGGTGGAGCCTACGCAACCTCCGCTTCGCCGTCACTGAAACCGCTCAGGCACACCGAGACCAGGAGAACCATCATGCGCAGCCGTCACCTGCTTTCCCTTGTCGCCACCGCGGCGGCCCCCTTTCGCCTGACCGAATTCGACAAGGTCACGATCAACGGTGTCGAATACAGGCCGGAACATATGGGCGAATTCGGACACACGCTCCGACGCCTCGACCACGACGACGTGTTCGAAAGCTTTTCCCATGAGGAAATCCACACCCTCCACAGGCAATCCAGGCTCAAGGTCGACCGCGGCTGGTTCACCCGCACGTCGGCCCGCCTGCGGACCAGCCAGAAGGTCGAAAGCCTGCCGGACCTGCCCCAGGAGGTGCTGCGCACAGTCCTTTGGCGCCAAGCCTTCTGCGACCGCTTCCTGGCCATGGTACAGGAAAGGAAGGCGACGCGATCGGACGCGTCGATGGCCGCTGCCATCGCAGCCATCAACCGCAATGTCGCAGCCGACCTGCTCCGCCGGCAGGGAGGCAGCGGCCGATGCGGCACCGTCCTCGAAATCCCCGTGCCGCCGCGTCCCAGCACGCTCCGCCTTTGGCTGAAGGCTTACCGCGACACCGGCTTCGATCCCCTGGCGCTGATCCCTGGAAAGGGCGGCAACATCCGTCCGCGCAAGGACGCCGAGTCCTGGGAATTCGCCGCGCGCCATGCGGAGGAGTACGCGAGTTCTGAAAGACGGACCAAGTCAGCACTGTTCGCGCAATACAACGCGGCACTGGCCATCGAGAACGAACGGCGGCTGACGGAAGGGCGGCTTCCGTACCAATCCGTCAGTCATCGTACCTTCGACAAGATGGTGGACGCGATCGATCCCTTCCACGTCGCCGTCGGCCGCGAAGGCTGGGAAAAGGCCCGCCGCATGTTCGGCGCCGTAAACGGCGGCAAGTTCGTGACCCGGCCACTGGAGCGGATCGAGATGGATGAGATGCAGTTCGACCTGCACGTGCTTCTCATCAAGGCCGGCGTCTGGTCCAGCCTCTCCAAGGAACAGCAGAAGGCGGTCGGGAAGCTGCGGCCCTGGCTTTCCCTTGCCATCGACTGCGCCACGCGATGCATCCTCGCGATGCGCCTGACTATGGATGCCCCGTCGCCATCCAGCGCCATCGCCACCCTGGAGATGGTCGTATCGGACAAGTCCCACCTGAGCGCCGCCGCCGGTGCCAAGACGCGCTGGGACATGGCCGGGACCTTCGACGAGGTCGTCATGGATTCCGGATCGGCCTTCATCGCCGACCTGACCAAGGGCGTTATCGCCGCGCTCAAGGCCAGGGCCGTCTACCCGCCGGCCGGTCTGCCGGAGATGAGGGGAACGGTGGAAAGGATCTTCGGAACCCTCCAGCGACAATTCACCCGGAATTTCACCGGCCAGACATTCGAGAACGTCGTCGCCAAAGGCGACTACGATTCAGAAGAGAACGCCAGCATCGACATCGAGGAACTGAACCGGACCCTAATCCTGTGGGTGCTCGACTGCTACCACAACACCCCTCACGCCGGCCTGGCGGGTGAGACGCCGCGCAACGCGTGGCTGCGCCTTACCAAGCAGTACGGCGCAGCCCCGCCGCCGAACGCCACCCAGCGCAGGAACATCTTCGGGATCGTGTGCGAGCGGCGCATCCAGGCCGGCGGCGTATGCGTCCTGGGGATCCACTACCAGTCGCGGGAACTGCAACAGCTTCGCCGGACCTTCAGGAATCAGGCCGTCAGGGTCCGGGTGGACCGCTTCGACCTCGGTGCGATTTCCGTCCAGGCCCCGGACGGCCAATGGCTTTCGGTGAAGCCCGCGGTGGGAGGACTGGATCTCGCCGGTGTCACCTGGCGGGAATGGCGCGCCGCCACGGAGGAACTGCGCCGTCGCCATGCGGACATGGCCAAGGCCTCCGCCTCCGCCGTCAACGCCGCCATCCTGGCCATCCGGGACTCCAGCACGGCGGCGGCTGAACGGGCCGAACTGGGCAAGGTGATCCTCCGTGGTGAGGATTTCGACGCCTTCGACCGCAAGCTCGGGAAGCCCTTCGAGTTCGTCACGGGCGGGCAAGGCATCGAGGAGTCCGACGGTGAGGACGACGACATCTTCGGATGGACGGACGGGGGCGCCGCCTTGCCGGCGGGACCTCCTATGGACCGGACACCGCTGCCGGAGCCGGCCGCTGATGTCGACGACGATGCGTGCGAGGACTGGGTCACGGAGGCGGACGAATGACGATCGACCGTGAGATTCGCTGCGAACTGATGGAGCGGCTTCACGCGCCATTCTTCAGGACCGGCCGGGACAAGCATCTCGAAAAGGAAATGCTGCATTTGGTGGACTGGATGTTCGTATCCGCCAAGCTGCCCCGCCCGGAAGGAAGATTGCTGGTGGTCGCCGGCCCGTCCGGGGCTGGGAAGACCCTATCCATCAATCAGTGCCTCAGGAGGGTTCCATCCGTGAAGGAGCAGGGGCTGTTGTCGGTGCTGACGCCGTCCCCCTGTACCCTGAAGGCCCTGGGGTGGGCCTTCCTCGACGCCATGGACTATGAACTGGAAACCGAACGCGCTGACCACCTCATCTGGAAGATGGTCAGGACTCACCTGAGGAGGCATGCCATCAAGTTCGTTTGGCTCGACGAAGCCCACCACGCGATGGGTCGGGGCACAGACAAGGACCTGACGAAGATCTGCGACACGATCAAGTCCCTGCTTCAAACGGACGGCTGGCCTATCAGCCTGATCATTTCAGGGTTGCCGACTGTATCCTCCTTCGCCGGACATGACCGGCAGGTTGAACGCCGGAGCCGGACGGTCCGCTTCGACAGCCTGTCGTTCCGCCAGAACACGGACCGTCTCCGCAAATTGGTCAAGGATGTCGTATCCGACCACGGATGCATGGCGATGGACGGGATCCTCCAGGACAACGATTTCCTGGAACGCCTTTGCTCGGCGGCGGAGGGAGCGTTCGGGGAGATCATCAAGCTCTGTCGGGCGGCGGTACTTGCCGCCTTCGACCGTGGCGGACCTAGGGCAACGGTGGGCATCGAGGATTTCGCCGACGCCTATACCCATGAACGGGGCTGCCGGTTGAACGGGAACATCTTCCTGCTCAACGGTTGGCAGGAGGTGCAGCCCGCCAATTCCCGCCTCGACGACCTGCAGGAGCCTTCGGATAGGACACGCACACGTCCGGAGGGCGGCCAAGGCCGACACGGGGGGCAACAGGCCAGACGGAGAGCGCGGTCATGACCTTGGGCCTGATCGTACCGTATGGCGAGCATGAGACCGCCACCAGTTTCGCCAGCAGGTTGGCCATGTGGAACGGATGTCCGGACGTCCGCCGGTTCTGCGGCGATTTCTCGATGGCTTTCCGGGACGTGGTGGAGGGCCACGAGGAAACGCTCCGCCGGCTGGCGGAGATGGGCGGCGCCGACCCCGGTCTTCTGGGGCGCCATTCGTTCCGGTCCCGGGGGGAATACCTGGACATCGGCGGAGAGGTCGTCGTCCGGTCCTCGGTCAAGTGGACCCATGTACGCGCGTGCCCCCGCTGCCTCGCCGCAGATGCGGCGAGGTGGCCGCTGGAGGGGGCCGGCCCCTATCAGCGAGCCGAATGGGCGATCCGCTGGATCCGCACCTGTCCCGTCCATAACGTGGCACTTATGAGGATCGCGCGCGGCGACCGCTTCGAGGCGCTGGACTTCTCCAACGCTATCGCCGGGATCGACGTCGAGGCCTTAGCCGGCCAAGCTGCGCAGCGCCGGCCGTCAAGGCTTGAGGCCTATCTGCAGGATCGTCTCGCGGGCAAGGGCGGCAAGAGGGAATCATGGCTCGATGATTTCCCGCTGCACGTCGTAGGACGCCTCTGTGAGGCCGTCGGTGCCGTCCTGGCGGAGGGGTGCTTGACGGACCCGCTGATCGCATCCGACAATTTTCTACATCGTGCCGGTGACGCGGGCTTCAACCTGCTGGAAAGCGGAGAGAATGGCTTGTTCCAGTTTCTGGAACAGGCGATCGAGCCCTTTTGGAAGGGCCGGAACGAGGCAAGGGCAACGGCCTTGTTCAAGCACCTGCATCGGTTGCTGACCGACGGCGACGAGCCGTCCTACGGGCGGCTGCGAACCATGGTCCGGGAGTGGCTCCTGGACAGGCTGCCTGCCGACCCGGGAATGATGGTGCTGGGCGAGAAGCTGGAGACGCGACGCCTGTGGTCCATTCACGCGGCTCGGAAGGCGACAGGTGTGCACCGTAAACGTCTCCGCTCCTTGCTGCACAGCATGGATATCATCACTGAGAGTCAGAGAAACTCCAGCGATGACCGCATCGTTTTCAAGGCCGATAAGAAGAGCGAGCGGGCGTTGCACATCACGCAAAATTCCATGGGCATAGAGACAGCAAGATTGTATATCAGTACATCTAAAAAGAATATGAAGTCGATCGTGGATGGTGGCTTGATTAAGCCATACAAGAAGATCGAAAATGGCTCCAATTCTGAATATCTTTTCCTCAAAGAAGATTTGGAAAATTTCATGAAATCCATCATTGATCAATGCCAAAACGATCTTGCTGACGGCAAGCAGCGCTATGACGTCGCCAAGACATCTGTCGTTGCGAGAAGTTCGGAACTTGAGCTGTTTTCCATGAATATCAATAAGCAATTGACGGAATCATCAATGGGCAATGGCCGAAATGGCCTCTCGGATATTATGTTCGACATCGAAGAAGTTTCATTGGTAGTAAATAACAAGAGAAAGAAGCCGTCGCTATCGTCGCTTGATATTTGCAAGGAAACTGGGTTTGGATATGGAATCGTAAGGAAATTGATAAAAGACGGCCATCTTCCGGTCTTCAAAGAAAGAAATGGGCTTACAAACGTAGAGCGTTTGGTCACATCAAGAGAGGATTTTGAGGAATTTATAAAGAAATACGTATCACATCGTGAATTAATGAAGAAACTTGGCGCATCAAGTCGGGAACTAAACTCAATCTCAAGATCAAAGAATATATCGGCGGCATTTCGCATTGGGCGTTACAGATTTTATCTTCGTTGTGACATAGCCAATTTTTGACACTATCTCGGGAGAAGGCCGGATCATCGTGATGATGGTCCGGCTTTTTTACGTCTCCCCAATGCTGCGAATTTCGCCGACAATGAAGAGTCGCCTCATAAAATATCGTTTTATTTCAGTTAGTTATGTTAGAGGTCGCGCAAAGAGTTGCTGCCAATCACACACCGGCTTGGGGGCCTCAATAGCGCCGCAGCCAGCGGCGGACAGGCATGTCCCAGAGGGTGGAGGACGCCCAGGCGACCAGCAGTTCGAAGGGGATCAGGGCCAAGGCCACGGCGGTGATCACGGACGGCGCCGCGCCGCCGTGGGCGACGAAGTTGGCCCAGACGTACAGGAATGGAAAGTGGGTGATGTAGAGCGGGTAGGACAGGCGGCCCGCCACCGCGCACAGGCGGCCCAAGCCCCGGCCGGGGTTGGAATGGGCGCCGGTCATGACCAGGGCTGGGAACAGCAGGAGGACGCACGCGGCCTCATAGACGCCATTGAGCTTCACGCCGCCCACCTCCGGCAGGCTGGGGGCGGCGAAGGCCAGGATGAGCAGCAGCGACAAGGGCAGATAGCCGACCCGCGAGCGGGGCAGGCGATCGTGCACGCGGTAAAGCCACAGGCCGGTCAGGAAGGGGAAGCAGAGGCGTACCGGCGCCATGCCCAAATTGTCCCAGCCATAGCCCCGGTCCAGCGTGCCGATGGTCACGGCGCAGGCGGCCAGCACCAGACCGGCCAGCACCGCCAGGATGCCCAGGGCACGGGTCGGCAGGCGACGCAACACCAGGGCGTAGGCGATGTTGGCGATGTATTCCTGGAACAGCGTCCAGGAGGCGCCGTTCAGGGTGTGGGTGTCCAGCCAGCGATTGGGCAGGGGCCAAGTGGGCAGTAACAGCAGCCCCATGCCCAGCGCCACCAGCAGCGCCCCCACCGACGCGTTCTGCGTGTCCCCGGCGAACGGATCCAGAATATAGGCGCCGAAGCCGAACAAAGTGCCCAGGATCACCAGCGGATGCAGGCGGAACAGCCGCGCCTTCAGGAAACCCGCCACGCCCATGCGCCCCCAGCGGTCGTCATAGGCGTAGCCGATGACGAAGCCGGACAGGGCGAAGAAGAAATCCACCGCCAGATAGGCGTGTGGCAGCATCAGGCGCCCCTGCGCGAAATCGACCGTGATGCCCTGGATGTGATACAGCACCACCAGCATCGCCGCCGTGCCGCGCAGGCCGTCCAGCACCTCGAAATGCTGTTTGCCGGTGGCGGTCGTGGCGACGGCATCGCCCGCCCCGGCGGCGTCCGTTGGCGCCCCATCGGCCTGAAAATCGCGCGCGGTCACTCCCATCTCGGCCCCCACATGATGTTCATGGGGCGGAGGATGGTGGGTTTAACGATAAACCAGAAGCGGAATTTACACCGGCCGCACGGAGCCGCGTTCCACCAGCGTGAAGTCCAGCACGACGTCGCGCGGCGCCTTGGCCGGGGCGGTTCCGGCCGCCATAGCCACTGCCGTCCCCGCTGCCATCCCCGCTGCCGGCTGCTTGCCCAAGGCCTCGATCAGCAGGTCGATGGCGCGGTTGGCCATGTCCTTGATGGGCTGGCGCACCGTGGTCAGCGCCGGCCAGACCCGGGTGGCCACCAGCGTGTCGTCGAAGCCGGTGACGGCCAGGTCGCGGGGCGGCACGAGCCCCCGCCGGTGCGCGGCCCACAGGGCGGCGGCGGCCATGTCGTCGTTGGCCGCCATGATGGCGTCCGGCCGGGGATCGAGATCCAGGAGGGTATCGGCGGCGATAAGGCCCGTTTCGAAACTGAAACGACCCTCTGCGCACAAGGCCGACTGGAAGGGGATGTCATGGCCCGCCAGGGCCGCCTTGTACCCTTCCAGCCGGGCGACGCTGTCGGAATGGCCGGCGGGGCCGGTGAGGATGGCGATGCGACGATAGCCGCGGGCGATCAGCAGTTCGGTCACCGCCCGGCCCGCCGCGTGGTTGTCGATGCGCACCGTCGCCATGTCGGGCAGGGTGCCGGCCGTGGCGATGGCCGCCGACGGCACCGCCAGGGCGCGGAAGGCCGGCGCGCCGGTCAGCAGTTCGGCGAAGGGCGGGATGAGCAGCAGCGCGTCGGCGCCCGAGCGCACCAGCGACTGGGCCACGGCCACCGCCGTGTCCGGGGTGGCGTCAGCGGCGCGGCGCACCATCAGTTGCAGGCCCTTCTCCGCCGCCGCGGCCGACACCTCGCCATGCGCCAGGCTGAGGAACATGCTTTCGATGTCGAGGTAGATCAGCCCGATGCGCGCCGGGGCCGCCCCCACCAGATGGCGGGCCGCCTGGCTGGGCACATAGCCCATTTCCTCGATGATGGCGCCGACCCGGGCGCGGGTGGATTCCCCCACCTTGCCGGTGCGGTTGACGACGTTGGACACGGTCATGGCGGACACGCCTGCGCGCTGGGCCACGTCCTGGATGGTCACCCTGTCCCGCTGCTGCCGCGACCGCCGCATCCGTCCGCTGATCCGTCATCCTGGCCGCCGGCATGGCGACGGCGCCCCACCGGGCTGGCGGGGCGCTGATATTCCCCTGCCCGGGGATGGCGACGCAAGCGCCTTACCCGGGAAAGCGGCATCACGCCCTGTCGATCCGTGCGGCATAGCAGCCGTATTTGGCGTAATGGGCGTGGATGTAGGCCACGTCCGGCCGGTCCATCAGACGGCGGATGACGGGAATGGCCTCCGCCCCGTCCACCAGGTCGGCGGTCACGATCATATGACCCGCGTCAAAGCAGCGGAGGGACAGGATGCGCCGCCGCAAGGCCGGCGGCAGGACGTCCACCGTGCGGCATGCCACATCCACGCCCTCGCGCACATAGATGGCGTGGGCGGAGCGATAGGGGGTGAAGGCCGGCTGGTGCTGATGGTTCACCAGCACCACACGCTCCCCCGGCCGGGCATCATCCAGGCTGACGCGGCAGGGGAAGGCCCCGGGGGCATCCACCGCCTGGCGGCGCGCGCCAGCGGCCAGCAGGCCGACCTCATCCAGGGCGAACAGAGGGGCGAAGGGCGCCGGGTCCAGGCCGGTGACGGTGAAGGACAGGGTCATGATGATGGCAACCGATTGTGAGGTGTCGATGCGCCCACCCTGCCCCGCGCCGCCACCGCCGCCATCCCGTTTCCTGCGGCCGAATGAGACTCAGTCGCCATAGGCGTCCGGGCCGAAAGAGGGTGGCCCGGGCTTCGCCACCTGTGTCGGCGACATCTCATCCACATCCGGCACCACCCGCACCAGGGTGCAGGGATGGCCCTGGCTGTCGAGCGCCACCGACAAGGCCGGGCGCAGCATCAGCAAGAGGATGAAGGCGAGCAGGAGCAGCCCCAGCAACGCGCGCGACAGCGCGCCGCCGGCGCCACCGGAAAGGCGGCCGGTCATGATGGAATCCTTTATGGTTTCGAGGGGCCGCCCGCGATGCGGAGCCCCGGACGGTGGAGCGTCGGTTCGTGCGATCGCTCCGTCACAGGCGAAGTATCGGTCGCCGAACCCTTGGCAACAATGTGTATTGCGCGCAGTGTGCCTTCGCCGATGACGAAGGATGATCCGCGGAGGGGGCTTCCATGCAATTCGACCTGACCGATCTGGCCCTGTTCCGCGACGTGGTGGAGGCGGGCAGCATCACCTGGGGCGCCGAACGGGCGCACCTGGCCCTTGCGGCGGCCAGCACCCGCATCCGCAACATGGAGGTGTCGCTGGGCGCCACCCTGCTGGACCGGGGACGGCACGGGGTGACACCCACCCCCGCCGGCCGCGCCCTGCTGGCCCATGCCCGCGCCATCCTGGAGCAGACGGAACGCCTGCGCGAGGATTTGAGCGTCTATGCCGGCGGGGCGGCCGGCAACGTCCGCATCCTGTCGAACACCAACGCGCTGACGGAATTCCTGCCCGAGTTGCTGAGCAGCTTCCTGAACGCCCACCCCCTGGTGTCGGTGGATGTGGAGGAACGGTTGAGCGATGAGATCGTGGCCGCCATCGCCGACGGCACCGGCGACATCGGCATCGTCGCCGGCACGGTGGAGACGGGCGACCTGGAAACCTACCCTTTCCGCCAGGACCGGTTCGTCCTGGTGGCCGCGCCCGCCCATCCGCTGGGCGGGCGCGAGACCGTGACCTTCGCCGAGGTGATGGACCACGACCTGGTGGGACTGGACCGGGCGGCGGCGCTGCAGCGCTTCCTGTCCGACCGCGCGGCCCGCGCCGGCCGGCGCCTGCGCCTGCGCGTGCAACTGCGCAGCTTCGACGGCATCTGCCGCCTGGTGGAGGGCAACGTCGGCATCGGCATCGTGCCGGAAACCACGGCGCGGCGCGCCGCCCAGACCATGGACATCCGCTGCATCGCCCTGGCCGACAGCTGGGCGGTGCGCGACCTGAAGGTCTGCACGCGCGGCCGCGCCCGCCTGCCCCGCTTCGCCAAGTTGCTGGCCGATCACCTGTTGAACACCCCGTCCGGGGGGCCGCTTCACGATGTGGGGATGGAACCACCGGTGGCTGCCCCATAGCACCGATGGGCTCTCTTCCCGTACACTTTCACGCTCATGACGACGGGCCGGCATAACGGCCCCCCAGAATGGCCCACAAGCCCCCGAGGAACACCCCCATGCGTCTGCGGCCCTTGCTTCAGCTGGCCGTCCTGGCCGGCGCCACCGCCTTCAGCCTGCCCACCCTGGGCGCCGAAGAGGCCAAGCCCGATCCCGTGCTGGCGCAGATCGTGGCCTCGCCCGCCCGCTCGCCCCAATTCCAGGCGCGCGACGCCGCCCGCCACCCCCTGCAGGAACTGGCCTTCTTTGGTCTGGCGCCGGACCAGACGGTGGTCGAGATCTCGCCCAGCGGCGGCTATTGGACGGAGATCCTTGCGCCCTACCTGCATGACCGGGGCACCTACTACGCCGCCGCCAACCCCCGGGGCACGGACAGCGCCTACGCCAACCGCGAGAACGCCGCCTTCGACGCCAAACTTGCCGCCGACCCGGCGCGCTACGGCAAGGTCAAGGTGACGGAATTCGGCCGGGGCCGGTTCGACATCGCGCCCGCCGGCAGCGCCGACCTGATCGTCACCTTCCGCAACCTGCACAATTGGATGGGCGGCGGCTACGCGGACGAGGCCATGGCGGCCTTTTATCGGGCGCTGAAGCCCGGCGGCATCCTGGGCATCGAGGATCATCGCGGCAGCGACGCCCAGGCCCAGGACCCGAAAGCAACCAGTGGTTACGTAAGGCAGGATTACGCCATCGCGCTGGCCAAGAAAGCCGGTTTCGAGCTGGTGGGCAGTTCCGAGATCAACGCCAATCCCAAGGACAGCAAGGATTGGCCGGAAGGCGTATGGACCCTGCCGCCAACCCTAGCGCTTAAGGATAAGGATCGGGATCGTTATCTGGCGGTGGGCGAGGCCGATAATTTCGTGCTGAAATTCCGGAAACCACTGCAATAAGCTGATTAGCTTATACAATATTCAGATAACAAACGAGTCTCGCGCCGCCGCCCCTGGTTGCGGCGCGTTTTCGTTTCGGTGAGACCGTGGGTGCGGCGATAGGTCACGGAATAGGCCTTAGGTAATAACATTTCCATTTTTGATACCTTTGCGTTTCTGCTGTTATCAAAAATGTGACAAAATTCGCACACCTATCGGTTGATACAGACTGTTACAAAATCCGCCGTTTACTCGATCGCACTTCTGCAAAAGAAATTGGTCGCAATCCTGCCCCACTTAACCGGGCGCCGGGCTGGCTGGACGCCGTTGGGGGGCCGGCCAACGATCAAGATAGAAGAGAGATTGAGGAGAGGCATGAGGGAGATTTCCGTCGCCGCCCGCCGTAAGGTGTGGCGCCATGGCATCGCTGCGGGCGCCCTGATGGCGCTGGCCGCGACCACCGCCCAGGCCCAGCAGAAGCAGCAGGCCGCCGCCGATGATTCCCTTGAGGAAATCGTCGTCACCGGTTCGCGCATCGCGCGCCCCAACCTGACCCAGCCCACCCCCGTCCAGGTCATCAATTCCGAGGCCATCCAGGCCACCGGCCTGACCTCGACCGTCGACGTGCTGAGCCAGCTGCCGCAGACCCAGAACGACATGGGTCCGTCGACCAACGCCCGCTTCATCAACGGCGCTGGCGTGAACTTCGCCAACCTGCGCGGCCTGGGTGAATACCGCACCCTGACCCTGGTGGACGGCAAGCGCCACGTCGGTTCGCTGTCGGGCCGCAACGGCTCGGGCGGCACCTCGCTGGTCGACCTGAACAGCATCCCGCCGGCGCTGGTCGAGCGCATCGAAGTGGTGACGGGCGGTACCTCCGCCGTGTACGGCGCCGACGCCGTGGCCGGTGTGGTCAACGTCATCACCAAGAAGAACTACGAAGGCGCCGAAGCCACCATCCAGTACAACTGGTCGGATGGGGATGGCTATCAGTCGACCGACGTCAGCGCCATCGTCGGCCACAACTTCGACGGCGGCCGCGGCAACATCACCCTGGCGGTCGACTACAACCACGACCTGGGCCTGTACGGCCGCGACCGGCCGGAAGCGCTGTACAACTACTCCCTGGTGGCCAACCCGGCCAGCAAGCTTCCCAACGACGGCATCCCCGACCGCATCACCATCTCTCCGACCCTGTCGTCGGTGTTCGCGGCCAGCGGCGCTCCGGTGATCCGTACCTTCATCCCGGGTTACGGCCAATATGCCCTGACCTTCAAGACCGATGGCTCGGGTTTGATTCCCTTCAACCGCGGCAACATCATCAACAAGCCGACGAGCAACACCAGCGCCGGTGACACGGTGTCCATCGGCGGTGATGGAGCCAACACCTCCAAGTACCTGACCCTGCGCACGCCCAACATCCGCGAAGTGGCCGATACCCTGGTCAACTATCGCCTGGCGCAGGACCTGGGCCCCATCGACACGCTGAACTTCTTCGCCGACCTGAAGTATTCCGACAGCCGTGGCACCAGCCGGTCCACGCCCATGACCAACGGCACGGGCACACCCGCCACCGGCACCAACGGTCAGTTGGGTTCCGGCGCGCTGACCATTCAGCGGGACAACGCCTATCTGCCTTCGGATCTGAAGGCCATCCTGGCGGCGAACCCGTCAATTCCCAACCTCACCATCACCCGTCTGAACGAAGACTGGTATGGCCCGCGCGAATACGCCTACGAATACGAGGTGATGCGCGGCGTGTTCGGCCTGAACGGTGACCTCACCAACGGCTGGCACTACGAGGCCTATTACGATTACGGCCGCAACCGCACCAGCTTCGTGAACACCGACAAGGTCGTCAGCCTGTTCAACCAGCAGCTGGACGCCGTGAACGTGGGCGGCAAGATCGTTTGCCGCGACGCCACCGCCCAGGCCAACGGTTGCGTCCCCATCAACCCGTTCGTCGTCGGCCCGCTGACCGCCGCGCAGAAGGCCTACGCCTACACCTACACCAAGGAAATGGCGACGCTGCAGCAGCACGACGCCGCCTTCAACCTGAACGGCGACCTGTTCAAGTTCCCGGCGCTGTTCACCGGCACCATGGCCCCGGTCAGCTTCGCCGCCGGCGTCGAGTACCGGAAGGAAGAGTCGGTGGACAAGACCGACTTCCTGCAGAACCAGCCCACCGGTACCATCTACGGCAACCAGAACGGTTCCGTCTCCGGCAGCTACGACACCACGGAAGTGTACGGTGAGTTGAGCGTCCCCGTCCTGCGCGACCTGCCGTTCGCCAAGGCCGTGGACCTGGACCTGGCCTATCGTTACTCCGACTACTCGCTGGCCGGTCCCGCCAGCACCTGGAACGTCCAGGCCGGCTGGGCCGTCAACGACGACGTGAAGCTGCGCGGCGGCATCGCCCGCGCGGTGCGCGCGCCCAACATCGACGACCTGTTCACCCCGGCCGGCGACAACTTCCTGGGCGTCAGCGATCCTTGCTCGATTGAGAACATCCACGCCAGTGCGACCCGCTTTGCGAACTGCTCGGCCGTGGTTCCCGCTAACTATAAGTCCAGCGACTTCGGCAACCCGTCCACCCGCACGGGCGGCAACATCAACCTGAAGCCGGAAATCGGCCGCACCCTGACGGCCGGCGCCGTGTTCACGCCGACCTTCATCCCGGGCCTGAACGTCACCGCCGACTACTGGTTGGTGAAGATCACCCAGGGCCAGGCGGCGCTGACCTCCAACTCCATCCTGACCAACTGCTATGATCTGAGCGCCGCCGCGCAGTGCGGCCTGATCACCCGCCGTGCGGACGGTTCCATCGCCACCATCTATGGCAACACCGTCAACATCGGTAAGGAAGTGGTGCGCGGTCTGGACTTCCAGGTCGACTACGCCTTCGAACTGGACAAGGTTGGCCTGGAGAACATGGGCGGCCTGAACCTGGGCTTCACCGGTTCCTGGGTTCCGGAAAGCATCATCATCCAGGACCCGGCCCACGCCGAGAACAAGCTGTACCGCGCCGGCACCGTCGGTTATCCGCACCTGAAGGGCCGCTTCACCGGCACCTGGGATTGGAACAACCTGTCGGTCACCTGGTCCAGCCGCTTCATCGGCGAGTCCGAGACCTTCCCGAACTCCACTGCTGAAATCGCTGATTTCAACAAGATCCCGACCTACTGGTACCACGACGTCTCCGCCCGCTACCGCTGGAAGAACATCACGGTGTTCGGCGGTATCAACAACCTGGCGGACAAGATGCCCCCGGCCGTGCCCTTCCTGTACCAGGGCTCGTACCAGGGCGGTTCGTACGCCACGTTCCCGGTCACCACGGGTGGCGGCGGTTCGTACGACATCGTCGGCCGTACCTTCTTCGTCGGTACGACGGTGAAGTTCTGATGAGTGCGGGGGCCGGGCGGCGACGCCGGGCCCCCATCCTCGAAAGTCGGGGCCGCGATCGGGAAACCGGTCCGGCCCCTTTCGCGTTCAGCCCCCCTTGGTGGCGGGGTATGGGAGAAAATGGATGAGGCACGCCCGCATTGCCGCCCCCCTCGCGGCGGCCCTCTTGGCCCTGGCCGCACCGGCCCAGGCGGCGACCGCCCCCGGCGCCGCCGGCGAGGTGGTGGCCTGCAAGAAGATCGCCGACCGGGACCAGCGCCTGGCCTGCTTCGACAAGAGCAGCGATGGCTTGGAGGCGGAGATGAAGAAGGCGGCGGAGCCCACGTTCGGCAGCCCGCCCAGCGCCAAGGCCGACCAGACCGAGGCCACCTTCGGCAAGCACGAGCCGCCCCCGCCGCCCGTCGCGGTGGAACTGGACAACATCCAGTCCCGCATCGTCTCCATGCGCCCCGACCCCGCCGGCCGGCCCATCTTCACCCTGGAAAACGGCCAGGTCTGGCGCTCGCAGGAAAACGCCCGCATCCACCTGAAGGGCGGCGAGGTCGCCACCGTGTCCCGTTCCATGCTGGGCATGGGCTATCAGCTGCAGGTGGGCGACATGTCCTACAGCCTGAGCGTGGTGCGCGACCGCTAAAAAGGCGGCGGCTTGAAAGAGGGGCGGGGACGCATTCCCCGCCCACACCTTTTCCGACCGCGCGTCAGTTCTGCGCCGGGCTGCCGGCGACGATGAACTTGCGGATGTCCTGGGTCAGCTTCTCGATGGCCTGGGGCTGCACGTACATCATATGGCCGCCGGGGTAGTAGTTGAACGACACCCGGTTGGTGGGCGCGCCGGCATCGTTGAAGCTGTTCTCGGTATGGAAGAACGGCGTCGCCAGGTCGTAATAGCCCATGGCGACGAAGGCCCGCATGCCCTTGTTCTGGCGCATGGCGTCGCCGACAAAGGGGCCGACGTCGGTGCCGCGATAGGGCTCGCTGCCGCCGCCGTCCACCTGGGCGTAGTTCCAGCGGCGGTAGAGGGAGCCCAGCACCTTGTACTCACGCCCGCCCATGTCCAGGCCCAGGTCGTTGCGGAAATAGGTGTTCACCACGGCGCTGAACGCCCCGCTCATGCCGTTCAGCGAGGGGTCGTTGTCCGGCCGCTCACCGGAACTGTCGTAATCCTCCCCCAGGTAGCGGCCGTCGATGCGGCCGATGCTCTTGCCCTGGTCGCGCAGCAGTTCCTTCATAAAGCGGTGGTCCTGGATCTTCAGGTGCGACTGCTCGATGAAGGCTGGGGACAGGCCGGTGAAATGGGCCAGCTTGGCCACCACCGCCTTGTGCTGCTCCGGCGACAGCCGGTTGCCCAGGATGAGGGCGGAGGCGTACTCGGTTGCCGCGAACTGGCGGGCGTCGGCCAGGAACTTGTCGAAGCCCATGGAAGTGTCGGCCACCTTCTTGTGATACCAGGCCGTGGCGGCATAGCTGGGCAGGAAGGACCAATAGGGCACCAGGTTGCCCCGCGCGAAGGTCAGCGAGGTATAGTCCATGGCCGGCGAAATCAGGATGATGCCGTTCAGGGACACGGTGGAGGTGGTGCCGCTCAATTCCGGCAGCATGGCGCCGGTACGGATGCCGCCATAGCTTTCGCCGCCCAAGAACTTGGGACTGTTCCAGCGCTTGTTGTCGCCCAGCCAGACGCGCACGAACTGGGCGATGGATTTCGCATCCTCGCGCACGCCCAAGAAGTCCTTCTCCTCCCCCTTGCCGAGGGCGTGGCTGTAGCCGGTGGCGACCGGGTCGATGAACACCAGGTCGGTCACGTCCAGGATGGAATAGGCGTTGTCCACCAACGGGAAGGGTGGCGGGCCGGGGTTCTCGGCATCGGCCGGGATCTGCACGCGCTTAGGGCCAAAGACGCCCATGTGCAGCCACAGGCTGGCGGAGCCGGGACCGCCGTTGTAGAGGAAGGTCACCGGCCGCGTCGCGGGATTGGCGCCCTTCTTGGTGTAGGCGACCGCGAAGATGCTGGCGACGGGCTCGCCCTTCTCATCACGCAGATAGGTTTCGCCGGCTGAAACGGTGTAGTCGATCCGCTTGCCGTTGAAGGTGCCCGAACGATCGACGGTGACACGCTTGGGCGCGTCCGGCTTGGCGGCATCGGGGCCGGCCTTCGGGGCGCCATCCTTGTGATCCTGTTTGTCCTCCTTTTTCTCCTGCGCGACGCCCATCACGGCCGGAGCCATGACCGCCGGCAGCGTCACGGCCAACACGGCCGCCACCAGCAGCCCCCAACGCCTGTTCTTCAATGGAACCCCCATTCTTCTTCAACGCCCCATGCTTAGCCGCCCCTGTCGAAACGGCCTATCAGGCACAGCGTAACAAAAGCATCCGCAATAGGACGCCCGGATAAAAGTTTTAAGCGGGGGCATAACTGTCGCCCTTCCGCCCGCATCCAGCCGGTCGAAGCGGATGGCCCGATTGCTGAGGTGGGGTCGCCGTCTGGCTGAATCGAAAAAACCGCATCAACCAGGCACGGTGCCATCCATGACCCATCCCCATGGCGCGGGAACCTTTGAAATCCTTGGGTGTTCTGACATCACCCGATTTTCTTCGGCCCCAGAAGCCAATCCTCTCCACAGGAGGCAAAAACAAATCATGGACGTTTCCGGCCCATCATCCTCCCCGCAGACCATCGGCCGCCCCGCGCTGCTCAGCCTGGTGCTCGGCTTGGCGCTCTGCCTGTTCTGCCTGATGCCCGGCAAGGCCCAGGCGCAGACACCCTCCCCCCTCAGCGAATGGCAATATTCGGCCGGCGTGCTGCTGCGGTCGAAGTTTGAAAACCCGCTGCCGACCTGGGATGTCAGCTTTGGGGCCGCGACGTCGTTCCAGCCGCGCTACGTCGGCTCATCCGAATACCATGTGCAGCCGGGCATTAACCTGGACGTGCGCTACAAGGACATCGCCTTCTTCTCCATGGGTGAGGGCTTGGGCGTGAACCTGCTGCGCGGGGAGAACTTCCGCGCCGGCGTCGCCCTGGGCTTCGACGTCGGGCGCGACCAGGACGACAGCTCGCAACTGCGCGGGCTGGGCGACATCTCCCCCGCGCCGGAGGCCAAGGTGTTCGCCGAATACACCATCTTCCCCGTGGTGCTGCGCACCGCCGTGCGGCGGGGGTTCGGCGGCAACAACGGCTGGGTGGGCGACATCAGCGCCTACCTGCCCGTCGCCGGGTCCGAACAATTCTTCGTTTTCGTGGGCCCGACTGCCACCTACGCCGACTCGTCCTACATGCGGCGCTACTTCGGCATCAACCCGTCACAGTCGATCCGCAGCGGCTACCGCCAGTACACGCCCGGCAGCGGCTTCAGCAGCGCCGGCTTCGGCACCAGCGCCGTGTGGTTCTGGACCGAGAACTGGTTCATGACGGCCGACGGGGCATACCAGAAGCTGTTGGGGGATGCCGCCGACAGCCCCATCACCCGCGCAAGCTCGCAATTCACCCTGAACCTGAGCATCGCCTACCGGTTCTGATCCCCGGTACCCTCCCTTGCCCCACTGTCCCGTTGGCGGCGACCTCCGCCTACCTTAAGATGGTGTCGCAACGGGAAATACAGCCATGGCGGACAGCGGCGGGGCCGCGCGCCGTGGCCTTGGGGGAACCGCACCATGTCACGCGTGATCAAGGTTTTCGATGCGTCGGCGCAGGACCTGGCTGCCCTGCCCGGCGTCCGGCTGCTGCAAAGCTATCCCGCCTTTCGCATCGTGGAGGTGGACGGCGATGACGCCGCCGCGGCCGTGCTGGCCACCGGCCTCACGGAAGACATCAGCGCCCTGTACACGCTGACCATGGCCAACACGGGTGCCGCCCCCATCGACACCGCCATCCCGCGCGTGGCCGCCGACGGCAGCCATGAGGCGCATCCGGCCTATGATGACGAGGCCCCCCTGCCGCCGGGCGCCCACCACTACATCGTCCAGTTCGTCGGCCCCATCCAGGATGGATGGCTGGCCGCCGTGACGGCGACGGGGGCGGAGGTGGTGGAACCCTATCAGCACTTCGCCATCATCGTCCGCGCCACCGCCGACGAGGCCGGGGTGCTGAGCCAGCTGGACACGGTTCGATGGGTGGGCCATCTGCCTTATTCCGCCCGCCTGATCCATGAGGTCGACGCGCTGGCGGCCCCGCCGGTGCCGGGCGCGCAGCACGGCCACGCCCTGCCAGACGCCTACACGGTGGAGTTTTTCGACGCCGCCCAGGCCCGGCACCACCAGGCCGATGTCGCCGCCTGCGGCTTCACCATCGTTGATGAGGCCCCGGGCAGCGCCTTGCTGGTGGTGGAAACGACCGCGCCCGGCGAGGGCGCCCTGCGCGACAAGCTGCTGGCCCTGGCCCGGGTGCATGGGGTGAAGCGCATCGGCCGCCATGTGCTGCCCATGCCGTCCACCGACCAGGCCACCCGCATCATCGGCTCGGCCGGCGTGCTGACCGACGCCACGGGCGTCCGCGCCCCGCTCCTGGGCCTGACCGGTGCCGGCGAGGTGGTGGCGATGTGCGACACCGGCCTGGATTCCGGCGATCCCGCCACCATCCACCCGGACTTCGCCGGCCGTGTCCTGGCGTTGGAAAGCTATCCCATCAGCCCCAGCTACGCCTCGCGCATCAACAACCCGGGCGCCGACGACGGCCCCGCCGACGTCAACCACGGTCACGGCACCCATACCGCCGGGGCCCTGCTGGGGGATGGCACCGCCAGCGCCGAGCTGCCCAACCTGGCCGGGCCGGTGCGCGGCCTGGCTTATAAGGCGCAGGTGATCATGCAGGCGGTGGAACAGTTCCTGGACTGGAAGCCGGTCGACGGGCAAACCCCGCCGCCGCCTTATTCCCTGGCCGGCCTGCCCAGCGACCTGAAGGTGTTGTACAGCGCGGCCTACGGCAAGGGCGCCCGCATCCATTCCAATTCCTGGGGCGGCGGCACCAAGCAGGCCTATAATTCCTACTGCACGGACATCGACACCTTCGTCTGGAACAATCCGGACTTCTGCATCGTCTTTTCCGCCGGCAATGACGGCGCCGACAATGATGGCGACGGCCGGATCGATCCCGGCAGCGTGACACCGCCCGGCACGGCCAAGAACTGCGTCACCGTGGGCGCCTGCGCCAACAACCGGCAGGACATCGCCCTCACCAACGGCGCCAAATGGGGCGCCAAGGCCGCGCCCGTCGATGCCCTGGTGGCGGGCGGCCCCGACCAGATGGCCCCCTTCAGCAGCCGGGGGCCCACCCAGGATGGGCGGATAAAGCCGGACGTGGTGGCGCCGGGCACCTTCATCCTGTCGACCCGGTCGCAGCGGCTGGCCAGCTACAACGGCCAGACGCCCTATTACACCCCCGCCACGCCCTTCTACATGTATGAGAGCGGCACCAGCACGGCGGCGCCCCTGGTTGCCGGGGCCATCGCCCTCATCCGTGAATACCTGCGCGCCCAGGTGGGCCTGCCATCGCCCTCCGCCGCCCTGTTGAAGGCGGCGCTCATCGCCGGCGCGGTGCCCTTGCGCGGAACGGATGGTAGCGGAACGGATGGTCCGGTGCCGGACATCAACCAGGGCTTTGGCCGCGTCCACCTGGACACCATCCTGGCGCCGGCGGCCCCCCTGCGCGCCACCTTCCTGGACGGCGGCAGCGTCGCCACCGGCGACCTTTACCAATACAGCCTGCAGGTGGTGGCGGACGGCAGTCCCTTGCGGGTGGTGATGGCCTACAGCGACTATCCCGGCGCCAGCCTGGTGAACAACCTGAACCTGGTGCTGCGCGGGCCCGATGGTTCCACCGTCACCGGCAATGCCGGACCCGGCGGCCAGGCCCCCAGTGGCCAGACGATGGACAGCGCCAACAACGTCGAGGCCATCGCCGTGCCGGCGGCGGCGGCCGGCACCTGGACCGTGCAGGTGGTGGGCGCCAACGTGCCCCAGGGGCCGCAGCCCTTCGCCCTGGCCTTGCTGGCCGCCAACTGAATGAAAAAGGGCGGCGCCCCCAAGGCCGCCGCCCTTCTTTCGACGTGTCCGGACAACACCGTTCCCAACACCAGCCCGGGGTCTGATCGCCGGGCTGGCCGGTGCCGTTGCGTCCCGTGACCGGCGGCCTTACAGCGCGTCGGTGTCGGTCTCGCCCGTGCGGATACGCACGGCTTGCGCCAGTTCCAGCACGAAGATCTTGCCGTCGCCGATCTTGCCGGTGTTGGCGGCGGCCTGGATGGCCTCCACCGCCTTGTCGGCCAGATCGTCGGGCACGGCCACTTCGATCTTCATCTTGGGCAGGAAGCTGACGGCGTACTCGGCGCCCCGGTAGATCTCGGTCTGGCCCTTTTGCCGGCCATAGCCCTTGACCTCGGTGACGGTCAGGCCCTGCACCCCCAGGCCGGTCAGGGCGTCGCGCACCTCATCCAGCTTGAAGGGTTTGATCACCGCGATAATGAACTTCATCAGACCACTCCCTGATTGGATATTCGTGATCGCCGGGGGCGGGGCCGGCCGGGTCAGTCTAACATCGCCGGCCGACGTCCGTTCCCACGGATCCGCTTGGACTTCAGTCCCTTAGGGATAGCTTGGCCATCCCTCTAGGATACGCAACCAAGGCTTAGTGGATGGACTCGCCGTGCAGGGCGATGTCCAGGCCGTCACGCTCGATCTCTTCATCGACGCGCAGGCCGATCACCAGGTCGATCACCTTCAGCAGCACGAAGGTGATGACGCCGCACCACACGATGGTGAAGGCCACACCTTCGAGCTGGAGGATGACCTGGGCGGCATTGCCCTCGATCAGGCCCAGCTTCGTGTCCGGCGCGTCCTTCAGCGTGGCGGCGAAGGCGCCCTCGCTGTTGGCCACGGCCATCTTGGCGAACACGCCGGTCAGGATGGCGCCGACGATGCCGCCGATGCCGTGCACGCCGAAGGCATCCAGGCTGTCGTCGTAGCCCAGGGCCTTCTTCAGCGAGGTGGCGGAGAAGAAGCAGATGATGCCGACGGCGATGCCGATGGCGAAGGCGCCGACGGTGTCGACGAAACCGGCGGCCGGGGTGATGGCCACCAGGCCGGCCACGGCGCCCGAGATGATGCCCAGGACCGAGGGCTTGCCCTTGACCGCCCATTCCACGAACACCCAGGCCAGCGCCGCCGCGGCGGTGGCCACCTGGGTCACGGTCATGGCCATGCCGGCGCGCGGACCGGCCGTCAGGGCCGAGCCGGCGTTGAAGCCGAACCAGCCCACCCACAGCAGCGAGGCGCCGATGAGGCTAAGCACCAGGTTATGCGGGCTGAAGTCGGCGTTGGGGTAACCCTTGCGCTTGCCGATGACCAGGCAGGCCACCAGGCCGGCGATGCCGGCGTTGATGTGCACGACCGTGCCGCCAGCGAAGTCCAGCACGCCCAGCTTGGCCAGGTAGCCGTTGGGATGCCACACCGTGTGGGCGATGGGGGCGTAGACGACCAGCGACCACAGCGTGATGAAGATCAGCATGGCCGAGAACTTCATGCGATCGGCGAAGGCGCCGGTGATGAGCGCCGGCGTGATGATCGCGAAGGTCATCTGGTACATCATGAACACCGGCTCCGGGATCGTCGGGGCCAGGGCGTGGGTGCCGGTCGGGTCCATACCCGCCAGCAGCACACGGCTGAAGCCGCCGATGAATTCCTTGGCGTCGGCGGCGTCACTGGCCGCGGAGAAGGCCAGGCTGTATTCGACCAGCGCCCACAGCACGGTCACCAGGCAGGTGATGGCGAAGCTCTGCATCACCATGGCCAGCACGTTGAACTTCCGGACCATACCGCCGTAGAACAGCGCCAGGCCGGGAATGGTCATCATCAGCACCAGGGCGGTGGACGTCAGCATCCACGCCGTGTCTCCCCCACTGATGGTGGGCGCGGCGGGCGCCGCAGCGGCGGCCGCGGCCGCGGCGGGTGCCGCGGCGTCCTGAGCGAAGGCCAGCGCCGGCGCCATGCCGGACAGCGCCATCACCATCAATCCAAGTAAGCGGTTCCCAAGCAAACGGTTCATCTGGCTCCCCATTCCCGTTCGTTTAAGCCGGTTCCGGCACCCCTAGGTCTGCCCCCAGGAACCGATCCGGCCATCAGCCAACCGTCCACCCCTTTCAAAGTTCGTGCCGCAGTGCGAACAAGGGCCCCGGATGGCGGGAACGCTGGCCCCCGTACCCCCGCCCGCCACCCCCATTTGTTGCCGAAAGGTTAAAAAATCCGCACGCTTTTCGGGCGTATCGCCCGGCGCCCTCGGCCAATGCCTATATTTAAGGCATTTCTCACTTTGTCACAGCTTGTGGTTTCAGCTTATTTTTGAAGCTGTTTCAAGCGGCTGGGCCCAATGGTTGCGGTAGGCGGAGCCCGGCGAAACGTACAATTTCGTTCCACGCCTAAAAATCATGCACATTTTTTCAAATTCTGCCGCAGCGACACAACTTATGGAAACCAGTTTCACTGGATAAACGGTTTCTTACAACTTCTTAGCGTAAAAACCGTCTCCACCGGCCAGGGCTTGGCAAATCAACCTTTTGTGGCTGTGTCCCGTTGACTGCGGCCAAGCGCCTCAGGTGTCCGTGGGCAGGACACCGCCTTATTTTCAGGCAGTGGGGCGCGGTTGGCATCGATCTTGCTGCGGCGCAATAGCAGTCATCGCCTACATAAAACAATCAACAAGCCTCACGGAGAATAAACAATGGCCTCAGTTCGGGAGATTGAAGTCGACTGTCCGCTTGCCACCCGCGCGCCGGCCCCGCGTGGACGCACCACCAAGACCGTCCTGCTGGCGGCAACCGCCGCCGCGGCCATCAGCCTGATGGTGGGCCTGTCCGCCATCG
The DNA here is from genome assembly GCF_034653275.1 of Nitrospirillum guaranorum. NCBI lineage: Bacteria > Pseudomonadati > Pseudomonadota > Alphaproteobacteria > Rhodospirillales > Azospirillaceae > Nitrospirillum > Nitrospirillum guaranorum. The sequence continues at coordinate 525,599 of NZ_JAYEES010000001.1, read as the reverse complement.
CCACGCCCGCGCTGGCGCAAGAGGCGGCCCCCGCCGCCGACGCCGCGGCCGCCCCCACCGAACCGCCGGGAATCAAATGGTCCGCCTATGTCGAGGCCGGCGCCACCTTCAATAGCGACGGCCCCACCGGCGGTACCAACTATGGCCACCTGTTCACGGACAAGACCAACCAGCTGGTCCTGAACCAGCTGTCGGGCACCGTTTCCAAGGATCTGGACCCCAAGGCCGAAGGTTTCGACTGGGGCTTCAAGGTGCAAGGCTTCTACGGCACCGACGCGCGCTACACCCATTTCCTGGGCATTCTGGACACCGGCATCAAGGAGCGCACCCAGTTCGACCTGGTGGAGGCCAACGTCCTGCTGCACTTCCCCAGCCCCGGCGCCGGTGGCCTGGACCTGAAGGTGGGCGCCTTCTCCACACCGCTGGGCGCGGAGGTGATCGCCGCCCCATCCAACCTGCTGTACAGCCACAGCTACATCTTCAACTTCGGCCTGCCGCTGAAGCACACCGGCGCCCTGGCCACCCTGCACCTGACGCCGGATATCGACCTGTACGGCGGCGTCGACAGCGGCGTGAACACGACGCTGAGCGATGGCGACAACAACGGCGCCGCCGCCGGCATCTTCGGCATCGGCCTGAACAACCTGGTGGACGGCAAGCTGACCGTGCTGGCCCTGACCCACGTGGGTCCGGAAAACCCCAGCCTTAAGGCGCCGCTGGGCTATGCCGATGCCAACAACGAGAACCGCTGGATCAGCGACATCACCGCCACCTTCAAGGCGACGGACGAGCTGACGCTGATCACCGAGCTGAACTACATCAAGGACGACCTGTTCAACGTCGACGGCGGCGGCATCGCCCAATACGTCAGCTACACCCTGTCGCCGGAGCTGACGGCCACCCTGCGCGCCGAATGGTGGCGGGACGGCCACGGCTTCTTCGTGGCGGCCTTCCCCGGCAATCGTGACTTCGTCTTCCTGGAAAAGGGCGAGCCGCTGGAGAAGGGCGCCATCGGTCCGGGCGTGGGCACCAGCTATGGCGAGCTGACCCTGGGCCTCACCTGGAAGCCGGCGGACCTGGGCCTGTTGGACGGCCTGACCCTGCGGCCTGAGGTGCGCTACGACAAGGCCAACCACGCCGCCTACGACAACCTGACCAAGGACGACCAGTTCACGTTCGGTGTTGATTTGATCCTGCCTTTCGGCGGTTGATCCGCTAGTATGGGCTGGGGCGGGCGGTTCCCTGGGGCCGCCCACCCCTCATGATTAAAAACGAATGGGGTCCGACGCTGGCAAAAGCCGGCGTCCGTATTGTTTTCGTATTTTTGATCTGGCCGCTTGTGGACGTGGGTACGCCCGTGCGCTCTTGCCCCCTCGTGCAGTCCCGCGGGGATGCCCAAGGACGCCGGATGGGACCATCACGTCCTTGAATGTCCGTATTGGACCCTCAAGGGGGTCGCGCGCGGAGGCGTGTTTGCTGACAGGTTTGCCGGTTTCCTTGGCTATCGAGCCCCCACCCGCCATGACGGTTCCCACCCCGGCCGCGTCGGACACGCCCGTGCTCCCCGAGCCTTCCGTCCAGGTGCTCGCCACGGTTCAGGGGGCCGCGCCCGCGGAGGCCGACGCCGCCCATCCCGAGGACCGCTATCGCCGCCTGTTCGAGCAGGCCCCCTGGGGGCTGTTCCAGACCACGGTCGACGGCCGCTACCTGGATGCCAACCCGGCGCTGGCCCGGCTGTACGGCTATGACAGCCGCGAGGACATGCTGGGCGCCCTGACCGACATCGGCGTGCAGCTCTATGTCGACGCCGGCCGGCGCGAGGCCTTCGTGGCCGAGATGCGGGCGCGCGGCGTGGTCCAGGGCTTCGAGTCCCGCATCCGCCGCCGTGACGGCACCATCATCTGGATTTCCGAGACCTGCCGCGAGGTGCGCGACGCCAACGGCCAACCCCTCTATTACGAGGGCACGGTCGAGGAGATCACCACCCGCAAGGAGGCGGAGCAGGCCCTGCGCGCCGCCAATGAGAAGGCCCAGCGCGCCAACGAGGCCAAGGAGCGTTTCCTGGGCCTGGTGACGCACGAGCTGCGCACCCCGCTGCACGCCATCCTCGGCTTTGGCGACCTGATCGGCCAGTTGCACCAGGACGAGGTGGCGGAGCGAGACGACTATCTGCGCGAGATCACCAGCGCCGGCAACCGCCTGCTGCGCACCATCAACCGCCTGCTGGACTATACCCGCCTGGCATCAGGCTCCACCGCCAGCGAGCTGCAGCTGATCGAGCTGGAGCCCTTCGTCGCCCGCCTCGTCCGTCAGTTCGGCGGCGGACGGGACAAGCGCGTGCGCGTCCGGCATGACGCGGAAACGACGGCACCCTGCGTTCTGGAGATCGACGGCAATCTGCTGAATCGCGCCCTGACCGAACTGCTGACCAACGCGCTGACCTACTCCCCGCCCGAACAGGCGGTGGTCGTGGAAATCGGCCAGCGGCGGGAGGGTGTCACCCTGCGCGTCATCGACCAGGGGCGCGGCATGTCAGCGGAGGAGTTGCAGGCCGCCGCCGTGCCCTTCGGCAGCGTCATCCTGCAGGCGCGCGCCCGCCAGCAGGGCTTGGGATTGGGCCTGCCCATCGCGCAGAGCATCGCCGGCATGCTGGGCGGCCACCTGGACCTGGCCAGCTCCCTGCTGAACGGCACCGTCGCCACGCTGTTCCTGCCGACGCCGGCGGGGCGACAGGCGCCCAACGGGACTTGACCTGGCACGCCTAACCCGACACCCCGGGCCGGGCGGCGCACAGCGCCTCCACCTTCGCGGCCAGGCGTTCCACCACCACCGGCTTCAGGAAGAAGGCGTCGGCGCCGCCGGCCAGCGCCGCCCTCTCGTCCGACCGCTCGCTATAGCCGGTGTAGAGCACGCAAGGCAGATCGGGCCGACGGGTTTTCAGCAGGGCGATGAGGGCCATGCCGGTCATGCCGGGCATGGTCTGGTCGCTGACCACGGCGTCGAAGGCCAGCGGGTTCTCCTCGAACACCTCCAGCGCCTCGGCCGGGGTTTCGCAGATGGCGACCTCGTGCCCCCGGCGCGACAGGCCTTCCAGCAGCATGTCGCCCATCTCCGCCGCGTCGTCCACCACCAGGATGCGCAGGCGGCGGTGCGGCACCGCCTTCACGGCCGCGGGCGCCAGCATGGGGGCCGTCGTGGCGCCGGGCCCACCCACCGGCAGCAGGACGCGCAGCAGCGCCCCTTCGCCCTCCGCCGACATCACCGTCATGCCGCCGCCATGGGCGCGGACGATGCCGTAGACCACCGGCATGCCCAGGCCCGTGCCCCGGCCCTTGCCCTTGGTGGTGAAGAAGGGTTCGAACAGGCGGGTCATGACCTCCACGGTCATGCCGTGGCCCTCGTCCTCCACCTCCAGCACCACGTGCGGACGGCTCTTGTCGAAGGGCAGGGCCTCATGCTCGGTCCAATGCCCCCCTTGGCGCCCCTCCCTCACCCGCGCGTCCTCCGGCGCGGGGCCGGGGAACAGGCGGATACGGATGCGCCCGCCCTCGCCCCGGCGGGCGTCGTGGGCGTTGATCACCAAGTTCATCAGCACCTGGACCAGCTGGGTGGGATTGGCGCGCACATTGGGCACCGAGCCCGCGATCTGGAAGCTCATCTCCGTCGTTGCCGGCACGGCGGAGCGCAGGATTCCCCGCGCATCCTCCAGCACCGCCACGGGGGACACGGCCTGCAACTCCCCCTTGTCCGAGCGGGCGAAGGTCAGGATCTGCCCCACCAGTTCCTTGGCGCGCTTGCCCACGGCGTTGATGCGGGCGACGTAGCTGTGGGCCTTGTCCTGCGGATCCAGGTCGTCCAGCAGGAACTCGACATAGCCCAGCATGGCGCCCAGCAGGTTGTTGAAGTCGTGGGCCACCCCGCCGGCCAGCCGGCCGATGGCCTCCATCTTGTCCTGCTGCAGGACCTGCCGCTGCAATTCCTCACGCTCGCGCGCCACCCGGCGGGCGGCGGAGACGTCGCGCAGCACCATGACGATGTCGCCGTTGGGCCGCAGGCTCAACGTCGTCTCATACGCCTCCATGGTGCGGCCCCAGATGCTCTCCCACGTCTCGCTCACCCTGTGGGCGTAGCCGGTGGACATGAGATCGACGCGGTTGCGCTGGTGCCCCTCTTCCGACCGGGCCGCCGTCTCCGGCGTCAGCAGGTCGCGCCAGCATCGGCCCACCACCGCCGCCTCGTCCGGCGCGCCCAGCAGGGATATGGCCGCCGGGTTGGCATACAGCACTGTGTAGTCCCGGTCGAACAGCACGATGGCGTCCTTGGCGGCGCCCACGCCGGCCAGCATGCGCTCCAGCGCCGTCGTCCGCTCCTCCACCTGGGCGCGCAGGCGGTCACGTTCCACCATCGTGCCGCGGAAGCGGTCCAGCGCCCGGGCGATGCCGCCGATCTGGTCGTTGCGCCCGGTGTCGGGCACCGTTACGGCCTCGCCCTTGTCCAGCAGGTCTATGGTCCGCGCCATGCGGGTCAGTGGCACGCCGATGATGGCGCGCACGGCCGCCACCAGCACCAGGCTGATCAGCAGTCCCGCCGCCAGGGCCGCCAGCATGATGGCGGTGCCGATGCCGGCGAAGGGCGCGCTGAGGCCCTGCACCGGCACGTCCAGCAGCAGCAGGCGCCGGCTGTCGCCCTCGAAGAACACCATGGGCACGGCATAGCGGCGGATGCGCAGGCCGTTCTTGTCCAGCCGCTCCACCTCATAGGGCTGGACCTTCAGCACCCGGGCCAGTTCATCCGCGCTCAGCTGGAACTGCGCGCCCTCGCCCACCGTGGCCTTGGTGGCCAGCAGGGCGTGGTCGGGGTGGTAGGTCCAGTTGCCCTCGCGGTTGATCATGTAGATGTTGCCGCCCAGGGGACGGCGGCTGTCCAATTCCTGCGCCCGCGCCTCCAGCGCCAGATCGGTGCCGGCCACGCCGATCAGGCGCCCGTCCACGATCACGGGTATGGTGTAGGAGATCATCCAGACCGGCCGGCCCAGCACGGTGTAGAGGTAGGGCGGGATGGCCTGGCGCACCCGGGACTGGGCCGGGCGGCTGTAATATTCGTCGTGATAGAAGTCGGACCGGATCTCGCTGGCCTTCACGCCACCCTGGCCATCGGCCACGTAATAGGTGGCGAAGCGTCCGCTTTCCGGCAGTCCCAGGGTGGGGTCGCCGCCCTTGAACGTCTGGTCCGGGCCCATGAAGTCCGGCTCCGCCAGGAACCAGAAGCCCACCATGTTGGGGTGGGCCACCGCCGTGCGCTCGATATACTTGGCCACCAGCCGCCGGTCGCTGGTGCCGGTGGCGACCATGCTTTCCACCTGGCGGGCCAAGCCTTCGACGAAGGCGATCTTTTCCCGGGTGATGGCGGCGATCTCGCCCGCCTGCTTGTCGGCCAGGTCCTGGCCGTAATCCACCGCGAACCGTTCCACCACCGCGCGGCTGGTGCGGACCGCCACGAAGGCGGTGCCGGCCGCCGCCAGCAGGACCAACGGCACCAGGATCATCAGCAGGCGGGTGGTGATGCTGCCCTGCGCCAGCGGCCCCTGGGCGAGAGGCACCCGTGCAAGAGAATGCGGCGTGGAATGGGCGTCAGGCGGCGGGCTCACACGCCTCCTTCCCCGGCTGGGCCAGGAAATCGGCCAGCATCATGCCAAGGCCGCCATTGCTCTTTTCGGAAACGGCGGCCCCGTAGATCAGCTGCGCCGCGCGCAGGCAGGGCGCGGTGATGGCCTCCGGCCCGTCGCTGAGGATCAGCAGGGGCATGTGCGGGTGATGCGACCGGATCGCCCGGGCCAATTCCAATCCATCCATCTGCGGCATCAGCAGATCCGAAATGACGGCACGCACCGGTTGGGAGGCCAGCACGGACAGACCCTCGCGGGCCGAGGCGGCCATGATGGGGGCGTATCCCAGGCGCCGAACCGCCTCGCACAGATAGTCGCGGAAATACGGGTTGTCGTCGACGATCAGGATGGCGCTCATTGGGATAGGCTTTCGGGCGATGAACAGGAATGGGTGGTCCAGGTTGCGGATCGCATATGATCGCAACCGTTCCCCATCCGCACCTGTCGCGAAGGCTATCGGTCGGGGGAATAGGGATAGCGGGGGATAGCGCGCCGCTATCCCACAACCTTGCATGGTCGCCATGCCCCGCGCCCGGCGCCAACCGCCCCTGCGTCTCCTTCATTCCCAAGGCCTTAGGCCCCGCCCAGCAGGCCAAGGTCGCGCGCCCGCGTCACCGCCTCGACCCGGTTCTTGGCGCCCAGCTTGCGCAGGATGCGGCGGGTGTGCAGCTTGATCGTCACCTCCTGCAGGTCCAGCACGCGGCCGATCTCCTTGTTGGTGGCACCGCCGGCCAGGTGCTCCAGCACCTGGCACTCCCGCTCCGTCAGCAGGCCGCCGCTGTCGGGTGCCGCGCCGGCACCGCCCGGGGGGGCCGCCAGGGGGCCCGGCAAAGCGCCGGCCATGCGCAGGGCCACGTCCGCCGGCACCACGCTGCCGCCCACCGCCACCACCTTCAGCATCTGCACCAGGGCCACGCTGGACAGCGTCTTGGGCAGGAAGGCGCAGGCGCCCCGGCTCAGCGCCTCGCGCGCGATGACGGCGTCATCGTGCCCCGTGACCACGGCCACCGGCGCGTCGATGCCGGCGGCGTCCAGGCGGTCCATCCCGGCGCCGCCCTCGCCCCCCGGCAGTTGCCAATCCATGACCACCAGGTCGAAGTCCGGCGTCCCCGGCTGCCGCGCCAGGGCGTCCAGTTCCTCCAGCGAGCCGACGGCGGTCAGGCTGGCCTGCGGCCAATCCCGCATCAGGTACAGTTCCAGCGCGTCGCGATACATGGGGTGGTCGTCGGCGACCAGCACCCGCATCGGTCTATTCGCGGCACGTTCCACGGCATCCCCCTCCGCCCCCAACCATTCCCCCATTATGGGCCCCCAATGCGGGGCCCAACGCTGGCGTCCGTTGCGCGGCGCCGTTCTTGGGGGTCATCATCCGCCCCCGCCCCGCCCAAAACAACAATTTCAAAACAACGCTTTGGCACAGGGTGCCGGCCGCCGCCGGCAGGCGTCCCGTTTACATTTGTCCGCCGCATCAGATACGGTGCCCGGCAGCTTGGGTCTAAACCAGCGGCGCCGGCCTCAACGGCGCGCCGCCTCGGGAGGTCGATATGGGAACGGTGGGGCGCGCCGGCCGCGGCGGCGCGGCGATGGGGGCTTGGCGTCATATCCTGGCGGGAACGGTTCTGGCGGGCGTGGTGATGACGACGCCGGTCCTGGCGGCCGACACGCCGGCGGGGCCGGGACCTGGGTCGGGGTCGGGGCCCGCCCTGACGGTGGAGCGCATGCTGGGCAGCCCGGCGCTGAACGGCCCCCGGGCGCGGGGCGTGAAGTTCTCCCCCGACGGCACCCTGGTCACCTACCTCAAGGCCAAGGCCGACGACGCCAACAAAACCGACCTGTGGGCCTACGACATCAAGGCCGGCACCGACCGCCTGCTGGTCGACAGCAACCAGTTCAGCGCCAAGGAAAGCGAGGAGGAGCGCGGCCGCCGCGAGCGCCAGCGCATCCGCGACACCGGCATCGTCGACTATGGCTGGGATGAGGAGGGGCGCACCCTGCTGTTCCCCATGGCCGGTGACGTCTTCGTCATGCCCCTGCGCGGGGCCCCGCGCCGCGTCACCGACAGCGCCACCACCAAGGACGCGGCCATCGACGCCCGCTTCGCCCCCGGCGGCGCGCTGGTGACCTATGTGCGCGGCAACAACCTCTATGTCTACGACCTGGCCAAGGGCCAGGAGCGCGCCCTGACCCACGACGGCGCCGGCACCCTGTCCTACGGCACGGCGGAGTTCGTGGCGCAGGAGGAGCTGAAGCGCAACACCGGCTATTGGTGGTCGCCCGGCGCCCGCTACATCGCCTATACCCGCGTGGACGAATCCAACGTGCCGCTGGTCAGCCGCTACGATTATGGCGCCGAGGGCGTGACGGTGGTGCCGCAGCGCTATCCCTTCGCCGGCGGCCCCAACGCCAAGGTGACGCTGCAGATCATGGACGCCGCCAGCGGCAAGGTGGCCGGCGTCGACCTGGGCGACCCGGCCAATTACTACCTGGCCCGCGTGGACTGGCGCCGCGACGGCTCGGAGGCGCTGGTCCAGCGCCTGAGCCGGGACCAGAAGCGGCTGGACCTGCTGGCCGTCAACCCCGCCACCGGCGCCGTGCGCACCCTGCTGACGGAAGAGAGCAAGACCTTCCTGAACCTGCATGAGGACCTGCGGGCGCTGGCCAACGGCAAGCTCCTGTGGGCGTCCGAACGCACCGGCTTCAAGCACCTGTACCTGTGTGACCATGAGGCCGCCCACTGCCGCGCCCTGACCAAGGGCGACTGGATGGTGGACGCCGTGGCCGGGGTGGACGAGGCCGCCGGCCGCGTCTTCTTCACCGGCTTCCGCGAGGGGCCGCTGGACCATCACGTCTATTCCGTGGGCCTGGCCAAGGGCGATGTGAGGGCCCTGACCACCGAGGACGGCTGGCACGGCGCCGTCATGGCGGCCAAGGGCGGCAGCTGGCTGCACAGCTATTCCGGCCCGCACCAGCCGCCGCAGCTGTCGGTGGAGGACGCCAAGGGCAACCGCGTGACCTGGCTGATCGAGAACAAGCTGGATGAGACCCACCCCTTCGCCCCCTACCTGGCCGGGGAGATCCAGCCGGAATACGGCGTGCTGAAGGCCGACGACGGCAGCGACCTGCACTACATGATGCTGGTGCCACCGGGGGCGCGTGAGGCCGCGAAAACCAGCGGCAGGAAGTATCCCGCCATCGTCAACGCCTATGGCGGCCCGGCGGCCGCCCTGGTGACCCACGCCTGGGGCGACGCCCAGACGGGCTTCACCCAGGTGCTGGCGCGCAACGGCTACGTCGTCATGGTGCTGGACAACCGGGGCACGCCGCACCGGGGCCAGGCCTTCCTGTCGGCCACATACCACCATTTCGGCTCGGTGGAGGTGGCGGACCAGGTGAAGGGCGCCAATTACCTGAAGTCCCTGCCCTTCGTGGACGGGCAGCACCTGGGCTTCTTCGGCCACAGCCACGGCGGCTTCATGACCATCATCATGCTGACCCGCGCGCCGGGCGTCTTCGCCGCCGGCGCCGCCGGCGCCCCGGTGACCGACTGGCGCCTGTACGACACCGCCTACACCGAGCGCTACCTGGGCATGCCTCAGGACGGCACGGCGTATGAGGACTCCAGCGTCTTCAAGGATTTGAAGAACATCAAGGGCCGGCTGATGGTCATCCACGGCATGGCCGACGACAACGTCTTCTTCGACAACACCACCAAGCTGCTGCGCGCCCTGCAACAGCAGGAGACGCAGTTCGACCTGATGACCTATCCGGGCCAGCGCCACGGCTTCTACGACACCTACGCCAACATCCACCGCTACAACACCATGCTGGATTTCTTCGACCGCACCCTGCGGCCGGCCGGTAGCCCCGGCGCCCAGACGGCGGGCGGCGCCCCGCAGGCCGGGACGCCGTAAGAGGCGGGCGCCAAGGCCGGGGGCGCGTTCCCCGGCCCGGCTTTCCAAGCGGCGGAGGAGCGCGGCGAGGATGAGAAAAGGTTGGTTCGGCCCCCGCGACGGCTGGTGGGGCACGGGCTTCGGCCCCACGGGCTGGAAGGGCTGGCTGTTCATGGGGGCCTACGCCGCGGGCGTGCTGGCGCTGGTCACCCTGTCCAAGGTGCTGAACATCCCGCCCCTGCTGTGGGCCTGCCCCGTCTGGATCATCGCCGGCTCCGCCCTCATGCACCGCCTGCGGGATGCGGCGGGCCCCGCCGCCTGACGGCCCATCTCCGCCAGCGGCCGCCAACTCCGGAAATGACAAAGCCACCGATCCGGCCGGGTCGGTGGCTTTTCTCTTGAAGACCGAAGAGGGGGCGGACGCGCCTACTCCGCCGCGCGCAGAACCGGCTCGGAGGTGTTGGCCGCCTGGCCTTCCTGGATCATCTCGCGCATGGTGTCGAAGCACTTGCCGCAGCGGGGCGAGCACCCCTGGGCCTTGAACACCGCCCCCACGCTCTGCGCCCCGGCCCCGATATGGGTGCGGACGGCGCGGCAGTTGATGGCGTTACAGACGCAGACATACATGGCGCAGGCACCCACCCAAAGGCTGATCTGGGGCTTAAGATAGTGAGAGGCGTTCGCAGAGGCAAGGATGATTCTGCGAGGCATTCGCGTATGGGTGGGGTGCGTTTTAGCAAACCGAAGCTGCTGCTAGTGAGGCAAAGGCGGCCTGGCAATTGTAGAAATAATATGCCCCGCGCTGATAGTTAAATTCAAGACAGTTCTAGAGCTGCACGTATCCATTCGCGCTCAAAAGAGCTTATCTTGGAAGAATCTCCAATTACCGCAGACGTTAGCTTATCTAGCAAAATTTTTTTACTGTCTCCTGCACTATAGAATTTTTCAGATATCTGAATTGGTATTCCTTCTTCATCCAAATTTTTTACAACCTCTGGGCGAAACCATCTACTAACCTGCCTTATGAAGTGACCATAATCAACTGAACAACCTTCCGCTTTTAGAAAAAGCTCAATGATGGAAAAAAATTGCGGTATTCCGTATTCACACTTCCTTAGGAAAGTAAAAACTCCATCATAAAACCTCATGTCGCTAATGAAGTTCTTATCATGATCTACAAAAAACTGCTTCATCGTAGCCGACATTTTCAGGTTGTATATGTAATATGCCAGCTGGTCTTCCGAAGATACTCCAAATTTATTTGGTGGTGATACATGACAAATTAAAGAACACAAGCTGCGTACGTTGCGATAAGAAGGATTCCCGGACCAAAATAAATCAATATCATTTCTAACTGCCCTCCTCACCAAATTCTTCAGACGCTGCGCCTTATCTAAGCCGACTAATGACGCAATGCGCAACCCATCTCTATCGAGTCCTAATTTATTATTTAGGGTAGAAATGCGCTCATCCAGCGCCGGATTAGTGTCAGATTCATCCAAATGAACGATATAATCATCTGGTTGATTGCCGGCATCGAATAAGGTTGGCGCAATTTCCATTGCCCTCTGGCTCGGCGGTTCATTAAACAAAAAAACCCGACCCACGTGATGCCGACCTAAACGACCAGCTCTTCCTCTAATATTTGAGAATGTAAAAAAATCATATCTTCTTCTATTTATTTCCTTATCATATATAAATACACTCTTTGCTGCCGTATTAACTCCCTCAATTAGAGTTGATGTGCAAAATAGCACAGGAAGTTGAAGAGTATTAAACATTCTTATCATCTGAGATGCGATCGCTCTAGGTATCCTTCCGTGGTGAATAGCAAAGCCAAATCGAACCATATTGACCACGGGCCATTTAACACCGATGTTTTCGGCAAGCCATTTAGCAAATTCAGGACTTTCATCCGAAACTGCCATTGAGTCTGCCGCCCTTGAGGCAAGTTCATTTGCCTTATCCGGCGAAGAGACAAACACCAGAGCTGGCCAGTTGGCCTCCTCACCAATCTCTTCGAACAATTTCTCTTCCTTATTTACCTCTCGCCTAAGATCAAAAGTATCAATTGCAACAGTAGAAAATCTTGTCTTGATAAATTCGAATTTCCATTGAATACCGGGAGATAGCAAGACGTCATCGACATTCGGACCCAGAAAGAAAAATTGTTTTGATTTATTCAAAAGTTTATACACAGCAGCATTTAAGACCATATTTCTGTCGTCACGACGACTAGCATCGAGCTTATAAAATTCATCTACTACAGTGAGATCGATATCGTCTAAATCTGAACGACCTATCAGTCTTTCTTGAGTCCCAAGAAATATAACATTTTCGTTTTCCACTACGTCAATTTGATGCATGATAATTTGGAATTTATTCGAAAAGCGTCGAGACAATCGCCGCCGAAACTCATCGAGGAGTGCTATTGTGGGCAGCACAATAGCAAGCTTTTTGTATCTTCCGGATGCGATCAATGCGTCAATCAGAAGACTTTTACCAAAACTCGTAGGCGCGCTAAGAACAACGTTTCTCTTAGAAAATATGGCATTGAGAACAGATATTTGTTCCCTATGTAGGGTTACTCCGCCCAACTCTGGCAATGATACCGATTCTGCAAGAATTATATCTACAGAATCACCCTGTTCCTTATTTATATAATTCCACAACCCACTCGCCCTGGCCAAAGAACTTAAAGCAACTTCAAATGTTGCTAGTTCTTTCTTTTTGTATATCAATTCAGACAAACGCGGCACAATCTCCAGCACATCCGGATCATCTCGTTCATTTGATTGTATATATAGTGCCACGGTCCTCATTATCGAGAACACTCGCCTCTTTAAATCTTCGCCTGACAAGCTAGAAATATACGACCAATCATATGTTGGCATGCTCATGGAGAAAGCGCCTTCAATCTTCTGTCAAAAGCTGCCGCCAGTTTGAGCTTTGAGCCCAAAGGAACATATATAAGAAATATCTTTATGTTTTTATGCAATCCCGCTTTTTCAATTATTTTGCAAAGACCATCTAGTTCCGTTTTTATTTTTTCTATATACTCAGAACAAATTGACTCAGATTCTTTAATGGCATCACTATCACACACGATACATACCGGAAATACAGAATTATTAAATAGATCATCGATCGAATTCTGATATGAGAATACATTTCTTATTTCATCATATTTTGGCAAACTCTTCGACACCTGTGGCCCAAGTATGAGCTTCTGTCCCTTCAGGAAATCAACTTTTATGTGAGACCTTACAGAAGAAATAGCAGCCTGTATCGCACTTTTGCCGTCTCGGTAAAATTTTGCCTCGCCCAACCACAGTTGAAATCGATTATCTATATATCTCACATGCGCCATATCAAATGATTTCACAACGTCATTCGTGGATGACAGGTAAAATACCCTGGGGGCAAAAGGAATTGTCCCAAAATATTCTCGGCATATAGCATGGAGAACTATCTCGCCAATCTCACCTCTCTCTTCATAGTTTTTACTTGTATAAACTCTGGCGGCAGCCTCCTTCAAACGAACATACATATTTCCATGATTAACAATTAACTCATCTTCCTTCAGAGCATAGTCTGCAATCCAATCTAACAGATGATCTGCAAGAGCGTCACACCGCCAAGCCTTGCATTCAAAGCCTGCGCAGTAAGATGCGGAACTAAAATCTGAGGTCCCCCCAAGCGTTAATTGCGCCAGGAGTCTCCGAGGCTTGATATCATAAGGCTTCACGATACCAGTTCTGATCCAGAGATTGCTTTCATATAAACCAATAATATTATCGATTGAAGCCTAGGCCGCAAGAGCTATCGATATAGCGTCCCTTTCAATGTCTCTACTGAAGCAATCGAAAGCCCCTCCCTAGCCCGCTCCGCCTCCGTCTTAATCACTGCCCCCGCACAAGGGAATGGGCCTCGGCGGCGGTGGAGGATGGTCGCGGCGGTATTGGGCGATCAGCGGCGCCAGCGCCCCTTGCGGCCAATAGACGGGGGAACCGATGGCCCGCAGGCAGGCGGCGTTCCAGTAGGCGCCCGCGTCCCCGTGGGCGACGGCGGCGATGTCGGCGGCCTCGGGATAAAGGTACAGCGTGGTGGGCGCGTCCTTCACCGACGCCACGATGGCGGCGGCGTCGGTGGGCGACCAGCTGGTGCAGCCGTTGCTGCGCCCGCCGGTGTAGTCCACCAGCGTGCCCTGGAGGACATAGCCGTCGGCGTCGGCATGGGGGTTATGCGGGTCGCGGCGGCGGCAGAGGCCCTTCAGGGTCAGGGCGGCATGGCCGCCGATGGCGCGCGGGCGGGCGTTGGCGGTATCACCCTCCCCCTCGAACTGCACGAAGGACCGCACCAGGGGCATGTCGCCGCCGCCAGCCGCGCGGTAGTAGCCCTTGAAGCTGTCCTTGATCTCGGCCGTGACATAGGCGCCGCCGGCGGTCAGTTCGGAATCCTGGGCGTTGCCGAAGTTCCGGGCGCACTCCCGCCCATTGGCGAAGTCGGCCAGGCCGTCCAGGTGGCGGCCGGCGCCGTGCCCGGCGGGAATGGCCTGGAAGGTCCGCGCGGCCTCGCAAATCACATAGAACCGGCGGCCGGGCCCGCCATCCTCGGCGGTGTTGGGCCGCGTGGCGTCCATGGCGAAATAGCAGGGGTTGCGCACCGCGCCCTCCGCCACCTTACGCCGATAGAGCGCCTGCGCCCGGGCCAGGACCAGCGGCGCGATCTGGCCCTCTCCCTCACCGACATGGGCGGCCAGCCAGGCCGGAACGTCCGGCGCCTGCTCGGCGCGCGTCGGCGTCGCCAGGATCATGGCGCCGATCAGGAGTGCCAATCCCATCCGCATCAGGCCCACCACGCCCTGCCTCCACCCATTGTCCGGGTGGCGAGTATAGCGGCATCGCCCCTATAGGCGCACGCTGGTGCGCAGGCCCAGCACCAGGCCGTCGCCCACCGGCGTGGTGCGGCCGGGCACCAGGACGTTGCCGCCGGGGTGCACGACATACTGCACATTGGGTTGCAGCGTGGCCCAGCCGGCCACCACGGCCTGGTAGCTGAACTCCACCAGCAGCTCATGGTCCCGCACCGGATAATAGGGCCGGCCGTAGTGGCGGTAGTCCTGGTCCAGGCCGGCGGCGGCGGAGCCGATCTGGGCATAGGCCACGGCCAGGCCGGCGGTGTCGTCGGGCCGCGCGGGCAGCAGGCCCTTCCAGGTCAGGCCGCTATCGGCGTAGAAGGCGATGAGGTTGCGGTCGGCGGGCGCGCCCGCCAGGCGCAGGAAGGCGGCCAGGCCGCCGTCCGGCTTGTCGCCCGCGTGCCACAGCGGCACGTCGGCCACGCCATAGACGCCCCAGTCGTTCCACCGGATGGCCGGCACGCCGCCGGAGCTGGGGTCGGCCAGGGTTTGGCCGCCGACGGCGTGGTGCTCATCGCTGAAGGGACCGCCGTGGAACCAGGCGCCCAGCTTGAACACCGGCGCCTGGCCGCCGCCGCCCCACGGGCCGCCCTCCTCCACCGCCGGCTGGTACTGCGCCTCCACGATGGTGAAGACGTCGCCGGAGAAGCTGAAGGTGGTGCCGCTGGGGTCTTGGGCCTGGGCCTCGCCGATCGCGCTGCCCGCCGGGTTGCCGGAGAAGACGGCGCCCAGGAGGGTCAGTTCCGGCGTGGCGGAGACCTGGACGCGGGCGCCGGGGGTGGCCAGGGGATAGGCGGGGCCGCCGCCGGGCAGGTCCGCGCCGGTGATGGCCTGCCAGCCGAAGGTGCCGTTGACGAACAGGGCCGCCCCCCGGCTGGTCACGAACTCATCATCCGCCGCCAGCTGGCCCACGCGCACGGAGACCTGGCCATCCCAAAGGGCCTGCTGCGCCCACAGGGTGAACAGGCGGGGCCCGGGCAGCGCCTCGATATTGCTGACGGTGGCGATGTTCTGCAGGCAGCAGCGGCTGAGCCCGTGGCCGTGGATGCCGTAGGCGGTGGCGTGGAACAGCAGGCCGTGCCAGTCGAAGGCGGTCTGGGCGTCCAGCTCCACCGTCGCCTCGAACCGGCCATCGCCCACCGTGTCGCGCTTCACGCCGCCCTGTGTCAGGCCGAACACCTCCCCCACATAGACCAGGTTCAGGGACAGGCCGTTGTCGGCCAGCCGGCCGCGCAGGCCGCCCCAGTTGCCCGTCAGGCCGTCGCGATCCCAGAAACCAGGCGGGGCATCCGGCCCGGACGCGTCGGCGGGGCCATCGGCGCCCGGCTGCGCCCCCGCTGGCTGGGTGGAAGCCGGCTGGGTGGAGGTCGGCTGAGGCGCCGGCGCCTGGAGGGAGCCGGGCTGGTCCGCCGCCTGCTGAGCCAGGGCGGGCACGGAGAAGGCGGGTACAACGGCCAGCGCCAGGGCCAGCGCCCGCGTGGTCCGGAACAGGGCGTGGCCGTCCTTCCGCATCCCCGTCCCCCTACTGCGCCGCGGCATCGAGGATGCGCCGCGTCATGTCGCCGATGAACGTCTGCAGGTCGGCGTCCCGCCGCCCGCCCTGCACCTCCACCTGGCCGAAGACCTGGGCCTGGTAGCGGCCGCCGCGATAGAGCCGCAGTTCCACCGACATCAGGCGGTGCGTGCCGAACAGCCGGCCGCCGGCGGACCGGGGCGGCCCCACGCTGCGCGACGCGCCGGCCGCATAGGGGTTGAGGCGGAAGGTCCATTCCACCCGGTCGGACGCCGCCCCGTCCGGCCCATCCGGCATGGACGCGGCGGCGACGAACGATTGCCCGCCGCCGGGCGTGTTCTTGCCGGCGGTGTTCATGACGATGGCCAGGAAGGGCGCCACCTCGCGCGGCAGGAAGCCCGGCAGGTCGCCCACGGCCGTCACCGCCAGCACGCCCCCCTCGGCCCGGGCGGGGGCCAGGGCGGCGGTCAGGGCGGTGAATACCAGGCCGGCCAGCGCCATCGCCGCCATGCCCAGCACCACGCCCCGGCGGGACGGCGGCGGCACGGGAACGGACGGCGGGCGGCGCGGCATCACGGCATCTCGAAAAGCACCTTGGATGACGACTGAGATAGCAGACGCCGGCACCCGCCGCCGCCGCAACCCATCGTTGTCACAAAACAACAACGAAGCGGCCCATTCGAACGGGCCCATAAGAAAAGGCCGGGCGCGTGACGCGTCCGGCCTTCCCCCACATTCCGTGCGCCCGCATTCCGTGCGCGACGAAGCGGCGTCTTACGACTCCGACCCCATCTGCTCCTGCTGGTAGTTCTGCAGGCCGACGCGCTGGATCAGATCCTGCTGCGTCTCCAGCCAGTCGATATGCTCCTCGGTGTCCTCCAGGATTTCCCGCAGGATCTCCTTGCTCTGGAAGTCGCGCACCGACTCGGCGTAGGTCATGGCGTCCTGCAGGCAGGTGCGGTTGTGCCGCTCGATGGACAGGTCGCCCTCGAACATCTCCGGCACATCCTCGCCGATCTTCAGCTTCAGCAGGTCCTGCAGGTTTGGCAGACCTTCCAGGAACAGGATGCGCTCGATCAGCTTGTCGGCGTGCTTCATCTCGCCGATGGATTCCTCATAGACCTTCTTGGCCAGGCGCATCAGGCCCCAGTTCTTCAGCATGCGGGCATGCAGGAAGTACTGGTTGATGGCGGTCAGCTCGTTGGTGAGGATCTTGTTCAGGTGAACGATGACCTGCGGATCGCCCTTCATACTATTATCTCCTTAGGCGCGCGGCGGAGGGTACACGCGACCGATTAAACTTCGACTTGGGTTCCCAATTCCACCACGCGATTGGGCGGAATGTCGAAAAATGTCGTTGCGGACAAGGCCGTGGCCGACAGGGCGATGAAGACCTGCTCCTGCCAGCGGGTGAGGTCGGAGCGGGAGGACGGCACCAGGGTCTCGCGCCCCAGGAAGAACGAGGTCTCCGCCAAATCGATGGCCAGGCCCAGCGGGCGGCACTCGGCCAGGGCGCGCGGCACGTTGGGCTGCTCCATGAAGCCGAAGTGGGCGGTGACGGAGAAGAAGCCCTTGCCCAGCTTTTCCATCGACACGCGGCGTTCCCGCGTCACCCACGGCACCTCTTCCGTCAGCACCCGCATCAGCACCACGCGCTCGTGCAGCACCTTGTTGTGCTTCAGGTTGTGCAGCAGGGCGTGGGGCACCTTGTCGACGCTGCCGGTCATGAACACGGCGGTGCCGGAGACGCGCACCGGCGTGCGGTCCGCCCGTTCCAGGAACAGCGACATGGGCAGGGCGTCGCGGTAGATGCGGTCGTACAGCACCTTGCGCCCCAGCCGCCAGGTGGAGACCAGCACGAACACCGCCAGGCCCACCGTCAGCGGCAGCCAGCCGCCCTGGGGATCTTCAGGCAGTTGGCGGTGAGGAAGCTGAAGTCGATGAACAGGAAGAAGCCGAAGACGACGGCGGCGCGCGGCCGGCTCCACCCCCACACGTCGCGGGCGGTGAACAGCGCCATGATGGTGGTGATGGCCATGCTGCCCGTCACCGCGAGGCCATAGGCGTCGGTCAGCTTAGCGGAACTGCCGAACATGATGACCAGCGCCACCACGGCCACCAGCAGGGCCCAGTTGATGCGCGGCACATAGACCTGGCCGATCTCGCTTTCCGAGGTGTGGCGGATTTCCATGCGGGGCATATAGCCCAGCTGCACCGCCTGCCGGGTCAGGGAGAACACGCCGGAGATGACAGCCTGGCTGGCGATGATGGTGGCCGCCGTGGACAACACCACCAGGGGCAGCAGCAGGTATTCCGGCACCAGCAGGAAGAACGGGTTGTCGATGGCCTCGGGCTTGCTGAGCAGCAGGGCGCCCTGGCCGAAATAGTTCAGCACCAGCGCCGGGAAGACCACGGCCACCCAGGCATGGCGGATGGGCCGGCGGCCGAAATGGCCCATGTCGGCGTAGAGCGCCTCGCCGCCGGTGAAGGACAGGACGGCGGCGCCCAGGATGTAGAACACCGACCAGCCGTGATTGAAAGCCAGATCCAGGGCGTAGCGCGGATCCAGCGCCCTCAGGACGTGGGGGACCTGCAGGATGTGGACGATGCCCATGGCGCCCAGGCAGGCGAACCAGAAGCACATCACCGGCCCGAACAGCCGGCCGACCGTGTTGGTGCCGCCGCTCTGGATCAGGAACAGCCCCACCAGGATGACCACGGTGATGGGCACCACCCAGTGCTGCACGTCGGGCGCGGAAATCTCCAGCCCCTCCACCGCCGACAGGACGGACACGGCCGGGGTGATCATGCCGTCGCCGTAGAACAGCGCCAGGCCCAGCATGGCCAGCACGGTCATCAGCCGCCGTTGCGAGCGCGACCGGTCCTTGCCGCTGAGCGCCAGGGTGGAGAGGGACAGGATGCCGCCCTCGCCCTTGTTGTCGGCGCGCAGGATGAGGACGACGTACTTCAGCGTCACCACCAGCACCAGCGACCACACCACCATCGACAGGAAGCCGAAGATGTTGGCCTCGTTCAGCGGCATGCCCGTGATGGCCGGGTCGAACGCCGTGTGCATGGTGTAGAGGGGGCTGGTGCCGATGTCGCCGTAGACGACACCCAAAGCCCCGAGGGTCAGGGCCCAGTGGCGGCGACCGGCGTCGTGCTGGTCGCTAGAGTGGCTGGATTGCATCGGGGGGGATCGGCGTGGACTGCGTTAGGATGACGTGTTCTGGGACCGGTCGGGGCACATGGCTAAAAGAGATGGGTATCCGATAGCAACGAAACGACAGTTGAAACACGACATCGGGGGCAAAGCGGCCGGATCGACCACGCCACCACCCTGGGACGGATTACGACCGCAGTCAACAATGACATCGCAGGTGCAGCATCGGGCGGGCCCGTCCACCGCTTGAAAAAACGACATTTCGCCCGGCATCGGCTATGGTGGCCTGGTCCCGCCAACACCCGCTGAACAAACGGTTTTTCGCCCGTGCCGCCCCATCGCCGACTGGCCCGCCTGCACCAACGCCGCATCACCGTCGACGGCCGTCCCTTCGCCACCTTGAAGGGGGTGCCGGCCCTGCGCTGGCAGGACCCCTACCACTTCCTGCTCAGCATCTCCTGGGGCGGATTCTTCGGCCTGGCGCTGGCCATCTACCTCGTCGCCAACCTGGTTTTCGCCGGCCTGTACCTGGTGGAGCCGGGGGGCGTCACCAACGCCCGCATCGGGTCCTTCGCCGACGCCTTCTTCTTCAGCGTGCAGACGCTGGGCACCATGGGCTATGGCGTCATGGCGCCCAACACCGTCTACGCCAACAGCGTTGCGGCGGCCGAATCCTTCACCGGCATGCTGGGCGTGGCCCAGATCACCGGCCTGATCTTCGCCCGCTTCTCCCGTCCCAAGGCGCTGATCCTGTTCAGCCGCAACATCCTGTTCACCCAGCATGACGGGCACCCGGTGCTGATGCTGCGGGCGGGCAACACGCGCGGCAACCAGATCCTGGAGGCCGAGGCCAGCGTCTCGTTCAGCACCATGCGCATCACGGAGGAGGGCACCATGATGCGCGGGTTCGAGGAGCTGAAGCTGGTGCGGGCCAAGTCGCCGCTGTTCGCCCTGTCCTGGACCATCGTCCACCGCATCGACGAGGCCAGCCCGCTGTTCGGCCAGACGGAATGGACCCTGCGGCAAAGCCAGGCGACCTTCATCGTCCTGCTGAGCGGCACGGACGAAAACTATTCGCAGAAGGTCTACGGCCGCAAAACCTACGAGGCCGGCGACGTCCTGTGGGGCCAGCGCTTCGTCGACATCATCAAGGTGCACGAAGATGGCCACCGCCTGCTGGACTTCAACCGCTTCCACGACACCGAGCCGCAGCGGCTGCCCAAGCCGCGGGCGGACGTGGGGCCACCTCAACCCGACGCGGACGCGTAAACCAGCCGTTAACGACTGGCCGATATACATAGACCGGAAGGCGTAAAAGCCGGAGCGATATCCCGTCGCGCCGGGCCGCCGCAACCCTCCCCCGCTGGAGTATCCGGTGCCCCGGCAGCCGATCGTGACCCTGGCCCATTTCCTCACCAGCGGCGACGACATGCGCCCGCTGCTGACGCCGGCCGGGCACAGCCATGCCGTGGGCCGGGAGCGCCATGGCCTGATCATCGGCCGGGTGCGCATGCTGGCCCTGTTGCTGGCGGCCCTGACCGTGGCCTGGGTGGGGGTGGACGCGGTGAGCTTCCGCTGGCCCGCCTGGGGCGCCCTGGCCGCCGACCGGCTGGTCAGCGCCGGCTGCTTCCTGACCCTGGCCTGCCATCCCCGCTGGCGCCGCGGTCGCCTGGGCATCGCCCCGGCGCTGGGCCTGCTGGTGGGCATCAGCCTGGCCTTCTACCTGACCGCTCAAATCATACTGGGCCTGTTGGGCGCCAGCGCCCCGGGCTTTTTAGGCGACGGCGCCGCCAACACCGCCTACAACGACCTGCCCTACATCACGGCCGCCGGCTTGGCCCTCTTCCCCTTGACGGCGCTGGAAACCGGCCTGGCCGGCCTGGCCATCCTGGGCGCCACCGCCCTGTCCATGACGGTCTGGCCTGAGATTCTGGAGGGCGAGTCCCTGGCCAACGCCCTGTGGCATGTGCTGGTCACCACCGGCATCGCCGGGATCGCCGGCATTTGCCAGCTGCGATTGCTGATCACCCTGACGGACCAGGCCAGCCGCGACGGCCTGACCCAGGCCCTGACCCGGCAGGCGGGGGCCGAGCTGCTGGCCGTGCGCTTCGCCAAGGCCGAGCGCTTGGCCCAGCCGCTTACCCTGGCCTTCTTCGACCTGGACCAGTTCAAGGACGTCAACGACCGCTATGGCCATGAGGCCGGCGACACCGTGCTGCGCGAGGCGGCCCGCCGCATCCGTGCCAGTGTGCGCGACAGCGACACGCTGGTGCGCTGGGGCGGGGAAGAGTTCCTGCTGATCCTGCCGTCGACCACGCTGACCGACGCCCTGCCCATCATCGACCGCCTGGCCGGCCTGGGCCTGGGCCTGCGCCCCAACGGCAACCCGCAGACGGCCAGCATCGGCCTGGCGGAGCGGCTGTCCGACGGCAGCCGCGACTGGAACGACCTGGTGGCCATGTCGGACGTGCGCATGTACGCCGCCAAGCGCGCCGGCCGCAACCGCTACACCGCCATGGCCGGCTGCCTGATCCCCTTCATCCGCCCCGACCTGGCCGACGCGGCTTGATCAGGGCCGCCCGCAGGCGCCGGGCGCGGTCGCGTCTCACCGCGGCATGGTTTTCCATGCTGCGGTTCCTGGCATTCTACTGGGCGGTGGCCGGGCAGGTGTCGCCGGGCCCGCCGTCCAGATCGAGGCAGCGGCCGTCGACCTCGCCGGGAGCCAGCTTGAAGCCCACCTGGGCCGCCAGCGTCGGCATGATGTCGACTGTCTCGACGGACAGCGGCTGCTCGAAGCCGGTGATGCCCTTGCGCCAGAACAGGATGGGCACGCGCCGGTCATAGTCCCAGGGGCTGCCGTGGGTGGCGATGTAGGTGGCCGGCTTGGACGGGATGGCGGTGATGCGCGGCTTCAGGAACACCACCAGGTCACCCGACCGGCTGGGGTCGAACGAGGCCCGCGCCCGGTCCAGCAGGGACCACGCGTCGGGGGCGCCGGTCGGCGCCGGCGCGGCCGCCACCTCCGCCGCGGTGTAGACGGCGGCCACCTGCGGGTCGGCGCGGTACAGGGCCAGCGCCTCGTTCAGCACCTTGGTCCGCCAGCTGCCGGCGACCGTCGGGCCCACCCAGACGTCACCGTTGCCGCCGCCGAACAGCAGTTCCGCGCCGTCCACGCCCAGGGGCGCCACCTTCTTGCCCAGGTTCTCGGACACCAGGCCGTCGTCCACACGGGCCGCCATCGGCATGCCGCGCAGGCGCTCACGCTCGGGGATGTCGTTGCCGCCGTGGTCGGCCGACAGGGCCAGGACATAGTCCACCCCGGTGGCGTCCAGCGCGGCGATCAGCTTGCCCAGCGTACGGTCCAGGTTGGCCACCTGGATGCACATCTCGGACCCTTCGGTGCCGTAGCTGTGGCCGATGTAGTCGGTGGCCGAGGCGCCGACGGTCAGGACGTCGACGGACTTGCCATGGCCCAGCTTCATGTCCTTCACCAGGCGGACGGCCAGGTCGACGATGGCGGCGTCGAAGGCGGGGGATGCCCGCCACTGCGCCTCCGCCTTGGGACCCGGCTGGCGGGCGAAGCGGCCGTCACCGACCGTCAGGACGTCGTCCCTTCTCTCCACCGCCATCGGCATGTCGATGGCCTTGCACCAGTCAGGCTCGGCGTATTCCTTGGCGGGCTTGGCGATCTCGGCCAGGGCGGCCTCGTTCACGGCGGCCACGGCGGCCGGCGCGGTGCGCCCCTCGTAGGAGATGAAGCCCTGGCCGTCCTTCCAGAACCACAGCTCGTCCACGGCGTGGCCGCCCATCATGATGGCGGCGCGGTCCTTGCCGGCGACGGAGACGGTGCGCACGTCCGGGTCGGCCGCCTTCATGCGCTCACCCAGCGTCGGCACCTTCAGATGCACGTCGGAGGGAACATAGGCCTTGTAGCTGCCCTTGCTCTCATCCTCGGCGCAGTAGATCTTGCCAGGCCGGGGGCCCTTGAAGCTGTACCAGTCGTTGGCGATGATGCCGGTGCGGGCTGGGTGGTCGCCGGTCATCAGGGTGGAATGGCCGGGGCAGGTTTCCGTCGCCGCATGGCTTTGGTAGCCGTTGGGGAACACCACGCCCTCGGTCAGCCGGCGCAGGCCGCCGGTGAAATGGCTGCGGTACTGCTGGAACAGATCGGTGGAGAACTGGTCGACCGAGACCAACACCATCAGCTTGGGGGCTGGCGCCGGGGCATCCGCCGCGACGGCGGGCCCGGCCAACAGGGTGGCCACGGCGCAAACCGGCGCCATCAGGGGCGCCACCATCCTGGAATACCAACGCGTCATCACGTCCCCCTCACTCACCCCATGCGATCGGCGCCCTGAGGCGCCCGGCCCCGATGCGACCTGGCGCCGCAGGGCCCGCACCCTTGTTTTCCATCGGCGGCCGGATCGCAACAGATGTCTGGCGTTGTCGTTGAAATGTCATGTGTTTCGCCCCGGCTTGTCGCCACGGGCCGCGTGACTTAAGGTGGAAACGCTGGGATGGCGTCATCTTGGGGGATGCATGACGGCGTTGGAAGTGCGGGGGCTGGCCAAGGCGTTCAGCCGGCCGGCGGTGCGGGGCCTGGACCTGACCATCGCGCCCGGCGAGTTCTACGGCCTGCTGGGGCCCAACGGCGCGGGCAAGACCACCACGCTGCGCATGATCGTGGGCCTGCTGCGGCCGGACGCCGGCAGCGTCCGCGTTTTCGGCGTCGACGCCCTGGCCGACCCCATCGCCGCGAAGCGCCAGGTGGCCTGGCTGCCGGATGAACCGCTGATCTACGACAAGCTGACGCCGCTGGAGTTCCTGGAGTTCGTGGCCGGCCTGTGGGGCGTGCCCGCGGCCGACGCCAGTGCGCGGGCGGAGGAGCTGCTGCACCGCCTGGACCTTTGGGACCACAGGGCGGAACGGTGCGAGGGCTTCTCGCGCGGCATGAAGCAAAAGGCGGCCCTGGCCGGCGCCCTGATTCACGACCCGCGCCTGCTGATCCTGGACGAGCCGCTGACCGGCCTGGACGCCGCCATCGCCCGCGAGGTGAAGGACATCCTGGTGGAACGGGTGCGCGCCGGCGCCACCATCATCCTGACCACCCACATCCTGGACGTGGCGGAGCGGCTGGTCGGCCGCATCGGCATCATCCAGGACGGCCGGCTGCTGGCCGAGGGTACCCTGGCGGAGCTGCGCGGCCGCGTGGGGCGCGACGACAGCACCCTGGAAGAGGTGTTCCTCGACCTGGTGGCCGCGCCCGCCGTCCCCCGTCCGCCGAAGGGGCAACGGCCACGCGAGAGACGGCATGACCGCCGGCATTCCGCCCCCCACGGCCTTGGGCCCGGCTACCTTGGGGCCTGCCGCACCGCGCCCGCGTGCCTTGGCCCCTGGTACCTTGGTCTGGCTGCTGCGGCATGAGCTGCGCCTGGCCGCACGGTCCATCAGACTGTCGTCCCCCGGCGTCTGGATCACCCTGTTGGCCATGGTGATCCTGTTCCACGTCCTGGGTGCCTTCCTGGCCCTGGGCGCCAGCCGGGGGGCCGCCGACATGCAGCCGGCGATCGGCGCCATGGTGGCCGCGCTGGCCTGCTGCTTCATGATGGGCACGGCCATCTACCGCGCCATGGACACCATCTACGCCCGGGGCGATTACGACCTGCTGCTGTCGTCGCCCTTGTCGCCCGCCGTCATCCTGCCGGCCCGCGCCCTGGCGGTGACGGCCGCGACCCTGCTGTTTCCCGCCGCCCTGATCCTGCCCATCGCCAACATGGGCGCCATCTTCGGCCACCCCAACTGGCTGGCCGCCTACTTGGCCCTGCCCGCGCTGGCCCTGGCCGTGACGGGCGTCGCCCTGCTGGTGGCGCTGTTGCTGGTGCGCTGGGTGGGCGTGCGGCGCGCCCGCGTGGTGGGCCAGGGCATCGCGGCCTTCACCGGCATGCTCATGGGCCTGGCGGGGCAGATCCCCCGCCTGCTGGGCCCGCATGTCGACTGGATGGCGCGCACAGACGGGCTGAGGCATGGGCCGCTGGCGGCCTTCATCCTGTTGCCCGGCCACGCCCTGCTGGGCGATCCCCTGTCCCTGGCCGCCCTGGTCATCGCCTGCGTCACCCTCTTCGCCGGCGTCACTGCGCGCTGGGGCGCCACCTTCATCGCCACGGCCACGGCGGCGGCCGGCGCCACCACCGCCGCGGCCAAGGCCCCCGCCAAGGCCCACCGCTTCCAGGACCGACTGGGCCCGCTGCTGCGCCGCAAGGAATGGCGCCTGATGCGCCGCCACCCGCAACTGCCCCTGCTGTTGTTCCAACAGATGAGCGGCGCCATCATCCTGGTCATTTCCATGCAGGACCAGTGGCGGACCGACCCGCTGACCCTGGCCGCGCTGGTCGTGCCCATGGCCGCGCTGACGGCCGGCACCCTGGCCAAGCTGGCCCTGGCCGACGGTGCCGCCGACCTGATCAACGCCGCCCCGGTCACGCCCAAGCGCCTGCGCCAAGCCAAGGTGGAGGCGGCCGGCCTGCCGCCCCTGGCGGCGGTGGCCCTGGTGGCCGCGCTGGCCGGCGGCGTCAGCCTGTGGGGCACGCTAACCATCCTCAGCTGCGGCATCGCCGCCACCTTCTGCGCCGTGGTGGCCAGCCTATGGGTTCAGCCGGTCAGCGGAACCGAGGTGGACCAGGTGCTGAAACCACGCAAGGGCGCCACCGGCAAGGTGGTGGGCCGCACCCTGCTGGAAATGATGATGAGCTACGGCTGGATGGGCGCCACCGTGCTGATGCTGCACCACAATCCCTTCGCCATGCTGGTGGCGGGCGGGCTGCTGGGCCTGGTCGCCATCCTGCGGGCGCCTTTGTAGGTATTCCCGCAAGCGCCGGGCGCGGCCCTCCGGCCCCTCGGCTATCCTCGCTGCGCCCTGCGGTGCTCGCTCCGGCGGCCGCGGTCGCGGCCTAGGTATCTTTGACAAGTTGCTTCAGGCGCCAGCGGGGCATCCGCCCCTTGGCTATCCTCGCTGCGCCCTGCGGTGCTCGCTCCGACGGCCGCGGTCGCGGCCTACTGTGTTTATCGGACAGCGTTCACTCCGCCGCCGCCAGCGTGGCACTGTTGCGGCGGCGGTTGATGAACAGCACCATGATGGCGGTCAGCACGCAGGCCAGGCCGGCGACCTGGAAGGCGGGGAAGTAGCTGCCCCACTCGGTGCGGATGATGCCGGTGCCGTAGGCCGCCAGGGCCGCGCCCATCTGGTGGCCCGCCCCCACCCAACCGAAGACCACTGGGGCGTCGCGGCGGCCGAACCGGTCCGTGACCAAGCGCACGGTGGGCGGCACGGTGGCGATCCAATCCAGGCCATAGAAGGCGGCGAAGACCGACAGGCCGTACAGGCTGAAGCCCGACAGGGGCAGGTAGAACAGGGACAGCCCGCGCAGGCCATAATACCAGAACAGCAGCTTGCGGCTGTCCACCCGGTCGGACAGCCAGCCGGACCCGGTGGTGCCCACCAGGTCGAACAGGCCCATCAAGGCCAGCAGACTGGCGGCCGCCACCTCGGGGATGCCCTGGTCGAAACAGGCGGAGATGAGGTGCGTGCCGATCAGGCCGTTGGTCGACAGGCCGCACACGAAGAAGCTGCCGAACAGCAGCCAGAAATCCACCGACCTGGACGCCCGGCCCAGGGTGGTGAAGGCGATGACAATGGGGTTGCCGCTGGCCCCCTGCGCACCAAATGGAGGCAGTTCATCCTCCAGGGTGCCGCCCAGGGGCGCCAGGCCCACGGCGCGGGGGCTGTCGGGCAGCAACAGGGCCACCAGCGGCACCAGCGCCAGGGCGGCGGCGCCCACAGTCAGGCCCACCGCCTGCCAGCCGAAATGGGTGGCCAGGGCCGCCATGCCCGGCAGGAACACCAGCTGCCCCGTGGCCGAACTGGCGGTCAGCAGGCCCATCACCAGGCCACGCTGCTTGATAAACCAGCGGTTCACCACGGTGGCCGCCAGGGTCATGGAGGTGAGGCCCGTGCCCAGCCCCACCAACAGGCCCCAGGACAGCATCATCTGCCACGGCCGGGTCATCAGGGTGCTGGTGATGGTCGTCACGGCCAGCAGGCCCAGGCCTGTCAGGATGGTGCGCCGGACGCCGACAGCCTGCATCAGGGCGGCCGCGAACGGCCCCATGAAGCCGTAAAGGAAGATGTTCAGCGACACCGCCGCCGCGATGGTGGCGCGATCCCAGCCCAGCGCCTGTTCCAGGGGCACGAACAGCACGCCCGGAGCCGCCCGCACCCCTGCCCCCACCAGCAGCGTGGTGAAGGCCAGGGCGGCCGCCACCCAGCCGTAATGGATGCGACCATCCACCTGCCGGGCCAGGTGCCGGGCCAGCGGGGGCGCGGATCCATAGGAATTCTTGGGGGCGGTCACATCGGTCATGGCGGCGCTTATCCGATCGGGGTACAGGGCGGCTCCTATAATACGGGCAATTACCCATATTTCAAGAAGCCTTGAAACCCAGCGCCTTCCGGGTGTCATATGGCTGTCATGGCGCTGTCATAGGCGGCTGGACCAAGGCTTAGCGCGCCCCTGCCCTTCGTCTAGCACTATCCTATTTTGTTGAAGACTTCGGCCTATGAGGGGCGTAAGCTTTTGAAACGCGGCATGACCGCATCAAGGCGCCGATTGTCGCCCGATGACCGATGCGTCAATAAAAGAAAATATACGCTGGCGCCAGTCTTGTTGCGCCGGCAGTCAACGGGATGGAACTACTGCCAGAACCGGACCATCGTCTAAGGCATTCAAGGCGATCACGCCTTTATCCCTTGAACAGATAGCTGGAGGGAATTATGGCCACTGACAATTTCGTCGAAAGCCTGCGCCAGAAGCATGCCAGTTTGGAAGACCGTATCCATAGCGAGCTGGCACGCCCCTATCATGACAGCGCCCTCGTGCAGCGCATGAAATTTGAAAAGCTCAGGCTGAAAGAGAAGATCGACGAACACACGCGGCACTGATCCGCCGCGGGCCACTGGCCATGTGGGGCCGCCGCCATCCGAACCGGGTGCCGGGGTCCTGAAAGTGAAAGACCGGGTGGGGGCGTCCCATCCGGTCTTTTTTTATGCCGATTTTTACGCCCGACGGACGTGGGCTATAATCGGCTATAGCTGAGTCAGTCCACGAGCAGCTTCACGCTCCAAGGCGATTCCGCCTTTACGCGATCTGCTCTATTTCCGGTAGAGCCCCTGGTATTCCTGGCGCAGCAAATTCTTCTGCACCTTGCCCATGGTGTTGCGCGGCAAATCGTCCACGAACAGCACGCGCTTGGGCTGCTTGAACTTGGCCAGGCGGCCGTCCAGGGCGGCCAGCACGGCGGCCTCGTCCACCACCGCCCCCTTCTGGCGCACCACCACGGCCGTCACCCCTTCACCGAAATCCGGATGCGG
Source organism: Nitrospirillum guaranorum (assembly GCF_034653275.1). Lineage (NCBI taxonomy): Bacteria > Pseudomonadati > Pseudomonadota > Alphaproteobacteria > Rhodospirillales > Azospirillaceae > Nitrospirillum > Nitrospirillum guaranorum. The sequence continues at coordinate 497,026 of NZ_JAYEES010000001.1, read as the reverse complement.
CACGCCGATGACGGCGCTTTCCACCACGCCGGGCAGGCCGTCGATCTCTGTCTCGATCTCCTTGGGATAGACGTTGTAGCCGCCGGAGATAACCAGGTCCTTGCCCCGGCCGACGATGTGGACATAGCCCCGGGCGTCGATCTTGCCCAGGTCGCCGGTGATGAAGAAGCCATCGGGCCGGAACTCGGCCGCCGTCTTCTCCGGCATCTGCCAATAGCCCTTGAAAACGTTGGGGCCGCGCACCTCGATCATGCCGATCTCGCCCTGGGGAATGGCGGCCCCCGTCTCCGGATCCACCACGCGCAGGGCCACGCCCGGCAGGGGGAAGCCCACGGTGCCGGCCACCCGGTCGCCGTCATAAGGGTTGGAGGTGTTCATGTTGGTCTCGGTCATGCCGTACCGTTCCAGGATGGCCAGGCCGGTGCGGGCCCGCCAGCTGTCATGGGTCTCGGCCAACAGGGGGGCGGAGCCGGAGATGAACAGCCGCATATGGGCCGTCGCGTCCTTGGTCAGGGCGGCATGCTGCAGCAGGCGGACATAGAAGGTGGGCACGCCCATCATGGTGGTGGCGCGTGGCAGCTGGCGCATGACCTCGTCGGCATCGAAGCGGCCCAAGAAGATCATAGCGCCGCCGGCCAGCAGCAGGGTGTTGGTGGCCACGAACAGGCCATGGGTGTGGAAGATGGGCAAGGCGTGCAGCAGCACGTCCCGGCTGGTGAATTGCCAATAGTCCACCAGGGTCAGGGCGTTGGAGGCCAGGTTGTCATGGCTGAGCATGGCGCCCTTGGACCGGCCGGTGGTGCCGGAGGTGTAGAGGATGGCGGCCAGGTCGTCGGCGCCACGGTCGATGTCCGCGAAGGTGTCCGACTGTTCCAGCGCCGCCGCCAGCAGGCTGCCGGCATCGGCCGCGCCCTGGCCCCCCAGCGTTTCCACCGCGGCCACGCCCTTGGCCTGGGCCAATTCCGTCATGGGGCCCGCCTTGGCGGGATCGCACACCACCAGGTGGGGCGTGGCGTCACCGATGAAATAGTCCAGTTCCGCCAGGGTGTAGCCGGTGTTCAGCGGCAGGTAGATGGCGCCCGCCCGCACGCAGGCGAGATAGAGCATGATGGCCTCGGCGCTCTTTTCCACCTGCACCGCCACGCGGTCGCCCGGCTTCACCCCCCGGGCCACCAGCAGGTTGGCCATGCGCGCCGACAACGCCGTCATGTCGCCATAGGTCAGGGTCCGCTCGGGCTGGCCCTTGGCGTCCGGAAGGATGATGAACGGCGTCTCCGGCGCCGGCATGCGGCTCAGGATCAGGGAAAAGAGATGGTTGGCCATGGTGGTCTTCACTCCGGCGTCTTCTTGGGGCGTTGTTATTATTGGGGCTTAAACGACAGGCGGCTGGGCGGCATCGGCGGCGCGGCGGGCACGCTTGCCCGCCCCGTCCTTGTCAGGATTGGGGTCAGGCTTGGGGTCAAGCCTGGGCGGCTTGGGTTCGTCCGTGCCGGTCTCGGTCTTCAGGTGGCGGCGGACGGCCGCCGCGGCCACCACCTCGCCCTTGTCGGCGTAGCGCTCGTGGTTGGTTTCGATGTCGTCCAGCTTATAGAGGTAATTGACCATCAGGCCATGGGATTGGGCCAGGCCCTTGGGCGACAAATCGCCCAGGAAGTTCAGGCGTTCCAGCCGGGCGCCATTGCCCAGGTGGAACCGGGCGACCGGATCCACCGGCTTGTTGCCACGGGACTTGGCCTTCAGGAAATAGTGCGCCGCCGCCTGCAGCAGAACGGGGGACACGGTGGCGGCGGTGCCCGGATCGCGTTGCCAATCCGGCCGGTCCAGCGCCGCCAGGATGGCCTTGTCCGCCGGCGCCAGCACGGCCGACGCCCCGTCCCCGCGTTCCCGCGCCAGCCATTTGGCGAAGGCCGGCACGGGCGACAGCGTGACGAAGGTACGCAGGTTGGGCAATTCCCCCCGCAAGTCCTCCACCACCTGCTTGATCAGGAAGTTGCCGAAGGAAACGCCGCGCAGCCCCTCCTGGCAGTTGGAGATGGAATAGAACACGGCGGTGGTCGCGTCTTCCTCCGCCATGGGCGCGCGGCCTTCCGCCAGCAGGGCGTCGATGCTGGCCGGGATGTCCGGCGCCAGCGCGACCTCCACGAAGATCAGCGGGTCGTCCGGCAGCTGGGGATGGAAGAAGGCGAAGCAGCGGCGGTCGGCCGGCGCCAGGCGGCGGCGCAGATCGTCCCAGTCGCGGATGGTGTGCACCGCCTCATACCGGATGATCTTTTCCAGGATGTTGGCCGGCGTCGTCCAGTCGATGTGGCGCAGCACCAGGAAGCCGCGGTTGAACCAGCTGGCCAGCAGGTGGCTGAAATCGGCGTCCACCGCCTCTAGCGCCTGCTTTTCCACGCCCTGCGCGTCGGCCATCACCCGGAACAGGGCCTCGCGCATGCGCACCACCGCCTCGGTCCCGCCGGGGGCCAGGTTCAGGCGGCGGAACAGCTCCTGCCGCCGCGCCTCGGCCGCGTTGTGCAGGGCCAGCGCGGTACCGGCGCCCGGCGCCGCGCGATAGGCGTCAATCGCTTTGTCCAGCTTGATTGGATCGGGACCGAAACGATAGGCCAGATCCAGCAGGAAGGCGCGCTGGCCTGTGGTGTCCAACCGCGCCCACTGGTCCAGGATCTGCCCCGCCAGCGCCACGCCCGAGGCCTCACCCCGGCCGGACAGCAGGGTGTCGCACAGGGTGGGCAGGTCACGCCTGGGCTGACCCTTGGCGGACAGCGGCATGAGCTTGGCCGCGTCCTCCAGCAATTCCTCCACCATGGGGCCGTGACGGCGCATCAGGGCGCGGCCGCGATCGGCGATGGTCGTCAACATGGACCGGAAGAAGGTGCTGCTGCTCATGGGCTGGACCTCGCGCGGTTGCGAACCACGGATCGAGATAGCGGCGAACCGTCACCGCACAATGGTAGGCCGGCCGAGCGTACCCGCCAAGGCCGGTTGGGGATTTGACACGGCCTGCGGCGTCGACATGTTGGAGACGAAGTCGGACAATCCGTCGCCCTGGATGCCGATGTGGCGGCGCATCAGGCTCTCCGCCCGGTCGGGGTCGCCCTCCAACAGGGCGCGCACCACATCGTCATGCTCCTGCACCGACTTCGCGACCCGCCCCAGCTGGTGCAACTGGTTGCGGCGATACGGCGACAGGCGGTTGCGCACCCGCCGCGTCTCCTCCTCCAGCTGGCGGTTGTGGCTGCCGGCGTAGATCACTTCGTGAAAGCGGGTGTTCATGGCGTAGTAGACGTCGGGATCGCCGGCCGCCGCCAGGCGCTGGCATTCGGCGTGGACGGCCATCAAATCCGCCCGTTCCGCCGGCGTCATGCGGCGGGCGGCCAGGCGGGCGCACAGCCCTTCCAGCACGGCCATGATCTCGAACAGCTCCAGCACCTGGCGCACGTCCAGGCCCACCACCACCGCGCCTTGGCGCGGGCGTATTTCCACGAAGCCCTGGGCCGCCAGCATCTTCAACGCCTCCCGCACCGGGGTGCGCGACGTGCCGAAACGCTGGGCCAACACCTGTTCGTCCAGCCGCACGCCCGGCAGGGCGCGACCGGCGCAGATGTCGTCTTCCAGCGCGCGGGCCATCTGCTCGGAACGGGTTTCGGGAAGGGCCATGGGTCACCTCATCCGGGCCGGGGCAGGCGTTAAGGGTGGCCAACGGCCCCATTCCCTCGCCTGATCTTACGCATACACCAGTCGTCTTCATGCATGCAAGACGGACAATCTTGCGTTTCAGAGATTGACGCCCCAGAACCGCTCTGACATGCTTCCATGACCCAAGCATCTGCAAATAAAGACATATTTCGCGATTGCAGCATTTACTGAGCAATTGCGGAAGCCGGGAGGATCAGCGCCGGAGTTGGCGCCCAAGTGCTTGAGGGGACCGTCGTACCCGGCCCCGCCAGTACCCGTTTCCTTGTCAGAACCGACGCTTCAGGCCCAACCCCAACGCCGGACCAGAAGAAGACCGGCGCCTGCCCACGGTGAGGAACACGCCCCCATGTCGACCGTCCAGACTTCGACCGACCAGATTTCGACCGATCAGAGGTCCAACATCGCCCTGTCGCGCCGCGCCCTGCTGGGGGGCATGGCGGGCGGCCCCGTCGCCCTGACCCTGGGCGGCACGGTGCTGAGCGCCGGCGGCTTGCTCCCCACCCTGGCCCAGGCCCAAACCACCCTGAAAATTTCCCACCAGTTCCCGGGCGGCACGCTGACGGAGGGCGACTTCCGCGACCGGCTGTGCCGCAAGTTCGCGGCGCAGGTGGAGGCGGAGACCAACGGCGCCCTGAAGTTCGAGATTTATCCCGCCTCCTCCCTCATGAAGACCGTGGCGCAATTGCAGGCCCTGCGGAAGGGTGCCTTGGACTTCACCCTTTATCCCATGCCCTACGGCGGCGGTGAGATCCCGGAGATGAACCTGGGCCTGATGCCCTGCCTGGTGACCACGTATGAGCAGGGCCTGGCCTGGAAGAAGAAGCCCATCGGCGAGGCGCTGACCAAGGCGCTCGAGGCCAAGGGCGTGAAAATCCTGACCTGGGTGTGGCAGGCGGGTGGCGTCGCCGCCCGCGGCACCCCCGTGCTGCATCCCGCCGACGTGAAGGGCATCAAGATCCGGGGCGGGTCGCGCGAGATGGACATGATGTTCAAGGCGGCCGGCGCCGCCGTCTCCTCCATCCCGTCCAACGAGATTTATGCCGGCATGCAGACGGGCGCCCTGGACGCCGCCGTCACCAGTTCCACCAGCCTCATCTCCTTCAAGCTGGAGGAACAGAGCAAGAGCCTGACCGCCGCCCGACAGAAGAGCTTCTGGTACATGCTGGAACCGCTGATGATGTCCAAGGTGGTGTTCGACGGCCTGCCCGCCGCCCAGCAAAAGGCCCTGCTGTCGGTGGGTGAGTCGCTGGAGCCCTTCGGCCTGGAGGAAGCCAAGAAGGACGACCAGCGCGTGGCCGAGATTTACGCCAAGGCGGGCGTCAAGGTCGTCGACATGGACGAGAAGGTCATGGATGAGTGGCGCGCCATCGCCCGCGATACCGCCTGGAAGGACTTCGCCGACCGTTCCGCCGAGGCCGCGGCCCTACTTAAGCTGGCCGAGGACGTGGCATGAGGGCTGCGGGACTGGACACCAATACGCCCGAAGGGGGACCCGGCGCGGCCCGCCTGCCCAGGGGAGCGCCCGCCCCCCTGCGCTGGGCGGGCAAGCTCCTGTCATGGACCAACCGCGCCATCGCCACCGTGGCGGCGGTGGCGGTGGTGGCCGCCGGCATCGTCATGACGGAGGAGGCCATGGTGCGCTATTTCCTGCACCAGGCGGCCGACTGGCAGGATGAGACGGCCATCTTCCTGCTGGTGGGCGCCACCTTCCTGTCCGCCGCCTATGTCCAATCCCGCCGGGGCCACGTCGCCATCGAGGCGGTGGGCGGCCTGCTGCCCAAGGGGGTGGAGCGCGCGCGCCGCTGGGTGGCGGACCTGATCTCCTTCCTGTTCTGCGGCTTCTTCGCCTGGAAGTCCTGGGTGCTGTGCCATGAGGCCTGGGTGGAGGGGTACGCCACCTTCTCCTCCTGGGCGCCGCCCTTGTGGATCCCCTACCTCGCCATGTCGGTGGGCATGACCCTGCTGACCCTGCAGATCGCGGTGCAGGTGCTGGCTCCCCAACCGGTGGACGACCCTATGGAAGGACGCGCCCATGGGCACGGTTGAGATCGGCCTGCTCTATGGCGGCGCCACCCTGGTGGCATTGTTCGCCGGCCTCCCCATCGCCTTCGCGCTGGGCACGGTCGCCGTCGTCTTCATGTATTTCTTCATGCCGGCGGCCTCGCTGGATACCGTCACCCAGAATGTGTACGAGGAAATGGCCAGCATCACCATGCTGACCATTCCCCTGTTCATCCTGAAGGGTGCCGCCATCGGCCGGTCGCGGGCCGGTTCCGACCTTTATTCCGCCCTGCATGTGTGGATGGGCCGGGTGCCGGGCGGCCTGGGTGTGGCCAACGTCTTCGCCTGCGCCCTGTTCGCCGCCATGGCCGGCAGTAGCCCCGCCACCTGTTCCGCCATCGGCAGCGCCGGCATTCCCGAGATGCGCCGTCGCGGCTATTCGCCCGGCTTCGCCGCCGGCATCATCGCCGCCGGCGGCACCCTGGGCATCCTGTTGCCGCCCTCCATCACCCTGATTCTGTACGCCGTGGCGGCGGAACAGTCGCTGGGCCGCCTGTTCCTGGCCGGCATCGGGCCGGGGGTGCTGATGGTCGTGCTGTTCGCGATCTATGCCGTGGCGCGCTATCGCCAGGAGAAGGCGGCAGCCACGGTCGCCTATGCCCAGGGCGGCGCCTGGTCGGAGATCCTGCGCACCGACACGTTCACGGCGCGCGAACGCTTTGCCGCCATTCCGCGCGTGCTGCCCTTCGTCACCCTGTTGATCGGCGTCATGTTCGCGCTGTACGGCGGCATCGCCACCCCCTCGGAGACGGCCGGCCTGGGCGCCGTGCTGGCCCTGCTGATGGTGGCCGGCATCTACCGCGTCTGGCGACCGGCCCAGGTTGGACCCATCCTGATGTCCACCCTGCGTGAGTCCACCATGCTGATGATGATCATCGGCATGTCGCTGCTGTATTCCTACGTGATGAGCTACCTGCACATCAGCCAGGGCGCGGCGGAGTGGATCGTGGGCATGCACCTGTCGAAGTGGGTGCTGCTGGCGGCCATCCTGGTGCTGGTGGTGGTGCTGGGCTTTTTCCTGCCGCCGGTCAGCATCATCCTGATGACGGCCCCCATCATCTTGCCGCCGCTGAAGGCCGCCGGGTTCGACCTGATCTGGTTCGGCATCATCATGTCCATCGTCATGGAGATGGGGCTGATCCACCCGCCGGTGGGCCTGAACATCTTCGTCATCAAGAACATCGCGCCGGACATCCCCCTGCGCGCCGTGGTGATGGGGGTGCTGCCCTTCGTGGGCCTGATGCTGGTGTCCATCCTGGCGCTGTGCGTCGTGCCGGGCTTGGCCACCTGGCTGCCGGCAGCCGTCTACGCCGGCTGAAGGTAAAATTGAAAAGGAAAAAGGCGGTTCCCTGCCGGGACCGCCCCCTCCGCTTTTTTCAGGCTCACCCGCCCATCAGCGGCACGTCCCCGTCGTGCCATGGGTCGCGGCCACCATAGACCGTTGGCCGAGCCGCTTCAGGCCGCGTCGGTGCGAATTTCCCTCACCACGCCGTCCACGACGGTCTGCAGCTTTTCCACCCGGCCCGACAGGAGCTTGGACAGGTCGGCGATACCGTCGGCGGAACCGTTGGTGTCGGTCCAGGCCGACAACGTCTCCTCACACCCCCGCGCGGCGGCGCCGGCGCTCTGCACCGCCTCGGCGGCGCTGCGGGCGATCTCCTTCGTGGCGGCGTCCTGTTCCTCCACCGCCGCCGCGATGGCGGAGGTGGCGGCGTCCACGTCGAAGATGACGGTGGCGATGGATTCGATGGCCTCCGCCGCCTCGTGCGTGCTGTCGCGGATGGCGGCCACCTTCTGCGCCACCTCCGACGTCGCCAGGCCCGTCTGGCCGGCCAGGTTCTTCACCTCCGACGCCACGACGGCGAAGCCCTTGCCCGCCACGCCGGCGCGTGCCGCCTCGATGGTGGCGTTCAGCGCCAGCAGGTTGGTGCGTTCCGCGATCTCGCTGATGGTGGCCAGCACGCTGCCGATGCTGGAGGCCGCTTCCGACAAGCCATTGATGATGGCCTGGGCGGAGCGCGCCCGCTCCGCCGCCTCGCGGGTCACGCCGGAGGAGCGGGTGACCTGGCTGCTGATCTCGGCGATGGCCTCGGACAGCTGCGAGGCCGCGTCCGCCACCTGTGAGGCGCTGTCCAGCGCATCCCCGCCCGAGGCGGCGATGGCGCCGGCGTTGTCCGACCCGCGCCGCACCAGGGCGCGCAGATCGTCGGCACAGCCGCGCGCGTCGGTGGCCGCCCCCGCCACCTCGCCGGCCAGGCCGCCGACATCGCTTTCCAGGCGCCGGGCCAGGGCCAGCATCAGGCGGTTACGCTCATCCCGCGACTGGGCGGCCATGGCCTCGCGCGCGGATGTGGCTTGGGCCAGTTCCTCATGCGCCTGGCGGGCGTCGGCCAGGGCCTCGTCCGACCGCTGGAAGGACCGGGCCATGGTCTGGGCCAGCCAAGCCAGCAGGGCGCCTTCGAACACCACCAGCCAAACGTACATCAGGATGCGCAGGTATTCCCCGCCGCGGACGCCCGCCGACTCCGGAACGGCCAGCCCGCCGACGATGAAGAACATCGCCACCGCCGCCGCGGACGCCGCCAGCGTGCGCCCGTCACAAAAACCGGCGGAGACGGCGACCAGGATATAGACATAGACCTGCATGCCCGTCTGCCACGGGTTGCCGGCGAAGGCCCAGATGGACAGGGCGCCCGCCAGGGGCAGGCAGGCGGCCAGCACCAGGCGGCCGGCTGGGGGCGGCAGAGCCACCCAGGCGACCGCCGCCACCACGACCACCAGCAGGGTCGCCGCCGGCTGGCGCCAGTCGAACCCGCCCAGAACCACCAGCTGGGCGGCCAGAAGAACGAAAATCTGCGCCACCAGCAGCGTCAGCACCAGCAGCGTGGTGGTGCGACGGACACGGTCCAAGGGCGACAGATTTGCAGCAGAGGCAAGCGATGCGGCAGGCATGGGGCCAATCTCCCAGAAAAGGTTTTCCCAGATAACCGTTCCCGGTACGCCCTGCCTTGACTTGGATCACTAATGTGCAATGAAGCGGGGGGCCGCATCGGGCCCAAATGGCGGCGATCAGAAGAACGCCTGGCTCAGGTTCTGCTGCGGCGCCTGCACGGGGGTCGCCAGGGTTTCCACCGACGCCAGCCACTGGAAATAGCTGACCACGACCACGCGCACGGCGCTGGACAGGCTGGTTTCGTCATCGCGCGAACGGTCGATCACGTCCAGCAGCTCGGCGATCTGGCAGCCTTCCTGGCGGGCCAGCAGATCCAGGCCGGTCCAGAACTGCGGCTCCAGCCGCATGGAGGTGCGGCGGCTGCCCACGCGCACGCTGCGCGGTACCAGGGATCGCGGCGCCGTCGCCTGGTGCACAGCGGCCAGAACCGGGAACGGAAGGCGATGGCTGGTCAATACGGTCATGTCCGTGCTCCGAGACAAGGATCCGGAAGCGCTACCGGAGCGCGTTATCCGGGGGTGTGATGGCGGTCCTTATCAAAGCGGGGGAAATGTAGTTACATAACTGTAGACTCATACAGGGTTAGGCGCCTTTGACGCGAAAGAGGTGCCCCGACCCGTCAATCGCGCGCCCATTCCCGGGCCCCTTGGACGCTTTCCCATGATCCTGGACGAAGCCCTGAACCGGTTGGGCCAACCGGACAACCCCGAAGATTTATTCAATACTTTCAGCCAGTTGGCCCGCGACCTCGGCTATGCCGCCGTCAGTTACATCGATAGCCGCCCGGGCCCGGCGCCCGGCGAACCGGACCTCTTCGTGCGCACCACGGTGCGGGAGGATTTTCTCCACACCTATCTGTCCGAAGGATATATGAGCCATGACCCGCTGATGGTGATGGCGAAGCGGCAGGCCGCCCCCCTGACCTGGGCCGACGTGCCGGAGTTCCATGCCAGCCTGCAGGCCCCGTCCAAGCTGGACCTACCGGCGCGCGGCCGCGCCAAGCAGGACGCCCAGCGCGCCATCGCCGTCATGACCTCGGCCGCCGACCATGGCTACACCCAGGGCTATGTCATCCCCACCCACACGGTCGACCCCCAGGGCCGCTTGGCCTCGGCCGTGGTCAGCCTGTTCTGGACGCAAAAGCCGGAAGGGCTGATCAGCCCGGACTCCGCGCCGGCCTGGCTGCGCCTCAGCGCCCTTTATTTCCATGAACGGGTGGTCAGCATGCGCCTGACACCCGTCACCCCGCCGCCGACCCTGACCCAGCGCGAACAAGAGGCCCTGGTTTGGGCCAGCCGGGGCAAGACGGTCGAGGAGACGGGTGAGATCATCGGCGTCTCCGGCCGCACCGTGACCTTCCACCTGCAGAACGCGCTGGAGAAGCTGGGCTGCTACTCCAAAATCCACGCCGTGGCCAAGGCCATCCAGATGGGGCTGATCCATCCATAGGTGGCCTCAAAGGACCGCTTTCTTGGCCCGAAAAGTAAAAGGCGCCAGCGCGCTCGCCGGCGCCTTCCATTTTACAAGGGTCTGTCAGAACTGCGACGTGCGGCGGCGGATGACAAGGCGCTGCAGGTACTGGCCATAGGGGCTGTTCTTGTAGGCCCGGGCCTGGGACAGCACGGCCTCTTCATCCACGAAGCCCAGTTCCAGGGCAATTTCCTCCGGGCAGCCGATCTTCAGGCCCTGGCGATGCTCGATGGTGCGCACGAATTCCGCCGCTTCCAGCAGCGAATCATGGGTGCCGGTGTCCAGCCAGGCGGTGCCGCGGCCCAGGCGTTCCACCAGCAGGTTGCCTTGCTGCAGGTAGACGTTGTTGACGTCGGTGATCTCCAACTCGCCACGGGGCGAGGGTTTGATCTCCCGGGCGATGTCCACCACGCGATTGTCGTAGAAGTACAGGCCGGTCACCGCCCAGTTGGACCTGGGCTCCTTGGGCTTTTCCACGATGCTGATGGCGCGGCCCTGCTCATCGAACTCCACCACGCCGTAGCGGTGCGGGTCCTCAACCCAATAAGCGAAAACCGTGGCGCCCTCTTTCACGGAGGCGGCCTTCTGCGCCTGGGCGCTGAGGCCCTGGCCGTAGAAGATGTTGTCGCCCAGCACCAGGGCGCAGGGGTCGTTGCCGATGAAGTCCTTGCCGATGATGAAAGCCTCGGCCAGGCCGTTGGGCGCCGCCTGCTCGGCATAGGACAGGTTGATGCCCCACGGCGCGCCGTCGCCCAGCAAATCCTGGAACAGCGGCAGGTGGTGCGGCGTGCTGATCAGCAGGATGTCGCGGATGCCGGCCAGCATCAGGACGGACAGCGGATAGTAGACCATCGGCTTGTCATAGATGGGCAGCAACTGCTTGCTGACGCTTTTGGTCAGGGGGTGCAACCGGGTGCCGGAACCGCCCGCGAGGATGATGCCCTTCATTTGAATAAGCCTTGTATCTTATAAGGTTAAAGGAAAATCTCAAGTTGCGGCGCAAGGATCAGGCCGGCAGCAGCGCATCCAGGCTGCGGGCCAGACTGTCGGGCCAGGCCGGCGCCCGCCAGCCGAAGACCTGTTCCAGCAGCGCGCAGTCCAACACCGAATTGGCCGGCCGCTTGGCCGGGGTGGGGTAGTCCGCCGTGCCGATGGCGACCAGGCGCGGCACCTTGGCGCCCCGCGCCTGGGCCTGGGCGAAAATCTCCGCCGCGAAGCCGTGCCAGGTGGTGGCGCCGGTGCCGCACAGATGATAGGTGCCGAAACCGTCGCGCTGGCCGTTCAGGATGCGGCTGCCCACCGCCACCAAGGCGTCGGCGATATCCGCCGCCGCCGTGGGGCAGCCGTGCTGGTCCGCCACCACGCGCAGTTCTTCCCGCTCCGCGCCCAGGCGCAGCATGGTCTTCAGGAAATTGGCGCGGTCGGGGCCGTAGACCCAGGCCGTACGCAGGATGACGTGGGCCGGCAAGGCCTCCCGCACCGCCTGCTCGCCCGCCTCTTTCGAAGCGCCATAGACGCTGACGGGGCCGACGGGGTCGGTTTCCACGTACGGCCCCACCTTGGTGCCGTCGAAAACGTAATCGGTGGACAGGTGCAGCAGGGGGATGTCGCGCGCGGCGCAGGCGCGGGCCAACGCCGCCGGGCCGTCACGGTTGGCGGCATAGGCCGCGTCGATCTCGCTCTCGGCCTTGTCCACAGCGGTGTAGGCGGCGCAGTTCACCACCAGGTCGGCGGCCGACACCGCCGCCAGGATGGCGTCGGGGTCGGCGATGTCCAACGTGTCGCGGACGGGTGCCGCGACACGCCAACTGGCCGGCACCGCACGCTGGAAGGCCAAGCCCACCTGACCAGCCCCGCCCAGCAGCAATACGCGAACGGTCCCCACGCTCTCCCCCGTCATGACCGGTTCCTCAACCGACGGCGGCGGCGGTGGGAGCGGCCACGCCCAGGCGCTGGCCGGAATACTTGGCCTCGCGGATGGGTTCCCACCACCAGCGATTCGCCAGATACCAATCGACCGTGCGGCGGATGCCTTCCTCGAACGTCACCGACGGCTCCCACCCCAGCTCGCGCCTGATCTTGGAGGCGTCGATGGCATAGCGCTGATCGTGGCCCGGACGGTCGGTCACGAAGGTGATCAGCTCGCGGCGCTTGGTGCTGCTGGGCAGGCGCTCGTCCAGCAGGTCGCAGATGGTTTCCACCACGTACAGGTTGCGCTGCTCGGCGTTGCCGCCGACGTTGTAGCGCTCACCGGGCACGCCCTTGCGCACGATCAGCACCAGGGCGCGGGCATGGTCTTCCACGAACAGCCAGTCGCGGACGTTGTCGCCCTTGCCATAGACCGGCAGCTTCTTGCCCTCCATCCCGTTGAGGATCATCAGCGGGATGAGTTTTTCCGGGAAGTGGAAGGGGCCGTAATTGTTGGAGCAGTTGCTGAGCAGCGTCGGCAGGCCGTAGGTGTGGTACCAGGCGTTGACCAGATGGTCCGACGCCGCCTTGCTGGCGGAATAGGGCGAGTTGGGCGAATAGGCCGTGTCCTCACGGAACAGCCCTTCCTCACCCAGCGAGCCATAGACCTCGTCGGTGGAGATGTGGTGGAAGCGGAAGGCGGCCTTGCGCTCTTCCGGCAGGGCCTGCCAGTACTCGCGCGCCGTCTCCAGCATCACGTGGGTGCCGTTGATGTTGGTACGGATGAAGATGCCCGACCCTTCGATCGAGCGATCGACATGGCTTTCCGCCGCCAGGTGCATCACGGCATCCGGCTGGTGGCGCTTGAAGATGTCGCGCATGGCCTCGACATCGGCGACGTCGGCCTTTTCCAGGACGGCGCGGCCGCCCGCCAGAACCTCGCCAATGGCTTCCAGGCTGGCCGCGTAGGTCAGCTTGTCCACGCACACCAAGTCGTCCTGCCCTTCGGACGCCAACAGGCGGCACACCGCGGACCCAATAAAACCGGCCGCGCCCGTCACCATTATCTTCACGCGCCAAACTCCTTGAAGACCCTCATCCTGCCATCCCCGGGGGGCAGGTCTGAACAATGCGCCCGAAAATACAACTCCACCGAGGCCAAAAGCAAACCCGGCGATGGACGTCCCTGTCCTTCCGACGGGACGGGCCGCAAAGCGCCCGCGACGGCCTGCCAAAAGTAGGGTCGCCCGGCCGCAGGTCGTACACCCCTTCGCCATCAACCTAGGGCAACGCGAGTAAAAAGAGCTCGCGAGCCTATCCTATAGGTCTGCGTCATAAATCACGAACGGTGGCGACCGGATATTGATGTACGACCAAAGCAGCCGTGACGAACGCGCCAGAAACGATAATGTTGATGACATAAAGCGCCCATCAATACAGGGCATCATATGACCAAGCGGACCTGAGAACGGAGAGAGAGATGGCTGGCAAGAGCGGACTATTGATCACCGGCGCCGTTATCGTGGTTCTGGGCGTGCTGGCCCTGGCCGTGCCCATGTTCACCACCAAGGACACCAAGGAACTGGCCAAGATCGGCGACCTGAAGGTCACCGCGAAGGAAGAGAACACCCACGTCGTCCCCCCCTTCGTCGGTCCCGCCGCCCTGATCCTGGGCGTGGTGCTGATGGGGGCCGCCCTGGTCCGCCGTTAAGGGGTACGTCGCTGAGGGGTGCGTCGCCAAGGGCCGCTGTTCACGTCAAGGCGGTCCGCCAGAGCTGGCCGCGATTCAGTCTGAACCCGGCCGGTCTAATGCCTACCCACACGCCGCCCCGTGAAGGGATTCCAGCCTGTCTCCGCCAGGGCGGCCCAGGCCGTGGCCCCCAGGTGGGGCTGGTGGTAATAGCGGAAGTCATCGGTGGTTGAGCTTGGCCCCACGGCCAGGCCTGTGCTGACCGTGCCGGCGGCGGTGGCGTAGAGCAGCCCGTCCGGCCCCCGGGCCGCCTGCACGGTGGCCAGGGCCGCCGCCGCCTTGTCCGGCTGCCCCAGCATCTTATAGGTAAGGGCCGCCTGCGCTGTGCCCTCGATCCAGACGCCGTCGCGGTCATCATTGAAGTCGAAGCCGCCGGCGGTGGCGTGGCGCGCCTCCACCCAAGCCAACGACCGTCGCCAGTCGGCCAGTGCGTCCCCAATGCCCAGATGCGCCCACAATTGGATGTCCAGCGCCGCGCCGGCCGCCCAGCCGCGACCGTCCGGCTTGGTGCCGATGCGGAAGCGCCCCTCCGTCCCGTCCCAGGCCGCCGCCACGAAGCCGCGCGCCAGGGCGGCGTGGCGGCTCCAGGTGGCGTCGCCCGTCAGGCGCGCCAGCCAGGTGAAGGCCGCGGCCGCGTCGATATTATGCTCCGTCGCCTTGTAATTCAGGCGCCGTTGGACGGGATCGAAGCCATCCAGCCCGCCGATGAATCCACCCGGCTGGGCCGGGTCAGCCATCAAGTCCGCCACCCAGCGCATCAGGCCGGCGGCGCGGTCGCGATAGATTGGCTCGCCCGACGCCTCGTGCAGCGTCAGCAGGGCCAGCGCCGCCCAAATCACGTTCCCCGTGGCGCTGCCATCCTGATAACCGTCCTCCGCCCACTGGCCAGCCCGGTCATCCCACCAGCCGGGCGGCAGGGGCGGGCTGGCGGCGGCACCGGCGCGGTAGGCGTTGCGCACCCGCCCGTCCTTGAAGGTCCGGTCTGTGGTGGCCGCCCGCGCCAGGGCGTCGCCCACAAGGCGGGCGTCGTCCACGTGGCCGCACGCCACCAAGGCGATCGTGGCCAGGGCGTTGTCGTAGGTGAACGCGCTGTGCGCCAAGGCGGGATGGGTGTCGCCGGGGTAGCTGACCACGAAACGCGGGCCCGATCCGGGCGCGGCGCCCCGCACGGCATGCTGCAACGCAACACAGGTCTGCGCAGTCGCCTGCCCCAAGGGGCTTGCCAGACAAAAACAGATCGTCGTCAGGATAACTTTCCTAAAATGCATGGTAATTTTCCCAAAACAAACGGCAAATCTATTCTCATAATTTGTCGGAATGATGGTGGCGGGGCAGTAGGCGGCGCAAATATACACCCCAACGGTTCCTCTACCCCGCGTGCAACGCAGCCCAACGATGCATGCGGGACTTGTTTTCATCTTGGTAAGGTTTTGCTAATAAACCGCCCGTAAACAATTGGCCGCCGTCGCAGGTGCAGCATAAGGCTTTGGGTCCAACACCCCCTTGTGCTGCGCGGCAAAGAATGGCGGACCACCGGGGCAGCAGAGAAGAGAGATCAGCGATGAACACGAAGTTCCTGGGCATTTTGGCCACCGTTTCCCTTTTTGTCGCCGGCCCCGCGCTGGCCGAGTGCAGCACGCACGCCAACCCGCCGTCCATCCCCGATGGCGCCGGCGCCACCACCGAGCAGATGACCAGCGCCAGCGCCTCGGTGAAGGGCTACATGGCGGACATGCAGGACTTCCTGAAGTGCCTGGAGAATGACAAGGCCGCCGGCTCCGCCAAGTACAACGCCGCCGTCGACCAGATGCAGAGCATCGCCAACGAGTTCAACAAGCAGCTGCGCGCCTTCAAGGCCAAGGGCTGATTGGTCGCGCGCTCAGCGCTCGATTTCAAAAAAGGAAGGATGGGCCCGCTACCCATCCTTCCTTTTTTATTGGCCTTTTCCTGAAGGCCTCGTGGCCGGCCCACCATCAGGTGGCGGTGGACCAGTCCAGCTTGTCCGCCCGCCGCAGGGTGGGGAACAGCACGCACCACAAGGCCACCACGGCCACCGTGCCGATGCCGCCCACCACCACCGCCAATTCCGTCCCCAGCCACGACGCCGTCAGGCCGGACTCGAATTCACCCAGCTGGTTGGACGCGCCGATGAACAGGCCGCTGACGGCGCTGACCCGGCCGCGCATCTCATCAGGCGTGCCCAGCTGCACCAGGGTCTGGCGCACGAAGACGCTGACCATGTCGACCGCCCCCATGATCAGCAGGCTGAGCAAGGCGACGGCCGGGGAATGGGTCAGGCCGAAGACGATGGTGGCCAGGCCGAACACGCCCACGCAGGCCAGCATGATGGGCCCCACCCGGCGCCTCAGCGGCCAGGCGGCCAAGGTCAGGCCCACCAGGATGGCGCCCGCCCCGGGCGCTCCGCGCATGACGCCCAACAGCATGGGCCCCGTCAGGCCCAAAAGACCGGCGTCGGCGGAGAACTGGTCGCGCGCCAGGGCCGGCAGCAGGGCGGTGGCGCCACCCAGCAGGACGGCGAACAGGTCCAGCGAGATGGCGCCCAGCACGATGGACTGCTGGCGGATATAGCGGATGCCGCCCAGGATGCCATCCCAGCTGACCGGGGCGCGGGTCACGGCGCGCGAGGGGGCGGATATGCCGATCACGATCAGGCCGGCCAGCACCAGGAAGCCGGCGCCCACGCCGAACACCCAATCATGCAGGCCGGCGTAGAGCACGCCGCCCAACGCCGGCCCCAACACGCCCGCCACCTGCATGGCGGATGAGCTGATTGCCACCGCGTTGGGGAAGTCGGCTTTGGGCACCAGGTTGGGCAGCAGGGCGGAGGAGGCCGGCGCCTCGAACGCGCGGGCGGCGCCGAACAGCATGACGCAGGCATAGACCAGCCACACCGGCAGGTCGGGCGATGCCAGCACCACCCCCGTCATAGCCATGGCCAGGGCCTCGATGCCCACGCAGGTGGTGATGATCAGGCGGCGGTCCAGCCGGTCGGCGGCATGGCCGGTGACCAGCACCAGGCCGACGGAAGGCAGGAACTGCGCCAGGCCGATCAGGCCCAGGTTCATGGTGCTGCCGGTGCGGTCGTAGATGGCCCAGCCGGCGGCCACCGCCTGGACCTGCAGGGCGCCCATGGACAGGATGCGCGCCAGCCAATAGCGCAGGAAGGCCGGGTGGCGCAGCGCCCCGCCCCAGCCCTTGCGGGCCGGCCCGTCATGGGGCGCGGGGTCGGGGGCGGCGGCGTTGGAAGGGGTGCTGCTCATCACATCTCTGCTGCTTACGGGCCGGCGGGGTCGGGCACGGCGACGAAGGATCCGGCGGGGCCGGGATAGACCACCGGGCTGGCATAGCCGTCCTTGGAAACGGCGGCGACGCCGAAGAACCAGTCGTCGATGACGACATTGGGCAGGGTCACGGTGGCGGCGTCCCCGGCCCAGCGGTCATGCTGCCAGGTGGGCGCCAGGGTGTCGCGCCACCAGGCCCGGTAGCCCACAGCGCCCGGAACCTTGCTCCAGCTCAGCGTGGTGTCATGCTTCAGGGCGCCTTCGACCTTCACGTCACCGGGTGGGGCCGGGGCCCAGGCCAGGCTGGCCATGGTCAGGGCGTTCAGGCGGGTCACCTGGGCCAGATAGGGGAAGTCGACACCGTCGATGGTGTCGCCATAGCGCACGCCGCCCTCGGTGCGCAGGTCCTGATGCTGGCGGGTGTAGTTCTCATGCGCCTCGGTCACCCGCACGGCGGGGAAGCCGGCCTCCAGGAACGGCACCTGGTCGCCGCCGCGGCCGAAGCGGTCGGTGCGATAGACCATGCGCACGCTGAAATTATCCAGGTAGCGGGTGGATATGCCATCCATGTAGCGCGCCAGGTTGCGCGAGGGGCTGTCGACCTCGCCCCCGGAATAGCGGCGCTGGTTGGCTTGCTTCAGGGTCTCCACCGCCTTGGTGCCTTCGGAGAAAACGCGGACATGGGTGTTGTCCACCACGCCATCCTCGCCCTGGGTGTTGCCGACGATGTCGTTGTTGAGGTCGGCCTCCACCTGCCAGCCTTGCTCCTTGGCGTAGTCGGCCAGCACCTTGCCGCCCAGCAGGCCCTGTTCCTCGCCCGACAGGGCGGCGAACACCAGGGTGGCGCGGAACTTGTGCCGGGACAGTACCCGCGCCGCCTCGATGGCCGCCGCCACGCCAGAGGCGTCGTCATTGGCGCCTGGCGCGTCGGCCGTGGCATTCATGACATCCGTCACGCGGCTGTCCAGGTGGCCGGCGATGACGATGACCCGCTGCGGTTCCTCCGTGCCCTTCAGCACGGCCACCACGTCCATGACCTCCGTCGGGGTGGGCACGCGCTTGCCCGACACGGCCTGCGCCGGCGTCACCACGGTCAGGCAGCCGCCACAGTCCTTGGAGATGGCCTCGAACCGACTTTTGACCCAGGCGCGGGCGGCGCCGATGCCCCGGTCGGGCGAGCCCGTGTCGGACAGGGTGTGTCGGGTGCCGAAGGACACCAGCTTTTCGATGGTGGCATGCAGCTGCGCCGGGTCCACCTGGGCCGCGATCTCCCGCAGCACCGGATGATCGTCAACGGGCCCGACGGCGGACGTCTCCACCACCGGGGCCTCGGGTCTGGCGGGCTTGGCCCAAGCCCCGGCACTATGCAGCGCCACCCCGGCCAGCAGCAGGACGGACAGCGAACGCACGGACCGAGGGCGTTGGGGCATGGGGCTTCCCTATGATTTGGTGACTGAACTGCCGGATTCTTGTGGCGCCACGATGCGTTAGCGCCGCCACGCAGGCAAGCGCCACGGCGCGGGGCGCGGGGCCACAGTGGACAGCCCAGCCATGCCGCGCATGTCACACCAGGTCAAGGGTCCCCGCCAAATGCGCAGCCGCCGCCCGGGCGATGGCCAGCAGGCGGGCGTCGGCGCCGCGCGGGGCAAACAGTTGCAGGCCCACGGGGCAACCGGCATCGTCCGTGCCCACCGGCAGGGTGATGGCCGCCATGTCCCCCAGGTTGGCGACGCAGCAGTTGCGCAAGGCCATCAGGTTGGCACGGCCATAGGCGGGCGGCTCCGCCAGATCGGCCAGCAGTGGCGGGGTGATGGCCACCGTGGGCAGGGCCACCACGTCGACATCGTGGAACAGGGCCTGCACGCCGTTGGCGAAGCGGTCGAGGAAGGCGACACGCGCGTCATAGTCCAGCACGTCGGCCGACGCGCGGATGCGGGGGCCGACATAGGCGTCCAGGCTGGGCAGCCAGGCCGGCAGTTCCTGGCTGAGGAAGTCATAAATCTCCGCCCCCGCCAGGCCGCCCCTGCGGAACAGGGCCAGGGCCTCGTCCAGTTCCGGGATGGTCACGCTGTCGACCGGTCGGAACAGGCCGGTTAGTCGCTCCAGCGCGGTGTCCACCGCCGCGACCACGCCGGGGCTGCAGTCCTGCCACAGCGCGTCGGGTGCCCGACCGATGCGGATGGCGCCGGGGTCCATGAGCGGATCGATGGCGGTGCCGGTCAGCAGGCGATAGCCTTGGGCCATGTCCTCCGCCGTCAGCGCCAGGATGCCCACGGTGTCCAGGCGCGGCGACAGCGGCACGATGCCGTCGGTCGCCAAATGCCCGCGCGCGCTTTTATAGCCGTAGAGGCCATTCCAGGCGGCCGGGATGCGCACCGACCCCGCCGTGTCAGTGCCCAGCGCCAACAGGGCGGATCCTTCATGCAGGCTGAGCGGCGCGCCGGTGCTGGACCCACCGGGCACGCGGTGGTGATCACGGTCCCAGGGGTTGCGCGGGGTGCCCCAATGGCCATTGGCGCCCAGGCCGCCGAAGGCGAATTCCACCATGCGGGTCTTGCCGGTGACGACCGCGCCCTGGGCCAGCAAGCGGCTGACCACCCCGCCCGGCTGGTTCCACATCGGCGGCAGGCGACGGGGGGAGCCGGCGAATACCGGCCAGGTGCCGCCACACACCGTTCCGGTACCGTAATTATCCTTAAGTGACAAGGGAATGCCGTCGAAATCGCCAAGGGGGTGGCCCGCCCGGCGGCGGGCGTCGGCGGCATCCGCCTGGGCACGCAGCAGGCCGGCGCTGAAGGCGACATAGGGATTGTCGCGGGCGTCGGGCCGTTCCGCCCGGGCGGCGATGCAGGCCTCGGCCAGGTCACGGGCGGTCAGGGTGCCGTCCTTCAGGGCGGCGAGGGCGGTGGTGAGATCCATGGTACGGCGCCTTCGGATGGGGCGTTTTTCGGGCCGGCGGAACCCTGGCACGGGGACCACCCAGCCCGCAACCTGGCAAGAGGGCAACCCGGCAAGAGGTGCGACAACCGGACGCCATATCCGGCCGCTATCGAATTCATATCCCCCCTGCATTTCACAGGACCGGGGGTGTGGGGTTAGCGTCAGCCCATCGCAACCACCCACCAAACCTGAGGGGATTTCAAAATGCAGACCACCGTCACCACCCGCCGCCTGGGCCTGGGCCTGATCGTCGCCACCGCCGTCGCCGGCGCCACCCTGGCCGCCGCCCCGGCCAAGGCCGCCGACATGGAGAAGTGCTACGGCGTCGTGAAGGCCGGCCACAACGATTGCAAGACCGACAGCAACTCCTGCGCCGGCCATGCCACCAAGGATCGCGACCCCGGCGCCTTCATCGCCGTGCCGGCCGGCACCTGCGCCAAGATCTCCGGCGGCAGCACCGAACCCGCCAAGAAGTAAGCCTTAACACCAGAAGCCAGGGAGGGAGCCGTCATGGGCATCACCGGTATCGGCCTGAAGGCCCGCCATACGGCCGAGCTGTTGGCCCGCCGCCCCTCCCTGCGCTTTTTGGAAGTGCACGCCGAGAACTACATGGGGGCCGGCGGCCCGGCGCACCGCTGGCTGGCCGCGCTGCGCGAGGCGTATCCGGTGTCCATCCACGGCGTCGGTTTGTCCCTGGGCGGGGCGGAGCCGCTGGACACCGATCACCTGGCCGATCTGGCGGCCCTGGTGGATCGCTATCAGCCGGAATGGGTGTCGGAGCATCTGGCCTGGTGCCGCATCGACGGCACCTACCTCAACGACCTGCTGCCCATTCCCTATACCGACGCCAGCCTGGCCCTGGTGGCCGATCACATCGACCAGACGCAGACGGCCCTGCGCCGCCGCATCCTGGTCGAGAACCCGTCGAGCTACATGGCCTTCCCGGAAAGCGATTGGGAAGAGGCCGCCTTCCTGGCGGAACTGGCCCGCCGTACCGGCTGCGGCATCCTGCTGGACGTGAACAACATCCATGTCAGCGCCCACAATGTCGGGCTGGACGCGGGGGCCTACCTGGCCGCCCTGCCCGCCGGCGCCGTAGGCGAAATCCACGTGGCGGGGCATGAGCCCGTCGAGCATGAGGGCCGCGCCGTGCTGCTGGACACCCACGGCGTCCCCGTCACGGCCGCCGTGTGGGACCTGTACCGCCAGGCGCTGACCCGCTTCGGCCCCGTCCCCACCCTGGTGGAGCGGGACGCCAACATCCCACCCCTGGCCGAATTGCTGGCCGAGGCCGCCACCGCGGACGGTATCGCCGGGGCCCTTCTGGATAAGGAAGCGGCCCATGCCCACGCTGCTTGAGCGCCAGCGCGACATGCGCGACTGGGTGCTGGCCGCGGCCGGCGCCCCGCCCCTGCCCAACGCCGCCCTGCACCGTGACAACACCCTGGGCGGCCTGGCGGCGGTCCTGGCCGCCGCTTTCCCCGTCACCCAGCGCCTGGTGGGCGAGGCCTGTTTCGCGGGCCTGGCCCAGGCCTATATCCGCCACGAACCGCCGCACGAGGCGCCGTTGCTGCGGTACGGCACAGGCTTCCCCGCGTGGCTGAGCGGGCAGGCGGTGGCGCGGCAGCTGCCCTACCTGGCCGATGTCGCCCGGTTGGAGGCGGCATGGACCCATGCCTACCACGCGGCGGAGGCGGCCCCCCTGGACGCGGGCGCCCTGGCCACCCTGGGCGACGCGGTGGAGGACGCCGTCTGGCGCCTGCACCCCAGCCATCGCTTCATCACCAGCCCTTGGCCGGTGGACCGCATCTGGCGGGCCAACCAGCCGGACGTCACCGACGCGGCGGTGGACCTGGACACCGACGGCGACACCCACCTGCTGGTGGTGCGCCCGGCGGCCGAGGTGCTGCTGGTCCGCCTGGGCCCCGGCGCCTTCGCCCTGCTGATGGCCCTGGGCGCCGGTTTGCCCCTGGGCAGCGCCTGGGACAACGCGCTGGCCCTGGACGCGGGCTTCAATCTGGAACACGAATTAACCGGCCTGCTGGCGGCGCAGGTCTTCACCGGAGTGGAATTGCCATGACCCTGCCCCTGACGCCCACCACCGCGCCCGGCAAGCCCGCGCCCATCGCCCTGGCGCTGGCCATCATCCACCGGCTGGAACGGTTCCCCCGGGGGCTGGACGCCCTGCTGTGGCGCCTGGCGGCGGCCACCGTCTTCTGGCGGTCCGGCCAGACCAAGGTGACGGGCTTCCACATCAACGACACCACGTTCGACCTGTTCCGGGACGAGTACAAGGTGCCCCTGGTCCCGCCGGAGGTGGCGGCCGTGCTGGCCAGCATCACGGAAAACCTCTGCGCCGTGCTGCTGGTCGTCGGCCTGGCGTCGCGCCTGTCGGCCGGCGCGCTGTTCGGCATGACCATGGTGATCGAGATTTTCGTCTATCCGGAAAGCTGGCCCGACCATCTGCTGTGGTCGGCGGTGCTGGTGCCCATCATCCTGCGCGGCCCCGGCGCCCTGTCGTTGGACCATCTGATCCGCCGGCGGCTGGACCCGGCGGCGGGTCACAACTTGTAAGATCATAACGGTTGGAACAAACGCGCCGCACGGACATTCTCAGGCCGGTCCCATCCCGCCTGAGGAGCGACACCATGAGCATCCAGTACGGCACCCGCACCATCACTTTCCAGCCCACCATCAACATGGCGGACGACCTGCCCGGCCTGTTCTCCACCACCCTGTTCTTTCCCAACGAAGCAAGCCACGGCGTGAACATCGACACGGGCTCGGTCGGCATCGTCGTGCCCATCGCCACGCTGCAGGATGGCGACGGCAACTTTCAGCCCTGGGCCCAGCCCACGGGGGAGACGCTGACCTTCACGTACGAGCCCAGCGGCAACACCCGCACCGGGCCGGTGGTGACGGTCACGGGCTTGCAGGTGGGCGACGGCACCCCCCAGGGCACCGCCGTCCTGGGCCCGGTGCGCGTCATGGCCTGCACCAATGACGCCACGGTCTACATGCTGGGCGTGGGCATCGGGCTGGAGGCCAAGGCCACGCTGACCTCATCCACGTCAGATTCAGGGGGAACGCGGCCACGGCGCTGGACAACCCCTTCCTGCACCTGCGCGACATGCTGGAGCCCACCCCCGCGGTGCTGCCGGCCTATGCCCTGACGGCGGCCTTGCAGGACGACGGCCGGCACGGCCTGGTGACCCTGGGGCAGACGGAGGAAAGCCTGCAGGGGTACCGCTTCCTGCCGCTGACGGCCGACGCCAACAGCCCCAGCGGCCTGCAACTGCCTTGGGTGCAACTGACGGTGACGCCGCCGGGCGCCCCGCCCATCCAGACCCAGGCGCAGATGCTGATGGATGCCGGCATCACCAACATGTTCATCGGGGTCATACCCGCGCCCCAGCCGCCCATCCCCTGGCTGAACACCGCCGTCACCATCCAGGCGGAGGATGAGGCGGGCGCCACCGTCCTGAACTACAGCTTCACCAACACCCAGCCGGCCGATGGCCCAGGCCCCAACGTCAATTGCGACCCCAACCAGCCGGCCTCGCCCAGCCGCATCCTGAACGGCGGCCCCAGCCCGCAGGGCGGCAGCTTCCTCAACACCGGCGTCCACCTGCTGGCCGCCTATGATTATGTGGTCGACGCCGTCAACACCCGGCTGGGCCTGCGCCCGCGCCCGTGAGCCCCCGTGCGGCGACGTTTCCCCGCGACAGGCGGCGTCCGGCATGGTTCAACAGGGCCGGACGCCGCCGTTTCTAGGGAAATGCCGATCTCATGGAAATGACCCCCCCATGGAAATGAACCAGGTGCGCTACTTCGTAGCGCTGTGCGAAACCCTGAACTTCACCAAGGCGGCGGATGCCTGCGGCGTGGCCCAGCCCTCGCTGACCAAGGCCATCCAGAAGCTGGAGGAGGAGCTGGGCGGGCCGCTGTTCGTGCGCGAACGCACCCTGACCCATCTGTCCGACCTGGGCCGCCTGATGCGCCCACACCTGGAAGCGGTGTTCCATGCCAGCGAGTCCGCCAAGCTGGAGGCGCGCAGTTTCGGCAAGCTGGAACGCGGCCGCGTGCGCCTGGGCGTCATGTGCACCATCGGTCCCACTCGCCTGGTGGGCTTCCTCAAGCGCTTCCGCGCCGCTTTGCCCTCGGTGGAGGTCACCTTGCGCGACGCGCCGGGGCGCGAGGTGCTGGCCCTGCTGATGGAGGGGGAGCTGGACTGCGCCCTGCTGGGCCTGCCCGACTTGCCGGAACGATTGGAGGTGCGGCCCCTGTACCGGGAGCGCTACACCGTCGCCTTCGCCCCCGGCCACCGGTTCGAGGCCATGGACGTGGTGCCCCTGGCGGAACTGGACCAGGAGGACTACCTGAACCGGGTGAACTGCGAATACCCGCAGCACTTCGACGCCCTGGGCATCCCCGACCCCGCCGATGTCCGCGTCTGTTACGAGAGCGAGCGGGAGGACTGGATCCAGGCCATGATCCTGGCCGGCCTGGGCTGCGCCGTGATGCCGGAATTCCTGCCCATGCTGCCCGGCATCGCCACCCGCCCCCTGATCGAGCCGGAGCTGTCGCGCACCGTCAGCCTAGCCAGCGTCGCTGGCCGCCGCCATTCCCCCGCCCTGCGCGAATTCATGGCCCTGGCCCGCCGGTATGATTGGGGTGGCACGGCTGAGACGGCCGCCGCTTAAGCCCTTTCCGCATCGCGCCGTTCTGTATATTGTATCCAATATTGGTCCCAACAAGAGGGCCATGGGGACAGGCGGAAGGGTCTTGCGCGATGAAGCAGTTGATGAAGCCGGCCGTGGAAACATCCGCCCACGGCCCGCGCCGCCGTGACGTCATGCTGGGCGCCGGGGGCGTGGCGGCCGGGGCGATGCTGGCGGGCCCCGCCACGGCGATGGCCGGCACGGCCAAGCCGGCCAAGCACGCCTTCGCCCTGGCCTTCGACGATTCCGGTCTGACCAGCCTGCGCGCGGCCGGCGACACCTTCGACACCGACTATCTGGAGCCTGGGCAGGCGCTGGGCCACGCCGTCCTGGCCTGGCGCCGCGACGCCACCGGCCCCTGGCGCACGGTGGATACGGCCAGCCTCACGCCCGCCCGCCTGGCCCCGCCCAACGCCCAAGCCCGCGTGGCCGACTATGAGGTCAGCGACGGGGCCGGACCGGCGCTGGACCTGACCGTGCGGCTGGGGATGGAGGACGGGCAACTCGCCTGGCAGGTCACGCTGACCAACCGCGCCGACACGGCGCTGGAGATCGGCGACCTGGCCCTGCCCCTGCCCTTCCATACCGAGTTCAAGGCCAAGCAGCCGGCCACCTCCTCGGTGCTGAAGCACAGCTTCGTCTCCGGCCATGGCTCCTTCCTGTTCTGGATGCGGTCCAACAGCGTCGGCCCCTATCTGGTGATGACGCCGGAGCGGGACACGCATTTCGAATATTGGCAGCCGCGTACCGGCGCCCGGCAGGATTCCGACAGCCCCGTGCGGTCCTACCGCGCCTATCAGGTCTTCATCCACGCCGCCGCCACCGGGGAGGCCATGCGGGCGGAGGGCGGCCGCTGGCGCCAGCCGCTGACCAGCCTGACCCTCAAACCGGGCGAAACCCGCCGCTTCGGCGTCCGCTTCACCTGGGCCGACAGCTATGCCGGCGTGCGCGACACCCTGGTGGCCCAGGGCGGCATCGATGTGGAGGTGGCACAGGGCATGACCCTGCCCACCGACCTGCCCGGCCGCATCGCCCTGCGCACCCAGGACAGCATCGACGCCATCGCGGCGGAATATCCCGACCAGACCACCGTCCTGGACCTGGGCACCCGCAACGGCCGCCGCATCTTTGAACTGCGCTTCCGCCGCCTGGGCGAGAACCTGATCACCATCCGCCACGGACAAGGCCGCGCCACCCATCTGGAGTTCTTCGCCACCGAGCCGGTGGAAACCCTGGTCAAGAAGCGCGCGGCCTTCATCGCCGCCCACCAGCACCGCGATCCGGCCAAGTGGTACAATGGCCTGCTGGCGGAATGGAACATGGAGACCCGGACCCTGCTGGGTCCCGACAACTACGACCGCATCACCGGCTGGCGCATCTATGAGGTGACCTGCGACGACCCGGGGTTGGCCAAGCCGGCCTATCTCGCCAGCAAGAACGCCGAGCACCCTGTGCAGGCGGAGGTGATCGCCCTGGACGATTACGTGCGGCACTTCGTCTGGGGCGGCCTGCAGCGCACGACGGAGGAGGAGGACAGCTACGCCCTCTACGGCATTCCCGACTGGAAGAAGAACCGGGACAGCGCCGACCCCGGCCCCAAGGGGCGCCAGCATTACTGGCGGCCCTACGACTACCCGCACATCATCGCGCTATACCTGGGCCTCTACCGTGTGGCCACCCGCTATCCCGCCATCACCACGCGGCTGGATGCCGCCATATATCTGGAGCGGGCCTACGGCACCACCCGCGCCCTATTCACCATCCCCATGAAGATCGAGCAGTGGAGCGCCTATGAGACCGGCTTCTACAACGAGGTGGTCATCCCCGAGCTGATCGACGCCCTGGACGCGGCCGGAGAGACCGCCAAAGCGGCGGAACTGCGCGGCCATTGGGTGCGCAAGGTCGACTTCTTCGTGAACGGCAGGCCCGACCTGTTCGGGTCGGAATATCCCTTCGATTCCACCGGCTTCGAATCCACCCAGGCCCTGGCCCGCTACGCCCTGGACCATGCCGGGCAGCCGGGCTTCCCCGTCACCAGCCGGGCGGCCGCCCAACGCTTCGCCGACGCCCAGATCGCCGCCAACCTGTTCTGCCGCGGCACCATCGAGCCCGCCTACTATTATCTGGGCAGCGACTACCGCGCCGCCGGCGGCGACGCCTTCACCCTGACCTACATGGCGCAGATGGGCGGCTGGGCCCTGTTGGACCACGCCCTGAACGATGCCGATGACGGACGGCCCGGCATGCGCCTGGCCGCCACTTCCTTCCTCAGCGCCTGGGCCCTGGTCAACAGCGGCACGGCGGAAAGCGACTACGGCTACTGGTATCCCGGCCAGGCCAACGACGGCGCCTCCGGCGGCGGGTTCGAACCGTCATCCCACGGCACCACCTGGCTGGGCCAGCCCCACCACCGGGGCAGTTGGTACTATTCCAGCGAAAGCGACCTGGGCTTCTGCGGCGCCCTGCGCATGGCCGCCACCCTGGTCAGCGACGACCCCGTGTTCGGCCGCTTCTGCTTCGGCGGCACGCTGGAGGAGGAGGACGGCTGGCTGAGGATCACCCCGCGCGACGGCGTCCGCCGCCGCCTGCACGCCCGCCTGACCCGCCAGCGCCTGGACCTGGAGGTGCAGGGCGCCCGCTTCGCGCCGGCCGACAGCATCGCCTGGCATCCCACAGAGGCCCGCCTGCGCCTGACCCTGGACGGCGAAGCCCAGCGCCAACCGCCCACCCTACGCCTGCGCGGCTTGCCCAAGGGTCGCTATCGGGTGACGGGGGGCGGCGTGCTGACCGTGACCGGGGAAGCGCCATGGGTGACGGTGGCGCTGCCGGCGGAGGTGCGGGAGGTGGCGGTGGCGCGGGTGTGAATTCCGGCCCCTTCCCCAACAGGGGGTTCAATGCCATAGAGAGTGGGAACCTGCTCAACCACCGTTCGGCCCCGCCCCCCAATGACCCATCTCGACAAAGTCAGTAAAGTCGCCTTGTGGGTGCTGGGTTTCCTGCTGATCGTGGGCGGGTGCATGGCCATCTTCCCCGCCCTGTTCCTGACGGTGGTGGCGGCCAATGACGGCGCGCAGGGCGGGGCGGCACCGGGCATGGTGTGGCTGCTGATGCCGCTGGTGGTCGCCGGCGTGCCGGTGCTGATCCTGCTGTCGGCCCGCAAGTTCCCAGCCCACGTCAAGCACCACGCCCTCGCCATGCTGCTGGCCTGGGCGGGGGCGCTGTACCTGTTCGACCGGTTCTGGCTGCACCGCTGAGGCGGTGGCCCCCACGATTGGCCTTGCCTTCGCTGGGCGTGAAAAAATAAATTGTTCTGCAATTAAAGGCCCATAGATCGGTGACGCAGGAAGTGCGTTGCCGGATCGGTGGCGGGGATGGGGGATAACGTGGGGTCCACGCCAATGGCGCCGGGCGCGCATGATGGCCTGATTGATTTTTCTCAATATTCAGACGCGCAGTTGCGCGATTTGCAGCAAATTGTCACCCCCGGCGCGTCTTCCCAGAATTATGCGAACCTCATGGCGGAAATCGCGCGACGCGCGGCGATTGGCGAACACGCTTTGGCCGTCGCTGCTGTCAACCAGCGCGCTTCGTGTTGGTCTGTGCGCTTAAGCCGCCATAACGGCCTGCTGGGATGGTTAGAGTCTGTCCGTGACCACCAACCCCTGTATGGCGCAGGATTGGTGGAAATTGATGACATGGGCATCACCTTCCATGGCTGGCGGCGCACCTGGCTTGGCGTACCATTGAGGGCAACCCATGCCATTCCGCGCGCCTCCGTCCGCAACGTCGGCGTCGATGATACGCTTGTGCAATTCGACCAGCGTGGCCTTTCAGGTTGGCTGGCGGTTATTGGCGTGGGTAAGGGGCGGGTGTCCTTTCGGGCCGACTCAGTGACGGACGCCCAGGCCATCGCCCGTGCTCTGCCCGCCACCCGTACGGATGATTTCGACGACAACTGGGCGGCAGTCCGTCAGTTCGACCGGTCAATGGCGGCTGCCGGAGGGGCCTGGATCACGACCGCGCTGGTTCTGGTCAATATCGTTATATTTTCGATAATGGCCTGGGCAGGCGAACGCTTCACCGCATTCGACATTCAGTCCTTGCTCAGTTGGGGCGGCAACTTCGGCGTTCTCACCATCAATGGACAATGGTGGCGTCTATTGACCGCCATGTTCCTACACCTGGATCCCGCCCACCTGCTCGTCAACATTTGGGCACTATGGAGCGTAGGGCGGCTTACCGAACGCTTGTACGGCCGCTGGGTATTTCTGGCCCTGTATTTGGTTATGGGTCTGATGGGGGGTTTGGCCAGCGTCGTTTGGGACCCAGCACGGGTGAGCGCTGGCGCATCAGGCGCCATTTTCGGACTGTTCGGTTTGTTGCTGGCTTATCTTTCACTGCGTCGTACCCAGGTGCCCCGGGCCGTTTTCCGCGCTCATTGGCTGAGCACGGGTGTGTTCGTCGTCTTCAGCCTAACCAACGGCATGCTGCAGACCGGCATCGACAATGCCGCTCACGTGGGCGGACTGGTCGCCGGATTAGTGCTGGGTCGCGTTCTGGCCCAGCCACTCGTGGATACAGGCAGCCAGCGTCCGCGCCCGCTGGCGGTGGGTCTTGCCACAGTCCTACTCGCCATCGCCTCCATCGCCGGCATCCTGCGGGCCCGCAACGAAGGTGTGCAACTGAGCCCTTGGGAGCAATACTGGCAGTCGCATCAGGATCTGGCACGGGACAGCGGCGCGGCGGAGCGCCGTTGGGCCCAGCTGGGCGCACAGGTTAGCGGCGGCTCGATAAGCGTGGCTGGCGCATCGGCGGCCTTTGAAACGGAAATGATTCCCGCTTGGCAAAAAATATACGATCGGCTGCGCCGAGAGAAACCTCTCCTGCCCGCAAGCCAAGCTCGCGCAGGGGCCGAGGCCTTGGCCTATGCCGAAAACCGCTTCAGTTGGGCCAAGGAACTGGTCGCTTCACTGAAGAGGAATGACAATTCCGAATCTGACAAATTGCTGACGTTCAGTAAGAAAAACGATCGTCTTGTCGCATATATGCAATGGCAAAACCTACGCGCAGCCTCAACCCACCGCCCCACTGCACTTTCCAACAGCACCTTTGTAACCTATGCCCGCGCACTGCTGCGGCACGGTGGCACCGATTGCGTTCATGGGCCAGCCGTTTTCGGCCGCAACCCCACCGCTAGCGACGCCCAGGGCGACGGCCCGGCCTTGAGACAAGCCGCCGGATGCGCCGCGCAACAAGCCCTGCGCAAGGGTGACTACGCGGCCCTGGAGGCCGCGTTCGCCGAAGGACTGCGAACCATTGGCGAGATGCCCGATGGTGGATCGCGCCTGCAGGGAACCGTTGGCGGTCTGAACGACCTGTTCGATTATGAAGGCCTGAGCGTCGATGATCAATTCGCCCGCATCGCCAGTTGGCGCCGCGCCTACCCACAGTCCGTCTACCCTGACTTGATGGAAGTGCAGGTTCTTTACACCTGGGCCTGGTGGGCACGGGGACACGGAGGAGCCGATACAGTCAGCGGCCAAGCGCAGGCCATTTACAACTTCCGCCTCGCCATGGCGGCTGCGGCATTGAATGAAATCAGGGAGCGGGCAAATAGCACGCCGCTTTGGTACTTGATGTCTATGGCAATCGGTATTAGCGAGGGCTCGGGGTTGAAGGAATTGCGGGCGACCTTCGATGAAGGGCACACAAAGTTCCCTCGTTATTATGCCCTACATAGACAAATGCTGCGCGCTCTTATGCCCCGCTGGTACGGGTCGGCTGACGACCTGACTAAGTTTTTCTCCGATATAGTCAACAAGGCACCAGAAGCCGAGCGCGAGGAAATATTCGCGCGCCTCGCCTGGGACTATTCAGTTATGGAAAGCGACGATTACGACATCACGGTGGAAAACCATTTTGGCTGGCCTTCTCTGATGACCGGATACCAGAGCCTGATAAAGCGTTACCCCGCGAGCGATTTCTGGATTAACGTCTACGCCAACATGGCCTGCCGCGTCGGCAGTGATTTGGAATACATAAAGCTGCGGCCTGACCTCAGTACGCGCGTGTCGTCGATTGTGTGGTCGGACAAGATTTCGGTCGCCACCTGCGACAAGAAATTCGAGCGGCCCATGAAGCGCTACAGGCAGGATCATCCCGACTGGCACGGCCCGGCCCTATGAGCCACGCGCCGCGACCTCAGTCGCCGCCGCCCTCGTAATCGCCCCGCTTCACCAGCATCTGGCAGAGCTGCTTGCCGAAGGTGCTCATGAACTCGTTGATCAGCGCCTCGTCGCGCCGATAGAAGGTCCATTGCCCCACGCGGTGGGAGGTCAGCAGGCCGGCGCGCTGCAGCATGGCCAGGTAGGTCGAGACGGTGGACTGCGACAGGTCCGTCTTTTCCAGGATACGGGTGACGCACACGCCCTTTTCGACGGGGTAGCCCTCGGGCTGGGCGCCGAAGTGGGTGGCCGGGTCCTTCAGCCACAACAGGATGTCGCGCCGGACCGGGTTGGCCAGGGCCTTCAGGATCGCTTCCACATCCATCGCGTCGACATCCACACCCTATGAAACCGGGGAGGGTTCGTCCCTCCCCGGTCCGAAAATCAGACCACCAGCCGGTCCAGCGCGGCGCGGTCGAAGGGGATCACCTCGTCCACGCGGCCGTCGCGGACCTTGATGGCCCAATCGGGATCGCTGAGCAAGACCCGGCCCACGCCCAGCAGGTCGAAATCACCCCGCGCCAGGGCCTGGGCCGCCTGGTCCACGTCGGTCGGCTTCACCTCGAAGGCGTCGCGGTTGGCGAACATGCCGACCTTGAAGGCGCCGTCCAGGCCCACGCTGCCCACGGCGATGACGGGCTTGCCCGTCAGACGCTTGGTCCAGGCGGCCAGCGTGTCGGGCGATCCGTCAAAAGCGGGTTCCCAATACCGCCGGGTGCTGACGTGGAAGACGTCCACGCCGGCCTCGGCCAGGGGGGTCAGGATGCGGCCCAGTTCTTCCGGCGTCTGGGCGATGCGGGCGTTGTAGTCGACGCCCTTCCACTGTGAGAAGCGGAAGACGATGGGGAAGTCTGGGCTGACGGCGGCGCGCACCGCCCGCACGATCTCCACCGCGAAGCGCGTGCGGTTCTCCAGACTGCCGCCATAGGCGTCGGTGCGCTGGTTGGTCTGTTCCCAGAAGAAGTCGTCGATGATGTAGCCGTGGGCGCCATGCAGTTCCGCCCCGTCAAAGCCCAGACGCTCCGCGTCCGCGGCGGCCTGGGCGAAGGCGGCGACCACGGCGTCGATGTCGGCCTGGGTCATGGCCCGCACCACTTCGACCCCGTCGGCCACGATGGCGGAGGGGCCGTAGCCCGGGACGCTGGGGTCCGGCTCCACCCCCGGGCGGCGGGCGATGCCCACGTGCCACAGCTGGGGAATGATGCGCCCGCCCTCGGCATGCACGGCGTCCACCACCCGCTTCCAGCCGGCCAGCGCCTCGGCCCCGTGGAAGGCCGGCACCTGGGGATAGCCGTTGGCGGCCGGGTGGTTGATGGTGGTGCCCTCGGTGATCAGCAGGCCCACGCCGCCCCGCACCCGGCGGCGGTAATAGGCCACGACCTCATCCGTGGGCACGCGGCCCGGTGACTTGTTCCGGGTCATGGGCGCCATCACCAGACGGTTGGCCAGGGTGTGCCGACCAAAGGCGAAGGGCTGGAACAAGGGCGCCACCGCCGCGTTGACGGAAGAGGCAGCCGGAGTCGCACCGGAATCGGCGGTCGGAGCGGGGGTAGCAGTGTCCATGAGGGAGCCTTGCCTGGTTGGGAAGGAAGAGACGCTTCGGTATATCGCGTTTTCTCGATATATCAAGTCCCTGGTTTGGCGGCATTTTTACGCAGATGAAATGTTGCGCCGCAAACCAACCAATCATTAACGATTGATCGCCTATGGTATGCGCTGGGAAATGCGCTACGCTTTGATGACAGGCTTTGAAGAGGCCAGCAAAACAGCAGACGCAGATTGGGTTTATGCGCGCCAGCCGGCGCCGTGACAGCAGGAGGACAGCAGGATGGCGGCACCCGTGTCAGCCCGAGCAAGCCTATTGGAAACCGGGCGTAATGATGCGCTGCAGCGGAGCCTGATCCCCTGTTTCGATGCCTTCTACGGCGCGGCGCTGACCCTGATCGACGACTGGGGCGCCCCCACCCGGCCCCGCGTGCTGGACCTGGGCGCCAATGGCGGCCTGTTCGCCTCGCTGGTGCGCGTCCGGCTGCCCCATGCCCACCTGCACCTGGTGGAAGAAACCCCCCAGGCGATGGAGCAGAGCCGCCGCCGTTTCGCCGGCGACGCCCGCGTCAGCTTCGCCCTGGCGGAGTTGGAGGAGGCCGACCTGACCGGCCCCTGGGACCTGGTCATCTCGTCCCTCACCATCCACCATCTGGACCATAACGCCAAGCGCGACCTGTACGGCCGCGTCAACCAGGCGCTGGCCCCCGGCGGCCTGTTCGTCAGCGCCGAGCAGGTGCTGGGCCCCACCGCCGAGGTGGAAAGCCAGTATGACCGGCTGTGGCAGTCCGAGGCCAGCGACCTGGGCGTGCCGGCGGTGGAGCTGTCGCGTGCCCGCGACCGCCTGCGCCAGGACCATTGCGCCACCCTGGGCGAACAGCTGATGTGGATGGCGGAGGCCGGCCTGCGCGACGTGGACTGCGCCTTCAAATCCTGGCGCTTCGCCGTGATGAGCGCGCGCCACCACTGATCTTTAACGCCCGGTGCTGCGGCTTTGGGTGGCAATCGGCGGCCCCGTCCGTAAAGTGGGACGGGTACCCGCCCGTTGAGCCGTAGGCTTGCCGCCCATGATCCAGTCCCTGGTCCGCCGCATCCATTACCGTGTGGAGCGCTTCCTCGCCCTGGATAACTGGGGCGAGATCCTGCTGCTGGCCCTGTCGCTGGCGGGGCTGGCCGTGGCCAACTCCGCTCTGGCGCCCACCTATTTCCATGCGTTGCACGCTCCACTGGGCGTCGGGCCCGCCACCCTGTCGGTGGAGCAGTGGGTCAACGACCTGCTGATGGCGCTGTTCTTCCTGCTGGTGGGGCTGGAGATCAAGCGCGAGATGGTGGGCGGGGACCTGTCCAGCCCGTCGCAGATCGCCTTGCCCGGCATCGCGGCCCTGGGCGGCGTGCTGTTCCCGGTGCTGATCTACATCGCGCTGAACTGGGGCCATGCCGATGCGCTGGCCGGCTGGGCCACGCCGGCGGCCACCGACATCGCCTTCGCCCTGGCGGCGCTGTCGGCCTTCGGGCGCGGCCTGCCCCGCTCCGCCTTCCTGTTCCTGTCGTCGCTGGCGATTTTCGATGATCTGGCGGCCATCCTGATCATCGCCCTGTTCTACAGTGGCGGCCTGTCCTGGCCCGACATGGGCCTGGCCGCCCTGGCGCTAGCGGTGCTGGTGGGCATGAACCGCCTGGGCGTGCGCCGGCTGGCGCCGTACCTGGTGGTGGGCCTGGCCCTGTGGGTGGCGGTGCTGCGCTCCGGCATCCACGCCACCATGGCCGGCGTGCTGCTGGCCCTGACCATCCCCCTGGGCAGCGAGGAGGAGGAGGCCACCGGCCGGTCGCCGCTGCACCGGCTGGAGTCGGCGTTGCATCCCCTCGTCTATTTCGGCGTGCTGCCCCTGTTCGGCTTCGCCAACGCCGGCGTCAGCTTCCAGGGCCTGGACTGGTCCAGCCTGCTGGACCCCGTGCCGCTGGGCATCGCGCTGGGCTTGTTCCTGGGCAAGCAGCTGGGCGTCTTCGCCTTCACGCTGGGCGCCGTGCGCCTGGGCCTGGCCCAGCTGCCGGCGCAGGTGGGCTGGGGCAGCCTCTACGGCATCGCCATGCTGTGCGGCATCGGCTTCACCATGAGCCTGTTCATCGCCGGCCTGGCCTTCCCCGACGCCGGCCTGGCGGGAGAGGCCAAGCTGGGCGTGTTCAGCGGGTCGCTGATCTCGGCCCTGGGCGGCGGGCTGTGGCTGGCGCTGGCCCGGCGCAAGGCCTAAAGGCTGGCGCCGGCCAGCGCGCCCTGGGCCAGCAGCATGTGCAGCATGGCCTGCAAATCCAGCTCCGGCTCCACCAGCAGGCCGGCCTCGGCCGCTTGCGTCAGCATGTCGCCGTTCAGCAGCGACTGGATGGCGGCGGCGGCCCCGGGGGGCAGGGACACGCAGACGATGCCGTCGGGCGGGCGCAGCACCAGCACCTCGCCATCCGCCGCCTCCGGTGCCGGCGGCACCCAGGCCTCATCCTCCTGCGCCTGGCGCCACAGGGGCAGCACATCATGCCCCAGCCACACCACCCGGGCGGCCGGATGGGCGATGAAGCGCAGCCGGGCATAGTCGCCGGGGGGAAAGGCCGCCAATCGCTCCACCGTCAGGGCGGGGGCGTCAGGGGCGAAGTAGGCCTCCATCACCGCCCATTCCAGGCGCGCCATGTCTGCCGCGCCGGCGTCCAGCGGCGCCAGCGCCGCGGGGAAGCCGCCGCCGTAGGCTGCCAATTGCGGCCGCGTGGGCGGGTGGGCGCGCACGAAATCCAGGGCCGCCGCGCGGAAGGCCGGCAGGCCCATCAGCCGCAAGGTGACGGGGAAGGCGGCGGCCAGCGCCTCCGCCAGCGATTGCTGGACGTTGGCGCGATAGATCTTCAGCCGCGCCCCGGCCACCGCGCCGGGGGCGAGGTCAATGCCGGCCCCGCCTTCACCGCCGCCGGCGGCCAGCACCGCGCGCTGCATCTGCCGCTGGAACGCCTCAAGCATGGGCCACCTCGTCCAGCAAGGACTGGGCACGGGCCGCCTCCCCCAGCAGCACCTCCAGCGGCGGCACGTCCATGTCCCATTCCACCAGCACCGGCAGCGGCCCGGTGCGGGCCAGCACGCCGGCCAGCAAATCCCAGACGGTGTCCGACACCCGGCTGCCGTGGTCGTCGATCAGCACCACGCCGCCGGCCCCCGCGTCCGGGCCGACCCAGGGGGCGAAGGCCTCGCGCCGGTGGCCCGCGACATGGATTTCGCCCACCGCCTCCAGCGGGAAATCCGCCAGGTAGGCGGCGGCGTCGAAACCCAGGTTATGGGCGCAAACCACCACGTTGTTGATGTCCAGCAGCAGGCCGCAGCCGGTGCGGGCCACTAGGTCCGCCAGGAACCGCGGCTCGGGAATGGCCTCCACCCCCGGCGGCAGGGTCAGCGGCATGTAGAGGGAGGGGTTTTCCACCAGCAGGCGGCGGCCCAGCGCGTCCTGGGCATGGGCGATGTTGACCGCCACCACGTCCCGCGTCTCCGCCGTCAGCGGCAGAGGCAGCAAATCGTTGAGGTAGGCGCCGCCGGTCCCCGTCCATGCCAGGTGGTCGGAGATCTGGTCGGGCCGCAACCGGTCATACAGCTGGCGCAGATTGGCCAGGTGGCTGGCATCCAGCCCGGTGGCGCTGCCCAGGGACAGCCCCACCCCGTGGCAGGACAGGGCGTAGTCGCGGCGGATGGTTTCCAATGCCGCCAAGCGCGGCCCGCCCGCGACCAGGTAGGTCTCGCTGTGCACCTCCACCCAGGCCACGTCCGGCCGCCCGTCGCCCAGGAAGGCCGGGACGTGGGGATGGCGCAGGCCGATGCCGGCGCGGCGCGGCAGCGCGACGGCGGGGGGCGGCGCGACGGTGTCCATGGGCGCCCTTCTGTCCACGGGGGCCCGGCCGGTCAGTCTTGCGCCGGCTTCTGCGCGGCCGCCTTGGGCGGCTTGCCCACGCCCTTGAACGGCTTCAGCTTGCCGCCCAGCGTCTTGCACTCGCCCTTGGCCACGTCCAGGTATTCCTGGCCATCGTAGTCCACCTTGGACATGGCGCCGCAATCATGGGTGCCGGCGGCCGATGAGCACGAATTCTCCCCCGCCTTGGCGATGCCGTAGCACTTTTCCCGGCCCGGGGGCGCGGGGGCGTCGTGCGCGGCGGCGCTGAGCGCCGTCAGGGCGCCGGCCAGTGCCAGGGCTGCGGTCAGGGCGGTGGTTCGGTCGGTCATCAGGCCATCCTTCGGCAAAGACGGGCGCCATCGCGCGCGCCCAGGGGCCGCCCCACCGGGCGGGCCCGCAGACCCTACGCCCTTTGACGCCGCGACAAAACCCCTGGCTTGCGTGTGAAATCGACGCGGCGGGGGCATGATTGGTGCGACGAATGGAACAATGAATTCCAGGTGACCTTGATTGTGGGCAGGGGCGGCGCGACTTAGATTAGGCCCGTACCGCCGCTCACCACCCGTCCCGCGGGTGGCGGCCGGCGCCCCCTCCCTTCCGGCCGTCCGGCCAGCTTTGCCAAGGAACATTCCAATGAAGCGCATCCCCGCCCTGATGCTGGCCGCCGCCCTGCTGGCCGCCGCCCCCGCCACCGCCCTGGCCCAGGCGACCACCGACCTGAGCAAGGTCGAGGGTGGCCATTTCACCCTGGACAAGAGCCACGCCAAGGTGGTGTTCGCCATCACCCACTTCGGCTTCTCCACCTATTACGGCGCCTTCCCGGATCTGGAGGGCACGCTGGACTTCGACCCCAAGGCCCCGGCCAAGAGCAAGCTGGACGTGACCATCAACGTGAAGGGCCTGGCCACCACCAACCCGAAGCTGGATGAGCACCTGAACAGCCCGGACTTCTTCGACACCGCCAAGTTCCCGACCGCCACCTTCAAGGCCACCAAGATCGAGGTGACCGGCGCCACCACCGGCAAGATCACCGGCGACCTGACCCTGCATGGCGTGACCAAGCCGGTGACCCTGAACGCCAGCTTCCACGGTGGCGGCAGCAACCCGATGACCAAGGCCTACGTCGTCGGCTTCGATGCCAAGGCCGAGGTGAAGCGGTCCGAGTTCGGCATCGACAAGTACGTGCCCTACGTCAGCGACGAGGTTGAGCTGCTGATCAGCGGCGAGTTCGACCGCGCCCAGTAATAGCGTTAGTATCATCGCGTTATCGGATTGAAGGGGGAGCCGGACCATGACCATCGCGGCGCGTTACAACAGCGTGGCCATCCTGGTCCATTGGCTGACCGTCATCGCCATCCTGGGCCTGTTGGTCATGGGCTGGACGATGACGTCGCTGCCGCCCGGCTCCCCCGACCAGTTCAAGCTGTTCCAGTTGCACAAGTCGGTGGGCATCACCGTGCTGGCCCTGACCCTGTTCCGGGCGGCCTGGCGCCTGGCCCACCGGCCCCCGCCCCTGCCGGCCCATATGCCGGCGTGGGAGAAGTGGGCCGCCCATCTGGGCCATGCCGGCCTGTACGCCCTGCTGCTGGGCATGCCGCTGACCGGCTGGGCGGTCGTCTCCACCTCGAAATTCAACATCCCGACCGTGCTGTACGGCCTCATCCCCTTCCCCCACATGCCCGTCCTGGCCGACCTGGAGAACAAGGCGCCGATCAACGACGTGGTGTCCGAGGCGCACGAGCTGGCCGCCTGGATCCTGGTGGCGCTGGTGGTGGTCCACGCCCTGGCGGCGGTGCGCCACCACTTCCTGGTCAAGGATGACGTGTTGCTGCGCATGGTTCCCCGCTTCGGCCGCCGGGCCTAAGTCCCCGGCCGCCCCCACAGACTGAGGATGCCTATCATGAAGTTCCTCGCCCCCATCGTCAGCGCCGCCCTGGGCGCGCTGCTGCTGGCCGGCCCTGCCGCCGCCGCCGGCTGGACCGTGGACACCGCCCACAGCAAGCTGGGCTTCACCGGCAGCCAGAGCGGCGCGGCCTTCAGCGGCCAGTTCACCCGCTGGGATGCCGTCATCGATTTCGACCCGGCCAACCCGGCCACCGGCCACGCCACGGTCACCATCGACATGGCCAGCGCCAAGACCGGCGACGTGCAGAAGGACCAGTCCCTGCCCGAGGCCGACTGGTTCAGCACCAAGGCCTTCCCCAAGGCCGTGTTCGAGGCGACCAGCTTCAAGGCCAAGGGCGGCAACCAGTATGACGCGGTGGGCACCCTGACCATCCGTGGCATCAAGAAGGACGTGACCCTGCCCTTCACCCTGGACGTGGCCGGCGGCAAGGCCCACGCCGTGGGCAAGCTGGACCTGGTGCGCACCGATTACGGCGTGGGGCAGGGCGCCTGGGGCGACGGCAAGATGGTGGCCCTGGCCGTCAGCGTCACCGTGGACCTGAACGCCACGGCCAAGTAGGCCGTAACGCAGTAAACGCTAAGACAAGGAAGCCCCGGGCGCTACAGCGTCCGGGGTTTTTTCTTACAGTGTATGCTACGCAAGGTCGCATACGGCGCCGCCAGACCGTCGATTATTATCGGCAACCACCCCCGCCGCATTGGCCTGTCCTGGAGGTTTTGCCCGTGACCCCGCGCCCATCTTTTCTGTTACCCGCCCTGGCCGTCCTGTTGCTGTCGTCCCTGTTGCTGGCCGCCCCGGCGGGCGCCGCGTCCTGGGCCGTGGACAAGGCCCAGAGCCAACTGGGCTTCATCGGCAAGCAGAGCGACAAGGAATTCACCGGCCGCTTCGGCACCTGGGATGCCGCCATCGACTTCGACCCCGCCGACCCCGCAGCTGGCCATGCCAAGGTGACCATCGCCATGGGCAGCGCCGTCATCGGCGATGCGGAAAAGGACGAGGCCCTGCCGGGCGAAGACTGGTTCAACATCCACGCCTTCCCCGACGCGGTGTTCGAGGCCACGACCTTCCGCGCCAAGGGCGGCAACCAGTACGACGCGGTGGGCACCCTGACCATCCGCGGCATCAAGAAGGACGTGACCCTGCCCTTCACCCTGGACATCACCGACGGCAAGGCCCACGCCGTGGGCCGGCTGGATCTGGTGCGCACCGACTATGACGTCGGCGGCCACGGGCTGTTCAGCAAGGGCCGGACGGTGGACCTGAACGTGGCGGTGATGGTCGATCTCCTGGCCACGGCCCAGCCCTGACCATCGGTCCTTACCAACGGCCCCTTACGAAAGGGTAACCCCCCGCGACGCATTGGGGGAAGGCCGCCGCCGCCATGATGCAGCGCAAAGACTGCACCATTTCATTGGGTTATCTTTTCCCGGACGGACCCATTGAGAAGAGAGCCCGGCCCCATGCGCGCCCATGACGTGATGACCGAGGATGTGCTGACCCTGGCGCCCGACACGCCGGTCAGCCGCATCGCCGCCCTGTTGCTGGACCGGGGTGTCAGCGCCGCGCCGGTGGTGGACGGCCACGGCGGCGTCATCGGCATGGTCAGCGAGGGCGACCTGATCGCCCGGGAAGAGGCCGGCGCCGACCATGAGGCGCGGCGCGACTGGTGGCTGGCCCTGGTGGCGGAAGGCGAGCAGCTGCCCGCCTATTGGGCCGACGCGCAAAAGCGGGAGCGTACCGCCCGC
Source organism: Nitrospirillum guaranorum (assembly GCF_034653275.1). Lineage (NCBI taxonomy): Bacteria > Pseudomonadati > Pseudomonadota > Alphaproteobacteria > Rhodospirillales > Azospirillaceae > Nitrospirillum > Nitrospirillum guaranorum. The sequence continues at coordinate 456,891 of NZ_JAYEES010000001.1, read as the reverse complement.
GACGTCATGGCGGCGCCGGTCATCACCGTCGACATCAACACCGACACGGCCGACATCGCCCGGCTGCTGGTGACCCACGGCATCAAGCGCGTGCCCGTGGTGCTGGACGGGTCGCTGGTGGGCATCGTGTCACGCGCCGACCTGCTGAAGGTGCTGGCGGCCGAGCCCGCCGAGAAGACGGAGCCGGCGCACCGTTCCGGCCTGTTCCAGCGGTGGGAAAGGAAGGCGTCCACGCCGGCGCCCGTGCGCGAGCCGGCGCATGAACCCCTGTTCCGCGCCGCCGACTTCCGCCACCTGGTGGGTAATTTCCACGACGAGAACGCCCGCCACCTGGCCGAGCAGCGCAAGGAGGCGCTGGCCCGCCGGCAGGAGAAGGTGCAGGAACTGATCGACCACCACGTGGCCGACCATGGCTGGCACAAGCTGCTGGAGGGCGCGCACGACGCGGCCGCGCGGGGTGAGAAGGAATTCCTGCTGCTGCGCTTCCCCGCGGAATTGTGCAGCGACGGCGCCCGCGCCATCAACGCCCCGGAACCGGACTGGCCCCGCACCCTGCGCGGCGAGGCGGCCGAGATCTACCAGCGATGGCACCACGAGCTGCAGCCGGCGGGCTTCAGCCTGACCGCCCGCGTTCTGGACTTCCCCAACGGCTTCCCCGGCGACGTCGGCCTGTTCCTGGTGTGGGGCGACGCGGAGGGGTAAAGCCCCATCAAGCGTCGCGGGAACGGCGTGGCGGCATGAGGTGGAACCTCACGCCGCCGGCCACCCCGATCAAATCCCCCCGATCAAATCCCCGACGTGTCCCGCACGGCCCCGCGCGAGGCGGAGGTGGCGAAGTAGGCGTAGGCCTTGAGCGCGCCGGAAACCTGGCGGTCGCGGGTTGCGGGCTTCCAGGCCTTGGCGCCCTTGGCCTTCATGGCGTCGCGGCGGCGTTCCAACTCACCGTCCTCAACCTCCAGCCGGATGCTGCGGTTGGGGATGTCGATGACGATGCGATCACCCTCTTCCACCAGGCCGATGGTGCCGCCCTCCGCCGCCTCGGGCGAGATGTGGCCAATGGACAGGCCGGAGCTGCCACCGGAGAAGCGGCCGTCCGTCACCAGGGCGCAGACCTTGCCCAGGCCCTTGGACTTCAGGTAGCTGGTCGGGTACAGCATCTCCTGCATGCCGGGGCCGCCGCGCGGGCCCTCATAGCGGATCAGCACCACGTCGCCCGCCTGCACGCGGTTGCCCAGGATGGCGGAGACGGCGTCGTCCTGGCTTTCGAAGACGCGGGCCTTGCCGCTGAAGGTCAGGGCCGCCGGATCCACGCCCGCCGTCTTCACGATGCAGCCGTCAACCGCCAGGTTGCCGTACAGCACGGCCAAGCCGCCGTCCTGGCTGAAGGCGTTTTCCTTGCTGCGGATGACGCCGTTCACGCGGTCCCGGTCCAGGCTGGTGTAGCGTGACGCCTGGCTGAAGGCCTGGGTGGTGCGCACGCCGCCGGGGGCGGCGGCGTAGAACTCGCTGATGTCGGCGTCGTTGGCGCGGGTGATGTCCCAGCGGTCCACGGCGGCGCCGATGGTGGGGGCGTGCACGGTGGGCACGTCGCGGTGCAGCAGGCCGGCGCGGTCCAGTTCGCCCAGGATGCCCATGATGCCGCCGGCGCGGTGCACGTCCTCGATATGCACGGTGGCGGAGGACGGCGCCACCTTGCACAGGTGGGGCACGCGGCGCGACATGCGGTCGATGTCGGCCATGGTGAAGTCCACCCCGCCTTCATAGGCGGCCGCCAGCAGGTGCAGCACCGTGTTGGTGGACCCGCCCATGGCGATGTCCAGGGCGATGGCGTTCTCGAACCCCTCGAACGTGGCGATGGAGCGCGGCAGGACGCTGGCGTCGTCCTGTTCGTACCAGCGCTTGGCGATCTCCACCGCCGTGCGGCCGGCCTGCAGGAACAACGCCTTGCGGTCGGCGTGGGTGGCCAGGACGGTGCCGTTGCCGGGCAGGCCCAGGCCCAGCGCCTCCACCAGGCAGTTCATGGAATTGGCGGTGAACATGCCGGAGCAGGAGCCGCAGGTGGGGCAGGCGTTCTGTTCCAGCGCCTGGACCTCGGCATCGCTGACGCTGTCGTCGGCCGCCGCCACCATGGCGTCGATCAGGTCGACGGAGCGGATCTCGCCATGCACGGGGGCCTTGCCGGCCTCCATCGGGCCGCCTGAGACGAACACGGTGGGGATGTTGAGGCGCAGGGCGGCCATCAGCATGCCGGGCGTGATCTTGTCGCAGTTGGAGATGCAGACCAGGGCGTCGGCGCAATGCGCGTTGACCATGTATTCCACGGCGTCGGCGATGACCTCGCGCGAGGGCAGGCTGTACAGCATGCCGGCGTGGCCCATGGCGATGCCGTCATCCACCGCGATGGTGTTGAACTCCTTGGCCACGCCGCCGGCTGCCACCACCTCGCCCGCCACCAGCTGGCCCAGATCCTTCAGATGCACGTGGCCGGGCACGAACTGGGTGAAGGAATTGGCGATGGCCACGATGGGCTTGCCGAAATCGGCATCCGTCATACCGGTGGCGCGCCACAGGCCGCGGGCGCCGGCCATGTTGCGGCCATGGGTGGTGGTACGGGAGCGAAGCTGGGGCACGGAACCAGATCCTGAAAGATTGTTACCTGACTAGGGCCAATTTCTAAAACTATCTGGCCCAGGAGGCAACCTTTCCGGCACGCCACGTCGCGATCATCCGGCATGCCGCCCGCGCGGGTCCGGACCCGCGCCACCCTTAGGTCCATCGGGATAGGTCGTCCGCCCTAGACGGCGCATTAACTCATTGCACAGGTTTGGGCGCCATCGTGACCCCATTGCCTAAGGGCAAGGCACGCAGGTTCCAGGCATGGCGGGCATGGGGAAGGTCACGGGCAAGGGGCTGGCTTGGGCGGCGGTCGCAATCGTCGCATCGCTGCTGCCGGCATTGGCTGGAACTGTCTTCCTGCCCCGCCCCGCCGGTTTCGCGCTGGCGCTGTTCCCACCCTGGACGGCCCAGGCCGACCAGCTGGGCGCGCTGGCCCGGGCGGACGTCCTGCTGGTCGACGGCAGGCCGGGACGGTGGGTGGTCAAGGTTGGGGACGGCCCCTTTCCCGGTCCCGTCCTGGACGGGGGCGTGCTGGTGCCGCTCAACGGTTTCCAGGCGTGCGGTATCACCGCCAAGGCGGCCGCGCCCTTACGCGGCTGACAGGTTTCGCGAGGTCGAGGCGACAAGATGATCAAGATGTCCTTTATCCGGGCCATGGCCCTTCGGGTATTCGTTGTGTTCCTGTGGGTCTGCGCGCCGGTGGCGGCGCTGACCGGCGGCCTGTCCGGCAACGGCTGGATGGGACCGGGGCTGGCCGCCACGACCCTGGCCGCCGTGCTGACCGGCGGCCTGATGCTGCGCCTGCCGCGCCAGACGCTGGAGTACATGACGGCCCTGCTGGCGGTGGCGCAAACCTCCGTCCTGGTCATGGCGGCCTCGGGCGCGTGGCAGCTGGACTATCATATGGTCTATTTCGCGGTTCTGGCCATGCTGACGGCCTTCTGTGACTGGCGCATCATCATCCTGGCCGCCGGCGCCACCGCCGTGCACCACCTGACCCTGAGTTTCCTGGTGCCGGCCTGGGTGTTCCCCGACAGCCAGGGCGACGTGCGCCGCGTGCTGTTCCATGCCGCCGTCGTCGTCATGGAGACCGGCATCCTGGTGTGGCTGGCCTGGAGCCTGGAACGCCTGTTCGCCGCGATGGACACGGCCCTGGCCAAGGCCGAGGCCGCCGCCGCCGAAACCGAGGCCCTGCGCCAGCAGCAGGAGCGGCAGGCCCAGCAGGCCCGCCAGCAGCGCGTCGCGTTGCGCCTGGCCTTGGCAGACCAGTTCGCCAGCGAGATCGCCGGCCAGACGGACCGCCTGGTCGGGGCCATGACCAACCTGTCCGACAACGCCGGCGCGTTGGACCAGCTGGCCGACAGTGCCCGCAGTTCGGCCACCGGCGCCACCGCGGAGGCGGAGGACGCCATGAGCCACGCCGGCACCGTGGCCGCGGCGGTGGAGGAGATGGCCGCGACCATCGCGGAGATCGTGCGTTCCGTGGAGGACGCCGCCAGCCGCGCCCGCTCCGCCGCCACACAGGTGGAGGCGGTGGACCGCCAGGTCACGACCCTGAGCGAGGTCGCCACCCGCATCGGCAGCGTGGTGCAGATGATCAGTGACATCGCCGGGCAGACCAACCTGCTGGCGCTGAACGCCACGATCGAGGCGGCGCGGGCGGGGGAGGCGGGCAAGGGCTTCGCCGTCGTGGCCAGCGAGGTGAAAAGCCTGGCCAACCAGACGGCCAAAGCCACGGAGGACATCACCCAGCAAATCCAGGAAATCCAGGCCGCCGCCCAGGGCACGGCCAGCGCGGTGGCGGAGATCGCCCAGTCGGTGGCCGCCCTGGACGCCAGCTCCGGTGAGGTCGCCAACGTCATCGGCCAGCAGAGCGCGGCGGTGGACGAAATCTCGCGCAGCATCCAGCTGGTGTCGGACCGCACCCGCCGCCTGGGGGAAGCGGTGGGCGGCATGAGCGACCTGGCGACCCAGGTGGCCAGCCAGGTGACCGCCACCCGCAGCACCGCCGTCCACGCCGACGGCACGGCCAGCGCCATGCGCAGCGGCATCCAGGGCTTCCTGGCCCGCCTGCGTGAAAGCGCCTGACGGATCGCCTGTCCACCCCGGGGACGCCCTTTCCCCGGGGGTACCGCGACTGGACATCGAACCAAGTTGGCGGGGCGCCCTCACCGCCGTCCTTAGTGCGCCCCGCCCGCGTCCGCCCCGGACGCGGCCTTCTTCAGGAACAGGATGGCGACGGCCGACAGGGCCATGGCGCTGCCCAGGAAGAAAAAGGCGTCGCTGTAGGCCATCAGCCAGGCCTGGGTGCGGACCCCGGCGTCCACCTCCGCCACCGCCTGGCGCCAGGCGGTGAGGGCGTCGGGCACGCCGTGCTCCATGAACGTCCGCTGCAGCATGGCCAGGTGCTGCCGGGTGCTTTCGCCGAACAGGCTGACCTGCCCCGTCATGACGTTGGAATGGAACTGTTCGCGCTTGGTCAGCCAGGTCTGGGTCAGGGCGATGCCGACGGCGCCGCCCAGGTTGCGCATCATGTTGAACAGGCCGGAGGCGGAGCCCGCGTTCTCCTTCTCGATGCCGCCGGTGGCCAGCACCGACAGGGGCGTCATGACCAGGGCCTGGCCGAAGGCGCGGACGATGTTGGGCCAGAACAGCTGGTCCGACGCGCTGCCCAGCCACAGATGGATGTTCATGAAGTTGCTGCCGGCGAAGACCGCCGCCCCCACCAGGGCCAGCCAACGGGCGTCGAAGCGCTTCATCAGCAGGGGCACCAGCGGGATCAGCACCAGCTGCGGCAGGCCCACCCAGGCCATGACCGAGCCGATCTGCAACGCGTTGTACCCCTGGATTTGGCCCAGATAACGCGGCAACAGGTAGGAGGAGGCGTAGAGCACCACACCCAGCAGCACGTTGGCGACGATGCCCAGGCCGAAATTACGCCGCGCCAGCAGCCGCAGGTTCAGCAACGGCTTGGCCACCGTCAGCTCGATGACCAGGAAGGCAACCAGGGCCACGGCGGCGATGATGGCCAGCCGCACGATGTAGGCCGATCCGAACCAGTCGTCCTTGTTGCCCTCCTCCAGTACCGTCTGCAGGCAGGCCAGGCCCACCGCCATGGTGGCGATGCCCCACCAGTCGCCCTGGCGCAGCAGGTTCAGGCGCACCGGCGCCCGCTCCAGCGAGGCCCACAGCGCCGCGACCATGAACACGCCCGGCACCAGGTTGATGTAGAAGATGTATTTCCAGCCGTAGGTCTCGGTCAGGTAACCGCCGATGGTGGGGCCGATAGCGGGCGCGAAGGTGGCGGTCAGGGCGAAAAGGGCCAGGCCCAGCGGGTGCCGCGACTTGGGCAGCAGGGTGATGATCAGCGTGAAGGCCATGGGGATCAGCACGCCGCCGCAGAAACCCTGGATGGCGCGCAGCACGATCATCTGCTGCAGGTTCTGCGCGAAGGCGCAGGCCACGGAAAAGACCAGGAACAGCACCGTGTTGGTGATCAGGTAGCGGCGCACGCTGAACACCTGGCTCATGAAGCCGGACAGCGGGATGACGATGATCTCGCCGATCAGGTAGGCGGTGGCGACCCAGCCGCCATCGTCCACGCCGGCGCCGATACCGCCCTGGATGTCGGCCAGCGAGGCGTTGACGATCTGGATGTTCAACACCGCCATGAAGGCGCCCAGCACCGAGCCCAGCACGGCCAGCCAGGTCTTGAACGGCACATGGTCGGCGGCGGGGATGGAGGACGCGGCCCGGCCCCTGTCGTGAGGGGCCGGGCCGCTGGCCGGCGGCAGGGTGCGGGGGAGGTTGCCGCCGGCGGTCAGGATGGCGCTGCTGTCGAGGGGAGCCATGGCTTGGAGCCTTCAGCGATCCGGTGCGGCCCTCAGCGGGCCATGGGGTAGAGGCCGGAGGTGGACGTCGCCAGCTGCGGCGCCTGGGCCGCGTGGGCGGACCGCACTCGGGTGTCGATCACCGGCTCGGCCGACATGCCGGGGCGCAGCAGGCCCGCCAGGGGCTGGCCTTCATCCAGCACGATCTTGATGGGGATGCGCTGCACGATCTTGGTGAAGTTGCCGGTGGCGTTGTCCGGCGGCAGCAGGGCGAAGCTGGTGCCGCTGGCGGGCGACAGGCTGTCCACCCTGCCCTTCAGGGTGGTGCCGGGGAAGCTGTCCACCGTCACCTGCACCGGCTGGCCGGGGCGCACCTCGGTCAGCTGGGTCTCCTTGAAATTGGCCAGGACGTAGACCTGGGACAGGGGCACCACGGCCATCAGCTGCGTGCCGGCCTGGACCAGCTGGCCCACGCGCAGGGTGCGGGCACCCACCGTGCCGTCGATGGGGGCGGCGATGGTGGTGTAGGACAGGTTCAGCTCCGCCTGGCGGGCGACGGCCTGGGCGCGGTCCAGCACGGTCGCGGCCTTGGCTTCGGCCGTGGCCAGCACGTCCACCTGCTTCTGCGCCGCCACCAGGGCCGCCTGGTCGCGCTGCAGGCCGGCGGCTTTGTCCGTCACCGCCGCCTCGGTCTGCTGGGCGCGCTGCACCGTGCCGAATCCGGTCTTCATCAGGTCGCGATAGCGGTCGCGGTCCTGGCGGGCGAAGGTCAGGTTGGCCTGGTCGGCGGCCAACGCCGCCTGGGCCTGGGCCACCACCGCCTGCTGTTGCGTGCGCTGGGCCTGGATGTTGCGGATGTCGGCCTCGGCCGTGGCCACGTCGGCCTTGGCCTGGTCCAGCGCCGTGCGGAAATCGCGGTCGTCGATGCGGGCCAGCACCTGGCCGGCCTTCACCGGCTGGTTGTCCTCCACCAGCACCTCCGCGATATAGCCCGACACCTTGGGCGCCACCGTCGTGTAATCGGCCTGGACGTAGGCGTCGTCGGTCGATTCGAGGAAGCGCCCCGTCTTCCAATAGTAATTCCCGCCGGCGGCAGCCCCACCCAAAAGCGCTATGGCCGCGACGGCGCCGGCCAATACTTTAACGGAAGACTTCTTTACAACCCCGCTCACCGCTACTCTCCTTGCATCCGATGCCCGCAGGGACGACCGGGGGCGTTCCGGCCCAAGGAAGGAGGGGCCGGGAATGGAACCGGAGGTCGGCGGGAAGGACCATTTCGCTATGGTCCGTTTCGTAACGGTAAGGTAGTGTGAAACCGGTGTGAGGAGCACTGCGACAAACGAAACGCTGTGTAGCGTTTCATATCCGCGACCGTGCGACGCGCATCACAGACCGGCCCCGGCCAATCAGGGGGCGGCTTAATAACCGGGGCTTCATTTTGAGCGAGGAGAGAGGGTGACGGATAAAGCCATGCGGGGGCCCGGACGGCCCCGGTCAGACCAGGCCCGGGACGCCATCCTGGACGCCGCCTTCCAGCTGCTGGAGGAAAACGGCCTGGAACGCTTCACCATCGAGGGAGTGGCCGCCCGTTCGGGCACGGCGAAGACAACCATATACCGCTGGTGGCCGGGCAAGGGGGCCCTGGCCATGGAAGCGCTGTTGGCGCATGCGGAACTGACGGTGCCGATTCCCCACACGGCGTCGGCCGTGTCCGACCTGCGCACGGTGCTGGACGGCATCGCCCGCAGCTTCGCCGGCGCGACCGGCCGGGTGGTGGCCAGCATCGTGCTGGCGGGGCAGAACGATCCGCCCACGCTGAAGGTCTATCATGACAAGGTGGTGGAGCCGCGGCGCCAGCGCCTGCGCGACATCATCGAGCGGGGCAAGCGCAATGGCGAGTTCCGACCCGACCTGCACGTGGAAACCCTGGTGGAGGCGATGTACGGCGCCCTCTATACCCGCCTGCTGATTCGCTTCAGCCCATTGGACGAGCCGGGCTGGATGGATCGCCACATCAACCAGCTGCTGGAAGGCGCCCTGCCCCGGCCGCTGTGCGGCCAAGGGGCGAAATAAGGAAAGGGCCCGGGAGTCGGGGACTCCCGGGCCCTTCCTCTTTTGGAGCCGACTCTGGCGTCAGGCCGCCAGCGCCGCGGGGTTGACCTTGGCCTGGGCTGCGCGGACCGGGCGGTGTCCCCGCTCCTTCGCCTGGTCGCGCAGGGCCACCAGGGCGCGGGCCCAGTCACCCAGCTCATCCCCCCGGGCGGCGGCGGCCATGACCGCGCGCAGGTCGTCATTGCCGGCCCCGGCCCAGCGGGCCAAGGGGCGGCGCAGCAGCGCCAGCAGGAACAGGACGGTCATCATCATGGCCGCGGCCGTGCCCAGCACGCCGCCCCAGGCCGCCAGGCGGCTGGTGCGCGCTTGCAGGCGGCCGGCGTCGGCCGCCAAGCCGTCCAGGACCTGGTCCTGGGCGTCGATGAAGGTTTGGGCCAAGCCGGCGGCCTGGGCGTCCAAGGGGCCCACGGTGGTGCGGAGGCGGGCCAGGGCGCCGGCTTCGTCACCGCCGCGCACGGCCGTTACCATGGCCGTCATTTCCGTCAGGGCCTGGGCCTGCGGCGCCAGGAAGGCCGCATCGGCGGCCCGGTCGCGCAAGCCGGCGACCAGCACCCCCATTTCCGTCAGTCGCGCGGACGCGCGGCTGACGAAGGTGCCGCGATCAGCCGCCGGTTCCAGCAGGGTGTTCAGCGCGTCGCGCTGCACGGCGCGGCTGATGGCCCGCACGTCGGCGGCCTGCACCAGCACGGTCCGCGCCTGGTCCAGCGACTGGGCGACCCGCGCCGCCCGATCCTGGCCCACCTGGCCAGCGGCCACCAGCACGCCGCCCAGGGCGGCGACACCGATGACAGGCAACAACAACTGGACCTTCACGCGCATCTCTCAAATCCCCCGGATCGTTTCAAGGTCCCGCAGGCGCGACGCCTCGGGACAACCCACCTCGCTTGCTGGAAATCCGACCGATGGCATCATCTCGATTCCACCAGCCCCTCCTAGAACCATAAACACAACGCATCATGATGGGCGGGTCAATCAGTATTGGCCGCACATAACCGAATGGTCAGATGATCTTGTAGATGAAGTGGGATGGCGAGTACGGACGATCGCCCGTGTGCGATGCAACATTTACAGGAAACCCCGCATCATCAGCGTGCCCGGCAGTAGTTAACATACCGTTAAATACTTTCCCACCCAGCGGCGATCGACCGCCCCGGCGGCGACGGCGCACCTGTGGCATCGGCGCCGCAGCAGGCCAGCCATCCGCCGGGCGCCGGTGCCCAACCCTTTCCCCTCCGCACCAGGGAAGTGATATGGTCCGCGCCGATCGATGGGTGCCGACCAAAGCGTTGATGGGGACCGTAAGGCCGATGGCCGATAAGCAGCGACTGTTCATCACCGGGGCGACGGGGTTCGTCGGCGCGGCCGTGGCCCGTGTGGCCCTGGCGCGTGGCCATGACGTCACCGTGCTGAAGCGTCCCGCGACGCCGCCGACCAACCTGGCCGGCCTGGACGTGCGCGTGGTGGAGGGCGATCTGAACGACCCGGACAGCCTGGCGCGCGGCATGGACGGGGCGGACGCCCTGCTGCATGTGGCGGCCGACTACCGCCTGTGGGCGCCCAACCCGGAAGAGATCGTCCAGAACAACCTGCGCGGCACCCGCGCCATCATGGAACTGGCGCTGCGCCACCGCCTGGCCCGCGTCGTCTACACCAGCAGCGTGGCCGTGCTGGCCCCCCGCACCGACGGCGTGGCGGTCGACGAACGCGCGGTGATGGCGCCGGACGCCGCCATCGGCGCCTACAAGCGCAGCAAGATCCTGGCGGAGCAGGCGGTGCTGGAGATGGTGGCCAAGGATGGCCTGCCGGCCGTCATCGTCAACCCGTCGACCCCCATCGGCCCCCGCGACCTGCGGCCCACCCCCACCGGCCGCATCATCGTCGAGGCCGCCACCGGCAAGATGCCCGCCTTCGTCGACACCGGCCTGAACCTGGTGCATGTGGACGACGTGGCCGAGGGTCACCTGCTGGCCTTCGAGAAAGGCCGGGTGGGCGAACGCTACATCCTGGGCGGCCAGGACGTCTCCTTGCAGCAAATGCTGGCCGACATCGCCCGGCTGGTGGGCCGCAAGCCGCCCACCGTGGCGGTGCCGCGCGGCCTGATCCTGCCCATCGCCGTGGTTGCGGAGGCGGTGGCCAAGGTTACCGGGCGCGAGCCCTTCGTGACCGTGGACGGCTTGCGCATGTCCAAGTACCGCATGTTCTTCTCCTCGGCCAAGGCCGAGGCCGAGCTGGGCTATACCGCCCGCCCCTATGGCCAGGCCCTGGCCGACGCCCTCACCTGGTTCAAGACCGCGGGGTACCTTGCATGAGCCTGATCTTCCTCATTGGCCTCATCAGCCTGGCGGTCTGGGTGGTCCTGGTCTTCGCCCGGGGCCTGTTCTGGCTGGGGCTGGAACGGGACGACATGGCGGTGGTGCCGGCCAACAGGCCGGGGGATCTGCCCAGCGCCCCGGCCCCTGGAAGCATGACTGGCAGCCATGGTGGGCTTGAGGGCGGCTGGCCTTCCGTCACCGCCATCATCCCGGCCCGCAACGAGGCCGACGGCATCGCCCAGGTGATCGCATCCCTGGGCGCGCAGGACTATCCGGGCGCCCTGAACATCGTGCTGGTCGACGACGGCAGCGACGACGGCACGGCCGACCTGGCCCGCCACGCCGCCGAGTCCTCGGGTTCCACCGCCGCGCTGACGGTGCTGACGGGGGCTGAGCTGGTACCGGGCTGGACGGGCAAGCTGTGGGCCGTGCGCCAGGGCATCGCCCATGTGCAGGCGGGCGATTTCCCGCCCGACTACCTGTGGCTGACCGACGCCGACATCGCCTACGCCCCCGACACGCTGACCCGCCTGGTCACCCGCGCCCAGACGGAGAGGCGCGTGCTGGTCAGCCTGATGGCCAAGCTGCGCTGCCAGAGCTGGGCGGAAAGGACCTTCATCCCCGCCTTCATCTATTTCTTCCAGATGCTGTACCCCTTCGGCCGGGTGAACGACAGCGGCTCCACCGTGGCGGCGGCGGCCGGCGGCTGCATGCTGGTGGACCGCCAGGCCCTGGCGCGCGCCGGCGGCATCGACAGCATCCGCGACGCCCTGATCGACGATTGCGCCCTGGGCCGCCGCCTGAAGACCCAGGGGTCGATCTGGCTGGGCCTCAGCGACCGGGCCGTCAGCCTGCGCGCCTATGACAAGGTGGACGACATCCGCCGCATGGTCATCCGCAGCGCCTACGCGCAGCTGAACTATTCCCCGGCGCTGCTGGCGGGCACCGTGCTGGGCATGCTGCTGACCTATGTGGCGCCCGTGCTGCTGGCCCTGTTCAACCGGGAGGCGGCGGGCATCTTCGGCGCGCTCGCCGTTGGCCTCATGCTGGCCAGCTTCGCCCCCATCCAGGTGTTCTATCGCCTGTCGCCTATGCGGGCCGTCACCTTGCCGCTGATCGGCATCGTCTATACCGTGTGGACCGTGGACAGCGCGGTCCAGCATTGGATGGGCCGCGGCGGCATGTGGAAGGGGCGCGCCCAGGCCCAACATGTGCACCCTGTCCAGGCCATCCAAGGCCAAGCGGTGACGGGTCAGCAGACGGGCCAGGACGGAACCCCTACCCCATGACGGCAGCCAACCACCGCACCGGCAAAGGCCACACGGACGAGAACTTCCCCGTCGCCTCGCTGATCATCCGCCGGGACGCCCGGGCGCCGGTGATGGCCTATTACGCCTTCGCCCGCGTGGCCGACGACGTGTCGGACAGCCCCGTGCTGGCGCCGGACATGAAGCTGAAGCTGCTGGACGCCATGGGCGCCAGCCTGCGCGGCGAGCGGGAGAATGAGCCGGAGGCCGTGGCCCTGCGCGAAACCTTGCGCGAACGCGGCCTGACCGACCAACACGCCCACGACCTGCTGACCGCCTTCCGCCGCGACGTCACCCAGCTGCGCTACACCGACTGGGACGACCTGATGGACTATTGCCGGTATTCCGCCATGCCGGTGGGCCGCTACGTCCTGGACGTGCATGGGGAGAGCCGGGACACATGGCCCGCGTCGGACGCCCTGTGCGCCGCGCTGCAGGTCATCAACCATCTGCAGGACTGCGGCAAGGACAAGCGGGCGCTGGACCGCGTCTACATCCCCCTGCCCCTGCTGATCGCGGGTGATTTGACGCCCGACGTGCTGCTGGAACCGGCGGCGCCGCCGGCCTTGCTGGACATCATCCACCACCTGGCCAAGCGCACCGACGCCCTGCTTGACCAGGCGGAGCCGCTGGCCGCCCAGGTGAAGGATCTGCGGCTGGCCATCGAGGTCGCCATCATCCAGCGGCTGGCCCGCCGCCTGGTGCGCCTGCTGCTGATCCGCGACCCGCTGTCCGACCGGGTGCACCTGTCCAAGATGGAAACGCTGTGCACCGCCGCCGGCGCCGCCCTGTCCACCCTGTGGCAGCGCCTGACCGGCGGCGGCACCCGTGCCGTGCCGGCGGGGAAAAAGCCATGAGCCTGGCCGCCGAGATGACCGAGACCAATCCCACTATCCCGGGTCAGAACGAGACGGCGGCCAAGTCGGCCAGCGGCAGCTCGTTCTACACCGCCATGCGCGTCCTGCCCCCGGCGGAGCGCGACGCCATGTTCCACATCTATGCCTTCTGCCGGGCGGTGGACGACATCGCCGATGGCGACGACCCGACCGTCGCCGCCACCAAGGCGGCGCGGCGCGAGGCGCTGGACGTGTGGCGGCGTGACATCGCCGCCGTGTGCGAGGGCAAGGGCCCGGCCAGCCTGGCCGGCCTGCAGGCCGCCACCCTGCGCTTCGGCCTGCGCCATGATGATTTCATCGCCGTCATCGACGGCATGCAGATGGACCTGGACGCCGACATCCAGGCGCCGGACATGGCGACCCTGGACCTGTACTGCGACCGCGTGGCCAGCGCCGTGGGCCGCCTGTCCGTCCGCGTCTTCGGCATGCCGGAGGACAGCGGCATCGCCCTGTCGCACCATCTGGGTCGCGCCCTGCAACTGACCAACGTGCTGCGCGACGTGGACGAGGATGCGGCGATCAACCGGCTGTACCTGCCGGCCGAAATGCTGCGCAAGCACGGCATCACCGCCACCGATCCCAACACGGTGGTAGCCGACCCGCGCATCGACGGCGTGGCGCGCGACCTGGCGGTGCGCGCCGCCGATCATTTCCGCGAGGCCGACCGCCTGCTGGCGACCGCCCCCCGTCGCGCCGCCCGGGCCCCGCGCCTGATGCGCGACGTCTACAAGGTGTATCTGGACCGCCTGCTGGTGCGCGGCTGGGCCGGGCCCCGCCCCAAGGTCCGCATCGCCAAGCCGCACCTGCTGTGGATCGTGCTGAAGGCCTTCCTGTTCTGATGACCACCCTTGTTCACCCGCCCGGGGCCTCTTCCCCTGGGCCGACCGTGCATGTCGTCGGCGCCGGTCTCGCCGGCTTGGCCGCCGCCGTGCGTCTCACCCAGGCCGGGCGGCGCGTGCGCCTGTACGAGGCCGCGGCCCAGGCCGGCGGCCGTTGCCGTTCGTATGACGAGCCCAACCTGGGCATCCGCATCGACAACGGCAGCCATCTGATGGTCAGCGGCAATCATGCCGCCATGGCCTATTTGCGCGCGACGCACGGCCCCGGCCGGGAACCGGCGCTGGAGAAGGTGGAATACCGGTTCTGGGACGGTGCCACCGGCCGGCGCTGGCAGGTGCGGCCCAACGACGGCAAGCTGCCCTGGTGGGCCCTGGTGCCCTCGCGCCGCGTGCCCGGCACCAAGGCCAGCGACTATCTGGCGGGGTGGAAGCTGATGCGCGCCGACCCCCTGGCCCCCATCGGTGAAGTGCTGGCCTGTTCCGGCCCCGCCTGGGACACCTTCTTCCGCCCGGTCCTGCTGGCGGCGCTGAATACCGAGCCGGAGCAATCGGCCGCCGGTCTGGCCGGCGCCATCATCCGCGAGACCTTGGCCCAAGGGGGCGTCGCCTACCAGCCGCTGCTGGCCAGCCGCAGCCTGTCGCCCGTCTTCGTCGACCCGGCGTTGGAATGGCTGGCGGCGCAGGGGATGGAAATCGTGTGGCGCCGCCGCCTGCGCGCCCTGACCCGGGTGGACCAGCAGGTCACGACGCTTGATTTCGGTACCGAAACGATAGAGTTGAAGCCTGAGGACCGGGTGGTGCTGGCAGTGCCGGCCTGGGTGGCGGCCGATCTGCTGCCCGGCCTGACGACGCCGACGGAACACCGCTCCATCCTGAACGTTCATTTCCGCCTGGACCGGCCGGCGGGCATGCCCCGGATGACAGGCATGATCAACACCGTGGGCGAATGGGCCTTCGCCTATGACGACCACGTGTCGGTGACCGTCAGCGGCGCCGACCGCCTGATGGAGTCGGACCGGGAAGAGACCGCACGGGCCATTTGGGGTGAGATCGCGGCGCTGGCCAACCTCGATCCCGCCACGCCCCTGCCCCCGTGGCAGGTGGTGAAGGAGAAGCGGGCCACCTTTGCCGCACTGCCAGAACAGGCAAAGCGTCGCCCGAATGCAACGGCCGCCGGAAAAAACCTTGCGCTGGCAGGGGATTGGACCGCTACCGGATTGCCATCCACCATCGAAGGCGCCATACGTTCAGGATTCACTGCTGCGGATGCGATCCTGACCGCACGGTGAGTCGCCTGAGCATTTCAGGCATGAGCCTGGGATGTGCGCTAGCGCACAGCCCAGCTTGGCGTTTGTTGAATCATCCCGCTTTAGGTTAAGTCGCGTTCGTAGAGGTCGCTTGGTCATGGATGTTCGTATGGAAGCCGATTTCGTCGGCACCGGCGCCGCGTCGGCCCGCGTCAACGAAGGGGTGCTGCAGCAGTCGATCGACCGCGCGGCCCGCGTCCTGATGGACCGCCAGGCGGCCGACGGCCACTGGGTGTTCGACCTGGAGGCGGACGCCACCATCCCGGCCGAATACATCCTGCTGAAGCACCACCTGGGTGAGGAGCCGGATCCGGAGATCGCGCGCCGCATCGGCAACTACCTGCGCCGCATCCAGGGCGACCACGGCGGCTGGCCGCTGTTCCACAACGGCGCCTTCAACATCAGCGCCAGCGTGAAGGCGTATTTCGCGCTGAAGGCCATCGGCGACGACATCGACGCGCCGCACATGGCCCGCGCCCGCCAGGCCATCCGCGACAACGGCGGGGCGGCCGCCAGCAACGTCTTCACCCGCATCATGCTGGCGCAGTTCGGCGCCGTGCCGTGGACCGCCGTGCCGGTGATGCCGGTGGAAATCATGCTGCTGCCCAAGTGGTTTCCTTTCCACCTGACCAAGATCAGCTATTGGGCGCGCACCGTCATCGTGCCGCTGCTGATCCTGATGGCGCTGAAGTCGAAGGCCAAGAATCCGCGCAACCTGCGCATCGACGAGCTGTTCCTGGTCCCCGCCGATCAGGTCAAGTCCTGGCCCAAGGCACCGCACGTCAAGAAGCCCTGGGGCGAGATCTTCGGTGTCGTCGACCGCGTGTTGCGCGTGGTCCAGCCCTACTTCCCCAAGAAGAGCCGGGACAAGGCCATCGAGAAGGCGGTGGCCTTCGTGCGGGAGCGCCTGAACGGCGAGGATGGCCTGGGCGCCATCTACCCCGCCATGGCCAACACCGTCATGATGTTCGACCTTCTGGGTTGGTCGCCCAAGCACCCCGAGGTCGCGACCGCCCGCTATGCCATCGAGAAGCTGTTGGTCATCGACGAGGCGCGGGACGAGGCCTTCTGCCAGCCCTGCGTCAGCCCCGTCTGGGACACCAGCCTGCTGTGCCACGCCCTGCTGGAAGTGGGCACGGACGAAGCGCTGGCCCGCACCGGCCAGGCCCTGGAATGGCTGAAGGGTGAACAGGTGCTGGACGTGAAGGGCGACTGGGCCGACCAGCGGCCGGATGTCCGCCCCGGCGGCTGGGCCTTCCAGTACGGCAACGACCATTACCCCGATCTGGACGACACCGCCGTGGTGGTGATGGCGTTCAACCGCGCCCAGCCGCAACTGGCCGCCGCCGGCCTGCCCTCGGACTACGACATGACGGTGGCGCGCGGCGCGGAATGGGTGGAAGGCCTGCAAAGCCGCAACGGCGGCTGGGGGGCGTTCGACGCCGACAACACCCACTACTACCTGAACTATATTCCCTTCTCCGACCATGGCGCCCTGTTGGACCCGCCGACCTCCGACGTCACCGGCCGCTGCCTGGGCATGATGGCCCAGCTGGGCGCCGACAAGGACGGCAAGGCCATGCGGGACGGCGTCGACTACCTGCTGAAGGAGCAGGAGAAGGACGGCAGCTGGTTCGGCCGCTGGGGCGTCAATTACATCTACGGCACCTGGTCGGCCCTGAACGGCCTGAACGCCGCCGGCCTGTCCCCCGACCACCCCGCCATGAAGCGGGCCGTGGACTGGCTGGTGCAAATCCAGAACCCGGATGGCGGCTGGGGCGAGGATTGCGAGAGCTACGCCCTGGACTACAGCGGCTATCAGCCCTTCCCCTCCACCGCCTCGCAGACCGCGTGGGCCCTGCTGGGCCTGATGGCCGCCGGCGCCGTGGAGCATCCGGCCGTGGCGCGCGGCATCGACTGGCTGACCAGCCACCAGGGCGCGGACGGCCTGTGGAAGGAAGAGTATTACAGCGGTGGCGGCTTCCCCCGCATCTTCTACCTGCGCTATCACGGCTATTCGAAGTATTTCCCCCTGTGGGCGATGGCGCGCTACCGCAACCTGTCCAACAGCAACAGCAAGCTGGTCAGCGTCGGCCTGTAAGGCGGGCGGCATGAGGTTTTGACTCATGCCGTAGGCCGCGACTGCGGCCGCCGCAGCGAGCACCGCCCAGTTAACGAGAAAGGGGCACGGAGCGAGGAAGCCAAGGCCACGGATGTGGCCGCCCGGCGTTTGAGGATGGCGTAACCAAGAGATCGGCTGTAAAAGGCCCTTTTTAAAACTGTAAATCGCCGCGACTGCGGGTAATAAAGACGCCTGGAAGGTCAGCCTTCCAGGCGTTTTGTTTTTTGCGTTCGGGAAATGGTCATGGTCCAGGCTCAGCGGCGCGTCATGGCGCGCCCCATCATCGTCGTCACCGGCCTGAAGCGGGAGGCGGCCATCGCCCAGGGGCGCGGCTGGCTGCCGCTGGTGAGTGCCGGCGATCTTGAGCGGACGGAGCGGGAGCTGACGGCCCATGCCCCCGGCGCCTGCGGCTTCCTCAGCTTCGGCCTGGCCGGCGGCCTGCAGCCCGGGCTGGAGCCCGGCACCCTGGTCATCGCCAACCGCATCGTTACCGACGGCGGCGATTTCTTGCCCGATCCTGACTGGACGGCCGGACTGGCCGACGCGCTGCCCCGGGCCATGGTGGCGCCGGTGGCGGGTCAGGAGCGCATCATCAACACGGTGGTGGGCAAGCAGGCCCTGTTCGCGGCCACGGGGGCGGCGGTGGTCGACACCGAATCCCAGATCGCGGCCCGGGTGGGCGCGCGCTTCGGCGTGCCGGTGGCGGTGTTGCGTGCCGTGTGCGATCCGGCCCACATGACCCTGCCGCCGGCGGCGACGGCCCCCCTGAAACGCAACGGGACGCCGGACCCGTTGCGGATCCTGGCGTCCCTGTGGCGTCAGCCGGGCCAGATCCCGCAACTGCTGCGGCTGGCCCGGGATTCCGAGGCGGCGTTTAAGGCCTTACTCGGCGGCTTTGCTGGCGTCGCGCGCGCGGATGTCAGCCAGCGCCTTCTCGACATGGCGTGAGAAGACGAACTCGGCCGGGCGCTGGTTGGCCAAGCTGATCTCCGGCGCCATGTCGCCGCTGGTCTTCACGCCGCGCAGGCCGACCCAGGCGGCCTTCAGCGGGTTGGCCAGTGTGTCGGTGACGGCGGTCGCCTCATACCCGCAATGAACCATGCAGTCGGCGCACTTCTCGTAGTTGCCGGTGCCGTACTTGTCCCATTCCGTCTCCTCCATCAGCTCCTTGAAGGTCTTGGCATAGCCTTCGCCGAGGAGGTAGCAGGGACGCTGCCAGCCGAAATAGGTGCGGCAGGGGTTGCCCCACGGGGTGCAGTGGTATTCCTGGTTCCCGGCCAGGAAGTCCAGGAACATGGTCGACTGGTTGAACCGCCAGTTCTTGCCACCGTTGCCGCGCTTGAAGACCTCGCGGAACAGGTTCTTGGTGGCGGTGCGGTTCAGGAAGTGCTGCTGGTCGGGCGCGCGCTCATAGGCATAGCCCGGCGAGACGGTGATGCCCTCCACCCCCATCTCCATGACGCTGTCGAAGAAGCGCGCCACGCGCTCGGGATCGGCGTCGTTGAAGAAGGTGCAGTTGATGCTGACGCGGAAGCCGCGATCCTTCGCCGCCTTGATGGCCGCGACGGCCCGGTCGTAGGTGCCCTTCTGGCAGACCGACTTGTCGTGCGCCTCGCGGTCACCGTCCAGGTGCACGGACCAGGTGAAGTAGGGGCTGGGCTTGAACAGGTCCAGCTTCTTTTCCATCAGCAGCGCGTTGGTGCAGAGGATGGCGTACTTCTTCTTCGCGATGATGCCTTCGACCATCTGGTCGATTTCTTTGTGCAGCAGCGGCTCGCCGCCGGCGATCACCACCACGGGCGCGCCGCACTCGTCCACCGCCGACAGGCAATCCTCCAGCGGCAGGCGCTGGTTCAGGATTTCGTCTGGATAGTCGATCTTGCCGCAGCCGGCACAGGCCAGGTTGCACCGGAACAGCGGTTCCAGCATGAGGACCAAGGGATAGCGCTTCACGCCCGTCAGCCGCTTCTTGAGAAGATACGAGCCGATACGGACGACCTGATGCAGCGGAATACCCATGCCTTCAATCTCCTTGAACCCCAGCGCCATTAACCGCGGCGGCGCGGGTTGAAACATTTTGTCTACCGAATTGGCGGGCAAAAGACCACCAACCGGCGTGCGCGTCAGGCCAGCGTTTCCGGCAGGCGGAATTGAACGTCTTCCACGATGCCCGGCAATGTCGACAATTCGATGGGACCCAGGCGCCGCAGCGCCGCGATCACACCGTCCACCAGTACTTCCGGCGCCGAGGCTCCGGCTGTGACGCCCACCACACCGCATCCCGCCAGCCAGGCGGGGTCGATGGCGCGCTCGTCAGGGACAAGGTAACTGGGCACGCCCAGTTCCTCACCAATTTCCCGCAGGCGGTTGGAATTGGAACTGTTTGCCGACCCAACTACCAGGATAAGATCCGCCACCTTGGCCAGTTCCCGCACCGCGGCCTGCCGATTCTGGGTGGCGTAGCAGATATCCTTGGTCTCAGGACCCAGAATATCCACGAATCGGTGCTTCAGCGCCGCGATCACCGAGCGCGTGTCATCCACGCTGAGCGTCGTCTGCGTCACATAGGCGACCGGCGTCTCCGCCGCCAGGGGCAGGGCCTCCACGTCGTCGACACTGGACACCAGATATGTACGGCCCGGTATCTGGCCAAGGGTGCCTTCCACCTCGGCGTGGCCGGCATGGCCGATGAGGATGAGGGTCCGGCCCTGAGCCACGTAGCGCTTGCCCTCCGCATGCACCTTGGACACCAGCGGGCAGGTGGCGTCGATGACGCGCAACTCGCGCGTCTCCGCCTCCGCCTCCACGGCGCGTGACACGCCGTGCGCGCTGAATATGGTCAGGGCGCCGGCCGGCACCTCCGACAAATCCTCGACGAACCGGGCGCCCTTGGCCCGCAACCCTTCGACCACGTGCTGGTTATGGACGATCTCATGCCGCACATAAACGGGTGCGCCGTGGCGTTCCAGCGCCCGCTCGACGATGTCGATGGCGCGGATCACTCCGGCGCAGAAGCCCCGCGGCTGGGCGAGAACTACCTGCATTGCGGAAACCCCTGGAAGGACACCCCAAGTCCATCGTCCGCAACGGACCCGCCGGGGCACCCCACTTGAACATGTTAGCGATACCAACTGTCCCCCGTCGGACAGGGTCCGCCAGGTCCATATTGGCTACGGATGGTAAAACCGACCCCCCGCCTCGACCGAACACCGGCGATAGATACCCGTGCCAATCGAATCCGCCACCGCCCTATGGTCAGGCCAGACTTGCACAAAATTTAAGGCGTGCCAATGCGCCACGATTGCTTGAGCGATCTGCGCTTCATGTGTGGCATCGCGGCAACGGGGGACCTAGACCTTAGGTAACGGCATCTTTAGTGGACAGAAAACGCAAACATCTTCCGGCCCGAAGGCTATACCCGGCGACCGCCCCGTTTTCGCGGTGATGGCGGGCGGGCCGACGACGCATATGCAACAAAACGTCACGCGCGGCGCAACCACCACGGCCCCAAATGCGACCCAGATGCGCTATGCATGACGCTTGATCTCCGTCGTCGCAGCCGGAACGATGACGGAAAGAATTGACATAGCCCCTGTCGCGCCCGACACCGGCCCCGTAGAACGTCGCCTGACGCATGCGGACCGGCCCCGGCAGCGGCCCGTCCGCCCCGGCCCGGTGGCACCGCCCCCCTTTCGACCGCGGGCGGCCGCCGGGCGCGCCTGTTTTCGTGGTTCCCAGAGGAGAACACCCCCCGTGTCGACCGTACGGCCCCCCGTTTCCCGCCCCGCCCGCCGTCCCTTCCTGGTCCTGGGCCTGGTGGCCCTGGCGGGCGCCGCGCTGGCGCCCCTGCTGGTCCCGGCGGCCGCCCAGGCCCACGCCATCGTCATCGACAGCAATCCCAAGGTAAACGACACCCTGGGCGTGGGCGGCAACGTCCTGAAGGTGCATTTCAACAGCCGAATCGACCGCGCCCGGTCCAAGTTGACCGTCATCGCCGCCGACAAGACCGAGGTGCCGGTGACCATGTCCACGAGCCCGGACGACGAGACGCTGGCGGGCCAGGTTACCCTGCCCTTCGCCGGCAGCTACAAGCTGCGTTGGCAGGTGCTGGCCGTGGACGGGCACACCACCCGCGGCGACATCCCCTTCACCGTGACCCAGCCGTAATCGGGGCCTGCCGCACGTGGATACCCTTGTCGATATTTTCGGTTACCTGACCGTCGTCCTGAACGGCATCAACCTGGTGGCCATGATCATGGCCTTCGGCAGTGTGCTGTTCCTGACCTGCCTGGCCCTGCCGCTGGCCGCCCAGCTGAAGCTGTCCGCCGACGCGGTGGCCGACGCCGGCGCGCGCTACGCCCGCTGGGGCGGCATCGCCACCGCCATCGCCACCCTGTCGTCGCTGACGCTGAACGCCCTGGTGCTGTCCGGCACGCTGGAGATGCCCGTGCTGCAGGTGGCGGGCGCCTTCTTCATCGAGGCGGGCATCGTCCAGGTCCTGGCGGCCGCCGCCATCGTGGTGGTGGCGCGCGGTCACATGACGCGCCCGCGCGTCGCCGTGCTGACGGCCCTGGCCCTGCTGATGCTCGTCGCCTCGTTGGCCACCAGCCACGCCGCCGCCCGCCCGGGTGAGCGCGTATGGATGCTGCTGGCCACCTTCTCGCACATCCTGGGCGCCGGCCTGTGGCTGGGCGGCCTGCCGGCCTTCCTGTCGTCGCTGGGCCAGGCCCAGTCGCGCGACGAGGGGGCGGCCATCGGCCAGCGCTACAGCCTGATGTCCATCACCGGCGTCATCCTGATCGTGCTGGGCGCCATCGGCATCAGCATCGGCTTCATCGGCGGCCTGCAGGGCTTCTACGGCACGGCCTATGGCGCCATGGCGGCGACCAAGGGCGTCATGCTGGGCATCCTGCTGCTGCTGGGCCTGGGCAACTTCCGCACCATCCGCCGCTTCGCCGCCGGCCAGGGCGAAAGCCTGACCCGGGTGCGCCGCTTCGTGGAAATCGAAATCGCCTTCGCCATCGCCATCCTGCTGGCGGCCGGTTCCATCACCTCGCAGCCGCCGGCCAGCGACCTGACGGACGACCGCGCGACCTGGGCCGAGGTGGTGGAGCGGATGACCCCGGTCATCCCGCCCCGCCTGGAAAGCCCCAGCCACGACAGCCTGGCCATCCCGGCCCTGCAGGAGAAGCTGGACAAGGAATGGCGGGACCAGCAGGCCAGCAACCGGCCGCAGGCCTTCGTGCCCGGCGCCGGCGAACTGCCACCCCGCAACGCAGACGATATCGCCTGGTCGGAATACAACCACCACTGGGCGGGCCTGGTGGTGCTGCTGGTGGGCCTGTTCGCGCTGTTGGAACGGGCGGGCGTGCGCTGGGCCAGGCACTGGCCCCTGTTGTTCCTGATCCTGGCCGGCTTCCTGTTCCTGCGGTCGGATCCGGAAACCTGGCCCATGGGCAATGTCGGTTTCTGGGACAGCTTCCGCGATCCCGAGGTGGTGCAGCACCGCACCTTCGTCGTGCTGATCATCGCCTTCACCGTTTTTGAATGGGGCGTGCGCACCGGGCGGTGGAAGAACCAGGCCTTGGCCCTGGTCTTCCCCGTGCTGACCACCGTGGGCGGCGACCTGCTGCTGACCCACAACCACGCCATCAGCAACATCAAGGAACAGCTGCTGATCGAACTCAGCCACCTGTTCCTGGCCGTGCTGGGTGTGGCGGCGGGTGCGGCCCGCTGGATGCAGATCCGGGGCAGCGGCCGCGACGCCCGCTGGGCGGGCTGGATCTGGCCCACCTGCTTCGTCCTGGTCGGCCTGTTGTTGCTGGCCTACCGCGAGGCCTGATATCAAGGGCTTGGCGTTGATGATCTGGGAACGGGCGCCGGGAGACCGGCGCCCGTTTTCACATAGGGAGCGAGGAAGCGAACATGGCGCGCGCCGGAGGAACGATGGGTCTGAACGACCGTGTGGCCCAATTGGTGGCCGCCTGTTGCCGCCGCTGGCAGCTGACCCTGCTGGCTGGCCTGGTCCTGGGGGCGGCCGCGTGCTTCCATGTCGCCACCCACTTCGCCATCGACACCGATGCCGTGAAGCTGCTGTCGCCGCAGTTGACCTGGCGCCAGCGCGAAATCGCCTTCGACAAGCTGTATCCGCAGAAGGTGCAGCAGACCGCCATCGTCGTGGACGGGGTGACGCCGGAACTGGCGGAACGCGCCACCCGCATGCTGGCCGACGCCCTGCGCAAGCGCACCGACGTGGTGCGCAACGTCTTCCGCCCCGATGGCGGCCCCTATTTCGACCGCGAGGGCCTGATGCTGCTGCCCACGGCGGAGGTGCAGTCCACCATGCAGTCGCTGATCCAGGCGCAGCCGCTGCTGGGACCGCTGGCCGCCGATCCGTCGGCGCGCGGCCTGCTGGACACCCTGGGCACCTACCTGCAGGGCGTCAGCTATGGCCAGGCCAAGCTGGAGGACCTTCAGCGCCCCTTTGACGCCCTGTCCGGCACGCTGGAAGCGGCGACGCGCGGGAGTATGGTGCCCTTGAACTGGCGCGGGCTGGTGTCCGGCCAGCCACCCAACCCCATGGAACTGCGCCGATTCATCCTGGTGCAGCCGGTGCTGGACTTCAACGACCTGCAACCCGGCGCCATGGCATCCGATGCCATCCGCGCCACCGCCAAGCAACTGGGTCTGACGCCCGAGAACGGCATCCGCGTCCGCCTGACGGGCGAAGTGCCCATGGCGGACGAGGAGTTCGGCACCCTGGGCGAAGGGGCGGCCTTCAACGGCAGCCTGACGGGCATCGCCGTGCTGGTGCTGCTGTGGTTGGCGGTGAAGTCCTTCCGCATCGTGGGCGCCATCCTGGTGACCGTGATCATCGGCCTGGCCGTGTCCGCCGCCTTCGGCCTGATCGCCACCGGCCCGTTCAACCTGCTGTCCATCGCCTTCATCGTGCTGTTCGTGGGCCTGGGCGTGGATTTCGGCATCCAGTTCTCCGTCCGCTATCGCGCCGACCGGCTGGCCCATGACGACCTGGCCGAAGCCTTGACCGCCGCGGGCGGCGGCGTGGGCCGGGGCCTGACCATCGCGGCGGCGGCCACCGCCGCCGGCTTCCTGGCCTTCCTGCCCACCGATTACCGCGGCGTGTCGCAGCTGGGCATCATCGCCGGCGTGGGCATGGGTGTCGCCTTCCTGCTGTCCGTCACCTTCCTGCCGGCCCTGCTGATGCTGCTGCGCCCCAAGGGCGAGCAGGTGGAGGTGGGGTACAAGGCGTTGGCGCCCCTGGACCGCCTGGTGCTGACCCGCCGCCGCTGGGTGCTGGGCGCCGGCGCCGTGCTAGCCGTGGCCTGCGCCGCCCTGCTGCCGCGCCTGTCCTTCGACTTCAACCCGCTGAACCTGCGCAGCCCCAAGACGGAGGCGGTGTCGGTGGTGCTGGAGCTGATGAAGGACCCGCTGTTCACGCCCAACACCATCGACGTGCTGGCCAATTCGGAGGATGAGGCCCGCGCCCTGGCCGAGAAGCTGTCCACGCTGCCGGAGGTGGCCCAGGCCATCACCCTCAGCGACTACATCCCCACCGACCAGGACGCCAAGATGGCGGCCATCTCCGACGCGGCGTCGCTGATCGGCCCGAGCCTGGCGCCCACCGACGTGCGCCCCGCGCCCAGCATCGAGGACGTGCGCCAGTCCATGACCGGCATCGTCGCCGCCCTGGACAAGCTGAACCCCGACGACGCCAGCCCGGCCGGCGCCTCCGCCCTGCGGTTCAAGAAGGCGCTGGAGGGGGCCCTGGCGGCGCCGGCCGAGAAGGTGGTGCCCCTGTTCCAGAAGGCGGTGGAGCCGGGCCTGCAAACCATGCTGGCCCAGGTGAACGACAGCCTGCAGGCCACGCCGGTGACCTTCAAGGACCTGCCGGAGGATCTGAAGCGCGACTGGGTGGCGGCGGACGGGCACGCCCGCGTTTCCGTCTTCCCCAAGGGCGACAGCAACGACAATCGGGTGCTGAAGCGCTTCGTGAAGGCGGTGCGCACCATCGCCCCCGACGCCACCGGCACGCCCATCAGCATCCAGGAAAGCAGCGCCACCATCATCCACGCCTTCCTGCAGGCGGGCATCCTGGCGGTGATCCTGGTGACCATCCTGCTGGCCGTCACCCTGCGCAACGTGGGCGACGTGCTGAAGACCCTGGCGCCGCTGGCGCTGGCGTCGCTGCTGACCCTGGCCGCGGCCATCCTGGCGGGCAAGCCCATCAACTTCGCCAACATCATCGCCCTGCCCCTGCTGTTCGGCATCGGCACGGCCTTTAATATCTATTACGTCATGGCCTGGCGGCAGGGGCAGACCAACCCGCTGACCTCCAGCCTCACCCGCGCCACCATCCTGTCCGCCCTGACCACCGGCACCGCCTTCGGCAGCCTGTGGACCAGCCACCACCCCGGCACCGCCAGCATGGGTGAGTTGCTGGTGTTCTCGCTGGCCAGCATCCTGGCCACGGCACTGTTGTTCCTGCCGGCCCTGCTGGGCCCACCCAAGACGCCTGCGGAATAATTTCGGGCGGCGGTGTCGGGCATCACCCAGCCTGGCCGTCCTTGGAGGAGAGGCGCATAGTCGGTTCGCGCCTTTCACCAGAAAAAGGACGAGGACATGCCCAACATCACCCCCTTCCTGTGGTTCGACACCCAGGCGGAAGACGCCGCCCGCTTCTACGTCGGCATCTTCCCCAATTCACGCATCACCACCATCAGCCATTACGGCGAGGCAGGCCCCCGCCCCGCCGGCCTGGTCATGACCGTGGCGTTCGAACTGGACGGGAAGCCCTTCATCGCCCTGAACGGCGGCCCCCACTGGAAGATCAACGAGGCCATCTCTTTCGTCATCGACTGCGCTGATCAGGCGGAGGTCGACCGCTATTGGGAGGTGCTGACCGCGGATGGCGGCAAGCCCCACGCCTGCGGCTGGCTGACCGACAAGTTCGGCGTCACCTGGCAGGTCGTGCCCTCCGGCTTCATCGACCTGGTCACCAGCCCCGATCCCATCATCGCCCGCCGGGCGATGACCGCCATGCAGCAGATGATCAAGCTGGACATCGACGCCCTGCGCCGGGCCGTGAACGGCTGACAGGGTCTGGGGTTAGGGCGCCTGGTTCGCCGGGCGCCGCTTCCCTCCCAACACCAGGCGATCCAACCCATCCTGCAGCCTGACCGCGAGGCGGCCGGACCACCGCACCGCCGTCTCTTCAAGCAACGGAACCAGTGCCCAAGCCACCGACAAGGCCAGTGTATAGAACGCCGCCACCGTGAGGATGGCCGCAGGCGCCAAGGCCAGGCCGATATGTCGTAACACGGTAAACAGGCCGGCCCCCGCCGACATCAGCAGCGGGATGTGAAACAGGTAAAGGGGAAAGGAGATCCGGCCCAGGAACCGGGGCAAAGGACGGCTGAGCGCCGCGCGCAACATCGGCCAGCAGAGGACGGGGATCAGCGTCAGGATGGCACCAACCCCGTGCCAGAACGGCTCCCCCTGGGTGCCGAGCCAGGCCAGGCTAGCGCCCTGCCACGGCGCGGGCGGCGCCACCGGTGAAGAGGCGACGAGGGCATCGAACCACGGCCCACGCGCGGCGCTGTATGGCACCGTCCCGAAGAAGACGCCCAAGACCAGCAGTAACCCCATGATCAGGCCTGGGCGCCGTAGGCTGGCCGACCGAGCGGGAAGATCCGCCAAGCTCACAGCGGCCCCGATGGCAAACAACCCGAGATAAAAGCTATGCCCGGCGACGCCCAGAACCAACAAGAGTATCGCCAGGGCGCCATCCGATATGGACCCGCTGCGGCGTAGGGGCCGGGTAACGCCGAATATCAGGATCAGTAGCAGGGACCCAATGAATTCGATGCCCATAGTCCATAAGCTGGAATCGTAGGCGGGAGACGCCGGAAGACCTATGAGGCTGCCATAAAGACCGTCGCGAAGCGCCACCGCGACGTCCGGCGCCTGCGTCATCTGCCAGGCCAACCACGCGGAACGCGTCTCAACCGATGCGGCGGCATTGGCCATCAATCCACACGTCAACAACGCCCAGGAGAACAGGATGACAGCCAGGATGGGAAGGGTTAGCCGGAGATATCGCTTCAACACCAGCGGAATCATGCCCAGGCGGGTGGTGGCGAAAGACCCCGCCAGCACGAAGCCGCTGAGCAGGAAAAAAACGCAGACAGCGTAATTCCCGGCCATGGGGAGCAGGAACGGCAAACCCGATAACCGAATATCCCAGGAGCCGTGGCTGTTCGATGGGTCGCCGGTATGCAGGGCGAAATCGAAGGCGATGATGCTGTGGGATATGACCACGATCAGAGCGGCAATGCCCCGCAGGCCATCCAGATAGTCCTTGCGCTCTTGCATCCAACTCGCCGCCCATTCCTGCAACTGTGCCACCAGATGCCATAGGAAATGCCGCCGGGCAATATCCGCGCAACAATGTATCGTTCCACGAAAACGAAGGGGCGGCCCAACGGACCGCCCCGCGCCTGGTGGACTGACGATTTTCTTACAACAGCCGATTTTCTCAGAAAAGGTGGCGGAACAGCCAGAACAGGCTGCCGGCCAGGACGATGGAGGCCGGCAGGGTCAGCACCCAGGCCATGGCCATGTTGCGCACCGTGGACCATTGCAGCCCCGAACCGTTGGCCGCCATGGTGCCGGCCACGCCGGACGACAGGACGTGGGTGGTGCTGACCGGCAGGCCGAAGGCGTCGGCGGCGCCGATGGTGGCCATGGCCACCAACTCGGCGGAGGCGCCCTGGCCGTAGGTCAGGTGTTCCTTGCCGATCTTCTCGCCCACCGTCACCACGATGCGCTTCCAGCCCACCATGGTGCCCAGGCCGAGCGCGATGGCCACGCCCACCTTGACCCAGGTGGGGATGAAGCGGGTGGCGTGGTCGTAGCGGCCCAGCAGTTCCTTCAGCACCGGCTGGTCGGCGGCGTCGATGGCCGGCGCGCCCGACTTCTGGATGATGCGCAGGGCCTCGGCCGACAGGTAGATGTCGTTGCGGACGTTGCGCACCTTTTCCTGCGGCACCTGGTCCACCGAGCCATAGGCGCGGATCTGGTCGGCGACACTGGCGGTCAGGTCATGGATGCCGCCCATGGTGCTGTCGGTCACCTGGCGGCTGCGGACGAAGTCCTCGACCGCGGCACGGGGATTGGCCGGGGTTTCCTTGACATAGTGGCTGAGGACGTCGCTGGCGCGATCGAAGGTGGCGATGTAGGCCGGGGTGTCGTGGATGGTGACGGCGCGGTTCAGGGCGTAGGCGGTGGGCACCGTGCCGATCAGGATCAGCATGATCAGGCCCATGCCCTTCTGCCCGTCGTTGGAGCCGTGGGCGAAGCTGACACCGGAGCAGGTGAGCACCAGCAGGCCGCGGATCCAGGACGGCGGGGCCTTCTTGCCCTCCGGCGCGGTGAACAGCTTCTTGTCCTTGATCAGCGTGCGCATGATGACCAGCAGCGCGGCGGAGCACAGGAAGCCGACCAGCGGCGACAGGATCAGCGACCAGCCGATCTTTGTGGCCTGGCCCCAATCGACGCCGCTGGTGGCGGTGCCGGAGGTGGCCATCAGCTGGTTCATCAGGCCGACGCCGATGATGGAGCCGATCAGGGTGTGGGAGCTGGAGGACGGCAGGCCCAAGTACCAGGTGCCCAGGTTCCAGATGATGGCCGCGATCAACAGCGAGAACACCATGGCGAAGCCGGCGTCGCTGCCCACCTGCAGGATCAGCTCGACCGGCAGCAGCGAGACGATGCCGAAAGCCACGGCGCCGGTGGAGAACAGCACACCGGCGAAGTTGCACAGGCCCGACCACACCACCGCGACGTTGGCCGGCAGGGAGTGGGTGTAGATCACCGTGGCCACGGCGTTGGCCGTGTCATGGAAGCCGTTGACGAATTCGAAGCCCAGCGCGATCAGCAGCGCGACGCCCAGAAGGACGAAGGGCAGGACGGAGCGGGTGTCGACCCCGCTGAGATCGCTGACCAGGTTGACCGCCATGTAGCCCAGGCCCACGGCCATCAGGGCCAGGAACAACAGGGTCCCATAACGCGCGGCCGGGCCGCCGGAGGTTGCGACGGGGGAATTCACGGCTTCCGTATGCGCCATGGCGCCAGTCCTTCTTGAAAAAGCAGGTCCGGCACCCTACGGCGCGAGTCATGACAACTTTATGTCGCAGGCCCCACCATTTGGTTAATAAATGGCCGATTCACCTTAACCATAAAGGGGTGGCTTTGGCGACAGAATGACCAAAAAATACGCCGTATCAAAGCCTTGCGCCCCAACGCGCATATAAATCCTTTAATCGTTCTGCGCGCTTAAAAGGGACCGAAGGTCGCGCAGATCGCGAATGTGAAAGCGCGCCCTGCCATCCCAGATGACGCCGGGACGCAGACTCTGGACCGTAGGCATGCCCAGGCTGTTGCCGGCGGCGATTTCCGACTCCGGATTGTCGCCCACCACCAGGGCGTGGGCCGCCGGCAGGCCGGACTGGTCCAGCAGCATCCGGAACAGCGCGGCCTTGCCCGGGTGTCCCGCCTCATCGATGGCGTCGATATGCACGCCCTGGAAATAGCGCGCCAGGCCCAGCGCCCGCACCTTGCTTTCCTGCAAGCGGCGAAAGCCGGAGGTGACAAGGTAAAGCGGCAGGCCCAGCCCGGCCAATAAGGGCAGGTCGCCATAGTCGGCCATGGCGCCCGTCACCTCCAACCCCGCCGTCGCCATCCAGGCGGCCTGGTGCATGGCGGGGCTGAAGCCGTGCGCCCGGCTGACCCAATCCAGGGGATGGCGCCAGATGTCGGCAAAGGCGGCGTCCAGCGCATCCGGGCCCAGGGTTCCCGCATTGGCCGCCGTGATGACGTCGAACACCGGCCGCATGAGGGCCACGCCGACGCCATCGGCCGGGGCCAGGCAGTTGTCCAGGTCGAAGATGATGGTCCGGATCATATGGGCAACGCTCCCTTGCCGGCACGCCGGGTCAGAACAAGTGCCGGAACAGCCAGAACAGGCCGCCGGCCAGCGCGATGGAGGCCGGCAGGGTCAGCACCCAGGCCATGGCCATGTTGCGCACCGTGGACCACTGCAGCCCCGACCCGTTGGCCGCCATGGTGCCGGCCACGCCGGACGACAGCACGTGGGTGGTGCTGACCGGCAAGCCGAAGACGTCGGCGGCGCCGATGGTCCCCATGGCCACCAGCTGGGCGGACGCGCCCTGGCCGTAGGTCAGATGCTCCTTGCCGATCTTCTCACCGACGGTCACCACGGTGCGTTTCCAGCCCACCATGGTGCCCAGGCCCAGGGCGATGGCCACACCCACCTTCACCCAGGTGGGGATGTAGCGGGTGGCGTGGTCGTAGCGGCCCAGCAACTCCTTCATCACCGCGCGGTCGTCGTCGTCAAGCAGGGGGAAGCCCTGCTTCTGCAAGCGACGCAACGCCTCGGCCGACAGGTACATGTCGTTGCGCATCTGGCCCTGCGCCACGCTGGACAGGGCGCCGGAGAAACGCAGCTGGTCGGCGATGCTGGCGGTCAGTTCGTGCAGCCCGCCCAGGGTCGCGCTGGTCAAGGTGCCGCTGCGGACGTAATCCTCCACCACCGCGCGGGGGTCGGCCGGCATGCGCTGGGCGTGGCGGCCCAGCACGTCGCCGGCCCGGTCGAAGGTGGCAATGTAGGCGGGCGTGTCGGCGGCGGTGATGCCCCGGTTCAGGCCATAGGCGGCCGGCATGGTGCCGATGAGGATCAGCATGATCAGGCCCATGCCTTTCTGCCCGTCGTTGGAGCCATGGGCGAAGCTGACGCCAGAGCACGTGAGGACCAGCAGGCCGCGTATCCACGCGGGCGGCGGCTTCCGGCCCTTGGGCGCCTGGAACAGCGCCTTGTCCTTGATCAGGCCCCGCATCAGCATCAGCAGCGCCGCCGCGCAGACGAAGCCGACGAGGGGGGAGATCAGCAGCGTCTGGATGATCTTCAGGGCCTGACCCCAGTCCACGCCGCTGGCCGTGGCGCCAGGGGCGGCCATCAGCTGGTTCATCAGGCCGACACCGATGATGGACCCGATCAGGGTGTGGGAGCTGGAGGACGGCAGGCCCAGGGCCCAGGTGCCCAGGTTCCACAGCACGGCCGAAATCAACAGGGCGAAGACCATGGCGAAGCCGGCCTCGCTGCCGACCCGCAGGATCAACTCCACCGGCAGCAGGGACACGATGCCATAGGCCACGGCCCCGGTGGACAGCAGCACGCCAGCGAAGTTGCACAGGCCCGACAGCACCACCGCAGCATGCGCCGGCAGGGAATGGGTGTAGATCACCGTGGCCACGGCGTTGGCCGTGTCATGGAAGCCATTGACGAATTCGAAACCCAGCGCGATCAGAAGCGCCACGCCCAGCAGCACGAAGGGCAGGGCAGACGCCGTGCCCATCCCACGCAGATCGCCCGCCACGTTGATCGCCACATAGCCCGAACCCAAGGCCAGGACCGCCAGCAGCGCCACCGTCCCCAATCGCGCCGCCAACCCACCGGATACGGCGGGCAGAGGCGTCAGGGGGGATTCATCCAACGACGGCTGAAGGACCTCAAGGTGCGCCATGGGTTCAGGCTCCGGTGCGTTAGCCGTTGGCAGCGCGCGACGGCGCCGGAAGATGACGTGCGCCGGGGCGCGGGGCCTTGATCATGATCATCACGCCGCCTTGACTTTGCGAATGGTGGTCCAGGCCACCAGGCCAGGCAGGAAGACCACCAGGTCGCGCAGGCGGCGGGCGGCCGCCAGGGCCAGCGCGGCGGGCGCGTCCAGGCCGAGCGCACCGCCCAGCAGCAAGAAGGCGCCTTCCTGCACCCCCAGGGCGCCGGGCACGACGAAGGCGGCGCTGCTGACGGCCTGGATCAGGCCCTCGATCACCAGCGCCTCGACCAGGCCCATGGGATGGCCCAGCGCCCACAGCGCCAGCCAGATCTCACCGGCGCCCAGGGCCCAGCCCAGCAGCTGCCACAGGAAACAGCCCGTGATGGCGCCGGTGCGGCGGTACATGGCTTTGGAGGCGCGGTCGATGCGGGCGCTGTGCGCCACGATGCCGGCCAGGCGGCCGGACGCCGCCCTGTCCAGCAGGCCGGTGACCTTGGCGAACAGGCCGGCGCGCTGCACCAGGATGAACAGCGCCACCAGCGGCACCATGGCCAGCAGGCCCAGGGTCACCTGGCCGGCGATGCCCACGGGACCCTTGAGCGCCACCAGCAGTCCCACCGCCAGCAGGGAGAAGCCCAGCTGGCTGAGGATGGAAATGGCCATGTCCACCACCAGGCTGGCGGCGGCGGGTGCCACGCGCACCCCGTCCAGGCGCAGGATGCGGAAGGACACGATCTCCCCCCCGATGCGCGCCACAGGCAGCAGGCCGTTGACCGACTCGCGGATCCAGACGTTGCGGGCCATGGCGCCCAGCGAGGGGCGCGTGGCCCCGGGCAGCAGCACCTGCCAGGCCCGGGCATTGGCCACCATGGGCACGGCATGGAACAGGCCCGCCGCCACCAGGCCCACGCCCGCCGTCTTCAGCAGCGCCCACAGAGCGCCGGTGTCCTCGCGGGTGACCAGCACCACGGCCAGGACCAGCCCCAGCAGGGCGAACAGGCGGGCTGCCTTTTCCATCGGGTGCAGGCCTATTCCAGGGTGATGGGCAGATCGCGGAAACCGCCGCGGGGAAAGGCGGCGGCCAAGGCGTTGACCTCGGGATCCAGCAGGGCGGCCAGCTCGTCGCGGTAGCGGTAGCCGGGCGCGCCGCCCGGCACATCATCGCTGACGGCGGGGTGCAGGTAGATTTCCGTGACGCCGGCCGGCAGGCGGGCCAAGGCGCCGCGCAGCTTGTCGGCCGTGACGGCACCGGTCCACGCCAGGCCCAGCACCTGGTCGGGGGCGGCCAGGCCGGCGCGGCGCACCTTGGCGCGCAGCAGCTTGGCCCAGGGGCCGGTGACGTGGTGCAGGCCCAGGTCGGCCCGGGGCGTCACCGCCCGGATGAGGTCGGCGGGCTCCACCGGCACCCGCATGGCGCGGGCCCCGTGACGGCGCGCCGCGTCCAGCAGAACGCGCCCCACGGTGGGGTGCAGGTGATAGTGCTTATGGGCGTTGACATGGTCCAGCGGCAGCCCGGTGGCGCGGAAGGCCTGGAACTGCGCCTCCACCTCGGCCGCGACCTGGGCCGCGACCTTGGGCCGGAAGAAGATGGACGCCCCGACCTTGGCCAGGTCGTTGCGGAATAGCCCGTCTGGCCCCACCAGGTCGGGAATCCGCTCGGGCGGCAGGAAGGGCTTGCCGTCCACCAGTACGACGTGCAGGCCCACAGCCAGGCTGGGCTGGGCATGGGCCAGCGCCACCGCCGCGTTGGCGGCGGCCCCGGCCACCATCAGGCTGGCGGCGGTCAGGATGCCATTGAGGTGGGCGTCGATGACGGCGGCGTTGACGGCGGCCGACAGGCCGAAGTCATCCGCCGTAACGATCAGGCGCCGCCCCGATCCCCCATGGCTGGGGGTCGCGGCGGCGCCCGGTGTGGATACGGACATGGGAAAGTGTGTCCTGAACCCGAGATAGTGGGCGCCGCATCGATCCCGATGATGGACGGCGGGATCGATGCCGGCGCCGGTGCTTGAGAACCGGTATTAGGCGGCGTTGCGGCGTTCGCGCAGGAACTGCCAGAACTCCACGCCCTCGCGCAGGCGGCGCTTCATCATGTCCCGGTCACGGACCATCTCGCCGACGATGGAGGCGATCTTGCCGCTGCGGAAGTAGAACTTCTTATAGAAGGTCTCAACCGAGCCGAAGATCTCGGAGTGGCTCAGGTGGTCGTAATGCAGCGGGGCGATCTGCACGCCGTGCTCATCCACCAGCTCGGCGTTCGCGTCGTCCAGCCAGCCGTTCTCGATGGCCTGCTGGTACAGGAAGGTGCCGGGGTACGGGGCGGCCAGCGAAACCTGGATGGTGTGCGGGTTGATCTTGGCCGCCCACTTGATGGTTTCCTGGATGGTTTCCTTCGTCTCGCCGGGCAGGCCCAGGATGAAGGTGCCGTGGATCTGGATCCCCAGCTCATGGCAGTCCTTGGTGAACTTCTCAGCCACCTCGACGCGCATGCCCTTCTTGATGTTGTGCAGGATCTGCTGGTTGCCGGACTCGTAGCCGACCAGCAGCAGGCGCAGGCCGTTGTCGCGCAGCACCTTCAGCGTCTCACGCGGCACGTTGGCCTTGGCGTTGCACGACCAGGTGATGCCCAGCTTGCCCAGCTCCTTGGCGATGGCCTCGGCGCGGGGCAGGTTGTCGGTGAAGGTGTCGTCGTCGAAGAAGAATTCCTTCACCTGCGGGAAGTTCTTCTGCGCCCACGCCATCTCCTCCACCACATGGCCGACGCTGCGGGTGCGGTAGCGGTGGCCGCCGACGGTCTGGGGCCACAGGCAGAAGGTGCAGCGCGACTTGCAGCCACGGCCGGTGTAGATGCTGAGATAAGGCGCCTTCAGGTAACCAATGAAGTACTTCTCGATTTCCAGGTCGCGCTTATAGACCGGGGTCACCCACGGCAGGCTGTCCATGTTCTCGAGGATCTCGCGGTCCTCGTTATGGACGATCACGCCCTCGGAATTGCGGAAGGACAGGCCCTTGATGTCCGACCACTTCTTGCCGTCGGCCACGTCCTTGATGGTGAAGTCGAATTCGTTGCGGGCGACGAAGTCGACGATGGGGGCCTGGGCCAGGCTCTTATCGGCCTCGACCGCCACCTTGGCGCCGATCAGGCCGGCCTTCAGGTTGGGGTTGACGGCCTTCAGCGCCTCGATCGTCGCCACGTCCGACTTGAACGACGGGGTGGAGGTGTGCAGCACCACCATGTCGAAGTCTTTGATCTGCGCCGTGATGTCGGACAACTTGGTCTTGTGCGGCGGGGCGTCGATCAGCTTGCTGTTCTCGATCAGCGCCGCCGGCTGGGCCAGCCACGTCGGATACCAGAAAGACTTGATCTCGCGGCGCGCCTGGTAGCGCGAGCCGGCGCCGCCATCAAAACCGTCGAAGGAAGGCGCCTGAAGAAATAGCGTCCGCATCATGACCCACCATTTTCGCCGACCGGCACCATTGTGCCGTCGGATTTGACCGAAAAGCGCTGTCCGCGCCAACTCACACGTCGAATGCCAAAGCTGGCAACGAACACCAAAAATGACAAGACGTCTCTGATCAATCCAGGCCATCGCGGCCGGGACCGTGTGATCCGTGCATCAATCGTCACCTGAAGCACGAGACGGGCGGCGACCGCAAGCCCCAGCAGCAGCAGGGACCACGCATGCCAGCCCGCGAAAATTGCGCCGAGGAGCGCCAGGGGCACCGGATGGGTGACGATGGAACCGGCGTAGCCCCCGGGGTCCAGGCCCCGGATGGTGCGGGCCCAGCGCAGTTCATGGTCCAGCACGGCGCCAAGGCTGGACTCGGGCGCCAAGTGCGCCACCACGAAAGGTGGCACGGCCACAGCCAGCCCCAGCGCGCGCACCGCCATGCCCATGGCATGGTCGTCCGCCAGGATGTCGCGGAAGGCGGCAAAGCCGCCGATGCGCCCCAGCGTCTCATCGGTCAGGGCGATGGTGGAGCCGAAGCAGGGCTTGGCCAGCCCCAGGCGCAGGCCCACCAGCACGTTGGGCAGGAAATGATGATCCACCGCCCGGGCCGCTTGGTCCTGCCAGAAGGACCCAGCCTCCACCGGATCGCCCCGGTAGAGACAGGTGACCAGGCCCACGCCCGGGCGCGACAGGGCGCCCACCACCCGCGCCAGGTAATCGGGACCCACGGCGATGTCGCTGTCGGCCAGCACCAGCACCTCGTGCCGGGCAACCGCCATCAGGTTGATGACGTTGGAAATCTTGGCGTTGGCACCATGGCGGGTGGTATCGACCACCAGATCCAGGCGCACCGGGCCGCCCGCCGCCTCAAGCTCGGCGATCAGGTCTTTCACGATGGCGATGGCGGGATCGTCAGGGGCCTGGACACCGCACACCACCTGCACTGGCCCCGCGTATTCCTGGGTGGTCAGCGCCCGCAGGCGGGCCGCCAGCCCCGGCTCGGCCCCGTGCAGGGGCTTCAGCACCGTCACCGCCGGCGCACCGGCACCCGGTTCCGCCCCTCCCGGCGCGAAGAAGCGCTGGGCGCTGTCCGCCGCCACCAGGGTGTAGAGCGTGCCCACCGCGGACATCGCCCCGAACCCCCAGCCCAGGGCGTCGGTCAACAGGGTGCCCAGGGTGTCGGTGGACGGAAACGGCATGCCGTGCGGAACTCTCAAATAGAAGCGGCCCGGCGGCCCGGTCCGATGATGTCTCTGTGCCTCAGGTCTTAACGTAAGCGCGGCGCACACGCCAGCGAACGTCGCCGCGATGCGAATCACCGCTGCATTGCGATACACCGAACGCAAATGCGCATCCTGTGACGGCGGACATAGCCCCACCCGTCACACGCGTTATTGCCTTTGCCGGTCATCCGTCGACCGGCATATTGCGCTGCACGCTCCGATATTACACTTCGGGAGTGCATTTCCAATCATGGTGGGCGACACCATCCTTTGTTATCCAAAGTGTCGCACCCCTGGCGTCGTCGCCCCCAACCGGGCAGGCGGCGCGGTCTCCGGTTCCGCATCCCGCAGGAAAGTATGGCCAGCATGATCAGACAGTCCCGCGCGGCCCTGGCCGCCTGCCTCCTGATGGGCTTCATGCTCGCCGGCTGCGCCGCGCCGCCCAACGGCGGCCGTGACGAGCTGGGCGTGGTGGAACCCTGGGATCCGCTGGAGAACGTGAACCGGGTCACCTTCGACGCCAACATGTGGCTGAACGACAACGCCGTCGGCCCGGCGTCGCGGGCCTACCGCGACGTGGTGCCGGAGTATGTGCAGCTGCGCCTGCGCCACGGAATCGAGAACCTGGGCGAGCCGCTGATTTTCGGCAACGACCTGGCCCAGGCGCGTGTGAAGGCGGCCTTCACCACCTTCTGGCGCTTCGTCTTCAACAGCACCATCGGCCTGGCGGGCATGTACGACGTGGCGACGGACATGGGCCTTAAGCGCCAAACGGGCGACTTCGGCCAGACACTCTATGCCTGGGGCGTGCGGCAGAGTCCTTATTTCGTGTTGCCCCTGTTCGGGCCCTCCACGGTGCGTGACGGCGTGGGCCTGGGCGTGGAGATGTGGGCCGACCCCACCGGCCGCGTGTTCGACCACGCCGACGGCGGCGACGCCAACTACGCCATCGGCGTGGTGGGTGGTCTGGACAAGGCCCGCAACCTGGATACCCTGGACGAGCTGCGCAAGGGCACCATCGACTTCTACGCCCTGTTGCGCAGCGTGTGGCTGCAGAACCGCCAGGCCGCGCTGGATGAGGCCATTGGCGTGACCACCAACAACATGCCGGCGATTCCCTAAGTTTATTGGCCCTCAACGGCCGGCCGGCCGATCGCGCAAGAAAAGGCCCGGCCTTTCCTCACGGGAAAGGCCGGGCCTTATTTCAAGCGGCGGCGCGAGAGGGTCAGGCGCCGGCCAACAGCTTTTCCGCCTGCTGCTGCAGGCCCTGGATCAGGGCGTCGGCGCCGCCCTGCTGGACGGCGGCGGAAAACTCCGAGCGCCGCGTGGCCAGCTGGCTGATGGTGCCATTGAGATAGACGTCCACGATGCGGACTTGGTCGCCCTGGCCGCGCATCAGGTAATTCAGCGGCACCGGCGGCTGGCCGCTGGGGGTCAGCTTGGTCTCGACGATTTTGTCGGCCCCGCGCGCCTTGGGCGTGGGGTCGACGTCGAAGACCTCACCGTTGAAGCCGTCGAACTGGTTGGCGTATGTGGCCACCGTCACCTTGGTGAAGGCGTCGATGGCGCCTTTCTGCTGGTCCGGCGTGAACTTCTCCCACGCCGGGCCCACGGCCAGGCGGGTCATGGTCGCCAGGTCGAAGGTCGCCTTGATCACCGGGTCCAGCTTTTCCGCGCGGCCCTTCACGCCCAGCTGCTTCGCCTGCTTCATACCGCTCAGCAGGGTGTCGTAGAAGCCCTTGACCTTGGCCACCGCCGGATCGGCGGCTTCCGCCGTAGCTGCGGCCTGCTGGGCCAGGGCCGGCAGCGACGTGCCGGTCATGGCCAGGGCCACGAACGCCGCGGCGATGGCTTTACCCTTGAACGCGGTGACCTTGGTCGTCATGCGGTCCTCACCTGAGCGTTGGCCCCCAGCGCCTTGAGCACGGTGTCGACGATGCCGTTGGCGTTGAGGCCGGCCTCGTCATACTGCTTGGCCGGGTTGTCGTGTTCCTGATAGCGGTCGGGCAGCACCATGGGACGGAACTTCAGGCCGCTGTCGAACAGCCCCTCCTCCGCCAGGAACTGCATGACCTGCGCGCCGAAGCCGCCCACCGAGCCTTCCTCAATGGTGATCAGCACCTCGTGCTCAACCGCCAGCCGGCGCACCAGTTCCTTGTCGATCGGCTTGGCGAAGCGCGCGTCCGCCACCGTCGTCGACAGGCCCCGCGCCGCCAGGTCCTCCGCCGCCTTGCACGCCTCGCCCAGGCGGGTGCCCAGGCTGAGGATGGCCACCGTGTTGCCCTCACGCACGATACGGCCCTTGCCGATGGGCAGCACCGCGCCCTTCTCCGGCATCTCCACGCCCACGCCCTCGCCGCGCGGATAGCGCAGCGCGATGGGGCCGGCGTCATAGGCCACGCTGGTCGCCACCATGTGCACCAGCTCCGCCTCGTCCGCCGCCGCCATCACCACCATGTTGGGCAGGCAGCACAGGTAGGCCAGGTCGAACGCGCCCGCGTGCGTGGCGCCGTCCGCCCCCACCAGGCCCGCCCGGTCCATGGCGAAGCGCACCGGCAGATTCTGGATCGACACGTCGTGCACCAGCTGATCGTAGCCGCGCTGCAGGAAGGTCGAGTAGATGGCCACGAAGGGCTTGTACCCCTCCGTCGCCATGCCCGCCGCGAACGTCACCGCGTGCTGCTCGGCGATGCCCACGTCGAAGGTGCGCGTGGGGAAGGCCTGCCCGAACAGGTCCAGTCCCGTACCCGACGGCATCGCCGCCGTGATCGCCACGACCTTGTCGTCGGCCTTGGCCTCCTTCATCAGGGCGTCGGCGAAGACCCGCGTGTAGGTCGGCGCGTTCGCCTTGGCCTTGGCCTGGGCGCCCGTCACCACGTCGAAGCGGCCCACCGCGTGCAGCTTGTCGGCCGAGGCCTCCGCCGGGGCGTAGCCCTTGCCCTTCTGCGTCACCGCGTGGATCAGCACCGGACGGCCGTTCGGCTCATCCCGGATGTTCTCCAGGATGGGCACCAGCTGGTCCAGGTCGTGCCCGTCGATGGGGCCGACGTAGTAGAAGCCCAGCTCCTCGAACAGCG
This sequence comes from Nitrospirillum guaranorum, assembly GCF_034653275.1. Lineage (NCBI taxonomy): Bacteria > Pseudomonadati > Pseudomonadota > Alphaproteobacteria > Rhodospirillales > Azospirillaceae > Nitrospirillum > Nitrospirillum guaranorum. The sequence continues at coordinate 417,144 of NZ_JAYEES010000001.1, read as the reverse complement.
TCCCGCCCATGACCATGCCGCGGGCGTATTCCTCAACCCGACGCGCCGCGTTCTGCAGCGGCCGGGGCAGGTGTTCCGCCACCTGCCGGCCGATGTCCCGCAGGTGCCGGTACTGGCTGCTGCTGACCAGCTTGGCCAGGTAGCCCGACACCGCACCCACAGGCGGGGCGATCGACATGTCGTTGTCGTTCAGGATCACCACCAGGCGCGAGCCCAGGGCGCCCGCGTTGTTCATGGCCTCGTACGCCATGCCGGCGGAGATCGACCCGTCGCCGATCACGGCGATGACGTGGTTGTTACCCCCCGCCAGATCACGCGCCACCGCCATGCCCAGGCCCGCCGAGATGGAGGTGGAGCTGTGCGCGGCGCCAAACGGGTCGTATTCGCTCTCCGACCGGCGGGTGAAGCCCGACAGGCCCCCGCCCGCGCGCAGGGTGCGGATGCGGTCGCGCCGCCCCGTCAGGATCTTGTGCGGGTAGGCCTGGTGACCCACGTCCCAGATGATGCGGTCCGCCGGCGTGTCGAACACGTAGTGCAGCGCCACCGTCAGTTCCACCACGCCCAGGCCCGCACCCAGGTGCCCGCCCGTCACCGACACCGCGTCGATGGTCTCGGACCGCAGCTCGTCCGCCACCTGACGCAGCTGCTCAGGACGCAGCGCGCGCAGGCGCTCAGGCGTCGGACACTGGTCCAACAACGGGGTCTTCGTCGCCATTCATCGGCTCCCAAATAATTCTAACCGACCTCTTGCGGGCCGGTGACAGACAAACACTTTTGCACAGATCGTGATAAATCACGACTCTCGGTCGATAAGCATAAAGGGCAGGCCGCGCAACGAATCCGCCGCCGAACCGAAACCATCCAGACGGGCCGCCGCTTGCTCAGCCAGTTCCACCACCTTGGCACGGGCGGCATCCAGGCCCAGCAAGGAAATCAGGGTCGCCTTGCCCTGCGCCTCATCCTTGCCGACGGTCTTGCCGGCCTTGCCGGCGTCGCCGGTGGCGTCAATAAGATCGTCGGAGATCTGGAAGACAAGGCCGAAATCCGCGGCGTAGTCACGCAGCAGGGCGCGTTCCGCCTCGCTGGCGCCACCCAGGATGGGGCCGGCCTCGCAGCAGAATTCGAACAGCGCGCCCGTCTTCAGCTTTTGCAGGGTCAGGATTTCGTCGTAACCGAAGTCGGAATTCGGCGCTTCCATATCCATCATCTGGCCGCCGATCATGCCCAGCGTGCCGCCGGCCTGGGCCAGCTTGGCGATCAGGGCGCAGCGGACGCCCGCGTCGGCGTGGGCCGCCGGCTGGGACAGCACCTCGAACGCCAGGGTCAGCAGCGCGTCACCGGCCAGCAGGGCCGTCGCCTCGTCGAACTGGACATGGGTGGTGGGCTTGCCGCGGCGCAGGGTGTCGTCATCCATGCAGGGCAGGTCGTCATGCACCAGACTGTAGGTGTGCACCATCTCCACCGCCGCGGCGGCCTGCAGCCAGTTGTCCTCGGACACGCCGAACAGGGCGGACGACGACTTCACCAGGAAGGGGCGCAAACGCTTGCCGCCGGCGAACACGGCGTAGCGGGCGGCTTCCTGCACCCGGCCGATGTAGCGGGCGGGGGTGGGCAGCAGCGCCTCCATGCGCTGTTCGGTCTGGCGCGATGCGAGGCCCATGGCCTCCAGCAATTCACGACCCGAGGGGTAACGGCCCGAGGAAGAGGGTGCGGCGGAAGAAACTAGGCCGGTCACTTGAAGAAACCTCGAAGATGATGACGCGTCGTATAAGCTGGGCACACTCCGCCAGCCATCTGCCAGTGTCAATTACTGGCGACCGCAGGGCGCCGTTGCGTCGCACGTAACAAGAGGTTCGCCAGGAATGAACACGCCGGCGATGGTTCCGGGAAATTATTCGACCAGACTGGGCTTGGCGGTGTCGGCCGACACAGACGAAACCGATGGAGACTCGGCGGCCTCATCATACGGCAGGTCATCCGGCACGGTCCGGGCCGGCCAGCGCTCAGGCCAGGGACCGGTCAGCAGGGCGGCCACGCTGTCCGCCTCCAGCATGCCGCCCCGACGGATCCACAGGTCGCGCTCAGGACCCGAGGGCACACTGGCGGCAACGCGATAGCATTGCTCGGCGGCGCGCAGCAGCGTCCATTGCTTCGCCTGACCCATCGATGACACCCCGATGATCCAGCCTTGGCACCGGCGCGGCCGACGGACTGGTTCTTTTGGCGCCCGCCCGTCCGAGCTGGCGACCTTTTTCGTGAAGAGATGAAGGTAAACAACCGGGCCGTCTGCGGCAACGCCCTTCATGCCACCGGGGGCTGAAATCCGCCCGCGATAGCGCACATACCCGCCAGAAATCGAGGCGGCACGCATCGTATTGCTATAAAATTAATGAAAAATTAGAATGCGCCTCAGAATAGTTCCAGCGGCGGGGCCGATCTGGGGGCGCGGCCCAAAAAATTTGTAACCGAACCATCGCTAAAACCTTTTAATAGAAAAGATTTTCTATGGCAGACCTGGATGCGAGCGTGGGAGTCGTCGCCCCGCGCGTGGTTTTGGTGGAAGACGATGTGGACCTTCGGGAATTACTGGCCCACTGCCTGAGTAGCCAAGGCTTGGCGGTCACGACGGCGGGGTCGGGCCTGGAGTTGTACCAGCAGATCGCCAAGGAGCCGGCGGACATCGTCATCCTGGACATCGGCCTGCCCGACCAGGATGGCTATGCCATCGCCAGCTTCCTTCGCGCCAACACCAACATGGGCCTGATCATCCTGACGGCCCGGTCGCGGGTGGACGATAGGCTGAAAGGCTTCACCAGCGGCGCCGACCTGTACTTCGTGAAGCCGGTGGATTGCCGGGAGCTGGCCATCGCCGCCACCAACCTGGCGCGCCGCCTGGCAGCCGGGCCGGACGTCAACGATCTTCCCACCCTGCAGGCCCCCTCCTCCAGCGAACCCTGGGTGCTGGACAACGCGCGCTGGTCCATCCTGTCGCCGCGTGGCCTTCCCGTGCGCCTGACGGCCAAGGAATTCGACCTGGTGGTGGCCCTGACCCAGGACCCGGGCCGGGCGGTGGACCGCACCGCCCTGCTGGAAATGCTGGACTACGCCAACACGGTGCAAGGCAGCCGGGGACTGGATGCCCTGGTCAGCCGCCTGCGCCGGAAAATCGAGGCCGCGGTGGGTGAGGCCTTCCCCATCCAGACCGTCCATGCCAAGGGTTACCTGTTCTCCGCCCCCATCAAGCAGCTGTAGTCGCCCACCGCGCCATGACCGTCACCGCCCAGCCCCCCGTAGCGCCCGCCTGGCGGCGCCCCAGCGGATGGCCAAGGGGCGGCCGGCCATGGGGCGTCTGCTTATGGCTGTGCATCGTCGCCGTGGCGCTGCTGTGCGCCCGGCCCGCACAAGCGGCAACGGGCCCCGACGGCTGGACGGCGGCGCCACTGCGCCTGGGGGCCGAAACGCGGACGCTGCCCATCGCCGGCCACCTTGAATTCCTGGTCGACCCCGATGGGTCGCTGACACTGGCCGACGTGACGGCCGGCGAGGCCAGCCGCCGCTTCCAGCCCCTGGCCGGCAACCTCAACCGCGGCTTCACCCTGACCGACACCTGGGTCAGGATGCGCGTCGCGCGGGCCCCGGAGAGCAACGACACCTGGTACCTGGAGCTGCTGCCCAGCTTCCTCGACACGGTGGAAACCGACGTCGCCTACACGGCGGCGGACGCGCCACCGCCGCCGGCCGAGGCCTATGTGAGGACGGTGCAGGGCGACAGCGAGCCCACAGCCAACCGCATGCTGCGCTTTCGCAGCTTCACCCAGCCGCTGGTGTTCGATGGCGCCAGCCAGGCCTGGATCTACGTCCATGTCCACACCACCAGCGCCACCATCCTCAGCGGCCAGATCTATCGCCTGATCCCGCTGATGAACCATGTCAGCGTGCAGTCCATCTGGTTGGGCTTCGTGCTGGGCATGGCGGTGGCTGTGCTGATCTCCAACCTGATCCATAGTTATTGGCTGCAGGAACGGGTTTACTTCTACTATGCCCTTTACCTGATCAGCCTGATCGGCCTGGCCTTCGGATCTTTCGGCGCGCTGGCGCAAATCCTGCCCGGGCCCGCGCCCAAGCTGGCCAACCTCATCACCGGCACCAGCGTGTGCGGCGGCATCCTGGCCGGCGCCCTGCTGACGGAGGAGTTCCTGAACCTGCGGCGCACCCTGCCGCTGATCAGCCTGTTGAACCGTATCCCCATCATCCTGGGCGCCCTGGGCATCGTCGCCACCTTCGCCGGCTATTACACGATGGCCGGCGCCACACTGGCCACGGTGACATCGGCCTATATGTTCATCTATATCGGCAGCGCCATCCGGCTGGCGCGGCGAGGCCACCCCGGCGCCCTGATGTACAGCCTGGCCTTCGGCTCCGCCTGCATGGCCGCGCTGATGGGCTTCATGCGCACCCTGGGCGTGATCCCCGAGATCAGCCTGACCGAGGCGGCGTCGCAGGCGGCGTCGCTGGTGCACATGATCCTGATGAACATCGCCATCGCGTCACGCGTGCGCCGGTCGGAAAGGGAACGGAAGGAGGCGCAGGCCGCCGCCCTGTCGGCCTCCGTCCATGCCGAGCAGCGGGCCTTGGACATGGTGGCGCTGCGCACCCGGGAGCTGTCGGCCGCCAAGGAAAGCCTGGAGGAGGCCCTGGCCGCCGAGCGCCAGGCGGTGCGCGAGCAGATCCAGTTCATCGACATGGTATCGCACGAATACCGCACGCCGGTGTCCATCATCCGCACCGGCATCGACATCCTGCACATCAAGGGCTCCGCCGCCTTGGCGGAAGGCGCCAAGGGCCATGACCTGCTGAAGCGCATGGGCCGGGCCGTGGACCGCCTGGTGGAGATCATCGAGGTGGGCCTGCGTCGCGAGACCGACCGGTCGCCCGGCCTGCACCTGGAAACCCACTCGCTGATCCTGGAAGAGGTGGTGGCCGACGCCGTCCGGTCCCTGCGCGCCTCCCACCCCGAGCAGGCGGTGCGGGTGGAGGGCGAGGTGCCGAACGAGATTCAGGGCGACCCGGCCCTGCTCAAGACATCCATCCTCAACCTGCTGGAAAATGCCGCCAAGTACGGCCCACCCGGCCAGCCCATCCGGGTGGAACTGGCCCAGACGGCCACGCGCAGCACCGTGCGGGTGATCGACGCCGGCGCCGGCGTGCCCCCCGCCGACCGGGAGCGCATCTTCGGCAAGTTCGTGCGCCTTTCCTCGGCCGAGCGCATCCCCGGCATCGGCGTGGGCCTTTACCTGGTGCGGCGCATCGCGGAGCTGCACGACGGGCGGGCCTACTACGACCACACCCGCCTGGACGGCTGCTGCCTGGTGGTGGAACTGGCGAACGCCCCGCTGCCCCGGGGATAGGGCCCCAGGATAGGGCGGGGGGACTGCGGATCAGCCGCGGCCGGCGCCCACCACCACCTCACTCACCTGGATGGTGGGCGACAGGGTGGTGTAGTTGGCGATGTCGGCCACGATCTCCTCGGCTACGGGCCCGAAGGCGGCCCAGAAGCTATCGGCGGACTCGGCGAAGATGTGGCACATGGCGACATAGGCCGGCGCTTCGCTGGGCGGGGCACCGGTCAGGCCCTTGTCCACCGTGTAGAACAGGCAGGCGGCCCCCAGCTTTTCCTGGACCAGCGGCATGTGGCGGTCCCTGTAGTAATCGTGGTCGAAGCGGGCGCCGGGTTCGTTGGCGTACAACACGCTGACTTTGATCATGGCGTCGTCCTGGCTCTGGTTCAGGCTATGGGGTTCAGGCTATGGGATGCGCCAAGGTACGCCGGCGGCGGAAGCCGGCGTATTGTCCTATGGTTGTATGGCCGCTTCACTTTTCTTCGGCGCGGGCCTTGGGGCCGGGATCAGCCCTTCAGGAAGTCGCGCTCAAGCAGATCCACCGGCATGGGTCGGGCGAACAGGAAGCCCTGGACCTCGGCGCAGCCCTGCTGGGCCAGCCAGTGCCACTGCTCCTCCGTCTCCACGCCCTCGGCCACGGTCTTGAGGCCGAAGCTGCGCGAGAGATCCAGCACCGCCGTGGCGATGGCGGTTTCGGCGGGGATGTCGTTCACGAAGGAGCGGTCCAGCTTCAGCGCCGTCACCGGCAGGCGGCGCAGATAGGCCAGCGACGAATAACCGGTGCCGAAATCGTCGACGCTGATGCCCACGCCCAGGTCCCGCAGCCGGGCCAGCAGCGCCTCGCTGTGGTCCAGGTCGCGCATCATGCTGGTCTCGGTGATCTCGATGTTCAGCAGCTCGGGCGGCAGGTAGGACTTGGCCAGGCAGTCAGCCACCAGGTCGACCAGTCCCGCCTCTTGCAACTGGCGGGCGGAGACGTTGACGGAAACGGGCACGGCGTGCCCCGCCGCCAGCCAACGCGCCGCCTGTTCGCAGGCCGTGCGCAGCACCCAGGCGCCGATGGGCACGATCAACCCGGTTTCTTCCGCAAGCGGAATGAAATCGCCGGGCATGACCAGCCGGTCCGGTTTCTGCCAGCGCAGCAGCGCTTCCACCCCGCTGAGCTTGCGGGTCAGCGTCTCCAGCTTGGGCTGGTAGTAGAGGACGAACTGGTTTTCCTCGATGGCGCGGCGCAACGCCGTCTCGTTGTGCAGGCGGGCCACCGCGCGGTCCATCATCTCCCGCGCGAAGAAGCGGTAGCGCCCGCCGCCGGCCGCCTTGGCCGTGCACATGGCGACGTCGGCGCCGCGCAGCAGCGGCTCGGGGTCGCGCCCGTCGCCGGGGAACAGCGCCATGCCCACGCTGGCGGTCAGCGTCACGGAATGGCCGTCGATGGCATAAGGGGCGGCCAAGGTGTCCAGGATGCGTTCCGCCAGGCGGGCCGCCATCTCCGGCTGGGCGATGTCCTCGGCCACCACGGCGAATTCGTCGGCGCCCAGTCGCGCCACGCTGTCGCCGGCGCGCAGCACGCTGGTCAGGCGAGCCCCCACCTCGCGCAGCACGCGGTCGCCCACGTCCAGGCCATAGCTTTCGTTGACGGTCTTGAACCGGTCCAGATCCAGGTGGAAGACGGCGACGTGGTAGCCCGCACGCTCCGCCTTGGGCAGGGAACGGCCCAGCTCCTCCGTCAGCAGCACGCGGTTCGGCAGGCCGGTCAGCAAATCGCGCGTCGCCATGCGGCGCTGCGCCTCCTGACTGGAGGCCAGGCGGGCCAGCAGTTCATTGGTGCGGGCGGCGATGTAACCCAGCTCATCCCGCTCATGCCCCGCGGGCAGCGGCAGGGCCGTTTCCATGGGACGGTCGGGATCGATGCGCGAAATGGACCGGCCCAGGCCGAACAGCGGCCGGGTCACGTAGCGGTGCAGCACCGCCACCAAGGCCAAGCCCAGCAGCAGGTTGCGCAGCACGCCGCTGACCAGGCCGGTGCCCGCCAGGATTAGCAGGTCGCGGGCCAGGACCACCGGGTCCAGGTCCAGGCGCAATTCGCCGATGACCTCGCCATTGGGACTGTTGGGCTGGCGCAAGGGGCGGCGGATGGTGGACAGGTCGCCGAACACCAGGCGCGACAGCGGCCCCGTCAGCCAGCCGTCCTGCGCCGGCTTGCGCCGCACACCGGCCAGCCGCTCATTGTCCTTCAGCAGGATTTCCACACCGGACACGGCGTGGAGCTTCAGGTTGTCCATGATGACCTGGTTGGCCAGCTGGGCATCCAGGTTCCACGCGGCGATGGCGGCGCTGCCCTCGACCTGGGCGGCGATGTCATCAATGATGGTGAGGACCTTTTCACGCTCACGGCTGGCGGCCCAGCCGATCTCCACCGCGGAAAAGGCGAAGCCGATCAGCAGGGCGGCCAGGGCGCCGCGCACGCCTTCCTTGAACGACAGGGAGGACCAGAACGACCAATGGAACCGGGAACCGGCCACGCGGGGATCGTCGTCGCCCCCGCCGTGGCCCGGCGCGCCACCGGAAGCAGCGGCAGCCCGCGAATCGTCATGGGCGCCGGCGCCGTCCGTCGGAGCGCCGCCCATGCCCGCCGCAGCGGCGCCAGGGCCGGCCGGATCACCCGCCGAGTGGTGGAAAGAGTACCTGACCAATGAGAGTAGCGCCCCAAATGTCTTATGTTCCGGCCGGCGCCCCAAGACACCCGGGGCCGGCCGGCTGACGGCCGCATCCGTCATCCTGCCACCAGGAACAGGTTGTCGGGCGCCGCCTTCGCCGCAGTTTTATGGACGGCGATCAGTTCCACAAGTGTTTCCAGGCCCGGACGGGCCGCGCCGGCCATAAGCTGCACCATGACGGCGCTGACGCGCAGCAAGGGATAGCGCCGCACCCGCCCCTCACGGTCCTTGGCCTCGAACCACCCGCGCTCCCGCGTTTCCACATCATAAAGGCTCTCGGCGTCGGAGCGGAAGCGGCCCAGGAAGGCCACCAGCCGCTCGCGCATCCGGTCGGCGGTCAGGCCGCTGCACGACAGGAAGAAATCATCCCCGCCGATGTGGCCGGCGAACCCGCCGAGGGCGGAGGCCTGGACCTTCAACTGCTCACTGAACATCAGGATGGCGCGATCACCCTGGCGGAAACCGAAGTAGTCGTTGAACGGCTTGAAGTTGTCGAAGTCCAGGTAGACCAGCACATGGTCCCGCTCGCCATCCGCCACCAGCGCCTCCACCTGGGCGGTGATGGCGTTGTTGCCGGGCAGGCGGGTCAGCGGGTTCTGGTCCACCGCCGTGGCCAGGCGGTGTTCGTGCAGCAGGCGCACCAGCGACTGGCTGCTGAGGAAGCCGACATACTCGCCGCCCTCGACGATGATGACGCCGTCGCTGTCCGCCGCCTCGGCGAACAGCTCGATCACGCGTTCCAGGGGCGTCCCGATGTCGCAGACCGGGCAGGGGATGACGAAATCCTTCAGCGTGTTGCCGAAGGCGCGGTTGCGCAGGATTTCCGTGCCGTAGCGCGAGTAGACGAAGGGCTTGAGGTGGCGTTCGCGAATCAGGCCGCGCGGCACGCCCGCCCGGTCCACCACCGGCACCACCGGCGGGGCGGCCAAATTGCCGAAATATTCCAGCAGCTTGGCCTTGGGCGCCTCCAGCGGCAGGGGCGCGATGCGCTCAATCAACTCGAACAGGCGTTGGCGGGCGTCGGACGGGCGTCGGCGGTCGCTGCGGGTCAGGGACTCGGCGATCTCACTGGCCTCGGCCAGCAGGCCCACGCCCGGACGGCCCAACAGGAAGCCCTGGGCATGGTCGCAGCCCAGATCCCGGCAAACATAGAACTCGCGCGAGGTTTCCACACCCACGGCGATGGTGGCCAGGCCCAGGGCGTGGGCGCTGCCGATCAATTGGCCCAGCAAGGCGCGCTTGGCCTGGTCGCCGTCCACGCCGCTGACGAAGGCGCGATCGATCTTCACATAGCTGGGTGGGCTGGCCAGCAGGCGCTGGAAATCCGCCACGCCCACGCCGAAGCGGTCGAAGGCGATGTCGACGCGGCCCCGCCGGTCGCCACCGTCACGGCCGGCACGGGTGGGAACGGGCCCCGTGCCCGTCGTCTCATAGACAAGGTGCACCTGTTCCCCCTGCGCCGGGGGCGGCACCAGGCCCTGGGCCAGGGGATGGATGTTCAGGAACAGGCGCACCTCGGCCGTGCCACCGGCCGCCAGGAACGCGGCCACGGCGGCCGCCTGGATGTGCGCCTCGAGCGCCGGCAGCGCGCCCTCGTCCGCTGCCGCCTGGAACAAGGCGGCCAGGCTGGTGAAGCCCGCGGCCTCCCACCCGCGCAATAGGGCCTCATGCCCATGCACGCGCGCCGTGCGCATCTGCACGATGGGTTGGAAGACGGGATGCAGGTGCGCCACAACGTCGCGCCAGCGGGCCGGCAAGGCGACGGGCCCCTCCCCCGCCGGCGGGACGGCAGGCGGCGGCGCTGAGGATCCGGCGGCCGGACGCCCCTGGGTTCCCTGCCGGGGGATGCCGGTCTCTCGCTCTTCAGGCATCAAGATCAAGGAGGGATCGGACCTTCAGGCCGCAATAAAGAGTGTGTTCTTCAGTAATATCCGTAGACGGTGACAGTTATGTGATGACCCGGCAACCGTTGATGCGCGGGCGCCGCATGCCAGGACGCCGGTGCACCAGAACCGAATGCCGTCATTTGTAGATTTCGGCGGCAATCGGCCTATGACAACGGCTTAGGCCGTGGGCGGGGCTTTCGGCGGCGCACACATGGCCTTATATCAGGGGCGGCACACCAGGCACATGGGGCGGTCGCCACGGTCGGCCGCGCGATGTCAACGGAATCGAGATTCACACGAACATCCTCAACTTACAGGGGTAGTCATGCTGAAGGGTAAATCCGCCGTCGTCACCGGTTCCACCAGTGGGATCGGCCTGGGCATCGCCCGCGTCCTGGCCTCCAAGGGCGTCAACATCATGCTGAACGGCTTCGGCGACGCGGCGGAGATCGAGAAGATCCGCGGCGGTCTGGAAAGCGAGTTCGGCGTGCGGGCCGCCTACAACGCCGCCGACATCTCCAAGCCGTCCTCGATCAAGGAGATGATCGACACCACGGTGGAAACCTTCGGATCCATCGACGTGCTGGTCAGCAACGCCGGCATCCAGTACACGGCGGCCATCGAGGATTTCCCCGAGGACAAGTGGAACGCCATCATCGCCATCAACCTGTCCGGCGTGTTCTGGGGCATGCACTACGCCCTGCCCTACATGAAGAAGCAGGGCTGGGGCCGGCTGATCAACATCGCCTCCGCCCACGGGCTGGTCGCCAGCCCGCACAAGGCGGCCTATGTCGCGGCCAAGCACGGCGTCGTCGGCCTGACCAAGGTGGCGGCCCTGGAAACGGCCGAGATCGACATCACCGCCAACGCCATCTGCCCCGGCTGGGTGCTGACGCCGCTGGTGGAAAAGCAGATCAAGGACATGGCGGCCAAGGACGGCATCAGCGAGAAAGATGCCGAATTGAAGCTGCTGTCGGAAAAGCAGCCGTCCAAGAAGTTCACCACGCCGGAAGAGCTGGGCGAACTGGCCGCCTTCCTCTGCACCGACGCCGCGGCCCAGATGACCGGCGTCCCGCTGCCCATGGATGGCGGCTGGACGGCGCAGTAAGCAGCCTTCCTCCGTGTTCAGAAGCCCGCGACGGCGAGCGCTGGAGATCACCAGACGTGTAGGACCGGTATCGGAGAATGCACGGCCCGGATGGGTCCGCGTGCCGGTTGAGGGAAACACAGCAATTCGGGGCGCGTCCATCGCTGGACGCGCCCCTTGTCATTGAGACCAACCGCGCTCAGTTGAACAGCGTGGCCGCCTTCTGCACGATGATCCAAACGCCCCACAGAATGGGCAGGCCCACAGCCAGCCAGGCCAGCATCGCCGGACCGCTCAGTCCGCCCCGGCCTATACCGAAGGACCCGGTGGCGCCAGAGGCGCTGGCCGCCTTGGCCTGCAGGGCCGCGACCTCTGTATCGCTCATGAACCATTTGGGCGACAACGGCTTGACCGCCAGGTTGCACAGCAAGCCCACGGCCAGGAATACCGCCAGCACATAGAAGGTGATGTCGTAGACCCGGTCCTCCGGCACGCCCAGCGCCAGGTTGGCTTCACGGACATAGCCGATCAGCACCGGCCCGATGACCCCCGCAACCGACCACGCCGTCAAAAGCCGGCCGTGGATGGCGCCCACGAACTGCGTCCCGAAAATGTCCGCCAAATAAGCGGGCACGGTCGCGAAGCCACCGCCGTACATGGTCAGGATGATGCAGGTGGCGATCACGAAAGGCGCGACACCGTTGCCATGGGCCAAGGTGGGCGCCACGGCGTAGAGGGCGATACCCAAAGCGAAAAATATGAAATAAGTGGGCTTGCGGCCGATCCGATCGGAAAGCGAAGCCCAGAAAAGCGTCCCCCGATATTGAACAGCGACAGCAGGCTGGCAAAGACGGCGCCGATAGTCTTCACCGCCGTCTGCTGCGCGGGGTCCAGCTGCTTGAAGCTCAGTTCCGGATGGCCGATCAACCGCCCTCCGAAAATGTCCTGCAGCATGGGTGCCGCCACGGCCAGCACACCGATGCCGGCACTGACGTTCAGGCATAACACCGCCCAGATCAGCCAGAACTGCTTGGTCTTATGGGCATCGCGCAGATGAACGTTGCCGTGGGTAACCAGGGCCTTCTGCGCGGTGGCGGGCGGCGTCCAGCCTTCCGGCCGCCAACCGGCCGGCGGAACGCGATAACCGAAAGCACCCGCCAGCATGACCAGGAAATACAGGGCGGCCATGACCAGGAAGGTCTGCCAGACACCCACGTCGTTTGGGCCCTTGAAATGATTCATCAGCATGTTGGCCAAGGGTGAGCCGATCATGGCGCCGCCGCCGAAGCCCATGATGGCCATACCGGTGGCCATGCCCCGCCGGTCGGGGAACCATTTGATGAGGGTGGAGACGGGCGAAATATAGCCCAGGCCCAGGCCGACACCGCCGATCACGCCACTGAGCCACACCAGCCAGAGTTGATGGACGATGATGCCGACCGCCGCCACGGCCATGCCACCACACCAGCAACAGGCGGCGGCGACACCCGCCTTGCGCGGGCCGACCCGTTCCAGCCAACCGCCCCACAGCGCCGCTGAGGAGCCGAGAAAGATGATGCAGATGGTGAACAGCATCTGCACATCGGCGCGACGCCAGTCACACGTCGTGGTGACCAGGTCCGCCCAGAGGCCAAGGTCCCCACAGACCACAGGCTGGGTGATGCCCAGCGCCTGGGTCAAAGGCACCCAAAACACGCTGAACCCATAAACCATGCCGATGCACAGGTGGATAGCGAGCGCCGCCGGCGGCACCAGCCACCGGTTGAAACCCGCCTTCGCGACGATCCTTTCCCGATCGAGGATCGAGCCGGACGAGCTTCCGCCCGTGCGGCCCGAAGTTGCCACACTCATTGACGTCTCCCGCTTTATTTTATGGACAACCAAAAACAGATGGCGTCCTTTCAGGAGCGCCACCGATCCCCCCGGTGTACTGTTTTTATTCTACACATATAGTCTAATTTACTTTGGGCAAACTTTCCACCGCCTTCAGCACCTCCGGATCCAATCCGCCGCCGCCCTGGGCCACATGGGCCTGGATCGCCTTGCGCATCCGGGGTTCCCAGAACTTGGCGATGTGGTTGGCGATGCCGGCCGCCGCCTTGTCGCCCGGCTGGGTGGTGAAGAATTTGCCGATTTGATTGGCCATGTAGACCAGCTTGTCAGGCGACATGCCGTGTATTCCCTTGCTTCATGTCAGCCCCGTCGCCCGGCACGATCCGGCCGGCATGGGTGAAAACCTCGAACCCGTCGCGCCGGGCCACCGCCACCAGGGTGATGCCCGCGGCCTCGGCCGTGCGGATGGCCAGGGCGGAGGGGGCGGAGACCGCCACCAGCACCGGCACGCCCATGGCCGCCGCCTTCTGCACCAGCTCTACCGACACCCGGCTGCTCATCACCACCAGGCCGGACGCGGCGTCGACGCCGCCCCGGATCAGGGCGCCGGCCAGCTTGTCCAGCGCGTTGTGCCGGCCCACGTCCTCGCGCACCGCCACCATGCCGGTGCCCGGACGCCAGAAGCCGGCGGCGTGGACGGCCCGCGTCTCCTCGAACAGCGGCTGATGGTTGGCCAGGTCGTCGCGCGCTGTGGCCACTTGGGCCGCATCGATGGTGAAACCCGGCGGCACCACCGGCAGGGCCCGTGTCGCCTCCGCCAGGCTTTCCAGCCCGCACAGTCCGCAGCCCATGGGCCCGGCCAGGCGCCGCCGTCGGCGTTCCAGCGCCTCACCCGGGGTCTGGGCCAGCCACAGCCGGACGTTCACCCCTTCCGGCACCACCACCAAATCCAGGTCGGCGATGTCCGCGCGGCCGGTGATGATGCCTTCGGTCACGCTGAAGCCCAGCGCGAAGTCTTCCAGGTCGCGCGGCGTCGCCATCAGCACGGCGTAGGCCGCGCTGTCGTAGCTGATGGCCACGGCCGTCTCCTCCGCCACCACGCGCGTCCCCTCCAGCGGGATGCCGTCGCGCCAGGCGACGCGGGTCGCGGGCCGGCTGGCAGCGGGTAATGCTTGGGGAACCGGCGTCACGCGGTCCATCATTCGGCGGCATCCGTGCCGACGATGCGGCGGCTGAGGTCGCTGTGGGTCTTGTACTTCTCCTGCCAGTCGGACGGGCCGTTGCTGGGGCTGACCTGCACCGCCGTCACTTTGTACTCGGGGCAGTTGGTGGCCCAGTCGGAATAGTCGGTGGTGATCACGTTGGCCTGGGTCATGGGGTGATGGAAGGTGGTGTAGACCACGCCGGGCGACACCCGGTCGGTGATCAGGGCGCGCAGCGTGGTTTCGCCCGCGCGGCTTTGCAGCTTTACCCAGTCGCCGTCGCGCACGCCACGGTTCTCCGCGTCGTGCGGGTGGATCTCCAGCCTGTCCTCCTTATGCCATTCGCTGTTGGCCGTGCGCCGGGTCTGGGCCCCAACGTTGTACTGGCTGAGAATGCGGCCGGTGGTCAGCAACAGGGGGAAGCGGGCACCAGTGCGCTCGTCCGTCGGGATGTATTCCGTCAGCACGAACTTGCCCTTGCCCCGGGCGAAGCCGTTGATGTGCATGATGGGCGTGCCGTCCGGCGCGTCATCGTTGCAGGGCCACTGGACGGAGCCGCGCTCGTCCAGCATCTGGTACGTCACGTTGCGGAAGCCCGGGGTGGTGGCCGCGATCTCCGCCATGATCTCCGCCGGGTGGCCGTAGTTCATGGGATAGCCCAGGGCGTTGGACAGCAACTGGGTGATTTCCCAGTCGGCGTAGCCGTTGCGCGGCGGCATGACCCGGCGCACGCGGTTGATGCGCCGTTCCGCGTTGGTGAAGGTGCCGTCCTTCTCCAGGAAGGTGGAGCCGGGCAGGAAGACGTGGGCGTAGTTGGCCGTCTCGTTCAGGAACAGGTCCTGCACCACCACGCATTCCATGGCCTCCAGGCCGGCGGTGACGTGATGGGTGTCGGGGTCGGACTGCACGATGTCCTCGCCCTGGACGTACAGGCCCTTGAAGGTGCCGTCGACCGCCGCGTCCAGCATGTTGGGGATGCGCAGGCCCGGCTCCCTCTCCAGGGTCACGCCCCACATGTCCTCGAAGATGGCGCGGGTGGCGTCGTCGTGGACATGGCGGTAGCCCGGCAGCTCATGGGGGAAGGAGCCCATGTCGCAGCTGCCCTGGACGTTGTTCTGGCCACGCAGCGGGTTCACGCCCACGCCGCGCCGGCCCAGGTTGCCCGTGGCCATGGCCAGGTTGGCGATGGCCATGACGGTGGTGGAGCCCTGGCTGTGCTCCGTCACGCCCAGGCCGTAGTAGATGGCGGCATTGCCGCCGGTGGCGTAGAGGCGGGCGGCGGCGCGCAGCTCGGCCGCCGGCACGCCGGTGTACTCGGCGATGGCCTCCGGGCTGTGCCGGTCCTCGGCGACGAAGGCCGCCCAGTCCTGGAATTCATCCCAATCGCAGCGCTCGCGCACGAAGGCCTCGTTCACCAGGCCTTCGGTGACGATGACGTGGGCCATGGCGGTGACCACGGCGACGTTGGTGCCGGGACGCAGCGGCAGATGGTGGGCCGCCTGCACATGCGGGGTCTTCACCAGGTCGATGCGGCGCGGGTCCACGACGATCAGCTTGGCGCCCTGGCGCAGCCGCTTCTTCAGGCGGGAGCCGAACACCGGATGGCCGTCGGTGGGGTTGGCGCCGATGACTACGACGACGTCGGTGTCCTCGACACTGTCGAAGTCCTGCGTGCCGGCGGAGGTGCCGTAGGCCGTGCCCAGGCCATAGCCGGTGGGGGAGTGGCAGACGCGGGCGCAGGTGTCGACGTTGTTGTTGCCGAAGCCGGCGCGCACCAGCTTCTGCACCAGGTAGGTTTCCTCATTGGTGCAGCGGGAGGAGGTGATGCCGCCAACCGAGGCGCGGCCGTATTTCTCCTGGATGCGCTTGAACTCCGACGCAGTATAGCTGATGGCCTCTTCCCACGACACTTCCCGCCATGGATCGGTGATCTTGGACCGGATCATGGGCTTCAGGATGCGCTCGCGATGGGTGGCGTAGCCCCAGGCGAAGCGGCCCTTCACGCAGGAATGGCCCCGGTTGGCGGCGCCGTCCTTGTAGGGGACCATACGCACCAGCTCGGTCCCGCGCATCTCCGCCTTGAAGCTGCAGCCCACGCCGCAATAGGCGCAGGTGGTGACGACGGAATGCTCCGGCTGGCCGATCTCGATGACCGACTTTTCCATCAGGGTGGCGGTGGGGCAGGCCTGGACGCAGGCGCCGCAGCTGACGCACTCGCTGTCCATGAAATCCTCATCCATGCCGGCCGAGACCTTGCTGGCGAAGCCCCGGTCCTGGATGGTCAGCGCGAAGGTGCCCTGCACCTCCTGACACGCCCGCACGCAGCGGGAACAGACGATGCACTTCGATGGGTCGAAGGTGAAGTAGGGGTTGGAGGTGTCCTTGGCCTGGCCCAGGTGGTTGGCCCCCTCCATGCCGTAGCGCACCTCGCGCAGGCCCACGGCGCCCGCCATGTCCTGCAGCTCGCAGTCGCCGTTGGCGGCACAGGTCAGGCAGTCCAGCGGGTGATCGGAGATGTACAGCTCCATCACCCCCTTGCGCAGGCGCTTCAGCCGTTCGGTCTGTGTCGACACCACCATGCCCGGGGCCACCGGCGTGGTGCAGGAGGCGGGGGTGCCCGGCCGGCCCTGGATTTCCACCAGGCACAGCCGGCAGGACCCGAAGGCGTCCAGCGTGTCGGTGGCGCACAGCTTGGGAATGGTGACGCCGCTGTCCATGGCGGCCCGCATGATGGAGGTGCCCTCCGCCACCCTCACCGTCTCGCCGTCGATGGTCAGGGTGACCATCTTGGCGTCGGTGTCGCCCTTCAGGCCGCGGGGATGCGGGGTGCCGTAGTCGATCTCAGGAACCAAGCCCATGGCCGGACCCTCCTTCACTCTGCCGCGGCCGGCAGGGGCCGGCCCGGGGAATTGCGCGTATGAAAATCCTCGGGGAAGTGGCGGATGGCGCTCAGCACCGGATAGGGCGTGAAGCCCCCCAGCGCGCACAGCGATCCGAACTTCATGGTGTTGCACAGGTCTTCCAGCAGCGCGATGTTGGCCGCCACGTCCCGGCCCGCCAGGATGCGGTCCACCACCTCCGCCCCCCGGGTGGACCCGATGCGGCAGGGCGTGCACTTGCCGCAGGATTCCTCGGCGCAGAACTCCATGGCGAAGCGCGCCATGTGCGCCATGTCCACCGTGTCGTCGAACACCACCAGGCCACCGTGGCCGATCAGGGCGTCGCGCGCGGCGAAGGCCTCGTAATCATAGGGGGTGTCGAACTGGCTGGGCGGCAGGTAGGCGCCCAGGGGCCCGCCCGCCTGCACCGCGCGGACCGGCCGGCGGCTGGCGGTGCCGCCGCCCACCTCCATCACGATCTCGCCCAGGGTCAAGCCGAAGGCCGTCTCGAACAGGCCGCCATGCAGGACGTTGCCGGCCAGCTGGATGGGCATGGTGCCCCGCGACCGACCCATGCCGAAGTCGGCGTAGTATTGCGCGCCCAGGTCCATGATGACGGGGATGGTGGCCAGCGACAGCAGGTTGTTCACCACGGTGGGCCGGCCGAACAGGCCCTTCAGCGCCGGCAGCGGCGGCTTGGCCCGCACGACGCCGCGCTTGCCCTCCAGGCTTTCCAGCAGCGCCGTCTCCTCGCCACAGACGTAGGCGCCGGCCCCCACGCGCAGTTCCAGGTGGAACTCCAGGCCGGAGCCCAGGATGTCACGGCCCAGCAGGCCGGCGGCGCGCGCGATGTCCAGCGCCGCCCGCATGGTGGCGTTGGCGTGCGGGTATTCGGAGCGGGAGTAGATGTAGCCCCGCGTGGCACCCACCGCCAGGCCGGCGATGGTCATGCCCTCTATCAGGCAGAAGGGGTCGCCCTCCAGGATCATGCGGTCGGCGAAGGTGCCGCTGTCGCCCTCATCCGCGTTGCAGACGATGTACTTCTGGTCAGAGACGGCATCCCGCACCGTCTTCCACTTGATGCCGGTGGGGAAGCCGGCGCCGCCGCGTCCGCGCAGGCCGGACTTGGTCACCGCCTCCACCGTGGCGGCGCCGCCGACCTCGATGGCCTTGGCCAGGCCGCGATAGCCGCCGGCGGCCTTGTAATCCTCGACCGACAGGGGATCGACGATGCCACAGCGGGCGAAGGTTAGCCGGGTCTGGCGGGCCAGGAAGGGATGATCCTCCGGCCGGCCGACGCGCAGGGGATGCGTGGCCCCGGTCAGCCAGCCGGCGGCGAACAGGGTGGCCACGTCGCCGGCCTGCACCGGGCCGTAGGCGATGCGGCCCAGGGGCGTTTCCACCTCCACCATCGGTTCCAGCCAGAACAGGCCACGCGAGCCAGTGCGCACGATGGTGACGGCCGTGTCCAGGGCGGCGGCCTGCGCCGCCACGGCGCGCGCGACCTCATCGGCGCCCACCGCCAGGGCGGCCACGTCGCGGGGAATGAAGATGCGGGTGCTCATGGCGTCGACCAATCGTTGCGGGCCTCGGTCACGGCGGCGTCCAGCCGTTCGCGGTTCAGGCGGCCCAGGGGGCGGCCATCGATCAGGGCCGCCGGGGCGCAGGCGCACAGGCCCAGGCAATAGACAGGTTCAATCGTCACCTGGCCGTCGCCGGTGGTGCCGCCCCAGTCCAGACCCAGGCGATGCAACAATCCTTCAGCCAGCGCATGGCCGCCCATGGACTGGCAAGCCTCGGCCCGGCACAGCTTCACCACGTGGCGGCCGCCGGGCGCCTCTTTAAAGTCGTGGTAAAAGCTTACAATTCCATGAACATCAGCGCGGGAAAGGTTCAGCGCCTCCGCCAGAAGGGGTATCGCGTCCTGGGGGACATGGCCGAAGGTCTCCTGCAAGGCATGCAGTATCGGCAATGCAGGCCCTTCGAGATTTTGGTGCGCCGCAATGACTTCAGCGGCCTTTTCACGGTCCCACGGGGTACTTGTTGTGGCAGACGTCACAGCAGCGGCCTCACTTCTCAGGCAATCTCCCTGTCATTAGAAGTTGGCTATCGCCGGAACTTAATCAACGAAGCTGTTCCATGTTGCGATAGAAAACCTCTATCACGCCGCCCGGCCCGCTTTCGCCCGCCCGCGGCACATTGAAACCATATAGGACGCCCAAATAGGACGCCCGTCACTGGGACGTGGATCATGCGTGCGCGTATTTTAGTTGCGACCTCAACCTTGCTGAGCCTGATGCTGGCGGCCCCGATCGCGGTGCAGGCCGCCTCGGTTGACAGCCCGGCGGCGGCGATGGCGACGGCCCCGGCCGTGCAGCCCGCCGACCCGGCGATGGCGCAGGACGTGACACAGCTGCTGCGCGACTGGTCGGTCGTCAAGTACCAGATGCACGACGACAAGGCCCAGGCCCTGAAGATGCGGGACCTGCTGGTCCGCGCCAACGAGCTGCAGAGCCGCTACCCCGGCCGGGCCGAGCCGATGATCAGCACCGCCCTGATCCTGGGCAGCATCGCCGGCTATGAGCAGAACGCCGGCTCGCTGGAACTGGTGCGCAAGGCGCGCGACCTGTTCGAACAGGCTGACAAGATCGACCCCACCGCCCTGGACGGCGCGTCGGCCGTCAACCTGGGCTCGCTCTACTACCTGATGCCGGGCTTCCCCATCGGCTTCGGCAGCGACAGCAAGGCGCGCAAGTATCTGGAGCGCGGCATCGCGCTGAGCCCCAACGGGCTGGAATCCAACTACTTCTATGGTGAGTTCCTGTCGCAGCAGGGTGAGTACGAGCGGTCGGCCAAGGTGCTGGCCCACGCCCTGGAGGCGCCGGTGTCGGTGACCCAGCCCGTGTGGGACGCCGGCCGCCGCGCCGAGGCCCGGGCCCTGCTGGCCGACGTCCGCCAGAAGCTGGTGGCGTCGAACTAAGCGCCGGCCTAAGCGCCGCCACGTCAAATCAGCCCCCGGAGCGGCCGCCGCCCCGGGGGTTTCTTTTTGGTCGCCAGACCGGTGTCATCGCGGCCCGTCGACGGGGGCCATGGGCTCGCCGAAGGTGCGGGCCACCTTCTTGGCCTCCGCCACCAGGGCGGCGGTCAGGGGGGTCATGGGGTCGCGGTAGGGCACCACCAGGCCGATGTCGTGCACCGCCGCCGGATCGACGATGGGGATGGCCCGGATCTCCTCCGGGAAGTTGAAGGCGGTGGTCAGCACCTCGGGCATGATGCTGGCCCATTTGCCCGTGCGCACGTGCGAGAACAGCACGATCATGGAATTGGATTCCAGGGTCGGCGCCGACGTGGCGCCGGCGATGGCCAGCAGCCGGTCGATGATGCGCCGGTTCTGCATGTCCGGCGTCAGCAGGCACAGCGGTATCTCCCCCACCTCGGCCCAGCTGACCTGGGCGCGAGCGCCCAGGGGACTGTCGCGGGAGATCAGCAGGCGGTATTGCTCGCGATACAGGGGCACGGTGCGCACCCGGCCCAGGGGTTCGTTGTCCAGGTAGGTCAGGCCGGCATCGATCTCCAGCCCTTCCAGCAGGTGCAGGATCTCGATGGAGGTGCGGGACAGCACGGTGAACTTCACGCCCGGGTGCCGCTCACGATAGGGCGTGGTCAAGATGGGCACCATGGCCAGTGCGGTGGGGATGACGGCGATGCGCAGGTGGCCGCTGAGGCCGTGGCGCAGGGCGCGCACCTCCTGCCGCATGGCGCGGGCGTCGCCCACGATGCGGCGGGCCCAGTCCAGCACCCGCTCCCCCTCCTGCGTCAGGCCCATGTAGCGCGCGCCCCGGTTGACCAGCAGCACGCCCAACTGGTCCTCCAGCTGCTTCAGGCCGGCCGACAGGGTGGGCTGGGTGACGCCGCAGGCCTCCGCCGCGCGGCCGAAATGCTGTTCCCGGGCCAGCGCGATGAAGAATTCCAGCTTGTCGATCATGCCATGCGGCGCCTTCTCCCGAGAGCAGGCCGCGATCACGTTGACCGCATCCCGCCCGCAGCCTGTTTCGTGGGCTCAAGGGCCTCGCTCCCGGCGGCCCGCATCCGCGCGCATGATCCATGAAGAGGGTCCGCAGATACAAGACCGCGCATGGCGGAGGGTGGCAAATTGGCGACAGGCGGCACGAACCCGCCCTTTCGACCAAAGGGGAGCAAGCCATGTTCGATCCAACCAGCTATGTGGGCTTCCATACCGACCTCAGCCTGCTGGCCTTGGCGGCGGGACTGCTGCTGCTCAACGGCCTGTTCGGCAGCCGGGTGCCACCGGCGTTGACCGCCGTCTACCTTGCGGCGGCCGTCCTGACAGACCTCACCGGCTTCGGCTTCCCCTTCAACGGCTTCCTGCCCTCGCACGGGGTGGGGGCGTTGTCGCTGCTGATCCTGGCGGTGGCCATCGCCGCCCTTTACGCCTTCGGCCTGCGCGGGGCTTGGCGGTGGATATACGCCGCCAGCCTGACCGCCAGCGTCTTCCTGCTGGCCTTCGTCGCCGTGGCCCAATCCTTCCTGAAGGTGCCCGCCCTGCACGCGCTGGCCCCCACGGGCAGCGAGCCGCCCTTCGGCGCCGCGGAAGGCGTCCTGCTGCTGCTGTTCGTGGTGGCCGGCCTCCTGGCGACCCGCCGCTTCCACCCCGGCGTCCGGCGGGCCGCCGTCACAGCCTGACCTTTGCGGCTGAATCCCCGTTCCACAGCCACACCACCTCTTGCCCCCTGGACAGTGCCGGCCGGCGACCCCACGCTCTTGTCGGGACGACCGGTTGGCGAAGGGCTGTGGACGGTGCGACGGCGGGCTTGGATGCGGATGACGGTGCTGCTGTGGGCCGCCTGCGCCGGCGGCCCACTGCCGGGTGCCGCCCGGACGACACCGTCGCCATCCCAGGCGGCAGCGGCGGCACCCGCCGCCATCCTGACCGGCGACTGGCGGGGTACGCTGGACACCGGGCTGACCCGCCTGCGGCTGGAGTTCCATGTGACAGCCGCCCTCGGCCCAGATGGCGCCCCCGCCCTGGCCGGCACGCTGGACAGCGTGGACCAGCAGGTCATGGGCCTGCCCATCCCCAGCATCAGCCGTGAGGGCGACACCATCACCTTCGACATTCCGGCCGTGCTGGGCGGCTACACCGGCACGCTGTCGGCCGACGGGCAGACCCTGACCGGCACCTGGCGGCAGGCCCGCCAGTCCCGCCCGCTGGCGCTGACCCGCCTGACCACGGCGCAGATCCAGGCGGAGCAGGCGCGGCCCCAGGTGCCCCGCCCACCCTTCCCTTACCGCGCGGTCAGCGTGGCGTACGACAACCCGGCCGCACCCGGCGTCCGGCTGGCGGGCACCCTGACCCTGCCGCCGGGCAAGGGGCCGTTTCCGGCCACGCTGCTGATCACCGGGTCCGGCCCGCAGGACCGGGACGAGACCATCGAGGGCCACAAGCCCTTCCTGGTGCTGGCCGACGCGCTGACCCGGCGCGGCATCGCCGTGCTGCGGGTGGACGACCGGGGCGTGGGCCAGTCCACCGGTGATTTCGACGCCGCCACCACGCCCGACTTCGCCACCGACGCCGCCGCCGGCGTCGCCTATCTGCGCGGCCGCGCCGACATCGACCCCCATCGCATCGGCCTGATCGGCCACAGCGAGGGCGGGCTGATCGCCCCCATGGTGGCCAGCCGCGACCGCGACATCGCCTGGCTGGTGCTGATGGCCGGTCCCGGGGTGGACGGGGAAAGCATCCTGCTGAGCCAGAAGCGCCTGATCGCCGGGGCCACCGGCGTGGGGGCATCCGGGGCCGAGCGCCTGGTGGACATGGACCGCCGCGAATACGCCATCGTGAAGGACGAACCGGATCCGGAACGCGCCCGCGCCCGCCTGCGCATCTTGCTGCAGGGCGGCATGATGGGCGGCGACAACCGCATCGCCACGTCCGAAGCGGTGATCGAGGCGGTGACCAAGCCCTGGTACCGCTGGTTCCTGACCTACGACCCCGCCCCCGCCCTGCGCACCCTGCGCCTGCCCGTGCTGGCCCTGGTGGGGTCCAAGGACCTGCAAGTCTCAGCCTCCGAGAACCTGCCGGCCCTGCGTGCCGCCCTGGCCGACGACCCCAAGGCCGAGGTGCGTGAGGTGCCGGGCCTGAACCACATGTTCCAGACCGCCGACACCGGCGCCCCCACCGAATACGCCCGCATCCCGGAAACCATCGCGCCCGTGGCCCTGGACCTGATCACCGACTGGGTGGCGGCGCGCAGCGGGGGCATCAAGCCGTGAGCGGGATGGTGCGACCGGCGCGGCCGGAGGAAGGACCGGCCCTGCAAGCGCTGGAAAAGGCGGCGCGTGGCCGCTACCGCGACTGGCCCCCGCTGGCCTTCATCGCCGACCGCCCGCCCATTGCGTTGGAACGGCTGGCAGCCGGCACCGTCTGGGTAGCGGACAGCGCCGAGCGCCCCACCGGCTTCATCCTGCTGCAACCGCAGGACGGGCACCTCTACATTGCCGCCATCGCCGTGGCACCGGATGCCAGCGGCCAGGGCATCGGGGCCGCCCTGCTGGGTCAGGCCCAGACCGATGCGCGGGCCTTGGGGGTGGGGGCGCTGACCCTGACGACCTTCAAGGCCCCACCCTGGAACGGCCCCTGGTTCCGCCGCCACGGTTATACGCCCATGCCACCGGATAGCATCGGGCCAACGTTGCGCGCGACGATGGAGCGGCAGGCGGCATTGGTGGATCCGACAACGCGAGAGGTGTTGTGGAACTGGCACAGGTCCCCGCAGACCCCGCCATGACGGTCGCCTGCACAAATCCTGCACCATAAGTGCCCATTATTGCGGGAAAAATGTCCACCTGCCCGGCGCCGGCGGCGGGTAGCGTGGCGGCTGTTCCACCACCGCCAGGGCAACCCATGACCATCGCCATTTCCGCTCCTGACCGCCCGGCCCTGTGGCCCCTATTGGCCATGGCCACCATCTTCGCCGGCCTGGTGGTGGTCGACGCGGCGCTGGTGTGGGAGCCGCCGTTCGATGCCCTGGCCCTGCTGCTGGTTCTCGCCCTGTGGTGCGCGGCGGCGATGGCGGCGGCAAGCCTGGCGGTGCGGGCGCGCCGCCAGCGGCGGCCCCGGCGCGCCGCGTCCCTGGCGCTGCTGCCCCTGGCCTTCCTGGTGACGGTGGTGCAACCGAAGCTGGTCATGGGCGGCGCGCAGACCCTGGGGGATCGCCTGCACTTCATGATCGAATACCAAGAATACCTGGCTTTGATCCGCGCCATGCCCGATACGGGTGAGCCCAAGTTGCTGACCGTTGATTGGGGCGGCTTCCTCACCGCCTCAACCAGCCTGGTCTACGACGAGAGTGACGAGGTGGCCCTGCCGCCGGAGCGCCGATCCACCGCATGGGGGGCGCGAGCCCAACAAACGATCCTTTCCTGCGCGTATGGTTATTGGGTTCGCACGGCCCTGGGCGGGCATTTCTATGCCGTTGGCGTGGGGTGCTGAGCGCCCAGACATGCGGCCCGCAGCGCCCCAATGGCCGCTTCCAAGCCGGCCGTCGCCCTCTCGGATGTCAGCGTCTTGCCGACACGCAGCCGCAGGTGATGCGCCTTGGCCAGGCGATCAAGCGCCCTGGCGCGGCCCTTCATCGGCACCAGAACCCCGCTCATGCCATCAGGCTGGTAACGGCCCACGCCCAAGGGAATGGACCGTCCATCCACGATCAGCGCCACCGGGCACGTGTCCGCGCCGCCGCAGTCGGCCTCCAGCCACAGGGTCAGGGGACCTTCTTCGCAGGTCAAGGCCATGTCCGAGAACTCCCCCGCCCCGTCGTAGGCGATGCCGGCCTTGTCCCCGTTGGCGATCCATTGGGGAGATGCGGCCGCCATCGCCGGGGTGGCGGTGAGAAGCGCCAGGACGCCAAGCGGCGCGCGCACCCTCACACCGCCAGCAACAGCGGCGCCAGGGCCGCCAGGCCCAGGCCGGCCAGGCGCGGGGCCAGGGCCAAGCCGGCGCGCTCCGCCAGGCGCGACAGGGCGACGCCGGACAGGTGCAGGGCGGCGGAGGCGGTGACGAAGCCCAGGCCGTAGGCCAGGCCATCGGCATCCGCCGGCATCTCCACCCCATGGGCGGCGCCGTGGCAGAGGGCGAAGACGCCGATCAGGGCGGCGCCGGCCGCCACAGGCAGGCGGGCGCCGAAGGCGGTCAGCCAGCCCAGGGCCGCCACCGACAGGACGATGCCCCCTTCCACGCCCGGCAGAACCAAGCCATTGGCGCCGGCGACGGCGCCCGCGACCAGCAAGGCCAGGAAGGCCAGCGGCCACAGCCAAACGGCGCGGGCACCCTGTCCGCCCTGGGCCTGCTGCCCCGCCCACAGGCCCACCGCCGTCATGGCGGCCAGGTGATCCAGCCCGCCGAAGGGATGGGCGAAGCCGTCGGTGAAGCCGTGGGTGTGGCCGGGCATGCCGGGGTGGGCCATGGCCATGGCTGGCATGAATGCGGCGGCGACGGTCAGGGCGGGCAGCAGGCGGCGGTGCATCATGGTCGGGTTCCCCTGTTCGGTGTCGGTGTATCCTAGGCGGCCAGGCCGCCCAATGCGCCCTAAGCGGCCAAGCCGCCGGCGCGTTCGATGAAGCGGGTGACGACGTCCAGTCCCTGCGCCGTCTTCAGGTTGGTGAAGACGTAGGGGCGCTGCCCCCGCATGCGCTTGGTGTCGCTGTCCATCACCTCCAGGCTGGCGCCCACCAGGGGGGCCAGGTCGATCTTGTTGATGACCAGCAGGTCGGACCGGGTGATGCCGGGGCCGCCCTTGCGCGGGATCTTCTCCCCCGCCGCCACGTCGATGACGTAGATGGTGATGTCGGCCAGTTCGGGGCTGAAGGTGGCGGCCAGGTTGTCGCCGCCGGATTCGATGAGGATGATGTCCAGGCCCGGGAACTTGGCGTTCATCTGGTCCACGGCCGCCAGGTTGATGGACGCGTCCTCACGGATGGCGGTGTGGGGGCAGCCGCCCGTCTCCACCCCCAGGATGCGGTCGGGATCCAGGGCGCCGACGCGCGTCAGGATCAGCGCGTCCTCCTTGGTGTAGATGTCGTTGGTGATGGCGACGATGTTGTAGATGTCGCGGAACCGCTTGCACAGCGCCTCCATTAACGCGGTCTTGCCGGAACCGACGGGGCCGCCAATGCCCACCCGCAGGGGGCCATTGGGGGAAACGCTTGGGGAGGCGTTGGGGGAAGACGTGCTCATGAGCGGAACAACCTCGTGTATTGCGTCTCGTGGTTCATGGAGGCGATGTCGGCCACCCAGGCCGCCCCGCCCAGATCATCCAGGGTGCTGCCCGCCGCCCGGCCGGCGGTGGCCAGCACCAGCGGCTCCAGCCGCGCCAGCGCCCGCTGCCCGTCCGTCTGGCCCAGGGGCACCAGGCGCAGGGCGGCGGACACCAGGTTGCCGATGAAGCCGTGCAGGTAGCCCAGCAGGGTGGCCGGCAGGCTGAGGCCGTGACCGGCCGCCACCGCCCCCACCGCCACGGGATAGGCCAGGTCCGCCCCATCCGCGCGCAACCGATCCGCCGCCGCGCAGGGCCAGGCCGACGCGATGGCGGCGGCGAAGGCACGGCCCTGGGACAGGGTTTCCAGCCGCCGCTCCGCCGTGGGCGTCAGGGCGGCCGCCAGGTCCGCCACCCCGGCCAGGCCAGACCAGTCGCCGGCCGCCGAGGCGCGCCAGGCCGCCGCCGCCAGCACGGCATCGTTCCAGCCGGATCCCAGGGCCAGCAGATCGTCCACCCAGGCCACCAGCGCATCCACCGTGCGGATCGTGCCATCCTCCACCCCCCATTCCAGGCCATGGCTGTAGGAGAAGGCGCCCACCGGGAAGGAGGCCGTCAGCCAGGTCATGAGGCGGTAGACGCCGGCGGCGTCGGCCACGGTCTCAGCCATGGCCGTGCCCGTGGTGATCGTGGTGGTGGTGGTGACCGTGGTCATGGTCGTGATCATGATCATGCCCGTGGCCATGACCGCCGCCGGCCGGGCTGTCGCCATAGGCGCCGCCCTCGGGATCGAAGGGGGCGGAGACGGGCGTGACGGTGGCGCCCAGGCCGGTCAGCATGTCGGCCAAGACATGGTCGGCACGGATGCGCAGGCGGTCGCCCCGCAGTTCGGCGGGGATGTGGCGGTTGCCGATGTGCCAGGCCATGCGCAGCAGGTCGCCGATGGCGTCGCACCGCACCTCCATCAGGTCCTCCGGCGCCGCCTTGACCGCCACGATGCCCACGCCGGTCAGCACCAGCCCATCGCCATGGCGGATATGCCGGGGGCTGGGCAGGTCCAGCATCAGGGGGCCATGCCCGCCGTCCCGCTCCAGCCGTAGGCGCCGGCGGCAGCGATGGTCGAAATCCAGCGTCACGGTGCCCACCGCCTTGGCGGCGTCCCAATAGCCGGCGGGCAGAACGGTATGGGCCCTGGGCAAATCAGTCAAAGGCGAAGGGTCTTCACTCAAGACGGCGATCCTCAGAACAGGAAATAGCGCTGCGCCATGGGCAGCACGTCGGCGGGCTCGCAGGTGACGATCTGGCCATCCACCCGCACCTCATAGGTTTCCGGATCGACCTCGACATGCGGCGTGGCGTTGTTGTGCACCATGGCGGCCTTGCCGATGCCGCCCCGGGTGTTGCTGACCGCCAGCAGGGTCTTCTCCAGGCCCAGGCGCTGGCCCAACCCATCGTCCAGGGCGGCCTGCGAGACGAAGGTGACGGCGCTGCGCCGCACTGCCCGGCCATAGGCGCCGAACATGGGGCGGTAGTGCACGGGCTGGGGCGTGGGGATGCTGGCGTTGGGGTCGCCCATGGGGGCGGCCACGATGGTGCCCATCTTCAACACCAAATCCGGCTTCACCCCGAAGAAGGCCGGCGACCACAGCACCAGGTCGGCCAGCTTGCCGGCGGCGATGGAGCCGACATGCGCGCTCATGCCATGGGCGATGGCGGGGTTGATCGTGACCTTGGCGATGTAGCGCTTCACCCGCGCGTTGTCGTTCTCCCCCGTCTCCTCCGCCAGCCGGCCGCGCTGCACCTTCATCTTATGCGCCGTCTGCCAGGTGCGGATCAGCACCTCCCCCACCCGCCCCATGGCCTGGCTGTCGGAGGAGATGATGGACAGGGCGCCCAGGTCGTGCAGCACGTCTTCCGCCGCGATGGTCTCACGCCGGATGCGGCTTTCGGCGAAGGCCACGTCCTCGGGAATGTTGGGGTCCAGGTGGTGGCAGACCATGAGCATGTCCAGATGCTCGTCCACCGTGTTGCGGGTATAGGGCCGCGTGGGGTTGGTGGAGGACGGGATGACGTTGGCCAGGCCGCACACCTTGATGATGTCCGGCGCGTGGCCGCCGCCCGCGCCCTCGGTATGGTAGGCGTGGATGGTGCGGCCCTTGAAGGCGGCGATGGTGTCCTCGACGAAGCCGGACTCGTTCAGCGTGTCGGAATGGATCATCACCTGCACGTCGAAGCGGTCGCCCACATCCAGGCAGGTGTCGATGGCGGCCGGGGTGGTGCCCCAGTCCTCATGCAGTTTCAAGGCGGCGGCGCCGGCCCGCACCTGTTCCTCCAGCGCCGCCGGCAAGGCCGCGTTGCCCTTGCCGGCGAAGGCCAGGTTCATGGGGAAAGCCTCCGCCGCCTCCAGCATACGGGCCAGGTGCCAGGGCCCCGGCGTGCAGGTGGTGGCGTTGGTGCCGGTGGCGGGGCCGGTGCCCCCACCCAGCATGGTGGTGACGCCGGACATCAACGCCTCTTCGATCTGCTGCGGGCAGATGAAGTGGATGTGGGTGTCGATGCCGCCGGCGGTCAGGATCTTGCCCTCGCCCGCGATGACCTCCGTCCCCGGGCCGACGATGATGTCCACCCCCGGCTGGACATCGGGATTGCCGGCCTTGCCGATATGATGGATGCGGCCGTCGCGCAGGCCCACGTCGGCCTTGACGATGCCCCAGTGGTCGATGATCAAGGCGTTGGTGATGACGGTGTCGACCGCCCCTTGCGCGCGGGTCGCCTGCGACTGGCCCATGCCGTCGCGGATGACCTTGCCGCCGCCGAACTTCACCTCCTCGCCATAGGTGGTGTAGTCCTTCTCCACCTCCACGATCAGGTCGGTGTCGGCCAGGCGCACGCGATCGCCCACGGTGGGGCCGAACATGTCCGCGTACGCGGCGCGGCTGATCTTCACGGCCATCAGTTGCCCCCCTTCACGGTCTTGCCCGACAGTGCGCCGGAAACCTGGGCGTTGAACCCGTATACCGTCCGGGCGCCGCGATAGGGCACCAGGGTGACGGTGCGGGTCTGTCCCGGCTCGAACCGCACCGCCGTGCCGGCGGGGATGTCCAGCCGATGGCCGTAGGCCTGGACGCGGTCGAAGTTGAGGCCCGCGTTGGTCTCGAAGAAATGGAAGTGGGAACCGACCTGGATGGGCCGGTCGCCGGTGTTGGCCACGTCCAGCGTCACCGTGGGCAGGCCGGCGTTCAGCTCGATCTCCCCCTCGGCGGTGAAGACTTGTCCCGGGATCAGGGTCATGGCGGCGCCCTCAGCGAATGGGGTTATGGACGGTGACCAGCTTCACCCCGTCGGGGAATGTCGCCTCCACCTGCACGTCGGGGATCATCTCGGCGATGCCCTCCATCACCTGGTGGCGGCCCACGACATGGGCCCCCTGGTCCATCAGCTCCGCCACCGGGCGGCCGTCACGGGCGCCCTCGACCACGAAGTCGGTGATCAGGGCGATGGCCTCGGGATGGTTCAGCTTCACGCCCCGTTCCAGGCGGCGGCGCGCCACCATCGCGGCCATGGCGATCAGCAGCTTGTCCTTCTCACGCGGGGTCAGGTTCACGGGCTTGATACTCCCTCAGCAGCGCCAGACGCGCGGAACCGGCATCCCGCGCAGGAATTCGATCAGGGGCGCCAGCGCCCGCAGCAGGGCTTGTCCGTCGGGGGCCACCAGGCGCAGGGCCAGCAGGCCGTTCCAGGCGCTGGCCCCCGCTGTCACGCCCTCGACACGCACCAGCTCACGCACCGCGTCCACCCGGGCCTCGGCATCCGCCGCCATGTAGAGGCAGGACGCCACCGCGCGGCCACCACCGGCCACCGCCGCGCGGGCCAGCTGAGCATCGATGTCACCCTCAAGCCGCACGGCGTCGGCATAAACCAGACGCCCGTCCCGGCGGATACGCCAGTCGTCGCGGAACAGGCCCTGGGTCACCCGCTCACCCCGGGCGGTGCGGCCGAACACCGTGGCCTCCGCCGCCAGCAGGATGGCGTCCGGCGCCATCTCCACCTCCAGCCGGCGGCACAGCCGGGCGCCGTCGAACAAGATGGTCTCCTGGGGCAGCCAGTCCAGCCGGCCGGCCACCGTCAGCCGGTTCACCACCCGCGCCTCGCCCGCGCTGGCGCGGTAGACCTTCTCGGCGGCTTGCGTGGTGACGGTGGCACGAGCATCCGCCGCCACGACCACCTCCGTCTCCAGCACGTCGCCACCGGTTAGGCCGCCGCCGGTGTTGATCAGCACCCCTTCCAGCCCAGGCCCCTTGGGCAGGCGTAAGCGCGCGGAACCGGATTGGTAGAGGCGGTCCAGGCGGGTGATGCCGTCGGCGTCCACCTTCACGGCGAAGACGACGCGGCCTTGCAGGCGCTGCAGGCGGCTGGCCGGCGGCAAGGTGGCGTCAGGCATGACACCACCCATTTCCCGTCGGCGCTTTCCCGTCCCGCGTCATACCCAGGCCACCCCACTGTTTCCCGGCCGGCGGTTCGCAACCGCCGTGCCAGAAGTTGACCATGCGGTCAGCTTGGCCAGACCGCCCGCGCGCGCAAAGACCAACGCCCAGAAATTGGGCGCTTGGCGATGTGCGCCCAAAAGATGGGCAGGCCCCATACGTCATTTGACGTACCGGCCGACCCTCCTCACATCACCGCATCCGGATGGCTGGCGGCCAGCAGGCTGCGCACGCGCGGCACCAGGAAGTCCGACAGCGACTGCACCTTGGCCGGCAGCAGCGCGCGATGCGGGTAGACGATCGCCAACTGCACCGGTTCCGGCGGATGCTCGGGCATCACGATCTCCAGCGCGCCGGACGTCACCTCGTCCGCCACCTCCCACAGGGGTTTCAGTGCGATGCCGTGGCCGTCCACCGCCCAGCGGGTCAGCACGTCGCCGTCGTCGGCGTCCATGGGGCCGGCGATGGACAGCTTGGTGCTCCTGCCCTCGCCTTTATCCCCCTCGCCTTTGCCGGGACTGGTCAGGGTCCAGCGGTATTGCTGCGTGCCGGGGAAGCGCAGCAGCAGGCAGTCATGCTCCAGCAGGTCGGACGGCGCCTTGGGCCGGCCGCGCGCCTCCAGGTACCGGGGTGCCGCCACCAGCACGCGGCGCAGGTCGGCGATCTTGCGCACGACGAAGCTGCTGTCCTTCAGCGTGGCCATGCGGATGGCCATGTCCACGGACTCGCGCAGCAGATCCAGCAGATGGTCGGACAGGCGCAGGCGCACGTCCACCATGGGGTTGGCGGCGCGGAACTCCGGCACCAGGGGGCCCAGCACGCGCCGGCCGAAGCCCAGTGGGGCTGTCACCCGCACGCTGCCCGAGGGCGCGCCGCCCTCCGCCGCGATGCTGCTGTGCGCCCGCTCCACCGCCTCCAGCACCTCCAGGCAGTGCTGGTAGAAGACCTGGCCGGTCTCGGTGGCCTGCAGTTGTCGGGTGGTGCGGTTCAGCAGGCGGGCGCCCAAGTGCGCCTCCAGCTGCTGGATGCGGTGGCTGACCAGGGCCGGCGACATGCGCAGGTTCCGCCCGGCCGCCGACAGGCTGCCCAGGTCCACCACGCGCACGAAGACCTGCATGTTCTCCAGCAGGGCCATCACCCCATCCCCCGACTAAGCGGCCGTTTTTCCAGGCGGATAATCTCACCCGGGGGCGATTTCATGCAAGGGCGGGGCCGCCGTCCCGGTCATGCACCCGTTGTCCCTGGACGTAGGTCGCCCGCACCGCGCGATCGTCGCCCAGGGTCATGAGCAGGAACAGCTCTTCCTCCAGATCGCCCTGGATGGCTTCGCGCCGATGGGCCATGGCGGGAGTGGCGGACGCGTCCAGCACCACCAGATCGGCATAGCGGCCGGGGGCGATCTGGCCGATCTCCTCCGTCAGGCCCAGGGCGGCGGCATTGCCCCGGGTCATGAGGTCGAAGGCGGCCAGCGCCGGCCAGCTTTGGCCGCGCAGCTGCAGCACCTTGTACCCCTCCCCCGCCGTCCGCAGCAGGGAATAGCTGGTGCCGCCGCCCACGTCGGTGGCCAGGCCCAGGCGCACCGGGCGGGCCGGGTTTTCCAGGGCGGCGCGATCGAACAGGCCACTGCCGATGAACAGGTTGCTGGTGGGGCAGAAAACGGCAATGGACGCCGTCTCATGCATCCGCGCCATTTCCCGCTCGCTCACATGGATGCAGTGCCCGAACAGCGAGCGGTCGCCCAGCAGGCCGAAGCGGTCGTAGACGTCCAGGTAGTCCGCCGCCTCGGGATACAGGCGCGCCACCTGGCGGATCTCCTCATGGTTCTCCGACAAGTGGGTCTGCATGTAGACGCCGGGATGCTCCCGCAGCAAGGCGCCCGCCGCCTCCAGCTGTTCGGGCGTTGAGGTGATGGCGAAGCGCGGGGTGACGGCGTAGCGCTGGCGGCCCACGCCGTGCCAGGCGCCGATCAGCGCCTTGGAGTGGTCGTAGCTGGTCTGGGCGGTGTCGGTCAGGGCGGTGGGGGCGTGGCGGTCCATCATGACCTTGCCCGCCACCAGGCCCACGCCGCGCGCCTCGGCCTCGGTGAACAGGGCCTTGACCGAGCCGGGGTGCACGCTGCCATAGACCACGGCCGACGTCGTGCCGTTGCGCGCCAGTTCGTCCAGGAAGAAGCGGGCGTTGCGGCTGGCGTGCGCGTGGTCGGCGTACCGCTGTTCCTCGATGAAGGTGTATTTCTCCAGCCACTCCATCAGCTGCGCCCCGTAAGAGGCGATGACCTGGGTCTGGGGGAAGTGGATGTGGGTGTCGATGAAGCCCGGCAGGATCAGGCCATCGGGATAATGCGCCACCGCCATCCCCGCCGGCAGCGTGGGCAGCAGGTCCGCCGCCTCCCCCACCGCCGTGATGCGGCCGGCCGTCACCACCACCAGGCCGTCGGCGATGTAGCGATAGCTGTCGCGGTCGCCCGGTCCCTGGGGCGCGCGCAGGAAGGTCAAAAGCCGGCCGCGCAGGGCGGTGGTTCCGGGGGTGAACGCCATGACGAATATCCAGGTTACGGGACGTTTGCGGATGCCATGTGGGGCGATGCCGCACCGGCGGACCAAGCGGCCAGGATGGCCCGTTCCTCCGGCGTGATCAGGGTGACATTGCCGGGCGGCATGGCGCTGCTGAGCGCGGCCTGGCGCCGGATGTCATCGGCATGGCGCAGGATATCGCCGGGATTGTCAAGGATGACGCCATGCGGCGGGGCGTTGATGCCGTCCCACGCCGGGGCCGCCGTGTGGCACATGCTGCACCGGTTCATCACCACCTCCTGCGCCTGGGCGAAAGAGACGGGCGTGGCGGAGGCTGCCCCCACCGCCGGCCCGCCGTCGGCGGAGCCCTGGGCGCTGAGCCAGGCGGTCAGCAGGATGCCGGCGGCGGCCACCCCCCAGGTCCACCATGGCGCCGGCTTGCCCGCGTGCTTGGTGTTGAAGAAGTGGCGGACGCTGGCGCCCACCACCAGGATGACGGCGAAGATCACCCAGTTGTAGCGGGTGGCGTAGGTCAGCGGATAATGGTTGCCGATCATCAGGAAGACGACCGGCAGGGTCAGGTAGTTGTTGTGCATGGAGCGCTGCTTCGCGGCCTTGCCCAGGCTGGCGTCCGGCGTGCCGCCGGCCAGCAGCGTCGCCACCACCTTGCGCTGGTTGGGGATGATCAGCAGGAAGACGTTGGCCACCATCATGGTGCCGATCAGCGCGCCCATCTGCAGCATGGCGCCGCGCGGGCTGAAGACGTGGGTGGTGCCCCAGCAGGCCGCCACCAGGAAGACGAAGCCCACCGCCGCCAGCGCCCCGTTGTGCTTGCCCAGGGGGGATCGGCACAGCAGGTCATAGACGATCCAGCCGGCGGCCAGCAGGCCGACGCTGAGGGCGATGGCCTGGCCTTGCGTCAGCGCCATGACCGACTGGTCGATCAGCAGCAGGTCCGCCCCTCGGTAATAAAGGACGCACAGCAGGAAGAAGCCGCTGAGCCAGGTGGTGTACGCCTCCCACTTGAACCAGGTGAGCTCGGCCGGCATCTGGCTGGGCGCCACCAGATACTTCACCATGTTGTAGAAGCCGCCGCCGTGGACCTGCCAGGCCTCGCCCTGCACGCCTTGCGGCAGGTGTGGCCGCTTGCGCAGGCTGGCGTCCAAGGCCATGAAGTAGAAGGAGGATCCGATCCACGCCACCGCCGCCACGATGTGCAGCCAGCGCGCCAGCGTATTGACCCATTCCCAGAAAATGAACTCCATCGCCCCGCCGCCCCGCTTTTATGCCGCAACCGCACAACGCTACGGGCGCCGGCGGCGCGGCGCCAGGGCCGGCGTATCGGCAACAGCTTCAAAAATCAGTGAAAGCCGGCTGTGTCCCACCATTTCAGGACGCGCAGCGCCCGCAGGGTGATCCAGGGCGATGGCTTGCCCGGCCCGTCATTGACCTTGAACCACACCCGCCCGCGCAAGTCCCAGTCCAGCGGCCAGGTACCGTCCGCCTGACGGCGGGATCGCAGGTGGCTGACGGCCTCGGCCAGGCGCGGGTCGGGCTTGGCACCGGTCAACTGGCCGGCGGCGCGGAAATAGTCCAGCGCGCGCAGGACATCATAGCGCCAGCGGTTGGGGTGCAGCAGGTCCAGGAACCGCGGGTCGGCCGGTTCCCCCGTCGTCAGGCGGCGGAACAGGTGGCGGGCCAGCAGATAGTCCTCCCCCGTCCGCCGCGCATCCCGCGAGCGGTCGGTGCCGCCGGTGGCGCGCTCATATTCCAACAGACCTTCCAGCACGTTAAGGGTGCTGGCGAAGGAGGAACAGGCGGAGCCGGCGGCGCGCTCGCAGTTCCAGCCGCCGTCCGGCTGGCGGTCGTCCACCAGGCGTTCCACCAGGGCGGCGACGTCGGCGCCGAAATAGGCGCCATTGGCCACGGTGCGGCCGTTGATGCACTCCTCCACCTCGCCCTGCCAGTAGGGCTGGCCGCCCTCGTCCCAGCGGGAATGGGCGCCGACCAAGACCACGGTGCGGCGGGCGCGGTCGGTGGCCGGGTCCAAACCGAATTCGCGCAACTGGTCCAACGCGAAGGCGGTGGCGGTCCACGGCTGACCACTGCGGTGCCATTCGTCGGGGGTGAAGTCGGCAGGGAAGAAGGCGCCGCCGGCCCATTGCCCGTCCGCGTCCTGACAGGCCAGCAGCCGGGCGCCCCAGCCGTCCGTTTCCACCTTGGCACGTTCCGCCGCCCAGTCCGCTTCCGGCAAATCCAGCAGGTCACGCATCACCTGCCAGCGGATGGCCGGATCGGTGCGTACCAGCCAGAGGATCACCGCGTCTTGCTCGGGCATGGGCCACTCCCCTGGTTGCGCACCCGGGATATTAGCGCGCCCGCAGCGCGGCGGCGATATGGGCCACCGCCCGGTCCACCGCCGCCTCGGTGGTACCCCGACCCAGGCCGAAACGCAGGCTGCCGAAGGCGGCGGCCGCGTCCAGCTCCATCGCCGTCAGGACATGCGAGGGCTGGCCGGTGACGGAGCGGCAGGCGGAGCCGGTGGATAGCGCGAGGTCCGGCAGATCCAACAACAGGTCGGCAGCGTCCACGCCGGGCAGCGTGACGTTGAGGCAGCCGGGCAGGCCGTCGGCCGGGCCGTTGCGCGTGACGCCGGGGACGGCGGCGCTCAAGCCCGCCCACAACCGCGCCGTCAGCGCCGCCAAATGATCGCGATCCGCCTCGCGCCGCCCCAGGACCAGCCGCGCCGCCTCGGCGAAGCCCACGATCAGGGCGACGGGCGGCGTACCCCAGGACCAGGGGACGGCCGGCGCCAGCCCCGGCCGCGCCACCAGCGCGCCCACACCCTGCGGGCCGTAGAGTTTATGCGCCGACAGGGTGATCATATCGGGACCGGAACGATCCTTGCCGCCCAGGGCCAATGGGCCGGTCGCCACCCGCTGCACCCCGTCGCAGTGCCACAGGGCGCCATGGCGGCGGCAGAGGTCGGCCACAGCCCCCAGCGGCTGCAGGCTGCCGACCTCATTGTTGGCGGCCATGAGCGACAGCACCGGCCGCGGGCCGGCCACGCTCAGGGCCGCCTCCAGCGCCTCCAGGCGGATGAGGCCCTGGCCATCCACCGGCAGCAGGGTCACGGCATGGCCGGCGGCCCGCAGACCATCCAACTGGCGCAGCACGCTATCATGCTCGATGGCCGAGACCAGCAGCGGCGCGCCGGCCGGCGCCAAACCCTGGAGCGCCAGGCGGTTGGCTTCGCTGGCGCTGGGGGTGAAGGTGACTGTCGCATCCGCCGGCGCCGCCACCAGCGCCGCCACGGCACGGGCGGCCTGGGCGATGGCCCGCGCGGCCTGGCGGCCGGGAGCGTGATGGGCGGATTGCGCGTTGCCGGCATGGTCCGGCTGGAACCAGGGCAGCATGGCGGCCAGCACGGCGGGGTCCAGGGGCGTGCTGGCCAGATGGTCCAGATAGATCATGCCGGTGTCGGCGCCGGCCATCAGATAGCCCCCACTAGATGGCCCCGTAGATGTCGCCCATCATCACCGTGGTCTGCGGCGGCCGGCGCAACAGGGCCGTCAGCACCTCCGCCGCCGTCAGCGCGGCGATCACCTCCGGCCGCTTGTCGCCGGACAGGCCCGCGCCGATGGGACAGACCAGGCGCTTCAAATGGTTGGGATCATACCCCTGCGCCTGGTACCAGCGCGAGAAGCGCTGGCGCTTGGTGTGCGACCCAATGAGGCCGACATAGGCCGCGTCGGTGCGCTGCACCGCCTCCGCCGTGATGGCGAAATCCAGGTCGTGGTTGTGGGTCATGATCAGGTAGCCGGCGCCGGGCGGGGCCAGCGCCACCTGGCTGGG
Source organism: Nitrospirillum guaranorum (assembly GCF_034653275.1). Classification (NCBI taxonomy): domain Bacteria; kingdom Pseudomonadati; phylum Pseudomonadota; class Alphaproteobacteria; order Rhodospirillales; family Azospirillaceae; genus Nitrospirillum; species Nitrospirillum guaranorum. The sequence goes on along the minus strand of NZ_JAYEES010000001.1, from coordinate 380,014 downwards.
CAACTCCGTCGCCACGCGGATGTCGGCGTCCACCGGCGGGTCGGGCGGGAATTCCGAGGCACGGCTGTCCACCCAGACCAGGCGCAGCGGCAGGGGCGCCACCGCCCGGGCCACCGCCTTGCCGACATGGCCGGCGCCGAACAGCATCAGCCAGGGCTGGCCGGCCAAGGCCGTCGCCTCCGCCGCGCGCAGGCGGTACAGCACCGCCTCATCCACCCGTTCCACCGTCAGCACGACATGGCCGCCGCAGCATTGGCCCACCGCCGGGCCCAGGGGCACGTCCAGGCGCACCGGTTCGCCCGCCTCCGCCAACAGGCGCCGGGCGGTTTCCAGGCCCAGGTGTTCCAGCCGGCCGCCCCCCACCGTGCCTGCCTGCCAGTCGGCGCCCACCGCCATGCACGCGCCGACCTCACGCGGGGTGGATCCCCGCGCCTCCGTCACCGTGACCAGCACCACGGCCTCACCCCGGGCCAGGCAGGCGGCCAGGCCGGCGGATTGCGGACCGGGGGCGGAGAGCGGAACCCTAGTCGCCGTCATGCCGTCCGCCCCCGCAAACGGTCGATGGTGGCCAGCACCCGCTCCGGTGTGGCCGGCGCGTCCAACTGCGGACAGATCGTATGGTCGGCCACGCTGGCCACGGCGTCGGACAGGGCGTGCAGCACGCTGATGCCCAGCATCAGCGGCGGCTCGCCCACCGCCTTGGACCGGTGGATGGTGTCCTCGACATTCGGGCTGTTCCGCACCAGGCGGACGTTGAACTGCCGCGGGCGGTCGCCGCAGGCCGGGATCTTGTAGGTGCTGGGGGCGTGGGTGCGCAGGCGGCCCTGGGCGTCCCACCACAGCTCCTCCGTCGTCAGCCAGCCCATGCCCTGAATGAAGCCGCCCTCGACCTGGCCCTTGTCCAGGGCCGGGTTCAGGCTGTCGCCGCAGTCGTGCAGGATGTCCACGCGGTCCACCACATACTCGCCCGTCAACGTGTCCAACGTCACCTCCGCTACCGCCGCGCCATAGGCGTAATAGAGGAAGGGGCGGCCCTGGCCCTTGGCCCGGTCCCAGTGGATCTTGGGTGTCTTGTAATAGCCGGTGGCCGACAAGGAAATGCGGCCCATGTACGCGGCCTTCACCACTTCCTTGAAGGTCAGCAGCTGGTCGCCCACCCGCACCCCCTCGGCGGTGAAAACCACAGCCTCCTCGGAAACGTTCCAATAGCCGGCGGCGAAGGCCACCAGGCGGGCCTTCAGCGCCCGGGCGGCGTTCTGCGCCGCCTTGCCGTTGATGTCGGCGCCGGAGGAGGCGGCGGTGGCCGAGGTGTTGGGCACCTTGCCCGTGGTGGTGGCGGTGATGCGGATGCGGCCGATGTCCACCTGGAACTCATCGGCCACCACCTGGGCGACCTTGGTGTTCAGGCCCTGGCCCATCTCCGTCCCGCCATGGTTCAGGTGGATGGAGCCGTCGGTGTAGATGTGGATCAGCGCCCCGCCCTGGTTGTAGGGCGTGAAGGTGAAGGAGATGCCGAACTTCACCGGCGTCAGGGCCAGGCCCTTCTTCAGGTAGGGATTGGCCGCGTTGAAGGCCCGGATGGCCTGCCGGCGCGCACGATAGTCCGACCACGCCTCCAGCTCATCGACCAGGGGACCGATGATGTTGTCCTCGATGGTCTGGTGATAGGGCGTCACGTTGCGGTCGGTAGTGCCGTAGAAGTTCGCCTTCCGCACGTCCAGCGGATCCAGGCCGGTGGCGAAGGCCACCTCTTCCACCATCCGTTCGGCCGCCACCATGCCCTGCGGTCCGCCGAAGCCGCGGAAGGCGGTGTTGGACACCGTGTTGGTCTTCAGCGGCAGCGAGGACATGCGCGCGTTGCCGTAGAAATAGCAGTTGTCGGCATGGAACAGGGCGCGGTCCGTCACCGGGCCCGAGAGATCCGCCGCGAAACCGCAGCGCGCGGCGAACAGCATGTCCGTGGCCAGGATGCGGCCCTGATCGTCAAAGCCGACCTGATAATCCACCTCGAAATCATGGCGCTTGCCGGTAATGCGGAAGTCGTCGTCGCGGTCGGGGCGCAGCTTGGCGGCGCGGCCCGTCTTCTTGGCCACCAGGGCGACACAGGCGGCGAACAGGTTGGCCTGCGTCTCCTTGCCGCCGAAGCCGCCGCCCATGCGCCGCACCTCCACCGTCACCGCCGCGTCGGGAATGTCCAGGACATGGGCGACGATGTGCTGCACCTCGCTGGGATGCTGGGTGGAGACGTGGACCAGCACGTCCTCATCCTCCCCCGGCACGGCCATGGCGATCTGGCTTTCCAGGTAGAAATGCTCCTGCCCGCCGATCTTGACGCGGCCGGACAGGGTGCAGGGGGCCGCCTTCAGCGCCGCCTCGGCATCGCCCAGGCGCAGGGTCATGGGTGGGGTGACCAGCGTGCCCGGCTCGCGCGCCGCCGCGATATCCAGCACCGCCGGCAGGTCCTGGTACTCCACCTTGGCCAGGCCCGCCGCGCGTCGGGCCTGGTCCCGCGTCTCCGCCGCCACGGCGAACAGCGGGTGGCCGTGGTACTGCACCACATCCTCGGCGAACAGCGGCTCGTCATGGCGCAGGCCGGCGCCGATGTCGTTGTCGCCCGGGATGTCGGCGGCGGTGACCACAGCCACCACGCCGGGGGCTTGGCGCACGGCCTCCAAATCCAAGGACAGCACGCGGGCATGGGCGCGGGTGGCCAGGCCCAACTGCACATGCAGCAGGCCGGCGGGTTCCGCGATGTCGTCGACGTACAGCGCCTCGCCGCTCACATGCTTGTGCGCGCTTTCATGTGGGTGGCTGTCGTGCACCGCCCCGTCGATGCGGCGCGGGGTGGCGGCGGGGATGTCGATGGGGGTCTTGTCAGGCATGGTGTCTCTCCCCCCTTGCCCCGCCTTTGCGATGTCGCAACCTTGCGCGCGGCAAGCCAGCACGCGGGTCGCGGGGGCGTCGGCCACGCTTTCCGCCTGGAACTTCAGCAGCAGGTTGCCGGCCACGGTCAAGCGATAGGCGGCGCTGGCGCGCCAGTCGCTGAGCGGCGCGAAGTCCTGGGCCAGGGCCGCCTTGGCATCCCGCGCGGCGGCGGCGTCCCAGGGTCGGCCCAGCAGCGCCGCCTCCGCCGCGTCCGCCCGCTTGGGCGTGCCCGCCATGCCGCCATAGGCCAGGCGGGCGCGGGTGATCCGGCCATCGTCACCTACCGTGACCAGGAAGCAAGCGCACAGGGCGGAGATGTCCTGGTCGAAGCGCTTGGAGATCTTGTAGGCGGCGAACAGGTCGCCCTGGCCCGGCTTGGGCACCGTCACGCTTTCCACGAATTCGCCCGGCTGGCGATCCTGTTTGCCGTAGGCCAGGAAGTAGTCCTGCAGCGGCAGCGTGCGGCGCGTCCCGCCCCGGCGCAGCGTCAGGCTTGCGCCCAGGGCGATCAGGGCCGGCGGGGTGTCGCCGATGGGGGAGCCGTTGGCGATGTTGCCACCGATGGTGCCGGCGTTGCGGACCTGCTCCGCCCCCACCCGGCGCAGCAGTTCGTCCAGGTCGGGGTGCAAGGCGCCCAGGGCGGCCTTGGCGGCGGTGAAGGTGACGCCGGCACCCAGCTCCAGGGCGTCGCTCCGGTCGCGGATTTGCGCCAGCCCGGCCACGCGGCCGGTGTAGATGACGGTGGGCAGCACCTTCTGGTGCTTGGTCACCCACAGGCCCACGTCGGTGGCGCCGGAGACGATGGTGGCGTCGGGGTTGGCCAATACCAGGTCGGCCAGCTGGTCCACCGTGGCCGGCGCCAGGAAGCGGCGGCCGTCCCGCCCCGTCTCCACCACCGCGTCATCGGCCAGGGCGGCCAGCGCCCGGGTCACCGCGGGCAGGGCGTCGTCGATATGGTCCGGCGTCCGGTCGCGCAGCTGTTGGGCCGCCGCGACGATGGGGGCGTAGCCGGTGCAGCGGCACAGGTTGCCGGCCAAGGCGTCGTCGATGCGCTGCTCATCCAGCGCACTCCCTGGCGGCTCCGCCCGGTTCAGGGCGTACAGCGACATGACGAAACCGGGGGTGCAGAAGCCGCATTGCGATCCATGGCAGTCCACCATGGCCTGCTGCACCGGGTGCAGGGCGCCGTCCGGCCGCTTCAGGTGTTCCACCGTCAGCAGCTGGCAGCCGTCCAGGGTGGCCAGGAAGCGGATGCAGGCGTTGATGGCCTCATACCTGACCACCCCATCGACCAAGCGCCCCACCATCACGGTGCAGGCGCCGCAGTCGCCCTCGGCGCAGCCCTCCTTCGTGCCCAGCCGGCGTTCCGTGCCGCGCAGCCAATCCAGCACCGTCAGCGTCGGATCCACGTCGGTCAGCGTGCGCGGTTCATTGCCCAGCAGGAAGCGGATGGTTGTGCGGTGGGCCATCTCAACTGCCCCGGTAGGTGGAATAGGCGTAGGGGCTGATCAGCAGGGGCACGTGGTAATGCTGGCCGGCGTCGGATATCGCAAAGCGGATGGGCACCTCATCCAGGAAGGGCGGATCGGTCAGGGCAACGCCACACGCCTGGAAATAGGCACCAACCGCGAAGGTCAGTTCATAGCGGCCGACCACCAGGTCGGCGCCCGCCAGCAGCGGGGTGTCGCAGCGGCCATCGGCGTTGGTGCGGGCCCGCGCCACCCGGGTGCGGGCGCCACCATCGCCCAGGCGATCCAGCACGACGGATATGCCCGCCCCGGGCCTGCCCGCCATGGTGTCCAGCACGTGGGTTGTCAGGCGCCCCTCGCCCCGGCCCGCGCTCATATGGCCTGCACTCATCTTCGCCGCCCGTTCGTCGCCCTGATCTCGCTTATGCACAAAAGGTACATGGGGTGGCATCCCCCCGTCAGCCAGCCGCCCCTGGAAAGTCTTTCAAAACAATCAGGAAGGCGCCCGTGCCGGGGCGCGCGATATGCTGGCGTCACCATGCTGGACCTTTCGGGGTCGCGGCGGCAACCCTGTCGGGCGATAATGCGCCTTAAGGGCTGGGAAAACAGGGGGCGAGCAGCGGCATGATGACGGTGGACTACCCGCGCGACCTGATCGGCTATGGCGCCAACCCGCCCCAGGCGGATTGGCCGAACGCCGCCCGCATCGCGGTTCAGCTGGTGCTGAACTATGAGGAGGGCGGGGAGAACTGCGTGCTGCACGGCGACGCCGCGTCGGAGGCCTTCCTGTCGGAAATGGTGGCGGCCCAGGCCCTGCCCGGCGTGCGCCACATGTCCATGGAATCGTTGTACGAATACGGCTCACGCGTCGGCGTCTGGCGCCTGCTGAGGCTGTTCGGGAAAAAGAAAATACCGCTCACCATCTTCGCCGTGGCCATGGCCGCCGAACGCCATCCGGACGTCATCCGCGCCATGGTGGACCAGGGGCATGAGATCGCCAGCCACGGCTATCGCTGGATCAATTACCAGTACATGGATCCGGCCGAAGAGGCGGCGCACATGGCCAAGGCCATGACCATCCTGGAACAGGTCAGCGGCACCCGGCCCGTGGGCTGGTACACCGGCCGCACCAGCCCCAACACCCGCCGCCTGGTGGCGGAGCATGGCGGTTTCCTCTATGACGCCGACGCCTATGACGACGACCTGCCCTATTGGCAATTGGTAGGAAGCAAGCCGCAGCTGATCGTGCCCTACACGCTGGACTGCAACGACATGCGCTTCGTCCAGGTCCAGGGCTTCCACTCCGGCGACCAGTTCTTCACCTACCTCAAGGACAGCTTCGACGCCCTGTATGCCGAGGGGGCGGAGACGCCGCGCATGATGTCCGTCGGCCTGCACTGCCGCCTGGTGGGCAAGCCCGGCCGCATCCAGGCGTTGGAACGCTTCCTGGATTATGCCGCCGCCCATGAGGGCGTGTGGTTCGCCCGACGCGCCGACATCGCCCGTCACTGGCATACCCGCCACCCCTATCGGGGGGCCACGGCATGAGCGGCCGCGACGCCTTCGTCGCCCGCTTCGGCGGCGTGTTCGAGCATTCGCCCTGGATCGCGGAAGCCGCCTGGGATGCCGGCCTTCCGCCCCATGCCACCACGGCAGAGGGGCTGCATGCCGCCCTGGTGGCGCAGTTCAGGGCGGCCAGTCGGGAGAAGCGGCTGGGCGTGCTGCTGGCCCACCCCGACCTGGCCGGCCGCCTGGCCATCCGGGGCGAACTGACGGCCGATTCCACCGCCGAGCAGGCGTCCGCCGGCCTGGACAAGTGCACGCCGGAGGAATACGCGCGCTTCCAGGAATTGAACGACACCTACAAGGCGCGCTTCGGCTTCCCCTTCATCCTGGCGGTGCGCGGCCTGACCCGCGCCGCCATCCTGGCGAATTTCGAGGCCCGGGTGGACAACGACGCGGAGACGGAGTTCGCCACCGCGACCACGCAGGTGGAGCGCATCGCCCTGCTGCGCCTGAAGGAAATGCTGCCGTGATCTTCGGCCCCGCCCTGATGGCGCGCCTGGACGATTTCGCCCGGCACAGCGCCGACCCGGACGCCCTGACCCGCCTGTATTTGACGCGGGAGCATCGCGCCGCCGCCGACCAGCTGCTGGCCTGGATGCGTGAGGCGGGGATGGCGGCGCACCTGGACGCCGCCGGTACCGTCGTCGGCCGCTATGAGGGAACCACGCCCGGCCTGCCCGCCCTGCTGCTGGGCTCGCACATCGACACGGTGCGCAACGCCGGCAAGTACGACGGCAACCTGGGCGTGCTGGGGGCCGTCGCCGCCGTCGCCGAGCTGAACCGCCGGGGGGAGCGCCTGCCCTACGCCATCGAGGTGCTGGGCTTCGGCGATGAGGAGGGCGTGCGCTTCCCCGTCACCCTGACGGGCAGCCGCGCCGTGGCCGGCACCCTCGCCCCCAACGCTGTGGCCGCGCGCGACCGCGACGGCATCACCCTGGGCGATGCGCTGACGGACTTCGGCGGTGACCCCGCCGGCCTGGCCGCCGTCGCCCGCGATCCGTCCCAGGTGCTGGGCTTCGTCGAAGTGCATATCGAGCAGGGCCCGGTGCTGGAATCCCGGGGCCTGCCCCTGGGCATCGTCACCGCCATCAACGGCGCCAGCCGCTATGCCGTCACCGTCACCGGCCAGGCGGGCCATGCCGGCACCGTGCCCATGGCCCTGCGCCGCGACCCGCTGGCCGCGGCGGCGGAAATGGTGCTGGCGGTGGAGACCGCCGGCGGGGCGGAACCGGATCTGGTCGCCACCGTGGGCCGCATCGAAGCCAAGCCGGGTGCGGTGAACGTCATCCCCGGCCAGGCCACCTTCACCATCGACCTGCGCAGCCCGCGTGACGACAGCCGCAAGAAGGCCGCCGCCGGCCTACTGGATGCCCTGGCCGCCATCGCCAGCCGGCGCGGCGTGGCGCTGGACATCCAGCCGACCCACGACGCCGCCGCCGCCCACTGCCATCCCGGCCTGATGCGCCAATTGGGCCAGGCGGTGGCGCGGGCCGGCATCGTGCCCCACCATCTGCCCAGCGGCGCCGGCCACGACGCCATGGCCCTGGCGGCGCTGTGTCCCATGGCCATGCTGTTCGTGCGCTGCGCCGGCGGCATCAGCCACAACCCGGCCGAAAGCATCACGGTGGAGGATGCCGACCTGGCCGTCACCGTGCTGCTGGACTTTCTGCGCCGCTTCGAACCTGTTTCCCTTTCGGAAGGACCGCTTCAATGACCACCGACACCGCCACCGCCATCCAGGGGGCCGTCCACACCTTCCTGACGGCCAAGCGGGAGGAGCAGGTGCGCTTCCTGGCGGAACTGATCAAGGTGCCGTCCGACAACCCGCCGGGCGACTGCGCCCCCCACGCCGCCCGCGCCGCCGAGCTGCTGGAAGGCCTGGGCTATACGGTGGAGCGTCACAGGGTGCCGGACGAGTTGGTCAAGGCCAACGGCATGATCAGCGCCACCAACCTGATCGTGCGCCGCAGCTTCGGGACCGGTGGCCCCACCATCGCCCTGAACGCCCATGGCGACGTGGTGGCGCCGGGTGAGGGCTGGACGGTCGATCCCTATGCCGCCACCGTCAAGGACGGCTGGATGTACGGACGCGGCGTCGCCGTGTCCAAATCCGACTTCGCCTCCTACACCTACGCCCTGATGGCGCTGGACGAGCTGGCGCGCCAGGGCGTGGCCCTGAACGGCACGGTGGAACTGCACCTGACCTATGATGAGGAGGCGGGCGGGGAGATCGGGCCGCGCTGGCTGTTGGACCAAGGGCTGACCAAGCCGGACTACGCCGTGTCCGCCGGCTTCAGCTATGGCATCGTCACCGCCCACAACGGCTGCCTGCATCTGGAGGTGGAGGTGCGGGGCAAGTCCGCCCACGCCGCCTTGCCCGCCACCGGCATCGACGCGCTGGAGGCCGCCACCGTCATCCTCAGCTGGCTGTACCAGCACCGTGCCGGCTATGCCGCCACCGTCTCGGCCGTGCCCGGCATCGGCAGCCCGCAGCTGACCGTCGGCCTGATTTCCGGCGGCATCAACACCAACGTCGTGCCCGACCGCATCACCTTCCGCCTGGACCGCCGCATGATCCCGGAGGAACAGGGGGCCACGGTGGAGGCCACCCTGCGCCAGGTCATCGCCGCGGCCGCCGCCGAACGGCCGGAGGCGATGGTGACGGTGCGCCGCATCCTGCTGGCAGAACCGCTGAAGCCCATCGCCGGCACCGACCGCCTGACCGACGCCCTGAGCCGCCACGCCACCCGCATCCTGGGGGAACCTGTGGCCGCCAAGGGCGTGCCCATCTACACCGACGCCCGCCACTACGCCGCCGCCGGAGTCCCGACCGTGCTCTACGGCGCCGGCCCCCACACCATCGAGGAAGCCAACGCCCACCGCGCCGACGAGCGCCTGCCGCTGAGCGACCTCTACAAGGCGACGGAGGTCGTGGCCCTGACGCTGGTGGATTTCCTGACGGGCGCGTGAGACGGTGGGGAACTTGATCGTTCCCGCCTGAAGAGCCTGCTTATGACCGCCGCTTCACCTGAAACCATCACCCTGTGGCGCCCCGTGGGACCGGAGGAGTTGGCGCTGATGGAACAGGCGGAGATGCGGGCCTTTCCGCCCCGCCTGCCGGAACAGCCCATCTTCTATCCGGTGCTGACGGAGGACTATGCCGTGAAGATCGCGCGGGACTGGAACGTGCCGGCCTCGGGCAAGGGGTACGTCACCCGCTTTCAGGTGGCGGCGGACTTCCTGGCCAAGTACCCGGTGCAGGAAGCCGGCGGACGCGACCATCTGGAATACTGGATCCCGGCGGAGGACCTACCGGCCTTCAACGCCGCCATCGTCGGCGTCATCGAGGTGACGGCCAGCTTTCCCTGACCGGACGGTTCACCGCCCGGGCCGCCGGGGGTTCCACGGCTTGCCTCTGACAATCTGCGCCAGGACCAGCGCGCCGTTGACCAAGCCCATCACGCCCAGGATCACGGCGCCGAAGCGCGCGCCGTGCACCAGGCCGATGGTCACGACATTGTCGGCCACCAGCACCCCCATCGCCAGCAGGGTCACGGCCGCCATGAGCAGGAAGCCTGTGCGCTTTCGCGGAGTGCGCATGCCATGGACACAGATGGCGAGGATAGCCAGCAGGCCTATAGCGGCGAGGATGTCGAGGATCATGGCGGCAAGCAGCGTATAGCGAAGATTGCCGCTGTCTTACGGGATGGCCGGCGGCCTTGGCTATTGGTTTTCACCGGGGCCCTTTCGCCTTGTCGGCTGCCGCGCGAATGACCATAATGACCAATATAGTCATGGAAAGGATCGCAGCATGAAAACCTGGACCGTCGCGGAAGCGAAAGCCAAGTTCAGTGAGGTGCTCGACCGTGCCGCCGCCGGGACCCCGCAGGTCATTTCCCGCAATGGCCGCACCACCGCCGTTGTGGTTTCGGCCGAGGAATGGGAACGCAAAACCAAACGTGTGGGCAATCTGGCGGAGTTCTTCACCGTGTCCCCCTTGCGTGACTCTGGCCTGATTGTGGAACGCGCGGCAGATCGTTCCCCCGAGATCGATCTGTGAACTATCTGCTGGATACCAACGTGGTGTCGGAGTGGGTTAAGCCACGCCCCGACACCGGCGTCATCGAATGGCTGGCTACGGCGGATGAGGATCGCCTCTATCTCAGCGTCGCCACCCTGGCGGAACTGCGTCAAGGCGTGCAGCGGCTGGCACCGGGTCAACGCCGGGACCGGCTGGACATATGGTTGCGGGACGACCTGCCCCTGCGTTTCGATCACCGTATCCTGACCATCGACACGGCGGTGGCCGATGCCTGGGGCATCATCGTGGCACGCGGCCAGACGACAGGCCGTTCCATCAGCGTGATGGACGCCTTCATCGCCGCCACGGCGGAAACACATAACCTGACCCTGGTGACGCGCAACGTCGCCGACTTCGGTCTTCTGCAACAGCCCATTCTCAATCCCTGGGCGGCTAACTGACCGTACCCGTTCCATTCACCATTCCAGCCCCCTTGACTAATCCGTTCGCCATGACTTACCGTAAGTCATGTCTTACGAACAAGCGCTGACCGCCCTGGCCGATCCCACGCGGCGGGCGGTGTTTGAGCGGTTGCGGGCGGGGCCGCAGCCGGTGGGGGAGTTGGCGCGGCATCTGCCCATCAGCCGGCCAGCGGTATCGCAACACCTGAAGGTGCTGAAGGATGCCGGCCTGGTGACCGATCGGGCGGAAGGAACACGCCGCATCTATCACATCGACCCGCACGGCCTGGGCGCGCTGCGCCGCTGGCTGGACCAGTTCTGGGAGACCGCGCTCGACGCCTTTGTCGTCGAGGCGGAAAGGAGCACCGATCAACCATAAGAGGGAGGCCACCGCCATGACGCTTGCTGATCGCACCATCGCCGTAGCACCCGTGGTGAAGACCGTGACGGTGAAGGCCAGCCAGGCCCACGCCTTCCATGTTTTCACCACCCGCTTCAGCAGCTGGTGGCCCGCCACCCACCACATCGGCAGGGCGCCCCTGGCCAATGCCATCATCGAGCCCAAGGTGGATGGCCGCTGGTACGAGGTGGGCGATGACGGGGCGGAATGCGACTGGGGCCGCGTGCTGGCGTGGCAGCCGCCGGCCCGCCTGGTGCTGAGCTGGCACCTGGACGGCGATTTCCAGGTCCGCACCGACACCTATTCGGAGGTGGAGGTGACCTTCACCGCCCTGGATGAGACGCTGACCCGGGTGACGCTGGAACACCGCGACCTGGAGCGCTTTGGCACCGAGAATGGCGAGCGCCTGCGGGGCAAGGTGGACAGCGACGGCGGCTGGGGCGGCATCCTGGATCTGTACGCCGGCGCGGCCAACGGCTGAAAAAGGCCGAACGGGGGCAACAGGGGGAATGCGATGGGAAAGATCGTCGACCGCACGTTGGCGGTGCTGCTGATCCTGGGTGCCGGGGGCCACACCGCCGGTTCCTTCAACGCCTACGGCAACCAGCCCATGGTGCTGCTGTGGGCCCTGAGCGCCAGCATCCTGGTCATCCTGCTGGGCGCCTTGAACCTGCTGCGCGGCAGCCGGCCAGCGGACAAGGCGCTGGCGTGGATCTGTGCCGCCGGCCTGGTGGCGTGGATGGGCTGCTGTGTCGCCTTCGCCGCCATCGCCGGCACCTGGCTGGAGCCGCACGCCGCCATCTTCCTGCTGCTGTCGGCCGGCCTGCTGGCGTTCAGCCTGCGGACCGCGTTGCGCCCCGAAGGATGGCCGCCAGCCGGCTGACGGCTGGCGCGATGGCGTCCACCCCCACCCCGCCGTAACCGAAGGCGAGGCCGGCGGCGACGTCCCCCGGGGCGGGCCCCTCTGGCGCGGGTCGCAGCGCGTAGGTGGCCAGGCTCTCCACCCCGATGCCGACGGCCAGGGCCTGGGCCACCACGGCATCCGCGTCCACCGGCCGGCGGAAGCGTACGGCCAGGTGCAGCCCCGCCACCGCCGGCACCGGATCCAGCAGGTCACCGCAATGGGCGGCCAAGGCCCCTAGCAGGGCGGTCCGCCGTTCATCATAAACGGTGCGCATGCGCCGGACGTGGCGGGCCAGGTGCCCCTCGGCCATGAAGGCGGCCAGGGTGTCCTGCTCCACCACCGGGGCGTGCCAGTCGGCCACCTGCTTGGCCCTCAGCACAGAATCGCGCGCCCAGGACGGCGCGGCGATGAAGCCCAGGCGCAGGGCTGGGAACAGGCTTTTGGAAAAGGTGCCGACATAAAAGACGCGGGCCCCGCCGTCCAGGGTCTGCAGCGCGTCCAGCGGCCGGCCGCCGTAGCGGAATTCCCCGTCATAATCGTCCTCGACGATCACGGCGCCCCGGGCGGCGGCATAGGCCAGCAGCGCCTGGCGCCGCCGGGGCGACAGGGGCACGCCCAAGGGGAACTGGTGGGACGGCGTGACGTAGACCACGGCCGCGTCCGGCGGCAGGGCGTCGACCACCAGCCCCTCCCCATCCACCGGCACGGGATGAAGCTGGGCGCCGGCGGCCAGGAAGGCGCCCCGGGCGGAGGCGTAGCCGGGATCCTCCATCGCCACCACCGGGCGGTCCGGCGTCACCAGCACGCGGGCCAGCAGGTCGAAGGCCTGCTGCGCGCCGGCGGTGATGACGATGTCCTCTGCCCGGCAGGCCACGGCGCGGGTGAAAGAGACGTGGCCCGCCACCGCCGCCCGCAACGCCGGCCGGCCCGCCGGCTCGCGATAGCCGGGCTGCGCGCGGGCGAAGGCGCGCAGCGCCCGGATGTACAGCCGCCCCCAGATATCGAAGGGGAAGTCGCTGGTGTCCGGCAGCCCCAGGCGGAAATTGACCGCAACCTCCGGCGGCAGGGTGGGTGCGCGGGCACCACCGGGCGCCAGCAACGCCGGGTTCAGCCGCACGCCGCTGGGCGGGCCGGGCGGCGGCCCCCCGGCCGCGGCGCCGGCCTGCGCTTTGGCGCCCGTGTCGGCGACGAAGGTGCCGGCGCCGGTGCGGGCGACGACATACCCCTCGCTCAACAGCAGGTCATAGACCGTCACCACCGTGGTGCGGGACAAGCCCAGGTCCCGCGCCAGCGTCCGGCTGGGCGGCAGGGGCAGACCCGGCGCCAGCCGCCCGTCCAGGATGGCGGCGCGCAACTGGTCGTGCAGGGCGCGGCGGACATGGCGGGAGCCGGGCGGCGGCAGCGTCAGGCCCAGTTGCAGGGCGGTGGTCATCAGGTGTCGGTGTCCCCAATTGGATCACCAGAAATACCACGAATCGGCTCTCGTTCTTGATCCAATTTCGCGCCATGCTGGACCCATCGGATCCTGAAGGAATGTCCTGATGCGCACCCCTTCGCTTGCCGGCCCGCTGATGGCCGCCCTCGCCACCGCCACCATCCCCGCCAAGGCCGCCACGGACGGCACGCCAGCCGTCACTGCCGAAAGCGGCCAGGGCCGGGCGGAGGCGGCGGGCAGCGGCCTGCTGGGCCTGCCTGGCCCAGCGGCCACGCTGACCACCCTGGAGGGGGAGCGCATCGACCTGTCCGCTTACTACGGCAAGAAGCCGGTCTACCTGAAGTTCTGGGCCACCTGGTGCGTGCCCTGCCGCGAGCAGATGCCGGGCTTCGAGGCGGATTACGAGACGCTGGGTGACAGGATGGCCATCATCGCCGTCAACACCGGCTTCAACGACAAACCGGCGACCGTGCGCGACTTCCGCCAGAAGATGGGCCTGCGTATGCCGGTGGCTGTGGATGACGGCAGCCTGGCCGCCGCCCTGAACCTGCGGGTGACGCCGCAGCATGTGGTCATCGGCCGCGACGGCCGCATCCTCTACGTCGGCCATCTGGCGGACGACAAACTGCACCAGGCGCTGCAGGCGGCGCTGGCGGAGGGCGGGAGCGCCGCCGGCATCGCCAGCGCCCCTGGCCATCCGCAGGAGGCCACCTACAAGCCGGGCGACATCCTGCCCGGCCTGACCACCAGCATCACCACCGGCCAGGCCTTCCCCCTGGGCGGCCCCAGCCGCGACGGCAAGCCCCGTGCCGTCCTGTTCTTTTCCCCCTGGTGCGAGTCCTATCTGGCCACCAGCCGTCCGGCCAGGGCGGCGGCCTGCCGCCAAGCGCGGGAGGTGGCGTCCAGCCTGGCCGACCAGGGCCAGGCCCATTGGCTGGGCGTGGCCTCGGGCCTGTGGGCCTCGGCCAAGGACCTGGCCGATTACCAGGCCAACCCCAAGACGCCGGTACCAGGCGCCCTGCCTCTGACCCTGGACGCCGACGGCCATCTGTTCCGCGCCTTCGGCGTGCGCGAGGTGCCCAGCCTGGCCATCATCGACGCCAAGGGCCGCATCACCCGCATCCTGGGGCCGGAGGAAATCACCCTGGCCACCGCGCAGCGCACCGTCGCCCAAGCCCGCTGACCAACCCGAACACCGCAGGAACCGTCATGATCCCCACCGTCAACGCCCCCACTGCCGGCGCCCCAACCGCCCATCCCATCGACGCCCTGGCCCAAGCCTGGGTTCCCCTGCGCCCCGGCCTGTCGTTCCGCCCTTTGCACTTCGCCGAGGACGGCTATGACCTGCAGCTGCGGGTGGAGCCCGGCACCCTCATCCCCCGCCACCGCCACAGCGGGGAGGTTCACGCCTACACCCTGTCGGGATCGCGCGAGATCATCGAGACGGGGGAGATCATCGGCCCCGGCGTCTTCGTCCATGAGCCGGCGGGCAATGTCGACAGCTGGCGGACCGTGGGGGATGAACCCTGCGTCATCCACATCAGCCTGACGGGGGATATCGACTATCTGGATGAACAGGGCCAGGTGACAGGGACCACCAACAGCGCCAGCGCGCGGGCCGCCTATCTGGCTTGGTGCGCCGCCCAGGGTGTCGCCCCCCACCCCGCCCTGGCCTGAACGCCCCTGGCCTCAGCGCCCCTGGCCTTACCGGAAGCACCGCCATGCACGCCATCTGCGAGACCTGCGGCACCCAATTCAGCGCCACGACCCCGCCCGACCATTGCCCCATCTGCGAGGATGAGCGCCAGTATGTCGGGTGGCGCGGTCAGCGCTGGACCACCATGGACGGGCTGGCCGCCCGCCATCGCAACCGGCTGGAGAAGGACGCGGGCCTGTTCGCGCTGGGCATGACGCCATCCTTCGCCATCGACCAGCGCGCCCTGCTGCTGCCCACCGACGCCGGCGCCATCCTGTGGGAATGCGTGCCGCTGGTGACGGAGGACGGGGTGGCGGCGCTGAAGGCGCGGGGTGGCGTGGACAGGATCGTCATCTCCCACCCCCATTTCTATGCGTCCATGGTGTCGTGGAGCGAGGCGCTCGGGAATGTCCCGATCCTGCTGCATGCCGCCGACCGCGACTGGGTCATGCGCCCGGCGCCGCAGGTGGAGTTCTGGGAGGGGGACCGCCTGGCCCTGTCGGACGCGGTGACCCTGATCCGCTGCGGCGGGCATTTCCCCGGCAGCACCGCCTTGCATTGGCGGGACGGTCCCCGACCCGGCGGCGCCCTGTTCCCCGGCGACGCGCTGCAGGTGGTGATGGACCGCCGCCACGTCACCTTCATGTACAGCTACCCCAACTACCTGCCCATGACGGCGGCGGATGTGCGGGGTATCCGCGAACGTCTGGCCGGCCTGCGGTTCGAGGACGTCTACGGCTACACCTGGGGCCGCGACATCATTGGTGGCGGGCGGGAGGCGGTGGACCGGTCCTTCGACCGGTTCCTGGCGCGCCTAGAGGCCTAGGGGCTTGGGCAGCGCCTCGAACGCCGGGCGGCCGAACAGATAGCCCTGGATCAAATTGATGCCCATCGCGCGCAGGGCGGCCAGTTCGTCTTCCGTCTCCACCCCTTCCGCCACGACGGTGATGCCCAGGGTCTGGCAAACCTGAACGATGGCCGCGACGATGGTGCGGCTGACGGGACGGTTGGCGACGTCGCGGGTCAGTTCCATGTCGATCTTCAAGACGTCCGGCTGGAACTTGGCCAGCAAGGTGAGCCCGGCGTAGCCGGCGCCGAAATCGTCGATGGCGGCCAGGAAGCCCCGGCGGCGGTATTCCTGGAATATGCCCAACAGATGGGCCGGGTCGTTGACGGGTTCATTCTCCGTCACCTCGAACATCAGTCGGTCCAAGGGCATGCCCACGGTTCGGCTGGTCTGCACGGTGGCGCGCAGGCAATTTTCCGGTTGGTAGACCGCCGCCGGCATGAAGTTGATGGATAGGCGGGCCCCCGTGGCCGGCAGGCCCAGCGCCGCCGCCAGCTCTATGGCCTTGACCCGGCAAGCCTGGTCGAACGCATAGCGGTTGTCGGCATCCACGGCGGCCAGCACCGTGCCCGCGCCCTCACCATTCGGGCCGCGCACCAGGGCCTCATAGGCGAAGACGGTGCGGGCGGCGACATCGACGATAGGCTGGAAAGCCATTGTGAAGTCAAAGGATAGCTCCGCACCGTCACGGCAAGCTTGGCAACCCATGAATGAACTCTTTCGTGACGGAAAGGCAGGCCGGGGCCGTCGGCATCCCCAACCGCCGCTTCATATAAGTCCATCTTTCCCAAATTCGACAAGGGGCCGAAAGGTTCTGCCTCAGGCCTCCACCGCCACCTTGGCGTGACGGTCGATGTAGGCGCCCAGGTGCTGGGCCAGGGTGGCGGCCTGCATGCGGATGTCGGGTACGGCCGTCATTTCCCAGAAGGTGCCGCGCGTGACGGGGCCGATGGCGTACAGCCCGGAAACCGGCTTGCCCCCGGCGTCCAGCACCCGCGCCTCACTATCCACGTCCAGACCCAGGTGCAGGGGATCGGGACGGATGGTGCCCTGGGCCAGCAGGTCGCGCACCAGCGGATCGGTCACCCGCAGGATATCGCAGGCCGGGCCGGAACAGTTGATGACCTGGTCGACCGGGAAGGTGATGTCGCCGCTTTCGTTGCGGGGCCGGTAGGTCACCCGCACCCGACCCTGCGGGGCGTCGGGCACCTCCTCGATGGACTGCAACCGGCCGGCGGTGACGATCAGCGCGCCCGTGGCCTGCAGGGCCGTCAGCTGGGTGGCGACGGCCGGCGCCAAGCGGTGGCGGTGCACGTCCCACCAGGGGCGCAGGTGGCGCAGGAATCGCTTCTTCTCGCCCAAGGGCAGGGCCTGCCAATAGGCCACCGTGCGCGGGCGCAGGCTGTCGATCACCGGCTGCCAGGCGCGCCCCGCCGCCTGTTCCTGCCGCACCAGGTGGCGCACATGGGCCAGCGCGCGGGAGAGGGAGGTGGGCATGTCCGGCGGCGGCGGCACGACGTGGGGCACGGCATCGGTGTGCCGGCGGGGCAGCAGGCCACGGCGCGACAGCGCCACGATCTGCCCTTGGTGGCCCCGCGCCCGCAGGGACAGCACCGTGTCGACCATGGTCAGGCCGGTGCCCACCACCAGCACGCTGTCACGCACGCCGATGTCCCGCGCCACGCTGGGCGCCCACGGGTCGGGATGGAAGCGGGGGGAACGGAAGAAACTGGCATCGAACAGATGCGGCGGCTGCGGCGGAAAGTTGCCGATCGCCAGCACGGCGGCGTCCAGCTTGTATTCCCGGCCCACGTCCAGGCGCACCACCATGCGCCCGCCCTCATGCCGCAGGGCCACGGCGGTGTCCGGCACCAGGATGAGGCGCCCGGCGGAGCGCGACTGCTTGGCCGCGTCCGAGATCAGCTTTTGGAGGTAGTGGCCGTAGGTCTGGCGCGCGACGAAGCTGGCGGGGCCGGCCCCGGCCGCCCCCGGCACCGCGTCGCCCTGCTGGCGCAGCCAGGCCAGGAAATGTTCCGGCTGGTCGGGGAACGCGCTCATGTTCCCGGCCCGGACATTCAGCAGATGGGCGGGGTTGCCGGTGGCGTAGGCCAACCCCCGCCCGAAGTCGGAGGCGCGTTCGATCAACAGGATGCGGGGACAGTCGGCCCCGCGGGAAAGCAGGTGCAAGGCCAGCAAAGAACCGCTGAAGCCCGCGCCGATGATGGCGATGGTCGGCCGTGTCGTCATGGGTGTTCCTACCCGGCGCCGGTGGGGTGAGCCCAAGGGGGCCGCAAATTGATCCCCATGCTCATCGGCGTCCACCCCCGCTGTCAAGCGACGTTTGGCTTACATACCACATTAGTGGTACCGTTAAATAAGGCGCGCCGAAGATCGGCCAAACGCCACGTGATCTATACAATTCTGCATGGCACCTCCGCCGCGCACCGTTCCAGGTCGGTGCTTGCGATACTGCGACGATCCGCGCCATGCTAATGGTGCGTGTTGAATAAAAATATGAACACAAAAAAAACGTTGTTTCTGTCCGCCCTACGGATGGCGGACGGCGACGACCCGTTGGGAGTCTTAATCCATGACAGTTTTTTCAAGGCCGTCCCTGGCCAAGCACCGCCGGGCCGCCACCGCGCTGGCGCTGGTCCTGGGCGCTCCCTTTGCCGTACGGGCCGCGCACGCGGCCGAACCGGCGCCGCAAAGCAACGCCACCTTGAGCGACCTGGACGAGGTGGTGGTGACCGGCACGCGGCGCAGCGATCGCACCGTCGCGTCCTCCCCCGTGCCCATCGACGTGCTGCCGGTGGATGAGCTGGAGAAGACCGGCCTGGTCCAGACCACGCAGATGCTGCGCGCCCTGGTGCCCAGCTTCAACTTCCCGCAGCCGGCCAATACCGACGGCACCGACCATGTGCGCCCCGCCACCCTGCGGGGCCTGAGCCCCGACCAGACGCTGGTGCTGGTCAACGGCAAGCGCCGGCACGTCAGCGCCGTGCTGAACCTGAACGGCAGCGTGGGCCGCGGCTCCGACGCCGTGGACCTGAACACCATCCCGTCCATCGCCATCGAGAAGATCGAGGTGCTGCGCGACGGCGCCGCCGCCCAATACGGCTCCGACGCCATCGCCGGCGTCATCAACATCCGCCTGAAGGGTCAGGACAGCGGCGGCAGCGCCGCCGTGGAGTATGGCGAATACGGCGCCGGCGACGGCCAGACCGGTCGGGTGGAGGCCAATGTCGGCCTGCCCCTGCCCCGCAACGGCTATGTCACCCTGTCGGCGGAGGCGCACCGGTCGCGGCCCACGGACCGGTCCGGCGATGACCCGCGTCAGCAGTACCTGACGGCCGGCGACCCGCGCGAGGCCACCTTCGACCGACACGACAGCCGCTTCGGCGATCCGCTGGACAAGGAATACAACCTGTTCCTGAACGCCAGCCTGCCGGTGAACGACAAGGCGGAAATCTACGCCTTCGCCAGCCTGGGCCAGCGCGACGGCCAGAGCGCCGGCTTCTTCCGCCGAGCGCAGGACGTGCGCACGGTGCGGGCCCTGACGCCCAACGGCTACCTGCCCTACATCACGTCCAAGCAGCTGGATCTGTCGACCACGGTGGGCGTGCGCGGCGACCTGCCCGACGACTGGACCTATGACCTGAGCGTCGATTACGGCCGCAACCGCTTCGACTATGGCGTGGAGAATTCCGTCAACGTGTCGCTGGGCACGGCCAGCCCGCGCGACTTCCAGGCCGGCGAGCTGGTGTCGGACGAGCTGGTGGGCAACCTGGACGTCCGCAAGCTGGCCCATGTCGGCTTCCTGCCCGACACGCTGTCCATCGCCGTGGGCACCGAGGTGCGGCGCGAGGACTACACGATCAAGGCGGGGGAGCCCGCCAGCTATATCAATGGCGGCGTGCCGGTGCTGGACGGTCCGTCCAAGGGCACGGCGGCCGCCCCCGGCGCCCAGGTCTTCCCAGGGTTCGAGCCGGCTGACGCCGGCACCAACAGCCGGGGCAGCGTCGGCACCTATGCCGAGCTGGAAACCAAGCTGACGCCTGACTTCCTGGTGAACCTGGCCGGCCGGTATGAGCATTACAGCGACTTCGGCGACACCACGAACGGGGAGCTGTCGGCCAAATACGACCTGATCTCCGCCCTGTCCGTGCGCGGGGCCATCAGCACCGGCTTCCGCGCGCCCTCCTTGGCGCAGTCGCACTATTCCGCCACCAGCACGGTGTTCATCAACAGCGTGCCCTATGACGTCCGCACCTTCCCGGTGACGGACCCGGCGGCCAAGGCGCTGGGGGCGGAGCCGCTGAAGCCCGAGAAGTCCACCAACTACAGCGCCGGCCTGGTGTTCCGCCCGGCGGACAACTTCTATGCCACTGTGGATTTCTACCAGATCGACATCGACGACCGCATCGTGCTGTCGGAGAACCTGACCGGGGCGGCGGTGGTGCGGCTGCTGGCGGCCAACGGCGTCACCGGCATCGGCGGCGGCCGCTTCTTCACCAACGCCATCGACACCCGCACCCGGGGTGTGGATATCGTGGGCCGTTACGCCCTCGATCTGGGCGACGCGGGCAGCCTGTCGCTGACCGCCGGCCTTAACCTGAACGACACGGAAGTGACGCGGGTCGAGGGCAATCCGTCGCAGCTGGCCAGCCTGGGCACCACGGTCTTCCGCTTCGGCCGGTCGGAGAAGGGCCGCATCGAGAAGGGCCAGCCCAAGAACAAGCTGAACCTGGCGGCGACCTATGATTGGGACAAGCTGTCGACCACGGTGCGCACCACCCGCTATGGCAGCACCACCTCGCTGGACAGCAGTAACCCGACGCTGGACCAGACCTATGGCGCCAAGTGGGTCACCGACATCGCCATCAGCTATCAGGTGACCGACGCCATCGGCGTTACCGTCGGCGCGGACAACGTGTTCGACGTCTATCCCGACAAGGTCATCGCCGCCAACAGCACCAGCGGCATCTATCCCTACAGCAACTACTCGCCCTTCGGCTTCAACGGGGCGTTCTACTACGGCCGCGTCAGCTACAAGTTCTGAGGCGGTCGATGGGATGGCGGCCGCCCCGGCGGGTTCACCGGGGCGGCCGCGTCATTCTCCTCAAGCCTTGGGCGCGGGCT
Source organism: Nitrospirillum guaranorum (assembly GCF_034653275.1). Taxonomy (NCBI): domain Bacteria; kingdom Pseudomonadati; phylum Pseudomonadota; class Alphaproteobacteria; order Rhodospirillales; family Azospirillaceae; genus Nitrospirillum; species Nitrospirillum guaranorum. Next base: position 359,148 of record NZ_JAYEES010000001.1, on the reverse strand, counting down.
TGGGCTTGTGCGCCTCCAGGAAGGCGCGGAACTGGTCCTGGTCCAGGAAGTACAGCTCCAGGCACTTGTCATAATCGGCCTTGTCCTTGATGACGCGGCAAAGGCTTTCCGCGTCCTCATTTTCCTTCTGCTGCTGGATCACCGCCTTCTTGTCGGGGTCGGCCGGCGGGGTTTGCGCCGCCGCCGGCAGGGACAGCAGCAGCGAGGCGGCGAGCGGGGTGCAAAGGGCGAGGGCGGAAAGGGCGCGCACCTGGGGTTCTCCTGACGGCTGGAAAGACGCCCCGGAACGGAAGCGCCCTGATCAGCCGGAAGTTTAACGGCCAATGGTTAAGGTTCAACATCCCGTTTTGATAGCCGGCGGCTATGGCGGGACCCCACGCCCGGCTTGAAAGTCTTCCTGGATTTGGGCGGTGGCACCGCTGGCCGCCAACACCCATAATGCCCTGGACTGGCAACGGCGTATCCGCCCCGTGGCCCCCGCCCCTGGACGCGTCGACGGCCCGACCCTGACCCATCCCGGCGGCGGGCTGTCCCGTGGGCGGATGAAAGGACAAGGGGCGAGGGGCATGAGCATGGGGGCACTGCGTACCCGCATGGGGCGCACAGGGGCGACGCGTATCCGTACCATTCTGGCGGCGGGTGGCCTGGTGCTGCTGGCCGCCTGTGCCGCTGATGGCGGCCGTGGCGACGCGCCGGCGTCAGCGCCCGCCCCGGCCGAGGCCCCCCGGACACCGGAATCCCTGACACCAGAGTCCCAGACGGCCGCGCTGTTCCGCCAGTTGCGCGCTGACCCGGTGCGGTTGGCCATGTTCCTGCGCCGCATGCCCAAGGGCGCCGACCTGCACAATCATATGAGCGGCGGCATCTACGCCGAGAACATGGTGGACTGGGCGGCGGCGGAATCGGCATGCGTCGACCCCAAGGCGCTGGTGCTGAAGCCCGCCCCCTGCACCGGTGGCCTGGTGCCGGCGGCCGACGCGCGGCGCGACGTCGGCCTGTACAACCGGCTGATCAACGCCCTGTCCATGCGCAACTTCGTGGCGGGTACGGAGTCCGGGCACGACCATTTCTTCGACAGCTTCGCCAAGTTCGAGCCGGCGCTGAAGGCCCGGGTGCCCGAGATGTTGGCGGAGGCGGCGAACCGCGCCGCCGCCAGCCACGTGCTGTACCTGGAACTGATGTGGTCCAACGGCATGTCCAAGGCGGCGGCCCTGGCCGCCCCGCTGGGCACGCCGGCCCCGGGCACCATCCCCGGCGACACGGCCACGTTCGACGCCTGGCGCGCCAGGGTGGAACCTGGCCTGCCGGCCATCATCGCCGCCGCGAAGGCCGACACCGACGCGGCGGAGGCCCGCATGCGCCAGATCCTGCGCTGCGGCAGCGCCGACGCCCAGCCGGGCTGCGCCGTCACCATCCGCTATCTGGCCCAGGTCATCCGCGTGCTGCCCGCCCCCCAGGTGTTCGCGCAAAGCCTGTACGGCTACGCCCTGACGGCCGCCGACCCGCGCTTCGTCGGCGTCAACCTGGTGGCGCCGGAGGACAACCCGGTGACGCTGAAGGACTATGGCCTGCAGATGCGCCTGCTGGGCTATCTGGGCCGCCGCATGCCGGCGGCCAACCTGTCGCTGCACGCCGGCGAACTGGCGCTTGGCCTGGTGCCACCGGAGGATCTGCGCGACCACATCCGCCTGGCGGTGGAGGTGGCGGGCGCCAAGCGCATCGGCCACGGCGTCGATATCGGGCAGGAGACGGACGCCCAGCGCGTGCTGAAGACCATGGCCGACCGGAACGTGCTGGTGGAGATCAACCTGACCAGCAACGACGTCATCCTGGGCGTGACCGGCCGCGACCACCCCATCACCACCTACCGCGCCTTCGGCGTGCCGCTGGCCCTGTCCACCGATGACGAAGGCGTGTCGCGCATCGACCTGACGCATGAATATGGGCGGGCGGCGGAGACCTACGGCCTGGATTACGCCACGCTGAAGACCTTCTCCCGCGACGGGCTGGAGCATGCCTTCCTACCCGGCGCCAGCCTGTGGGGGTCGCCGGGGCGGCTCGTGGCATCCTGCGCCGCCGATCATCCCGGCACGAGCCCATCCGCCTCCTGCCAGACCTTCCTGGACCAGAGCCAAAAGGCCGCCCTGCAATGGCGGCTGGAGGCGGACTTCCACGATTTCGAGATGGCCGTGGCCGCCGAGGCCGAAAGCGGCTTGTGGGGCCAGGACCACGGCCCTAAAACCACCGCCGAGTCCCTTGGCAAATCCCCCAATTGAGTTTTGAAGCGAGACCGCGCCCATGCGCCTTCTGATCGACACCGATACCGCCGGCGATGACGCCTTTTCCCTGCTGCTGGCCCTGCGCAACCCGAACGTGACGCTGGACGCCATCACCATCTGCCACGGCAACGTGACCTTCGACCAGTGCGTGGAGAACGCGCTGTACACGGTGGAGGCCGCGGGCCGCGGCGGCGAGGTGCCGGTCTACCCGGGCGCCCGCCTGCCCATGATGCGCAAGCCGCTGGACGCGGCCTACGTCTTCGGCAAAGACGGCATGAGCGACGCCAACTATCCGCCGGCCAAGCAGCGGCCGGAGGCCAAGCACGCCGTCGACGCCATCATCGATACCGTCATGGCCCACCCGGGCGAGGTCACCATCATCGCCCAGGCGCCCCTGACCAACCTGGCGCTGGCGGTGATGAAGGAGCCGGCGATCGTCCAGGCCACCAAGCACCTATGGATCATGGGCGGTACCGACAACGCCGTGGGCAACGTCACCAGCGCGGCCGAGTTCAACTTCTACGTCGATCCCGAGGCGGCCAAGATCGTGGTCAACGCCGGCTTCAAGGCCAGCCTGCTGACCTGGACCCGCTCCATGGTCGAAGGGGTCATCACCAGCGCCGAACTGGACGCCATCGCGGCCCTGGACACGCCGGTCTCGCGCTTCTTCACGCGCGTGAACCGCGACAGCCTGGCCTTCTCGCGCGATCGCCAGCGCATCGACGGCAGCATCCATCCCGACGCCTTGACCTGCGCCTGCGCCCTGAACGAGGCCCTGGTGCTGGAGGCGGAGGAGTGCGTGGTGGACGTGGAGACGGCCGGCACGCTGACGCGCGGCTATTCCAGCGTCTCGTCCGCCATCCTGCCGGACGCGGCCGACGCCGATCCGGATCTGGCGCCCCAGGTGCCCAACATGCGCGTCATCAAGCGCGCCGACCGCGACGGCTTCGTCCGCATGATGACGGACGCCGTGCGCTGATCCGGGGGCGCCACCCCCACGACCGATGGTGGCGCTTTCTCCCCTTGCCCCTCTGGTGTAGCCTGTCCGGATTAGGAATACGAACCGATCCGTTTCCAGACCGTCAGTCAACGCACGTCCCGGCACCTTCGATCACCCAGGACCGAATACGCGGGGGGCTAGATGAGTGGCACCATCATCGACCGCCGCGCGCTGTTGCGGGGCGCCGGTTCCGTTGGGCTGGGCCTGGCCCTGGGCCCCCACGCCGCCCGCGCGGCGGTGCCGCCCTTGCGTTTCGTCTATGCCGACAATGTGGTGCCCTTCAGCTATGCCGACGCGGACGGCAACGCCACCGGCCTGCTGAAAGACGATGTCGACGTCGTGACCTCGGCCGCCGGCTTTAGCCAGATCACCAGCCTGATGCCCTGGGGCCGCGCCCAGGCCACCGTGCGGGCGGGCCAGGCGGACGGCTTCTGCACCGTGCCTTCCGCGGAGCGCGCCGCTTATGTCCAGTTCTGCCTGCAGCCGGTGATGACCAGCGACATCGGCATCTGGCACCGTCGCGATGACGACCGTTTCAAGGCGGTTGGCACCCTGGAAGAGCTGGCGGCCTTCCGCCTGGGCAGCTACGTCGGCAACGGCTGGGCGACGGAACACATGGCCGCCATCCCAACCTTGGCGATGGTGCCGGATCCGGTCAGCGTGCTGAAGATGCTGGCCGCCGGCCGCATCGACGCCTGTGTCCACGACGAATTGCAGATGGGCTATCTGGCCCGCGCCGCCGGCCTGAGCGGCGCCCTGGCCTATACGCCCCGCCCCTTCCTGGGCACGGTGGTGCGGACACTGGCCATCCGGCGCAGCCTGCCAGACTGCGCCACCGTGGTGGCGACCCTGGACGCCGCCATCCTGGCCCGCCGTGCCGACCTGGACGCGTTGGCCCGCCGCGTGCGCCTGGGCATGGCCTGACCGAAGGCGCGCTTAGAAGAACGCCACGCCAGGGTGTAGACTGGCATCCGTGGGAAACGGGGGCCCGCGTGGACCGGAGAAGCCGACATAAAAGCCGACATAAAAAAGGCATGGGGCGATGGGCGCGGCGCATGGCGCTGTCGGCGGCCGTCCTTCTTGGCGCATGCCTCGTTGACGCATGGAGCGGCGCAGGCGCATCCCCCGCGCCAAGCGGCCCGCCGACGCCGGTTATGGAGCTGCGCATCCCGCGCCACGGGCCATCGGACGCCAAAGCCCCCAGCATGTGCGAGGAAATCCTGCTGGCCTTGACGCGCCAGGTGGCCGGCGTGCGGTTGGTATGGTCCACGGACTGGCTGACCCATGACCGGGCGGTCCAGGAACTGGCGGCCGGGCGGCTGGACACGGATTGCGGCTACTACCGCACGGCGGAACGGGAAGCCCGGATACTCTATTCCCACCGCGCCGTCATCCGCATGGAAACGGTGCTGGCCGTGCGCGCCGACGACCCGGCCGCGATCGCCACCTTCGATGAGTTGCGCGCGACGCTGGCGGGTGGACACGACACCATCCTGGTCAACGCCGGCTCCGCCTTTCTGGAGCGGCTGCACCGCGCCGGCATCGAGGACCGCAGCATCGACGCCTGGGCCGCGCACAGCGACACCAACCTGCGCAAGCTGATGAGCGGCCGGGGCCGCTTCTTCATCTTCCGCAATCCAGGACTGACAGAGGTCATCCAGAACAACGGCTGGGACGGGCGGGTTCGCATCCTGCCCCATCCGCTGGCGGTGGAGGACCAATACATGGTCTTCTCCCCCACCTGGATCCGGCGGTACGGGAACGGCTGGAGGCGGGGCTGGACCGCCTGGCGGCGGACGGCACGCTGGAGCGGATCGCCTTGCGGCACGCGGGCCACGCCCCTGGGCTCTGACCGTCAGCCCGCGTCCTTCACGCACCGGAAACCCACCAAGGCGGAGCGGTCGCGGGAGGGGGCCATCAGCAGCAACTTGCCGTGCTGGTCGTTGCGGTAGGCCTGTGGGAAATACCAGATGGAGCCCTGGGGCTGGTACAGGCTGCCACCGCGCAGGATGGCGGCGCGGGTGTGGTCGTCCTGGTACTCATCCGTCCATTGCCAGACGTTGCCCACCAGATCCTGGACACCGAAGGGGCCGGCCCCCGCCGGGTGGGCACCCACCGCGTCGGGCGGCCGCACGGCGCGGCCCCGTTCCGGCACGGGTACCGCGTCATCCCGCCAGGTGTCGCCCCAAGGATAACGGCGGCCACCCCGCCCCTGCGCGGCGTACTGCCATTCCCATTCGTGCGGCAGGCGCTTGCCCGCCCAGGCGGCGTAGGCGCGCGCGTCCTCCAGCGACACCCAGGTGACCGGACGGTCGTCCCAGCCGGCGGGATAGGTACCACCCTTCCAATCCTTCAGGAAGTTGCGGTCGTCCTTGGGATGATAGCCGCTGGCATCCAGGAAGCGCTTGAACTGCGCGTTGGTCACGGGGAAGCGGTCCATGAAGAAGCGCGGCAGCGCCAGGCGATGCTCGTGATGGCGCCGCGCCTCCCCCTCCCAGGGATAGGCGACGTCGACGCCGGCGGCGGTGCCGCCCTCGATCTCCAGCCCCTGGACGCGGAAGGTGAAATCGCCGGCCGGAATTTCCACCATGCCCTCGGGCGCGGTGGCGGCCGGCGGCGTGGCCGGGATGTCGACCAGGCGCTGGGACAGCGGTGTCCACACGCGCGGCAGGCCGGCCAGGTCCGTGGCCGTCAGCGCCTTCATACGCTCCATCAGCTGGCGGGTGGCGGCGTCCGGGGCGCCGGGCAGGGCCAACACGGCGCCGAAGCCCTGGGCCTCCAGCGGAAAGGACAGCATCAGCTGATCCCCGTCCCGCCGCGGCGTCAGCTCCACGCCGTGGTAAAGGTCGAAATAGCGCAGGGCCGGTCCGCCCACCGGCACGGCCAACACCGTCTGGTCCAGCGGATGGTCGTTGCGGTTCACCATGGTCCAGGCGGCACCGCCGTCGGCGCCCGGCCAGCGGCTGGCATACACGCCGGCGGCACGGGTGGGGTAGAAGGGCTGCCAGTCCGGGCTGGACAGGAAGGGGGCCAGGCCCCGTTCCAAAGTCGCCACCCGGCGCATCGCCTCGCCATCGCGGGCGCTGATGCCGTTCCAGATGCCCCACACGTTCTCCCATGCTTCCCAGCCGACGCCGTTGAAGAAGGCGTAGTGAAGGTCGTCGGTCTTGTCCCGGGCCCAGCGGTCCGAGATGTTGACCATGTGCCGGGGCTCCAGCCATTTGTAGCGGTCGACCTTGGGCACCGGCGCGAAGGTGTATTGGCCCCAGGACATCAGGTCCCAGGCCACGGCCTCATCCGCCAGCACCCCTTCCGGCTGGAAGGCCAGGGGATGGCCCGCCTTGTCCGCCGCCTGCGAAAAGGCCAGCGGCACACCGTCCTGGGTGTCGCCGTTTATGCCGTCGATGCCGATCTCCTTGGCCAGTTCGGCGATGGCTTGCGGCCAGGGCTGGGCGGGCGCCCGTGTCCCCTGGTCCCACATCATCATGGGCAGCAGCACGCGCACGCCCCGGCGGTGGAAATCCGCCACCATGGCCTTCACCGCCGGCAGGCCGCCCGGCAGATTGGCCACCTGGTCCAGCTGGTTGCGGTCGTCGATGCCCATGTTGGGATAGTCGGGCCACAGCAGCACGGCGTCGATACCGCCGAAGCGGGCCGTCAGGTCGTCCAGATAGCGATCGACGGTATAGCGGCCGGCCACCGGATCATAGAAATAGCGATCCTCCACCATCATCTGGGTCTGGACGAAGCTGGTGCGGGTCCAGGCCAGCCGGGGATCGTCATAACGGGCGGGATCGTAGCCGACGCGGATGCGGCGTTCCTGGCGCCAATGGCGGACATCCGCTAGCCAGGCCTCGTAGTCGGCGCCCGCGCACTCCGGCGTTCCGCCCTCCCACGCCTCCCGCCAAGTGAGGCAGGCGGGGCCGTTGATCATCAGCTGCTTCCAGCTGCCGTAGGGCACCGCTTGGGTGTCCTGCGCCCCGGCGGTGCCGCTCAGCAGCGCGCCCAGACTCAACAGCGTGCCTAGAAAAGCGGCGGCCAGCAGGCGGCGCATGATGGGATGTCCCCCTACTGCCGGGCCAGCAGGCCGGTCATCATCAGGTCCAGGATACCCTCCTTGTCCTCCTTCAGGCAGACCTGGGCGTTGGCGGGGCCCGCCGTCGGCGTCGTCTCCCCCTTGTCGCCTACGACCAGGCGCAGGGGCGTGGTGGGGCACAGCTTGGGGTCCAGGACATAGGCCACGGGCACCAGGTCGAACAGCGTGGGCGTGATCTGGCCCCAGCCGTTCAGGTGGCGCCACTGGTGATACATCAGGGCCAGGGCGTCGGTCATGGGTGTGCCGGCGGCGAACAGCAGGTCGCGCTTCACCTCGTCCAGCTTCAGCCGGGTGCTGTCGAGCGGCATCACCACCAGGGGCACGCCGCTGGTGAAGAGCTTCTTGGCCGAGGGGATATCGGAATAGATGTTGTATTCCGGCGTCGGGCCCTTGAGTGGGCCATAGCCAGTGTCGTCATAGCCGGCATAAACCGAGCCCCCCATCATCACCACGCGCTTCAGCTTGGCGAACCCGGCGGGGTCGCGATCGATCAGGGCGCCCAGGGTGCTGGGCGGCGCCAGCGAGATGAGCGTGACCTGCCCCGGGTAGCGGCGCGCCTGCTCCAGGATGAAATCCACCGAGGACGGCACCGGTCCCGCCGGCGCCGCCTGCCCTTCCGCCCAGCGCTTCTGGGTGTACGGCGTGGTGTTGGGGGTGGCGGGCCCTTGCGCCACGGGCACGTCGGCGCGGCCAGCGATGGCCAGCAGGCGCTGCAGCTGACGCACGCGCAGGCCCGTGTCGCCCCAGGCCGCCGCGACGCCCAGGATGTCCAGGCGCGGATCGTTGAGCGCCGCCGCAAGAGCGAAGGCGTCGTCGATGTCATCACCGATGTCGGTATCGATGATGACCTTTTCCCGGCCCGATGCCGCCGGTGCGGCGATGCCGGGACCCGCCAGCACGGCGGCACAGAAGACACCCGCGCACAGCAGCGGGAACAGGAAGGCGATCCGAAGCATGGACCGGGTCATGGGTATCCCCCAAGGCACGGGATGGCCGCCCGCGGTTGGGGCGCATAGGAACAAGGACCCGCCGCTGCCACGGCCGGGCCCTTGCCAGAACAGCTCGTCTCATGGACACCCGGTGGCGACGTAGCCGCCACCGGGATCGTCCCCGACCGCGTCTTAGAACGAGTACTTGGCCTGAACACCGATGATACGGGGTTCGTTGACCATGCCCGTCAGGTTGTTGAAGTCAATGGCGCCGATGACGCGCACCTGATCCAACACGTTGCGGACGAAGGCCGCGACCTCATAGCCGGCGTCGTTCTTGTAGCCCAAGCGCAGACCACCATCCAGCAACCACTTGCCGGTGAATTCGGTCGACTTGTACAGGAAGAAGTTCACGTCGCTGCGGTAGGCCCAGTCGGTGTAGAAGAACACCTCGCCGTTGGCGCCCACCGGCACGCCGTAACGGAAGGTGGCGTTCAGCACCCATTCCGGCGCCTCGGGCAACGGGTTGCCGTCCAGCAGGGCGTTGCCCTGGGCGTTCAGCGCGTTGGTCACGGTGCAGCCGCCGCCGCAGGTGGCGACCGACACGTTCGGGTCCTGGATTTCGGTGTGGTTGTAGCTGCCACCGAAGGTGACCAGCATATGCTCCACCGGCTTGGCCTCCAGCTCCACCTCCACGCCGTAGCCCACGGCATGGTCGGCGTTCAGCAGGCGAGCGGTGTTGCTGGCGCCGCCCACGGCGGTCAGCTGCATGTCGCTGGTGTCGTAGTAGTAGCCGGTCAGGTTGAAGCTGGCGCGCTTGTCGAACAGCGACGACTTCAGGCCCGCCTCATACGAGATGGTGGTCTCGGCCTTGGCGGACGAGGTGGCGTTGGCGAAGGCGATACGATCCTGGATGGACGGGGCCAGGTAGCCGGTGGCCACGCGGGCGAAGACGTTGACGTCGCTGTTGACGGCGTAGTCGGCGGAGATGTCCCAGGAGGCGTTGCCGCCGTTGACGCTGGTGCGCAGGTAAATCGGACCGGTGAAGCCAAAGTCACGGATGGATTCGACCGACTTGTTGTCGTGGGAATAGCGCACGCCGCCGCCCAGGGTCAGGGCGTCGGTGACCTTGTACTTCACCGAGCCGAAGGCGCCGTCGGTCTCGCTGCGGTCCTTGTGCCGAACCTGGTTGTCGATGGAGCCATCGGCGGTGACGTAGTCGTAGTCCTTACCGGCCAGGTAGGAGTTGAAATAGTATAGGCCGCCCTGCAACAGCCAGGGGCCCAGGTCGTTGGAGGCGAAGCGCAGTTCCTGGCTCAGCTCGCGCGGGGAGTTGTAGCCGCCGGTCTCCACCGAGAACGGCACGTCCGAGGGCACGCCGCCGTCGATGTCGCCCCGGCTGAACACGTTGGCGCGCTCATAGCCGCTGACCGAGGTGACGGTCACGGGGCCGGCGTCGTAGACGACGTGCAGGTTGGAGCCGAAGGAGTTCAGCTTCTGCGGGTTGGCGCCGTCCTGGTTGGCCTTCTCAATGTCGAAGCCCGGAACCAGGTCATTGGTGCCCTTCTGGATGATGTTGGCGCGGAACAGACGGGCGGAGCCGTCCAGCTGACGACCATGGACGTTCAGCAGGATGTCCAGGTTCTCGTTCGGCGTGTATTCCAGCTGGAACCGGCCGGCCAGGTCGCGATAGCCCTCGAAGTCCGTGTCGTTCTTCGTCGAAATGTCTTGGTTCTGGACCCAGTCGTTGCGGCGTTGCAGGCTGACCGAGGCGCGGTACTTCAGCACATCCTTGACGATGGGGCCGCCCACGGCGCCGGTGAAGTTCACCGTGTCATAGGTGCCATAGGTCAGGTCGGCGAAACCGCCGAAGGTGTCGCTGGGCTTGGCGCTGTCGATCTTGACCACGCCCGCGGGGGTGTTCTTGCCGAACAGCGTGCCCTGGGGGCCGCGCAGCACTTCCACGGCGCCGACGTCGAAGACCGGGAAGGCCTTCAGCATGGGGTTTTCCATGGCGACGTCGTCGAACACGACCGACACCGGCTGGGAGGCGTTGGGGTCGAAGTCGGCGTTGCCCAGGCCGCGGATGTAGAAGCGCGGATAGGTGCGGCCGAAGGACGACTCAGCCTGAAGGCTGGGGGCACGACCCGCCAGGAAACGGATGTCCTGGCCGCCGGAGTTCAGCACGTCCAGCTTTTCACCGCTGATGGAGGTGACGGCGATCGGCACCTCACGCTCCAGCGCCGGCCGGCGTTCGGCCGATACGATGATTTCGTCCAGCTTGTCGGAATTGTCGTCGGCGGCCCGCGCCACGCTGGCCAAACCCAGCAGGGTCAAAGCCGACATACCTAGCAGCACGGACTTCAGCCCGCGGCCCTTCTCAACCCTCATCATGCTCGATCCCTTCACTTTTTCCAGGCCCTTGCCGAACCTGCTTTTGCGTTGCCCGTCGCACCGGCCCCCGCAGCCCAAAAGGCTAGGCTGGGAGCAGCCAGGGGAGGGTACATGGCAGATTTTGTTTGCGGCAGCCCCACTACTACCGAAGGTCTTTCAAATCCAACAAGAAAGCGAGGACCAGCCCGAAATTTTGCCGCAGCGCACATATTTGATGCGCGAGTGTTGCCGCGATGCGGCACCCAACCCCTGCCTTGGCGTGTCGCTAGCAAGAAAGACGCCAACTTCCAATTGATGCGCATGGGCAAGGAATGGCGACGAAGGCAGGGCGCGGCGGATATTAGCCCTGCCCATAATCCAGGCGGCGGCACCCGACATTTTGCCTAATCTATAGGCTCTCTTTGGGCGGCCAGGGTGAATGCCCATATAGGGGTCCCGCCTGCCGCGATACCCACCGGGCGCCCTACAATAGCCACACTATGACAGTGCAGTCTGCCACTGCCTCATGCGGCAGGACTTTGCCGGGGGCTTCAACCATTGCCAACGGCCATAGGGCGCCTGCTCGGCCCCGCAATCCGCGGCGAGGAGGCCTGAGGTTTTAAGATGGAACAGGGGGACGGGGTTATGGTACCCCGTCAACGACAAGGATGCTCATGGCTATGCCTTCGGCTTTGTATTGTTTTGGCAAGGTGCCCGGGCTGCTTCACGGCATGACCGGCTGAGCTATGGCCATGGCGCCCTCAACGCCGATAAACGGACGTTCCGTCGCGACCGGCGAGCATAAAGAAGTCCGGTGGGACCCGCCTTTGGGTGCTGAGAGCTTGGTCAGATTGGTTTTGGAGCCGCGTTCCCCATGATAGTCGCCGGTAAGCCGCTTTCCGCCCAGACAGACCCCGTTCAAACCGCCAGGCCCGCGACCCCCAATCGGGGGCGCTTGGCTCTGCGCGACTTGGCCAGCGGCATGAACCAGCATTGGCTTTGGCGCGCCATGGCCATGCAGGATATCGTGCTGCGCTATCGGGGTTCCGTGTTGGGTCCATTGTGGCTGACGTTCAGCACCGCCATCATGATCGCGGCCATGGGCTTCGTTTATTCCCAGATCTTCCATCTGGATCCGGAACGCTATGTTCCCTTCCTGACCCTGGGCCTGCTGATTTGGCAGTTCATCTCTTCGGTGATCACCGATGGCTGCTCCGCCTTCATGTCGGTGCAGCACGCCATCCAGCAGGTTCGCCTGCCTTATACCGTGCATGTGCTGCGCAGCGTCTTCCGCAACCTGCTGATCCTGGGCCATAACGCCGTCTTGGTCCCCATCGTCTTCCTGATGATGGGGCACGGCATCGGCTGGGATGCGCTGATGGTCATTCCGGGCCTCATCCTTTTGTGTGTCAACGGCTTCTGGATCAGCATCCTGCTGGGCATGCTGAGTGCCCGGTTCCGTGACGTGCCCCCGATCGTGGCGGCGCTGCTGCAGGTCGTCTTCTTCGTGACGCCCGTGTTCTGGACCGTGGAAACACTGGGCAGGTATCGACATGTGGGCGACTTCAATCCCTTGTTCGCCGCCATCGATGTCATCCGTGCGCCTTTGCTGGGCGAACCGGTCGCCCCGTATTCCTGGCAGATCGTTGGCGTCATGACCGTGGGCGGGCTGTTGGTGACCGCCGTTTTCTTCAGCCGCTTCCGGTCCCGGATCGCTTACTGGGTGTGATTTATGGCCTCCCTGCATTTGCAAGACCTCACGGTCGAATTCCCCATCTATCAGGCGAACGGCCGCTCACTGAAGAAAGCGCTGTTTTCGGCACCCATGGGCACCAATCTGGCCCGTGACGCCGCCAATCGCATCCTGGTTCGCGCCCTGAACCACCTGACGCTGACGATCGACAAGGGCGACCGCGTCGGGCTGATCGGCCCCAACGGGTCGGGCAAGACGACACTGCTCAAGACCCTGGCCGGGATTTATGAGCCGACCGGCGGGGCCCTTCACACCCAGGGCCGCGTTTCCGCGCTGCTGGACGTGCAAATGGGCATGAACCCGGATGCCACCGGCCGCGAGAACATCATGCTGCGCGGCATGTACATGGGCATCCATCCCAAGGACATGCAGGTTCATGTCGGGGAGGTGGTCGAGTTCACCGAACTGGGGCCCTACATCGACATGCCGGTGCGCACCTATTCCGCCGGCATGATGTTGCGCCTGGCCTTCGCGGCGTCCACCTGTGTCGAGCCCGAAATCCTGCTGATGGACGAGTGGCTGGCGGCAGGCGACAGCCATTTCCTGGCTAAAGCCCAGAAGCGCATGGAAGATTTCGTGCAGCGGTCCAGCCTGATGGTGCTGGCTTCCCATTCCCTTGAGCTGCTGGAGAAGTGGTGCAACAAGGGGCTGTACTTGCGTAACGGCAACGTGATCGCTTACGGTCCGCTGAAAGAGGTGGCGGACATCTACCAGCAGTCGCTGGCCGAGGCCTGAGCCCGCCGCTCGCATCATCCCTTCCCCCGGGCCATGCCCAGGGACATTCCGGAACCAGCCGTCGATCATGGTCAGAAAATACGTCTGGGCAGGCATCTCCGTCGTGCTTGCCGTCCTCGTGTTCAGGCTTAGCCAAGGCGGGGATTCCTCGTCCTTTTTCCTGACCATCCGGGAATTGGCCAAACCACTGGCCGCGGTTTATCTGGCTTTGTTCGGTCAGCCGGAATTCGCCCTGGTCCTGGCCGCCGGCATGATGGTGGCCTGCGTCGCCCTGCTGGGCGGCTTCTGGGCGGGCCAGGTCCGCCGGACGCTGGACACGCTGAAGACCATCACCGGTTCCGCCATGCTGATCATGGGGGAACCGAACGACCGCCGGGTCGGGTCGATGAAGCGTCTGATGGAATCCAGTCCGCTGCTGATGGACGAATGGCGCATGTTCGAATCCACATTGTTGGACGCGGGCAACGGCGCCCAACGGCGCGCCTATTCCACCATTCGTCCCCAGGAATATTTTTCCATGGAAGCCATGGAAAGTCGCGGCCTGGATTTCCGCTTCTACGTCGCCTTGCCCAACTATTTCGTGGGCGTGGGGCTGATGTTCACCTTCCTCGGCTTGGTGGCCGGCCTGTATTTCGCCAGCAAGGGTCTGCAGATGGGTGACCTGGCGCAGGCTCGGCAGGCATTGGGCCAGCTACTGGCCGCCTCCACCATGAAGTTCGTCAGTTCCGTCGTCGGCATCGGCGCGTCACTGGTGACGTCGATGGTTGTCCGCCATTGGCAACGCAAGGTTCAGGCGGCGCTGGACGACCTATGCCGCGCCATCGAACTCTGCTTCCCCCTGATCTCTGCCCATCGCCTGATGGGGGATTGGACGCAGGACGGGGCCGCGGTACCCCCGCCCCACACCCCCCCGTTGTCCCATGCACCCCAGCCGGATGTAGCCGGCCAGGCGTCGTAAGACGGGAAGGCTGCCATGCGACGGGGAACCAGGGCACACGGGGACGACCAGGAGAGCTACTTCGCTTCCATGTCGGACCTGATGGCCGGCATCGTCTTCATCTTCCTGATCATGTTGATGGCCCTGTCGATGTACAACATCGACGAGACGCCCAAGCCGCAGGATCAGCAGACGGAAAAAGCCTACCAGGAGACCATCGCCACGATCATGGCCGAGCGCGCCCGCATGGTCGAGGCGTTGCGCCGGGATTTGGAATCACGGCATATCGAGGCTGCGGCCGACGCCGCGAACGGCATCCTGACGCTGCCCTCCGCGCAGTTCTTCGCGCCCGGGGCGGCCGCGCTGAAGCCCGAAGGCCGCGAGAAGATGGCCGAAGCGGCCATCCTGCTGGCCCGCTACCTCACCTGCACCGGCGACACCCCGGGGATACCGGCGGGCGCCTGCCCCACCACCGCCCCGGTGGACCATGTGGACACCGCGATTAGCAAGGTGGCACCGGCCGCCAACGCCCCGGGCGTGCCAGCACCGGAAACGGTCGCCCGCATCCAGGCGCTGGAGGTCAGCGCGGCGCTGACCTCCACCCAACCGCTGTTATACGAATTGCAAGGCCGCTCGGGACGGCCGGCGCTGACGGTGCGCGGCGTGGCGCAAGTGCAACCGGCGACACCCAAGCCGGCAGGCGGGCACAGCCCTCATCCGGCCCCAGCGGCGGCGGTGCCCAGCGCAGTCGATCAGGTGACCCTGACCTTCACCATGGCGATCCCCCCGCGCCAGTAAGGCGACGCCGTCCCAGCCCGAGGTCCTCATGTCGTCTTCCGCCGCCTTCGTCAGCTACGCCTTCGATCGCCTGCTGCCATTGTGCCGCGACCGGTTCGCCGACACGGCCCATGGCGGGTTCCATGAGCGACTGGACCCGGCGGAAAGCCCCCTGCCCTTGGGCTACAAGCGGTCCATGGTGCAGGCCCGCCAGCTATATGTGCTGGCCCATGGCGCGCTGTTGGGGGATCGCAGCGGCCAATCCGCCGCCGAACGCGGCTACGACTTCCTGGTCCGCCATTTCTGGGACGACCGCAACGGCGGCTGGTTCTTCAAGGCGCAGCCCGACGGCCAGCCCTTGGATGCATCCAAGGACTTCTACGGCCACGCCTTCGTCCTGTTCGGCTTGGCGTACGCGCACGCCGCGTTCGCCGCCCCCGGCGCCCTGACGCTGGCGCAAGAGACCTGGGCGCTGATGCGCGACCGCCTGGCCATGCCGGCGCTGGCGGACGGCGGCTGGGGCGGCTTGGCGGAAGGGGCCAGCGCCGACTGGGTCCCCAATGGCGCGACACGCCGCCAGAACCCGCATATGCACCTGCTGGAAGCCCTGTTGGCCCTGCATGAGGTCACCGGCGATAGCGCCTGGCTATCAGAGGCGACAGCCGTCATCCGCCTGTTCCAGGCCCGCTTTTTTGACGCCACCACCCATACCTTGGGCGAGTTCTTCACCCAGGACTGGCGGCCCGATCCCATCACCGGGCATATCGTCGAGCCTGGCCATCATTTCGAGTGGGCTTGGCTGCTGGATCGTTACGTCGATCAGGGCGGTGACGCGTCCGTCCTGCCCCTGGCCGACGCCCTGTTCGACAAGGCGGTGGCGCATGGCTTCCTGCCGGACGGGGGCATCATGGATCAGATGGATCCCCAAGGCGCGCCCGTCCTGCGTACGCGGCGTATTTGGCCGGTGGCGGAGGCCATCAAGGCGGCCTTGTCACAGGCCCGCCGGCACCATGGCACGAGTGCCGGCGATGCCGCGGAGGCGCTGGCCCAACGGCTCATGACCCACCTGCAAGCGGCCTTTCTCGACCTGGCCAGCGGCCGCTGGATCGAGACGCAGGACGAGACCGGCGCGCCCACCATGCGCGACCTGCCGGGCAGCACGCCGTACCACCTGTTCCTGGCCGCGGCAGAGACTGCCTCTGGAACCAAGGGCGCGTGATCGAAGGCGATCCGGGACCATCCCCCAAGCTCCGCAGCAGCGCCCTTCACCGCCGTGTCCAGCGTCGCGGCGTCTCGCTCCTAACCTGTTCTTGATGGAGCGGATTTACACGATCAGGCGACTCCACCTGATCGCGCTCCTTCCTAGCGCGGTCGCGTCAGATGGACTCCTCAGAAGCCTGAAACGCACGGCAGAACAGAAGCTTAGAGTTTTTCTGGTGCTTCAGTGAAAGTCAGAAAAACTCTAAGCCAACGCGTCCTGCAGCAGCGCGTCCTTGTTTCTGGTCGCGCCCCAGCTGTCGAAGTTCTTGAGCGCGGCAACGGTGCCACTCACGGGCTTTCTGGTACGTTGCAGCAGATCGACCAAAGGCCACGCCCTCTCCAGGGGCAGAGCCTTGCTGTCGGTGATCGCCGAATTCGCCAAACGCGCCATCACCTGGTCGCGGGCGTAGGCTTGCATGCCCTCGGCGACGGAAGCCGCAGCCGCGGCCAGTTCGCCTTTGGAGTCAAATCGCGCATCCTCCAACCAGCGCACGCCAGCCGGGCTCGCGTCCAGCCCAATAATGGAGTTGTGGGGGGCTGTGAAGAACAACTCGACCAGCACCCGGCTGTCATATAGCCGCCTCACCACGCTGTCGGCGACGCTTTTGGTGGAAAATAAGCCCTGCATGGCATGCGACTGCCGACGGCGCGTGGTGTCCGCACTGTCAACGAGGCAGAAATAATATCCTTGTACGTTCAGATGCGTCATCGGCCGGACCGCCGTCTCGAACGCCTCTTGCGTTGTGCCGTGCCAGCCGACGTCCACCAAGGCGACACGGGCGCCCCGCTGCAGGCCGAGTTCCCTCATGTAGTTGAACAGGCCGCGCCGATTGCGCCGACAGACCATCAGGATCTTGAAGCGATAGTCCAGCAGGAAGGCGTGCATGCGGGCATGCAGCGCCGGCGACAACAGGACATCGTCCCCAAGCCCATACTGCTCCATCACCTCCGTGGCCGGTGCCGGCACGCCTATACGCTCCAACACCTCGTAAGGCGACAGCCCGTCTGACCCGGACAGCAGGTAAGGCAGGTACGCGGGAAAATTATCGTTGTTGATGGCAGCCAGGGTATACGCCGTGCGGGAACCGCCGAAATAGCTGCAGCGCGGCAGATCCCAAGCGCCAGGGTTTTCCCGGACGATGCGTTCCATGACGTAGCCATCGCGGGCCAAAAAAGGAGATGGTCGATGCCATCCTCGCGAGCCTGTCGTTCCATCCAGTCTAAAAACGCCACGGCGCAAGGCCCGCCAAACGTATACCCCAGCTCATATGGATCTTCCGGCACATTGCCCCCGTCGGCTCGCGTGGCAGCGGGGATTGTTGCCGGCGCCTCGCGCCTATAGAGGAAAGCGGTCAGGCCTTTGGCTTTGGCCTGGGTGACGTCGCCGTGCGGATTGTCGCCAACGTGCAACAATTTGGCACGAGGCACCTGCAGATAGTCCACCACCAGGTCGAAAAGATCGCCGAAGTCGCGCTTGGTGGCATCGCATGTGCTGGAAATGAAGAGCGGCACGGCGGGCACGCCATAGCGGGACAGCGCCTCACGGAAGAAAGGCTCCGTGAAATACATATCGGACGTGATGACTACGGGCTTGCCCAGCTCCAATGCATAATTCAGCGCCCCCAATACCACCGGATCGGGGCGAATGATGTCCAGTTCCAGCGCATGTTCCGCCGCCTGCAGCGCCTGCACCAGGGCCTGATCCAAAGGCAAGCATTCGTAGATGCCGGCCAACGAGATTTCCTTGCGCCCGGCCTTATGCATGCGAACGAAGGCCTCGGCCTGAGCGGCCTTGCGCTGAGCCCGGAAATTGGGCACGTCGAAGCGGCGGCCCATGATGTCGAATACGTCCTCCGGCGCATCGACCGTGCGGTAGAAGAGCGTATCGAAAAAGTCGAAGGAAACCGCATCCGCCGCCGCAATGGCCTTGAGCAACGCCGCAGCCGCGGCGGCGTCCACGCCAGGCGCTCCACCGGTCTGAACCACGGCGGTGGCCCCCTGCATCACACCCGTCATCGTGCCGCCTCGAAATGGATCCCATTGGGATGCAGGTTGGGGTTATGGAAAGGGTCGTGCTGGTAGAAATTCGGGTGCAGGTCATACAGGCGCCGCCGGTCCCGAGCCAGACGCTCTTGCTTTTCGGCGCTGATATGATCCACGCCACGGCTAACGGATTCATGGTGGATAAGCCGTACCGCTTGGCACATGACATTGTAGTAGCCGGCCTCATGCAGCCGCATGCAAATGTCGATGTCGTTGTACGCGATAGGTAAACTCTGGTCGAACCCGCCGACGGCTTGGAACTTCCGTCGTTCCACCATCAGACAGGCGCCGGTCACGGCCAGCCAGTTGTATTCCAGCAGGTTGCGCAGGAAGTAGCCGTGGGCATCGGGATCCAGACGCCAGAAGGCGTGACCAGGCCCATTCTCCAAATTGAGCACCCCGGCGTGTTGCGTTTCGCGGCCGCCCGGGTAAAGCAGCTTGGCCCCCACCGCACCGACGTGGTCCAGCTGGGCGTAACCGGCCATGCGCTCAATCCAGTCCGGCGTCACCACCTCGGTATCGTCGTTAAGGAACAGCAGCACATCGCCGGTGGCGGCGTCCGCGCCCAAGTTGTTCAATTCCGAATAATTGAACGGCGCGTCATGGCGCACGACCTTAACGCCCGGCCAGGCCCGGATACGGTTCAGGTAAGCCAGGGAAGGCGGTTCCCGCGTGCCGTTGTCCATGACCACGATCTCATACTTGTCGTAGGTGGACTTGGCCCGGATGCTGTCGATACAGGCGGCCAGCACGTGATGATTGTCACGGGATGGGATGATGATGGAAACGGTGGGCCTGCCCCTCACGTTGTAACGCACGCGGTAATACCCCGGCACCTGGGGTAACGGTTCCAGCACCCCGTCCATTCCGCGCCGGCTGAGGGCGTCGGCGCGCAAGCGCTCGGACGTGGCGACGACGTAGGGTTTGGCGCCCAGGTCGGCGGCGATGGACTGCGGAATGATGCGCCAGTGATACAGCACCTTGGGCACATGTTGGATGCGCGTCGTCTTTTCCGCTATCCGAAGCACCATGTCCCAGTCCTGGCAGCCGTCGTATTCCGACCTGAGCCCTCCCAGATCGTGCAGCAGCGACCGCCTCACGCAACTGACGTGGCACGTGTACATCGTGCTCATCATCGTGTCTGGCGACCAGTCGGGTTTGAAGAAGGGCTGGGTGAAACACCCATCCTCCGTAATCTTGTCCTCATCGCTGTAGACGAAGTCGGGATCATCGCGGCTGATGCACAGCGCCAGCTCATAGAGGCAATCGACCGTCAACTCGTCGTCATGATCGAGGAAGACGATGAAGTCGCCCGTGGCCACCGCCAGGCCCGCGTTGGTGGCGCCGGCGATACCCCGATTCTCCTTCAGGCGCAGCACAGTGACACGCGGATCGCGGATTTGGTCCAGCACCGCGCCGGTGGCGGCGTCGGTTCCGGCGTCGTCCACCAGCACAAGCTGCCAGTGCGGGTACCACTGCGCCCAGACAGACCGCAGCGTCGCCTCGAGAATGGCGGGGGGCGTGTTGTAGACGGGAACGACGATGGAAAAAGTGACCGGTTCGGCCAGGGCCGCGATCGATGCCGCCAAGTCGACCGGCGGCCGGGGCGCGCGATAGATATAGCCGTCCGGCCCCTGCCCCGCGAGCGACGGTCTTTCGCCCGCCACGGCGATGGGCGCCAATATGGGCGCCGAGAGCATGCCAGGGGCAACGCCGTTCATCAGCCAGAACTTAACGCCGCCAATACCGTGATCCCGGCGGATGCGCAGCAGGTCGACAAAAGGTGCCAGCGGGCCATGGGCGCGGGCAGTGCGCACCACCGTCCGCAGCGACGCCTTGGCCTGTCGGGCGCGACGGGACGCCCAGCGAAGGGGATGCGTCAAACGCCAGCTGCGCGACTGATAAATCATCGCCAATTCAAGACGCAGGGCGGTCCTGTCCGCCTCCGCCGCTTGCAATTGCCAAGCGCGTTCATCGACAAGCTGATTAAGGCGTTCAATACTGCGGTCGCGGTCCGCCATCTCACGGACAAGTTCCGCGATGCGTTCGCGCCCCGCGCCCAAAATGTGAGCTGAACCGTCGTCTTTGAGGGTGATTGGCGTTGATGTGAGCGTCATCGCGAGTACCAGGGAATTATTTCAAATAATAGATCATCCAACCCACAAGCCGGGAATGACTACTTAAAGCGGATGAACAGATAAAAGACGGGCCCAAGCTATATGGCCCAAGCATTTATGTCAACGAACAGCCCCCTTACGAATTCCGCTGAGGCGCGGTGATATCGCGCGAGACCTAGGACGTAAACCGCCGCGCGACCGCGGCCCATCCCTCCCGCCCGGCCGTGACCGCGGCGTCGGCCAGCGACAGCACCCGGTCGCGCCGCCGGTCCGGGGCGGCGCAGGCGGCGTGCAAAGCCTCGCCCAGCGCCTGCAGTTGCTTGAGGCCCGCATTCCCGGCGGTGGAGATGAGGTCGTGCGCCTCGGCGCGCAGACCGTCCATGTCACCGCGGGCGCGCAGCGCCGCCACCCGGTCCAGGCGTTCGCCGCCATGCGTCACCAGGCTGTCGATGAGGCTCCGGAACTGCTCGCGGCCGGCGATGAGTTCCAGCCGCTGCAGCACGCTTTCATCCAGAACCTGCGCGGCCGGCAGCGGGTTGACCGGCATGGCCGGCGCCGCCTCGTGGGGCGACGCCGCAGTCCATCGCGCCACGGCACCCAGGAACTTGCGCTGGTCGAAGGGCTTGGCCACCACGTCGTCCATGCCGGCGTCCAGGTATTCCTCGCGCATGCCGGCCATGGCGTTGGCCGTCAGGGCGATGATGGGGACGCGCACACCGCCCTGCCGCGCGCGGATGAGGCGCGTGGCCTCCAGCCCGTCCATGCGCGGCATCTGCACGTCCATCAGGATCAGATCGAAGACGGCGCCGGGCGCGGTCGCCGCGCGCACGCCTTCTTCCCCATCCTCGGCCAGGGTGACCTCGTACCCTTCCTTGCGCAGCATCAGCAGCGCCACCTGCTGGTTGATCTGGTTGTCTTCCACCAGCAGCACGCGGCGACCGGCGCCGGTGCCCACCTTGGCCGGGTCGGGCTTGGCCGGGGACGCCGCCACCTGGCTCAGGAACAAGCGGCTCAGCACGTCCAGCAAGGTCTGCCGGCGCACCGGCTTGGCCAGCACGGCGGCGAAGACGTCGACTTCGGCGCTGCCCCGGTCCATGACACCGAAGGACGAGATGAGCACCAGCTTGGTTTCGGCGAAACGGCTGTCGTCGCGGATGCGCTGGCCCAGCTCATCACCCCGGACGTCCGCCATGGAAAAATCGATCAGCACCAGATCGGGCGGCCGGCCCGCTTCCCAGCTTTTTTCCAGCGCCACCAGGGCGGACGCGGCGCCGTCGGCCAGGCTGACCAATAGGCCCAGGTCGCTGAGCGCGCGGCTGAGAATCTTCTGGTGCAGGGGGATGTCGTCCACCACCAGCACCCGCAGGCCCTTGATACCGTCCACCAGGGCATCCTGGTCCACCAGGGTGGCGGCCACCGGCCGCAGGGCCACGGTGAACCAGAAGGTGCTGCCCTGGCCGGGAACGCTGTCCACGCCGATCTCGCCCCCCATGAGCTCCACCAGTTGGCGGCAGATGGACAGGCCCAGGCCGGTCCCACCGAAGCGGCGGGTGATGGAGCTGTCGGCCTGGCTGAACTTCTGGAACAGGCGGGCGCGCTGTTGCTCGGGAATGCCGATGCCCGTGTCGCTGACGGCGATGCGCAGCCGGCGGCGCCCGTCCGCCCCAGTGGCCGCCCCAGTGGCCGCCCCAGTGGCCGCCCCGGGGGTGGCGCCGGGTTCCTGACCGATCTCGATGGCGACACTGCCGGCCGTGGTGAACTTGATGGCGTTGGACACCAGGTTGGCCAGGATTTGGCGCAGGCGGGTGGGGTCGCCGCGAAAGGCGCCCCGCGCCGCGTCCTCCACATAGCAGACCAGGTCCAAGTCCTTTTCCGCCGCCTTGGGCGACAGCAGCATGGCGACGCTGTCCGCCATCTCATCCATGGAGAAGTCGATCTCCTCCAGCTCGACCTTGCCGGCCTCGAGCTTGGAGACGTCCAGGATGTCGTTGATGATGGACAGCAACATCTCGCCGCTATCATGGATGGCGGCGGCCAGCACCCGCTGCTCCGCATCCAGCGGCGTGTCCAGGATCAGCTGCGCCATGCCCAACACGCCGTTCATGGGCGTGCGGATCTCGTGGCTCATATTGGCCAGGAATTCCGACTTGGCGCGGCTGGCCGCCTCGGCCGCCAGGCGGGCCTGGTCACGCTGCTCCGCCAGGGTGGCCATCTCCAGCGCCTGTTCCTGCAGGGCGGCCTCGGCCCGGCGCCGCTCCGCCACCTCGACCTCCAGCCGGGCGACGGTGGCCGTCCGTTCCTCCAGCAGCACCTGCTTCTCATGGAAGCTGAGCTGCTTGCCCAAGGCGCCGCCCAGGGCCTTGGCCATCATTTGCAGCAGGGCCACGTCCTCGGCCGTGAAGGCGTCAGGCTCCGTGCCCATGACCTTCAGCACACCCACGACCCGGCCCGCTTCGAACAGCGGCGCGCAGATCATGGAGCGTACACCCACCGTGCGGCAGGCGTTGCGGTCCACGCGGTCATCGGTCTCGCTGTCCCGGCACATCAGGACCTGCTCGGTCTCGACGCAATAGCCGGACAGGCTGCCCTTGCGTTTCAGGCGCGTGCCGACGAACTGCGCCACGGCCCCGCTGGCGGCGCGATAGACCATGTCCTCGCCCTCCGCCAACTCGACGACGGCACCCTTGGCGTGCAACAGGCGTTGCAGGCGGTCCACCACCGTCTGCATGAAGGCGTCCAAGTCCAGGTCGGAATCGGCCAGCAATGACTGGGTGAGCACCACTTCGCTCAGGCGCTCCACCTGATGCTCCAACGCACGGATGCGGTCCACCTCGGACTCCGACCGGGTCACGCCTGCCTCTTCCACGCTCAAGCCATCGAACCTAGCCATACCCAGGCGCCACTATACGTGCACCTCGGCCCGCAGACAGCGTTCAAGTTGGGACCAAGAACTATCTTTGGCAGTAAATAGTGCACCCTGCCAACCCTGGCGCACCCCCAGGCCGGGTGGTCGAATTTTCTCGCATCGGAGCGCGACACGTTTGAATCGTTTGAGCCGTCCGAAGCCCTGACAGCTGAGTGCGACGGCGGCCAAATCGCTGTTAGGCGGACACGGAGACGCCAACAGCCTCACGGATGGCCGATGCGATCTCGTCTTCGCCGCGTCCCCCGTTGATGGCGATGCGGCCGCCGAAAACGAAGTGAGGAACCGACCTGACCCCGGCCGCCATCGATTGGGCCGCCTCACGCTCGACACGTCTGTGTTGCTCAGGGTCGAGCGCCATCGCGCGGGCCTCTTCGCGTTCGAACCCGTAAGCCACGGCGATATCCGCGAGGACATCGGCGTCTGAGATGTTCTTCGCTTCCAGAAAATGGGCATGGGTGATCGCGACCGCGAGCTGATGCTGTGTCCCCCGTGCGCGCGCCGCAAAGATCAACCCGTGCGCCGCCTGCGTTCTGTAAGTCCAGGGCTGCCGGCTCAGGTCAAGGTCAAGGCCGGACGCCCGTGCCTCCGCCTCGGGCCTGGCGAACGACGCCTTCGTATCAGTCACGCCATAGCGAGACAGGAGGAGATCGGGAATGTAGAGGCCCGCCGCCGGCGCATCGGGAAGCAGAAGGACCGGGTGTTGGCGGATATCCACGTCCAGCCCGGGGAACCGCTCCGCCAGGACCTTATCGAGACGGTGATGACCGATGATGCACCAGGGACAGGTGATCTCGGTGTAAAGGTCGATTTGCAGCATTATGCCATCGTTGTGGCCATTGAGCCGACAGCACTGGGATTGATCCGGGCGCACACTCGTCGGATCCAGGTTTTGCCTATCGGACTGGCCGAAATGTCGATGAAGCCATCCACGCCACGAACGGTTAGGACGGCGGTGGCGTGGGCGGTCGGCCGGCCCGCCTTCAGGCGGCCTTTTCCAAGACCACGCGAACCTGGGCTTCGGTGGCGGCGATGGCGGCCTTGGCCGCCTCGGGCCCGAAGACGGTGCCTTCCACGCGGACGATCTCGACGTCGGTCAGGCCGATGAAGCCCAAGAGGTGGCGCAGATACCCGGTCTGGAAATCAAAGGAGGCCCAGTCGCCTTCCGAGAAGACGCCGCCCGTGGCAGTGACCAGATAGACCTTCTTGCCGGTCAGCAATCCCCGCGGCCCGCCGGCTTCGCCATAACCAAAGGTCACGCCCGGCCAAATGACATGATCGAACCAGGCCTTGAGCTGCGACGACGGCCCGAAATTGATCATGCCCGAACCCAGGACGATCACGTCCGCCGCCTTCACCTCATCGACCAGCGCCTGCGCAAGATCGACCGCCTCGACCTGCTCGGGCGTGCGCGCGTCGGGGGCCGTGACGCGGCCGTGAATGTAGGCCTGCGCGATATGCGGCAGGGGGTCGGCCGCGAGATCGCGGGTCACAAGGCTGCCGCCCAAGCGGGCCTTGAGGCCTTCGGCGATCTCGGTCGCGAAGCGGGTGGACAGGCTCTCGGCGCCACGAGGGCTCGATGCAACGAGAAGGATGGTGGTCATGGTTGCTCCGACGTGAACAGGGCAGTAAATTTTTGTTACCAGCACTATTAGGGTGACCGCCCTGTTCCTCGCAAGAAGGCACTCCCATGACACTCGGTGACATTGATTTTCCTACCCCCCGCGAGGGTGACGACTGCCGGATTGTTCGGGAAATCCTTGATCTCGTCGGCGACAAATGGACCCTGTACATCATCGTGACGCTCAAAGATGGACCAGTCCGGTTCAATGAACTGCGGCGTAAGATCGACGGCATCTCACAACGGATGCTGACGATCAACTTGCGCGGGCTGGAACGTAACGGGTTGGTGAAGCGGACATTGTTCCCAACCATTCCGCCGCGCGTGGATTATGAGTTGACGAGTGTTGGACGGACGCTTCTGGCGCCAGTAATGGCCCTCGTCACGTGGGCGAACACCAATCAGGAGAACATCCAAGACGCGCGCGTCCGATACGACGCGAGCTAGGCGGGCGGGCGTCATGGTTCACGCAACCTTAACCTGGACGTTATATCGCTTATTTAACGGAAAGCGCCCCTGTCCACCCCCGGCCAGCCAGGAAATGCCCCATGAACATCAGCAAGACCGTCTTGTCGGGTATCGGCGGCGTCGCCGTCCTGGCCGTCGCCCTGTCGGGCATCATCGCATTCGTCGCCGCCCATGATCTGGCGGCGCAAGCCGCCGCCGGGCGCACCCTGGCGGCCTATGGCGACACCTTGCGGCTGGGAGCGCTGCTGGCCTCGGAACGGGCCGCCTGGAACGGCGCCTTCAGTGCCGACGGCCCGGTGGACAGCGCCGGCGGTGGGCCGGGCAAAGCCATGGCGGCCACGGACGCCGCCCTGGCCGCCGCCCGGAGCAGCACCACGGTCGCCGGCCTCGACGGCGCCGGGCTGGCGCAGGCGGAAAAGCTATTGGCCGACATGCGCGCAGGCGCCAAAGCCGAAACATCCAAGGCCAAGGCCGACCGGGCGGCGGATGGCGCGGGACGGATGCAGGAAGGCATCGCCGCCGCGGCCGGCGCGGTGGACCACGCCGCCGACTTGGCCTTCCGCCGTACCGCCGCCTCATCCGCCGACCTGACGGTGCCCCTGCAGATCGGTGCCATGGCGCAGGATCTGCGCGCCGCCGCCGGCACCCGCTCCGCCATCCTCAGCCTGTTCCAGGCGGGCCAGGCGCTGGACGCCAAGCGCCTGCAGACCGCCACCCAACTGACCGGCCAGGTGGCCACCCTGTGGCGCCTGCAGACCCAGGCCGTGGCCAACCTGGGCAGCCCGGCCAAGCTGGCCGAGGCGCTGGCGACCGAGGAGGCCACCCTGATGAAGGAGGGGGAACCGCGCTATCAGGCCATCCTGGAAGCGGCGCGCACCGGTGCCGCCAGCCCCATGGACAACGCCGCCTGGCGCGCCTGGACCAGTCCCATGCTGGATAACGCGCTGATCCTGCGCGACCGCGCGCTGGAGACGGCGCGCGACATGAACCGCGACGCCCTGGCGGAAGCGCGCTGGCGCCTGGTGGTGGGCGGCCTGACCCTGGCTTTCGTCGTCGCCATCACCGCCTTGGTGGCCTGGGTGCTGCGCCGCCGCGTGACCCATCCCATCAAGCACCTGACCCAGGCCATCACCCGCCTGGCGGAAGGCGATCTGGAGGTGGCCATCGCCGCACCACGCGTGCAGGACGAGGTGGGCGCCATGGCCACCGCCCTGACCGTGCTGCGCGACAACGCCGCCCAGGCCCGCGCGGCCGAGCGTGAGGCCGCCTCCGCCCGCCAGGCGGCCTTGGACCGCGCCAGGGCGGTGGACGGGCTGTGCCGTGACTTCGACAGCCGCGCCACCGTGGGCTTGAACGCCATGGAGGCGGCGGCGGACCATCTGGCCGCCACCTCCGCCGCCATGACCGAGACGGCGCAGCAGTCCAGCCGCCAAGCCTCCACCGTGGCCAGCGCCGCCCAGACCGCGTCCAATGGCATCAACACCGTGGCCGCCGCGGCGGAAGAACTGTCGGCCTCCATCTCCGAGATCAGCCGGCAGATGGCCCAATCCACCACCATCGCCAACGACGCCATGGCCAAGGCGGAGGAAACGGACCAATCCATCGCCGTGCTGGCCACCGCCAGCGCCAAGATCGGGGAGATCGTGGGCCTGATCACGGCCATCGCCAGCCAGACCAACCTGCTGGCCCTGAATGCCACCATCGAGGCGGCGCGGGCCGGCGAGGCGGGCAAGGGCTTCGCCGTCGTGGCGGCGGAGGTCAAGAACCTGGCCAACCAGACGGCCCAAGCGACGGACGAGATCACCCGCCAGATCGGGGAGATCCAGATGGTGACGCGCAGCGCCGTGGCCGGGGTGCGCGCCATCTCCGACGTCATCCACACCATGGGCGGCATCACCGCCGGCATCGCGGCGGCGGTGGAGGAACAGGGGGCGGCGACGCAGGAGATCGCCCGCAACGTGCAGGAGGTGGCCATGTCCACCCACCAGATCACCGCCAGCATCGATGACGTGCGCAGCGCCGTGGAACAATCCACCGCCGTGGCGGGCGACCTGCGCCAGGCCGCCACCTCCATGACCGACCGGGCGGAACGGCTGAAGGGCGACGTGGCGGGCTTTCTGGGCCGCGTGCGCACGGCCTGAGCTGGCCAGGCGGCCCGCTTGGCCGTACAAGGATTTCCCGATGCCAAATGGGGAAATCGCATGGACCTGACCCACCGCTTGGGCCGTCGGCCACTGACACCCGATGACCTGGACCTGGTGTGCCGGCACCGCGCCGCCATGTTCCGCGAGTCCGGCCGGCCACAGGACGCCATCGCCGCGATGGCCGGACCCTTTCGCGACTGGCTGGCGCCCCGCCTGGCGGACGGGCGCTATTTCGGTTTCGTCCTGGAAGATGCGGACGATGTGGCCGTGGCCGGCATCGGCCTGATGGAGATCGACTGGCCGCCCCATCCCGCGCATCCTGGCGAAGGCCGGCGCGGCTACGTCCTGAACGTCTATGTCGAACCCACCCACCGCCGCCGCGGCCTGGCGCGCCGGCTGATGGATCTGGCGGAGGCGGAGTTCCGCCGGCGCGGTGTCGCCTATGCCATCCTGCACGCCACGGCGGCCGGCCGGCCCTTGTATGAGCAAGCGGGCTGGGCCCCGACCACGGAGATGGCCAAGGCCCTCACCTGACCGGGTCAGGCCCGCGCCCGATCAGCGTTCCAGGCCCAGGCCCTCATCGATCCAGCCCGTCAGGCCGCCGATCATCTCCTTCACCGGACGGCCCATCTTGGCCAGCTTCAGCGCCGCCTTGGTGGAGCCGTTGCAGTGCGGACCGGCGCAATAGACCACGAACAGGGTGTCGGCGGGGTAGTCGGCCAGCCGTGCCTCGCCGAGCTGCCGGGTAGGGATGTTGATGGCGCCCGGCACGTGGCCGGCGGCGTACAGCGCCGGGGTGCGCACGTCCACCAGCACGAAGTCCTTGGCCTCATGGGTGGTGGCGTACCAGACATCGGCGCAGTCGGTCTCGAACGCCAGCTTGGCCTCGAAATGGGCCGCAGCGGCCTGGGACGGGGCGGCCGGCGTCTTGGCGACGACGGACGGGCCGGCGGGGTTGGGAGCGGCAGGGGCGTGAGCGGCGGTGGTCATGATCGGTGTTCCTGTCGGGCGATGGTGACGCGCCCTTTGTCACCCGGCGCCCGATTTCCCGCCAGTGGCGCGTCCGCCAATATGCGGGCAGTTCCGGCCAACATGCTGCTGACAGCCGCTGTCATCAAACCGCGCTACAGTACCGGCCGACAACAACCACGAATGGAAGGCACCGTCCCATGGCCCGCCCCAACTACATCGAGCTGCCCGCCCGCGACATCGCGGCGTCCCAAAGCTTTTACGAGCGGGCCTTCGGCTGGTCGCTGACCGGCTTCGGCCCCACCTACGCCTGCACCATAACCGGCGACGTGGACATCGGCCTGCAGGCCGACGCGGCGGAGGCCACCAAGGCGCCCCTGCCCGTGATCCAGGTGGAGGATTTAGAAGCGGCGCTGGCCGCCGTCACCGCTGCCGGCGGCACCGTCGTCCGCCCCACCTTCAGCTTCCCCGGCGGCCGCCGCTTCCAGTTCACCGACCCCTCGGGCAATGAGCTGGCGGTGATGCAGCCGGACGCCCATCACGGCTGACGCCCGCGTTGTTCGCAGTGCTGTGACGGCGGGAATCCGCATCATCCGGTAGAGCCTCAAGCTTAAAATGCGCCCATCGCGGGTGGTTCTCGCGCAGTCGCGCACGGATCACCCGAATGGGAGATTTCGATGAGTGCCCTATCGACGCCGAATGAGGGCGGCTTGCCCCTGTTGATCCTGCTGGGCGCGGCCTTGGTACTGGCGGGCATCGGCTGTGTTCTGCACTTCGTCCCCGGTGACCCCGCCCTGCGCCGCCGCATCCTGCCCTGGTACTACGCCGGCGCCGCCGGCTTCACCTTCCTGGTTATCGGCCTAGGCACTCATTGGTCCCAGCTTGGACTGGCCCTGGTGCTGGCCGCCGTGGCGGCGGGCAAGCTGGCGTTGACCTCCGGCTTTTGCGAGCGGTGCGGCGTCATCACCAGCACGCGCGGCTTTTCCATACCGGACCGCTGCGCCCGGTGCGGACATGCCTTCCCCGATGAGCGGAGGGACACCCCATGAACCCGTGGGGGATGGTCATTCCGTCCATCCTGCTGGGCCTGGTGGTGGCGCCACTGATAGGCGCCGTCGCCTGGTGCCACCTGGTGCCGGGCGACGCGGCACGGCGCTACCGCGTCTATCACTGGCTGTACGTCGGCATCGGCATGGCCGTCTTCATTTATGCCTGGGGGCTGTGGGGCTGGGATGAAGTCTGGCCGCTGACGCTGGCCGGCCCTGTCATGGTCATAGCCGCCCTGGCGCGAAGCCGCTTATGCCCCGCCTGCGGCATCGTCAGCGCCCGCATCGTGCGGCACTGCCCGCACTGCGGTGGCGCCATCGAACCGACCTGACACCTCGGCGCCTGCGCCAATAGGCGGGCATTTCCGGCCACGGTGGCGATGTCCCCTTGGCGACCCTTTCGCGCCGGTGTTTCATTGGGTCCCATGACTCTGCGCCGCCCCACCCCACCCGCCCCGCCGCCCCCGCGCAACCGCACCGTGGCCGTGCTGGCCTATGACGGGCTGTGCACCTTCGAGTTCGGAGTGGCGGTGGAGGTGTTCGGCCTGCCCCGGCCGGAAATGGCGGACTGGTACCAGTTCCGGGTCTGCGCCGCCGACACCGGGCCCATGCGGGCCATGGGCGGCATCCAGGTGTTGGCCGACGGCGGGCTGGAGGATCTGGCCGAGGCCGGCACCATCGTCATCCCCGGCTGGCGCGGCAAGGACGCCCCGGCGCCGCCAGCCCTGCTGGAGGCCCTGCGCCGCGCGCACGCCCGCGGGTCCCGGCTGGTGTCCATCTGTTCCGGTGTCTTCGTCCTGGCGGCCGCCGGCGTGCTGGCGGGCAAACGGGCCACCACGCACTGGCGCTATGCCCAGGCCCTGGCGGAGCGGTTCCCCGACATCCGCGTGGAACCGGACGTGCTGTACGTGGATGAGGGATCGGTGCTGACCTCGGCCGGCAGCGCCGCCGGCCTGGATTTATGCCTGCACATCGTGCGGCGCGACCACGGCGCCCGCATCGCCAACCAGGTGGCCCGCCGCCTGGTCATCCCGCCCCACCGCGACGGCGGCCAGGCCCAGTTCGTGGAGGCGCCGCTGGCCGACGAGACGGCCCCCCTGTCCGCCCTGTTCGACTGGATCCGCCGCAACCTGGACCAGGACCTGCCCCTGGCCCGCCTGGCCGCGCAGGCGCGCATGAGCGAGCGCACCCTGGTGCGCCGCTTCCGCGAGGCCGCCGGCACCAGCCCCAAGGACTGGATCCTGACCGAGCGGCTGAACCGCGCCCGCACCCTGCTGGAGGCCACGTCCCTGCCGCTGGAACAGGTGGCGGCCGACTGTGGCTTCGGCGGCGCCGACACCTTGCGCCACCATTTCCGCGCCCGCCTGCGCACCAGCCCCGCCGCCTATCGCAGCCGTTTCGCCGACGCGGCGGAGTGACCGGCTACAACCGTCCGCCAGCGGCATTCACGGCGGCCAGCACGGCGGCGATGTCCTCCGCCACCGTCTGGTGGGCGCCGCCGACCAGCAGCGTGGCCTTGCCCGTGCCGCCCGGCGGAACTTCCGTGGGCAAGGGCGGGCGCAGCAGCGACACGGCCGACCCCCGCACCCACAGCGCCGACCCGTCCGGCCGCGTCAGGCGCGCGAAGTCCTGGGTCAGGCCCAGGCGGGCCAGCAGGGCGTCCGGCGCCTCCGCCGTCGTCACCCCTTCGGCCAAGCCGCCCAGCGCCGTGCCGCCGGCCCCTGTACCACCGCCGACCAGGGTGCTGATGCCGCCGGCGTCGATGTGGATGGTGGTGCCGGCGGACGTCTTGATCTCGGCCATCGTCTTCCTCCTGACAGGGATTTGGCCCCAGCCAAACCCAGGGCCGCGCCGCCAGCCTAGACGCGCATTCGGCCATCCGCCATCCGGCTTCGCCCACAGAGCCGCACAAAACCGGTTGCGCCCGACTAGGCCAAACCCTAGAGTGCCCGCCATATGACAAGGTTGTCATATGCCCCGTCGGGCCCCTTCCGGCGGCAATAAAACTAGGGAGTAGACGTTCGTGCCCCATGCGCCGTTTGGGTCCTGCCTGCCTTCCACGCCCCGTGCCCTCACCCGCCGCCTTGCCGCCGGCGCCGCCCTCAGCGCACTGATGATCGGCGGCGCGCTGACCGCGCCGGCCCACGCCCAGATCGCGCTGGAGGCCGAGATGTCGGCCCGGGCGACCGCCGCCGCCGTGCCGCCCACCCCGTCGGTGCCGGGGCCGTGGATGAACACCAAGCTGTCGCCGGATGAGCGGGCGCGCCTGCTGGAAAGCCAGCTGACCCTGGATGAGCGCATCGGCATGCTGCACGGCATCATGGCCCTGCCCTACAAGATCGAGGGCCTGCCGGACGGCGTCGTCTGGTCCGCCGGCTACATCCCCGGCGTGCCGCGCCTGGGCATCCCCGCGTTGCGCGAGACGGACGCCAGCCTGGGCGTGGCCACGCCCCACCGCCTGCGCCCCGACGGTGCCACCGGCCTGCCCGCCGGCCTGGCCATCGCCGCGACGTGGAGCCCGGAACTGGCCTACCAGGGCGGCGCCATGGTGGGTGACGAGGCGACGCGCAAGGGCTTCAACGTCCTGCTGGGCGGCGGGGTGAACCTGACGCGCGAGGCGCGCAACGGCCGCAATTTCGAATATCTGGGCGAGGATCCCCTGCTGGCCGGCACGCTGGCGGGCCAGGCCATCCGCGGCACCCAGGACCAGCATATCGTGGCGACGGTGAAGCACTTCGCCATCAACAGCCAGGAATCGAGCCGCCGCGCCGTGAGCGCCGTGATCGACGAGGCGCCGTTGCGCGAAAGCGACCTGCTGGCCTTCCAGTTCGCCATCGAGGCGGGCAAGCCTGGCTCGGTCATGTGTTCCTACAACCGCGTCAACGGCCCCTGGGCCTGCGACAGCGATTTCCTGCTGAACAAGGTGCTGAAGGGCGACTGGGCCTATCCCGGCTGGGTCATGTCCGACTGGGGCGCCACCCCGGCGCTGAGCGCCGTGACCAACGGCCTGGACCAGCAGTCGGGTGAGCAGATCGACAAGGAGGTGTTCTTCGACAAGCCGCTGAAGGCGGCGGTCGAGGCCGGCCAGATTCCGGCGGCCCGCGTGTCGGACATGGTGCGGCGCATCCTGCGCTCCCTGTTCGCCACCGGCGTGTTCGACGTGAAGGCCCCCACCGGCCCCATCGACTTCCAGGCCCACGCCGACATCACCCGCACGGTCGCCGAGCAGGGCATCGTGCTGCTGAAGAACCGGGGCGACGTCCTGCCTCTGGCTAAAGGCAAGCGCATCGCCGTCATCGGTGGGCTGGCGGACGTGGGCGTGCTGTCGGGCGGCGGCTCGTCCCAGGTGCTGGCGGCCGACGGGCCCAACCATGACTACAAGAACGGCGCCTTCGTCCACATCGGCGGGACCGGTGAGCTGGTCCACATCTCCGACGCCGTGTACCAACCCGACGCGCCGCTGAAGGCCATCGAGGACAAGGCCGGCAAGGACGGCGTGTTCTTCGCCGACGGGCGTTACGTCAGCGAAAGCGTGGCCGCCGCCAAGGACGCGGACATCGCCATCGTCTTCGCCACGCAATGGAACATCGAAGGCCAGGACGTGCCGGACCTCAGCCTGCCCCAGGGGCAGGACGCGGTGATCGCCGCCGTGGCCGCCGCCAACCCCAACACCATCGTGGTGCTGGAGACCGGCGGCCCCGTCGCCATGCCCTGGCTGGACAAGGTGGCCGGCGTGGTCGAGGCCTGGTACCCCGGCACCCGCGGCGGCCAGGCCATCGCCAACGTGCTGTTCGGTGACGTGAACCCATCGGGCCACCTGCCCATCACCTTCCCCAAGGATGAAAGCCAGTTGCCCAGCCCGGTGCTGGCCGGCTTCTATGAGCGCGACCGCACCAAGCTGATCGACGCCCATTATCCGGAGAAGTCGGACGTGGGCTATCGCTGGTACGCGGCCAAGGGCCTGACGCCCCTGTTCCCCTTCGGCTACGGCCTCAGCTACACCACCTTCGCGCAAGGCGGGCTGAAGGCCGCCGCCGGCACCAAGACGGGCGAGGCGATGAAGATCAGCTTCACCGTCACCAACACCGGCAAGCGCGCCGGCCAGGACGTGGGGCAGGTCTACCTGGTGTCGGGCCCGCAGGGCAATCGCACCCGCCTGCTGGGCTTTGGCCGCGTGGATCTGAAGCCGGGCGAGAAGAAGACGGTCAGCGTCAGCGTCGACCCGCGCCTGCTGGCCGATTTCGACGCCCAGGCCCATGAGTGGAAGGTGGCGGCCGGCAGCTACACCGTGGCCCTGGGCAGCGACGCCCTGAGCCTGGGGGAGAAGCAGACCGTGACGCTGAAGGCCCAAAGCCTGAAGCCGTGATGACAAGCCCGTGGCGCCGGGGATGACACCCCGGCGCTTGCCAGGCACCCCGTGGGCGGCCGACACTGGCGGAAACAACCGCCTGGGAGGGCCGCCCGCATGACCACCGCCGTTGCCGACACCGACATCTTCGACTATGTCGTCGTGGGCGCGGGCTCGGCCGGGTGTGTGTTGGCCAACCGGCTGTCGGCCGATCCGGGCGTGCGCGTGGCCCTGGTGGAGGCCGGCGGCAAGGACGACTGGATCTGGTTCCACATCCCCGTCGGCTATCTGTTCGCCATCGGCAACCCCCGTGCCGACTGGATGTTCAGGACCGAGGCCGTGCCGGGCCTGAACGGCCGCAGCCTGGCCTATCCGCGCGGCAAGGTGCTGGGCGGCTGCTCCGCCATCAACGCCATGATCTACATGCGCGGCCAGGCCGCCGACTATGACGGCTGGCGCCAGATGGGGCTGCGGGGCTGGGGTTGGGAGGATGTGCTGCCCACCTTCCTGGCGCAGGAGGACCATGTGGCGGGCGGCAGCCTGTTCCACGGGGCCGGCGGCGAATGGCATGTCGATCATCCCCGCATCCGCTGGGCCCTGCTGGACGCGTTCATCGACGCCGCCGAGCAATGCGGCATTCCCCGCACGGAGGATTTCAACCGCGGCGACAACGAGGGTTGCGGCTATTTCCAGGTGAACCAGAAGGGCGGCCGGCGATGGAGTGCTGCCCGCGCCTTCCTGGAGCCGGTGCGCCACCGCCCGAACCTGACCGTCATCACCGGCGCCCTGGCGGAACGCCTGACGGTCGAGGGCCAGCGCGCCACCGGCGTGCGCCTGCGCGTCCCCGGCGGCCCGCGCACCCTGACCGCGCGGCGGGAGGTGGTGGTGGCCACCGGCGCCGTGGCCACGCCGGCCCTGCTGGAACGCTCCGGCATCGGCGACGGCCGGCGGGTGCGCGACCTGGGCGTGGCGGTTGTCGCCGACCGGCCGGGCGTGGGGGAGAATTTGCAGGACCACCTGCAACTGCGCCCCATCTTCAAGGTGACGGGCGTGCCCACCCTGAACCTGCTGTACCGGTCCCTGCCCCGGCGGGCGTGGATGGGGCTGGACTATGCCCTGCGCCGGCGCGGGCCGCTGACCATGGCGCCGTCACAGCTGGGCGCCTTCGCCCGCAGCGGGCCG
This sequence comes from Nitrospirillum guaranorum, assembly GCF_034653275.1. Taxonomy (NCBI): domain Bacteria; kingdom Pseudomonadati; phylum Pseudomonadota; class Alphaproteobacteria; order Rhodospirillales; family Azospirillaceae; genus Nitrospirillum; species Nitrospirillum guaranorum. Next base: position 324,148 of record NZ_JAYEES010000001.1, on the reverse strand, counting down.
GAATACGCCACCCCCAACCTGCAATTCCACGTCCAGCCCCTGTCGCTGGACAAGTTCGGCGACGCCCTGCACCCCTTCGGCGCCTTCACCGCCAGCGTCTGCAACCTGCGCCCCACCAGCCGGGGCAACATCCACGCGCGCAGCCCGGACCCCGCCGACGCCCCCCTGATCCAGCCCAACTACCTGGCGACGGAGGAGGACCGGCGCGTGGCGGTGGACAGCCTGCGCCTGGCCCGCCGCATCGCCCAGGCCCCCGCGCTGGCGGCCTTCCGTCCTGAGGAGTACAAGCCGGGGACCCACCTGCAGAGCGATGCCGACATCGCGCATGCCACCGGCGACGTGGGCACCACCATCTTCCACCCCGTGGGCACCGCCCGCATGGGCATTCCCGACGACCCGCACGCCGTCACCGACGCCCGCCTGCGGGTCATCGGCGTGCAGGGCCTGCGCGTGGCCGACGCCTCGGTCATGCCGCGCATCACCTCGGGCAACACCGCCTCGCCCACCATGATGATCGCCGAACGGGCAGCCGCCATGATCCTGGAGGATGCGCGGTAGCCGGGGTCGGCGCCGATGGAGGACAATGTTTCCTTACACCCCGACCAGGGCGTAGGCGCCCAGGATCGCTGACAGCAGGCCGGGGAAGCGCTGATCCACTTCGGAACAGCGCGAATGGTTGCGCATTTCCACGCCGTGCCGCTCGCACCGGATCAGGCCGGCCTCGCGCAACACCTTGATGTGGTGGGACAGCGAGGATTTGGGGATGGCCCTGTCGCCCACCATCGCGACCTCTGAGCACGCCTGCACACAGCCCTGCCCAGAAATCTGGGTGAAGATCGCCGCGCGCACGGGATCGGACAGGGCGTGAAGGATGGCTTCCGGTCGCATGTCCGCGACCGCAGGGTGGGATAAGGGCCTCATGATTTTTTTAATATGAGGGGGCTTGTTGGCCGGTTCAATAGTTCCGATATTCCGAACTATGGGACAAGGCCGGCATCCTCCGGCCGCCCCGACCATCAAAGGGAACGGAAAACATGGGAAAGCTTACCGGTAAGGTCGCCGTGGTGACGGGCGCCTCCAAGGGTATCGGCGCCGGCATCGCCAAGGCGCTGGCGGCGGAAGGTGCCGCCGTGGTGGTCAATTACGCGTCGAGCAAGACCGGCGCGGACGCGGTGGTCCAGGCGGTGACGGCGGCGGGTGGCAAGGCCATCGCCGTGCAGGGCGATGTCACGAAGGTGGACCAGGCGCAGGGCCTGATCGACGCGGCGGTCAAGGAATTCGGCCGCCTGGACATCCTGGTCAACAACTCCGGCGTCTATGAATTCGCCGCCATCGAGGAGGTGACGGAGGAACACTACCGCCGCATCTTCGACGTCAATGTGCTGGGCCTGCTGCTGACCACCCAGGCGGCCGCGAAGCACCTGGGCGAGGGTGGCAGCATCATCAACATCTCGTCCGCCGTCACCAGCGTGCTGATGCCGACCTCGGCCGTCTACACCGGAACCAAGGGCGCGGTGGACGTCATCACCGGCGTGCTGGCCAAGGAACTGGGCCCGCGCAAGATCCGGGTCAACGCCATCAACCCGGGCCTGGTCGAGACCGAGGGCACGCACACCGCCGGGGTCGTCGGCTCCGACATCGAACACGGCTTCGTGGCGCAGACCCCGCTGGGCCGCATCGGCCGGCCGGACGACATCGCGGCCGTGGCCGTCTTCCTCGCCTCGGACGACGCGCGCTGGCTGACCGGTGAACGCTTGACCGCCAGCGGCGGCCTGCGCTGAGCGGCACGTCCCGCTTCCCGTCGTGTGCTCCCCTTCGGGGGAGCACATCCGGGGAGATCGGGGCGGTCAGCGACCCGGCGTCCCAATCCAGGCCGCCGCAAGGCTGGACGTATATCCATTTGACATATCCGGGCCAAGGATATACGATTTGTATATCCGAGCGGCGGGGATGCTTATGACCAGGACGACAACCCTTTTCCTGAGCAACCGCTCACAGGCCTTGCGCTTGCCCAGGGACGTTGCGTTTCCTGACGGTGTGCGAGAGGTGACGATCATTCGTGATGGGCCGCGGCGCATCATCGTTCCAGCGGCGGCGGTATGGGACGATTTCTTCGCGGAACCCGGTGTTGACCTGCCCGACCGGGAACAGCCCGCCCTGCAAGAGCGTGAAAGCTTCTGACATGCTGCGCTTCATGCTCGACACCAATTTGTGCATCCGCGTCCTCCGGGATCGCCCCGCCGGGCTTAGGGAGCGGTTCAACGCGGAAGCGGCCTCGCTGTGCATCTCCTCCGTGACACTGGCCGAATTGCTCTATGGCGCGGAGAAATCCGCCAAGCCGATCGAGACCCGAAACCAGGTCGAGGCGTTTGCGGCACGGCTGGAGGTCCTGCCGTTCAATGAGCGGGCGGCCGCGCACTACGGCAATATTCGCGCCGACCTCGAACAAAAGGGCCGCGTCATCGGACCCTACGACCTGATGATCGCCGGACATGCGCGCAGCCTGGGCCTCGTCGTGGTCACAGGGAACCTGGGCGAGTTCCGCCGTGTCGATGGCCTGCTGTCGGAGGACTGGCTCAGTCCCGCCTAGCCGGGCGGGGGCTTTGAGCGTGAAGGAAGCGGCGACACGCGCGATGGTGCGCCGACCGTGAAACTACGACTGATCATATGGTAAAGAAAGCGGGCCGGCGCCAGCGGCAGCCTAAAGGCCCCTGTGGGCTGCCGCACAAGATGAGAATGGTGGGCAAGGCGCGGGCCGGCAATGCTCAGGCAAGCTAGCTGCATTTCCTGAGCAAAGACTTACCCAATTTATGCGGAAGGCGACTGTCCTGACGTTATGCTTTGAAAATGCCGCTTCTGTCCGCTTTGCGCCCATCTCCGTCATTCAGCGCAAACGGTGCCGGTCCCAACTGCCCTTCGCCCTCCTGTCAATTACCATGCTTGTCACGGTAAGGTCAGCGCCCCATGCGCGCGAATTTACTTTCTACACACTGCCTAGTACGCGATATTGTGGGAAAGGTGGGCGGCTAGATAATTCAGGGTTGCGTTGGCAGGATGTCATCTTTCACATTCGAACTGATCGCAGGAGGCACCGGGTCTTTCGATGTGATCTTCATCCATGGGCTCTCGGGGGATCCGAAGGGGACATGGACCTCCGCAACCGCAACCGATCCCGCCAATGCGTATTGGCCCCTATGGGTCGCGCAGGATGTCGGGATGGCCAACGTATACGCACTCGGATATCCGGCAGAGCTTTTCGCGAAATGGATTGAAGAGAGCATGTCGCTCTACGAACGCGCGAAGGCCGTACTTGAATATCTCGCCGGGCAGGATTTCGGATTGCGCCCCATCGCTGTGATTGCGCATAGCCTCGGCGGTCTCTTGGCTAAGCAAATCATTCGCACTGGCTTGGAATCCGAAGACTCCGACTGGCAGAAAATTGCCAAAAGCATCAAATTCGTCGCGTTTTTGGCCACCCCCCATTCCGGTTCGAGCCTCGCGTCGGTGCTTGGCTTCGTCGCGACCAAGTTCATTTCGAAGCACATCGAGACGCTGAAGGCGGGCAGCACGCTGCTAGACGAGCTTAACCAATCCTACCGGATTCTAGCCGGCAAGCAGGGAATTGCGACTACCGCTTACTATGAGACGTTCAAGACCAAGGGCGGGCACGTCGTCACCAAAGAGAGCGCGGATCCCGGCGTTGGTGGTGTCAACCCAATACCGATTGACGCGGACCACGCGACGATTTGCAAGCCGGTCGATCGCAATGCCCCGATTTATCGCAGCGTTCTGCGCCATCTCAAGAAATTCGCAGATGGCTGTCCGCAACCGGCCGGCTCGACTGCAGGGAAGGAGCCCGGCGCTTTCTTTGCTACCGAGGACTATAGCACCAAGTCCACGGATCGACGTGACCTGCTTGAGAAACTTGCCGCTGCGAACCGCGAGCACGAATATCGCATCGCCAATGAGGCGCAGAACAAGTTCGCGCAATCCTATATGAAGCTTGGCCTACACGCGGCAGCCAGGGAAGCGAACGACAACCTTCTTAGTGAAGTGCAGCAGCGTTTTGAGACGCATGTCTACCTTGCACAGATCTGCAAGGGCGCCTCGGACAAAGCAATATCAAACGCAATTCAGATGGAAGTAGTTGACGCCTTGGTTGCCAAATATGGAAGCAGTCATAAGCTGCACGCCCGAACCGTCATTGAGGCCATGTATTTCCTCACCGAACAATGCCATTTGCGATGGGACCCAGAATGAACCTGCGCCTATGGTATCCGCAACTTGACGTTTATGACACGATCAGGCGTATGCTTGGCCTGCTGATAGCTTGGCCTGACCAGGATCTAACCTTGGAGCGGCTTTATATCTCGGACTTCTATTTAGCCAATCCTCCGCTACTGCATAAGACGCATATGCCATTGGATATCCGCAAGGAATTCCAGGCATTGTCAATCGTGAAACCTGAGAAGGGATTCCTGAGCTTTCCCTCACCCCAGATGCTTTTCGCCAAGATGGAGCCGGTGCAAAAGGAAGCGCTACGCACCCTAGTCGGCAAGGGTTTCGTGGCCCTTGACGCGCTTAGAGCCGGTAAGGTCGTCGCTGACGGAAAGCTCGCCCAAGTTGGTGACATGGTCGTCATGAGCTCGGACGAACGCCGCGTTGTCGGCTTCCTGACGAGCGCCTTTGCGGGCATCGGCGCAGGCGTGCCTGGGGATCTTCGCCTTGCCACTGGCTTGCGGAGACCCGGCACATGAGCTTCAGCCTTCTCACTCTCAAACGCCTGTGCATCTTTTCGCACGCCCGTCCGGTGTACGATCAGCAATTCCATCAAGGCGTGAACATCATCCGCGGCGATAATGGCTCGGGCAAGTCAACAATTGCTGATTTCATCTTTTACGTGCTTGGCGGCGAATTCGATGAGTGGAAGGACAAAGCCAGTCTCTGCACCGAAGTCCGCGCGGAAGTCGCGACTACTTCGGGGCCCTTGACGCTGCGCCGGCTAATCGGAACTAAGCAGGAACCGATAACCGTATTTTTCGGCCCGATGGCAGACGCGATCAACAGCCCGATCGAGGGCTGGGAGCGTTATCCGATCCGGCGCAATACCGACAAGCAACTCGGCTTCTCTCAAGTGCTGTTCCGGGCCTGCGGCATTCCTGAGGCGCCGACAATCGAAGGCGGCAACGTCACGGCACATCAGATCCTGCGCTTGCTATATTCTGACCAGCGCACGCCCGCGCCCCGACTATTCCGCTTCGAACGCTTCGATACGAGCAACATGCGGACCGCTGTCGGCGATTTGCTTTTGGGCGCCAACACCTACGATCTCTATGTTGCCCAGCTCGAGCTTCGCAACGCCAATAAGGTTCTCGAAGACCGCCAAGCGAAGCTCACTTCGCTGCTCGCTGCCATTCCAGGTCAATATGGTTCGATGAACGCGGTTGAACTCGCCGGCCGCATCACCGCGCTCGAGCAAGAGCGTGATCGCGTCATCGAGCAGATCGCGGCAGTTGACGACGCCGTTCCCGCCGATGTCGATAAGGAATTCGAGGATCGCCGCAACCAAGCCCTTCGAGACATTCGTCGTGCCCGAAGCGAGGTCCGGCAGCTCGAAGAAAGCGTCGAAAAGCTCGAACTCGAAATTTCCGACCTCAATACGTTCGTGGACTATCTCGAGCAGACAATGGAGAAGGTCAACGCCTCCTCGTCAATTGCTGGCGTCCTAGGATCGATCGACTTTGCATACTGCCCCGCGTGCCTTGGGCCACTTGAAGGTCATACCGGGACGTCGCAGTGTGTGCTGTGTTCGAAGCCCGTTGACCCCGAGCGCGAGGGTGCGCGCTACCTGGAGATCAAGCTCGACATCTCGATGCAGCTGCGCGAGTCCCGTCAAATTCTCGAAGCAAAAGAAGCGGCGCGCCAGAAGGACGGCGCGGAGTTAAAGAGCGCGCGACAGGAACTGCGTAGGCGCAACCTCGAGTTCCGCTCCGCCTTCGAACTTGCCGGATCGCCACGAGACGCCAAGCTCGCGGAGCTCAACAATCGGATTGGTCAGATTGGGCAGGAGATCACCTATCTAGGCTCCATCCGCGAACTTGCCGAGCGCGTCGCCAAGCTGATTGCGGAACGGGATGCGGCCAATAATGAAGTCGGTCGCTTGACTACAATGATTACGCGCCTCAGCTCCGCTACCTCTGGACGTATTAGCGAAGCGATGGGCATGGTTAGCGCCCGGGCCAAGTCACTTCTCAAGCAGGACCTGAAGCGGCAGGAGGAATTCGCCGACCCAAGAGTAGTGACGGTCGATTTTGCCGATGATGCGGTTCTGGTCGATGGCAAGATGAACTTCGCCGAGAGCAGCAACGTCGTCCTCAAAAATGCCGCGATTCTCGCACTGCTCGGCGCTGCTGCGGAGGACGAGAAGTTCTGGCACCCGCGCCTCGTGCTAATGGACAATGTCGAAGACAAGGGTATGGAACAGCAGCGCAGTCACAACTTTCAGAAGATCATCGTCAACCTATCCCAGCAAGCTCGGCTTCCGCATCAAATAATATTCACTACTTCTATGCTAAATCCTGATCTCGATATGAAGAAATTTACGATTGGGCCACGCTACACTGAACAGAATCGCACTCTAGATTTCAGGATCTAAATCTCGCTCAATTTTAATATCAGGTATCATATAATTTCTGATTTAGCGCCAGCAATGCGCTTTGGCCGTGGTGAAGCAGCGGCTTACCCCCCACCCGACGCCTCTTCCCAATCCCCTGTCCGCCCGCTATAAGAGTTGCGAGTGATTTGCAATATCGGGCGATGGGACGTCGCCCGGGGGACGTGACCGTGACCAGCGTGACCAGAGACCAGGCCGGCGGCGATGCCGGGGCCAGCCAGAGTAGCCGCGCGCCCGTCAAGGTGGGGCGATTGTTCGGCGGGGGCGCCAAGCCGGCGGGTGGCATCACGGGGCGGTGGGTGATCTACCAGCTGCACTGGCTGCTGGGCATCACGCTGGGCTTCGTCTTGGCCCTGATGGGCATCACCGGCGCCACCATGAGCTTCGAGGACCAGATCATGCGGGCCTTGAGCCCCGGCGTGATCACGGTGGCGCCGCGCGCGGCGCCGGTGCTGACGCCCGACGCCCTGCTGGCCCGGGTGCGCGAGCAGCGGCCCGACACACGGGTCGAGGGCGTGTTCCTGTCCGCCCGCAAGGACGAGGCGGCGCGCGTGCTGTTCGCCGGCGGCGTGGGCGGCAACCGGGGGGAGCGCGCCTATGTCGATCCCTATGACGGCACGGTGCTGGGCCGGGCCACGGGGGAGGAGTTCTTCGCCTTCGTCCGCCGGCTGCACCGCTGGCTGGCCCTGCCCGGCAACGGCGACGGCCTGGGCCGGCAGATCACGGGCGCGGCCGTCATGGCCCTGCTGTTCTTCTGCGTCTCGGGCCTGTACCTGCGCTGGCCCCGCCGGCCGCTGGACTGGCGGGCGTGGCTGGCGCTGGACACGGCGGCCAGGGGCCGCGCCTTTCTGTGGTCGCTGCACGCCGTCATCGGCACCTGGGTGCTGCTGGTCTACCTGGTCATCGGCCTGACCGGGCTGTGGTGGTCCTACGACTGGTACCGCGACGGCGCCACCCGCCTGCTGATCGGCCAGCCGCTGCCAGCGCGCGAGGAAGGCCCGAAGGGCGGGAAGGGCGGCCGGGAGCGGGGCAAGGGCGACGCCGGCCCCGTCCTCGTCGATAACGCCGGGGTCGATACCGCCTGGGCCGCCTTCCTGGCGCGCGAGGGCGATCACTACGCCATGGCGCTGCTGACCCCGCCGGGCAAGGCGGGCGGCCCCACCCGCGTGCGCTATCGCCCCCTGGGCGCGCCAGCGGACCAGGCCTATGACGAGATGGTGCTGGACACCGCCACGGGCCAGGTGACGTCCGAGAGCCATTACGCCGACAAGGCGCTGGGCGCCCAGCTGCTGGCCGGGGTGCTGACCGTGCATCGGGGCACCTATTTCGGCACCGGGGGGGCCGTGGTGTTCATGGCCGCGGCCGGGGCCATGCCCCTGTTCACCATCACCGGCCTGCTGATGTACCTGGACCGCCGCCGCAAGAAAAAGGCGGTGCGCCTGGCCCGCGACGGCGCCCAGGATGGGGCCATCCTGAGCGGGGCCACCGCCACCCCACCAACCGCCAGCACCACCCTGACCATCGCCTACGCCAGCCAGACGGGCACGGCGGAACAGCTGGCCTGGCGCACCGCCGGCGCGCTGCGCGACGGCGGCCTGGCGCCCCGGGTGCTGCCACTGGCCAAGCTGGACCTGAAGTCCCTGCGCGGCCGCCTGCTGGTGGTGGCCAGCACCTATGGCGAGGGGGAGCCGCCGGACGACGCCCGCGCCTTCGCCCGCAAGCGCATGGCGGCCCCCGCCGACCTGGCTGGCGTGGCGTTCGCCGTGCTGGCCCTGGGCGACCGGCAGTATGAGACCTTCTGCGGCTTCGGCCGCGCGCTGGACCGCTGGCTGGGCGACAGCGGCGCCACCCGCCTGTTCGACCCCGTGCTGGTGGACGACACCAACCCCGAGGCCCTGCACCAATGGCAGGAGCAGCTGCGCCGCATTGGCGCCGGCTCGGCGCCAGACTGGACGCCGGAAGCCTACGCCCGCTGGCGCCTGGTGGAGCGCCGCCTGCTGAACCCGGGCAGCCCGGGCGGCCCCGCCTATCACCTGTCGCTGGAGCCGATGGACCAGCCCTTTCCCCTTTGGACCGCCGGCGACATCGCCCAGATCCTGCCGGGCAACGATGCCGGCGCCCACCACCGTGACTATTCCATCGCCAGCCTGCCATCCTCCGGCCGGCTGGACCTGCTGGTGCGCCAGCAGACGCGTCCCGACGGCACCCTGGGGCTGGGCTCCGGCTGGCTGACCGCCGGTGTGGCGGTGGGTGGTGAGGTGCGGGTGCGCCTGCGGCCCAACCCCGGCTTCCACGCCCCGGCCCATGCGGCGCCCCACCCGGTGCCCATGATCCTGATCGGCACCGGCACCGGCCTGGCGGGACTGCGCGCCCACCTGAAGCATCGCCAGGCGCTGCGCCAGGGCGACGCCTGGCTGCTGTTCGGGGAGCGGCATGCCGCCACCGACGCCTGGCACGCCGAGGAAATCGCGGCCTGGCAGGCGGACGGCACCTTGGCCCGTGTGGACCTGGTCTATTCCCGCGACGGCCAGGGCTATGTCCAGGACCGCCTGGCGGCCCAGGGCGACACGGTGCGGGCATGGGTGGACCGGGGCGCCGCGCTGTACGTCTGCGGCAGCCTGGAGGGCATGGCGCCGGGCGTCGACCAGGCGCTGGAAGCCATCCTGGGCCGCGACCGCCTGGACGCGCTGACGGCCGAGGGCCGCTATCGCCGGGATGTTTACTAAAACCGGCCGGCGCGCCGCCAATCAGGCGGACTTTCGCCTGCGGCGTGCCGGTCGGACCAATAGGATGACGCCCCACCCTACGCTGGCGAGGCCGAGAACGATCAAAAGAATGCCAAAGGCGATGATGCGTTCCTTGTAACCAGGGGCAAGGCCAATTGTGAACATCTGGGCAGCCCGCAAATAGGCCGACAGAACGATGGCCAGCGGTAGTAATCCCACCACAATGCAGAGGATGCCGCGTACTTTCCTCATCGCGCGCCGCCAGCTTAGGTCGCTCTCACCACCAAACGGGTCGGGAGAATGACCGATCCGGGGTGCTCGCCATTGATGAGCGCCAGCACGGCCTGCGCCAGGCGGACGCCGCCCTCGGTCCAGTTCTGGTGCACGGAGGTCAGGGCCGGCGTGTGGAAGGCGGCCATGGGGGTGTCGTCGTAGCCGATGACGGAGACGTCGTCCGGCACGGTCAGCTTCGCCTCCGTCAGGGCGCGCATGGCGCCCAGCGCGATGGCGTCGCTGCAGGCGAAGATGCCGTCGAAACCGCCACCCAGGGCACCGCCGCCCAGGGGGCCACCAGGTGCATCGGCCAGCAGGCCCCGCACCGCCGCCACGCCAGCGTTGAAGGTGAAGTCGCAGGGCACCAGCGCCGCCAGCACCGCCCCGGCCGATGCCAGGGTTTCGGCGAAGCCGTGTAGGCGCTCGGCATTCTCGCGGTGGCGGGTGTCGCCCAGGAAGACCAGGCGGCGGCGGCCGGTCTCGATAAGGCGGGCGGCGGCCAGCGCCCCGCCCTGGTGGTTGTCGCTGCCCACGAACACGGGGTCCACGCCCGGCTGCGGCGCCCCCCACACCACCAGCGGCACGCCCATGGGCAGCAGCTGGCGCACGGCCGTGTCGTCGGCGCCCTGGCCCAGCAGGATGGCGCCGTCGGCCGCCTGCACGGCGGCGGCCGGCTGCGATTGCCCCGTGGTCAGCAGCACGTTGTACCCGGCCGTGGTCAGTTCCTGGCAGATGCCGCCCAGCAGGTCCAAGGGAAAGGGACCGGACATGGGGCGTTCCGGCGTGGGCTTCATGTCCACCACCACGGCGATGGTGTGGCTGCGCTGCAGGCGCAGGTTCCGCGCCGTGGCGTTGAAACGGTAGCCCATCTCCCGCGCCAGGTCCTGGATGCGGCGGCGCGTGTCCTCGCGCACGGACGGGCTGTCGCGCAGGGCGCGGGACACGGTGATGATGGAGACCTGCGCCCGTTCCGCCAGGTCGGCCATGGTCAGGCGCGCGGCGTCACCGGGGATGGCGCCACCGGGGATGGCGTCAGCCATCACGGACGGGGCCGCCGGGCGGCTGGACTTGGCGGGGCGCGGGCTCATCAGCGGGTCCGAAACGAGGAAGGAAACCAGGAAGGAGGCCAGAAGGGAGGAACATCCCCATAAACGGACATTCCGGGCGATGACTGTTTCATAAACCCACTGTGCTTGCCAGACGAGGCCTTGCCAAGCGCGGGTTGGCCCTGCCCGGCGGCGTCATCGAGTCGCCGTCCAGGCCCATATGCGGATAGACGTTCCACCCGGCCCAATCCCCTATCCACCCTATTCCCACTGGGAGGGTCCGCACTCATTCCTGAGCGGCCCCCACGCCTGTTCCAGAGCCCAGGCCTAGCATTGAATGACATCGATAACAATAGTAGCGCCATGCCCTACCCCACACGGGAGAAGGAGCACGATGCTGATACGCCAAGGGTTTGAAGGAAGCGCGGCATATCCAGGATTTATGCTGCATCCGCGAAGTGCAGGCGCAGCAACGCTTGCCCGGTTTACGCCCAGGTGTTGCGCCTTTGCATCGCCCGGCGCCCTTCGTGACTGCCGAATGACATCGATGTCTTGTTATCGATGTCATTCGATGTTATCGGTGCCTCCATTCAAGCAGGGGTGGTAGACGGCCCGGTCAGGGCGTGCCATCCCGATAAGAAGCCTTGGGTCAGGGCGCGACGGGGCGAGCCAGTCCAAGTCACGGGTCACACCAAGACATAAGGGGAGGGAAGAATGTCACATCCTCACAGGATAGGTGCGTTGTTGGGCGGCGTCGCGTTGGCCGCCCTGCTGATGCCGGCCGTGGGCCTGGCGCAAACGGCGACCACCACGAGCACCGCACCGGCGCCGCAGGCCGCCGGCGCCGTGGATGAACTTCAGGAAATCATCGTCACCGGCGTGGCGCGCAGCGACGGCATGAAGAAGCTGGACGCCAGCTTCGCCATCAGCACCATCAAGGCCGAGGACATCGTCGCCCAGCAGCCCAACGGCACCGCCGACCTGCTGAAGCTGACGCCGGGCCTGTGGGTGGAATCCACCAGCGGCACGGCCGGCCCCAACATCGACGTGCGCGGCTTCCCGGGCGGCGGCGACGCGCCCTTCATCACCATGCAGATCGACGGGTCGCCCATCTATCCGGCACCCACCCTGTCGTTCATGGACAACTCCACCCTCATCCGCCTGGATGACACGGTGGAGCGGGTGGAGGTGCTGCGCGGCGGCCCGGCCACCGTCTTCTCCAACGCCCAGCCGGGCGCCACGGTGAACTTCATCCAGCGCAAGGGCACGGACACGCCGGAAGGCAGCATCCGCCTGACCGTGGGTGACGAAGGCCTGTACCGCGTCGACACCTATTATGGCGGCCCCATCACCAAGGACCTGAATTTCATGGTCGGCGGCTTCTACCGCTACAATGAGGGCATCCGCAGCACCCAGTTCCCCGCCGACGATGGCGGCCAGGTGGTGGCCAACGTCACCAAGAAGTTCGACAATGGCGAGTTCACGTTCTACGGCCGCCGCACGGACGACAAGAACGCCTTCTACACCGCCATCCCGCTGGTCAGCAGCAACGGCGGCAAGGACATCTCCGCCTTCCCCGGCACCGACCCGGGCACCTTCAGCCTGTACAGCAACGACGTCCGCAACGTCACCATCGAGACCGGCCCCGGCCAGTCCAAGAACGTGGACATCGGCGACGGCCGCGGCATCCAGCTGACCACCCTGGGCAACACCCTGGACCTGGACCTGAAGGGCTGGCAGCTCAGCAACAAGATGAACTTCGTCACCGGCCGGGCCTTCACCCAGTCGGAATTCACCGGGTCCAACCCCGAGACGCTGGGCCAGTTCATCAGCGACACCGTGACCTCGGCCAACGCCAACGCCGCCGTGGTGGCGGCCGCCGGCGGCATCGCCACCGGCGGCTCGGCCAAGATCGTCGGCTCGGGTGCGGCCCTGACCAACATGAACCAGCAGGTCATCGCCGTGGGCATGTGGTCGGTGGACAAGCGCATCCAGTCCTTCACCGACGACGCGCGCCTCAGCCACGAGCTGTTCCCCGGCAACACCCTGACGGTGGGCGCCTATTTCGCCCAGTATTCGTCCAAGGACCAATGGTACCTGGGCAACAACTACCTGCTGACCATGCAGAACCACCCGCAGGCGGTGGACGTGGTGCTGAACAACGGCGCCAAGGCCTCGCGCGGAGGCCTGACCTCCGGTTCCTTCTACGCGCTGGACGCCAGCTACGACGGCACCGCCGTGGCGGGCTTCATCTCCGACGAATGGAAGATCACGCCGGACCTGCGCCTGGACGCCGGTTTCCGCATGGAACACCAGAGCATCAACGGCACCATCAGCAACGACAGCACCGGCGACCTGGATAACAACCCGCTGACGCTGTACGACAACGCCGCCAGCTACACCAACGGCACGTACTACGGCGTCAGTTCCCACCGGACGGAGCCGTCGTGGACCGTCGGCGCCAACTATTACCTGACCGACGACCTCAGCGTGTACGCCCGCGTCAACAGCGGCCATGAGTTCCCGCAGTTCGACGCCCTGCGCGGCGGCGACTACCAGATGGTCAACATCCGGCAGCAGGAAGTGGGCCTGAAGACGTCGTCGCACTACTACAGCGCCTACGTCACCGGCTTCCACAACACCTTCTCCGGCCTGCTGTACCAGGCGGAGGTGGTGAATCCCGACGGCAGCGGCAGCCTGATCAACGAGATCTATGGATCGGAAGCCTGGGGTGCGGAGTTTGAACTGGCGGTGCGGCCCGTCACCAACCTGACGGTCAGCTTCCGTGGCACCTATCTGGATGCCAAGTACCAGGACAACCCCAGCTTCAACGGCGACCAGGTGCTGCGCCAGCCCAAGTTCCAGTTCTCCATCGCGCCGTCGTACGAGATCCCGTTGGATTGGGCCAGCCTGCGCCTGTTCGGCACCTACACCCACGTGGGCGACCGTTACGGCGACCCGAACAACCAGCAGCCGCTGCCGGCCTACGACACCCTGGACCTGGGCGTCTCGGCCGAGTTCGACCGCTACACCGTCCAGCTGACCGGCACCAACCTGACGGACGAGCTGGGCATCACCGAGGGCAACGCCCGCGTGGTCGGGTCCGGCACCAGCAGCAGCGGCGTCTTCCTGGGCCGTCCGCTGTTCGGCCGGTCCATCCACCTGAGCGCCGCGGCCAAGTTCTGACCGCCTGGGTTTCCGGCCCCCGCATCCCGACAGCGGGGGCCGGAGTGTCACGGGGCCGTCGCCCCGAAGACGGCCCCTGGGGATGGGCGGGCATTGCCCCGATCTTTGCCCGCCCATCCTCCTTTTCCTTCGGCTCCTTTTCCTTCGGCCTACCCCGTGAAGGTGACCCCGCCCGTGTCCAACGCCACCGCCATCACCACGCCGCCCTCTGGCCCGCCCGCCGCCCTGACGGAAACCGACATCCCGGCGCGGCTGGACCGCCTGCCGTGGGGCCGGTTCCACAGCCTGGTGGTGGCCGCCCTCGGCATCACCTGGGTGCTGGACGGGCTGGAGGTCACGCTGGCCGGCGCCGTGGCCGGCGCCATGAAAGAAAGCCCGTCGCTGGCCCTGAACAACGCCCAGGTTTCGGCCGCCAGCAGCGCCTATCTCATCGGCTGCGTGCTGGGCGGCCTGTTCTTCGGCTGGCTGACCGACAGGCTGGGTCGCAAGAAGCTGTTCAGCATCACCCTGCTGGTCTACCTGACCGCCACCGCCGCCACCGCCTTCAGCTGGGATTTCACCAGCCTGCTGCTGTTCCGCTTCATCACCGGGGCCGGCATCGGCGGCGAATACGTGGCCATCAATTCCACCATCCAGGAACTGATCCCCGCCCGCGCGCGCGGCTGGGTCACCCTGGTGATCAACGGCAGTTATTGGCTGGGGGCAGCCCTGGGCGCCATCGGCGCCGTCGTCCTGCTGGATCCGGGGCTGCTGGGGCCGGACATGGGTTGGCGCGCCAGCTTCTTCACCGGCGCCGTGCTGGGCCTGTTCATCCTGCTGCTGCGCCGCGCCATCCCGGAAAGCCCGCGCTGGCTGATGACCCATGGCCGCGTGCCGGAGGGCGAGGCCATCGTCGCCCGCATCGAGGCCGGCATCCAGGCCCAGGGCCTAGCCCTGCCCCCGGCCGGCCCGCCGGTGCGCCTGCGCGAACTGCGAACCGTGTCAACCGCCGCCGTGGCCCGGTCGCTGCTGCGCGACTACGGGCGCCGCACGGTGCTGGGCCTGTCACTGATGACGGCCCAGGCCTTCTTCTACAACGCCATCTTCTTCACCGAGGCCCTGGTCTTGACCTCGTTCTTCGATGTGCCGTCCAGTTCCGTGGGCTGGTACATCCTGCCCTTCGCGGCCGGCAACTTCCTCGGCCCCCTGATCATCGGCCGCTTCTTCGACACCATCGGCCGCGTGCCCATGATCGCCGGCACCTACGCCCTGTCGGGCGTGCTGTTGATCATCACCGGCATCCTGTTCCAGCAGGGCCTGCTGACCGCCACCACCATCACGCTGGCGTGGAGCGTCATCTTCTTCTTCGCCTCGGCCGCCGCCAGCTCCGCCTACCTGACGGTCAGCGAGTGCTTCCCGCTGGAGATCCGCGCCGTCGCCATCTCGCTGTTCTTCGCCTTCGGCACCGGCCTGGGCGGCGTCTGCGGCCCGCTGGTGTTCGGCGCCCTGATCGACACCGGCTCGCGCACCAACGTGCTGTGGGGCTACGTCCTGGGCGCCGGCCTGATGATCGCCGCCGCCGTCGCCGAACTGGTGCTGGGCGTGAAGGCGGAGGGCCGGTCGCTGGAAGACGTGGCCGCCCCACTGTCCTCCACCCCGCACAGCTGAACCATCCCCGCCGGAGGGAACCGGGGCGCCCCCGCCCTGGTTGTCCCCCAGGCTACCTGTAGATCGAAACCACGTGGATCGCCCGTGACAGCCTCCCTTCCCCCTTCCCCGCCATCCCGTCCGCTACCGATCCCTGGGTGGTCATCGCCCGGGGCGACAGCCCGGCGGCGCTGAAATGCACCGAATCCCTGTTCACGCTGGGCAACGGCTTCATCGGCGTGCGCGGCGGTGTCGAGGAGGATGCGCGTTCCACCGCGCCCGTCGTGCATCTGAACGGCGTCTATGAGGTCACGCCCATCAGCTATCACGAGAAGGCGCCGGGCTTCGCCGAGGCCAGCGACACCCGCATCCCAGTGCCGGACGGCACCCTGATCGGCCTGACCGTGGAAGGCGAACCGCTGGACCTGGCCACCGGCACCGTGCTGGAGCATCACCGCTGGCTGGATCTCCGCACCGGCGTGCTGCACCGCGCCCTGCGCTGGCGCTCGCCCGCCGGGCGCACCCTGCGGCTGGCCACCGAACGCCTGGTGGTGGAGGATCACCCCGGCCCCGTCGTCATCCAGTACCAGGTGACGGCGGAGGACTTCACCGCCGAGGTGGTGGTGGATTCCTGCCTGGCCCCGCACCAGCCGCCCGCGGCGGACGAAGGGGGCGTGCATGACCCCCGCGTGGGCCCGCAGCTGGCCGCCCTGGCCTTCCGCCGCTGGATCGAGGAGGACGGCGGCGACGGCATGGTGCTGCGCACCGGCCGCAGCCACCAGGGCGTGGCGGTCGCCATGAGCCACGCCGTGACCGTCACCAGCGACGCCCCCATCCTGACGGCCAGCATCCGCGACCAGGGCATCGTCAGCCACACCGTGCGCACGACCCTGACGCCCGGTTCCGTGCTGACCCTGGTGAAGTGCGTGGCCTACGCCGCCGACAAGGGCGTGGAGGGTACCCCTGCGGACGACGAGGCGCTGGCCCGCGCCGCCGTGGCCGCCCTGGCGCACGCCAACACCATCGGCCTGCCCGCGCTGCGCCAGGCGCGCACGCAGGCGCTGCAGGACTTCTGGCTGTCGTCCGATCTCGGCATCGAGGGCGCGCCGGAGCTGGAGCGCGCCGTGCGTTTCAACCTGTTCCAGCTGCTGCAGGGGGCAGGGCGCGACGGCCTGACCTCCGTCGGCGCCAAGGGGCAGAGTGGCGAAGGCTATGAGGGGCATTACTTCTGGGATGCGGAGATCTTCGCGCTGCCGGTGCTGGTCTACACCCGGCCGACCGTGGCGCGCGCCATCCTGGAATACCGCCACCGCACCCTGGACGGCGCCCGCACCCACGCCCGGCTGATGGGCCATCGCAAGGGCGCCCTGTACCCGTGGCGCACCATCGGCGGTGCCGAATGCTCCGCCTATTTCCCGGCGGGGTCGGCGCAATACCACATCAACGCCGACATCGCCCACGCCGTGCGCCAGTACATGGACGCCAGCGGCGACGATGATTTCCTGGTGCGCCACGGCGCCGAGATCCTGTTCGAGACGGCGCGCCTGTGGCTGGACATGGGGCACTACAACCCCCGTCGCGGTGGCCGCTTCTGCATTCATGAGGTGACCGGGCCGGACGAATACACGGCCATGGTGGACAACAATCTCTACACCAACGCCATGGCCCAGGCGCACCTGGAGTACGCGGCCGAGGTGGCGGCCCGCCTGGGCCGGGAGAAGCCGGAGGCCCTGGCCCGCATCGCCGCCGCCATCGGGCTGGGCGCGGAGGAGCCGGAGGGCTGGCGCCAGGCGGCGGCGGCCATGTACCTGCCCTATGACGAGGCCAGCGGCCTTTATCCGCAGGACGACAGCTTCCTGGACAAAAAGCCCTGGGATTTCGCCGGCACGCCCGCCGACCACCATCCCCTGCTGCTGCACTACCACCCCCTGGTGCTGTATCGCCACCAGGTGTGCAAGCAGGCGGACGCCGTGCTGGCCTTCTGCCTGCTGCCCCATCGGTTCGAGCCGGACGCGGTGCGCCGGTCCTTCGCCTTCTATGAATTGGTGACGGTGCATGACAGCACCCTGTCGGCCGGCGTGTTCGCCCTGCTGGCGGCGCGCCTGGGCCAGATGGACAAAGCACTGGCCTATTTCAACGACACCGCCCTGGTCGACCTGGACGACCTGCACCGCAACACCGGCCACGGCCTGCACATGGCGGCCATGGCCGGCAGCTGGATGGCCCTGGCCCAGGGTTTCGCCGGACTGCACGCCCTGGGTGGCACCCTGCGCTTCACCCCCACCCTGCCCCCAGGCTGGACCGGATACCGCTTCCGCCTGGAGTTCCAGGGCAACCGGGTGGAGGTCGCCGTCGGTTGCGACGCCGCAACCACCTACCGCCTGCTGGCCGGCCCCGGCCTGGCGCTGAGCCACCACGGCCAGGTGGCCCACCTGACGCCCGCCGCCCCGGAACTGACGCTGGAGGGCCCGCGCCATGCCGCGCTTTGATGCCGTGCTGTTCGACCTGGACGGGGTGCTGGCCGACACCGCCCACATCCATTTCGCGGCCTGGCGCCGCCTGGGCGAGGAATTGGGCATCCACCTGGAACCGGCCTTCGAGGAGAAGCTGAAGGGCGTGGACCGCATGGGGTCGCTGGAGCTGATCCTGGCCCAGGGCGGGCCACAGGGGAGCGTGACGCGCACGGCGGAGGAAAAGCGGGTGCTGGCCGATCGCAAGAACGGCTATTACACCGCCGCCATCGCGGAGCAGACGCCGGACGACCTGTTGCCGGGCGCCCGCCGGGTATTGGAAGAGGTTCGGGCCGCCGGGTTGAAGATCGCCCTGGCCTCGGCCAGCCGCAACGCCCCGCCCCTGCTACGGCAGCTGGGCATCGCCCCCTTGATCGACGCCATCGCCGACCCGGCGGCGGTCAAGGCGCCCAAGCCGGCGCCCGACCTGTTCCTGGAGGCCGCGCGCCTGGTGGGCGCGGCGCCGGACCGCTGCCTGGGCATCGAGGATTCGGTGGCCGGCATCATCAGCATCAAGGACGCCGGCATGGTGGCCGTTGGCATCGGCGATCCCACCGTGCTGACACGGGCCGACTATGTCGTGCCCACGACCGAGCAGTTCCACATCGCCGATTTCCTGTGACACCGGCCTATCCTTACTCCCCGGGGGCCTTTCCCCCCAAGGGGTAAGGATATCGGTCCCGGAAATCCGTCCAGACCCGACACAGCCGGACCGGCGCCAGCTTTCTCTTAAGGGTCAGGCGACCGGTTCCGGCATCCGTCCCGCCGTCTGGGCATGATGGAAGTAGGATCGCCCCCAGGAGGTGCGGATTTCCTCATGCCGGGGGGCGCGGTCGAAGCCCGGCTGGCGCAACGGCAGGGCCAGCAGTTCGTCCCCCTCACGCAGCAGCAGGGCCAGCGCCTCCAGCTCCGCCACCGCCGCCGTGACGGCGGCCTCGCCGAAACGGGGCGCCAGGGCCTTCAGCAGCGGGCCGGCACCCTGGATTTCGGCGCAGGCGTCCAGCACCGCCGTGGCGGCGGCATCCAGCGCGTGCCGCCGGGGCGTGGCGCCCCGGCCATCCTCCACCACCGCCGTGCCGTCGGCGGCCGGCGCCAGGGTCAGCGTCGCGTCACCCCGGCGCCACAGGTCCAGCTGGGCGGCCAGGGCCGCGTGACCGGCCGCCAGATCCGCGTCGGGCCGCTCGGGCGTCATGTCGAAGTGATAGGCCAGGCGCGCGATGCCGTCCTCATCGTGGGGGAATATGTGGCTGTAGCCCGGCACGGGGCGAATGGTGACGCCGAAGGCCGCCGGCGTGTTGAAGTAAGGACTGAAGCGGTCGGCGCGCACCCGGTGGAAGCCGCCGGGCGGATGCAGGTGGGCGATCTTGGGCACCACCGCGGCGGCAGCGTGGTAGTGGGCCGCCGTCTCCCCCGGGAAGCCATAGAGGTGGGACCAGTCCACCAGCACACCCGCCTCCGCCGCCAGGCGCAGGGTCTGGACGTTGCGCAACAGGCTGGTGCCCTTGCGCATCAGGGCCAGCACCGGGGTGCTGAGCGATTCCACGCCCGGCTGGATCTTGCGCACGCCGGCCTGGCCCAGCAGGGCCAGCTGGCCCGCCCGCAGGTTGGCCTTGACCTCGTAGTGCAGCAGCAGCGGCCGGTCCAGTGCGGCCAGGCGGGGCAGGAAGTCGCCGAAGTAACGGCTGTCCAGGATGTTGTCGACCACCATGATCTCGCGCCCGTAGCGGTCGGCCACGTCCGTCAGCTCGGCATAGGCGCGCTCCTGGCTCTTGCTGCGGTAGGCCATGCCCAGGCCGTTCAGGCCGCAGAAGGTGCAATGGTGCTTCTGCCCCCACCAGCAGCCCCGGGCGCTTTCGAACAAGGGGAAGGCGGGAAAACGTTCCGCCACCGCCGGCAGGCGGGCGCGGTCGGCGTAGAAGTCGGCGTAGTCCAGCGGCGGCAGGCTGTCCATGTCGGTGATCATGCCGGCGGGCACGGTGGCGGGGACGGTCGCGCCGTCGGCGGCTCGGATGGTGGTGCCCGGCAGCCCGGCCAGATCCGACCCCGCCCCGTGGCGGCGCACCAGGTCGGGCAGCACCTCCTCCGCCTCCCCCCTACGACCACGTCGATGAAGGGATAGTGGCGGTGCAGTTCCACCCCCATCTCGTCACTGCAATTGGCGCCGCCGAAGACGATCAGGATGTGGGGATGCGCCGCCTTGATGCGCCGCGCCAGCGCCAGGGACGCCATGGTCTGCTGGAAGGAGGTGGAGAAGCCCACGACGGAGTAGCGCGACCAGTCGACCTGGCCGAAGCAATGCTCGATGAAGCCCGCCGCCTTGTTGCGCGCGGCCAGGATGCCCATCAGGCGCTGCGGCCCGAAATAGCGGCCGTATTCCCCGGTCATCAGGCCGTTCAGGAAGGTGAATGGCTCGCCCTCCGGCGTGCCCCCCCTGGCGTGCCATGGGCGGCCCCGGCGAACACCCAATCCCCCACCATGGCCAGGAAATAGCGGCTGTCCTCGACCGCGGCGTAGGCGTCGAAGCCGATATAGTCAGCGAAATCCAGGTAGAAATGGCGGATGTCCGCCGCCATCCCCCGCCGCGCCAGGGCGCCCTTCAGCAGCGACAGGCCGATGACGGGATAATGCAGGGCGGCGACGGGCATGGCCACCAGCAGGGTGCGGCCGGCGCCGGGTTCGTTCACTGCCGATCCGTCGGCCATGCGTGCTTCCCGAATGCTTGTAAACGGCGCACGTGCCTCACTGAGGACTCCTCAGTGAGGCACGCCATTCATAACCAGCCGAGTCAGACCGGAAAATCAGTACCAAACACTCGGAATAGGGAGGCCCGGTGCGGCCTTCACTTCGTCGTCCTGCACCTGGTTCTGATCCAGAGCGCGCAGGAAGGCCATGCCCGCCTCAGTTACGGGAAGACCGAGGGCAATCAGGCTTTGCCCATATGATCCATAACAACTTGTACCATAACAAACCTCCTGATCTTAATGATTGAGTCTCATGTCCGAAATAATCGGCGGCATAGATGCCGAAACAGGGGTTGAATTAGCCAATATTAACAAATCCAACCTTGATTCTCATTAGAACCAGGTATTCGGCAGCGGATTGGCAGAAATAAAGCTCTCGATGTCGTCAGCCGCGTCACCGAACGGCTGCTCCCCAAGCTTGGCGAAGAAAGCCAACGCGGCCGGAGACGCCTTGAAACCCAGAATAGCCAGCGTGCCCGGGACATCGGCCAGCAACTGTTTGCGGAAGCCTGGTTCCAGCAAAGCGCGACCCAAGATCTTTTGGACATCATCCGGGGTCATTTCACGAAGAAATTGCGTCATTTTCCCTCCTTAATGTATCGATAGCTCTGGACGGGGATTTGAATATAACAATCGTTTAAGTGGTAATAAAGTAGACAGTTATATTTGAGATATAAAATCTATATGCCATGTCTACCTTAGGGAGCCCTGATGCGCAAGCTGCAAGGTAACACGCGTTCCCATCCCGATCGTGCTCTCCACGATCAAGGCCCCCTTCAGACGTTGGATCGCCTGATTGTAGGCCACGTGCAGGCCCAGTCCGGGATGACCGCTGCCTCGCGCGGTCGTGAAAAAAGGATCACAGACATGAGGTAAGGCCTCGGCTGCGATACCGACCCCATCGTCTGTCACGGTAATCGTCACACCGTTGTTCTCACCAGCCGTAGCGGCGACACTCACATGTCCGCTCCTGCCACCGGGAAAAGCATGATCAATCGTGTTGGCCAGGATGCGGGTCAGGGCGTCTGTCAGCGATTCGGGCACCGTGCGGATCACCATGCCTTCCTCCACCGCCAATTCCAACCGGATGGCGCTGCGGTCCAAGGCTGGCCGAAATAATGCCACCACGTCCGCCAGCAGAATGGACAGGTCCGTCTCCAGCACGCGACCCTCGGTCTCGTCCACGGCGACAGCAGAGAAGCTTTTCACCAGGGTGGCGGTACGCACGGCGTTCCGCTCAACGACGGTCGCCAAATCCGCCCATTCCGCAACGCCTTGCTCCAGCGCCGTGCGGGTCAAGCGCCCCTGGGCAATGGCAGTGCGCAAATCGGTGACCCCGCTGTAGAGACTGCCTGCGGCAGTGAGGACCACCCCTAGAGGGGTGTTGATCTCATGGGCGACACCAGCAACGAGACGGCCCAGGGAAGCCATCTTTTCCTGCTGCACCAGTTTATCCTGGGCGGTGCGCAACTCCGCCAAGGTCGCTTCAAGGTCTCGATAGGAACAAGCGTTGGCGATCGCGATGGCGGCATAGGCGCAGGCTGACCGTAGGATCTCCAACACTTGTGGCCCATAGGCAAGCATGTCGTGATTTTGCACGGTGATCACAGCCAGGACCTGACCCGATACCACCAAGGGCCACCAAATGGCTGCCTGCATCGGCATGCTCAAGCGATCCCCGGCCACCCCCTTGGCCCACACGGCCGCTTCATCCCCCCTCAGCATCAGCCCACCAGCCTGCCGCAACGCCCGGACGGCTGGCTCGGAACTGGAGAGGGAGGGCCGTGAGAATATCGGCCAGGGCTCTCCCTCGAAAATGAACTGCTCGAACAACAGGTCACGTCCGTCGCCCAAGATCCTCACCATGCCGAAAACATCCACAGGGATGAGTTCGGACAGATGTCGGCGCAGGGCGGCGTGAACCTCGTTCAAGTCCAGCGTGGCGGTCAAAGCCAGACCGGCGTCACCCAATTGGCGCAGGGTGGCGGCCGACGCGGCCAATTCCCCGTTTGCCTGCCGCAGTTCCACGGTCCGTGCCTCGACCTCCCGGCGTAGCATTTCCGAACTGATGCGCAGACGCTGCTGGTAACGGCCGATAAGCCACGCCAGCAAAGCGATGCCAACCATGACGGCCACGGCCGAATAAAGGAAGGCACGCACCGTGGCTTCCGCCTGCCGAGTAGCCTCGGTGGCCCGAGATTGCGCGTCTTGACCCGTCTCAGTGACAATACGGGTCAATTCCGCCTGCACCCGATCGAAGACGGCACCAAAAGGTTCGATGAAACTGACTGTGCTGGCGAAATCGATTCCCAGCATGGAGCCGACCCAGGCAACCGAATTTTTATAATCCGCAAGGCTGCGGAGGATTTCATCCAGGCGAACGCGCTGTTCGGCCGTTGCGTAGGAGTCGCGATAGGCCTGCAGGTCGGTGACAATCGCGTCAACCTGGGTCGTGATTGCCGCCAATTCCGCCGCGACGTCTATGGTTTGGCGGCCGGCGGACTTGAGGACGAGTAGGCGGTTGAAGCGGGCATTGACGTTTTGAACTCGGGTGTTGATATCAGACAGCTTGATGCTGCCCGCCAAATTGCGGGCAACGATCTGGTCGATCGCCCCGGTCAGCCGGCTTAGGGTACGCTCACCTGTGCCGAACAAACCAACCATCAGCAAGCCGGCGGCGCATACCGGAACCATGATGCGCAGCACCATCCGCACACGTTCGATCAAACGTCGTGAGGGGGCCGTGACCATGCCGAGGCCCCAATCGCGGTTTCGTTGCCCCTGCACCAATTCTCCCAACTCGTCACCCGTTGACACTTGTCGAGCCGTTGCGGTGGGATCGCCCATGACCCATGTCCCGTATGGGTCATACCACCCGCATGGGTTGAGGCCCAAAGGGTTTAATCGTGCCAGCCCATCAAAATGCACTTCACTGCGGCACTATTAGGAATGCGGCCGCCAAAATTCCGGCGGAGCCATAGCCGAGGTGCGCCTATCGATAGTCCCCGTCAATCGCTTGTCGGATAGCGTGATGACAGTGCCGAACCACAACGGCAGTGTCGGCAGGTTCTCCGCGTAAACCTGCTGCAGTTCGGACAGGGCGGTGCCACGGGCATCCGGATTGCATCCCGCCGCGATCAACTTGTCCAAAGTTTCATCCAGCGCTGGCACATGGATGCCGAAATGATTGTTGCCTTGCCAGTTGTTGCTGGCTGCCGGGATCATAGCGGAATGGTACCAGGTGCGTGTCGCCTCCCAACCCTCTTCGAAGCCTTGAGCAAATCCCACCAGCCCGAGATAGCGTTGGCGGGTATCCAAAGCATCACCGGACAGCTGTGGGTCCTCTATCAGATCAACCTGTACCCCGATATTTTGCCAGGCTGCCGCCAGCCGGGGAGCGAGGTCTATCCAGGGATAATTCCGACGATAACGCAATTCGAAGCGGAGCGGGGCGCCCGCGCGATTGTGGCGCAGGCCATCCGTGCCCTTTACCCAGCCAGCGCTGTCCAGAAGCGCAGCCGATTTCTGGGGATTGTAGGCATAGCGCGTCACCGCCGCGTATCCCGGCATGAATGGGCTGAGCAGTCCCTGCGCAACCACACCCTTGTTTTCCAATAGGGTTGCGATCAGCTCTTCGCGGTTCAAGCCATGAAGCAATGCCTTTCTAACCCTGAGGTCGGAAAGGATGGGATTGTCAAAGTTCACCTTGAGGTGAACCAAATGGGCACTGGGGGAGTAAAACGCATTATATCGGTCCCCAAATTCGTGAGCTAGCCTTTGCCCCACGTCGAAGGTAAGCGTTGAGAAGATATCCACGCCGCCGGCACGTACCTTTTGTTCGAGATCTCCTTGGTTAGCAGCCACCATGACGTTCATCCGGCCGAAAACGGCCGCTTGACCCGACCATCGCCCATTCTTGACCACCTGAAGGCTATCGGTCCCGATCCTCTCCACACGAAATGGCCCGTTATACAGGCCAGCATGGGCTGGTTGAGTTCGATAAAGGGAACGCTCAAAGTAATGGGCGGGATCCGCCAACCAGATTGATCGTTCCAGATGGGCTGGCAATGGGGGCGGCACATCCAGCTGCTCGCCACATACCGCACCATCGTAGGTGATGCTGAACCTGTATTTGTCGATGATGTGCAAGTCCTTGATGTTCAGACGCCGGGAATCCCCGGCGACCAGATCCCGGCCTCCTGCGCGCAGAACGTCCCAGGAGAAGGCGAGATCTTGGGTGGTGATCTCGCTGCCATCGTCCCACAACGAATGTGGGATCAGCGCATAGGTGGCCGTGGTGACCTGTCCACCGTCAGAGCGTCGGGAAACCACCAACGTTCCATCCGCTGCAGACGGAATTTTGGTGCAGAAGACGCAGTGAAGATCACCATCGAAGCGATCAAGGACCGGGCGTGTCACGAATCTTTTGACGGCGAACTGCCCCAATTCGTTCCCCGTCAATGGATGGAAATCGATCGGCCATGAGGCAATAACCGCCGTGGTCACGGGCTTTCCGGTTTCCCCCACGTCCCCGGTGGCCGCCAGCGCTTGCCCCATGGCGACGCCTATGATGGCGATGACCCACAAAACGCGCACCCTGCGCCGCAGCCCCGCGCGCAAAAAGCCGATATCGAACAACGAAGCCCCTCTGATCCGCAGGTCAGCACTCATCCCCCGCGGGCACTATGGTCCAACTATCCACCCGATTGCAAAGGTCCATTAACGCACCATTGACATGGACCATCCCGCCGCCTTCCACAGGCCACGGCGACCCCGGCGCGATGGGGGATTCCGTCCGGATGCCATATTCCATCTACCCGTTCTGATTGTAGACTGGTAGCTTATCTGCCCAACTACAAACTCAACCGATGGGGGTAGTGATGCCGGACACCAGAATTGCCGATACGCAAGCGATCCTGACTGAAACCAAAGCGAAACAATCCAGCGGAAGCCTGGCCATTGTGGGCACCGGCATCCAGGCCCTGGGTCATCTGACCCGTGAAGCCGAGGGCCACATCCGCCACGCCGACGTCGTGTTCCACTGCATCCGCGACCCGCTGATGCTGGCCGATCTGCACGCCCTCAACCCCAACGTCGTCGACCTCACCACCCTGTACGGCGCGGACAAGCGCCGCAGCCTGACCTACGTGCAAATGGCCGAGGTGATGGTGGCCGAGGTGCGGTCCGGCCGCCGCGTGACCGGCGTCTTTTACGGCCACCCCGGCTTCTACGTCGCCCCCGCCCGCCTGGCCCTGACCACCGCCAAGGCCGAGGGCTATGACACCTGCCTGCTGCCGGGCGTGTCGTCGCTGGACTATCTGTTCGCCGACCTGCGCGTGGACCCCAGCCAGTCCGGCTACCAGGCCATGGAGGCCACCGACTTCCTGCTGCGCAACCGGCCGCTGGTCACCAGCGGGCATGTCGTGCTGATGCAGGTGGGCCCGGTGGGCGACCTGTTCCGTCCGGTGACCGACAACCTGGAGCGCCGCGCCATCCTGTTCGAGCGCCTGATCGAGATTTATGGCGAGGACCACCCCTGCGTGGACTATGTCGGCGCCACCCGCCCGGGGCAGAAGCCGGTGCTGCGCCGGCTGAAGCTGGGCGCGTACCGTGACCCGGCCAACCTGAAGCGGCTGAGCAAGGCCAGCACGCTGTACATCCCGCCCAAGGACAGCCTGGACAACGACATGGCCATGGCGGAGCGGCTGGGCATCAGTTCCATGGTGGGCAAGCCCCTGCCGGTGCCGGCGGAGCAGTCGGCCCCCATCACCTTGGTGCCGTCCACCCCGCCCGCCATGTCCCAGGCCTACTTCAAGGCCATGCAGCGGATCGCCCTGGACCCCGATGCGGCCCAGTCCTTCCGTGCCGACCCGGTGCGCTATGTCACCAGCTTTGGCGCGCTGAACGCCGATGAGCAGCGCTGGCTGGCCGCCTTCGCCAAGCCGGCGGCGCCGGTGAAGGTCGTCGCCGCCGTCGAAGAGGTTCAGGACCAGAACGTTTCGACCGAGGACGTCCAGGATCAGAACGTTTCCACGGAAGACGTGCAGGACCAAAACGTCTCCACCGAGGACGTCCAGGATCAGAACGTTTCCACGGAAGACGTGCAGGATCAAAACGTCTCCACCGAGGACGTCCAGGACCAGAACGTCTCCACGGAAGACGTGCAGGATCAAAACGTCTCCACGGAAGACGTGCAGGATCAAAACGTCTCCACCGAGGATGTCCAGGATCAGAACGTGTCCGTGGAAGACGTGCAGGACCAGAATGTCTCCGTCGAGGATGTTCAGGATCAGAACGTTTCGGTCGAAGACGTCCAGGACCAGAACGTCTCCGCAGAATAAAAGCAGGTGAAATTAGTGCGGGGTCTTGGCAGAAAGTCTGGGTACGGCACCGTATCCGGCCTGGCTTGCCAAGGCCCCGCTTTCGCCGGGAGGCACATATCGCGCTAGACTGATCGATCATTACCCTGACGCCGCCGCTTGACGTATAAGATGAGCCTCATGCTGAATTTCGTTCAGGAAATTGGAAGATCGCTCAATAAAATCGGGCGCGTTGGCGTGCTGGTCGCTGTCTGTTTACCAATTTTCGCCGCCGCGCCGGCGCGTGGTGCTGAGATGTGGCGCAATTCGGTCATCGACCTGTTCGCCCGGTATAACGAAGACAAAGGCAAAAGCATCGAATACATCACGGCCATCCAGCAGGACCGCGAGGGCTTCCTGTGGGTGGGCACCGCCGGCGACCTGGCGCGTTTCGATGGCTATCACTTCAAATCCTACGGCGGCGGGGCCACCGGGCCCTATGGCCAGCCCGACAGCAACATCCGCACCCTGCACACCGACGTCCAAGGGCGGTTGTGGGTGGGCACCAGCGCCGCCGGGCTGGTGCGCTACGACGCCGCCACCGACCGGTTCGTGCGCGTGCCGCTGGACACCATGAGTCACATCGACGTCCGTAGCATCGAGGATGACGGCGCCGGCGGCCTTTGGGTGGGAACCGAGGGCGGCCTGGACCACTTGGCCGCCAACCAGGAACCGGCCACGCATTTGCACGGCGCCGACAACCCGGCGGGCGGTGTGGTGGGTGACAAGATCCAGGCGCTGAAGCGCGACCACCTGGGATATCTGTGGGTGGGAACGGCCAACGGCCTGGCCTATCTGCCGCCGGGGCAGGCGGAATTCCGCAGCCTTACCTTGCCGCGGTCCGCGGCCATGGATGGCGTGACCACCTTTTACGAGGATAGCCACGGCCGCCTGTGGCTGGGCACCAGCCGCCACGGCGTGCTGCTGCTGCAGGTGGACCAGGCGGGCGAGCCGCAGTTCCAGGCCGTGCCTGCCTCTTTCGCCAGCGTGGCTGGCGACTGGGTCAAGGCCATCCTTGAAGTGCAGCCCGACGTCTTCTGGGTCGGCACCATGGGCGATGGCCTGCTGGAGGTGGACCTGGCCAGCGGGGGCGCCAAGGCCATCAAGCGCAACCGCACGGTGCCGGACAGCCTGCTGAACGACAACATCCTGTCGCTATACAAGGACAAGGCGGGCCTGGTCTGGGTGGGGACCTATCCGGGGCTGTGCCGCTTCGATCCCTCCGCCCAGGCCTTCCGCTTCCTCACCCCCATCTCCTCCAACCCCCAGACGGAGGACCGCAGCGCCCATTCGCTGATGGTCACGCCGGACGGCAAGCTGTGGTTGGGCCGCGGCCGGGGCGGTGTCGACGTCCTGGACGCTTCGGGGCAGCTGGTCTCCCACCTGGCCTCCGACCCCGCCAACCCGGAACACGCCTTGCCCGCCAAGGTGGCCCGGTCCTTCGCGCTTCAGCAGAACGGCACCGTGTGGATCGGCACCCGCGATGGCCTGTACCGCACCGATCTCAGCGCCGGCGCCGTGCACCTGACGCGGGTGCCGGGGCTGGACGCCGCCCTGAACATTTCCAGCCTGCAGTGGGACGGGACCCAGCTGTGGATCGGCGATTCCAACGTCGGCGTCTGGGCCTACAATCCCGCCACGGGGACCGCCCGTCCGCTGGGCCAGGGTACCGGCGGCTTGCAGGACCAGCGCATCACGGTGCTGCAACTGGCGGATGACCACGGCCTTTGGATCGGCACCTACAGCGGCCTGTACCTGGCCAGCATCGACAGCGGCACGGTGCAGAAGATCGACCTGGACAGCGGCAACCCCACCACCCTGACCAGCCACAACATCGCGTCGCTGGCCACCGACCGCCAGGGCCGGCTGTGGGCCACCATCTACGGCCAGGGTGTCGCCATGATCGGCCAGCCGGGCGCCAACGGCCGGCGTCCGGTGAAGTTCCTGGCCAGCGATGTGGAGCCCTTGCTGGCCACCGCCAACGCCGTGGCCCAGGACGAGGACGGCTTCATCTGGGTGTCCACCGACACCGGCGTCGTCCGCATCGATCCCATCACCATGGCCATCCGCCCCTTCCAGCGGTCGGACGGCGTGTGGCTGACGACCCACTGGTCCACGTCCGTCGCCAAGGGCCCCAACGGTGAAATCCTGTTCGGGGCGGAGGACGGCGTCACCCTGATCCACCCGCGCCTGCTGGCGGACTGGACCTATGTGCCGCCGGTGGTGGTGACCCAGGCCTTTATCGGCCGGCGGCAGGTTCCGGGGTGGCAGGTGGCCCACGCCACCACGCCCCTGACGATCCACCCGGACGACCACGGCTTCCGCCTGGAGATCGCCTCGTTGGACTTCTCCGCCCCGGAGCGCAACCGCTACGCCTACAAGCTGGAGGGGCTGGACCGGGACTGGCTGGAAATCGACGGCAACTGGCGGCAGATCGCCTATACCAACCTGCCGCCCGGCAATTACACCCTGCGGGTGCGGGGCAGCAACCGCAGCGGCCAATGGTCGACGGCGGAGCTGACGGTGCCGCTGGCCATCCTGCCCGCCTGGTACCAGACCTGGTGGGCGCAGATGGTGGGCATCGTCGCCCTGGCCGGTGCCGTCGGCCTGCTGGTGCGGGGCCGCACCGCCATCCTGCGCCGCCGCCAGCAGGAGCTGGAGGCGGTGGTGGCGCAGCGCACGGTGGAGCTGACGGAGGCCAACGCCGCCCTGACCCAGTCCGCCGCCATCCTGCGCCGCCTGGGCGACGCCGGGCAGGACATCACCGCCACCCTGATCCTGGACGCGGTGCTGAGCACGCTGAAGCGCTATGTGGGTGAGCTGCTGACCGGCCACCGCCTGGTGCTGTACCGCCTGCAGGGGTCGTATCTGGAACCCGCCACCGCCGACGGCAGCGCCGTCGAGCCGGTCTACCTGGATGATCCCCACTCCCTGCCCGCCCGCGCGGCGCAAAGCCGGCAGGAGTTGACGGAGACGGTGGAGGATGGTGTGGCCCTGGCCTATCCGCTGGTGGTTGAAAACCGCGTGCTGGGCGTGCTTGTGGTGGTCGCCGACCATGCCTATGGCGACCGGGAGCAGATGATCTTCCGCACACTGTGCGCCTATAGCGCCATCGCCCTGGAAAACGCGGAATCCTACCGCCGCGCGGAAACCGCCTGGATGGAAACGGCCCAGGCCCTGGCCGATTTGCGCACCACCCAGTCCAAGCTGATCCAGCAGGAAAAGATGGCCTCGCTGGGCCGCCTGGTGGCCGGCGTGGCGCATGAGGTCAACACGCCCCTGGGCGTGGTGCTGACCGCCGCCGGCAGCCTGCGCGGCAGCCTGGAGGATGTGCGCGACAACATCGCCCAGGGCAAGCTGACCCGCAACGCCCTGGAAACCGGGCTGGAGGAATGGTCCGACCTGGCCGACCTAGTGGAACGCAACACCAAGCGCACGGCGGCCCTGGTGAAAAGCTTCACCGCCATCGCGGCGGAGGACGGCGAAAGCAAGGTGACGGAGGTCGACCTGTCCACCCTGCTTCCCGATGTGGCCAACGTGGCGCGAACCGCCTTGGCCCAAGGCGCCATAGAGCTGACGGTGGACGTGCCTTATGGCCTGGTGGTGCCCACGGTGCCGGAATCCCTGGTGAACGCCCTGACGCATATCCTGGCCAACACCGCCGACCATGCCTTCGACCCTGGCGCCCATGGCCACGTCACGGTCACGGCCTCGGCCGAGGGCGGCGTGGTGCTGATATCCGTGACCGACAACGGGCGGGGCATTCCCGCCGAGGTGCTGCCCCACATCCTGGACCCCTTCTTCACCACCGCCCGTGGCCGTGGCCATCCCGGCCTGGGCCTGCACGTGGCCTACAACCACGTGACCCAGCGGCTGAAGGGCAACCTGACGGTCGACAGCGTGCTGGGCCAGGGCACCACCGTCACCCTGGTCATCCCGTCGATGATCGGCGCCAGCCTGAGCGCCAGCGCGGCCGATCGCCTGCGCGCCTTTCGTGCCTGATCCCTGACACCCGGATTCCGCGCCCGTCCCACCACCCAGGGCCGACCGGCATTTGCGACGTCGCAATGCGGGTACCCGCCCCGTGCGATCTATTGCACCCATAATAGTTATTCTATATAAGTTAATCACCGGCCGTGAACCGGCCCTTGAAGGAAATGCAGTTGAGGAGGCCCCGAGGCCCATGTCCCAGTCCAAATATGCGGATCGCTGGAAGACCGTCCTGGTCGATGTCGTGGACGGTATCGCCTGGGTCACCCTCAACCGGCCGGACAAGCGCAACGCCATGAGCCCGACCCTGAACCGGGACATGGTCGACGTGCTGGAAACGCTGGAACTGGACGCCGACGCGCAGGTGGTGGTGCTGACCGGCGCCGGCGACGCCTGGACGGCGGGCATGGATCTGAAGGAATATTTCCGCGAGATCGACGCCGGCCCGGAAATCCTGCAGGAAAAGGTGCGCCGCGACGCCTCGACCTGGCAATGGCGGCTGCTGCGCATGTATTCCAAGCCGACCATCGCCATGGTCAACGGCTGGTGCTTCGGCGGCGCCTTCTCCCCCCTGGTGGCGTGCGACCTGGCCATCTGCGCCGACGAGGCGGTGTTCGGCCTGTCGGAGATCAACTGGGGCATCCCGCCGGGCAACCTGGTCAGCAAGGCCCTGGCCGACACCATCGGCCACCGCGCCGCCCTGCACCTGATCATGACGGGCGAAACGTTCACCGGCCAGGAGGCGGCCCGGATGGGCCTGGTGAACAAGAGCGTGCCACGCGACCAGTTGCGCGATGAGGTTACCAAGCTGGCCCAGGTCCTGCTGGCCAAGAACCCGGTGGTGCTGCGCGCCGCCAAGCACGGCTTCAAGCGCTGCCGCGAGCTGACGTGGGAGCAGAATGAAGACTACCTGTATGCCAAGCTGGATCAGGCCCAGCTGCGCGACCCGGAAAAGGGCCGGGAACAGGGCCTGAAGCAGTTCCTGGACGACAAAAGCATCAAGCCCGGCCTGCAGACCTACAAGCGCGGCGCTTGAGAGGCGGGGCCTGCACGCCCCCAGGCGGTAAGGATAAGCGCCGCCGCCAGTCCCCCGGGAAGCTATCCTTACGTCCCGGGGGACTGGCGGCGACCGGTGACACCGATAAACCCCAACGATAATTCCCTGGGAGGGGACCGATGACGACCACCACCATCGGCCTGCTGATCGGCGGCCGCGACGTGCCCGCCACCGGCGGCGCCACCTTCACCCGTGCCAACCCCGTCAGCGGCAAGGTCGTGACCACCGCGGCCGCGGCCACCCCCGCCGACGCCGATGCCGCCGTGGCCGCGGCCCAGGCCGCCTTCCCCGCCTGGGCGGCGCTCAGCCCCGGGGAGCGGCGACAGCGCCTGCTGAAGGCGGCCGACCTGATGGACGCCCGCACGGCGGATTTCATCGCCATCGGCGCCGCGGAAATCGGCGGGATGCCCAACTGGTACGGCTTCAACGCCATGCTGGCCGCCAACATGCTGCGTGAGGCGGCGGCCATGACCACCCAGATCAATGGCGAGGTCATCCCCAGCAACGTGCCGGGCAGCCTGGCCATGGCCCTGCGCCAGCCCAGCGGCGTGGTGCTGGGCATCGCCCCCTGGAACGCCCCCGTCATCCTGGGAACGCGGGCCATCGCCACGCCGCTGGCCTGCGGCAACACCGTGGTGCTGAAGGCCAGTGAGCAGTGCCCGGCCACCCATCGCCTGATCGGCCAGATCCTGACCGAGGCCGGCCTGGGCGACGGTGTCGTGAACGTCGTCACCAACGCGCCCGCCGACGCCCCGGCCATCGTGGAGCGGCTGATCGGCAACCCGGCCGTGCGGCGGGTGAATTTCACCGGCTCCACCGGCGTGGGCCGCATCGTCGCCCAGTTGGCGGCCAAGCACCTGAAGCCCGCCCTGCTGGAGCTGGGCGGCAAGGCGCCGCTGCTGGTGCTGCACGACGCCGACCTGGACGCGGCGGTGCAGGCCGCCGCCTTCGGCGGCTTCTTCAATCAGGGTCAGATCTGCATGTCAACGGAGCGGCTGGTGGTGGACGCCCGCGTCGCCGACGCCTTCGTGGATAAGCTGGCGGCCAAGGCCCGCACCCTGACCGCTGGCGACCCGGCTACCCCGGGTTCCATCCTGGGCGCCCTGGTGAACGCCCAGGCCGGGCAGCGCATCAAGGCGCTGCTGGACGATGCCGTGGCCAAGGGCGCCCGTATCGCCGCCGGCGGCACGGTCGACGGCGCCATCATGCAGGCCACGGTGGTGGACGGCGTGACGCATGAGATGAAGCTCTATGCCGAGGAATCCTTCGGGCCCGTGGTCGCGGTCATGCGCGTCGAGGGCGATGAAGAGGCCATCCGCGTGGCCAACGACAGCGAGTATGGCCTGTCGGCCGCCGTGTTCAGCCGTGACGTCGCCCGCGCCCTGACCGTGGCGCAGCGCATCGAGTCCGGCATCTGCCATATCAACGGCCCCACCGTGCATGACGAGGCGCAGATGCCCTTCGGCGGCGTGAAAAGCAGCGGCTACGGCCGCTTCGGCGGCAAATGGGGCGTGGCCGAGTTCACGGAGCTGCGCTGGGTCACCATCCAGACCGGCCCTCGGCATTACCCGATTTGAGTGTCGTGAAGCCGGCCATCCTTACCGCCTGGGGGATGGCCGGCACCTTCCCTGCCGAAACCCACCGGCGCCATGCCGGGGAACGTTGGGCGAGCGGTGGTTCCCCTGGACGACCAGGACAATTACCGGGATACTTCCATCAACGCCATTTGCACCAACGCCATGGGCACCAACGCTATTGGCCCCGCCGCCCCGGCTGATATAAGGGCCTGAACCGATCACCCGCCCTACCCTTTCACGCCCGCACCGCTTTTGTTTGAGACCGCTCCCATGCCGGCCCTGAAGAACACCACGCCCGCCACCGATGTGCTGACAGCCGAGGAAGGCCCCGACGAGTCCCTGTCCGCCACGGCCAAGGCGGAAACGGCGCTGGACTGTTCAAAGCTGGAGCGGTTCGTGGGCTTCAACCTGTCGCGGGCGGAAACCCTGGTCCGGCGTCTGGTGCTGGAGCATCTCGCCCCTTGCCAGCTGACCTTGGCGGAATTCTCGCTGCTGAGCCTGGTGAGCGTGAACAAGGGCGTGAACCAGCGCCAGGCGGGCGAGGTGCTGGAAATCGCCCCGCCCAACATGGCCCACCTGGTCGATCGCTTGGCCAATCGGGGCCTGTTGAAGCGCGTGCGCGGCCGCCAGGACCGCCGGGTGCAGATGCTGAGCCTGTCTGAGGCGGGGCAGGAACTGCTGGTCCAAGCCGAGGGGCTGGTGGAAGAACAAGAGGCCAAGGTGTCCGCCGTCCTGACGGCGGAGGAGCAGACCCAGCTCCTGGCCCTGTTGAACAAAATCCGCACCCTGTAGCGGCGCGCGCGACTCGGCGCATCACGCAAGTTAAAAACTCTTTAGCTTTCTTTCCGCCTGCCTGTATGTAGCGACTCGGGTCTTTGCACCCAATTCGATACCCTTCGCGACTCAGGTGCGGCGCGGTGGGCCGTTGACAGGCGACACCGGCATCCGTAATAGCTGCTTCCGGCAATGGATTTCTGCCTGGCCGTTCCGCGGCCGAACCGCCCCGTTCTGTGGCTGATGATTCCTACCCTCGGTGTTTCGCCACCTGACGGTTGGAGTCTGTCCGCAGTGTCCGTGCCCTATCCTTACTTCATCAATTCCGGGTTCCGCTCATGATCCCCCGTCGCCTGTTGGCCTCGTGGGCCGCGCAGACGCGCGCCCTGTTGAAATGGCTATGCCTGACAGCCCCGGTCGCCGCCCTGATCGGCAGCGCCTGCGCGCTGTTCCTGTGGAGCCTGGATTGGGCCACCCAGGCCCGCTTCGACCACCCCGCCCTGCTATACGCCCTGCCCCTGGCCGGCGTCGCCATCGTCTGGGTCTATGGCCGTTTCGGTGGGCGGGCCGACGGCGGCAACAATCTGATCGTGGACCAGATCCATGAGCCCGGCGCCGGTGTGCCCCTGCGCATGGCGCCGCTGATCCTGGCCGCCACCGTCGTCACCCATCTCTTCGGCGGCTCGGCGGGCCGCGAAGGCACGGCGGTGCAACTGGGCGGCAGCTTGGCAAGCGGCTTCACCCGCCTGGTGAAACTCTCCTCCGGCGATACCCGCCTGGTGCTGATGGCCGGCGTGGCCGCCGGATTCGGCGCGGTGTTCGGCACGCCCATCGCCGGTGCCGTCTTCGCGCTGGAGGTGCTGAGCCTGGGCCAGGTGCGCTATGAGGCGCTGCTGCCTTGCCTGATCGCGGCCTTGGTCGGCGACTGGACCTGCCACGCCTGGGGCATCGAGCATACCGCCTACGCCATCGCCGCCGGCGACGGCGGTTTTCACCTGCAAGGCGGACTGCTGGCCAAGGTGACCTTGGCGGCGGTGATCTTCGGCCTGGGCGGCCTTGTCTTTTCCGAGACCTCGCACAGCGCGGCGGCGCTGGTGCGCCGCCTCTGTCCCCGGCCCTTGCTGCGCCCCGTGCTGGGTGGCGTGCTGCTGATCGCCTTCGTCCACATCCTGGGCACCCGTGATTATTTGGGTTTGGGCGTCTGGTCGGCCGATCCGGGGGCGATCACCCTGCCCGGCCTGTTCCAGGCCGCGCCCTACCACCCCTTCAGCTGGCTGTGGAAGGCGCTGTTCACCATCACCACGCTGGCCACGGGCTTCAAGGGTGGCGAGGTCACGCCGCTGTTCTTCATCGGCGCCGCCCTGGGCCATGCCCTGGCCGGCGTGATGGATGCCCCGACGGACCTGCTGGCCGGCCTGGGCTTCGTGGGGCTGTTCGCCGCGGCGGCCAACACGCCCCTGGCCTGCACCCTGATGGGGATAGAGCTGTTCGGCGCCGCGCACACCCCTTACATCGCCGTCGCCTGCTTCGTCGCCTATGCCTTCAGCGGCCACTCCGGCATCTACTTGTCACAGCGCATCGGCGTGCCCAAGGCTCGGCTGGCCCCATCCTTACCGCTTGGGGGCACGTTGCGGCAGGCCCGCGACCTACCGCCAGCCCCCCTCACCCTGCATCGTCAAATCCGTGTGCTCCTGAAGCGCCGATTGCGACGTCGCAATTAGCGGAGGATTTCGTCCAGCCGCTGGCGCAGCTTCTCCAGCCGCTCGCGGTCCTTGGCCGCCAGGCCGTTGGGGCCGGCCGACACCTGCGCCAAGTCCCGCTCCATGCGCGTGATCAGGCGGCCGGCGGCCGGGGCCGCCTTGGGCAACGCCGCCTCGGCCGGCTTGTTGGCCGCGCGCAAGGCCTTGATGGTGGCGCCCCCCTTGATCAAACCCCACAGGCGATGGCGGGCGGCGTCATCCTCGGCGTCCGCCAGGATGAACAGGTGGCTCTTGCTCACCTGGTCGCGATAGTCTGGATATTCAGCCAGGATGCTGTCCGGCAGGCGCACCAGGGCCAGCAGGCGCGACACTTCAGACTTGCTGAGTCCCACGGCACCGGCCAGCTGGTCCTGGGTGTAGCGATGGGTCTCCCCCAGGCGGCTCAAGCCCCACGCCACCTCCAGCGTGTCCAGGTCCTGGCGCTGCAGGTTTTCGATCAGTGCGATCTCATCGACGCCGCCCTGGGTCACAATGGCGAAGATGGTGGCCTTCCCCAACAGGCGATGGGCGCGCCAGCGGCGCTCACCCGCGGCGATAAGATAACCACCCTCCGCCCGCTTGCGCACGACGATGGGCTGGATCAGGCCCTGGGCGGCAATGCTGTCGGCCAGCTCGCGCAGCGCCGTCTCGTCGAAATGGCGGCGCGGCTGGTCGGGGTTAGGGAACACCTGGTCCAGGTCCAGTTCCACCAGTTCCGGAAAATCCTCCGACGTGCCGTACAGCTTGTTCAGCGGCTTGGCCGTGGCGGGCAACAGGCTGGCCGCCGTCGCCGCCAGGGCGGGATTGCTGCGGGCCAGTTTACGCGACATGGGCGACGTCCTCTCCATCCGCCTCAAGCAGGGCTTGGGCAACCTCGCGGAAAGGTGCCACGGTTGCGGGGTCGGATGCCACATCGATGGTGGGCTGCCCGGCGGCCACGGACTGGGGGAAGATGGTGGCGCGCGGCACGGGGGTGAAGATGCGGATGGCGCCGCCGAACCGCGCCTCCAGGTCGGCCAGGGTGGCGCGGTCCTGGGTATGGCGGGCGGTGAACATGGTGGGCAGGATGCCGATGACGCTGAGGTCCGGGTTGCCGCGCCGACGCACCTTGCTGATGGTGTCCAGCAGCAGGGGCACGCCCATGAGGGCCAGCATCTCCGTCTGCACAGGGATCAACACGCCGTCGGCCGCCGCCAGGGCGTTCAGGGTCAGCATGCCCAGGTGGGGCGGGCAGTCGATCAGGATATAGTCATAGGCCCGGCGCACCATGGCCAACCGTTCGCGCAGCACCAGCGTGCCCATGGGCTCGGCGATCAGCTCCGTCTCCGCCGCCGACAGGAGGATGGTGCTGGGCAGCAGGTGGAAGCGCCCCTCGCATACCGGCACGGCCGCCTGGCCCGTCGCCTGGTCCTTCAGCATGACGTGATAGGTGGTTTTGCCCGCCTCCGACATGTCGGCCTGGCTGATGCCCAGGTGTACCGTGGCGCTGGCCTGCGGGTCGGCGTCCACCAACAGCACCCGCTGGCCCAAGGCCGCCAGGGCGGCGCAAATGTTGACCGAGGCGCTGGTCTTGCCCACGCCACCCTTCTGGTTGGACAAGGCGATGATGGTGGCCGTCTGACGGGCGCGGCGACGGGGGGTCAGCAGGTCGATGACCGCCTGAGGGATCTCTCCCCGCCGGTTTCCCAGCGGCTGATGCGACCCTTATCGTACTTGCGAGCCAGGCTGGCGTTCAGCCAGTCGGCGAAGGTCTGCTGGGTTTCACCACGCGCTTCCCGCGCGATCCGCAATGCGGCGCCATCCATGGCCGTCCCTTCCGTTTTGAGCCCCAAGATGTTGGGCGTCAGCATAGTGGCGCTAAATTGGCGGCGTCAACATGTCTCGTTGTGTTACGTCAACGTCACGAACCTGGTTGCGACGTCGCAACCACGGTGTCGCAACCACGGCCCCGGTCATCATCCTTACCTCACGGGGCGGGGTCGGCCGCCTTATCCTTACGGCGCGGGGGTGCCACGATCTCCACCCCGGTGATGGACCCGGAGGTCAGCGAAACCAGGACGCTGCGGATGCTGGGCTCATGGTTCATGCGTGCCGTCTGCGCCGTGGCCGGATGGCCCGCCACCAGCACCAGCCGGCGTTCGCCCCGCGCCGTCTCCTCGATGCGCTCCACCTCCAGGTCGCGCAGCAAGGGGGCAGGAACGTTCTTGGCCAACAGCGCGTGGCGGGCGGCGGCCCACAGGGCGTTGGCATCGTCGGCGTCGGGCAGGGGCGTGGCCTCGACCACCGCCGGCTCCAGCTTCTCCACCTTGCCGATGCGCCGCGCCCGCCGGCCCACGCTGTGCCGTTCCCGCTCCAGGAAGGTGTCGGCCACCTCGTCCTCGTCCTTGGCGAAGAAGTCCAGCGTGACCTCCTCCACCTTGCGGCCCCGGCGCACCATCTTGGCCTCCGGCATTTCCACGCGGAAGGGCGCCAGCTGGTTCACCTCGGCGATGGCGCGGTCGATGGTGCGGGTGCGCAGGATGCCGAAGTCCTTGTACGCCCCCTCCGGCACGTTCAGCAGGCGGCGCAGGGTATCGATGTCCAGCGCCAGGGAGGGAAAGTCCATCTGGTAGCGCTGCATGCCGATCTCATAGAGCTTCAGCGCGTAGGTGCTGGTGACCTTCACCATGGCCGGGCCGGACAGCCTGGCCCACAATTTGGAGGCGCGCTGCAGTTCCAGGAAGGCGTCGGTGAACTGGAAGTGGATGTCGGCGCTGTCGCTCTCGATCTCCTCCTCCGGCCGGACATAACTGCTGAGGATGCGCAGCTCGGCGCGGGACCGGCGGCCGCGGAAGGGGCCGATGACCACCAGGCTGGACTCGTAAATCTCCTTCACCGCGTCGAAGATGCGCTCGTTGCCCTTGTGGTTGCCGCGCACAACCTTCTTGGGCAGGCGATAGAGCTTGTTGGCGAAGTTCTGGCTGCCGGCCAGGTGGATCATGAAGTTCAGCATCTTCTGCGCCGGCAGGGACAGGCGTGAGCCGTTGGCGGGGTAGGAATAGACCGCCTCCGCCGCCTTGATCAGATGCTTGTAGCCATCCCGTTCGAACGTCGCGGCCGCCACCTTGGCCGTCAGGCCCAGCGCGTTCTCCTCCGCCAGCGCCGGGACGGAGGTGTCCATGCCGCCGTCCATGTCGATGACGATGCCCGGCCCCGCCACGTCCTGCGGCCGATAGGGCATGAGGGCGTCCCTGGTCGCGGCCGTTGCGGGCGACACCAAGCGGTCAGCCGCAGGCCCCGCCGGCATTGAAACCGACGGCCTCAAGACCGGTTTATCGCTTTTGCGCGCCATGCCATCATCCCGTGAACGAATGGCGGCACTGTAGGGGCTTCCTTACATGGGCCGCAAGTAAGGAAAGGGTGGAAACCCCTGATTTGCCAGTTCCTTACCGCGCGGGGGCATTGCAGCACCGCGCCCTTACGCCCTGGGGCGGCAGGCGACTCGCCCCCACCGGTAGGGATATCGCCCCCGGCTGGTAAGCATAAGGTGCCAAAACCCCAGGGTTTGCCTGGGCTTGCGCGTCCTAAAATCCTTTTTGAAAGGGAACACTCTAAAATAGACAGTAGATTTGAGGGCAAAAGCATCAACAAAGCCCACCCGGATGCCTTACCGGCCCCATGCGATTCGTCGGATAAGGACCTGCGACTCGTCGGGTAAGGATGGCCGCTCCAGACCCACCCGAATCACGTGTGCGTACCCGGTCTCATCTTCCTTACTCGCTGGGGGAAGCCTTACCGCTTGGGGGCGATGGCGCGATCATCCTTACGGCCTGGGGGTTCTTACCGGCGCTGATCCTTACGGCGCGGGGGAGGGGCAGGTGGCCATTCGACGGAAAAGTGGGCAACAACCCCTTGAAATATCGGCTAGAAGAGCTGCTATGGGCTCGATAAGCCAGAAACGCGCCACAATACCCGCAGGCGGTAAGGCAAATGCCCTGACCGTTGGAGAATCAAGGAGTCGCAGGCCCCCGAGCGGTAAGGATACCCGAGGCGCCGACGGAAAACCGCCTGCAATCGTCCTCCGGCGCGACTCGACCCCAGCGCGTAAGGATAGGGGGCCTTGCGCGAGTCTCTCCCCTGGCGCCCTCTCCCCCAGAGAGTAAGGATAGCCCCCGGGACGTAAGGTTCATTGGGCGGGTATTCAACGGTATGGCCCGCCCGACTCCACCTTCATATGGTCACGAGGCGGCTCAGACCGACGCTCCTGGGCTTGAGGGGCGCCCGCCGATACGTCCGTCCCACCAGTTGGCTGCCATTAGAGCGACCAGGCCGAGTACGAGAAGAACATAGCCCAGCGATATGGAAGGCGGTTGAAAGCGGAAGGTGACCACCGACCGGCCGGCGGGCAGGTCGATGCGTTGGAACAGGGGCCCGTCGGCAGCCACGGCCTGGGGGGAGCCATTCACCGTGGCCGACCATCCCGCCATGGCCAGTTCCAGCCGGCGTAGGGGGACGGCGGTGGGGCAGTCCGCCACTAGCGCTTCGCGTGATTGAATGCTCAGCGTACAGCCTTCGGCGGCAAAGTAAGGCGCCGGGTTGTCCAACTCATACACCGTCATCACGCGGTCGTGGAACACCGGATGCAAGGGGCCTT
Organism: Nitrospirillum guaranorum; assembly: GCF_034653275.1. Lineage (NCBI taxonomy): Bacteria > Pseudomonadati > Pseudomonadota > Alphaproteobacteria > Rhodospirillales > Azospirillaceae > Nitrospirillum > Nitrospirillum guaranorum. The sequence continues at coordinate 283,238 of NZ_JAYEES010000001.1, read as the reverse complement.
CGGCGTCAAGGGTCAGCGAGAGCTTGGGGGCAAACCCGTCGAACGCGAAGCCGCCATCCAGCGCCAGGGTGCGCGTGCTGTCCGGCAGCGCCGGATACATCCACAACACCAGGGGCTGGGTGCCTCCCGTCCTTTGCAGATCCAGCCGGGCCTGACCGCCAGCGACGGTCAGGCCGCTATCCAAGGGGATGGAGACGTAGGCGTTGTCGGCCGGATGGTCCAGGACGAGCGATCCCTGGGCGCAAGTATCGACCGCGCACAGTTTCACCGTCAGCCGACCGTCGCTTTTACCCCCATACGTGCCCAGGAAAAGGCCCACCTGAGTCACGGTCCCGCGGTTGGGCAGGGGCACCATGAAGGCGGCGTGGCCATCCGGCGGCAAGGGCCCGGCGCTGTTGCCGCTTTGCTGCGCGGCGCTGCCGGGAGGTGTCCAATCACTGGCGTTGGTCGGCCCCCCGAGAACGTACTTCACACCCAACTGTCGATAGGCGTCCAGGTTGCGCAGCAGGTTATCGAGAGCCGTCGGTCCGCTGGCTGACGCCCGACTGAAGCCGGTGAACAGCACGTCTATGGTATTGTCGTCCAGATGTTTGACTACATGATCGACCCAGGCGCGGGGTAGCGGCATATCATTGTGATTGATGCCGGCGATACCAAAATAAGCGCCGTAGTTGGGCGTCACCGGACCCAGGGAATAAAAGCGCTGTTGACCCAGATGCTGTTGCAAGAAGGTCACCCCCCGCGTTTCCACCACGGCGGCCGAGGGCAGGCTGCGCAAAGGCACAATGAACAGCAGCATCGCCTCCAAACCGGCCAGGATGGCCACCAGTAGGGCGCGATGTCTGGTTGCCAGGGGCAGTCCACCCAGCAGAGCGAAGCCACCCAGCACAGCTTCCCCCACCATCAAAGACCGCTGGAACCAAGGGGTGAGTGGCAGGCCGACGAGGGTGGGCGCGGCTGGAGTCAGGGCCGCGACCGTTACCGCGAAGGCTGCGGCCAGGCCGGTCCAGAATTGCCAACCGGGGCGTCGCGCCGACGCGGTGGCCAGATCCTGCACCGCGAAGCCCGCCAGGACGCTCAACGAGAACTGCCACGAGGCGCAGAAATAACGGAAAAAGGCCGCCGTTCCGACAGCGGGAATGCTGGTGACCAAGGGAGTGATGACGGGGGCGCCGTAGGTCGCGGCCATGGTCACGGCCGCCCAGGTGGCCAGGGCCAGACGAAGGGCGCGATACGTGCCGTCGCGCAGGGCACCGGCGGCGCCGACCAGCCCCAGGGCCACCAGGGCCATGCCGGCATAGCCGCCGACATTGCCCCAGAAAGCGCCGTTGCCGACAGGGATGGGCAGTTCGCCCAAATGGCCGAAAAGATAGGGCAGCGTCAGGTTGACGATGTTGCCAGCCGGCAGGTGCATGTGCCGGAAGCCGTCGCCGCCGTGCCCGCCGACATTGGCCACCAACAGGAAATCGGTGAAGGCGATCAGGATGGGCGCCGACAGCAGCATCCCCACGACGGCCCCCCCTGCCACGCCTGACAGATAGCGGGCGCCAACCCGGACAGAGCCCAAGCCAATTAGGCGGACCAGGGTCCAAACACCGATCAACAAGCCATTCAGGTAAGCCGTTTCAGGAAAGCCGGCATACAGCGACAGTGCCAGGCCTACGGGAATCCAGCACCAACCGGTGGAATGACCCGCCAACCCGTCAGGGGGTTGGGAAAAGCGGGCGCGCACCGCTTCCACCCCCAGCAGGATCATAGGTAGAAAGGCGATGGGATTGATAACGGCGTTGGCCAACCAGGCGTAGGTGCCGTTGAATTCGTATAATACACCGACCAGGGTCGCCGCGACCGTGCCCATCCCCAGGCGGCGCATCAGCAGTACCGTAAAGATGCCGGCGATGATCTGAAGGATGATGTGCATGTATAGCTGACCGTTAGGCAGGGCCAGCAGCGGTGTCAGCGGAAACAGGGCGGCGGATTGCATCTCCCCCGCCAAGGGCATGCCGACGCCTTGGAAATAGTTCCACCACGGCATGTGGCCGCTCAGCAAATCCAGCGCGGCGCGATGGCCCAGGGTCTGGCTGGTGAACGCTATATTCGGATCCAGCGTCGGATTGCCCGGATGGGCCATCGTCAACTCGCTTGCCAAGCGACTGTAAAGCGGTGTCGGATCGGCGATCCGCAGCCCCAGGATTAGAGGCAGCTTCACCAAAACGGGGGCCAGAATGACCAGGGCCAGGGCCAGTCGATCGGTCCAGTTGGTACGGCCGGTATTATTTCGCATGCGCTGCCTAATGACGTGGTAACCGTTTGAAGGTGGCGCCCAAGCCTGCAATAGGTAAAAGAAGGGCGCTGCGCGCTTCCCCAACGCGACTACCGCTTTTCACGCCTGTCCAAAGAGCTGTCAAGGAAAGTCGGGGGCCGCCGGCCCGGCCGCCCTAACGCAACGGCATGCCCGCTTCACCGTAGCATTCCTGCTAATTTCAATGATATAGGTGGCGCGCTGCGTGCACTCATTTCGTGCCAGGGCAGCGCAGTTTTTACTGAACGGACCTGGAATAAAGATCGGTACGACGGATATGATTGACGCCGAGTGGTTCTCCAACGTTATTTTTCTTCTGTCTTTTACACTTGTAATCCTAGCGTTGACTTATTTGCCGTCGGCGGTCGCTCTCATGGGCGGCAGCAGGTGGCTCAAATTACCGGCTGAAAGAATTGTGTTGGCTGGCGTCAGCTATGGCGTGGCGGGTTACATCACCTTTTTCGCTTATTTCTTTTCCCAAGCCATTGGCACGACCGTCACCTTGATAGGGGCCATGGCTTTCGTTGCCGCCGGCATCTGCGCTTGGCGCGCGGGATGGCTGCGGAAGGAGCGGCTGGCCAACGATCCGGCGTTGACCGCGCTGGTGCTGGTTGGTCTGTTCACCCTGGCCCTCAGCGCCGCCGGTTTGGTTTATGGTGGCATGGGGGACGTCCTCCGGACGGCGGCTGTGCGCTTCTCGCATCACCTCCCCATAGACAATGCGTTGCCGCGTCTGTTTGAGGACGGCCTTTACCATAACTACATTCCCAGGCCTCTGACCGGTGACTGGCTGACCAGTGACCGTCCGCCGCTGCAGACGGGGCTGGCGCTGGAAGTGGCACCGCTAGCGGTTCAGGCGGGGTGGCGCCATGACATGGCGTATGAGCTGGCATCAATCGGCGCGCAGGCGTTTTTCCTGCTGGGACTGGCGGCGTACCTGGCGGTCTGGCGGTTGAAAGGCGGGGCCATTGCCGCCGGTCTCGTGGCCTGCGCCTTTTCCTCGGTCGCCATCATAAACGGATTCTTCGTATGGCCGAAGCTGATCGCAGCGGGTTTCATCCTGATGACGGCGGCGCTGCTGCTTTCTCCCTATTACCATGAAATCCGGACCAGCTGGCGCCATGGGGCCCTGGTCGGCGCCACGGCCGCCCTGGCGATGCTGAGCCACGGAAGCACGGCCTTCATCCTGCTGGCCGTGGTCGCCGTCTTCCTTGCCATGGGGCGAATCCCCACCTGGCGTTTCATCCTGGCTGGCGGCGTTTGTTTCATCGCCCTGATGCTGCCCTGGTCCCTCTATCAGGCCCTGGTCGATCCGCCTGGCAACCGGCTGCTGAAGTATCATTTGGCGGACGTGACCCAAGTCGATCCCCGCGGCACCCTGGAAACGTTGCGCGACGTTTACGGGCCGCTATCCTGGCAACAAATCCTTCAAACCAAGTGGTTGAATTTCAAGCAGATTTTCAACGCTGCGTGGGATATCCCCACATGGATCGGGGATGCCGGCGCGGCTCTGCTAGCCGGCGACAGCGCGCGCTATCACAGCCTGACCGGGGGGCTGCGCGGGGGGCAGTTCTTCATGGTGTCCAGCGTCGTCAGCGTGTTTTACCTGGGCTTGCCGGCCGTGCTGCTGGTTGTGCGCCGGCAAGGGGAGGCCGCCCGTTTCGTATTGGTCACGGGGAGCGTGTTCCTGCTGACGGCGGTGGTGTGGAGCCTCGCCATGTTCAAGGAAGGCTCCACCATTATCCATCAGGGCGCCTTGGCCATGCCGCTGATGGCGATCGCGGCCGGCGCCGTCGGGCTTTACGCCCTTGCGCCCTGGCTGGCCTTCATCGTGACGGGGGCGGAAGTCGTGGTCAGCGTCGCGGTGTTCGGCATTGGTTTGCCGGATGATTTTATCAAGGAATATCACGAGCCGCTGCTCAACCCGGGTATGGCCGTCGTGGCCGCGCTGGGCGCGATCGGCTTCATCCTGGTCTGCCGGCGGCTGGGACGGCAGCTGGAGGCCTGACAACCTTATTTGCGGAACGAAAAGTGGCGGTGGCCGAAGTAGCTGGTCACGACCGGTGACAGCACGCCAATGACGTGGGCAATGTCCTCGGCGTGCCAGGTGAGGCCCGCCGCCGGGAAAGCCAGGCGGGCCAGGCCTTCGCTGACCAGCCAGACCTGTGCCGCCGCCACGGCGTTGACCAGGCAGAACCGGATGAATTCCTCATGGGCCTTGCGTCCCGACGCCTCGAACACGAAGCGGCGGGACAGCAGGTAGGCCGTGACCATGCCGAACAGATAGGCCACCAGGACGGCGATCTCGAACGGCATGACGCGGTTCAGCAGATAGCGCGCCACCACGTTCACGCCGGCGGAGAAGCCCCCCACCAGCAAGAAGCGGGCGAACTCGCTGGCCAGCAGACGGTCCAGCGGCGATTGGGGCTTGGTCACGGCCTTGTCCATCACAACGCGTCCACCATGCGCTTGGCGAAGCGGATGCTTTCGGCGATGCCCCGATCCTCGGGGTAGTAGTAACAGGTGTCGGCCACCTGCAGGCCGGCGATCTCGGTCTTCACCGGCGGCAGCTTGTTCAGGAAATCGGGCTCGCATACCGGCTGGGCGTAACGCAGGCGTCCGACGTGGGTGTCGATCAGATCCGCGTCGGTCAGGGCCGGATTCAGGCGGCGCATGCAGGCCATGGTTTCCGCTACGAAATCGGCGTCCGACCATCCCCACTTGCGGTGGCTGTGCGGCATGTAATACGGGATGTAGACCACTGTGTCGGGCAGGGGCCGGAGGTTGGAGAACTCGATGATGCCGGGGATCTCCATCGTCGGGTCGTTCACGTTCAGCCAGAAGTGCCGGGTGACCGGCCGCTTCAGTTTCAGCATGACGCAGACCACGCCGATATTCTTGATGGCGTCGTACTTGTCCTTGGTGGACTGGGTGAAGGTTGGGACGAGGCCCGCCACGTAGGGCGTGGGCACGGTGCAGATGACGGCGTCGGCGGGGAAGAAGCCTTGCGCCGTGCGTACGCCCGTCACCCGACCGCCCTCGGCCACGATCTCCTCCACTTTGGCGCCCAGATGCAGGCTGCCGCCGCGTCGCGTGATGTCGGCGGCGAGGGCCTGGACCAGCGTTTCCGACCCGCCCTCCAGATACCCCAGTTGTTCCTTCATCAGGGACTGGCGGGAATTGCCGATGCGGCGGATGCGGGTGGCGATCCAACTGGCCGAGACGTTGTCGGCGTACTCGAAGAACTTCAGGTCCAGCAACCGCTTCCACAGCACGTTGAACGGCTTCTCGCCGGCGCCGCGCTTGAACCAGGTGGCGGCGTCCAGATGCTCGATGGACTGGAAATCGCGGGCTTTGGTGGTCAGGAACATCTGCAGGCCCAGGCGCAGCTTGTCGATGGGCCCCAACAGGGGGAAGGACAGCAGGGCCAGCGGGTCGCCCCAGCGGTAGTGCTTGCCGTCGATGAAATAGCCCATGGAGGTGGTGCGCCATTTTAGCGTGTCGGCGATGCCCAGCTCGGCCAGAAGGTCGAAGGTCGGCTGGTCCGACTTGCAGATGAAATGGTAATAGCGCTCGATGCTGAGGCCGCCGAAATCGAAGTGCGCCGCCATGCCGCCGGGCTGGGTGTCGACCTCGTAGACCGCCACCTCATGGCCGGCCTTCAGGGCATAATGAGCGGCGGCCAGGCCCATGGCGCCGGCGCCGATGACGGCAAGTTTAGCCATTGCGGGAAAACCCTTCGAAAATCAGAAGTCGAGGACGACGCTGGCGTAGCGCGGGTCGTTGAAGGTGACGGACAGGGCCTCGTCCAGCGGGGTGGAGCGCACGCCGAAGATGCCGGGCCAGTCGATGACGATGAATTCGTCGGGCGTCACCAAGGCCTTCAGTTGCTTGGTGGTGAAGGGCGGGTTGCGATCGACCAGGGCGTAGATCGACAGCAGCGCGTGGAACAGGCCATAGGGGATGCGCAGCAAGGGCGTCTTGGCGCCCACCGCCTTGCGCAGGGCGCGGATCAGCTCGATGTAGGTGATCTTCTGCTGGCCCGAGATATCGTAGGTGCCGGTGCGGCGACCTTCCAAGCAGGCGATGATGATGGCGCTGAAATCCCCCACATACAGCGGCTGGCGGATGTAGCGGCCGGAACCGGGGATTGGGAAGACCGGCACCTTCTGCATGAAGCGGGCAAGCCAGCCCAGATGCTTGCGGTCGAACCAGCCGAACATCAGGGTCGGACGCAGGGTGACGTGGGGGATGGGGCTGGCATCCACCAGCTTTTCCTGCGCCTTCTTGCTCTCGGTGTAGAAGTCCACCGCCATGGAATTCACGACGGAGGAGCTGGCGTGGATCAGGTAGGGCACATCCGCAGCCTGCATGGCGGCCAGCACCCGTTCCGTCGCCGTGATGTTGTTGTCCTCGAACTCGGCCCAATCCAGGCCGCCGATCTGGGCGTGCATCTGGATCAGGGCGGCGGCCCCTTTCAAACTGTCTTGCCAGCCGTCGTCATGGGCCAGGTCCGCCTGAATGACGGTGAGGTCCGGATGCATGCGGGCCAGCGCCGGGGTGTTGGCCGGATGCTTGTCGATGCACACGATGTTGGTATAGCCAGCGTCTTTCAGGCGGACCACCAGGTTCTGGCCCACCAGGCCGGCGGCGCCGGTGATGACGATCTTGCCCGTGGGCTTATCGGTGGGGCTGGGCATCAGATTTTCATCCGCCATTAGATTTTCATCCGATTGAAGATGGCGCCGGGCAGGTTGCGGATGATCATCATGATGCCCATCCAGAACCAAGGGGTGTAGAGGGTGGTCGCGCCTTTGGTGGCCGCCTTGTCGATGTCGGCCGCGACCTTCTCCGGCGTGGCCCACAGCGGTCCGCCCTTGGCCAGGCCATCGGTCATGGGCGTATCGATGAAGCCGGGCTTCACCGTCAGCACCTGTATCTTCGTGCCGGCGAAACGGTGGGCCATGCCCTGCGCGAACAGGGCCAGGCCGCCCTTGGCGGCACCATAGACATAGTTGGACTGGCGTCCACGGTCACCGGCGACGGACGCTATGGCGATCAGCGTGCCTTGGCCCTGGCGCTCCAAATGATTGGCGGCGACGGTCAGCCAGGCGCAGGCGCTGGTCATGTTGGTGGTCAGCTGGCGGGCCATTTCGGCGGTGTCGGCCTCGGCCGCCTTCTGGTCGCCCAGGATGCCGTAGGCCAGCAGCACCGTATCGACCCGACCGCCCAGCTTGGTGGCCATCTCGGTCCAAGCCGCGTCGAAGCCCGCCGCCGGTGCCGCCAGATCCACCACGGCAACCTCGGCACCCACGGCGCCGCGTGCCATCAGATCGGCGGCGATGGCCTCAAGCCGGCGGCCATCGCGGCCGGCCAGCACCAGGCGCGCGCCGCGCCCCGCATGCAGGCGGGCGTAACGCTCTGCGACGGCGGAGGTCGCCCCCAGGATCACCACGGTTTGTCCGGTCATTTCGGTCACGCCTGTTCGCTCTTCGTAGGGGCCTGTTCCATGCGCCGCCAAAAGTCGGACATGAAGGCCGGGTCAATGTGCCGCTTGAAATCCACCACGGCGGGATAGCCCGCCGCGAACAGGTCCGCCGGCATGCGCGCGTCCTTGGCGGGATAGAGCCGTCCGCCGGCGGCCGCCACCGTGCGATCCAGATCCGCCATCAGGGCCAGGGTGCGCTGACCTTGGTTGGGGAAGTCCAACGCCAGGGTGGTGCCCGCCATGGGGAAGGACAGAAGGCCGGCGGGCGCGATGTCGCCGAAGTTCTTCAGCACCACCAGGCACGATCCGGTGCCCGACGCCGCGATGCGGGCCAGCAGCTCCGTCACGGCCTCCCGCGCCACGGCGGGCGGCACGACGCATTGGTACTGGTAGAATCCCCGGGGGCCGTACACGCGGTTCCAGTGGTGCACGCCGTCCAAGGGATAGAAGAAGCCGTCGAAATGGCTGCGGCCGGTGAAGGTGGCGCCGGGCCTGTTATAATAGGCGGCGTTGAAGGCGCGCAGACTGAGGCCGTTGATCAGGCTGACGGGCGGGGTCAGGGGCACCGCCAGCTTGGACCCCGCCGGCTGGGCGACGCACGGACCAGCGGAGGCGTGGCGCCCCCGGGAGAAGATGCCCCTTCCCAAGGCGGCACCTTGGCTCAGGCAGTCGACCCAAGCCACGCTGTAGGGCCAGTCCAGGCTTTCCGCCGCCAGGTCGAAAAAGCGATCGACATGGTCGAAGCGGATGTTCTCGACCTCCATGTCCGATGAGGCGATGGCCTGCAGCTGGATTTCCACCCACTCGATCAGGCCGGTCAGGCCCAAGCCGCCGATCGTGGCGCGGAACAGGTCGGCGTTGCGGTCGGGCGCGCAGTCCACCAGGGTGCCATCGGACCGGCGCAGCCCCAGGGCCCGCACGTGATGGCCAAAGCTACCCGCCACATGGTGGTTCTTGCCGTGCACGTCGTTGGCGACTGCGCCGCCCAGGGTGACGAACTTGGTGCCCGGGGTCACGGCCACGAACCAGCCGCGCGGCACGGTGATGACGTGCAGATCGGCCAGGCTCAGGCCCGCGTCCGCCCGCAATACGCCGGTGGCGGTGTCGAAGGCATGGCAGCGATCCATGCGGCGGGTGACCAGCAAGCCGCCGCCCGCGTTCAGCGGGCTGTCGCCGTAGGAGCGGCCCAATCCGTGCGCCAGCACGCTGCCGGCCTTATCCACCAGGGCGGATAGCAAGGGGGCGGCATCCTCGCGAAAGGCGGGCGTCGCCACGTCGTGCTCGACGGCGCCCAGATTTCCCCAGGACTTTATGGGCTGGCGCATGGGTCAGACCGCCGCCAGGACGATGGCCACCATGATGGCGCCGGTGATCAGGCTGGTGCGGTCGGTCGCGGCGAAAACAACGGGATCGTCGTGCAACTCGCCGCGATGGGCCAGCAGCAGCAGGCGGCTGATCCAATATAGAAGGGGCGCGCAGGCCAGCCACAGCAGCGACGGGTTGCTGTAAAGGACGTGGACCTCGGGGCTGTTGAAATACAACGCCAGGATCAGGACGGAACAATAGCCGCTGGCGCTGGCCAAGCCCGACAGGATGCTGAGATCCTCCAGCCGATAACCGCGGCCCTTGGGATTGCCCTTGTTCGCCTTCAGGCTGCCGACCAACTCGATGTAGCGTTTGATCAAGGCCAGGCAGAGGAAGACGAACACGGAGAAGCCCAGCAGCCAGGCGGACGAGGGCCGGTCGATGGCGGCGCTGCCCGCCAGGATGCGCATGGTATAGAGCCCGGCCAACGTCAGCACGTCGATCAGCATGTGGCGCTTGAGATGCAGCGAGTAGGCCAGGGTGATGACGTAATAAGCGGCCAGGACGCCGAGGAAGCCGGTCGACACCGTCAGGCCGCACAGGGCGGAGACGCCCAGCAGCAGGGGCGCCAGCGTGGCTCCCTGGATCAGGGGCAGGCGACCGCTGGCCAGGGGGCGGTGGCGTTTGCTGGTATGGGCCCGGTCGTTGGGCAGATCCAGCAGATCGTTCAGCAGATAGGCGCTGGAAGCCGCGAGACTGAAGGCCAGGGCCGCCAGAAGGCTGTCGGCGATGGTGTGGCCGGTCAGGTCATGGCTGGCCAGCAGCGGTACGAACACCAGCAGGTTCTTCAGCCACTGATGCACGCGAATGGCTTTCAGATAAACCTTGAGCCCGGCCTTGGGTGCGGCCAGTTCAACGGCTTCCTGACGTTCCGCCTTCAATCGCCGCACCAGGCGGGCTGTCGTGTTGGTCGCGATGGCGGTGCGGCAGCGGCGCCACACCGCGAAATCAACCCAATCGTTGCCAATATAGTCGAAGCCCCGATCGCCGAACGCACGGCACAGTGCTTCGGCCTTGGCCTCGCCCGACAGGTTGACGGTCCCACTCGACCCGAAGGTGCCATCGATGAAGCCCAGATGCCGCGCCAAAGCCTCGACAAGTCGTTGATTCGAGGCCGACGCCAAGTAAATACGGCGACCCTTGGCTTTTTCTTGAAGAAGAAAGTCGACAACCGGCTGATTAAGCGGCAGTGTCGTGACATCAAGGTCGGCATTTGCAGCCAGATAATCTTTCAGCCAGGCTTTGCTGCGCAGCGGCAAACGCCATATGCCCAAGGCCGCCAAAGGTTTGGTGGCCAGCATGGTAAAGAAATTCTCAATGAGAAGATCGGTCCGGATAAGGGTGCCATCGATGTCCACCACCAAGGGCACTTCGGCAACGTGGACCGCGGGCTTGCTTTCGGCGCCGCTCATCGGTTGGTGGACCCCCATAATATGATCGCCAGCGCGTTGAATATCTGTGCAAATATACCGTGTCATGGCCTAAGCCAAGGACGCTAAGCCCGGAAAAGGCCATAGGCCCGGGTTGAGCGTCAATCTTTTAATCACGGCTTTATAAGCGCGGGGTTGGTCGTTTGGATACGGTTAACCTCGGCGGATGTCGCTCTCAGGCCGGCGCCCGAATCGCTGCACCCGCGAACGGCTGTCGAGTTGTTTTTCCCCGTCGCCGAGGCGGCCAAGCCGGCCAACTTGCCGAAGGTAATAGGTCTAATGGGCTAAAATCCCGGCCTGCTTGCCGGTCGCTTTTCTTTGGTCGATGTGTCTATGCGGCTTACATCTAAAATTAAGGCGATAATCTTCTTGAATCCGTCTTGTGCAGCGGAACCGACGTGAATTATACCTACTTCCACGCGGGACTGGCGGAACGCGTTAATAAATTCGCCAAGGGGTTTTAACTGACGCGTCAGTGCCGCAGCGGGCTGCGGCTCCTATAGCCAAAAGCGACGTTTTAGCGGGGGTATTAAAATATGCCGACTCTTTCCGGTGGTAACGGTACGGTTAGCTTCTCGACGGCGCCGACCGTCTCGCAAGCGGATCAAAACAAGATCACGACGGCCCTGTCCGGCATCCTTGCGAACAGCACCGGGACGCTGAGCATCGCCACCGTTGCGCCGACGTCGGCCAGCACGCCCACGCAAACCCTGTCCTCGACCATCACGTTCGGCACACAGGCCGTAAGCTCGGTGAGCAGCGTCGTCGTTTCGGGCTCCAGCGCCAACCCGACCCTGGCGGCTGTCGACCTGTCGCAGACGGCGGCGGGCACCTCCACCGGTAGCAGCGTCGTCACCAACGTCGTGGCCGACAGCAGCCTCACCTCCGTCGTGCTGACCGGCACCGCCGCCGGCAACACCACTGCCCTGTTCCTGGACGCCAGCTCCGGCGGCAAGGTCGTCGTCGGCGACGCCGGCAATGACTTCCTGGTGCTGAGTGGCGGGTCGGGCTCGGGCGGCGGTCTCGCCAACACCGTCGTTGCCGGTACCGGCAACGACAGCGTTATTGGCTCCTCCACCAACGACATCATCAGCTCCAGCGCGGGCAATGACATCATCAATGGTGGTGCCGGCAATGACGTCATTGACGGCCGTTCCAGCAGTGGTTTCGATACCCTGGGCGGTGGCGCCGGTGACGACACCATTTATGCCAGCAGCGGCGGCAGCTTCATCATCGGTGAATCGGGCAACGACAGCTTGGTCGGTGGCGCCGGCAATGACACCTTCATTTTCAGCCCGGGCAGCGGCAATGACACGGTCGCCAGCTTCGACCCGACTAAGGACACGCTGGGCTTCACCAGCACCAACTACGGCGCCGGCAAGACGCTGGACCTTGTCTCGTTGATCAGCAACGCCACGGTCAGCGGCGGCAACACCATCCTGACCCTGCCGGACGGCACCACCGTGACCGTTCAGGGCGTGACCGGCGTCAACCTCAACTGGTTCACCAGCAAGGGCTGATACAGTCTTCTATACATGAGTTACACTATGGCGGGCCTCGTGCCCGCCATAGTCGTTTCTGCGCCACGGTCTTCTTGCATTCAGGTTTATTCCAGGGCAGGGTTCGGGTGCTTCCATTCCCTTCCGTATTGGTAGACTCATGCAGCCCAATATCCTGGCGACGGCCGGCACGACGGCGGTGACCACTTCTGCCCCTGGTGGCGATCCGGTGCGGGCGACGCCCAAGGTCATGGCCCTGCCAGAAGGAACCTATTACATCACCGCCCGCCTCGGCGCCGAAGGTCGGCAGCAGGTCAAGGGCGTGACCTTCCCCTGTGTCCAGCTGTCGTCACTTCCGGAACCTGGGCGCAAGGCCCCGCAATTCCTGACACCGGACGGTCTCAGCACCTCTACGTGGATCAACGGGTCGAACGGCGTGGCCGTGTTGGTCACGCCGGATTCGGCACCGTTGCTGCTCACCACCTTGACCCTGAACGGTCAGCTGTCCTCTTCGGTCGCCATTGGTGTGCAGCGGTTGGGGGATGAGACGGTTCCCGCCAATGTCGACGTACGGTTGGTCGCGCACATCCAGCGCATGGGGGATAAGGTCTTCGCCGGCGGCGAATGGGCGTCGGCCGGCGATCATCTTCTGTGGCTTGAGGGCTTCACCGTCGTCGGTTCGCCCGAACTGGCCGACTGTCTGGAATATTGCGCCGCCAATCCAATCGACCAGGCCGGCACCTGGGTGAAGGCCGGCACCCTGGCGGGGACGCAGGGCCGGGGCCTGCCCCTGCTGGGCGCTGGCTTCCGCCTGGTGGGGCCGCTGGCCGCAACCCACCGCCTGGACTACACCGTTCGCTTCCTGCGCCATGGCGACATTGATGGGCAGGCAGGGGTGCTGTGCCGTTCCAGCCAGCCCCAGGATCCCTTGATGGCGATGAAGGTCGCGATCCTACCGCGATGATGCGATCGGTGTGATGTCCGGCTTGTCTTCTCCAGTCCGGGATCGGACGCTGCAGGACATGGAAGCGGCCTCGGCCAGGAAGGACTATGACGCCGCCATAGCCTTGGGTTGGGTGGCGCTGGCGGAGCCTGAAACTCGACTGGCCGCGCTGCGGGGGCTGGTGCATGCCACCATGGGGGCCGGTCGACTGGAAGAGGCCGCCCACTATGCCGCCCGTCTGGTCCAAGGCGGAAAAATCGCGCTTGATATCATCCTGGAAGGTGTTGTCGCCTTAAGCAGGGGCCGGTGCCATCAGGCTGCGGGCTGCTTCACCCGCGCTTTGGAGATGGACAGCACCCATCCCTTGGCGGCGGTCGGTTTATTCCAGGCGCTGTCGGGATCCTTTGAGGATTTGGCCGCCGCCCTGGATCGCCTCATCCCCGCGCTTTGCTGGAATGCCGAAACCAACGACACCTGCCTTGCCGCCTTGCGCAGCCTTGTGGCCGGGAGCGTTGTGCCGGCCGTGGTCCACACCCGCGCCGGCCGGATCGAGGGCATCGCGCCGGCGCCAGGGGGGCGGGCCGAGCTTATATGGAATGGGCTGACCGTAAGCCAAACCACCTTGGTCCCGGACCAGCAGGATCCGCGCCTCTGCCTGTTCAGCTTCACCATGCCATCGGACTTGGCGGGAAATGCCCAGGTCCAGGTCACCGTCAATGGCATGTCGGCAGCGGGCACCCCCTTGGCGGGCGCCATGACCCGGCCGCCCCGCCTTGGGGCGCGCTTCATCCGCCTGTCCGCTTCCGAGACGGCGGGCGCCGTTCCGCCGGGTGACGCCGAGTGGTCGGTGCTGGCCTGGGACGCCGCCCATCCCGCGCGGCCGGTCGCCCTTGACCTGGTGGATCCGGATGGGCAGGCGCGCCGCTTGGTCTTCCGACCGGAGGAAGGGGGCGCGGCGTTCCAGACCGTGCCTGTGGGGCAGGGCGTGCGGCCCCTTTTCCCCGCCACCGGCGAGCCCGCCTATTGGCAGGGCGGCGCGCTGCCAATTGAGGACGCGATCCGGCCCCGCCCGGCCGCGTCCGGGCGCATGCGGCCGGTAGACATCATCATCCCCGTTTATGGCGACGTCGCCGTGACGCGGGCCTGCTTGGCGTCGCTGCGCGAGAGCATGGCGGGGGAGCAGGCTGGACCACCCGCCGAAGTCATCCTGATCGCCGATGGTCCGGCCGACACGGCCGTGTCGGCGCTGGTTGACGAGGTCGCGACCGAGGGTTGGGCGACGGTGTTGCGCAATCCCGGGAACCTGGGCTTTGTGCGCACGGTCAACCGAGGCATGGCCTTGCACCCTGATCGTGACGTGGTCCTGCTGAACGCCGATGCCATGGTTCACGGGGATTGGCTGCGCCGTCTGGCCGCCGCCGCCTACCGGGACGCCGCGGTAGGGACGGTGACCCCGCTGTCCAACGACGCGACCATTCTTAGCTATCCCGATCCCGAGGGGACCCCGCTGGCCGAGGTCTCGGTGCCTTTCCTCGATGGACTGGCCGCCACGGCGTTGCCAGGCAAGGTCGCGGACGTGCCAACGGGCGTGGGTTTTTGTTTCTACATTCGACGCGACTGCCTGGACGACGTGGGCTATTTCGATGCCGAAACGTTTGGCCGGGGCTATGGCGAGGAAAACGATTTCTGCTGGCGGGCACGGGCGCGGGGGTGGCGTAACGTCGCGGCGCTCGACACCCTGGTCGGTCATGTCGGCGGTTCGTCCTTCGGCGGGGAAAAGGCGGACCGCATCGCCGCGGCGCTCACGCTGCTGGACCAGCGGCATCCTGACTACCAGCCTGCCGTGCATGCTTTCATCGCGGCCGATCCGCTGCTGCCATTCCGGCGCGCGTTGGACCTGGCCTGGGCGCGCACCCTGGGGGCGCGCACCCTGGGTTCGCAGACCTGCCTCGTGCTTTGTCCTGTCCTGGGTGGCGGCACGGACCGTTTTGTCGACGGCCAGGTCGCCTCGCTGAGGGCGCAGGGTGTCGGCGTGGTGGTGCTGCGGCCCGAGGGCTGGGGAGACGAGGCGGGGGAGGTGCCGCGCGTACGACTGGAAATCGCCGGCGCGCCGCAACTCCAGTCCCTGGTGTACCAAGGCTTGGCGGCGCTGCCGGACTTGTTGCGTGACCTGCAGGCCTTGGGTGTGGGCCGCATGGTGGTTCATCACGTCAAGGGCGTGCCGGCCGCGCTGTTGGCCATGCTGGCCGGTCAATGGCCATATGACGTCCATGTCCATGATTACGTCTGGTATTGCCCGCGCATCAATCTGGTGGATGGCAGCGATCGCTATTGCGGCGAACCGGCGGTGGCCGTGTGCGAGGCGTGCGTGCGTGACAACGGCCATTTCCTGAGATCCGGGGACTTGGCGGGATATCCGCCGGTCGCCGCCTGGCGCCGGTCCATGGCGGCCTTTCTGGCCGGGGCCCAGCGGGTGATCTGTCCCACGCAGGACACGGCGCGCCGTCTGGCAGCCCAGTTCCCGGGGACCGGCATCGGCCTGGCGGTGCAACCCCATCCGGACCGGGAGATTCCGTCGGCGGAGCCAATGCCGGCCCGGCCGTCGATGGTGCGGGTGGCCATTGTCGGCGCCATCGGCGATGCCAAGGGATACGGCGTCCTGCTGGAGTGCGCCCGGGATGCGCGGGACCGGGCCTTGCCTTTGGAGTTCCTGCTGGTCGGCTACTCCCGCGACAACGCGCCCTTGCTGGAAACCGGGCGTGTTCACGTGACCGGCGTCTACGCCGCGGATGAGGGCGTGGACCTGGTTCGCGCCTATCATGCGCATCTGGGCTTCCTCCCCTCCGTCTGGCCGGAAACCTGGTGCTACACCCTCACGGAAATGCTGGTGGCCGGCCTGACCGTCGCCGCCTTCGACTTGGGTGCCCAGGCGGAACGCCTGCGGATGCGGGGCCGCGGCATGTTGCTGCCGTTGGGTATGACGGCGCCCCACATCAATGATGCCCTGTTGGAATTGGCCCGCCGCCAGGGGATAGTACCGTCCGCCAACGCCGTGCCGGCGTCGGCGTGAGTTTAGGATTCAGTGGGTATGACCTTGGACACCCCGGTTTCACGCACCGTCTTGCACGTCGGATGCGGCATTCACAGGCCGGATAAACTGCACAGTCTGTTTCTCAGCAGCGAATGGCGTGAGGTCCGGCTGGACATCGATCCGTCGGTCCAACCCGACATCGTCGCTTCCATCACCGACTTGTCCATGGTCGCGGACGGCAGCGTGGACGCCGTCTGGTCCTCCCACAATGTCGAACATCTCCACGCCCATCAGGTGCCGGTCGCCTTGGCGGAATTTCGCCGGGTGTTGAAGCCCGACGGCTTCGTCCTCATCACCCTGCCGGACCTGCAGGCCGTCGCCGCCCTAGTGGTTGAGGACAGGCTGGATGAGACGGTCTACATGTCGCCCGCCGGCCCCGTCGCGCCCCTGGACATGCTGTTCGGATTGCGCAGCGCCATCGCGCGCGGCAATGAATATATGGCGCATCGCACCGGCTTCACCGCCCAGACCTTGGGCAAGGCGTTGCTGGCCGCCGGCTTCGCCGCGGTGAAGGTCACGAAGGACAAGCCCAGCTTCAACCTGTGGGCCATCGCCTACGTCACGCCGCCGGCCGGCGGCAACCAGCCATCATGAAGCTGTTGTTCGTCCATCAGAACTTTCCGGGGCAATATCGTCATTTGGCGCCGGCGATGGCGGCGGCGGGGCACGAAGTGGTTTGCTTGGGTGATGACGCGAACGTGCTGGTGCAGAGCCTGCCGCCCGGCATGATCATGGTTCGCTATCCCTCACCGGCTGGCGCCAGCCCCGGTAGCCATCATTATGTGGCTGGGTTCGAGGCCGCGGTCCGCCGGGGCCAGGCGGTGCTAAGGGCCTGTATGGAACTGGGCCGGCAAGGCTTCGTGCCGGACATCATCTGCGCCCACCCCGGCTGGGGTGAGGCGCTGTTCCTGAAGGACATCTATCCCCGAGCCAAACTGCTGGCGTATCTGGAATTTTTCTACAATTCCCGGGGGCAAGACGTCGGCTTCGATCCGGAGTTCCCCGGCGCGCTGGACGACACCTTCCGCATCCGCATCAAGAACAGCGTCCTCCTGCATGGGCTGCACGCCATGGACTGGGGCGTCACGCCCACGCGCTGGCAGGCGCAGCGCTTCCCGGCCGACGTCCGGCACCGCATCACCACCGTGCACGACGGGGTGGACACCCGCGTGGTTTGTCC
This sequence comes from Nitrospirillum guaranorum, assembly GCF_034653275.1. Classification (NCBI taxonomy): domain Bacteria; kingdom Pseudomonadati; phylum Pseudomonadota; class Alphaproteobacteria; order Rhodospirillales; family Azospirillaceae; genus Nitrospirillum; species Nitrospirillum guaranorum. Next base: position 265,940 of record NZ_JAYEES010000001.1, on the reverse strand, counting down.
GGATCCGGCGGCGGTCTTGACGGTCACTCCCGAGGGCGCGTCCACCCCGCTGACCTTGCGGCCGGGGGACGAGGTGGTGACCTTCGTCAACCGCAACTTGGAACCCTATCGCGGTTTCCACACCTTCATGCGAGCCTTGCCGGAATTGCTTCGCCGCCGCCCCAACGCCCAGGTGGTGATCCTGGGTGGGGATGAGGTCAGCTACGGCTCACGCCCCAAGGATCATCCGCACTATCGCGCCCAATATCTGGCGGAGGTGGGGGCGCATCTCGATCTGTCCCGCGTCCATTTCCTGGGCAAGGTCCCCTACGCCACGTTCCTGTCAGTGCTGCGCGTCTCCGCCGTGCATGTCTACCTTAGCTATCCCTTCGTGCTGTCCTGGTCCTTGATGGAGGCCATGGCCGTCGAATGCCTGGTGGTGGCGTCGGATACGGCGCCGGTGCGCGAGGTGATCCGCCACGGCCATAACGGCCTGCTGGTGGACTTCTTCTCGGCTGGCGCGCTGGCGGAAACCGTGGCAGGGGCCTTGGAAAGCCCCCACCGGCTGGAACGCCTGCGCCGTCGCGCGCGGGAGACCATTTTGGCCCATTATGACCTGGACAGGGTCTGCCTGCCGGCCCAGATACGCCTGATCGAGGATCTGGCGACCGGCCGCACGCCCTGGCGGCGTCCGCCGGGATCTAAGCCGCTCCCAGCCCCCAAGGCGTAAGGATTCCCCCGGGACGTAAGGAAATCCGCCCCACGGCCCTGGCCGACAGGTTCCTGTCAGGAAACGCGTGGAAACTGGACCTGCCCGTCCCATATTGGAAATGGGCCTGCCGCCCGCCCCCCGTCGATCGCCCCGATCGCCCCGGTCGGGCCGACGCGGTTCCGGCACCGGTCCTGGAGTTGAAAGCCATGCCTGTCGTCCGTCCATCCAAGCCCTTGGGCAAAGCCGTTGGCAAATCCAGGGTGTCCGCCGTGTTGCTGATGGCCTGCCTCACCGCCATGGGCCGTGGCGCCTGGGCGCAGACCGGCACGGTGGACACACCGGCGAACGCCATCGACGAGGGGCCCGCGCGCCCGCCGGTGCTGGATGGCCCCGGCGTCGCCACGGCCGATGGGCGGGATGATGGCGTGGTTGCCGCCCGCCCACCGGAGGATGATGGCTGGAAGTCCAAGGACACCAGCTGCCGGGCCGGCGGCAGCGTCACCATGGGCATCGGCTTTGGCGGCGGCATGATCGAACGCGGCGCGGGCGCCACCTTAAATTACGGCCAGGACGGCAATCCGCTCCGCCCCTGCGAGGACACGGGCATCGGCTTCTCGCTATCGGTGTCGCAAGGCAACGTCACCGGCCATCCCCGCAACGGCGCCTGGGGTACCGGCCCCTGGGGGCCGGGTCTGGTCGATGGCGCGGACGGCGCCTATCCCTATTATGGATCGGCTTACCCCTACGGCGCCGCCCCCTATGGCGCCACCTATGCCGCCCCATATGCCTATGGGCGCTGGCTGGATCGTGGCAGCCTGGACAGCTGGTTCCCCAGCCGTATCCGCCCCTGACAGCATTGGCGCGCCTCAGCCTCGGGTGCCATACAGCGCGTCCAGCCGGTCCATCAGCACCTTCACCGACAGGGGCTTGATGAAAAAGGCGTCGGCACCGCCGGCGCGGGCCGTGGCTTCATCCACATTGGCGCTGTATCCCGTGCACAGCACGCAGATCAGGCCAGGGTTCCTGCCCTTGGCGGCATGGATCAGGCTCAGGCCCGTCATCCCCGGCATGGTCTGGTCGGTGATCAGGGCGTTATAGCCCCTTGTCCGGTCGGCCAGCAGGGTCAGTGCCGTCTGTGGCTCGCCGCAGACGGTGACGTCGTGGCCCCGCCGGGTCAGGCCCTCGCGCAGCAGCTCACCCATGGCCTCGGTGTCGTCCACCACCAGCACCCGCAGCCGGGCCGGGGCCGGGCCGGGGGGCGACGGCGTGGCCGCTCCGCCGGAGGACGCCGCCGGCGCTGTCGTCGCGGTCATGGTGGGACCCGACAGGCTGGGAAGGGTGATGCGGATGACGGTGCCGGCCCCCAGCTTGCTGGCCACCGCCAGGCCGCCGCCATGGGCCTTGACGATGCTGTGCACATTGGCCAGGCCCAGGCCGGTGCCTTTGTCCTGGCCCTTGGTGGTGAAGAAGGGTTCGAACATGCGGGACAGGTGGTCCCGTGTCAGGCCGGTGCCCTGGTCGGTCACCTCCAGCACCACATGCGGGGCGTCCACCGGTGCCGGCAGGATGTCAACCACCGCCCAGTCGGCGGGGAAGGTGAAGGGCTGGGGGCCCCGGACCAAACGGATGGTGATGTCGCCCGTCTCACCCCGGCGGGCGTCGTGGGCGTTGATGACCAGGTTCATCAGCACCTGCATCATCTGTGTCTGATTGGCGCGCAGGGGCGGCAGACCTTCCTCGGTCGCGCATGTCAGGCGGGTTGTGGCCGGCACGGTGGAACGCAGCACCACCTGCGCGTCGTCCACGATGGCCCGGGCCGGCACCACCTCCTGCACGCCGGCGTCGGTGCGGGCGAAGCCCAGGATCTGCCGGACCAGGTCCTTGGCGCTGGCGCCCACCGCCAGGATGCGGTCGGCGTAGCCGCGCGCGGGGCTGTCCGTGGGCAGGTCGGCCACCAGGAAGCCGGCATAGCCCAGGATGGCGCCCAGCAGATTGTTGAAGTCGTGCGCGACGCCGCCGGCCAGGCGGCCCACCGTTTCCAGCTTGTCCTGCTGCAGGATCTGGCGTTGCAGGATCTGGCGTTCCCGCTCCACCCGGTCGCGTTCCGATACGTCGCGGGCCACGACCAGGATGTCCCCGCCGGGGTCGTTGCTGGCGGTGAACTCCACCGCCTCGATGCGATGGCCGGTCAGGGTGGTCCAGTTGTCGACTTGGCCCGTCCAGACGCCGGTATGGGCCAGGTTCGCCGCGATTTGCTGGCGCAGCCCCGCCAGGGAAGCGGCCGTCTCGGGCGAGACGAACTGTGAAATGCGCTTGCCCAGCAGGGTGTCGCCGTCAGTGAGGCCCACCAGTCTCAACGCCTGGTCGTTGGCGTACAGCACCGTGTAGTCGCGGCTCATCATGTAGATGGCGTCATGCGCCACCGCGATGCAGGCCGCCACCCGCTGCAGGTCGCGTCGCAGATGGTCGCGTTCCACCAGGGTCTGGCGGAAATCCTCCAGTCCCCGCGCCAAGTCGCCGATGACGTCCGGACAGTTCTGGTCGGGCAGGGTGTGGTCATACTCACCCCGTTTCAGGCAGTCCACTCCCGCCTGCAGGCGTTTCAGCGGCCTGGCCACGATCAGGCGCACGGCCAGCACCATCAGGCCGCTCAGCAACAGGGCGCACAGTAGCCCGGCCATCAGGATGGCGGTGCGGATGCCGGCGAAGGGCCGCGCCAGCCTGTCCAGGGGCACGTCCATGACCAGCAGGCGCCGGCCCTCGCCCGGGAACAGGTCCACCGGCCAGGTGAAGCGGCGCAGCCGGGATCCGTCGGGCTGGCGGCGTTCCAGGCTGTAGGGTTGGGCCTGGTTGATGAACACCCGTTCTCCCGGCGTGAACTGATAGTCGGGTCCGTCGCCGAAGGTGGCGGCGCTCCCCAGCCGGGCCGGGTCCGGGTGATAGCCCCAGACCCCGGCGGTGTTGATGAGGGCGATGGGCGCGCCGAAGGGATGGTGCCCCTCATAGATGTGGGCGCGTTGCCGCTGGTCCAGGTCCACGCCGGCCACGCCGATGAGGCGGTCACCCACCATGGCTGGGAAGGCGTGGGAAACCAGGGCCGTGGGCACGCCTTGGATGGGGAAGATATGGACCGGCAGGATGGCCAGGCGGTGACTGCGCTGGGCGAGGGTGTAATAGTCCTGGGCGTCGAAATCCGCCGGCGGGGACTGCAGTCGCACCGTGCCTTCCTGGCTGGTGGCGTATAGGGCGTAACGGCCGGTGCCGGCCATTCCCACCAGGGGATCCCGTGCAGCCAGCGCGGCGGCGTCCGGCCCCAGGGCGTCAGGCTCGGCGAAGAACCAGACGCCCACGGCCTCGGGATGCAAGGCCGCCGCCTGGCGCAGGTATTCGGTGATTTGCCGGCGGTCGGCCAGGGTGGGGGCAATCCCCTCCCGTTCCCGCGTGGCGGCCAGGGCGGAAACCAACCGCGCGGCCCCCTCGGCCAGGGTCATCTCCTCCTGGATGCCGGCGCTGATGGCCAGGGCCTCGCGCTGGGCGGTGTCGCGGCCATAGTCGTTGATGAAACGCTCCACCACCCGCTGGCTCAGGTGCAGGGTCACCAGGACCGCCGCCCCCAGCATGATGCCGGCGGCCGGCAGGATCACCAGCAACAGCCGCACGGGGAGGGAGAAGCGGATCATCCGCGCGTCCATGAGTGGCGCCCGAACTGGACTTCAGGCGGGCGGGGCGGCCTGGTTGGCACGAAGACTAAAAAAGCGTAGCGCAATCAACGCTGATTTGCGCCTTACCAAGAAGGTCAGGGTTGGGGCGTCGCCGTCCATTCGGCGGTGTTTCCCGCGGGCAGGTCCCCGCCCGCCATTTCCGCCGCCAGGCCATCCGGCACGCCAAGATCGATGAGGGAGCCGGTCAACGCAGGCCGCGCCGCGCGACGGCGCAGCAGGGCCGTTGGCAGGGACAGGGCATTGGGCACCCGCACCGCCGGTTCCGCCTCATCTTCGGTTTGGCGCAGGCGGGTGTTCAGGGCCAGGACGAACAAGGGCACCAGCCACACCAGCCGGTTTTGATAGCGGTCGTGCGGGTTGGACAGCGCACCGCAGATCAGGGCGTTGCCGGCCAGCGCCGCCCACAGGAACAGCAGGGCGCCCAGGGCCATGCCGTCGCGACGCCTTACCGCTTGGGGGACCAGGGCCGCCAGGGCGGCCAGCGCCAGATAGGCCAGGGGTACGGTCACGTAGTTGGACAGGTCCGCCATGCCGGGGGTCGGCCCCTCGCTCTGCTGGTCGGCCTTCAGATAGGCGGACTCCAGCGGTGCCAGCCACTGATGTATCGCTTCGCGGGTGCTGCGATGGAATTCATCCAGCCCGTCGCCCGTCTGCACGCGGAAGAACTGCTCCGCCCCCGCCCGCAGTGAAGACAGGGCCAAGGCCAGGGGATGGGCGCGCATCACCGCCATGTTGATGCGCGCTGCCTCGGGCTCCATTCCCTCCCATCCGCCCAGGGCCGTCAGGGGGAATCCTCCGCCCACAGGAACTCATCCGCCGTGGTGGGCAGGCGGTGGCGATAGGAACACAGGGCGTAGGCGTGCGGATCTTCGGCGCACCTCTCGTCCAGCAGGCGGCGCACTTGGCCCTGCTGCAGCAGGCTGCCGAACAGGAACAGGGGCCCGCCGGGGGTCAGCCTGGTTTCGCCGGTGACGGCGCCGTTCAGCAAGGGCAGGGCCACCACGCTGCCCGCCACCAGGGCCGCCGCCGGCAACAGGCGCAAGGCCCGCCAGGATCGCGGGCGGCCCAGGGCGCCGACGGCCTTCATCAGGGCCAGCACCGCCACCAGGCCGGCGCCCAAGGCCATGCCTGACATGTGCGACAGCAGGCTGACAAGGCCCACGGCGGCCGCGCCCAGGCGCGTCCCCCAGGACAGCCGATCCCAGCGGAAGGCCAGCAGCCACAGGGTCGCCACCACCAAGGGGATGGCGATGTCCGGCATCAACTGGGCCGTGTACCACGCCATGCCGGTGCCCAGCGCCAGCAGCGCCACCGGGCCCAGGGCGCCGGGCCCATTGCCGCCCGGCCCATTGGTGCCCAGGAGTCCGTCCCGGGGCGCCAGGCCGGCGCACAGCAGGCGCAGCAGCCACAGGGTCAACAGGCTCTGCGCCACCACCGGCCCCCACAGTGTGCGCCAGTTCAGCGAAGCCGCCTGCAGGAATAGGCCGTAGGCCAGCGACCGCCCCTCCACCAATTCACGTTCGGCTGCAGCCTCGATGTAGCCGCCGGTGTCGAAGAAGACGATGGGGAAGCCGTTCAGCAGCGCCGGCCACAGCATCAGGACCAGGGCGGCGAGGGTGGCCAGCAGGGATAGGAGGACACGCCGCGCCAGGCCGGCGCGCGCAAACCCGCCCAGCCGCGCACCAAGGTGGCGGACAGTAGACGACCCAGGCATGGCGGATGGGTCCCCCAAAACCGAAACTTCCCCAAAATTCTTATGCTTAGCGCGTCAGTAGCGCTGGCGGCGGGCCCTGCTGTCAAGGGCAAAGGGGCTGGATGGTTGCAGATGTGCGGCCAAGGTGGTTTTCCTGCCACGGCGGGCCGTCCACCGTGGTCTGCTTCTACAGCCCCAGGCTGGGCCCCCCGCCGATCCAGGCGGGGTTGGCGGGGCAGGGGGTCGTGGGTCGCTCGGCGAATTCCGCCGCCAAGGCATCGATGAAGCCGCGCACCGCCGGCACCAGGCCCCGGCGCGAGGGGAACACCGCGTGCACCACGCCCGCTGGCAGGGTCCAGCCGGGCAACAGCGCCTCCAGCATGCCCTGGGCCAGATAGTTGTCGATGATGAAGTGGGGCAGTTGGGCGATGGCGACCCCGGTCAGCGCCGCGTCGCGCAGCAGGGCCATATCCTCGGTGATCAGGCGGGGCTGATGCGGCACGGTGCGCAGGATGCCGTCGGGGCCATACAGGCGCCAGACGTGGTCGCCGCCCGTGCGCGGCATGTCGGCGGCGGGCAGGGCGGCCAACTCCTCCGGTGCGGTGGGACGGCCGTGACGGTCCAGGAAGGCGGGGCTGGCCACCAGGGCCGAGCCGTGGCTTTCCAGCACCTTGACGATCAGGTCGCTGTCTTCCAGTGGCGGCATGCGCACGCGGATGGCCAGGTCGTAACCTTCTTCGATGACGTCGACGCGGCGGTTGCTCGCCTCCAGCCGGATGGTCACGCGGGGATGCTGCGCCATGTAGCGGGTGACGACCGACCCCACGCGGGTGGGCACCAGGGCGGTGGGGCAGCTGACGCGCACGGTTCCCTGCGGCTCCGCCCGGTTGCGGTCAACAGCTTCTTGGGCCGCCTCCGCCTCCGCTATCATGGCCAGGCAATGGGCGTGGTAGGTGCGGCCCACGTCGGTGACGGCGAAGCGGCGGGTGGAACGCTGCAGCAGCCGCACCCCCAGCTGGTCCTCCAGCATTGAGACGCGGCGGCTGAGGGTGGACTTGGGCACGCCCAGCGCCCGCTCCGCCGCGGCGAAGCCGCCATGTTCCACCACCTGGGCGAAGTAGTAGAGGTCGTTCAGGTCGCGCATCGTGGGGTCCCGATCGCCGTCCGGCTGCCGGCGCGGCTATTGTTCCAATCGTGGAACATAGAGTGTGAAATCTGCCCTCTGATGGCAAGGGCGTTCCAGTGGCAATCTGAAGGGGTCTTCGGCGGCCGGGCCTCACCGGCGCCCACCCCAGATTTGAGAGTATGGATCATGAAGCTCCTGCACATCGACTCCAGTCCCCTGGCCCAGGCCTCCGTCTCCCGCCAGCTGACCGCCGCTGTGGTCCAGGCGTGGCAGCAGGCGAACCCGTCGGGCGAGGTGGTGTACCGTGACGTCGCCGCCGTGGCCCCGGCGCATCTGGATGCCGAGCTGCTGGCCGTCGCCAAGTTCGGCGCCGACCAAAACCTGACCCCGGCGCAGCAGGCTGAGCGCGCCCTGGTCGACACCCTGGTGGATGAGCTGCTGTCGGCCGACGTCGTGGTCATCGGCGCGCCCATGTACAACTTCTCCATCCCCAGCCAGCTGAAATCCTACCTGGACCGCCTGGCCCAGGCCGGCCGCACCTTCCGCTACACCGAGTCCGGTCCCCAGGGCCTGGCCGGCGGCCGCAAGGTCATCCTCGTCTCTTCCCGCGGCGGCAAGTACGCCGGCACCCCGTACGAGGCGGCGATGGACCATCAGGAAGCCTACCTGAAGGCCTTCCTGGGCTTCCTGGGCATGACCGACGTCACCATCATCCGCGCCGAGGGTATCGCCATGGGCCCCGACGCCAAGGCCGGCGCGCTGACCGCCGCCAACACCCAGATCGGTGACCTGTTCGTGGCCCAGGCCGCCTGACACCCACGGTTTCTGAACAAATTTCCCCGTTGGCGGTTGGAAGCCGGCGTCCCTGATCCTCAGGGGCGCCGGTTTTCTTTTGTGCCGGCGGTGTATGCTGCTCCGGCCGCCGTGGGAATAAGGGAAGGGAGAGCCATGGACCACCCATCCACCGCCAGCCCGCACTGGGACCTGCAACGCTTCGTCGACGCCCAGAATCCGCAGTTGGACACGGTGATCCAGGAACTGACCACCGGGCATAAGCGCAGCCATTGGATGTGGTACTTCTTCCCGCAGATCGCCGGGCTGGGCCAGAGTGCGACGTCGCAACACTACGCCTTGGCCTCGTTGGACGAGGCGCGGGCCTACCTGGAACACACCATCCTCGGTGGGCGCCTGCGCCAGCTGACCAGCCTGGTCAACGAGTTGCCGGGCCATGACGCCCGGGCGGTGTTTGGCCCGGTGGACGCGCTGAAGTTCCGCTCCAGCATGACCCTGTTCCATCTGGCCGCTGGCGACTGCGACAGCCTGTTCCAGGATGCGCTGGACAAGTATTTCGGCGGCCAGCCCGATCAACGGACGCTGCAGCTGGCCGGTGCCGCCGATAAAATGCCTGCATAAGTAGCGTTATCTGGATCTATGCGCGCATATCGGGCAGTGTGTCCCAAAAGGATACGCTGACGGGGGAACGTGCATGTCCATCATCGCGAAGTCGGGCCGGCGGGCGCTGGCCTCGGGGGGCTTGGCCTTAACGGCGCTGGCCACGATATTGGCCGCCGGCCCCGCGCTGGCGGGGGAACTGGTTCAGCCGGCACCCATGCCGGTGGTGGCCGGGGTGTCGCAACTGATGGCCTTCCCGCAGATTTTCACCCTGCCCAATGGGGACGGCGCGCCCCTGAAGGTGCAGGCCAACGCCTTCGTCAGCTTCGGCGACCGCAAGGGGGCGGAGGTGAAGGCGGCGGTGACCGCGCGCAAGCAGGTCATGGGTGCCGCCCTGCCGACGGGAGAGCTGTTGGCCGGCCCCACCATCCGCGCCCATCCTGGCGACACGCTGGACATCCTGTTCACCAACGGCCTGCCGTTCGACGCGGACGAGGGCGACGGCACCATGTTCAACGCCGTGCCCCATGGCTTCGACGTGCTGAACCTGCACACCCACGGCCTGCACGTCAGCCCGCAGAAGGACAGCGACAATGTGCTGCTGGCCATCTATCCGGCCGACACGCCGGCCGACGTCTTGGCCATGTGCGTGCGGGACGCGGGCGGCGACGCCAGCCTGTGCCAGAAGGGCGACTACCACTACCGCATCAAGATACCGGAGCAGCACCCGGCCGGCACCTATTGGTACCACCCGCACAAGCACGGGGCGGTGGCCCTGCAGCTGGCCAGCGGCATGAGCGGCGCGCTGATCATCCAGGATGAGAAGAACGGCATCGACAGCCTGCCCGCGGTCCGGGCGGCGGCGGAAAAGGTGATGCTGCTGCAGAGCATCGAATCCGCGCCCAACCTCACCAGCCCGCAGCGGGTGACGTGCAAGAGCGTCTATTCCTTCGCCCGCTGCACCTATGTCGACGGCCAGCCGGCGCCCGAGCCGGCGAAGAACGTGAACCAGAAACTATCCGTCAACGGCCAGCTGAACCCCACTGTCACCATGACGACGGATGAGGTGCAGCTGTGGCGGGTGGTGAACACCACGGTCGGTAATGTGGTGCCCATGTGCCTGGTGCCCCAAACCGGCGTGGACGCGGCGACGGCGCCCGCCGCCTATGTGCTGGCGGCCGACGGCGTGCCGGTGCAGCGCACCCTGTCCCCGGGGGAAGAGGATCTGCCGCTGCGCCTGACGGCGCCGGTGGCCCGGCCGGACGGCAAGGGCGTGGTGAATAACGAGCTGCTGTTCCTGGCGCCCGGCCAGCGCTTGGACCTGATGGTCAAGGCGCCGGCCAAGCCCGGCCGCTACCTGCTGGTCCAGCCCGCCCCCGGCGCGGTGGTGAAGCGGCAGCAGTCCTCGCAGGATCCGCTGGCGCGCCAACCCGGCATCGGCGATCTGTGCAAGCCCGGCGTGGTGCCTGACGCCCAGCTGGTGATGACGGTCAACGTGGTGGCGGCGTCCCGGTCCACGGCGACCGCCTTGCCCACCCAGTCACAGCTGAACCGGCTGTACACCCCCGCCAGCTTGGTGGACGCGCCCGACCGCCCGGCCTCCCCCACCCAGGGGGTGGTGTTCGGCTTCACCAGCGGCACCTACGCGGAATCGGCCGGCGGCGCCTCGGTGGTCAACGGCCGCCCCTTCAATGCCGAAGGCGGCCCACAGCGCATCCTGACCCTGGGCCAGACGAACCTGTGGGGGGTGATGAGCGCGGCCGACACCCACATGTTCCACATCCACACCAATTCCTTCCAGGTGGTGAGGCGGGGCACGGTCGACTACGCCTTCCCCATTTGGCGCGACACGGTGCTGATCAATTGCGCCCCGGCGGTGGGGGGACGAACTGCACCTTCCCGGGCGGCTTGACCAACGTCGACGCCAACACCGGCTTCAACTACGGCGAGGTGGTGCAGTTCCTCAGCCAGGCGCTGGACTACACCGGCGCCATCGTCATGCACTGCCACAACACCAGCCACGAGGATAACGGCATGATGGAACTGGTGGAGATGGTGGAACCGGGCAAGGCGCCCACCATCACACCGCGCGCCCATCATCATGACGGGGCGGGGCATCACTGAGCCGGTGGCACCCTGCTGTCATCCCTACCGCATCTCCCACACGTCGTTGGCCCTGTTGGTGTCGGGCAGGGCGTGGGTGGGGTCGATGGTGACGCGGGTGATGGCGGGGCCGCCGTCCAGGCGCACGGTGGTCTCGGCCCGGCCGCGCCAGGTTTCCACCGGGATGCGAAGGCTGCGCTGGCTGCCGTCGGCGTAGTCCACCTGCAACGTCGCGGGCAGGACCAGGCGGTCCAGGGCCGCCACGGTGACCAGGGCGCCCTTGTCCGGCCCGCCCTCGGCGTAGGCGACCTTGCGCACGGCGAAATCGACCGCCCAGTTGTTGAAGTACCAGCCGCGCCAGAACCAGGTCAGGTCCTCGCCCGCGCCGGATTCCATGGCGCGGAAGAAGTCGGACGGCGAGGGGTGCTTGTAGGCCCAGGCGCGGATATAGCGGCGCAGGGCCGCGTCGAACCGCTCAGGCCCCAGGATCTGCTCGCGCAGCAGCACCAGGCCCAGGGCCGGTTTGAAATAGCTGACGGGGTGGCGGTATTTCTCCGACATGCCGTCGGGGGCGTTGATGATGTTGGGGGCGGCGGCGTCGGTCAGCAGGGGCAGGATCTCCTCCACCGGGTTGCCGCCGCCGGGCGCGTATTCTCCGTCGCGCTTGGGCGCGTATTCGCCGTGGTTGAAGGCGTCCTGGGCATAGATGTCGATGAAGGTGTTGGACCCTTCATCCATCCAGGCGTCGCGCCGCTCGTTCGAGCCGACGATCATGGGGAACCACGTGTGGCCGATCTCGTGCGCCGTGATCCAGTACAGGCTCTTGCCCTGGTCCTTGTACCCGTCGAACACCATGCCCGGGTATTCCATGCCGGCGCCATGGCCGCCCAGGTTCACGGCCACCGGCCAGGGATAGGGGAACCACTGGCTGGAGAAATGCTCGATGGAGGCCTTCAGATATTCCGTCGACCGGTTCCACTTGTCCGGCCCCACGCCCTCCACCGGGTAAACCGACATGGCCAGGGCGTGCTTGTCCTCCGGCAGGTTCACGCGCGCGGCGTCCCAGACGAAGGCGTTGGAGGCGGCGAACACCACGTCGCGGGTATTCCGCATGCGGAAATGCCAGGTCATCTCTCCCGTGGCGCGCGGGCGGCTCCCAGGGTCGGTCACCTCCTCGGGCGTGCGGATCATGACCGTGGCGTCGCTGGCGCGGGCCTGGTCCAGGCGCTTCACTTGCGTGGGCGTCAGCACCTCCGCCCCGTTCACCAGCTCGCCCGAGCCCGCCACCAGCATGGTGGCCGGCACGGTCACGGTGTAGTCGAAGTCGCCATACTCCAGATAAAACTCCGACCCCAGGTAGGGCAGGGTGTCCCAGCCGCGCAGATCGTCGTAGACCGCCATGCGCGGATACCACTGGGCGATCTCATAAATCTCGCCGTTCTGGGTGGGGGTGTGCGCCGTGCGCCCGCCCCAGGTGCCGGGAATGGTGTAGGCATAGTCGATGTGCAGCGCCAGCTTGCCGCCCTTGGCCGCCAGGGGCCGGGGCAGGTCGACCCACAGGCGCGTGTCGTCGACGTGGAAGGGCAGGGCCACCACCTTGCCGTCGCCGCCCTTGCCGTCGCCTTTGCCATCAAGGAACGCGACGGCCACCGCCTTGATGGTCATGCCGTCGGTGTTGCCCCGGCTGGGACGGCCGCCGCCGGCCACCGCCGCGCGCGCGTCCTTGCGATAAATGTTCTGGTCCAGCTGCAGCCACAGCCGGTCCAGCGCGTCCGGGCTGTTGTTGGTGTAGCGGATGACGCTGCTGCCGCTCAACGCCGGGGCCTCGGGGTTGCTCAGGTCCAGGCGGGCGTGCAGCTCATAATCCGCGCGGTTCTGCCAATAGGCGGGGCCCGGCAGGCCGCTGCCCGACCGGTACTGGTTCACCGCCTGCGGCAGCGTCAGGGGCGCGAACGCCTCGAACGGGCGGTAGGCGGTGGCCAGCGGCGGCTCGGGGTCGGCGGGCTTTTCCAGCTGCTGGGTGATCCGTGGCGGCGCCTGCTGCGTATCAGGGGTTTGAGCGCCTTGGCCCCGGCTGGTTCCCACGGCCGTCACGGCCAGTGCGAACCCGATGGACACGGTGCGGCGGAACCAGGACATGGCCATGGAGAAGGCGACCTTTGGCTGTCGTTTCACGGGGGCGGATGGGTAGGGTGGCCGTGCGCCACCATCCCCTGCCCAAGGTGTGGCGCCAGCCATCAAGGCATTGCCATCATGAGGTATTGCGCACAAGAGGGGAAGCCCCGCGGCGATGCGTTGCACCGGCTTCCCGGGCGGGGCGTCATTGAATTTTAACCAAGAGAAGTAAAGAGTGTCGCAAATGGTTTCATAACTCCTATAGACATACAATAATATTCATATTACATTTACGTCCAACAAACATCCCCGCCAGAACCGCCGCCTGCACCGCTTGTCTTCAAGCGGTGCGCCGCGCTTTTACGGGGCAGGCCCTTTAACCATCTTTGAAAGGGCGAATCCTTACTTCGCGGAGTGGTTAATGTTTCGGTCTTTCCTGGCGCGGCATATTCGGGAAATGAAGGCGACGCTGGCCGCCCTGGGCAAATCCCAGGCCATCATCGAGTTCGCCCTGGACGGCACCATCCTCACCGCCAACGACAACTTCCTGAAGGCCATGGGCTACACCCTGGCCGAGGTGCAGGGCCGGCACCACAGCCTGTTCGTGGCACCGGACTATCGGGACAGCCAGGAATACCGTCAGTTCTGGGGCAGCTTGCGCCGGGGGGAGTTCCGCGCGGCGCAGTTCAAGCGCGTGGGCAAAGGCGGGCGCGAGGTGTGGATCGAGGCCTCGTACAACCCCATCCTCGACCGCGCCGGCCGGCCGTACAAGGTGGTGAAGTACGCGACCGACGTGACGGCGGCGAAGCGGGAACACGCCGACCTGCTAGGCCAGGTCACGGCCATCAACAAGTCGCAGGCGGTCATTGAATTCAGCCTGGACGGCACCATCCTGCGCGCCAACGACAATTTCCTGGCCACCATGGGCTATACCGCCACCGAGGTTGAGGGCCGGCACCATAGCCTGTTCGTGGAAGCGGGCTACAGGGACACGGCTGAATACCGTCAGTTCTGGGACGGCCTGCGCCGGGGTGAATTCCAGGCCGCGCAGTTCAAGCGCATGGGCAAGGGCGGCCGCGAGGTGTGGATCGAGGCCTCGTACAATCCCATCCTCGACCCCGACGGCCGGCCGTACAAGGTGGTGAAATATGCCACCGACATCACCCGACAGGTGCGCATGCTGGCGGATCTCAAGCAGCTGATCGACAGCAACTTCAAAGAGATCGACGCCGCCGTCGAGCACTCGGTGGGCCGGTCCGAGGGCGTGGCCGCGGCGGCGAACCAGACGGCCGGCGCCGTGCAGGGTATCGCCGCCGGGGCCGAGCAGCTGGCCGCGTCCACCCGTGAGCTGGCGGCCAACATGGCCCAGTCCCGCCAGGCGGTGGACAGCGTCGCGGCCGAGGCCGAGACCGCCGGGTCGGCGACCGAGCGCCTCAACGCCGTCGCCCAATCCATGGAACGGGTGGTGGATGTCATCCGCGGGATCGCCGGCCAGATCAACCTGCTGGCCTTGAACGCCACCATCGAGGCGGCGCGGGCGGGGGAGGCCGGCAAGGGTTTCGCCGTCGTCGCCACGGAGGTGAAGAACCTGGCCAACCAGGCGGCCAGCGCCACGCAGGGGATTTCGGACGAGATCACCGGCATGCAGTCCGTGGCGGGCGAGGTGGTCGGCGCGCTGGAAAGCATCCGCCGCTCCATCGATGCCATGCGCGACCACGTCACCTCGGCCGTCGCGGCGGTGGAGCAGCAAGGCGCCGTCACGCTGGAAATGTCCCAGAATATGCAGCAGACAGCCGGCGCGGTGGACACCGTGACCGAAAACATCACCGACATCGGCCGCGCCATCCGGCAGGTGGAGGCCATGGTGGACAAGACCCGGGACGCGGCCCGCGTGCTGGCCCAATAATCGGAACATCCCGCCGCCGGTGATCCGGCGCCGGGCTCCCCCCCGTACAAGTCATGACCGGCGCCGCGCCGGTGGCGGTTGGAGGGGAGGGGGCCATGACCTACAGCGTCGTCTGGTTCAAGCGCGACCTGCGCCTGGACGATCACGCCGCCCTGCATCGGGCGGCGCGGCAAGGCCCCGTGCTGTGCCTCTACGTGATCGAGCCCGGTTTCTGGCGCCAGCCCGATGCCGCCAACCAGCATTACCAGTTCATCCTCGAATGCCTGGGCGACTTGGCGGCGGAGCTCGGCCGGCGCGGCGGCGCCCTGCATGTCGCCACGGGCGAGGTGGTGGGGGTGCTGGAACGCCTGTACCGTCGCGCTCCCTTCACGGCGCTTCATTCCCATGAGGAAACCGGCAACGCCCTGACCTACCGGCGGGACCGGGCGGTGGCCCGGTGGTGCCGCGACCGGGGCGTGCCGTGGCATGAGGTGCCCCAGTTCGGTGTCGTCCGCCGCCTGGACAGCCGCGACGCCTGGCAGGCGGCATGGGAGGCGCGCATGGCGGCGCCCCGCCTGCCGGTGCCGGCGATGGCCTTCGCCCCACCCCCGTGGCCGGAGGAACCGCCGCCGCGTCCGGCGGACCTGGGTCTGGACGCCGCCGACCCGCCCTTGCGCCAGGCCGGCGGGCGGCGCCAGGGGCTGGCGGCCCTGGACAGTTTCCTGGAGGACCGCAGCGGCCGGTATCGTGGCGGCCTGTCCTCCCCGCTTTCCGCGCCCACGGCCTGTTCCCGGCTGTCGCCCTACCTGGCCCAGGGGGCGCTCAGCCTGCGCGAGGTGGTCCAGGCGACGCGCCGCCGGCTGGCTGACCTGCCGGAGGGGCCGGATCCCCGGCGCCAGGGCCTGGCCGCCTTCCTGAGCCGCCTGCACTGGCACTGCCATTTCATCCAGAAGCTGGAAAGCGAGCCCGCCCTGGAATGGCGCAACCTGCACCCCGGCTATGATGGTTTGCGCGAAGGGGAATGGAACGAGGCCCATTTCCAGGCGCTGGTGGCGGGGCGCACCGGCTGGCCGCTGGTGGACGCTTGCGTCGCCATGCTGCGTGAGACCGGTTGGATCAACTTCCGCATGCGGGCCATGCTGGTGTCCGTGGCGGCCTACCCCCTGTGGCTGCATTGGCGGCCCGTGGGCCTGTGGCTGGCCCGCCAGTTCCTGGACTATGAGCCTGGCATCCATTGGAGCCAGATGCAGATGCAGTCGGGCACCACGGGCATGAACACCACCCGTGTCTACAACCCGCTGAAACAGGCCCGCGACCATGATCCGCAGGGCCGCTTCGTGCGCCGCTGGCTGCCCGCCCTCAGGCGGGTGCCGGACAGCTGGCTGTTCGAGCCGTGGCGCATGCCGCCAGAGGTGCAGGACCGCTGTGGCGTGCGGGTGGGGCGCGACATCCCTTGGCCCATCGTCGACCTGGAAGCGGCGACACGGGCGGCCAAGGCCCGCGTGCATGGCCTGAGGGCCCAGCCGGCGGTCAAGGCCGCTGTTCCGGCGCTGGTCGACCGCCATGGCTCGCGCAAGCCCGCGACCCCGCGATCCCGCCCCCGTCCCGCCGCGCGCGGGCAACTCAGCCTCGACCTCTGATCCCGGGAAGCGACGCCATGCGCATGCGGCGTAAGTCCGACCTGCCCACCAAGATCTGCGCCCAGTGCGGCCGCCCCTTCGCTTGGCGGCGTAAATGGTCCCGGGTGTGGGAGGAGGTCAGATACTGCTCGGACCGGTGCCGGCGCGAGGCGCGGGGACGCCCATGACGGTGCTGCGCCTGATCCTGGGGGACCAGCTCAACCCCCGCCACCGGTGGTTCCGCCAGGTGGACGAGGCCGTCGTCTACACCTTGATGGAGGTGCGGCAGGAAACGGACTACGTCCTGCACCACGCCCAGAAGATCCTGGCCATCTTCGCCGCCATGCGCGACTTCGCCCGGCACTTGCGCGCTGCCGGTCACCGGGTGGATTACCTGGCCATCGACGATCCCGCCAACCGCCAGGCGCTGCCCGCCAATCTGGATCTGCTGCGCGCCCGGCACGGCGCCACGGTCTTTGAATACCAGGCGCCGGACGAATGGCGGCTGGACCGCCAGTTGGCGGACTACGCCCGGCAGCTGGGGTCATCGGCCCGCATGGTGGACAGTGACCACTTCCTCAGCGCCCGCGATACCGCGGCCGGCCTGTTCCAGGGGCGGCGGCGCTGGCTCATGGAGCATTTCTACCGGCACATGCGCCGGGTCCACGGGGTGTTGCTGGAACCGGACGGCGGCCCAGTCGGCGGTCAGTGGAATTTCGACCACGACAACCGCAAGCCCTGGCCGGGCCTGCCGGCCGAGCCCGAGGACAGCCGGCCGCGCCACGACCATGGCGCCATGTGGCGGGTCATCACGGCGGCCGGGGTCGACAGCTTCGGCGACCCCATGGCGGACCGCTTGCCCTGGCCCCTGAACCGCGCCGAGGCGCTGGCGCAGCTGGACGCCTTCCTGGCGCAGGGCCTGCGGCACTTCGGTGATTACCAGGACGCCATGAGCGCGCGCGGCTGGCGCCTGTTCCATTCCCTGCTGTCCTTCGCCCTCAACACCAAGATGCTGTCGCCGGCCGAGGTGGTGGCGCGGGCGGAGGAGGAATGGCGGCGCGGGGCGGCGCCGCTGCCGGCGGTGGAGGGGTTCATCCGCCAGATCCTGGGCTGGCGCGAATACGTGCGCGGCGTCTACTGGGCCCACATGCCGGGGTATGACGGGCGCAACGCCCTGGGCCACGACCTGCCCCTGCCGTCCTGGTTTTGGACCGGCCAGGTGGGCATGCGCTGCCTGGCGTACGCGGTGGGGCAATCGCTGCGCCACGCCTACGCCCACCACATCCAGCGCCTGATGGTCATCGGCAACTTCGCCCTGCTGGCGGGGCTGGACCCGGCGGCGGTGCATCGCTGGTACCTGGGCGTCTACATCGACGCCTTCGAATGGGTGGAGCTGCCCAACACCCTGGGCATGAGCCAGTTCGCCGATGGCGGGCTGATGGCGACCAAGCCTTACGTCTCGGGGGCGGCCTACATCGACCGCATGGGCGACTATTGCCGGGGGTGCCGGTACGACCGCAAGGCCAGGGTGGGCCCGCGCGCCTGTCCCTTCAACGCGCTCTACTGGGACTTTCTGGACCGCCATGCGGACACCTTGTCCGCCAATCCCCGGCTGGCCCTGCCCTACCGCCAGCTGGCGCGCATGGATGCCACCGACCGCATGGCGCTGCGCGAGCAGGCGGCGGAGACGCGCCGCCGCCTGGAAACGCTGTGACCCTCACGCCGGGAAGTCGGTGCCCAGCGTCACCGACCGCCAGTCGGCAAGGTTGGCGGTGAACGCCTCCTGCCGGGCCTGCACCCGGTTCCAGGCGTCGCTGCCCAGCACCAGGTGCTGGGGCGGGTTGGGTGAGCGCACGGCGGCCACGATGGCGCGGGCGGCCAGCGCCGGATCCCCCGGCTGCCGGCCGTTCAGCGCCTGCAGGCGGGCCACCGCCGCCTCGGCCGTCGCGGCATAGTCCGCGATGGGGGCGCCGGTCAGCCGCAGGGAATGATCGGTCAGGAAGTCGGTGCGGAAGGCGCCCGGTTCCACCAGCGTGATGCCGATGCCCAGGGGCGCCACCTCTTGCGCCAGGCTGAGCGACACGCCCTCCAGCGCGAACTTGGACGCGGCGTACAGGCCGGAACCCACGCCCGGCGCCAGCCCGGCGATGGAGGTGATGTTGACGATGTGGCCGGCCCGGCGCGCCCGCATCAGCGGCAGGGCCGCCTGCATCACCGCCAACGCGCCGAAGAAGTTGACCTCGAACATGTGGCGGGTGGCGGCGGTGTCGGCATCCTCCACCGCGCCCAGCAGGCCATAGCCGGCGTTGTTGACCACCACGTCCAGGCGGCCGTGCAGGGCGTGGGCCTTGGCCACCGTCTCCTTGACCTGGGCCGCGTCCGTCACGTCCAGCGGCAGGACGTGCAGACGGCCGTCGGCGGGCAGGTCGCTGTGGCCGTCGCGGGTGGTGCCGATGACCACCTGGCCCTGGTCCAGCAGGGTGCGCGCCAGTTCCTTGCCGAAGCCGCGCGAAACGCCGGTGATGAACCAAACCCGTTGGGTGTTGTTGACCATGATCCGCATCCTTCCTGAAGGCCGGCCCTGAAAATGGGGGGGTGGGCCGGGGATGCGCTGAAGATGGGGGACGGCCGCTCTGTGCGGTATGCGCTATAGTCGAAACGGTTAATGAAGGGCGGCGTACATAATCAGCCGTAGGTCGCGCGCATGAAATCGGTGAAGACGCGCAGCGGCAGGGGCGTGTGCCGCTGCTTGGGATAGCACAGGAAAAACCCTGGGAAGGCGCCCGACCATTCCTCCAGGATCGGCACCAGCCGGCCGTCCTTGACGTAGGGCAGGATGCGATCCTCCAGCCACAGGGCGATGCCCACGCCCTGCAGCGCCGCGGCCAGCACCATGCTGCGGTCGGTGACGATGATGGGACCCTTCACCGCGACGGAAAACCAATCGCCGCCCGGCTCCTGGAATTCCCAATGGTAGACGCGGCCCGTCTCCGTCCAGCGCCAGTTGATGCAGGCGTGGTCCAGCAGGTCGCGGGGATGCTGTGGCACGCCGTGGCGGGCCAGATACTCCGGGGTGGCCACGGCCACCTGGCGCAGGCTGCCGCCCAGCTTGATGGCCACCATGTCGTCGGAAATCATCTCGCCCAGGCGGATGCCGGCGTCGTATCCCTCCGCCACGATGTCGCGCACCACGTCGTCCACCGTGGTGTCCAGCACGATGTCGGGATAGGCGCGGTGGAATTCGCCCAGGATGGGCGCCAGGAACCGTTCCGCCCCCACGCGGGAGGAGGTCAGGCGCAGGGTGCCGGCCGGCCGCTCGCGCAGGTCGTTCACATCGGCGACGGCGGCCTCCAGCTCCTCCAGCACCGGTTTCAGGCGGGCGTAAAGGCGCGAGCCGGCGTCGGTGACGGAAACGCTGCGCGTGGTCCGGTTCAGTAGGCGCACGCCCAGCCGCGCCTCCAAACCCCGGATGGTCTGGCTGAGGGCGGAGGGGGAAACGCTCAACTGCACCGCCGCCCGCGCGAAGGTGCCGTACGCCACGATGGTGGCGAAC
The DNA here is from genome assembly GCF_034653275.1 of Nitrospirillum guaranorum. Taxonomy (NCBI): domain Bacteria; kingdom Pseudomonadati; phylum Pseudomonadota; class Alphaproteobacteria; order Rhodospirillales; family Azospirillaceae; genus Nitrospirillum; species Nitrospirillum guaranorum. Next base: position 246,041 of record NZ_JAYEES010000001.1, on the reverse strand, counting down.
GCCCGCAAATCCGCGAACTCACTGCCCCGCATGCTGTCCCTTCCCCGACAGGATTAATCGCCAGCGAATAGCACGCCCGCCGCCGCCGGCGCTGTGTCTGCCGACACTCCCGCCCCAAACCAATTGATGGAAATCATGGCATAAGGCCATTGCATGCCTTCTTATGTCGATTGTCCGCATACACATAATCCATGCAATAAGGGCAGGGAGGTGGCCGTGGCCGACGATGATCTGTGGAAACCCCGCTTGGACGGCCGGGGCGGGCCGCTCTACTTGGCCATCGCCGACGCCATGGCGGCCGACATCGGCGCCGGGCGGCTGGTGCCGGGGGAACGCCTGCCCACCCAGCGCGCCTTGGCGCAGGCGCTGGGCATCGACCTCACCACCGTCACCCGCGCCTATGCCGAGGCGCGCCACCGTGGCCTGCTGTCGGGCGTGGTCGGGCGGGGCACCTTCATCTCCGACCGCGCGGCGGCCGACATGGCGCCCCTGGCCCGGGGCGACATCGACATGTCCATGAACGTGCCGCCGCAGCCCTTGGCCCTGTTGCGCACCCACCTGGCCCAGGGGCTGGAACGGCTGGTGCGGGCGCCGGACCTGGGGCGGCGCCTGGGCTATCGCGCTGCGGGCGGCGGCGCGACGGAACGCACGGCAGGGGCCGCCTGGCTGCGCCGCCGCCACACCGCCGCCGGGCTGGCGGCCAACACCAGCCCCCATGCCGATCGCGTGCTGGTGGCGCCGGGGGCGCAGGCGGCGCTGCACGCGCTGTTGTCCATGCTGGCGCAACGGGCCGACGTGGTGCTGGCGGAAACGCTGAGCTACCCGGGCTTCACCGCCATCGCGGCGCGTCTAGGCCTGCGGGTGGTGGCGGTGGACTGCGATGGCGAGGGGCTGGTGCCCGACGCGGTGGCGGCCGCCTGCCGCGCCAGCGGCGCCCGCCTGCTCTACTGCACGCCCACACACCACAACCCGACCACGGCGACGATGTCGGAAGGGCGGCGCCAGGCCCTGGCGGACGTCATCCAGGCCCAGGGCCTGACGGTGGTGGAGGATGACGCCTATGGCGCGCTGGCGGCCACCCCCGGCACGCCCCTGGCGGCCCTGGCCCCCGCCCAGGTCTGGCACGTGGCCACCCTGTCCAAATGCCTGACGCCGGCCCTGCGCACCGCCTATGTCGCCGCCCCCGACGCCATCCAGGCGGAACGGTGCGAGGGCGTGCTGCGCACCCAGACGCAGATGCCCTCTCCCCTGGCGGCGGGGTTGGCGGCTGACTGGATCCTGGACGGCACCGCCGCCACCCTGGCGGAGGCCATCCGGGCCGAGGCGGCGGCGCGCCAGCGCCTGGCCGCGGATATCCTGCCCCCGGGCAGCTACCAGGCCCAGCCGGACAGCCTGCACCTGTGGCTCAGCCTGCCGCCCGACTGGACGCCCCACGCCTTCGTCCAGCGCGCCGCCCGCACCGGCCTGACCCTGGTGGCGGGCGACGCCTTCCTGTCATCCGACACCCCGGTGCCCGCCGCCGTGCGCCTGGCGCTGGGTGCCGCCCCCGACGCGGCGTCGCTGAAGGGCGCGCTGGTAAGGGTGGCGGGCCTGCTGGCGGGACCGAAGGGCGGGGCGACGGGGGTGATTTAGGCTAGGGGCTGGGTTACTGACGCAACTTTCTGTGCCGATGTTCCTGCACCTCACGGACACTCAATCCGCAAAGATGCATAACGATAGCCAATATAATGAAGGAAACGACCATTATCTTCTTTGACCACAACCCAAACCAGCAAAATCCAATGTAATGGTTGGCCGTTAACAATATGGATATACAAAGAAAGAATCCAACCACCAGTCTTTTTTGATTGAAATTTAACGTTCTCGGTTTGATGAACATAACGTCAACCAGTGGCTGTTCCGGTTTGATATGAAAGAACCGCTTTAACTCATCGTTCTGCCGCCATCCACCACCAGCGACTGCCCCGTCATCATGGCCGATGCGCGTGAGGCCAGGAACAGCACGGCGCTGGCGATGTCCTCGCCCGACAGGGGGCGCTTCAGGCATTGTGCGGCCAGGGTCTCGGCCAGGGCTTCCGGGGTCACCCACAGGCGCTGCTGCCGTTCGGTCATGACCCAGCCGGGCACCACGGTGTTGACGCGGATGCCGTCGGGGCCGAATTCGCGGGCCAGCGCCCGGGTCAGGCCGGTGACGCCGGCCTTGGCGGCGACATAGGCCGGGTATCCCGCCAGGCCCAGGTTGTGGGCGGTGGAGCCCAGGTTGACGATGGCGCCGCCGCCGGCGCGCTTCATGCCCGGCACCACCGTCTGGGCCAGGAAGAACTGCGGGCGCAGGTTGATGGCCAGGTTGTCGTCCCACTCCGCCACCGTGAAGTCGGCGGTGGCGTGGCGGTCGTCGCGGGCCGCGTTGTTGACCAGCACGTCGAAGCCGCCCATCTGCGCCTCCGCCTCGCGCACCTTGGCCTGCAGGGCCTCCACGTCGCGCAGGTCGCAGCGCAGGAACAGGGGGCGCTGGCCGGTCGCGGCCTCCACCGCCTGCACCAGGGCCATGGCCGACGGCTCACGCAGCGCGATGAAGGCGACGCGGCAGCCCTGGGCCGCGAAGGCGTAGGTGAGATAGGCGCCAATGCCCGACCCGCCGCCGCTGATCAGCACGGCCTTGCCCGCCAGGTCGCCGTACACGGGATAAAGATGCTGGGTCACGCCTTCCGGGGCGCCGGGCGGCGGCTCTTCCGGGGTGTCGACGGGACCGGTGGCGGGCTGGTTGCTGTCTGGCATGGGGGCGCCTTCCTTACGCATTGGGCCCATGGGCGTTGGGCCACGTGACGGCCGGGTCAGGAAGGATAGTTAGAACGGTCCCACCCAGGCCGCAATTCCCCATGCCACCAAATCCCCTTTACAGGGGCCATTTTTGTCCGATAAATCATACCAAGAACCGGAGGCTGGGCGCCGGGTCGTGGGCTCGTGCCAAGACGGTCACGATACCGCAAACCGCGCCCGGACCTCCTATCATAACGACATTGGGTGGGGAAACGGCGGGTGCGGGCGGCCACGGTTTGGCGCCACGCCATCAGACGCCGCGGGCGACCGGTTGACTTGCGTGCCCAGGCCACGATCCGGCCTGCGCCCCGAAGGGTCCGGCCATCCATCACCCCACCCCGTGCCAAGGACCGGGGCCGTTCCAGGCCCCCGAGGTGGACGGACGATGACCGACGACGGCAAGCGGAAGTTACGCAGCGCGCACAGCTATGGGAAACTGGACCGCGACGGGTTCATCCACCGCAGCTGGATGAAGAACCAGGGCCTGCCCGGGGACGTGTTCGACGGCCGGCCGGTCATCGGCATCTGCAACACCTGGTCGGAACTGACCCCCTGCAATTCCCACCTGCGCGAGGTGGCGGAGCATGTGAAGCGCGGCGTGTGGGAGGCCGGCGGCCTGCCGGTGGAATTCCCCGCCATGTCGCTGGGCGAGACGCAGATGCGCCCCACCGCCATGCTGTTCCGCAACCTGCTGGCCATGGAGGTCGAAGAATTGATCCGCGGCAACCCCATCGACGGCGTGGTGCTGCTGGGCGGCTGCGACAAGACCACCCCGGGCCAGATCATGGGGGCGGCCAGCGTCGACCTGCCCACCATGCTCATCTCCTCCGGCCCCATGCTGAACGGCAAGTACCGGGGCAAGGACATCGGCTCCGGCACCGACGTGTGGAAGTTCAGCGAGGCGGTGCGCGCCGGTGAGATGACGCTGAAGGACTTCATGGGGGCCGAGGCCGGCATGTCCCGCTCGCCCGGCACCTGCATGACCATGGGCACCGCCTCCACCATGGCCTGCCTGATCGAGGCCATGGGCCTGTCGCTGCCGTTCAACGGCACGCTGCCGGCCATGGACGCCCGCCGCCGCGCCATGGCGCATGAGACGGGCCGCCGCATCGTCGCCATGGTGAAGGACGACGTGAAGCCGTCGCACATCCTGACCCGCGCGGCGTTCGAGAACGCCATCCGCGTGCACGCCGCCATCGGCGGCTCCACCAACGCCGTGATCCACCTGCTGGCCCTGGCCGGCCGGCTGGGCGTGGAATTGTCGCTGGAGGACTTCGACGCCTTGAGCGCCGACATCCCCCTGCTGGTGGACCTACAGCCGTCGGGCCGGTACCTGATGGAGGATTTCCATTACGCCGGCGCGCTGCCGGGCCTGATGACCAAGATCAAGGACAAGCTGAACCTGGACGCGGTCACCGTCGGCGGCATGACCATCGGCGACATCGTGGCGGAGGGCGAGGTCTACAACGACGAGGTCATCCGCCCCATGGACAACCCGGTGAAGCCCGTCTCCGGCATCTGGGTGCTGCGCGGCAACCTGGCGCCCGACGGCGCGGTGATGAAGCCCAACGCCGCCTCGCCCGAGCTGCTGACCCATCGCGGCCGCGCCGTGGTGTTCGACACCATCGAGGACTTCAAGGCCCGCATCGACGATCCGGCGCTGGAGGTCGATGAAACCTCCATGCTGGTGTTGCGCGGCTGTGGCCCGAAGGGGTATCCCGGCATGCCGGAAGTGGGCAACATGCCCCTGCCGCCCAAGCTGCTGGCCAAGGGGGTCAAGGACATGGTGCGCATCTCCGACGCCCGCATGAGCGGCACGGCCTTCGGCACCGTGGTGCTGCACGTGGCACCCGAATCCACCGCCGGCGGCCCGCTGGCCCTGGTGCGCACGGGCGATGAGATCGAGCTGAACGGGCCGGCGCGCAGCCTGTCCCTGCTGGTGGATGAGGCCGAGCTGGCCCGCCGCCGGGCCGAGCTGGCGGCCCAGCCCGCCGCCCCCATTCCGGCGCGCGGCTACTACCGCCTGCATGTCGAGCATGTGATGCAGGCCGACAAGGGCTGCGACCTGGACTTCCTGGTGGGCGCCAGCGGCGACCGCGTCACGCGGGAGTCGCACTGACATGGCGGCGCCCGTCTTCATCGCCGGTGACTGGGGCACCAGCAACCTGCGCCTGTCGCTGGTTGACGCCGACGGCGCCGTGCTGGACACGCGCACCGGCCCCGGGGCCGCCGCCGTGCCGGCGGGCGGCTTCCCCGACACGGTGCGGGGCCTGCTGGCCGACTGGGACGCCGCATATGGCCGCCTGCCCCTGCTGCTCTGCGGCATGGTGGGTTCCACCCTCGGCTGGGTGGAGGTGCCCTACGCCGCCGCCCCGGCGGGGGCGGCGGAGATCGCGGGCCACCTCCATGAGATCAACCTGGACGGCCGCGCGGTCTACATCGCGCCGGGCGTGAAGGGCACCAACCTGCAGGGCGCCCCCGACGTCATGCGGGGGGAGGAGACCCAGGTGCTGGGCGCCCTCATCACCCATCCGGATCTCGCCGCGGGTGACCATCTGCTGTGCCTGCCCGGCACCCATTCCAAGTGGGTGGACCTGTCGGACGGTCGCATCACCGGCTTCACCACCGCCATGTCGGGCGAGATCTACGCCCTGTTGTCCAAGCACAGCACCCTGGCGCGCGGGGCGGCCGAATGGGATGGCACCCCCGACGCCGGCTTCCGCCAGGGCCTGGCCCGGGTGGCGGAGGCGGGCGCCGACGTTCTGCACCTGTTGTTCGAAACCCGCGCCCGGCAAATGGCGGGCGTGCTGACCCCCAAGGACGCCCTGGGCTTCCTGTCCGGCCTGGTCATCGGCGGCGACGTGGCCGCCACCCTGGCCCGGCACCGGGCGCTGGGCAGGCCGGCGCCCACGCGCGTCGTGCTGGTCGGCGCCCCGGCGCTGAACACCCTATATACCCTGGCATTGGCCAGCCACGGCGTGGCCGCCTTGGCGCTGAACGGCGCCGAGCAGTCCACCGCCGGCCTGCTGGCCTATTTCCGCCGCCTGTGAAGGAACGCGTCATGACCGAAGCCTGGTTGAAGCACATGCCCGTGGTGGCCATCCTGCGCGGGGTGACGCCCGACGAGGTGGTGGCCGTGGCCCGCACCCTGCACGACGCGGGCATCCGCGCCATCGAGGTGCCGCTGAACTCGCCGGAGCCGCTGCGCAGCATCGAGCGGCTGGTGCAGACCTTCGGCGACGAATGCCTGGTGGGCGCCGGCACCGTGCTGACTTCGGACAGGGTGGACGCGGTGCGCGCCGTGGGCGGTCAGCTGATCGTCTCCCCCAACGTCGACGTTTCCGTGATCGCCCGCACCGTGGCGCTGGACATGGTGTCCATGCCCGGCTTCTCCACGGGGACCGAGGCCTTCGCCGCCATCGGCGCCGGCGCGCGCCACCTGAAGCTGTTCCCGGCCAGCAGCCACGCGCCCGGCCATGTGAAGGCGCTGAAGGCCGTGCTGCCGGCCGATGTCGCCGTCTACGCCGTGGGCGGTGTCACCGCCGCCAACCTTCAGCCCTGGGTGGAGGCCGGCGTCACCGGCTTCGGCTCCGGCGGCGACCTGTACAAGCCGGGCGTGGATTTGGGCCAGATGGCGGAACGCGCCGCCGGCCTGGTGGCCGCGGTCCGCGCCGCGCTGAAGCTGGGCTGAATATGCTAAAAGCCGCCGCCGACTTCCGGCGGTGGTAGGCTCCGACTGGGGCCGCCGGAGTTTTGCGGGGAGCGTCAGCGGACTGCAAAACGAGGAAGCCAAGCCGGCGGACGCCGGCGCCCGGCGACTGAGGGGGCCTTGAAAAGGCCAATAACATAAGGGGGGTACGCCGATGGGTTTGGCGACGCTTGATATCGCGGTGCTGGGAGTCTACGCCGTCTTCATCTTCCTGCTGGCCCAGTGGGTGTCGCGGGAAAAGGTCGGCCATGAGAAGAACGCCAAGGATTATTTCCTGGCCGGCCGGTCGCTGCCCTGGTGGGCCATCGGCGCCTCCCTCATCGCCGCCAACATCTCGGCGGAGCAGATCATCGGCATGGCGGGTTCCGGCTACGCCATCGGCCTCGCCATCTCCTGCTACGAATGGATGGCGGCGCTGACCCTGATCATCGTGGGCAAGTACTTCCTGCCCATCTTCCTGGAAAACCAGATCTACACCATGCCCCAGTTCCTGGAGCAGCGGTACGGTCCCAGCGTGCGCCTGACGCTGGCCGTGTTCTGGCTGGGCGTCTACGTCTTCGTCAACCTGGCCTCCATCCTGTGGCTGGGCTCCATCGCCGTGCACGCGGTGGCGGGCGTGGATCAGATGTACGCCCTGATCGCGCTGGGCCTGTTCGCCTGCGCCTATTCCTTGTTCGGCGGGCTCAAGGCGGTGGCGCTGACCGACATCGTGCAGGTGGGCCTGCTGGTCATGGGTGGGCTGATCATCAGCTACCTGGCCCTGAACCAGATCGCGGACGGCCAGGGCGTGGTGGCCGGCTTCCACCAGCTGGCGGCCAACGTGCCGGAGAAGTTCAAGCTGATCCTGACCAAGGACAGCCCTTTCTATAAGGACCTGCCCGGCATCTCCGTCCTGGTGGGCGGCCTGTGGGTGATGAACGTGTCCTACTGGGGCTTCAACCAGTACATCATCCAGCGCGCCCTGGCCGCCAAGTCGGTGCGCGAGGCGCAGCGCGGCGTGGTGTTCGCCGCCTTCCTGAAGCTGCTGATGCCCGTCATCATCGTGCTGCCGGGCCTGGCCGCCGTGATGCTGATCCCGGGCCTGCCGGTGCCCGACCAGGCCTACCCGGAATTGATGAAGATGCTGCCCGTCGGCCTGAAGGGCCTGGTGTTCGCGGCCCTGGTGGCGGCCATCGTCGCCTCGCTGGCGTCCAAGATCAACAGCGTGGCCACGATCTTCACCCTGGACCTCTACGCCCACATCAAGACCAACGCGTCCCAGCACCACCTGGTGGCCGTGGGCCGCATCGTCAGCGTGGTGGCCGTGCTGATCGGCATCGTGGTGGCGAAGCCCCTGCTGGGCAACTTCGACCAGGCCTTCCAGTACATCCAGGAGTTCACCGGTTTCTTCACGCCGGGCATCTGCGTCATCTTCCTGCTGGGCATGTTCTGGGCCCGCGCCAGCGCCGCCGGCGCCCTGACGGCCGCCATCGGCTCCGCCGTGCTGTCGCTGGCCTTCAAGATCTGGCTGCCGGCGCTGCCCTTCATGGACCGCGTGGGCGTCGTGTTCCTGCTGTGCCTGGCCGGCGCGGTGCTGGTGTCGCTGGCGGCCCCGGCCGCCATCCCGGGCCAGATCAAGGTCAAGCTGAAGGGCATCGATTATTCCACCACCACCGGCTTCAACATCGCGGCCCTGGTGGTGCTGGTCGTCCTGTCCGCCCTCTACATCACATGGTGGTAACATGACCGCTGCGAAACCGCTGCTCGATGCCCCGCTGGTCGCCACCTTCACCCTGGGCAACACCCTGGGCGAAGGGGTCACCTGGGATGAACGCGACCAGTCGCTGTGGTGGACGGACATCCATGAGCGGCGCCTGCACCGCCTGGACTGGGCCAGCCGGACGGTGGAAACCTTCACCGCGCCGGAGCGCGTCTGCTCCTTCGGCCTGGTCGAGGGCGACCCCGACCGCCTGGTGGTGGCCTTCGAAAGCGGTTTCGCCCTGTTCACCCCACGCGCCGGGGCGGTGGGCAGGGGGGCGGTAGAGTGGCTTGCCCGGCAGGACCTGCCCGCCGGCGTCCGCTTCAACGACGGCCGGGTGGATCGCCAGGGCCGCTTCTGGGCCGGCACGATGGTGGAGGATGAGGCGGCGCGGGCGGCCGGGTCGCTGGCCGGCGCGCTCTATCGCCTGGACGGGCGGGACCGGGCCACGCCCCTGGTGCACGGCGCCCTCATCTCCAACAGCCTGTGCTGGAGCCCGGACGGCACCCGCATGTACTACACCGACGGCCCCACCCGCCGGATTCGCGCCTTCGACTACGATCCGGCCACTGGCACGCCGTCGAATGAAAGCGTCTTCGTGACGACGGAAGAGGGGGCCTACCCCGACGGCGCCAACATCGACGCTGCCGGCCACCTGTGGAGCGCGCAGTGGGGCGCGTCGCAGGTGGTGCGCTACGCCCCGGACGGAAGCGTTTCCGGCGTCATTCCCGTGCCCACGGCGCGCGTCAGCTGCGTCGCCTTCGGCGGCCCGGACCTGACCCTGCTGTTCGTCACCACGGCGCGCGAAGGCATGACGGCGGCCGAGATCGCGGCCGATCCCGATGCCGGCAGCCTGTTCGTCTATGATATCGGTACCATAGGCGTGCGCGGCTTGGTCGATAGTGCGTTCAAATTGGCGTCCGCAGGGATATAAGTAGTTGTGAGGAATAATGTGGGGGAAGGGATGATTGCCAAGTTTCGCGGCCAAAACCTGACGTTCGCCATCGTCCAGGATCTGGGGGCCGCGATCGTTACCGGGACCTACAGCGCCGACAAGCCCTTCCCCATCGAGGCCGACCTGTGCAAGCACTACGGCGCCAGCCGCAGCGTCCTGCGCGAGGCGGTGAAGATGCTGACGGCCAAGGGCCTGCTGCGCGCCCGCCCCCGGCAGGGCACGTGGGTCGAGCCCGAGGAAAGCTGGAGCCTGCTGGACCCCGACGTCCTGCGCTGGATCCTGGAGCGCAAGTTCTCCCTGCCCCTGCTGGCGGAATTCACCGAGATCCGCCTGGCCGTGGAACCGCTTGCGGCCCAGCTGGCCGCCGCCCGGGCGACACCGGCGGAGAAGGCCGCCATCAAGGTGGCCATCGACCGCATGTACGCGGCCGAGCGGGGGGAGGATGACCCCCTGACCACGGACATCAACTTCCACGTCGCCATCCTGAAGGCCAGCGGCAACCGCTTTTACCTGCAGCTGCGGGAACTGATCGACACCGCCCTGCGTTTCAGCATCCGGCGCACCAACCAGTACAAGGGGGTGCGTCTGGCCAGCGTGGCCGACCACAACGCCGTGGCCGAGGCCATCCTGGCGGGCGATCCCCCCCGGGCGGAGGCCGCCATGCGCTACCTGATGCAGGAGGCGCTGGACCTGCTGTCGCAGGGCGAGGAGGCCGAGGGCAAGGCCGCGGCCTCCTGAGACGACCCTTGAAAATCCGGAGTCTGCGCGATGCGTGAAGATGGACGCCTGGCCATTGGGCTGATCGCCCATGACGGCAAGAAACAGGCGATGGTCGACTGGGCGCTTGCCCATGCCGATTTCCTGCGGGCGGGCAAGATTTTCGCCACCTCCTCCACCGGGACCCGGGTGGCTGAGGTGATCGAGGGCCTGGACATGACCCGCCTGCGCAGCGGCCCCCTCGGCGGCGACCAGCAGATCGGCGCCCTGATCGTCGAGGGGGGGCTGGACATCATGATCTTCTTCGTCGACCCGCTGGGCACCCTGCCGCACGATGTGGACGTGAAGGCCCTGCTGCGCCTGGCGACGCTGGCCGACCTGCCCTTCGCCTGCAACCCCGCCACCGCCAGCCTGCTGGTCGCGGCCATGACATGAAAATGGGGCGGCCCGCGCGGGACCGCCCCTGTTCCGCCGGTGATCCCGGGATTTACTTCGTCTTGTCCAGGGTCTTGGCCATCTCCAGGTGCTGGGCGATGGTGGGTTCGGTCTTGGCGGCCCAGTCCTTGAGGGCCGCGTTGTCGCCGCCCTTGGCGTAGCGCTGGAAGGCGCTGTCGGCGTCCTTGTGGGCGCCCACCTGGTCCTCGCGATACTGCTTCACGAAGTCGGCGCCGCTCAGGCTCTTCAGCTTGTCCAGCTTCTTCTGGTGGGCGTTGTCCAGCGCGGTGGGGATGGTCGCCTGCACGGTGCCGCCGGTGACGATGGTCTTCAGCTCCGTCGACGTCTTCTGGTGCGCCGCGATCATCTGGCTGGCGAAGGACTTGGTGGCCTCGTCGCCCTTCTGCTGCGCCAGTTCGCTGGACTGGATTTCGAACATGTCGCTGATGGCGACCTCCTTCACGAAGTCCTCCGTGCGCGGGGTGACGCCCAGCACGGAATTGGCGCCGGTCTTCTCGCCCATGGACTTGGCCTTGTCGCCCACGGACTCTTGCGCCGACGCCGGGGTGGCGATGGCGGGGGCGAACAGCATCAGGCACAGGGCGGAGGCGGCGGCCGCCTTGCCGGTCAGGGTCCTCATGATGGCAACTCCTCATGACGGTGACGTGGGGGCAGGGTGATAGGGGGGCGGGCGGCCCCTAGGTCGCCCACAACCCCAGCAGAAGCGCCGGGCCGGCCGTTCGGTTCCGCCGGTCGCGGTTATTGCGCCGGCGGCCCCCCGCCTCCTATGGTGGCAACCCGCTGGTGGGACGCTGGTGAGGCGAGAGGGGAATGGGGAATTCGGCCCAGGTGGTCATTCTTGCGGGCGACGGCGACACTCCCGCCCTGACCGACATCGCCGGCGTGGCCCTGCTGGGCCGACTACTGGCGATGATCGCCCGGTCCACCCTGCGTGACGTGCTGGTGCTGAGCGGCTCGGCCGCCGTCGCCCGATACTGCGGCGATGGTGCCGGCTGGGGCCTGGCGGTGCGGGTGGCGCCCGGGGTCGTGCCCAGGGTGGTGGAGGCCGAGACCATGGTGGTCCTGCCCGGCGACGTCCTGTTGGACGTGGACCTGGATCGCTTGCTGGACCATCACCGCCGCCAGGGCGCCGACGCCACCCTGTTGCTTCGGCCCAGCGACGGGCCGGCGGAGGCCGACCTGGTCGACAGGGCGGAGGATGGCCGGGTGCGGGGCCTCCATCTCCCGCCCCACCTGGGTGATTTCCATAACCAGGCATGGCCAGGCCCTTATGTCGTGGAGCGGCGGGCGTTGGCCGGCGGCGACCTCTCCGGCCGGGCGCTGGTGGATCGCCTGTTGCGGGCGGGACGCCCGGTGCAAAGCCATCTCAGCCCGGAATATGTCCGCCCCGTCGCCTCGGCGGGCGATTTGGACCGGGCGCGGGCGGACGTGGCCGGCGGCCTGCCTGATCGCCTGTCCCTGCGCCGGCCCCAGCCGGCCGTCTTCCTGGATCGCGACGGCGTGCTGAACGTGGAGAAGGGCAGCGTCAACGCGGTGGAGGCGCTGGAGCTGATCCCCAGCGCCGCGCCGGCGCTGGCGCGGCTGAACCGCGCGGGCTTCCGCACCCCGGTGGTGACCAACCAGGCGGGGGTGGCCCGGGGCCTGTGCAGCCTGGAAACGCTGGACGCCATCCACGCCCGGCTGGAAACGGGGCTGGGCGCCCAGCATGCCTATGTCGACCGCATTTATTTCTGCCCCCACCATCCCGACCCCGCCCTGGCCGGCGGGGTGCCGTCGCTGCTGGTCCGCTGCGAGTGCCGCAAGCCCAGGCCGGGCATGGCGCGCGCGGCGGCGGCTGACCTGAACATCGACATCGCCCGGTCGTGGATGGTCGGCGACAGCTCCAGCGACATGGGCCTGGCGCGGGCCTGCGGCATGGGCGGCATCCTGGTGCGCGACGGCCATGGCGGGCGCGACGGCAAAAGTCCGGCCCAGCCGCACGTCGTGGTCGACGACCTGGCCGATGCCGTGCGCTTCATCCTGGATGTCTGGCCCGGGCTGTCGGCCCATCTCGACGGCTTGGCCGCCGGCATCGGGCCGGGCGACGTGGTGCTGGTCGGTGGTCTCGCCCGGGCGGGCAAGAGCCTGCTGGCGCAGTGCCTGTCCCTGCGCCTGGGTCAGCGGGGCCAGCGGGCCGTGGTGCTGGGCCTGGACAGTTGGCTGAAATCCCATGACCAGCGGGGCGCGGGCGTCCTGGGCCGCTATGATCTGGCGGCGGCGGGCCAGGCGCTGGCCGCCGTGACGACCCGGGGCACGGCCATCACCCCGCCGCGCTACGACGTGCTGACCCAGACCAGCCACCCGGGCCGCGAGCAGATCGTCCTGGGGCCGGACGATATCCTGATCGTCGAGGGCGTGCCCGCGCTGACGCAGCCGGCCTGGCGGGCCCTGGCCACCCGCCGCCTGTACGTCGCCACGGACGAGGCGGGCCGCCGGGCGCGCTTCCGTGCCGAATACCGGCGCCGGGGCTGGACGGATGAGCGCATCGAGTCGACCTACCAGGATCGTCTGAGGGATGAGCGGCCCATCGTCCTTGCCAGCAAAAGTTACGCGGACGCCGAAACCAGCCTGGACGGCCTGCTGGATTGACCCCGTCGTCGCGGAAGCGCGGGGTATCAAAAATTTCGCCATTCAAATTATTAAAGAAACAATGCAAGATTTTTACATATGAATTGAAGGGCTAAGCTAAGATTTGGCCCATGCCAACATGCCTGCGCGGGGCGGGCCAACAAGATGGGGTTTGATGTCCGTGAAGTCTTCCGTCCTGTCCCTGGCCGCCCTGCTGGCGGCCGGTACCGCCCTGATGAGCCCGCTGTCGGCCGTTCCGGTCCGGGCCGATGAGGTCCTGCCGCAGCCCTATCCCGCCGCGGCCCCCATACCCGAGCCGCAGGACGTGGCTTATCCCGGGACCATCCGCCTGCAGGTCGATGCCACGGATACCGAGCGCCGCATCTTCTGGGTGAAGGAGACGGTGCCGGTGAAGGGGCCCGGCCCCATGACCCTGCTGTACCCGAAGTGGCTGCCCGGCAACCACTCCCCCACCGGGGCCATCGACAAGCTGGCTGGCCTGATCATCCATGCCAAGGGCGGTGCCGCCGACGGCCAGCGGGTGGAATGGGAACGCGATCCCGTCGAGGTCTACGGCTTCCACGTCGATGTGCCCAAGGGCGCCACGGCGCTGGAGATGGAATTCCAGTTCGTTTCCCCCACCGCCGACAACCAGGGCCGCATCGTCATGACGCCCGACATGACGAACGTGCAGTGGAACGCGGTGGCCCTGTACCCCGCCGGCTACTTCACCCGCCGCATCCCGGTGGAGGCCAGCGTGAAGCTGCCGGAGGGCTGGGGCTTCGGCACGGCGCTGGACGTGGCTAAGGAGGCGGGGAAGGACGGCATCACCACCTTCAAGACGGTGCCCTTCGAAACTCTGGTGGACAGCCCCATGTTCGCCGGCCGCTACTACCGCCGTCTGGACCTGGATCCGGGCGGACGGTCGCCCATGCACCTGAACATCGTCGCCGACCGGCCGGAATTGTTGGAGGCGACGCCCGACCAGATCGCCTTCCACCGCAACCTGGTGGTCCAGGCGGACAAGCTGTTCGGCGCCCGCCATTACGACCATTACGAGATGCTGCTGGCGCTCAGCGACAAGCTGGGCCACATCGGCCTGGAACACCACCGCTCCAGCGAGAACGGCACCACGCCCACCTATTTCACCGACTGGAACAAGTCGGCGGGACATGAGCTGCTGTCCCACGAATACACCCATTCCTGGAACGGCAAGTATCGCCGCCCGGCGGACCTGTGGACGCCCAACTTCAACGTGCCCATGCGCGACAGCGGCCTGTGGGTGTATGAGGGCCAGACGCAGTTCTGGGGCTGGGTGCTGGCCGCGCGCGCCGGCCTGACCACCCGGCAGCAGGCGCTGGACAACCTGGCCGGCGTGGCCGCCACCCTGGAAACCCGGGCGGGCCGCGCCTGGCGCGACCTGGCCGACACCACCAACGGCCCCACCGTGGCCATGCGGCGCCCGGCGCCCTGGATCAGCTGGCAGCGCGCCGAAGACTACTACATCGAAGGCCAGCTGATCTGGCTGGACGCCGACAGCCTGATCCGTGAGCGGTCGGGCGGCAAGCGCTCGCTGGACGATTTCGCCAAGGCCTTCTTCGGCGTCAACGACGGCAGCTACGTCCCGGCCACCTACACCTTCGACGACGTGGTCAAGACGCTGAACCAGGTGGAGCCCTATGACTGGGCGACCTTCCTGCGCACCCGCCTGGACACCCACCAGTCGGCCCCCCTGGATGGCCTGGCGCGCGGCGGCTACAAGCTGGTCTACACCGACCAGCCGCTGTCTGAGGCCAGCCGCGCCAACGAGGCGCCGGGTTCCCTGAACATGACCTATTCCCTGGGGTTCGCCTTGGACAAGGGCGGCATGCTGACCAGCGTCCAGTGGAACGGCCCGGCCTTCAAGGTGGGCCTGACCGTGGGCACCACCGTCGTGGCGGTCAACGGTGTCGCCTACGATGCCGACCGCATGAAGGCGGCGGTGACGGCGGCCAAGGGCCAGGGCCCGGCGGTGGAACTGATCGTCAAGAACGGTGACCGCTATCGCACCGTGCGCATCGACTACCACGACGGCCTGCGCTACCCGCACCTGGAACGGGTGGAAGGCACGCCGGCGCGCCTGGATGACCTGCTGACCCCGCGCGGCTGATGGAACTGCCACCCCCGGCCCCGCGCGGGTCGGGGGTGTGCGCAATAAAGTGTCCGGACGGTGGATTTCTGCGCAATGCAGGCCCCAGGTTCCGGGGGTGGACACGGAACAAGATTATCCTATGGTGGCAACGCAAAATTTTCTGGTTCAAAAATTTTGAACCCCCCAGCGTGCTTTTTGGGGGCAGCCCGGGCAAGACGGTGCGAGTGGTAAATAGGGCCGGACCGATCCAACGGTACCGGAGTGGGGCCTAGCGTTTCAGGAGGAGGTGGGGGCGGCCGGGCATTCCCCCGGTGGCGGCCCGTTGAGGAAGGTCGAGGAGTCCCAATGCAGATTTTGAGTACCCGGGCCAAAAAGCCGTCCATGCCCATCGGGGAGCAAATCCGCAAGCGTCGCAAGGACATGGGCCTGACGCTGCAGCAGCTGGCCGACCGTTCCGGCCTGTCGGCGCCGTTCATCAGCCAGGCGGAGCGCAATCTCAGCGTTCCCTCGCTGGTGTCCCTGTTGGCGCTGGCCGAGGCGCTGGAGGTCGACATCTCCTTTTTCATGCAGGTGCCCAACACCGGCACCATCGTGCACCGCGCCGCCAAGCCCAACATCATCGAGGTGGACAGCCCCGTCCAGTACATCGACCTGGCGTCGGATCTGGATGACCGCAAGCTGGACATCATCATGATGAAGATTCCGCCGGGCCACGCCTTCCCGGTGGACACCCGCAATGGGGAGCATTTCCGCTACGTCCTGTCGGGTGAGCTGTACGCCACGGCCGGCAACACCCGCACCACCTTGAAGGCCGGCGACAGCATGCACTTCGACGCCCGCATGAAGCACACGGTGGAAAACCGCACGGACCAGGAAGCGGTGCTGCTGTACGTCGGCACGCCCAGCGTCTTCAAGAAGGCCCAGCGCGCCAAGTAAGGGCGGGCCGGCAAGTAGATAATTCCGCTTACAGCGCCGTCGGCAGAACTTTCGGAACGACGGCGGCGCTCTTTCGGTCACTTTCACTAACGATCCCACCTTGGTCCCGAACGGGACGCCAGGGTAGGGTAAGGCCCGTCGGCATCAGGCGGCCCGTGGGGATGGCTTTCCCGCAGGCACTTAAAAAGAAAGACGGGACATGGCGGCAGTGCGTCCGGAGGCAGGCGGATCCGGCTGGGAATTCTGGGTCGATCGCGGCGGCACCTTCACCGACGTGGTGGCCCGCCGGCCCGACGGCCGGCTGCTGACGGCCAAGCTGCTGTCGGAAAATCCCGAGCAATACCAGGATGCGGCGGTCGCCGGCATCCGCGCCCTGCTGGCGGACCATCCCGCCTTCCCCGCCGACATCGACGCCGTGAAGATCGGCACCACCGTCGCCACCAACGCCCTGCTGGAGCGCAAGGGCGAACCGCTGGTGCTGGCCATCACCCGGGGCCACGCCGACGCCTTGCGCATCGGCTATCAGGCGCGCCCGCGCCTGTTCGACCGGCACATCAGCCTGCCCGACGCCCTCTACACCCGCGTGGTGGAGGTGGCGGAGCGGGTGGACGCCGAGGGGTCGGTGCTGACGCCGCTGGATGAGGACGCGACCCGCCGCGACCTGCGGGCCGCCTATGACGCCGGCTACCGCGCCGTGGCCGTCGTTCTGATGCACGGCTACCGCTTCGACGATCACGAAAGGCGCGTGGCCGCCATCGCCCGCGCCATCGGCTACACCCAGGTGTCGGTCAGCCATGAGACCAGCCGCCTGATCAAGCTGGTGCGCCGGGGCGACACCACGGTGGTGGACGCCTACCTGTCGCCGGTGCTGCGTCGCTATGTCGACCAGGTGTCGGGCGCGCTCAGGGACAATGATGGCGACTCTCGGCTGCTGTTCATGCAGTCGAACGGTGGCCTGGTGGACGCCCGTTCCTTCCAGGGCAAGGACGCCGTGCTGTCGGGCCCCGCCGGCGGCATCGTCGGCATGGTCAGCACGGCGGTGGAGGCCGGGTTCGACAAGGTCATCGGCTTCGACATGGGGGGCACCTCCACCGACGTGTCGCACTACGCCGGCACCTATGAGCGGACGTACGAGACCACCGTGGCCGGCGTGCGCCTGTGCGCGCCCATGATGAACATCCACACCGTGGCCGCCGGCGGCGGCAGCGTTTGTTCCTTCGACGGGTCGCGCTTCCGCGTGGGTCCGGAATCGGCGGGGGCGGTGCCCGGCCCCGTCTGCTACCGCCGGGGTGGGCCCCTGGCCGTGACCGACTGCAACCTGATGCTGGGCAAGATCCAGCCGGCCTTCTTCCCCCACGTTTTCGGGCCCGGGGCCGACCAGCCGCTGGACCTGGCCGCCGTTGAGGCGCGCTTCCAGGCGCTGGCCGCCGAGGTCAAGGCGGCCACGGGCGAGGAACGCACGCCGCATCAGCTGGCCGAAGGCTTCATCACCATCGCGGTGGAGAAGATGGCCAAGGCCATCAAGGAAATCTCGGTCCAGCGCGGCTACGACGTGGCCCAATACACGCTGGCCTGCTTCGGCGGCGCCGGGGGGCAGCACGCCTGCCTGGTGGCCGACGCCCTGGGCATGAAGCGGGGGATGATCCATCCCTTCGCCGGGGTGCTGTCGGCCTATGGCATGGGCCTGGCCGACCTGCGCGTCATCCGCGACCGCACGGTGGAACAGCCCCTGTCGGCGGACCTGGATCTCGCCACCCCGGCCGACGCCCTGGCGCGGGAGGCCAAGGCCGCCCTGGCCGCCCAGGATGTGCCGGTGGCGGACGTGGCGGTCGAGCTGACCGCCCGGCTGAAATACGCCGGCACGGACACCGGCCTGACCGTGCCCTTCGGTGACGCCACGGCGTTGGCCGACGCCTTCGCCGACGCCCACCAGCGCCGCTTCGGCTTCACCGCGCCGGGCAAGGCCGTGGTGGTGGAGGCCCTGGCGGCCGAGGCCATCGGCCGTCCCGGCCGGGGCAGCATCACGGCGGCGGAGGGGGACACGGCCACCGGCGCGCCGCGGCCCTTGGCCCAAGTCCGCACCTATATGGCGGGGGCCGAGGCTGTCACCCCCGTTTATGATCGCGCCCACCTGGCGCCGGGTCATGAGGTGGATGGCCCCGCCCTGATCCGCGAGGCCACGGCCACCACGGTGATCGAGCCCGGCTGGCGCGCCCGGGTGGACGTCCACGCCAACCTGGTCCTGGAACGGGTGGTGGCCTTGGCGCCCCGCACCGCCATCGGCACCACCGTGGATCCAGTGATGCTGGAGGTGTTCAACAACCTGTTCATGGCGGTGGCGGAGCAGATGGGCTACGCCCTGCAGAACACCGCCTATTCGGTCAACATCAAGGAACGGCTGGATTTCTCCTGCGCGCTGTTCGACGCCCAGGGCGGGCTGATCGCCAACGCCCCGCACATGCCGGTGCACCTGGGGTCCATGGGCGACAGCGTGCGCGCCATCGTCGACGCCCGGTCCCGGGACGGGCGGGGCCTGCGGCCCGGCGACGTCTACATGCTGAACGCGCCCTATAACGGCGGCACCCACCTGCCCGACGTCACCGTGGTCATGCCGGTGTTCGATGCCGACGGCAGCCTGCTGGTGTTCGTGGCGGCGCGCGGCCACCAGGGCGACATCGGCGGCATCACCCCCGGCTCCATGCCGCCCGACAGCCGCACCGTGGAGGACGAGGGCGTGCTGATCGACAACTTCCTGCTGGTGGAGGGCGGCCGCTTCCGGGAGGAGGAGACGCGGGTCCTGTTGGCCAGCGGCCGCTATCCCGCCCGCAACCCCGACCAGAACATCGGCGACCTGCGCGCCCAGGTGGCCGCCTGCGCCAAGGGGGCGGAGGAGATGGCGGCCATGGTGGGCCATGTAAGCCGCGACGTGGTCGAGGCTTACATGGCCCACATGCAGGACAACGCCGAGGAGGCGGTGCGCCGCGTCATCGACGTGCTGAGCGACGGCACCTTCCGCTATGAGATGGACAACGGCGCCGTCATCCAGGTGGCCGTCACCGTGGACCGGCAGGCGCGCCGCGCGCTGGTGGACTTCACCGGGACCAGCGCGCAACTGGAAACCAACTTCAACGCGCCGCTCAGCGTCTGCCGGGCCGCCGTGCTCTACGTCTTCCGCACCCTGGTGGATGACGAGATCCCGATGAACGAGGGGTGCCTGAAGCCCATCGCGCTGAAGGTGCCGGCCGGCTGCCTGCTGAACCCCGCCTACCCGGCGGCGGTGGTGGCCGGGAATGTGGAGACCAGCCAGGTGGTGGTGGACGCGCTCTATGGCGCCCTGGGGGTCATGGCCGGCGCGCAGGGCACCATGAACAACTTCACCTTCGGCGACGACACCCGCCAGTATTACGAGACCATTTGCGGCGGGTCCGGCGCGGGGGCCGACTTCGACGGCACCAGTGCGGTGCAGACGCACATGACCAACAGCCGCCTGACCGATCCCGAGGTGATGGAGGTGCGCTACCCCGTGCTGGTGGAACGCTTCGGCATTCGGCGCGGCTCCGGCGGGGCGGGGCGCCACCGCGGCGGTGACGGGGTGGAGCGGCTGATCCGCTTCCGCGCCCCCATGACCGCCGCCATCCTGTCCAACCGCCGCCGCGTGCCGCCCTTCGGCCTGGACGGTGGCGGCGCGGGCGCGCCGGGGGTGACGGAGGTGCATCGGGCCGACGGCACCGTCCAGGTGCTGGCCGCCACCGACACCGTGGCCATGAACCCGGGCGACGCCATCCTGGTCAAGACGCCAGGGGGAGGCGGCTATGGGCCGGTGGGCGAGGGCGACGCCTGATGCTCAGCCTGGTCGGCATCGCCATCGTCGCCGCCGGTTTCGCCGCCCGCCTCAACCCGCTGCTGGTGGCGGTGGCGGCGGCCTTCGGCACTGGCCTCGCCGCCGGCATGGGCGTGCTGGAGATCGTCGCCGCCTTCGGCCGCCTGTTCAACGCCAACCGCTATATCTGCCTGGTTTACCTGTTCCTGCCCCTGATCGGCCTGCTGGAGCGCCTGGGCATCCAGGTGCAGGCGCAGCGCCTGATCGGCGGCCTGAAGGCCGCGACGGTGGGACGCACCTACCTGGTGTTCTTCGTGCTGCGCCAGATATTGGCGGCCCTGGGCGCCAAGGACCTCAGCGGCCATGCCCAGATGGTGCGCCCCGTCCTGGCCCCGATGGGCGAGGCGGTGGCGGAAGAGACGCTGGACCGGCCCCTGGCGCCGGCGGAGCGCACCCTGGTGCGGGCCCATGCGGCGGCGGCCGAGAACATCGCCCTGTTCTTCAGTGAGGACATCTTCGTCGCCATCGGCTCCGTCATCCTGATCAAGGGCTACCTGGCCGCCAACGGCATCGAGGTCAGCCCCCTGGACGTCTCCGTCTGGGCCATCCCCACCGCCCTCGTCGCCGTGGTGGTGCACGGCGCCCGCCTGCTGCTGCTGGACCGCCGCTTGGCGGCCAAGACCGCGCCGGCCGGGCAGGGGGCGCCGTCATGATCGGCATCACCCTCGCCTATGACCTGGCCGGCCTGATGTTCGCGGCCATCGCCTGGCGCTCGGCGCGCGACGCCGGCAACCCCAAGCGTCTGGGCGCCGGCCTGTTCTGGGCCCTGCTGGCGCTCAGCTTCCTGGCCGGCGACCATCTGGGCGACCTCGGCAACGGCGTCCTGGTGCTGGCGCTCAGCGTCCTGGGCGGCTTCGGCCTCATGGGCCGGGGGACGGAGGCGGAGGCGCCAAAGGCGGAACGGGAGGCGCAGGCCCGGCGCTGGGGTTATTGGCTGTTCCCCGTCCTGTTTCTGCCGCCGGTCATCGCCCTGGCGGGTACCATCTGGGGCCCGGCCCTGACCTGGAACGGCCAGCCGCTGGTGGACCCCAAGCAGGGCACGCTGATCTGGTTGGCGCTGGGCATCGTTGCCGTTCTGGCGGCGACTACCCTCTATACCCGCCAGCGGCCGGGCACGCCCCTGCGCGACGCGCGGCGCCTGGTGGAACTGGTGGGCTGGGCCGCCATCCTGCCCCAGGTGCTGGCGGCCTTGGGTGGCATCTTCGCGCTCGCCAAGGTGGGTGACGCCGTGGCGGCGCTGGTGGGCCAGTACCTGACCCTGGACCACCGCTTCCCCCTGGTGTGCGCCTATACCGGCGGCATGGCGCTGCTGACCATCCTGATGGGCAACGCTTTCGCCGCCTTCCCGGTCATGACCTCTGGCATCGCCCTGCCGCTGCTGGTGGGGCGCTTCGGTGGCGACCCGGCCGTCATCTCCGCCATCGGCATGCTGTCGGGCTTCTGCGGCACGCTGATGACGCCCATGGCCGCCAATTTCAACATCGTCCCGGCCGCCCTGCTGGAGCTGCCGGACCGCAACGCGGTCATCCGGGCGCAGGTGCCGACGGCCCTGCTGGTCCTGGCGGCCAACACCCTCCTGATCCAAATCCTGGGCTTTCCCAAATGACCGACTCCGTCTTCCCGGGCCTCGATGAGGCCCACGCCGTCCAGTTCGCCGAGATCGCGCTGGGCCACGTCACCCGCGAATACCCCAACGTCATCACCCATATCCTGAACGGGCCGGAGGACGCGCTGACGCCGCGCGACATGCACCCCATCTTCTTCGGCAGTCTGGACTGGCATTCCTGCGTCCACGGCCATTGGTTGCTGGCCCGCACCCTGCGGCTTTTTCCCGACAGCCCGGTGGCCGACCGCATCCGCGCCCTGTTCGCCGGCAGCTACACCCCGGAAAAGGTCGCGGGCGAGCTGGTCTATTTCCAGCGCCCCAACACCGGCACCTTCGAACGGCCCTACGGCTGGGCATGGTATCTGCTGCTGGCCGCCGAACTGCGCCGCACCGGCATGGGGGCCGTGGGCACCGCCTGGGCCACGGCGCTGGCGCCGCTGACGGCGGAGATCGTGGCCCGGCTGAAGGCTTACCTGCCCAAGGCCACCTACCCGGTCCGCACCGGCCTGCACATCAACACCGCCTTCGCCCTGACCCTGTCCATGGCCTATGCCCGCCGCCGGGGTGATGATGGCCTGGCCGACCTCATCACCCGGACGGCCCAGGCCTGGTATGGCGGCGATGCCGACGCCCAGGTGTGGGAGCCGTCGGGCACTGACTTCCTGTCGCCGGTGCTGACCTCCGCCGTCGCCATGGCCGCCGTGCTGCCGCGTGAGGAGTTCCGCGCCTGGTTCGCCCGCCTGCTGCCCGGCGTCGCGGCGGGCCGGCCGGGAACACTGTTCACCCCGGCCACGGTCAGCGATCGCAGCGACGGCACCATCGCCCACCTGGACGGCCTGAACCTCAGCCGCGCCTGGTGCTGGCGCGCCATCGCCGCCCAGCTGGACGCGGACGATCCCGTGGCCGTGCAGGCGCGGGCGGCGGCCGACGTGCATCTGGCCGACGCCCTGCCGCATCTGGACTCCGACTACATGGGCGAACATTGGCTGGCCAGTTTCGCCGTGCTGGCCTTGGATGGGGTATGACAGGACGGTGTGGCAGGGACAGGGCTGAACGGGGGAGGATGAGATGGGACGGCGCACGATCCTGCTGGACGGCGGCATGGGACGGGAATTGCAGCGCATGGGCGCGCCCTTCCGCCAGCCGGAATGGTCGGCCCTCGCGCTGATCGAGGCGCCCGATTACGTGCGCCGCGCCCATGACGCCTTCCTGGATGCCGGCGCCGACATCATCACCAGCAACAGCTATGCCCTGGTGCCCTTCCATATCGGGGAGGAGCGGTTCGCCGCTCAAGGCGGGGCCCTCGCCTCCCTGGCCGGGCGGTTGGCCCGGCAGGCGGCGGACGCCAAGGCCGGCGCCCGCGTCGCCGGATCCCTGCCGCCGCTGTTCGGCTCCTACCGGGCCGACCTGTTCGATGCCGCCCGCGCGGCGGATCTGCTGGCCCCCCTGGTGTGGGGCCTGGCGCCGCACGTCGACCTGTGGCTGGCGGAAACGCAAAGCGCTGTGGCGGAGGTGCGGGCCGTGCGCGCGGCCTTGGGGTCGGATGCCAAGCCGCTGTGGCTGTCCTTCACGCTGGAGGATGAGGAGGCCGACGCCGCCACCCATCCCCGCCTGCGCGGGGGCGAGACGGTGGCCCAGGCCACCGAGGCGGCGCTCGCCCTGGGGGCCGCCGCCTTGCTGTTCAATTGCAGCCAGCCCGAGGTCATGGGGCCGGCCCTGGCCGCGGCGCGGACCGCCGCCGCCGGCACGCCGCTGCCTTTGGGGGTGTATGCCAACGCCTTCCCGCCGCAGCCCAAGGACGCCACCGCCAACGATGGCCTGGATGAGCTGCGCGCCGACCTGACACCGGCCAGCTATCTCGAATGGGCGCGGCGTTGGGTGGATGCCGGCGCCGCCATCGTCGGCGGCTGCTGCGGCATCGGGCCCGACCATATCCGGGCCCTGGCGGCCGCCGTGCCGTGAGGGGTGGCGCGTCCATCGCCCTTCGGGCCCGCCTGCTGGGATGGGCCGCCCCCTGGCTGTTCATCCTCATCTGGTCCACCGGCTTCCTGGTGGGGCGGGCGGTACTGCCCTATGCCGACGTGCAGCTGTTTCTGGTGGCGCGCTTCGGCCTGACGGCGCTGCTCTTCACGGGTGCGGCACTGGCGGCTGGCGTTTCCTGGCCCCGCGGCCGGGCGGCCGGCCTGCATATGCTGGCCGGCGCCCTGATGCAGGGCGTCTACATCGGCTTTTCCTACTGGGCCATCGCCCAGGGACTGGCCGCCGGCATCATGGCCCTGATGGGCGCCTTGCAGCCCCTGTTCACCGCGCTGATCACCACCCTGGTGTTCCGCCAGCGGCTCAGCCGCCTGGCCTGGCTGGGCTTGGCCATCGGCTTCGCCGGCGTGGCCTGCGTGCTGGCGCCGAAGCTGGCCCTGCACGCGGCGGCCGGGGCGGGTGGCTTGCCACCATCCGCCGCGGGCGGGCTGCCGCCAGCTGCTACCGACGGGCTGCCGCCCTTGGGCGCGGCCCTGGCCGTGCTCAGCGTCCTGTCCATCACCATCGGCACCCTGCTGCAGAAATCCTCCGTGGCCGGTGACGACCTGCGGCCGGCCGGCGCGCTGCAGAACCTGGGCGCCCTCTGCGTGGTCTGCCTGCTGTTCCTGACCGTGGGCACGCCGCATTGGGATCCGCATCCGGTGCTGTGGACGGCGCTGGCCTGGGCTGTCCTGGGGCCCTCGGTCGTCGGCATCTCCCTGCTGGTGTGGATGGTGCGCCATGGCGAGGCCACGCGCGCCACGGCGCTGCTGCTGCTGGTCCCGCCGCTGGCGGCGCTGGAGGCCTTCTTCCTGTTCCACGAAACGCTGACGCCCCTGCAACTGGCCGGCTTCGCCCTGGCCCTGGCCGGCGTGGGCCTGACCCGCCGGGGCTGAAGGGGGCGCGGCCGATTGCCCTGCGCCACCGGCCGTGTGCTAAGCTGGGCGGATCATGTGTGGCCTGTTTTAATCTGGGGATGGGAAAGCCATGAGCCGCTTTGTCGGTTTGAGTTCCACGGTGGAGGGCCTGGCGGGGGGTCGGGTCATGGTCATCGGCGACGTGATGCTGGACCGCTTCGTGCGCGGCAAGGTCGGGCGCATCTCGCCCGAGGCACCGGTGCCCGTGCTGCGCAACGCGCATGAGGACGTCATGCTGGGCGGTGCCGGCAACGTGGTGCGCAACATCACGGCGCTGGGCGGCCACGTGGTGTTCGGCGGTGTCGTCGGGAGCGATTCCGCCGGCGTGCGCGTGGGCCAACTGGTGGCGGCCGACGCCCAGGTCACCTCCATCCTGCAGGTGGACGGCCGGCGCCGCACCTCGGAAAAGACGCGCTTCGTGGCCGACGGCCACCACCTGCTGCGCTCCGACTGGGACAGTGAGGAGGCGGTGGCGGAGGATACGCAGCGCGGCCTGGTGACGGCCGTGGCCGCGCATCTGTCCGGCATCGACGTCGTCATCCTGTCCGACTACGGCAAGGGCGTGTTCACGCCGCCGGTGCTGAAGGAACTGATCGCCCTGGCGCGCGAGGCCGGCAAGCCGGTGATCGTTGATCCCAAGAGCGCCGATTATTCCATCTATCGCGGCGCGACCCTGGTCACGCCCAACCGGGCGGAGCTGGCGCTCGCGGTGGGGCACAGCCCCAGGACCACGGAAGAGATCGTGGCCGCCGCCGGCACCCTGATGCGCGACCATGGCATCGAGGGCATGCTGGTCACCCGCAGTGAGGAGGGCATGACCCTGGTCCGGGGCGACGGCACCTTCCTGAACGTCCAGGCGGAGGCGAAGGAGGTCTTCGACGTCTCGGGCGCCGGCGACACGGTGGTGTCCGTCATCGCCACCGCGCTGGCCACGGGGGCCGATATCGCCGAGGCGGTGGAACTGGCCAACGTCGCCGCCGGCCTGGTGGTGGCCAAGGTGGGCACGGCCGTGGTCAGCCCGGTGGAACTGCTGCACGCCCTGGCCGAACAGGATGATCGCCAGAATCTGTCCAAGGTGCTGGGCGGGGCGGAACTGCGGGAACAGATCGCCCGCTGGCGCCGCCGGGGCCTTAAGGTGGGGTTCACCAACGGCTGCTTCGACCTGATCCATCCCGGCCACGTCCAGCTGCTGGCCGCCGCGCGCGCCACCTGCGACCGCCTGATCGTCGGCCTCAACTCCGACGCGTCGGTGC
Source organism: Nitrospirillum guaranorum (assembly GCF_034653275.1). Classification (NCBI taxonomy): domain Bacteria; kingdom Pseudomonadati; phylum Pseudomonadota; class Alphaproteobacteria; order Rhodospirillales; family Azospirillaceae; genus Nitrospirillum; species Nitrospirillum guaranorum. Next base: position 220,300 of record NZ_JAYEES010000001.1, on the reverse strand, counting down.
GCCGCCTGAAGGGGCCGGAGCGGCCCATCCAGGACGAGCGGTCGCGCGCCATCGTGCTGGCGGCTTTCGGCTCGGTCGACGCCGTCGCCCTGTTCGAGGACGACACGCCCCTGGCGCTGATCACCGAGGTGATGCCCGATGTGCTGATCAAGGGCGCCGACTACACCATCGACCAGGTGGTGGGCGCCGATGTGGTCCAGGCCCACGGCGGCCGGGTGGCGCTGGTGGAACTGGTGCCCAACCAAAGCACCACCGGCATCGCCAAGCGCATCCGCGTGACCGGTTGACGCCGCCCCCTGACCTGTCGGTGGGACGGCTTGTCCTGGGCGGCGCGGTCCCCTATCAAGGCCCATGCCCGCTTCCGTCAGGGGCGGGCATGGGATTTTTCACGAGAAGCAGCAGTTCATGATCATCGTGACCGGCGGCGCCGGCTTCATCGGGTCCAATCTGGTGGCCGGCCTGGAGCAGCGGGGTCTGGGCCCCATCGTCGTGGTCGATCGGCTGCGCCAGGGGGACAAGTGGCGCAACATCGCCAAGCGCAACCTGCATGACCTGGTGACGCCGGAACAGCTGCCGGAATTGTTGGACCGCCATGCGGACGCTGTGGAGGTCATCTTCCACATGGGGGCCATATCGGCCACCACCGAGACGGACGCCGACCGGGTGGTGGAGAACAACTTCCGCCTGACGCTGGACCTATGGTCGTGGTGCGCCGCCACGGGCGTGCGCCTGATCTACGCCTCGTCCGCCGCCACCTATGGCGACGGCGCCCAGGGCTTCGACGACGATCCCTCGGCCGAGGCGCTGGCGCGCCTGCGCCCGCTGAACCCCTATGGCTGGTCCAAGCACCTGCTGGACCGCCGCGTGCGCGCCGCGATCGATCAGCGGGCCCCCACGCCGCCGCAGCATGTGGGCCTGAAGTTCTTCAACGTCTATGGCCCCAATGAGTACCACAAGGGCGGCATGCGCTCCGTCCCCGCCAAGCTCTATCCCCAGATCATGGGTGGGGAGCCGGCGCGCCTGTTCGCGTCCGACCGGCCGGACTATGCCGACGGCGGCCAACTGCGCGACTTCGTCTGGGTGGGCGATACCGTCGACGTCATGCTGTGGCTCTATGACAACCCGGGCGTCAGCGGCCTGTTCAACCTGGGCACTGGCAAGGCGCGCAGCTGGAACGACCTGGCGCATGCCTTGTTCGCCGCCGCGGGCTTGCCCCCGCGCATCGACTACATCCCCATGCCCGACCATCTGAAGGGCAAGTACCAGTACTACACCCAGGCGGACATGGGCCGCCTGCGCGCCGCCGGCTACGACCGCCCCTTCACCGAACTGGAGGAAGGCATTCGCCGCTACGTCCAGGAGCACATGGGGACGGCGGACGCCTACGTTTAGGCGCCCGCGATTGCCGTGAGCCGCGATCGCGCCTTTCAGCCACCCAGCTTTTGCAACCAGTTGATCACCGCCGCCTCCAGCGCGATGCGGTGATCGGACCAGCCGTGGTCGGTGGCGGCGTGGGCGGTGCTGATCTGGGTGCCGCCGTGGGCGCGGATGCCCGCCACCAGGGCGTCGGTGTGGCTGGCCAGCCCATCGTCCGACGTCAGGGCCAGCAGGGGCGTGCCGGTGAGGCGCGCCGTCAGCGGGGCGGTGGCGAAGGCGTCGGCATGGTTTTCCATTTCCTTGGCCATGCTTTCCGGCGTGACGCCCGCCAGCGCTTCCCGGTTGTCGGCGGCCAGCGCCACCAGCTTATCATGGGGCAGGTGGGCGACGACGCCGATGTCGCCCATGGAAATCAGGATCAGGCCGGCCAGCTTGCCGTCCTTGGCCGCGGCATGGGCCGCCGTCCAGGCCCCCATGCTGTGCCCGGCGATGACCAGCCGGCCGGTGTCGATGCCCAGGTCCTGGGCGTGGGCCGGGTCGCGCAGATAGGCCAGGGCCGCCGTCGCGTCCTCCGGGTTGTTGGCGAAGCGGAAGCTGCCGGGGCTGCCCCAGGATCCGCGATAATTCATGGTCACCACGTTCCAGCCGGCGCGGCGCACCGCCTGGGCCAGATCCAGGTTCTTCTCGTTGCCGGGCAGGCCGTGCAGCAACAGCAGGGTGGGATGGGCCCCGGCGCCAGACGCCAGATAGGCGACGCCGTTGACCTCCACCGGGTGGCCCGTGCGGCCGCCGGTCGGGATGTGCAGCACCGCCATGCGGGCGGGGTGCTGGGAATCAGGGGCGGGGTCGGTGCCGATGGCGGCCGGGATGGTCTGGGCCGCCAGGTTGATGTCGCCGGCTGGCGCCTTGGCGCTCGCGATTTCCGCCGCGACGGCTGGCGTGCAAAGGGCCACCGCCAGGGCGGCGGTGGCAAGCGGATGCCTACGCATGATTGTCGAAGTCCCCCAGGTTTTCCCCGCCCGCATCCTGGCGCATGACATGCGTCCAGGGAATTGGGAACTTCGCGTCGGTTGGGGGTGTGGGACAAAAAAGAAGCCGGGGCGACGCGCGCCCCGGCTTGGGGAGATAAGACCCTGGGAACGGGAGGGTTCTCTCAGGGCCATCGGGTAACCCCTGCCGGACCATGAGCGGGCCTCTGCAGGACTTGCCAGATGCGATGTGCCGACAGGGCCGGCGAAACTCGGGCGATGGGGGAACGGGAAGTGGCGGCCATCGGGCCAGCCAGCTGCGCGCCCAGGGGGCGATGCCGCGTCTTCGGGTATTTCGTCCCCATCTTGGTCGATCGATCCGCAGGACCGTTCGCTTGGGATAAATATTATTTATATCCGGCGATGTCGTCAAGCGACTTTTGTTAGCGGTAACAAATTTTAATGGCGTTACATGGCCGCCTTCCCGCCGCTACTCCCGTAGCGCGCCCAGCCTCGCTGATCGGCCATGTTCAGCAAAGGCGCCGGTTTACCACCAAATGGGCGTATTCATGGGACCAACCGGATGTTTAAGGATGGGTAACATCAAGGAACGGTCATGACGCGGGTGCCGGTCGCGGGATTGATAATGCTGGGTGTCGCCGTGGTCTTCGGCACCTGGCTGGTGGAAAAGGGCGAGGGACGCCGGACGGCGGGCCAGGCTTGGGTCCTGGATGCGGCACCCCGGTCCTTGCCTTTGAGCGGCCCGGCGCGCTGGGCCGATGCCGTGACGGCCGCGGCCCAGGGCCATCGGGTGCAGTTGGTCATCCATGACGTGCGCCGCCGCGCGCCGACGGGCACGCCGGTGATGGTCTTCGCCGGCACATTGGGAACCGCGCCGGTGGATGCGGCGGATGAGGCCCGCCGCCTGGGCCTTTACACCTATATGGCCAGCCAGCCGGCGGAGGATGATGGCGGCCACCGCGACGTGGTGCTGGACATCACCAGCCGCCTGCCCGCGCTGGCCACCCCGGCGGGCGGGGCGCCGCTGGCCGATACCGTCACCTTGATCTCCCGGCGCCCACCCAGACCCGGTTCGGACCCCAGCGTCGGGGGCGTCAGCCTGGTGATAGACTGAGGCTCATATGCGTCTTTTCCCCAGGGCCGGGGCGCCGCGTCTGCGCATTCTTGCACAGCCGTTTCGCGTACTTGCCACCTATGTCGTCCGGCTTCCCGCCCGGATAATGGCGATCTGCGCGGGGCCGTGCCATGTCTCCAGCAGAGCGCGTCTCCCGGGCCCCAGCCGGAACCGCGATACAGAATAAACAGGAGTGAACCCCCATGAGCAGCACCGCCACCTCTCTCGCCCCGCAGCTGGATCCGTATGCCCTGGCGGCCGAGCTGTCGGGCAAGCACCTGATCAGCGGGCGCCTGGTGGCCTCGGCCTCCGGCAAGACCTTCGACGTCGTCAACCCCGCGAAGGGTGAGGTCATGGGCCGCGCCGCCTATGGCGAGGCCGCCGACGTGGATGCCGCCGTGGCGGCGGCGGTGGAGGCCGGCGGGCCGTGGAAGGCCCTGCCGGCGCGCGAGCGCGGCCGGCTGGTGGCGCAATGCGGCCGCCTGCTGACCGCCCATACCGAGGAACTGGCCCGCCTGGTGGCGCTGGAGACGGGCAAGGCCCTGCGCACCGAAAGCCGGGTCGAGGCCGGCGTGCTGGCCGACGCCTTCACCTTCTTCGGCGGCCTGGGTGGTGAGCTGAAGGGCGAGACGGTGCCCTTCAACCCCAAGATGCTGACCCTGACGGTGCGCGAGCCCCTGGGCGTGGTGGGCGCCATCATACCCTGGAACGTGCCCATGATGCTGATGGCGCTGAAGATCGCCCCGGCGCTGGTGGCGGGCAACACCGTGGTGGTGAAGTCGGCGGAAGAGGCGCCCTTCGCCGTGCTGCGCGCCTGCCAGATCATGGCCCAGGTGTTGCCGGCCGGTGTGCTGAACATCCTGTCCGGCTTCGGCCCCGACTGCGGCGCGCCGCTGGTGGCGCATCCCAAGGTGGCCAAGGTCACCTTCACCGGCTCGGTCGAGACCGGCCGCATCGTCAGCCGCACGGCCGCCGACAAGCTGATCCCCGTCACCCTGGAACTGGGCGGTAAGAGCCCGATGATCGTCATGGGCGACGCCGACTTGGGAGCGGCGGTGGCCGGGGCCGTCACCGGCATGCGCTTCACCCGCCAGGGGCAGAGCTGCACCGCCGCCAGCCGCATCTTCGTGCACGACAGCCTGCACGACGCTTTCGTCACGGCGCTGAAGGCCAAGGTGGACGCCATGGTCATGGGCGACCCGCTGGATGAGAAGACGGATATCGGCACCATCGTTTCGCCGCAGCAGTTCGACCGCGTCCAGGGCTACATCGCTGAGGGCAAGCGCACCCCCGGCGCCACCGCGCATGAATGCTCCGCCCTGCCCAATGACGCCGCCCTGGCCCAGGGCCTGTACGTCCGCCCCGTCATCTTCACCGGCATGACCAACGACAGCCGTCTGGCGCGGGAGGAGATATTCGGGCCGGTCACCTGCGTCATCCGCTTCACGGAGTACGAGGACGTGATCGCCCAGGCCAACGACAGCGAATTCGGCCTGGCTGCCACCATCTGGACGCGCGACCTGAAGACGGCGCTGGACGCCACCCAGCGCCTTCAGGCCGGCCTGGTGCAGGTGAACCAGAACCTCGTGGTGCAGCCCAACCTGTCCTACGGCGGCGTGAAGTCCTCCGGCCTGGGCAAGGAAGCGACCCTTGAGGCCATGCTGGAACACTTCACCCATAAGAAGACCATCATGCTGAACATGGCCTGACGCCGCGTTGTCCGAAAATAAGAACAGGGAGGATAGGGCCATGGACTTCGGTTTGACGGAGGAACAGCGGGCGTTCCGGGCCATGGCGCGGGAATTCGCCGCCGAGCATCTGGCGCCCCACGCCGCCGAGTGGGATGAGAAGGAAATCTTCCCGCTTGATGCCCTGCGCGCCGCCGCGGCCCTGGGCATGGGCGGGCTGTATTGCGGGGAGGAGCATGGTGGCTCCGGCCTCACCCGCCTGGACGCCGCCCTGTTGTTCGAGGAGCTGTCCGCCGGCTGCGTCGCCACCTCGGCCTTCCTGTCCATCCACAATATGGCGGCGTGGATGATCGATCGTTTCGGTAACGACACGATTAGGGCGCGGTACCTGCCGGGTCTCATGACCATGGATTTGGTTGCCAGCTACTGCCTGACGGAGCCTGGCTCCGGCTCCGACGCGGCCGCCCTGCGCACCAAGGCGGTGCGGGATGGCGATCACTATGTGCTGAACGGGTCCAAGGCCTTCATCTCCGGCGCCGGCGTCTCCGACCTCTACGTCGTCATGGTGCGCACCGGCGGGCCGGGTCCGAAGGGCATCTCCGCCCTGGTGGTGGAGAAGGGCACGCCGGGCCTCAGCTTCGGCAAGAAGGAAAGGAAGATGGGCTGGAACTGCCAGCCCACCGCCCAGGTGATTTTCGAGGATTGCCGCGTGCCAGTGGAAAACCGGCTGGGGGCGGAAGGCGCGGGCTTCGGCATCGCCATGAAGGGCCTGGACGGCGGCCGCATCAACATCGCCTCTTGCTCCCTGGGTGGGGCGCGGGCCTGCCTGGACCTGGCCACCCGCTACATGGGCGAGCGCGAGGCCTTCGGCCGCAAGCTGGCGGATTTCCAGGCCCTGCAGTTCCGCCTGGCCGACATGGCGACGGAACTGGAGGCCGCGCGCCTGATGGTGCATCGCGCGGCGGTCGCCCTGGACGCCGGCGATCCGGAAGCCACCACCTGGTGCGCCATGGCCAAGCGCTTCGCCACCGATGTGGGCTTCCAGGTCTGTAACGAGGCGCTGCAGCTGCATGGCGGCTACGGCTACATCCGCGAATACCCCGTGGAACGCTACGTCCGCGATGTCCGGGTGCATCAGATCCTGGAAGGCACCAATGAGATCATGCGCCTGATCATCGCCCGCCGCCTGTTGGCGAAGGCTTGATATGCCCCCTCATACGCCGGGCACCGCCGTCCGGCGGCCCTTATGCGTGTCTTGGGGCTTCCTCGCTTTCCAGTCCGCTGACGCTTCCCGAAAAGCTGCGGCGGACCCAGTCGGGTCCTACGGCGGCATCATGCCGCCCGCATAAATAATCATTACGGGAGAAGAACGATCATGAGCCGCATCGCGTTCATCGGCCTGGGCAACATGGGCCTGCCCATGGCCCGCAACCTGCTGAAGGCCGGCCACACCGTCGTGGGCTTCGATCTGGCGCCCCAGTCGTTGGCCGCCCTGGCCGAGGCCGGTGGCGTCATCGCCGGCTCCGTCGGCGACGCCGCCTCGGGTGCCGATGTGGTGGTGACCATGTTGCCCGCTGGCCGTCATGTGCGCGGCGTCTATGAGGATGCCGGCAACGTCTTCGACACCGCGGCGCCCGGCGCCTTGCTGATCGACAGCTCCACCATCGATGTCGACAGCGCCCGCGCCGTGGCCGCCGCCGCCGCCGCCCGGGGCTTCGCCATGGTGGACGCCCCCGTTTCCGGCGGCACGGGCGGGGCCGCGGCCGGAACGCTGACCTTCATGGTGGGCGGCAGTGACGAGGCGATGGAGCGGGCGCGGCCCTATCTGTCGCAGATGGGCAAGACGGTGGTGCACACCGGCGGCCCCGGCACCGGCCAGGCCGCCAAGATCTGCAACAACATGATCCTGGGCATATCCATGATCGCCGTATCCGAGGCCTTTGCGCTCGCCGACAAGCTGGGCCTGGACCGGCAGAAGCTGTTCGACGTCAGCTCCACCTCTTCCGGCCAGTGCTGGTCGCTGACGACCTACTGTCCCGTGCCCGGTCCCGTGCCCACGTCGCCCGCCAACCGCGACTACGCCCCGGGCTTCGCCGTCGACATGATGCTGAAGGACCTGAAGCTGGCCCAGGCCGCCGCCGCTTCCAGTGGCGCCGCCACGCCCTTGGGGGCAAACGCGGCGGCGCTATACGCCTTGTTCGCCGCCGCGGGCAACGGGCACCTGGACTTCTCGGCCATCGTGAAGATGTTGGGGGGAGAGGTAAGCCGCCGTTGACGGGGAGTTCTCCACGAAGGATGGGATAGCCCAGTCGTAGGAAAGCGAAGGCCAAGGCCCCGCTTTCCTGCACAAGCGTTTACCGCACCACCGGCCTAACAGTATGGCAGGCCAATGGATTAACAGTCGTCCACGGGCTCACCCCGCGTACTTCTTCACCACCGCGTACAAGAATTCCCGCCCCTCATAGAGCGATCGCACGCGGATGCGTTCATTCAGGCCGTGGACGCCGCTGCCGTCCGGGTCGCGGAACATGCCGCTGAGGCCGTACGTGGCGATGCCGGCGGCGTTCAGGAAGCGGCCGTCGGTGGCGCCGGTGGATTGGGTGGGCACCACCGGCACGCCGGGCCACATCTTGGCCGCGACCTCCTTCACCGGGTCCAGCACCGTGGGCGTCAGGACCGGCGGGGGGAGACGGGGCTGGGCTCGCCCACCGCCGTCACCTTGATGGCGGGATCATCCAGCACCTTGACCAGGGTCTGGCGCACGTCCTCCAGCGGCTGCCCCGGCAGGATGCGGCAGTTGACGTTGGCCTGGGCGTGCTGGGGCAGGGCGTTGGGCGCGTGGCCGGCGTTCACCATGGTGGCGACGCAGGTGGTGCGCAGCGTGCTGTTCCAGCCGGCGTCCTGGCTGACGCGCGCGATGGCGGCCGGGTCGGGATTGTCCTTGGTGATGGCCAGCAGGTCGGCCCCCACCGGACCGCCGATGACCGGGGATAGGGCGGTGAAATAGGCCTTGGTCACCGGGTTCAGCGCCACGGGGAAGTCGAACGCCGCCAGCCGGTTCAGGCCCGCCGCCAGATGATAGATGGCGTTGTCCTTGCTGGGCCGGGAGCTGTGGCCGCCGGGGTTGGTCGTCTCCAGCGTGAAGTCCTGGTAGACCTTCTCTCCCGCCTGGATTTCCAGCGCCAGGTACTTCCCGTCCTTGTCCAGCCGGCCGCCGGCCCCCTCGTTCAGGGCGAACTCCGCCTCCACCGCGTCGCGGTCATGGGCCAGCAGATAGGCCACGCCGTCGAAGGTGTCGCTGGTCTCCTCGCCGCAGGTCAGCGCCAGCTTGATGTCGCGCTTGGGCCGAAAGCCTTCCTGGCGCAGGCGGATCAGCAGGTCGGCGAAGACGGCGGCCATGGCCTTGTCGTCGCTGCTGCCGCGCCCGTAGAAATAGCCGTTCTCCTCCACCAGGGTAAAGGGATCGCGCTGCCAATCCTCGCGCTTGGCCTCCACCACGTCGATATGGGCCAGCAGCAACAGCGGCTTGGCCGTCTTGTCGGTGCCGGGCAGCACCGCCGCCAGCGCGCCGTCCTTGGGCCGGCCCTCCGGCACCAGCACGCGCACGTCGCTTTTCTTCAGGCCGATGGCGACCAGCCGGTTGGCGATGTTCTGCGCGGCCACCGTGCAGCTGCCGGCCGACAGCGTGGTGTTGGTCTGCACCAACTGCTGGTACAGGTTGCGGAAGGCCACCCAGTCGGGCCGGGTCAGGTCGACCTTGATGCCTTCCGGCTTCGTGGCCTCGGCCGCGCCGCCCGCACCTGCCAAGGGAAGGCTCAGCGCCGTGCCGAAAGCCAACGCCGCCCATCTGCTCGTCTTCTTCATCGCCTGCCGCTTCCGATGTTTATTGTGCGTGAAGAATAGAGAAGGGGTTCAGCCCCTGGCAAGCGGCCTCCAGTCCCTATCGGTCCAGCGGCCCCGTGCCGCAGCCGTCACCCGCGGTCACCGGGTTGCAGCGCGCGGCGCCCCCACCCGGCAGGCTGACGACGAAACCGGTGTCGGCTGGTTCCGAAGCCGGATAGTCCGTGCTGACGATCTGCGCCCCGCTGGCCAGCGCCCTGTCGCGGTGGCGGGTGTCGTTGGCCCGCGCCTCCTTGGTGTCGGCGTCGGACCGGGTGCGCACCAGGTAGCCCTGGCGCACCAGGGCGGTGATGGCGTCGCCCGGGCCATCGTTCATCTCGATGAAGGCGGCGTCGGCGTCACCGGGCTGGGCGTTGGTGAAGGCGACGCGGCCCTTCAGGCCGGCGTGGCCCTCCAGGTAGCGGGCGGTGACCTTCCTCTGATCCAGCAGGAAGACAACCTTGCCTCGCGCCGCCTCCAGGCTGGGCCAGCCACGTGTCCGGATGGCGGCGTTCAGCGTCGCGGCATCGCCCCGCACCCGGTCGGGGCTGATGATCTCCTCCGCCTTGAACACCGATAGGATTTCCCGGTCCAGGGCGTCCAGGCCGGCCGGCGTCAGCGCCTCCGGCGTCACGGTGGGGACGGGTAGGGACAGCATCTCCTCCTTGGTCTCAATCAGGATGAAGAGGGGGACGTGGCCGGGATGGGCCTGCGACCAGGCGTGGATGTCGGCCAGACAGGCGGTGAAGGGCTGGCAGGTGCTGCGGTAGTCCATGTCCTGCATGTGCAGGACCTTGAAGCCCGGCAAGTCCATGACATGGCCGGGATCGAAGGGCGGGTCGGCCGGCAGGCCGGCCTGGGTCACCAGGCCGGGCCCGGCGGGGTGGGCGTACAGCCCGCCCTTGCTGTCGGCATAGACGTCTAGTTCCACCTGGCGCACCCCGGCCGACAGCTGCGCCGCCAGGGGCTGGTGACGGTAGTCCAGGGCGGCGTACTGCTCAGGATGGGCTTTTTTCCACAACACCGCCTCATTGGGGGCGATGCCGGCGTGATAGCTGTTGTGGGTGCCGATGACCTGGATCTGGTTCATGGCCACCGCATTCTCCGGCGCCTTGGTGGCGCAGGCGGTGAGGCCGAGGACGGCGACAACCAGCGGCAGCGGACGGGGGAAAGACATGACAGGGCATCCTCGACAGTTCGGCCACAGGCTTAACCGCGAATGGTTTCAAGGCTATGACGGCTGATGTGGAACGCTGGCCTGCGAGATCGCTGGCGCCCGCCCGATTCGACACCTTGCGGCGCGGTGTGCCGAGGCCTGCGGTGGCAGTGGGTCGGCGACCCGACAATTTACAATAGATGCAACCCCGTCGCCCGGCCCCGGAACAGGAGTGCGGCCTGCTTGATGGCGGGCCCCGGCTTTCATCCATCAAAAATTTGCGCATACTCTCCCCCAAAACAGGGACATACGAGTTGGGAGAGTTCCATGGTCGATCGCCGCCAGTTCCTGGCCGGCAGTTCCGCTGCCGTCGCCTTGTCCGCCGCGCTGCCCGCGTGGGCGCAAACCTCCACACCGTCAAACGCCCCGCCGGGCAACTCCACCGGTGCCGGCGCCTCGTTGACAGCCTTGCTGGAAACCTTCTTCCAAGAGGATTTGCGGCGGCGCCCCGAGGCCGCGACCAACCTGGGCCTGGACACCGGAGAGCTGGCGGGGTTGCGCAGCCGGCTGGGTGACCGCTCGGCCGCCGGCCAAGCGGCGGAGCGTGAGGCCGCTGCCAGCCAGATGCGCCGCCTGGCGGGCATCGACCGCCGCAGCCTGGCCGGCATCGACGCCGTGAATTACGACTGCGTCGCCTACGTCCTGTCCAACCGGCTGGAAACCTACAAGCGCTTCGATTTCGGCCGGCCGGGCGAGCGCTCCCCCTATGCCATCAGCCAGCTGACCGGCTGCTACCAGTCCACCCCCACCTTTCTGGACACCAAGCACCCCATCGCCACCCAGGACGATGCCGAGGCCTATCTCTCGCGGCTGGAGGCCTTCGCCACCGCGCTGGACCAGGATACGGAGCGCCTGGACCATGACCGGGGCGTCGGCGTGGTGGCGCCGGACTTCCTGCTGGACACGACCCTGACCCAGATGCGCGCCCTGCGCGTCGACGCCGACAAATCGGACCTGGTGTCCTCCGTCACCCGGCGAACCAAGGCCAAGGGCATCGAAGGCGACTGGGCCGCCCGTGCCGCCGGCATCTATACATCCAAGGTGCTGCCGGCCCTGGACCGCCAGATCGCGGCGGTGGAGGCCGCACGCTGGCAGGCGACGCACGACGCCGGCGTCTGGCATGTGAAGGACGGCGACGCCTGGTATGTCGATGGCCTGCGCGCCAATACCACCACCACCCTGTCCCCGGAAGAGGTGCACAAGATTGGCCTGGACCAGGGCCGGGAGATCACCGCCCGCCTGGATGCCGTGCTGAAGGCGCAAGGCCTGACCCAGGGCACGGTGGGCCAGCGCATCAAGGCCTTGTACCAGGACCCCGCCTCCTTCTATCCGAAGACCGAGGAGGGCAAGGCCCAGCTGATCACCGACCTGGGCGTGCGCTTGGCGGACGTGGTGGGCCACCTGCCCAAATATTTCTCCACCCTGCCCAAGGCCAAGGCGGAGGTGAAGCCGGTGCCGGCGCAGATCGACGCCGGCGCGCCGCTGGCCTACTACCAGTCGCCCTCGCTGGACGGCAAGCGGCCGGCCACCATCTACTTCAACCTGCACGACACTGGAGAATGGCCCAAGTGGGCGCTGCCCTCCACCCTCTACCACGAGGGCATCCCCGGCCATCACCTGCAGGTGGCCCTGGCGCAGGAGACGGCGGGCATTCCCCGCTACCGCTCCAACATGTTCTTCTCCGGCTATGGCGAGGGCTGGGCCCTGTACGCCGAGCAACTGGCCGATGAGATGGGTATGTACGAGAAGGAACCGATGGGCCGTATCGGCTATCTGAAGTTCCTGCTGTTCCGCGCCGGCCGTTGCGTCATCGACACCGGCATGCACCACAAGCGGTGGACGCGGGAACAGGCGGTCAAATACATGGTGGACCTGACGGGCGATACCGAAAGCGCCATGACGCGCGAGACCGACCGCTACTGCGCCTGGCCGGGCCAGGCCTGCAGCTACAAGATCGGCCATACCATGTGGGTGCGCCTGCGCGACCAGGCGAAAAAGGAACTGGGGCCGAAGTTCGACATCCGCGAGTTCCACCACGCCGGCCTGTCGTCCGGCAGCATGCCGCTGGACGTGCTGTCCCTGGTCATCCAGGACTATGTCAAGGCGCGCCAGGCGGCTTAAGTCCGGAAAGGGGGGGCGGGTCGGGCTGGGCGCCCCCTCTTGTCAGAACCAGGCGCGGTCGCCGCGCAGCATGCCCATATCGCCTATTCCGTGAATGCTCCCTTCCGCGTTTGTGGGGCTTGGTTGCCCCAGGTCAAAGGTGCTCCCCCTGGCGGCAGCGGCCTTCACGCGATCGAACCCGATATCGGCATCGGATATCACAGGTGGATGCTCTGGCAGGCGTTCAGTGAAGCTGAAGACGCGTGCCAACCAAGCGATGGCGTTAGGGTGTCGCAATCTTTAGCGGTAGTGCCCGCCCGGCGCTCTTCACCTAGGATTGCAGAATTAAAGACAGCCGGCTGTCGGATATAGGCCAATAGATATATACTTAACGGACGATATTATACCCATAAGATTTAGACAAGTCAGCAAATAAACATCAATCTGAGATACGGTTCTATTTAAAGGTATTTTTCCACTTGCTGGATTTTAATGGAAATGACATAAAGAATTTTTGCTCCAAGGGGTTGTCGTGGTAGATTACTTGGAACTATGCAAGCCGTACAAGGCGGTCTTTTCTGACAATTGCATTGTTGACGTTGAAACCATAAAAGCGCTCAATAATAAATATAAACTGTATATAATTTTTATTATTGCCCGTTCCGGCAGCACATGGCTAACGGAACTCGCGAAAAACTCAGATGTATTGGGTGTTCCACAGGAATGGTTCAATGAAGGCTGGATCCAAACCGAGGAGCATGCGTTGGGATGCTCGCCGCCTAAAATAATTGGCACCCGCGACATCAATGCTTATGCGCGGTGGTCGGCTCGGAACTCCGCCTCTTCATGCCGGATTGCGGGTTTGCAGCTAAGCTACTATCAGATGCTGGCGATGCAGCAGCTGATGAGTGCCCCTTCGGGTGCGTTCCGAGACATAAAGGTCTTCTACCTGCGCCGCAAAAATATCATTGCGCAAGGAATATCGCTTTACAAAAGTGCGTCCAGTGGGATTTTCCACAGTTTCCAACGTAACGATCTCAGCGACGTATACTTGTCCAAGGTTGCTTATGACGCCGACAAGATCAAGGAAACGATCCTGGGACTGCTAACCTGCGAAGACGGGTTCGAAAAGCATTTTACTGATCATAACGTCGCGCCCAAGCGCTTCTTTTATGAGGACCTGACGGCGGACCCCCTAACTGTGTTGAACTGGATGGACCGGACGATCACGGGGCAGCCCAGCCCCCGGATAGGGACGTTGCCGGCCACCACGGTCCGCCGCCTCTCCGGTGCCGGAAGCCTGGCGTGGGAACAGCGTTTCCGGATGGAGTTCCCCGACTTTTGCCAGGAGGTGGATGCGCGGCGGGTGTCGCTCGAGAGCACTGACATGGTTCTCAGTGCCGCGCGACAAGCGGGATAAGAATTGCCATTAGCCGCGCTCTAACCTGTCCATAATACGGGGGAACGTGATCGAGAGACTTCACCTGATCGCGTTCCGTTTGCACGCCCAGCATGAGGATGTGCTCGGGGGTGAGGGGCCTTCCATAAGCAGGTCACAGTAAACGAAGAGAAGCGCAACTGCGTGAAGCGACAGAGCGTCCGGAGGAAGCGTGATCGAAATAGCGGAATTACGCTCGGACCTTTCGGCGAAAGGCGGCAACCCACCACATTGTCGCCCGTGAATGATTTCTAAGCCGTTGGCCGACCATGGTGTTTGGCTGGTAGTGCTGTAATCGAATTTGCAGGAAAGAGGGGGCTTGGCCTCCGCTTTCTTGCAATTTGGGGATCCCCTTTTGGGCCATTTCGTGATTCGATTCCCCCTGTGAACAGCGGTGGGAACAGGCCATGTCACGACCCCGGGACACCCGACAGAAAGACCTTCTGCGTCCAGCCCTGGACCAGATCATCGACCTGAAGCACCCACTGGTGGTGCTGTCGGGCAAGATCGACTGGGGCTTTCTGGAACAGCGCTTGGGTGGGGTCTATGGCGGCGGACCAGGCCAGCCGCCGTTGCCGGTCCGGCTGATGGCGGGCCTGCTGATCCTGAAGCACATGCACAACCTGTCGGATGAGGTGCTGACCGCCCGCTGGGCGGAGAACCCCTATTTCCAGTTCTTCTGCGGCGAGGAGGTCTTCCGCCACGACCTGCCCTTCGACCGGTCGTCGCTGTCCCGTTGGCGCCAGCGCCTGGGCGAGGAGCGGCTGGCCGCGCTGATCCAGGAGAGCCTGCGGGTGGCCCAGGCCACCGGCGCGCTCAGCACCCGCGACTTGGCGCGCGTGGCGGTGGACACCACCGTCCAGCCCAAGGCCGTCGCCCACCCCACCGACGCCCGCCTGACCCACAAGGCCATCGAGAAGCTGGTCGGCTTCGCCAAGGACAACGGCCTCACGCTGCGCCAGAGCTATCTGCGCGTGGCCAAGAAGGCCGCCATCATGGTCGGCCGCTACACCCACGCCCACCAACACAAGCGCGCCAACCGGGAACTGAAGTTCCTGCGCACCCGTCTGGGCCGCCTCATCCGTGACATCAACCGCAAGGTCGCCGCCAAGGGAGGCGCCGAGGCCCCAGACCTCCTGGCCCGCTACGGCCCCTTACGTGACCTGGCCATCAAGGTCAGCATGCAGACCCAGCGCCAGCGCGGGCAGAAAGTCTACTCCCTCCACGCCCCCGAGGTCGAATGCATCGGCAAGGGCAAGGCCCGCGCCCCCTACGAGTTCGGCTGCAAGGTCAGCGTCGCCGTCCCCATCACCAAGCCCAAGGGCGGCCTCTTCGTCCTCCACGCCCAGGCCCTGCACACCAACCCCTTCGACGGCCACACCCTGGCCAAGGCCGTCGCCGACATCAAAGCCAACACTGGACGCGAGCCGGACCGCGTCCACGTCGACAGGGGCTATCGCGGCCATGACCATCCCAACAAGTTCAAGGTCTGGATCACAGGCCAGGTCCGCAGGACTACCACCGCCATCAAACGGGAGATGAAGCGCCGCGCCGCCATCGAGCCCATCATCGGCCACCTCAAGGCCGAGCACCGCATGGGACGGAACTACCTCAAGGGACGCCACGGCGACCGTATCAATGCCGTCCTCGCAGCCGCTGGCTTCAACTTCCACCTCCTCGTCAGGTGGTTCCAGGACCTTTGGCGTGCCCTGCTCTGCGCTCTCCAAATCCAAAACGAAATGACCCTGATCAGCTCAAATTGAACCGGTCAGGGCCATTCTTCACGGGCGACCACATTGATCGTGTCGACGAATCGGCCTGTGCCCGGCCTATGTCGGCAAGATCGGCCCGTTGAGGGCCGCGCCGTCTTCCACATGTGGCGCCCTCCGCGCCAAACGCCACAATCCTGTCCCGAGGGCTTTCACCGACAGGCTCAAGGAGGCTGGCGGCGGCCAAGGGTTTCCTGGCCGCCATCGCCAGGAAGTTCGCCGTCATCGTTCATGGCGTCCTCGAACCCCCGGAAGCAAATCCAGTTGATACGCAACGCGGTATCTCGGAGGTTAGGGCTTTCCCATGCCCTGTTAAAGAATGGGGCGGGATGACATCCCCCGCTTGCGAGCATAAAGCCGTTTCAGTTCCTTGAAATCTCCCCGCAGCAGCCGGCTGAGCAGTCGGATTGGCAAGGTGACCCTCCAGGAAGTCGAATGATACATTCCGGCGACTTGGCCGCTCAGGGTCTGGACTTGATGAGTCAGGTTGGCTTCCCGCTGCTGCAACGCCGCAGCTTCTAGGCGCAGTTGCTCCTTCTCCCGGCGCAATGCCTGCCCTTCGCGCGTCAACTCATCCAGGGTCGCGGCGAGGTTATCGGCATGCGTGATGATGCGTTCCCTTTCCTGGAGCAGAGCGTCCTTTTCCAGCGCGAGGCCTTCATTGATAGCGGTGAGGTTACGGGCATGCGTGGCGATGCGTTCCCTTTCCTGGAGCAGAGCGTCCTTTTCCAGCGCGAGGCCTTCATGGATCGCGGTGAGGTTATTGGCATGCGTGGCGATGCGTTCCCGTTCCTGGAGCAGAGCGTCCTTTTCCAGCGCGAGGCCTTCATTGATCGCGGTGAGGTTATTGGCATGCGTGACGATGCGTTCCCGTTCCTGGAGCAGAGCGTCCTTTTCCAGCGTCAGGCCTTCATTGATCGCGGTGAGATTATTAGCGTGTGTTACTATGCGCTCTCTTTCGCTCAGCGTATCATTGAGTTGGGCGTGCAAATGCTCCAACTGAGATGCCTGAGACTGGATGACGTGGGTGGCGCGGTCCCTCTCCTGCGCCAGCATGACCTTGCTGGCGCGCGCCTCTTTCGCCAGGTCGTCCAACTGCTTGGTCACGGTGGTGGCGTAGGTGGCCGCTTGCTCCCTTTCCTGGACCAGCAGGATTTTTTGGGCTCGCGCCTCTTTGAGGGTGTTCTCCAGATGAGCTTTCACCGTGGCGCACTGCTCTGCCAGCGCCGACGTTTTTTCCCGCTCCAGGATAAGGTCGGTATCCAAAGCCTGGATTTGAATCTTTTGATCGTCAATCTGCTGCTGCAGGGTGATGGGCAACGGAGGGCTCCAGGGGCGGGAACTTCCATCCGGGACAAAGGCCACCAAATAGTCCTCCAGTCTCTCCCCCAGGAGGCTGTGGGCCGCCAAAGCCACCGTTTCCTGATGTGACCGGCCGACCCAGGTGGCCGGTGCCCAGTGTGGTGTCATCCACAGCGCCAACCGCAGATCCTCACGGCTTTTCACCGGCTTCAGGATGCAACCGGCGACGCGCAGATTGTCACTCATGACCGGCGCCGTGCCACGCGTAGCCCAAAGTCCGGCTTCGTAGCCATAGGGGAAGTCGACCGGCTCCGCCTTTTTGAAGTTGTCGGCCGTTGTTGCCGGGAAGGCGAAATAAAAGAGGGAGAACCCTCGATCCAGCAGAAACTCGGCTAAATCCAAGGAACCCGGCACCTCATTGCATTCCAGCCAAAAGGTCGTGTCGCAAGTTTCCAGGAACTCTTGGTCGTCCCGCAGGATGGCGAGCTCCAGTCCCTCGACGTCGATCTTGATCAAGTCAAAGGGGCCGTGCTCCTGCCGCAGCGCGGCCAAAGTCATGTGGTGAGCGGCTACGGGTATGGCGACCCGGTTGTCGTCCGCTGCCGTCGCCAGTGAAAAGCTACCGGCATTGCCGGGAATCATGGACGCCTCGCCCGGCAAGTCGCCAGCCGGCCCCACGATCGCCCCCAGGGCGACGGCCGCCTCAAGGGAGGCGGGCTTGTTGGCGGCGATGTTGTGATGCAGAAGCGGGAAGGTGGATGAATTGGCTTCCACGCAACACAGGGCACGAAGCGGCCGCAACCCCGCGACACCGAGGCCGAACGTACCCAAGAAGGCGCCGATGTCGGCGACCGCGGCGCCATCAGCCAGATTTGCCGCGACGAACCGCGTCTCGCAGGAACCCCATTCGCCATACGTTGCTAGGAAGCGGCTGATCAGATCGTTCTCAGGATCCACAACCTGCAGCCGGCCATAGCGCGTTTCGACTTCCTGCACTTGCTTCTTACTCCCGTAACCAGAACCGTTGTTGGCCGACGGTATCGCCTGCGGCATCAATGTCGGCCGAATGGTGACCCATGTCGTGAGACGTCAGCGCAATCCTTCGGCCGCGCACCAAGCCTGATAGCCGCTGGGGCCGGGCAGGAAGGGATCCTTGAAGTGATTACGCACATCCAGGCGCGTTCGCCAAGTCAGCCGATGGGAACGGGGAATGGGCGTGCCATCGGCATAGGTGCCATATATCCACCAACGGTCAGGCAGTCCATTTGCCTTATGGGCCGACAACCGTTCACGGTACCAGCGCAACAACTCGAAAACCTCGGTGTCGCCGTAGGAATAGCGGGCCAGCATGCCTTCCCCGGCGGTATTGACCTTGGTGAAGTGGAAGAAGCGCAACACTTCGCCGCCGGCGCGGATCAGGCCGTCGTCCCCGATGGTGATCGGCCGATTCCCCAGGTTCCACGACGCCACGTTGTAGGCTGGATTGTGGAGTATCCCCACATCACGGAACAGGGCCGGCACTAGATCGCACCACCGTTGATCCGTGAACAGGCCGTTGGGGACGTCGTCGTGACAGAACTGCAGCAGCCGATCCCGCCACCAGCTGGCGAAGCGCTTGCCTTCAGCGCAGGCGCGGACAGCCACGAAGCCCAAGTTATAGACGCCGTGCTTCAGCGAACCGATTTCATTGTCCAGGATGCCGGCCAAGGACGATTCCGGCGTCGCGATGTGGGGTGTCAGAATCACGGAATGCCGACTCAACATGTCCACGACATGATCGAGCGGGGAAAACACGGCGATGTCCGGATCCAGGTAAACGACAAACTCAGCGCCTTCGCTGATCAGCTTGTGCATCATCGGCCCTTTGACCGCCGTGCACAACTCCACCACATCATGGCCGAAAGCCCAACTGCGATAGGCCTCTATGCCCAGGTCGCGGATGTTGACGACGTGGTCGAAATCCTCTTCCGCCAAGTCGAAATGGAATCCCGGCGGTGCGTCATCCGATAACAGCAGCCACATCGTCCAGTCGGGATGATGTCGCCTGACGGTCTCCGCCAGAATACGCGCCCGATCCAGGTAGCTAAAAGAAATACTCGTATAACAGTGGATTTTAGGCATCGCCGCTCTCTTGAAGCAGAATGGCACCTGTTCCCTGGCTGGGGATGAGGTGGCCGGTGCGGCGATCCGCCCCAGCCGCCAATTCCAGAATTTCGCCATTGGCGAACAAAGCCTGTAACTCGACCTCTGTTTCGATCACGCACCCCCGGTTGGGCGCCACGGCGGTCACAAGGGCCCCCACGTTGCCCGCCCCCTTGCGCGCGATGACGAAGGCGCCCGCAGCCACCGCTTCCATGGCGGTGAAGCTGAAGCTTTCGTAACAAAGAGACCAATTTATCGCCACGTCCACACCGGCCTCCATCACGGCCTTCACCATCGCGTGACGATCATCCCGGCTGACTTGGGTGTAGATGTGACGGATGTTGGGTACGTCCAGGGTTAGGGTCCCGAGTTGAATGAATTCATAGCGCGGGTCGCCTTGGTGCCAGCGGGCGAGAGACTCGAACGCATGCCAACCCTTGGCGAACAGGGGGGCCCCCAGGTGACCCACGCGCAAGGGGCGGTCGCGGTGGAAGGGCGCAGCCTCCGACTGGAACTCCACCCGGCACGGCGGAACGACCCGTGTCGGACCCATGAAGCCCGTGTGCCGCTGCCACATTTTCAGGATGGTAGCTGAGGGGGCCAGCACCGTGGGGCGCGTGTTGGCCAGGAATGCGCCCATGCGGGTGACATGGTTGGGCCGCTCGCTCCCCGATGGGCAGACCCCGCAGGCAGGTGAACCGATGGGGGGGCTGCCGCAGAACGAGACGTCGTTGCGCAGTAGATGGACACTGGGGCAGAGGGCGAAGAGATCGTGCGCCCAGAACACGGTCTGCGCGTTGGGACAGGCCATGATCAGGGCGGCGACCAATTCAGGCGAGTGGCCCAGCAACTGATGAACGATGAACTTCAGGTTGCGATGGGACCGGCCCAGAAGCGCGACGGACGTTGCGACGTCGGCCATGGTGACGACGCCCAGCCGTACACCGTTCAGCGACGCGACCAAGCGCATCGCGTCCGCCGGCACAGGATCCGAAAGCATGGGCAGCGGCTGAACCGGGCAAAAGTGCAGGTAGACCCAGCCGGCGCCACGCAGGGCCGCTTCCTCGTCATTCATGCAATTTTGCGTGCCACCGAAGACCGTCAGGTAGTGATCGTGGCTGAAAACAATGGCCCATCCGGCGGCCTGGGCGACCCCAGCGCTTTCCAGCGCACTGAGCAGTTCACCCTGGGGCAGCGGTTCTTCGCGGGTGACGGGTTGCCAGTGAACCGCGCGCGCACGGGGCGAAATGGCATGGTTGATCGTTTCACGTACCGGATCGCGGCGCTGGCGATAAGCCCAGCCCTCCAATGTCGGGGGAGGAACTATATGCCGATCTCCGCTTGGCGCGATGCTATCCAATTAATTCTCCACCAAGATAATTATAATTTTAGATAAATCAGTTGGCGAAACGCTTTCAACAGGCCCTGGGGTATCCCATGCAACGAAGACACGATAGCTGTCTACCCCTCATTGTCGTTGGCTTCAGCCCGGCCTGCAGCTTTGGCCCCACTACGACCTGATCGTTCGCAAAGCGCGGTCTTCGTTCAGCGCTTTTCCATCCCGCTGGATGGGGCCCTCCCAGTCGGGAAGCCCGCGCCTCGCCACACTGGACGCCCGCGATTTGCGTAGTACCTGCGATGACAATATAAGCGCCAAGCTGGAAACGACGTTGAGGGAAGATATAGCGCGCACCGCCCGCCAGCGCAGTCAAATAACGCGAACTCAGGAACTGTAGGTGCCAGAATCAGGGCTGTGGGCAACAGTCGGGCCAATGATGGTAGCGTATCGCTCGTTTAAGTCCACGATACACGCCAACGTTCGGCAGGTTACCGATGTGCTTCCATCCGGCTTTATCTACATTGAGATAATGTCAATCATGCCAAGGAAATATATTATAAATATTTCTAGTATATCCCATTTTTATCGGCAATTAACTCTAGATAAATAACGGCAACTAGAAAATCATAATCCATGATGGCTCAGAAATTGGATGCCCGCCAATGTCAAGCATGGGTTCGAGGCGGCGGTGGATTATTCAGATTCTGTCGTATCAAGGGCGTCTGTCAGAATCAATACCTCACGATATGCCCGTCAAATTAAAGCATCGAACCAACGAAATAACATATTGATTCTTGTTGCGGAAGGTGCGGTCACGCCCTTCTCGCGAAGGTGGCACAAAAAATTTGCCGCTATCGAGAGGGCGGTGTTCTTGATGCTCAGGATGGGAATCGATGCCGTCCATCGGGGCAGGAAAACTCAGTCGCCCAGGGCCCCTGGGCGACTGAATGGGATTATTGGCCAGCCGGCGCCGTCTCCGATCCGCCCAGCACCTTGAACAGGCTGACCCGGTTTTCCAGCAGCGACAGCTGCACGGCGATGCGGGTCTGCTGGGCGTTGTACAGGCTGCGCTGCGCGTCCAGCACGGTCAGGAAGCTGTCGATGCCGCGGTCATACCGCTTGGTCGACAGGTCGTAGGTCAGCTGGCTGGAAGTCACCAGCGAGGTCTGGGCCGCCAGCTGGCGGTCCAGGGTGCCGCGCGCCGCCAGGGCGTCCGACACCTCGCGAAAGGCGGTCTGCACCGCCTTCTCGTAGTTGGCCACGTCGATGTCGCGGGTGGCCTTGGCGATGTCCAGGTTGGCCTGGTTCTTCCCGTTGTCGAAGATGGGCAGGCTGATGCTGGGGCCGACGCTCCAAGCGCTGCTGCCCGGCGCGAACAGGTCGGTCAGGCCGGCACTGGCCGTGCCGTAGCTGCCGGTCAGGGTGATCTGGGGGAAGAAGGCGGCCCGGGCGGCGCCGATGTTGGCGTTGGCCGCCTTCAGCGTGTGCTCCGCCTGGCGGATGTCCGGGCGGCGCAGCATCAGGTCGGCTGGCAGGCCGGCGGGCAGGTCGCCCAGCACGTCCTGGTCGTCCAGGCTGGCGCCCTCGATCTCAGCCTCGTTCAGGGGCGCCCCCACCAGCAGTTCCAGGGCGTTGCGGTCCTGGGCCACCAGGCGGGCGTATTGCTCCAGATTGGCGCGGGCGGTGTCCACGGCCGTCTGCGACTGCGCCAGGTCCAGGGCCGAGCTGCTGCCCCGGTCGAACATGCGCTTGTTGCGGTCGTACGTGGCCTGCTGGGCCTTCAGAGTGTCCTGGGTCAGGGTCAGCAGCTGGCGATCGGACACCAGCGTCAGGTAGGCGTTGGCCACCTCCGCGATCAGGGAAAGGCGGGTGCCGGCCGTGGCCTCCGCCGTCGCCAGGTACTGTTCCAACGCCTGCTGCGACAGGCTGTGCACCCGGCCGAACAGGTCCAGCTCATACGAGGTCACACCCACCTGCAGCTGGCTGGAATTGTAGGTGACGCCCTTGGCGCTGGACCCGGACGCGCCGGCCGTGGCCCCTTGAGCCCCCAGGGCCGAGACGGGCGTGCGGGCGCGGGTGGTGCTGCCGCTCACGTTCAGCTGCGGCAGGGTGGCCGCGTCCTGCACCCGGTATGTCGCCCGCGCCACCTCGATGTTCAGCAGGGCCACGCGCAGGTCGCGGTTGTTGTCCAGCGCCTTGGCGATCAGGGCCTGCAGCCGGGGGCCGGGGAACACGGCCTTCCAGCTGTCGGGACCTTGCAGGGGCGAGGGCTTGCCGGGCGCATCCGCCGGTTCATACGCCTGCCCGGTGGGCCAGGCGTTGGGAACCGGGTTTTGCGGCCGGGTGTAGTCCGGTGCCAGGGAACAGGCCGCCAGCGAGGCGGTGGTCAGCAGCAGGGCGGTGAAGGCCGCGATGCGCTTGGGGATCGAAAACACGGTCATCACGGATGTCCTGCGGTGTCGTGTCCCGGAGTGGCGGGAGCGGGCGTGCCCGAGGCGGGGGTGCTGGGGGCGGGCCGCTTGCCGAAGCGCCGGAGGACCGAGACGAAGAAGACGGGGACGAAGAAGATGGCGAGGAAGGTGGCGGACAGCATGCCGCCCATCACGCCCACGCCGATGGCGTTCTGCCCGCCCGAACCGGCGCCGTTGGCCACGGCCAGCGGCAGCACGCCCAGGATGAAGGCGAAGGATGTCATCAGGATGGGGCGCAGGCGCTGCTTGGCGGCGATGGTCACCGCGTCGATCAGCTCATGCCCGGCCTCATACTGTTCCTTGGCGAACTCCACGATCAGGATGGCGTTCTTGGCGGCCAGCCCGATGGTCGTCAGCAGACCCACCTGGAAGTAGACGTCGTTGCTGAGGCCCCGCAGCGTGGCCGCCAGCACCGCGCCGATGACGCCCAGGGGCACCACCAGCATGACGGCGAAGGGGATGGACCAGCTTTCATACAGGGCCGCCAGGCAGAGGAAGACGATGGCCAGGGAGATGCCGTACAGGGCGGGGGCCTGCGAGCCGGCCAGCCGCTCCTCGTACGACAGGCCCGTCCATTCGAAGCCGAATCCCGCCGGCAGCTTGGCCGCCAGCTTTTCCATCTCCGCCATGGCCTGGCCGGTGGTGTGGCCGGGGGCGGGCACGCCCTGGATGTCGCGCGACGACACGCCGTTGTAGCGTTCCAGCTGGGGCGAGCCGTATTCCCAATAGGCGTTGGTGAAGCTGGAGAAGGGCACCATCTGGTTGGCCGCGCCGCGCACGTACCAGCGGCTGATGTCGCCGGGCAGCATCCGGAAGGGCGCGTCCGCCTGGGCGTAGACCTTCTTGACGCGGCCCTTGTCGATGAAGTCGTTGACGTAGGCCGAGCCCCAGGCGGTGCTGAGCGTGGTGTTGATGTCGCTGATGGACAGGCCCAGCGCCTCCGCCTTGGTCTGGTCGACCTTGACGCGCAGCTGCGGCACGTCCTCCAGCCCGTTGGGACGGACCTGCGCCAGGATGGGGCTCTGCGCCGCCATGCCCAGCAGCTGGTTGCGCGCCGCCATCAGCTTCTCATGGCCCAGGCTGGCCCGGTCCACCAGTTCGAAGTCGAAGCCGGTGGCGTTGCCCAGTTCCAGGACGGCCGGCGGCGTCAGGGTGTAGATCGACGCGTCGCGGTAGGCCGCCAGCTTCATCATGGCGCGCTGGGCGATGGCGCCGGCCCGCTGCTCCGGCTTGGAGCGTTCCGACCAGTCGCGCAGGTTCACGAAGGCGAAGGCGGAGTTCTGGCCGCGGCCGGCGAAGCTGAAGCCCACCACCGTGAACAGGCCCTTCACGTTGTCCTTCTCATCTTCTAGGAAGTGCTTCTCCATGGCCTTGGCGGCGGCCAGCGTGCGCTCGGCGGTGGCGCCGGGCGGGGCCGAGGCCTGGACGAACAGGAAGCCCTGGTCCTCGTCCGGCAGGAAGGCGGTGGGCAGACGCACGAACAGCAGGACCAGGCCGACGACGATGACGCCATAGACCAGCAGATAGCGCAGCGTGCGCCGGCTGACATGGCCCACGGCGCGGCCATAGGCGTCGCTGGTGCGGTTGAATCCGCGGTTGAACCAGCCGAAGGGGCCGCTTTCCACGGCGCCGCCGCCATGGTGGGCGGCGGGCTTCAGCAGGGTGGCGCACAGGGCCGGGGTCAGGATCAGGGCCACCAGCACCGACAGGCCCATGGCCGACACGATGGTCAGCGAGAACTGGCGGTAGATGGCGCCGGTCGAACCGGAGAAGAAGGCCATGGGCACGAACACGGCCGACAGCACCATGGCGATGCCCACCAGGGCCCCGGTGATCTGGCCCATGGACTTGCGCGTGGCCTCGCGGGGGGACAGCCCCTCTTCCGCCATCACGCGCTCCACGTTCTCCACCACCACGATGGCGTCGTCGACCAGCAGGCCGATGGCCAGCACCATGGCGAACATGGTCAGGGTGTTGATGCTGAAGCCGCAGGCCGACAGCACGCCGAAGGTGCCCAGCAGCACCACCGGCACGGCGATGGTGGGGATCAGCGTGGCCCGCCAGCTCTGCAGGAAGACGAACATGACGATGAAGACCAGGACGACGGCCTCGGCCAGCGTCTCGACCACGTCATGGATGGACAGGCGCACGAAGGGCGTCGTGTCGTAGGGATAGGAGACCTCCAGGCCCTCGGGGAAGAAGGGCTTCATCTCGTCCAGCTTGGCGATGATGGCCTTTTCCACCTGCAGGGCGTTGGCCCCCGTGGTCAGCTTGATGGCCAGGCCGGCGGCCGGGTGGCCGTTGAAGCGGGCCGCGACCTCATAGTTGTTGCTGCCCAGCTCCACCCGCGCCACGTCGCGCAGGCGCACCTGCGACCCGTCCTGGTTCACGCGCAGGATGATGTTGGAAAACTCCTCCGGCGTTTCCAGGCGGGTCTGGGCGATGATGGTGGCGTTCAGCTGCTGGCCCTTCACGGCGGGCAGGCCGCCCACTTGGCCGGCGGAGATGGCCTTGTTCTGCACGCCGATGGCGCTGGTCACGTCCGCCGCCGTCATCTGCACGGCCGCCAGCTTGTTCGGATCCAACCAGACGCGCATGGCGTGCTGCGGCCCGAACAGGGTGATGTCGCCCACACCATCCACGCGGCTGATGGGGTCCTGCAGGTTGGACGCGACGAAGTCGCCGATTTCCGTCTCGCCCAGTTGGCCGCTGGGGGAATAGAAGGCCAGCACCATCAGGAAGTTCTTGGTGGCCTTGCTGACCTGCACGCCCTGCTGCTGCACCTCGGTGGGCAGCAGCGGTGTCGCCAGCTGCAGCTTGTTCTGCACCTGCACCTGGGCGATGTCGGGATCGGCCTCGGGGTTGAAGGTCAGGGTGATGGTGACGTTGCCCGAGCTGTCGCTGGTGGAGGACATGTAGCGCAGATGATCGATGCCGTTCATCTTCTGCTCGATCACCTGGGTGACCGTGTCTTCCAGCGTCTTGGCCGAGGCGCCCGGATACGTGGTGGTGATGGCCACCGACGGCGGGGCGATGCGGGGGAACTGCTCGATGGGCAGGGTATAGATGGCCAGCGCGCCCGCCATCATGATGACGATGGCGATGACCCAGGCGAACACGGGCCTGTCGATGAAGAACTTGGACATGGGGATGGCCCTGCCTTACAGCGGCTGCGGGGTGGTGGGGGCGGCCGCCTGGGGCTTCGCCTCGTCCGCCTTGACGTCCGCGCCGGGGCGCAGGCGTTGCAGGCCCTCCACCACCACGCGATCGCCGGCGTTCAGCCCGCCGGTCACCACCCACTTGTCGCCCTGGGCCTGGGTGGTGGTGATGGGGCGGACGGCGGCCTTGTTGTCCTGGCCCACCACCCAGACGGTGGTGCTGCCATCGCCGCCGCGCACCACGGCCTGCTGCGGCACCAGCATGGCCTGGTCGCGCACGCCTTCCTCCACCCGCGCCCGGACGAACAGGCCCGGCAGCAGCTCCGCCTTGGGGTTGGGCACGGTGGCGCGCAGGGTGACCATGCCGGTGGTCTGGTCCACGGTCACGTCGGCGAACTGCAGGCGGCCGGGCTCGGCATAGGGCTTGTCGCCCAGGCCGTCGATCAGCAGGCTGATAGGCGCGTCGCCCGCCGTGGCGCCCTTCACATGGCCGGCGGCGATCTCCTGCCGCAGGCGCATCAAGTCGACGCTGGACTGGGTGACGTCGACATACAGCGGGTCCAGCTGCTGCACGGTGGCCAGCGCGGTGGTCTGGTCGGCCGTGACCAGGGCGCCCTCCGTCACGGTGGAGCGGCCGACGCGGCCGCTGATGGGGGAGTAGACGCGGGTGTAGTCCAGGTTGATCTGGGCCGTCCTGACCTGGGCCCGGGCGGCGTCCACCGCCGCCTGGTCGGTGGCCAGGGTGGCCGTGATGTCGTCATAGTCCTGCTTGGACACGGCGTTGACCGTCACCAGGTCGCTGTAGCGCTCCGCCTTGGCCTTGACCGACTTCACGGCGGCCTCCGCCTGGGCCAGGCTGGCCTTGGCGCTGGCCAGCGCCGCCTCATAGGGCGCGGGGTCGATCTGGTACAGCTGCTGGCCGGCCTTGACCTCGCCGCCCTCGGTGAACAGCCGCTTCAGGATGACGCCGCTGACCTGCGGCCGCACCTCCGCCACCCGGAAGGCCGAGGTGCGGCCGGTCAGCTCGGTCGACAGGGTCACGGGCTGCGGTGTCACGGTGACGACGCCCACCGAGATGGGCCCCTGCGGGGGTGGCGCCTGCTTTTTCTCGCCGCAACCGGCCAGCGCCACCGCCGCCACCGACAGCGTCGCCACCAAGGCCACCCTAGGAATAGTGAGCGTCATCAAATGCCTCTTCCACCGAAAGCCAGCCCCGCCCCCCCACCCGGTCCAGGCGGCGGCCGAAACGCGTTTCAGCCGGGACAACCTGGGGATGGTAAGGGAACGGGGAAAAAGATAGGCAAGGGTGCGGGGAACGGAAGCCCCGCCCTTGCTCGATGACGCTTACGTACTGTATCATACAGTACAGTCCTGTGACGGGCGTCACCGGGGCCTTTGATTAAGCTATGAAAAAACGATGACCACCCCCGCCAGCGCCCCCCTACCCACCTTGACCGATATGTCCGATGCCCCGGCCCCAGCGCCCTCGACCGCCGCCGCGCCGCCCGTCCCCAAGCTGGGCCGCCGGGCGGAGGCGCGGCGCACCGCCATGATGGACGCGGCGCTGAAGGTCTTCATGGAAAAGGGGTTCGAGCGCGCGACCCTGGGCGACATCGTGGCCCTGTCCGGCGGGTCGCGCGCCACCCTCTATGAGCTGTTCGGCGGCAAGGAGGGGCTGTTCCTGGCGGTGCTGGATGTGGTGACCGGCCACATCAGCCAACTGATGAACGACATCGCCGAAAGCTGCGGACCGCCGCAAGAGGTGCTGCTTCAGTTCGGCGCCTCCCTGCTGGAGGCGCTGGTCCAGCCCGACGTCATGGCCATGATGCGTATCCTGGTGGCGGAGGGGCGGCTGTTCCCGGACCAGTTGGAAGGCTTCTTCCGCACCGGCCCCGATCAGTCGCGCGACAAGGTGGCGAACTATCTGCGCCGCGCGGCCGACCAGGGGCTGATCGTGGTGGAGGATCCCGTCACCGCCGCCCACATCTTCTTCGGCATGGTCACGGCCGGGTATTCGTTCGAGGGCCAGATCAATCCGGCCCGCCTGGGCGACGCCACTTATCGCCACACTTACGTCCAGCAGGTGGTGCACCTGTTCCTACATGGCTTGTGCCCGCGCTGACGTCCCGTCGGGGTGGCGCGTCAGCCGTGCTGGCGGCGCTGGTTCAGCTGGATGAACAGGACCACCAAGGCGGCGCCGGCGGCGGCGAAGGGCGCGCCGATGATCCACACCATCAGGAAAACGTACTGAGAGACGTTCAACAGCGCCAGGACCAGGGCCAGCAGCACGATGGCGCCCAGGGCCGCGATGGCCATGGACCAGCTGACGATGGACAGGCAGGCCACCGTGGGGTCGCTGGTGTCGACGCTGACGATTTCCCCGTCGTCGGCCGGACTGTCACTGGCGCCGCTCATGTCGCCTCCAGTCGTTTTATCTCCCGTCTATGAAGTTTATCACTCCGTTGCGCAGAATCCAGGGGCCTGCCGGCTATCCCTGCGTATGGATGTAGGTATCCCGGGGAAGGGGGGGTGCGATCGGCCTTGGCGTTCCGGTGCCGGACGCGGTAGTCATGGGCGCAGCAGGCTCCGCGCCGTTCTCCAACCCTGTTGCCGATCCCCGTGACCGTGTCTGACACAGCCTCCGACGCCACTCTCGCTTCCGGTCCGACCTCGGGCCCCGCCCCGACCGGCCGGGCGGCGGCCATGCGCATGCGCTTGATGCAGGCGGGTGCCGAATTGCTGGGCGAGGTGGGGATCGAACGCATCTCCACCAACCAGGTGGCCAGCCGCGCCGGGGTGACACCGCCCGTTTTCTACCGTCATTTCAAGGACAAGTACGACCTGCTGGCGGCCCTGGGCAGCACCCTGATGGAGGCCCAGAACGACATCCTCTATGAGTGGCTGGAGCGTAGCGCGCCCGCCGGTTTTGAAGAGCTGATGGGGGCCCACTACCAATTCCTGCTGTCCACCATCCAGGCGACGGCCGAGATGCCGGGGGCGGTGTGGATCATGCGGGCGCTGCGCGCCGTGCCCTCGCTGACCGCCGTCCGCCTGGCCTCGCATGAGATGGTCACCGACCGCATCTGCCGCGCCATGGGCCCGCTGTTGCCCGACATGGACCCGGCCGAATTGCGCCTGCGCACCCGCATCGCCGTGGACGCGGGCTACGCCGCCGTGGAGATGGCGCTGGACGACCCCAGCATGTCGCCCGAAAGCGTCTGCCGCGCCCTGACCCAGATGTGGCTGGGCGGTCTGCGCCACGGGGTATAGGTTTTTCGTGCCGAAGGCCGGCGACCGCCGGCCCCCGGTGTCGGGGGCGGGGACATCCGATCAAACCGGCCGAATGCCCCCGCAACCCGACGTCAGTGCGGCATGAAGCGCTCGCGCATCAGGGCCATGTACGCTTCCTCCGACGTTTCGCGGCGGGCGGCGATCAGCGGCTTGATGTCGTCCGTCGCCACGTAGCGCAGCTGGTTGGTGCCGTCGGTGGCGGCGGTGTAGATCACCTCCGCCACGCCGTCCGGCGTGGTGCCGGCCAGCGAATTGCGCCAACCTTCGAAGAAGGCGTCCAGCTTGGCGACGAAGGGGCGATAGTCGGCGAGATCCGCCTGGCCCCCCGCCTCCACGCCGCTGCGCGGGCCGAAGTTGGTGCTGGTGACGCCGCCCGGCTCAACCAGCTTCACCGTCACGCCCACGCTGGCCAGCTCGAAGGACAGCGCCTCGGAATAGCCTTCCAGGGCGAACTTGCTGGCGCAGTACAGCGACATCAGGGGCAAGCCGAATGCGCCCGCGCCGGAACTGATGTTGATGATGGTGCCGGTGCCGTTCGCGCGGAAATGGGGCAGGACGGCCCGGGTCACGTCCATCACGCCGAAGACGTTGACCTCGAACTGTTCGGTTATCTTGGCCACGGGCGTGGCCTCGAACACGCCGAACAGGCCGAACCCGGCATTGTTCACCAGCGTGTCGATGCGGCCGAAGCGCCGCAGCCCGGCCGCGACGGCGGCGGCGATGCTGTCGCGATCCTGGACGTCCAGGCGGGTGACCAGCACGTTGTCCAGGGCGGCCAACCCGGGATCCCGCGACGTGTCGCGCATGGTGGCGATGACGTTCCAGCCCCGCGCCGCGAACAGCCGGGCGGCGGCTTCCCCGAAGCCGGAGGAACAGCCGGTGATCAGGACGGTCTTGGCCAGGGTGGTGGGGGTGCTCATGGTCTCTTTTCTCCGTGGAACAGGTCGAGACCGCTGATGTAATGCGCCGCCATTGATGCGATAATCCGGACAATCTTGCATGAAACGATGAGGAATGCCGTACAATGGCGGATCTGGCGCTCAGCGAACTGGCGGCCTTGGCGGCGGTGGCGGAACACCGCAGCTTCCGCGCCGCGGCGGCGGCCATCGGCGCCTCCCCCTCGTCGCTCAGCCATCGGGTGGCGGCGATGGAGCGACAGCTGGGCGTGCGCCTGTTCAACCGCACCACCCGCAGCGTCGCCCTGACCGAGGCGGGGCAACAGTTCCTGGACCGGGTGCGCCCGGCCCTGCGCGAAATCGCGGACGCGGTGGAAACGGTGAACCGCTTCCGCGACACCCCCGCCGGCCTGCTGCGCCTCAACACCTCGGAAGAGGCCGCCGCGCGCATGCTGCCCCTGATCCTGGATTTCATGGCCCGCTACCCGGACATGCGGGTCGACCTGGTGGCGGAGGGGCGCATGGTCGACATCGTCGCCGCCGGCTTCGATGCCGGCTTCCGTGCCACCGACACGGTGCCGGAGGACATGGTGGCCATCCCGGTGGGGGAGGAGGAGGGCTGGGCCGTCGTGGCCACGCCCGCCTATTTCCAGACGCACGGCACCCCCCGCGTGCCGGCCGACCTGCTGCGCCACGACTGCATCCGCGCCCGCCTGCCCAGCGGCACCATCTATCGCTGGGAATTCGCCCCCCACAGTGGGCCGAGGGATGGCGGGCCGGCGGGCGGCGGGCCCATGGGTGATGGGGAGATACGCATCGACGTTCCCGGCCGCCTGACCCTGGGTAGCCATACCCTGTGCCTGAACGCCGCCCGCGCCGGCGCCGGCATCGCTTATGTCAGCCTGCGCGACGTGGCGGCCGATCTGGCTGCCGGGCGGCTGGCCCGCGCGCTGGCCGACTGGACGCCGCCCTCGCCGGGCCTGGCACTATACTACCCCCGCCAGCGCCTGCCCTCCGCCGGTCTCAAGGCTTTCATTGACCATGTGAAGGCTTGGCGCGCGGCGGGCCGGGGGTATGCGTGATTCTTTAAAGTGCGATCGCTTCAGATGGATTCATCTGAAGCGATCGCACGATAAAACAAAAACTCTAAACGGTTGCCGGCCTATATAGCCGGGGTCGGCGCCTCTCCCCGGGGCGCCCTTGCATGTGGAACAGGTCATGGGTAAGGCGCGGAACATCTCAGTTGGCTTGCCAGTCGGGCGCTGGGTGGCCATGGACATCGAGATGACCGGCTTTCGGCCGGTGGAGGGGCGCAGCATCATCGAGGTGTCGGCCGTCGCGGTTTCACCGTCGGGCACTGGCGGATATGTGCGGGAGGCGTGCAGCTGGCGCATCAATCCGCGCTGCCCGCTCAACCCCATCGCCATCGGGGTGCACGGCGTTCGGGCGGAGGAACTCGCCGACTGTCCCGACTTCGCGGACCTGGCGGGCGATATCCTGGCCTTCATCGGTTCCGACCCGCTGGTGTTCCACGGTGCCGCCGGTGATGTCGCGCTGCTGAACCAGGAACTGGCCGTGGCCGGCCTGCCACCCCTGTCCAACCGCGTGATATGCACCGAGACGCTGGCCCGAGGCCGCTGGCCGGGCGAGCGCTCCCGCTTGTCCCTGGTGGCGGAACGCGTGGGCGGCACCGTCCGGACGCGTCACAAAAGGCGGCGGCACCAGGACGGTAGCGTCAGCGTCACCGGCGATTACCGGCACAAGTCGCGGGCCGATGCCGAGATGACGGCGGACGTCTTGCTGGCGCTCGCCGGCGCCGGCGGCGCGCTGGTCTGACGAGGCTGCCCGCCGCTGCGAAACCCCCTTGCCACCCCCGCCATCTTTAGTTATCACTAACATAGTTAGCGATGACTAACGCCGTGCCCGCGACAGACGGGGTGGCGACGGGGAGTTTCATGGGCTTGGGCATCGGGCATTTTCCGAAACGGGCGCGCGTGCCCGCACTGATCCTACTGGCCGGGCTGGCGGCGGGCCTGACGGCCTGCGACCCGGCACCCGAGGCGCCGCCTGGGGCCGAGGCGCTGGCGGCGCGGCGTCCAGCGGAGGATCGCCTGGCCGGCCTGTATGAGGCCAGCTGCAAGGCCTGCCACGCCAACCCGGACTCCGGCGCCCCCCTGGTGGGCTATGCCACCGCGTGGAAGCAGCGCTGGGCCAAGGGGCCGGACACCCTGCTGAAACACACGCTGGAAGGCTTCAATGGCATGCCGGCGGGGGGCCAGTGCTTCTCCTGCACCGCCGACGATTACCAGGCGCTGATCCGCTTCATGGCCGGCCAAGCGCCGGGCCAGATACCGGCCGGCAAAGCCAACTGAATGACAAGCCTGATGGGGGAACGGACCGAACCATGCTGACACGGCGCACCCTGTTTCTGTTGATGGGCGGCACGGCGCTGGCCGCCGGCGGCGTGGCGGCCTCCCGCGTGGGCGTGCAGCCGGAACCGCCGGCCCCGCCCAGCGCCGACGCCGGCGGCCATCTGCTGTGGCGCAACTGGTCCGGCATCCAGCATTCCTACCCCGCCAGCCGCGCCGCGCCGGCGGATGAGGGCGAGCTGGCCGACCTGGTGCGCAAGAGCCCCGGGCCCATCCGCGCCGTGGGCGCCGGCCATTCCTTCATGCCCCTGGTGCCCACGCCCGGCACGCTGGTGACGCTGGACCGCATCGCCGGGCTGGACGGCCACGACGCCGGGGCGCTGACCGCCCATGTCCGGGCGGGTACCCGGCTGGCCGACCTGGGCCCCGCCCTGTCCGCCGTGGGGCAGGAGATGCCCAACCTGCCGGACATCAACAAGCAATCGCTGGCCGGCGCCCTGTCCACCGCCACCCACGGCACCGGCGTCAACCTGATGGCCCTGCACGGCAACGTCCAGGCCTTCCGCCTGGTGACGGCGGACGGCCAGGTGCTGGACTGCGACGCCAGCCACAACGCCGACCTGTTCGCCGCCGCCCGGGTGGGGCTGGGCGCCTTCGGTATCCTGACCCGCGTGACGCTGAAGAACAGCCCGGCGCACCGGGTGGAGCGGCGGGTGTGGCTGCAGCCGGTGGAGCAGACTTTGGCGGAATGGCCCACGCTGCAGGCCGCCCACCGCAACGTGGAGTTCTACTACCTGCCCTTCACCGGCATGACCGCCGTCATCACCCATGACGAGACGGACGCGCCGGCCACGCCCCGGCCGCCCACCCAGGACAATGACGCGGTCATGAGCCTGAAGGCGTTGCGCGACTGGCTGGGCTGGTCCCCCGCCATTCGGCGCCGCGTGGCCAAGCATGTGCTGTCCGGCCTGGAACCCGAACGGGTGGTGGCGGAAAGCTGGCAGCTGCTGTCCAACGAGCGGCCCATTCGCTTCAACGAGATGGAATTCCACCTGCCGCGCGAGGCGCAGGTGCGGGCGCTGAAGGACGTGATCGAGGCCATCGAGACCAAGCGGCACGATGTCTTCTTCCCCATCGAGGCGCGGGTGATCGCCCCCGACGACGCCTGGCTGTCGCCTTTCCACGACCGGCCCTCCGGCTCCATCGCCGTGCACGCCTATTACAAGGACGACTACCAGTTCCTGTTCGACGTGGTGGAACCCATCCTGCGGCGCCATGGCGGCCGGCCGCACTGGGGCAAGTTGAACACGCTGAAGACCGCCGATTTCATCGCCCTCTATCCCCGCTTCCGCGACGCCATGGACATGCGCCGCCAGGTCGACCCGGAGGGGCGCTTCCTCAACGACTACCTGCGGGGGGTGTTCACCGATGCGTGATGATTATCGCAGGCGGCCCAGCCGTCGCGGCGTGCTGGCGGGCGGCATCGCCGGCGCCGCCGTCGTGGGTACGGCCGCCCTGGCCTGGCCGGAGGGCGACCACGGCGGCGGCCACGACGCCTATTTCACCGGGCTGTCGGCCGCCCTGACCAAGGCGGGCGTGGCCCAGCCGGTGCTGGTGGTCGACACCACGCGGCTGGACGCCAACATCAAGGCGGTGGGCGACACCCTGGGCAAGGCGGGCGGCCAGGCCAAGGGCCTGCGCATCGTCGTCAAGTCGCTGCCTTGCCATGATCTGATGGACCGGGTGGCGGCGGGCTTGAAGACCAAGCGCTACATGGTCTTCAACCAGCCCATGCTGGTGGAGATGGGCACCCGCGTCCCCGACGCCGACATGCTGATGGGCAAGCCCCTGCCGGTGGCGGCGGCCGCCGCGTACTACGACCAGTTGGGGGCGCAGGCCCCCGGCCCGCAATGGCTGATCGACACGCCGGAGCGCTTGGCCCAATACACGGCGATGGCCAAGGCGCGCGGCGTGGCGCTGTCGGTGAATTTCGAGATCGACGTGGGCCTGCACCGGGGTGGCCTGACCGACCCCGCGGCGTTGGCTGCCATGCTGGCGGGCCTGGACCCCGCCGTCACCGCCTGCGGCCTCATGGGCTATGACCCCCATGTCGCCAAGATGCCCGGCGTGTTCGACATGCGGGGCAAGGCGCTGGCCCGGGCCAAGGACATCTACGCCCGCATGGCCGGTGTGCTGCGGGAGAAGGCGCCGCTGAAGGACGGCCAGGCGCCCCACACCTTCAACACGGCGGGCAGCCCCACCTACGCCCTGCACACCGACGACCCGGTGGCGACGGAGGTGGCCGTCGGCTCCGCCTTCGTGAAGCCCACGGACTTCGACATCGACACCCTGGCCCACCACCAGCCGGCCTGCTTCATCGCCACGCCGGTCCTGAAGGTGGCGGAGCCGGGGCTAATCCCCGGGCTGGAAAGCCTGGCCGGCGTCGCCGCCTTCTTCGATCCCAACACCGCCCGTGCCTTCTTCGTGCAGGGCGGGCATTGGCTGGCCAACCCGGTGTCGCCGCCGGGCCTGCGGCTCAGCGGCCTCTACGGCCGGTCCAGCAACCAGGAGCGCTGGTCGGGATCGCGCCGCGTGCCGCTGAAGCCGGACGACTGGGTGTTCCTGCGCCCCTCACAAAGCGAGGCGGTGCTGCTGCAATTCGGGCCGCTGCTGGCCTATGACGGCGCCGCCATAACGGGGCGGTGGCCGGTGTTCGAGATGTCGGCCTAAGGGCCGAAGGATGCGGACCCCGGCGGGCACCGGGGTTGAACGAGAGCGCTGAATAAGAACGAGGGCTTGGGTTTAAGGCGGTTCCGCAACGACGGAACCAGGAACAGGGAGCCAACCATGACGCGGATACAAAAGACGGGCATCGGCCGGGCGGGTATTGGGTTCATGCTGCTGTCGGGCGTGGCGCTGGGCGCGCTGCACGGCACGGCCCGGGCGCAGTCGGCGGCGCCGGCCGATGCGGACGGCGTGTTGCAGGAAATCGTGGTCACGGCGCAGAAGCGGGCGGAAAACCTGCAGGATGTGCCGGTGGCCATCACCGCGCTGACGGCCGAGACGCTGGAAAAGACCGGCGTGCGCGACGTGCAGGACCTGCCGGCCCTGACGCCGGGCCTGCAGATCAAGACATCGGACGCCAGCGCCAATCCCAAGGTGTTCATCCGCGGCGTGGGCCTGAACGACTTCAACGCCAACGCCGCCGGCGCCGTCGGCATCTATTCGGACGGTGTCTTCGTCGCGTCCCCCTTGGCGCAGCTGGGCCAGTTCTTCGACCTGGAACGGGTGGAGGTGCTGAAGGGCCCCCAGGGCACGCTCTACGGCCGCAACACCACCGGCGGCGCCATCAATATCACGTCGCGCCAGCCGACGTTCGAGACCACCAGCGACGGCAGCCTGGAATACGGCCGCTTTAATTCCGTGAAGGCGGAGGCCGGCGTGGGTGGCGCCCTCATCCCCGGCAAGCTGGCGGTGCGCCTGGCCGGCGTCTACGAACGCGACGACGGCGACACCTACAACCGCTATTACAACGACTATGTCAATGCCGTGAACCGCTGGGGCGGGCGCGCCAGCCTGCTGTTCACACCCAGCGATGACCTTAGCGTCACGGTGCAGTTCCACGGCGGCCAGAACCGGGGCGACAGTCGGTCTTTCCAGTCGCGGCCCCTGATCCCGCAGGATGCCTCAGCCGCCGGTCCCGGTGGCCTGTGCGCGCCCGGCTTTTATGCCTCCGGCCTGTGCACCGACGCGCTGGGCTATGCCGACACCGACAACAACCCCTATGCCGGCGCCTACAACATCAAGGGCCAGGACAAGGTCGACACCTGGGGCGCCTCCGTCAACGTGCGCTGGGATTTGGGCAAGGCCACGCTCTATTCCATCACCGGCTTCGACAGCGCCGAGCGCAACGACCTGGAGGACACCGACGCCAGCCCCAACAACCTGCTGACCAGCACCTACAAGGCGACGCAGCACGACGTGTCCCAGGAATTGCGGGTGGAGGCGCCGCTGGGCGACCGGCTGCGGGCCGTGGCCGGCGCCTATTTCCTGCACGACTACCTGAACACGTCCAGCCAGTACGACATCCTGCGCGACCTGCGGCCGCTGTTCATCACCGACGACAACCCCACCGGCTTCTCGCTGGAAAACAACGTGGCCACGGTGGGTTATCCCTATAGCCAAATCAGCGACAGCTACGCCGTCTTCGGCCAGGTGGATTACCAACTGACGGACATGGTCACCCTGACCGGCGGCTTGCGCTATTCCCAGGACGATAAGGATTTCCACTATCGCAGCACGGTGGAACAGGTGGTGGACGTGCTCGACTACGCCGCCTCCAAATCCTTCGACAGCGTGTCCGGCCGCGCCTCCATCCAGGTGAAGCCCACCGACGACGTCATGCTCTACGCCAGCTACAACCGCGGCTACAAAAGCGGCGGCTTCTTCGGCGGCTACACCCGTGACCCGGCCGACCTGGCGCCCTATGCCGACGAGACGCTGGACGCCTATGAGGTGGGCGCCAAGACCGAGCTGTGGAACAAGCGCCTGCGCCTGAACGCCGCCGGCTTCTACTACGATTACAGCAACCTGCAGGTCTTCCAGATCGTCACCCGCGACGGCATCCCGACGCAGACCTTCAACAACGCCGCCAACGCCCGCCTCTACGGCGTGGACGCGGACGTGACCCTGGTGCCACTGAAGGGGCTGGAGATCAGCCTCGGCGGCGAATACCTCAACAGCGAATACCAGAACTATGTCTCGGAGGGGGAGACCCTGACCGGCAATCGCCTGCCGTCCGCCCCGCGCTGGACCCTGTCCGGCCTGGTCAGCTATGACCAGCCGCTGGACGGGGCGGGCGGCAAGGACGCCGGCACCCTGAACGCCAGCATCAACGTCTCCTACCGCTCCCTGGTGTATTTCGACAGCCACAACCTCAGCCGCCTCAGCCAGTCCGGCTATTGGCTGACGGACGCGCGGCTGGGCTGGACCGCGCCCAACGGCACCATCAGCCTGGGCCTGTGGGTACGCAACCTGTTCGACCAGACCTACATCATGGATATCAACAACCTGGACAGCTTCGGCCTGGATTCCATCAGCATGGGCTCCCCACGCCGCTTCGGCGGGTACCTGAGTTGGCATTTCTAGCGTTCCTCAGGCGCCGACAGGCCCATCCGGGCCTTGGCTGTCCTCGATTTCCAGTCCGCTGACGCTCCCCGGAAATCTCCGTGGCCGGCGGTGGCCGGCCTGTAAGAGCTTGGCTTAGATGGAGAAGGTGATGATGGCGGTGGAGCAGGTGGGCGACGACTTGGCGGTGGTGTCCCAGGCCTTCGACCGGCTGCGGGCGGCGGCGCGGCAGGATGCGTTTCCCCCGGCTGACCGGCGGCGGGGTTGGCTGACGGCCCTGGAACGGGCCCTGGTCCGCCGCCAGGACGCGCTGGTCCAGGCGGTGGATGCCGACTTCGGCGGCCGGCTGGCGCATGAGACGCTGTTCGCAGAGATCTTCGTGTCGCTGGAAGGCCTGCGCCATGCCCGCCGCCACCTGGCCGGCTGGATGAAGCCCCGCCGTCGGTCGGTGCCCCTGACCCTAGGGCCCGGCCGCGCCTGGGTACAGCCGCAGCCGGTGGGCGTGGTCGGGGTCATCGCCCCCTGGAACTATCCCTTGTTCCTGGCACTGGGGCCGCTGACCGGGGCGCTGGCCGCCGGCAACCGCGTGCTGCTGAAACCCTCCGAACTCACTCCCCGCACCACGACGCTGATCGCGGACATCGTGGCGGAGGCGGTGCCCGGCGACGTGGCCGCCGTCGTTTCCGGCGGGCCGGAGGTGGGGGCCCACTTCGGCCGCCTGCCCTTCGACCATATCCTGTTCACCGGGTCCACGCGCGTGGGGCGGATGGTGATGAAGGCGGCGGCGGAGAATCTGACACCCGTCACCCTGGAACTGGGCGGCAAGTCGCCGGCCCTGGTGCTGCCCGACGCCGACCTGGCGTCGGCCGCCACCGACATCGCCTATGGCAAGTTCACCAACGCCGGCCAGACCTGCGTGGCGCCCGACTATGCCCTGGTGCCCCGTTCCCGGGTGCAGGACTTCGTGACGGCCCTGGCCCAGGCCGTGCCCGGCTATTTCCCGGCGGACGGCGGCGCCAGCGCCATGTCCGCCATCTTCGGCGGGGCGGGCCGCGCCCGCATGGCGGCGCTGGTGGCGGAGGCCAGGGGCCGGGGGGCAGAGGTGCGGGAACTGGGCCCGCCCGTGCCGGGCCTGGACATCGGCCCCGCCGTGGTGCTGGACCCACCCGAGGACATCACCCTGCAGCGGGAGGAGATTTTCGGCCCCGTGCTGCCCATCGTACCCTATGACGATGTCGGCCAGGCGCTGGACTATGTGCGCGACCGGCCCCGGCCACTGGCCTTCTACCTGTTCGGCCGCGACCGCGCCCTCATCGACCGGGCGCTGAAGACCACGGCGGCCGGCGGCGTGGTGGTCAACGACACCCTGATCCACGTGGCGGTGGAGGACCTGCCCTTCGGCGGCATCGGCCCCAGCGGCATGGGCCGCTATCACGGCCGCGACGGCTTCGACACCTTCAGCCACCTTAAGGCGGTGTTCGACCGCAAGGGCCCCCGCCTGGACCGCCTGGCCCGCCCGCCGCTGAAGCCCCTGCACCGCTGGCTGACCAAGCTGTTGATCGGGGGCTAGGGCGCTGGCGTCAGCGGCACCCGCATCCTATCTTCAGGGGCATGCTGAAAAGGGTGCCCCAAATCCGCGCGCGTCTCGCCTTCGCCGTTTTGGCCTTGCTGCCGCCCGCCGCCGCCCGCGCGGACGTGTGGGACTATGCGCGCTCCGCCGGGCCCATCATCGGCCAGGCCAAGGCTTGCGGTGTGGCGGCGGCGCGGACGGACCATGTTTCCGACCAGGTGCGGGATCTCCTGGACCTCACGGCGCCCAACGCGGACGAGCGGCGCAAGGTGGGGGAGATGTTCGATTTCCTGGTGAACACGGCCGTCACCATGCAAACCCAAGCGCCCAACCGTGACGAGTGCCCCGAGGCGCTGGTCACCTTCGCCGACCTGGAGCGGCGCCTGCCCCTGTGGCGAGAGATGCTGCCGCCGCGCAAACCCTGACCCAATAATTCTCCCCGACAATTCTCGGGCGGTCGTCGCTTGCAAGGATGCGATGCATTCCTGCAATCGCGTGTGGCCAATTTAACCCTGATCGATCAAACGGTTGTCTTCGGATAACCGGGCGCGTTTTTTTTGATAAAAACGCGACGGACTCCGGATCCACTTGCGTGCAACGCGCGGCGGGGGGTCTCAACGGGGCCGATCCCCCGGTATTTCCCATCAGACCCCGACGACGGAGAGTGTTCATGTCGATCTCTTCTGTGTCGTCGTCTACCAGCGCTGCGTATACGACGAGCACCAGCAGCACGGCTCAGTCCGCGAAGTCGACCATCAAGGACGACTTCAAGGCCTTGAGCGACGCGCTGTCCTCCGGTGACCTGGATACGGCCAAGTCGGCCTATGACACCCTGAGCAAGGATTTGCAGGCCAACGCGCCCGCCAATTCCTCGTCCTCTTCCTCCAGCGGCGGCAATCCGCTGAAGGACGCCTTGGACAAGGTGGGCAGCGCGTTGCAGAACGGCGATGTGTCGGGGGCGCAGAGCGCCTTCGCCGACATCAAGTCCCACGGGGGCGACCGCCATGGTCCGCCGCCGGGCGCGCCTCCGGGCGGCGATGCCGGTGGTCCAGGCGGCCAGGGTGGGGGCAACGGCCAGGCGTCGGCCGTGCGTTCCGCCTTTTCAGGCCTGTCGGACGCCTTGTCCTCCGGCGACCTGTCCAGCGCCCAGTCGGCCTACAGCAGCCTGACCCAGCTTCTGGGCGGCAGCTCGGCCGACAGCACGGATGGCAGCGGCACCTCCTCGTCGACCGGCGGCACCGCCAGCGACAGCGGCAACCCGCTGAAAAGCCTGCTCAGCCAGATCGGCAGTTCGCTCACCAGCGGCGACGTGTCGTCGGCGGCCAGCCTGCTGTCCTCCTTCACCCAGCAGACGGGGGCGGGGCAGTCGGTGAACGTGACGGCTTGATGGATGGCCTGATGTACGGATCAGGGGTGGCGAACCGCCCCGATCACGCCTGAACCGGTGGGCGCCGGGGCCGTGGCAACGGCCTCGACCTCCCGTACACGGACGTCAGGCGCCCCAGCCCGGCTGGGCCAGGGGCAGGGCCGCCTCCAGTATGCCGGGGCCCACGCTCAGCGTTTCCGTGCGGTTGCGGCCCGTTTCCTTGGCGCGGTACAGCGCCTGGTCCGCCGCTGTCACCAGATCCTCCCACACATGGCCATCGGGGCCCAGCGTGGCGATGCCGATGCTGACGGTGCAGCGCACCGCCCCCTGCGGCCGGTCCAGACTGATGGCCGCCACCTGCTGGCGCACCCGTTCCGCCACCGACCAGGCGTCCTCCAGCCCGGTTTCGGGCAGCAGGGCCAAGAACTCCTCCCCACCCACGCGGGCCAGGATGTCGCTGCGCCGCAGCTCCCGCGCCAGGCAGTCGGCCACGGCGACCAGCAGGGCGTCGCCGGTGCCGTGGCCCCAGCGGTCGTTCACCACCTTGAAATGGTCGATGTCGATCATCAGCAGCGACAGCGCCCGGTGGTGGCGCAGGGCGCGCGACACTTCCATCTCCCCGGCCGCCCACATCACCCGACGGTTGGCCACGCCGGTCAGGGGGTCCTGCCGCGCCTGCTGCATCAATTCGGAATCCAGGCGCCGGCTGATCATCCACAGATAGCCGTTGGTGACGGTGGTGGTGACGCAGATGATCACCAGGCGGGTCGCCACCTTCATGGCGTGGGGTTCCTGGGCCGTGTCCTGCCAGTCGATCACCAGGGCCCAGCCGGCGCGGGCCAAGGCCAGCAGCGCCCACGCGGCGTAGAGGGCGGCGGTGACGGTGGTGGCCGGGCGCAGCTCCCGCTCCGCATGGCGCACCAGATGCCAGGCCATGGCGGCGGACAGGGCGGCGAAGAACAGGCTGCTGGCCAGGATGCGG
Source organism: Nitrospirillum guaranorum (assembly GCF_034653275.1). Taxonomy (NCBI): domain Bacteria; kingdom Pseudomonadati; phylum Pseudomonadota; class Alphaproteobacteria; order Rhodospirillales; family Azospirillaceae; genus Nitrospirillum; species Nitrospirillum guaranorum. Next base: position 178,717 of record NZ_JAYEES010000001.1, on the reverse strand, counting down.
CCCCGGCTTTCCGGCGCCCCCACGGTGAACCACAGGAACATCGCCGCCAGCAGCACGCCGACCGCCAGCATGGGCCAGGCATCGTGCGCCGGTCGGCCCAGGAAGCGGACCACGCCAATATAGGCCAGGCCATAGCCGGTGAAGATCAAGAAGTGGCTGGACAGCAGGGTCAGCCAGGGCGGTAGCCAGTCCAGCTGGTTGGTCAGGGCCAGGCCGGCGGCCTGGGCGAAGCCGGATGCCGCCCAATAGGTCAGGCCCGCCTGGCGGGGCAGGGACAGGGCCGCCATCGACAGGCACAGCGCCGCCACGGTCTGCAGCAGCGTGTTGACGACCAGCAGGCTGGGGATGTCCAGGTCCACCGACGCACCTTCCCACCTGGGGACGGTCCCGGCCAATACCGGGGCCTAAGCATGCCCCAAGAATACGAAAGGTTCGTTCCACCTACAATGGTACGAACATACCGCCAGGCCAAATCTTCCGGTTAGGTCAATAGCTTAAGGGTCGGGTGGTTCATATGTGGTTTACGCCGTTTCCCGCCCCGACCATACCACCTGGGGTGCGGCCGGCCCTCTCCGGCACCGGCTGCCCGTTGGCTCACGCCGCCGTCAGTGTCAGGCCGGACAGGGCTTGCAGCGCCTCCAGGCTCAGGCCCTGGCACAGCTCACGCACGACGAAGCCGTCGGTCGTCACGTCCAGCACCGCCAGGTCGGTGTAGACACGGGTAACGCAGCCCAGGCCGGTCAGGGGGTAGGTGCAGCGGTGCACCAGCTTGGACTGCCCGTCCTTGGTCAGGTGCTCCATCATCACGAAGACCTGGCGGGCGCCCACGGCCAGGTCCATGGCGCCCCCCACGGCCGGGATGGCGCCGGGTTTGCCGGTGGACCAGTTGGCGATGTCGCCATTCTCCGCCACCTGGAAGGCGCCCAGGATGGCGATGTCCAGGTGCCCGCCGCGCATCATGGCGAAGGACAGGCTGTGGTCGAAGAAGGCGCCGCCATCCAGCAGGGTCACCGGCTGCTTGCCGGCGTTGATCAGATCCAGATCCACGGCGTCGGCGGCGGGCTTGGGCCCCATGCCCAGGATGCCGTTCTCGCTGTGCAGCAGGATTTCCTTGTTGGGCGACAGGTGGTTGGCCACCAGCTCGGGCATGCCGATGCCGATGTTGACCACCGCGCCATCCTCGATGTCGTTGGCGATGCGGGCGGCCATCTGGTCACGGGTCCACGCGACATGGCTTGGGGTCTGGGTCATGATCAGGCTCCTTGACCTCAGGCGGCGGCGCGGGCGGATTTGCCCACGGCCACCACGCGGCTGACGAATATCCCGGGCAGGACGATGGCTTCCGGATCCAGCATGCCCAGTTCCACGATCTCCTCCACCTGCGCCACCGAGACCTTGGCGGCCGACGCCATGATGGGGCCGAAGTTGCGGGCGGTCTTGCGGAAGACCATGTTGCCCCAGCGGTCGGCCAGCCGGCCCTTGATCAGGGCCACGTCGGCGTGGATGGGGTATTCCAGGACATAGCCGCGCCCGTCGATCACCCGGCTTTCCTTGCCCTCGGCCAGTGGTGTGCCATAGCCCGTGGGGGTGAAGAAGCCGCCGATGCCGGCGCCGGCGGCGCGGATGCGCTCCACCAGGTTGCCCTGGGGCACCAGCTCCAGCTCCACCTTGCCGGCGCGGTACAACTCGTCAAAGACGAAGCTGTCGGTCTGGCGGGGGAAGGAACAGATGACCTTGCGCACCCGCCCCGCCGCCAGCAGGGCCGCCAGGCCGGTGGTGCCGTTGCCGGCGTTGTTGCTGACGATTGTCAGATCCTTCGCGCCCTGTTCGATCAGGGCGTCCACCAGCTCCATGGGCATGCCGGCGTTGCCGAAGCCACCCACCATGACGGTGGCGCCATCAGGCACGTCGCTGAGCGCCTCCAGGGCGGAAGTACGAACTTTGGATAACATCGGTTCTTATTCCTCAAACGCCGGCGGGGCATCCGCCCTTTGGCTTGTCCTCGGTTTCCGGTCCGCTATGCTCCCCCGAAACCTGCGGCCGCCCCGGTCGGGGCCTAGTCGCTACGCTCCGGTGTGCTTAGGGCTTGGGGTGATCAAACCCGTTCGATGACGCTGGCGATGCCCTGGCCCACGCCGATGCACATGGTGCACAGGGCGCGCTTGGCGTCGGATCCTGCCAGCTCATGGGCGGCGGTGGCGACCAGGCGGGCGCCGGACATGCCCAGGGGATGGCCCAGAGCGATGGCGCCGCCGTTGGGGTTCACCCGCGCGTCGTCGTCGGCGATGCCCAACTGGCGCAGCACGGCCAGGCCCTGGCTGGCGAAGGCCTCGTTCAGCTCGACCACGTCGATGTCGCTGACGGTCAGGCCCAGGCGGGCCAGCAGCTTCTGCGTCGCCGGCGCCGGGCCGATGCCCATGACGCGCGGGGGCACGCCGGCGGTGGCGGCGCCGACGAAGCGGGCCAGGGGCGTCAGGCCGTACCTGCGCACGCCCTCGGCCGAGGCCAGCAGCAGGGCGGCCGCCCCGTCGTTCACGCCCGACGCGTTGCCGGCGGTCACCGTGCCCTCGGGCTTCACCACGCCCTTCAGCTTGGCCAGCGCCGCCAGCGTGGTGTCGGGGCGCGGGTGCTCATCCACGCTGACGACCTTGGGGTCGCCCTTGCGCTGGGGGATGGTGACGGGGACGATCTCGCGCTCGAACCGTCCACGGGCCTGGGCGGCGGCGGCCTTCTGCTGGCTGGCGATGGCGAAGGCGTCCTGGTCGGCACGGGAAATGCCGAAGTCCTCGGCCACGTTCTCGCCCGTCTCCGGCATGCTATCGACGCCGTAGGCCGCCTTCATCGCCTTGTTGACGAAGCGCCAGCCGATGGTGGTGTCGAAAATCTCCGCCTTGCGGGAAAAGGCGTCCTCCGCCTTGCCCATGACGAAGGGCGCGCGCGACATGCTTTCGACCCCGCCGGCGATCATCAGGTCCGCCTCGCCCAGCGCCACCTGGCGGGCGGCCATGGCCACCGCGTCCATGCCCGACCCGCACAGCCGGTTGACGGTGGTGCCACCCAGGCCGACCGGCAGGCCCGCCAGCAGCAGCGCCATGCGGGCCACGTTGCGGTTGTCCTCACCCGCCTGGTTGGCGCAGCCGAGGACGACGTCGCCCACCGCCTCCCAATCCACCTTGGCGTTCCGCTCGATCAGCGCGCGTAGCGGCACGGCCGCCAGATCGTCGGCGCGCATCGACGAAAGGGCGCCGCCATAGCGCCCGATGGGCGTCCGGATCGCGTCGCAGATGAAGACTTCGGTCATGGAACACGCACTCCTTCGTCATCGCGGAGGAAGGGGCCTGGCTGGCGTCCGGACGGCGGTCACGCTGTCGGCGATCGCGCGGGGCCTGCTCGGCTGTCCCTCCCCGGGGAAGTCGCAGCCCGCATTTTTAAGCTGGCCGCATCTTTTTGTTCGTCTAGCGTACAAATGTCCGTATAATGAACATTAGAGTGAACCTCCCGCCCCGGCCTGTCAACGGCCGTGGGCGCGACTTCCTGCATGGGTGGGGACAGGGCATGAGCGACGCGGACGGTGAGACGAGTGACGAGGGTGGGGAGTTCGTGCGGGCACTGGCGCGCGGCCTGGCGGTGATCGAGGCGTTCGGCGCCACCCACACGCCCATGACCCTGTCGCAGGTGGCCAAGCGCGCCGATGTCACCCGCGCCACCGCGCGGCGCCTGCTGCACACTCTGTGCGCCCTGGGCTACGTCGCGTTTGATGGCAAGCTGTTCAGCCTGCGGCCCAAGGTGCTGAACCTGGGCCTGGCCTATCTGTCATCCCTCACCCTGACGGGTGTCGCCCAGCCCTTCATGCAGGAACTGGTGGGGCGGGTGCAGGAGTCCTGTTCCATCTCCGTGCTGGACGGCACGGACATCGTCTACGTCGTGCGCGTGCCCATGAAGCGCATCATGTCCATCGAGATCAGCATCGGTACCCGCCTGCCTGCCGCCCGCACCTCCATGGGCCGGGTCCTGCTGTCGGCCCTGCCGGATGCCGATCTGGACGCCGTCCTGGCCGCCACGCCCGACATCAAGGCGGACGCGGTCAAGGCCGCCGTGCGCCAGGCGGACCGCCAGGGCTGGGCCCTGGTGAACCAGGAGTTGGAGGAGGGCCTGCGTTCCATCGCGGTGCCCATCCGCGGCCGGGGCGGGGCGATCATCGCCGCCATGAACGTCAGCACCCACGCCTCGCGCGTGACGGAGGCGCAATTGGAGGGGGAGTTCCTATCTGCGTTGAGGGAGACGGCGGAGGGCATTTCAAGAGCTCTCCTTTTCGGTTGAAAGTGTCCCGATTTTCTTCGACAAATGAGAAGTATTGGCCCAATTGCCTATGTCTTTATAATTCGGAAGGCATAAATGTCCCCCGTTTCCCATTCGATCTCCCCTTGGGTTGTCACCAACCGGCCCCCGGCCACGCCCGCATATGGTCTGCTGCGTTTCGCATCGACCCTGCATTGTGCCGAACCCATAGACGAGATCTGGGTGGAACTGAACTTTGGCGGCGTCACGCAGCGTTTCGCCGCCACCGACATCGCCACCCGTGTGGGCGAGTCGGCGTGGGAATTGGCTGTGCTGGCCAACAGCCACCTTGTGCCCAACGGCGTGGTCAACCTCAGTGTCACCACTGGCGCCGCGACGGGGCTTTCCGCAGAGATGCCGGGCCTGGAACTGCTGGTCAGCAATGAAGGCGCTCTGGCGGACAGCGTGCGGGGCGATTTGGTGGCGCACGGTTCGCCTGTCCTGATCGCCGGCCATGTCGACAGCGCCATGTACCCCTTCGACCACGGGCAGTCGGTCGCCTGGTTTAATAAGCCGGACGCGATCGCGGCGGCGGCCGATGTGCCGCTGAGCGTGGAACCGGCGGCGGACCCCGAGACGGCAATTCAGCATTTGATCCGCTGGGGCTTCACCATCCTTCATGAAACGGTTCCAACGGAAACCGTTACGGCGTTCAACAACGCGGTGGAAGCGGCGTTGCTCAGCGGCCGCTTATTGCATCGGCCCGGTTCCAGCGAGCGCATCCACGATGCCCACCGCTTGCCCGAAGGCCGTGAAATTTGGCTGTTTCCGCCGGTGCTGGACTTCCTGAAGCGGTGGTTCCGGGATGATGCCTGTGCCTGCCAGACCCTGCTGTACGTGAACGGCAGCCAGCAGGATGCGCACCAGGACACCATCCATCTGACCCCTTACCCCGCCGGTTACATGTGCGGCGTATGGGTGGCGCTGGAGGATGTGCGACCGGACTCAGGTGAGCTTTTCGTCTACCCCGGCAGCCATCGGACGCCGCGCCTGCTGGCGGGACCGCTGGGCTTGGCCAAGGTCACCACCGATTATTCCAGCTACGTTGTGTTTGGGGACGAGATCAACCGCCTGCTTAACGCCGGTGGGTTCGAGCGCCTGGTTTATCGGCCCAAGGCCGGCCAAATCCTGGTCTGGCATGAGAACCTGGTTCACGGCGGTGGCATACGGGTGAATCCTGAAATCACCCGCCGCAGCATCGTTAGCCACTACTACGCTCGTGGCGGCGTTGGTTTCTATGACAGCCGCGGCGAAGCCGCCTATTTGGAAACGCTGGACTGATGGTTGCGGGGGCGGCCACGGCCGCCCTTTCGCTTTCACGTCACTGATTATTTCCGCTTGGGCCCGTAGCGCTTGCGGGGCGCCCCGCGGAAGCCGGGCTTGGGCTTGTTGGGCCCCTCGCCGGCCGCCCGCGCCCTGCTGCGCATGGCCAGCACCTGGGCCAGGCGCTCGGCCACGGCGGCGCGGCGTTCGGTGACGGCGTCGCGATCAGGGAAGTAGCTGGGGAATTTGCGGGTCGCCCAGTAATACAGGTCGCAAATGCGCGACTGCGCCTCCAGCCCCAGGTCGTCCAGGCTGTCGATGCGCTTGCCGGCCACGCTGTCCAGCGGCAGGGGCTGTTCCCGCTCCAGGGCGCGGCAGATGCCGTAGACCAGGTCGGCGTCAGTCTCGCGGTCCAGGTCGGCCGGCATGAACAGCAGGGTCAGGCGCCGGTCGAAATCCAGGCGGCGGGCGTCCAGGGCCACGGCCATCTTGCGCACCGGCGCCAGATCGGCCAGGGCGTACGGCGATCCCTTGGTGTCGGCGGCGGCGAAGCAGTCGACCAGGGGAACCAGGCGGTCGGTGCCGACGTAGGTGGCCAGGCGTTCCATCATGGCGCGGGTGGGCCGCAGGGTCAGGGACATGGCGGCGTGGACCTTCTCGTCCGCCGCCTTGTACATATGGCGCAGGGCGTTGGGGCTGCCGCGCCCGACCACGCCGTATTCCCCCACCTCGAACTTGCCGTAGCGTCCGGCGCGGCCGGCGATCTGCCGCACCTCCGACCCCGACAGGGGCCGCACCTCGTGCCCGTCGAATTTCTCCAGGCTGGTGAACAGCACGCGGCGCACCGGCAGGTTCAGCCCCATGCCGATGGCATCCGTCGCCACCACCACGTCGGCCTCGCCGGTGGTGAAGCGCTCCGCCTCCCGCCGGCGTACCTCAGGCGCCAAGGCACCGTAGATCACGGCGGCGCTCAGGCCCTTGGCGCGGATGGTTTCGCGCACGGAATGAACCTCGCGCCGGGAAAAGGCGATCAATGCGTCGCCGGCCTGCACGTCGCTCCACTCCAGCCGGCGGTCGATCAGCTTCAGCGGTGTCTTGCGCTCCAGCTCCACCACCTCCAGCGGTTCGCCCAGGTACTGGGCCATGCGCTCCACCACCGGGCGGATGTCGGGGGAGCCCAGCAGGTACACCGTTTCCGCCGGCACGCCCACCAGGGCGGCGGACCATGCCCAGCCGCGCTCCGCGTCCGCCAGCATCTGGACCTCGTCGATGACGGCCACGTCCAGGCGACTCTCCGGATCCAGCATCTCGACGGTGGAGGCGGTGATGCGTGCACCGGGCACGCGGATCTCCTCCTCCCCCGTCACCAGGTTGGCGGCCACGCCTTCCTTGTTCAGGCGGTCCATGATCTCCAGCGCCAGCAGGCGCAAGGGCGCCAGGTAGGCGCCGCTGCGGGCGTCCTTCAGCGCCTGCATGGCGCGGTGGGTCTTGCCCGAATTGGTCGGTCCCACCACCAGCACCAGGCGGCGCGGCATGCTGCGCGCCAGGGGGAACAGGTCCTCATAACGCTTCAGGTCGAAGTGGCTGTCGACGAAGCTGCGGCCACGGGCATGGATGCGGTCTTGCGCCCAGGCGGCCACCTCCCGTTCCCACCGCCGCAGCACCGACGGCGCGTCCGTCAGGTGGTGGGTGGCCCGCCACAGGCGGTCGCGGATCTCGGCCAGGGCCTCGGCGTCGCTGGCGACCTCGGCCTCGATCTCGGCCAGGCGGCGGGCCAGGCCGCCTTCGGCGTCGCGCTTGCGCCCGTTCAGCTTGCCGTCGGTGCTGACCAAATCGACCAGGGCCGCGCCCTCCAGGTCCGACAGATCACCGACGGAGAAGGTGCGGTCCACGGTCAGGCGATAGGGATGAGCGAAGCTGGGCAGCCGCACCTCCAGCCGCTGGCTGACGCGCACGCGGTCGGGAACGATGGCGGGAGTGATCTCGAACCCCGCCTCCCGCAAGGGCGGGCGGGCGGCGGCCAGCAGGGCGGGACGCGCCACGGCCTCGGACGCGCGGCGCTGGATGGTGGCCAGCAGCTCTTCGCGCCGCGCCTCCTCCACCCAAACCTGTTCCTTGTCGGGGAAAACCAGGGGCAGGGGCACCAGCCCCATGGCCGCCGCCTGGCGGGGCCGCACCAGGCCCAGCTGGGCCAGGGTGGCGCAGCCTTCCTCCGTCGTGGCGACGGCCAGCAGCAGGTCGGGGTCCCAGCTGTGGGATTCGGTGTCGGGGACGGAGGGGGTGTCGGGCGTCATCGCAGCGGGAAAGACCGGAAAGAAAAGGAAGTTCCGCCTTTATGGGCCGCCTGGCCGCCGCCGTCCACCCGTCTTGGGCGCGCGCCGGTTCACTGCCCGCCGGCCAGCACCCGGTCGAAGGCGGCGATCAGGTCATCACCCACGGTCTGCGCGCACATGATGCGCCCGGCACCCACGGCGGACAGTTCAGGGAAGTGGACGGCGACGATCTCCGTCGGGTCGACGCCGGCCGAGATGGCGGCCGCCTTGGCGTCTTCCGAACCGGACACGATGCTGTAATCCACATGTCCGGACGCGATCATCTTCACCAGGTCCGACGGCGTGCCGCGAATGGGACGAACATGGCTGGCCTCTTCGGCCGTCATGGCGTCTATGACCGGCCCCTTGGACGCGCCCAGCATGCTGCCGTAGACACGGGCCTTGTCGCGCAGCAAGGCCTGGATCGAGGGATAGGCCTTGATCCAGTCCGCATTCTTCTTGGTGATCACCACCCAGTCGATCTGCGGGAAGATGGGATCGGTGAACTTGAAATGCGCCTCGCGGTCCGGTGTCTTGATGACGTTGGGGGTGCAGGCAGCCCGGCCGTCCTGCAGGTCCGCGAGAATGCGGTTGCGGGGGATGGGCCCAAGCCAGCTGATTTCATATCCGGCCTTGGCGGCCAATGCCTCCACCCGCGCGGCGATCGGGCCGCGCACGGCCCCGCCATCCGAAACGCCCTGCAGAAAGGGGCCGACGTCAGGATATAGGAACTGAATAACCGGTTTGTCGCTGGACTGATCCACGGCGCTGGACAGGCCAGTACCACTCGCGATAACGCTTAAGAACAAGCTGCCAATTAAACTCGCGGTGGCGCCCACGGGTCAGGCCCCCAATCGACGGAAAAGAGCGATAGGATGGGTCATTTCTGCCTACCCGCCAAGAGACGTTATTGCCCACCGGCAATAATAATATTGCCCGCGACTGCGTCGCCACTTTCCTAATAACTCAAATCTTAACGGATTAACAACGGCTTGCCGTTTCAGGACCTGAAAACTGTCCTGATGGTAGAGGGGCTAAAAACTGGCCCGGTGTTTGCTTTCCCCATTTTTGCCTGCCATCGGGATTGTCCCGACCGGCGCTTTGATGGGGGAAAATCCATGTCTTTCAAGAAGATCGTTATGGCGTGCCTGGTTCTGGTCGGCGTTGGCGTCTATGCCACCAGCCACATGACGGCTGAGCGCAAGGTCGCCATGGCCAGCCCGATTGAGTGCCAAGGCTGCGAGCCCTGGTAAGGCCCATCCTCACGCTTGTACCAGGCGCCGGCCGTCCGGCGCGAAAAGAAAACGGCCGCTTCCGGGGGGAGCGGCCGTTTGTCTTCCCGATCACGCGGGGCCCTTACTTCGCGGTGCCGTCCTTGGGCGCGTCTTCCGCCACGGTCACGGCGTCGCCATCGTTCAGCATCGTGTTGGGGTTCAGCACGACGCGGTCCTTGTCGCTGACGCCACCCACCACCTCGACCGTGGTGTTGAACTCACGACCCAGGGTCACAGGGTGGAAACGCACCTTGCCCTCGCCATCGACGATGGCGACGCGCTTGCCTTCCGGCCGGGTGACGATGGTGTTCACCGGCAGGGCCAGCACCTGGGCGCCCGCCTGGGGGAAGTGGGCGTTGCCGCGCATGCCGGCGGGCAGGGTCAGGTCGGGGTTGGGCAGGTCGGCCTCGACCCGCATGGTGCCGCTGGTGCTGTCCACCGCGTGGGAGATGCGCACCACCTTGGCCGGGAAGCTGCGGCCGGGAAACTCCACGAAGCTGGCGTCCACCGCGGCGCCCACGGTCACGGCGGGCACCTGGCCCTGGGGCACGTCGATGACCAGGCGCAGGTGGTCCTGGCGCGACACCTGGTACAGGGCCTTGCCGCTGCTGGCGTCGGCCACCACCAGGTCGCCCTGTTCCACCAGGCGCTGGGTGATGATGCCGTCGATGGCCGTGGTCACCGTCTTGTAGGCGGTCAGCTGCTCCAGCCGCTTCACGTTGGCGATGGCGGCCTCCAGGTCGGCCTGGGCGGCGTTCAAGGCGGACTCGCGGGTATCATAGGTCTCGCGCGTCACCCAGCCGTCGCCCAGCAGGGACTTGGACCGGCTGTAGTTGGACTTGGCCAGGGCCAAGTTGGCCTCCGCCTGATGCTGCGACGCGCGGGCCTGCATCAGCTGCTGGTCCTGGTCGGGCGCTTCGATGATGGCCAGCGTCTGGCCGGCCTTCACCACGTCGCCGATGTCCACCAGGCGCTTCCCGATGTAGCCGGAGACGCGGGCGTAGACCGTGTATTCCGTCAGGGCCTGGGTCTGGGCCGGCAGCAACAGGCCGTCGGACGACTTCACCGGCTTGGGCGTGGTGGTCTTCACCTGCAGCGGCGCCTGCGGCCGGGTTTCCGGCGGCGCCTTGGTGCCGCTGGCCAGGTGCGGGGCCGACACCAGGCCGATGGCGACCAAGGCCACGACGGCGGTGCCCAGCATCCAGGACCGGCGGCGAACGGTGGTCTTAGGGGCGGTGCTCATGATCATCAGACTCCTAAAATCACTCGGCGGCCGAGCCGGCGGGAACGGTGGTGGTGGCAAGCACGGCATGGCGCCGGCGATGCAGCAGGACGTACAATGCTGGAACGGCCAGCAGGGTCATGGGCGTGGAAAACAGCAGGCCGCCCATCACCGCGCGGGCCAAGGGGGCGTTCTGCTCGCCACCCTCGCTCAGCGCCAGGGCCATGGGGATCATACCCAGCACCATGGCCAGCGCCGTCATCATGACGGGACGCAGGCGGGCGCCGCCGGCCTCCGCCATGGCGTCCAGGGGCGTCAGGCCCTGTTCACGCCGCTGGTTGGCGAAGGACACCATCAGCACACTGTTGGCGGTGGCCACGCCGATGACCATGATCATACCCATCAGGGCCGGTTCGCTGAAGGTGGTGCCGGTCAGCAGCAGCATGACGGCGCCGCCCAGGATGGCGGCCGGGGTGGCCCCCAGCACGATCAGCGGGTCCAGCCACGACTGGAAGTTGACCACCATCAGCATGTAGACGAAGACCACGGCCAGGGCCATGCCGGCGGCGATGTCGCCGTAGGCCTGTTCCATGGTCTTGATCTGGCCGCCCATCTCGATGCGGTTGCCGGGCTTCAGCTGCGGGCGCACGGCGTCGATGGCCGCCTTGATGTCGCGGCCGACCGCCCCCAGGTCACGGCCCGAGACGTTGGCGATGACGTCATAGCGCGGGGCGAAGGAGGTGCGGCTGATGTCCGCGGCCACCTTGCTGGGCACCAGCTTGGCCACGTTGCGCAGCAGCACCGGCGTCGTCACCCGGGTGGAATGGATGGGTGTGTTCAGCAGATCCTCGGCCGAGGCCATCAGGCGCTGCGGCGACTGCACCACCACCGGGTAGATGACCAGCGAGTTGGTGTCCATCCAGTAGCTGGGATTGACCACGCCCGAGGACGCCAGCGACACCAGCACCTCTTGCGCCACGTCGTTCTGGGTCAGGCCCAGCTCGGCGGCGCGGGCCCGGTCCACCTCGATGCGGTAGGCCGGCGTGGACGTGACCTGGCGCAGCGTGACGTCCACCAGGCCGGGGATGTTCTTGAAGCGCTGGCGCAGGTCTTCCGCGATCAGGGCGTTGGGCCCGCGGGCCGTGCCGATGATGCGGATGTCGATGGGGGTGGGCACGGCGCCGTTCAGGATCTGGCTTGTGATGTCGCCGGGCTTCTGGAAGATCTCCACCCCCGGGTAATCCTTGGCCACCATGGCGCGGATCTGCTCGACATACTCATGGGTGGGCCGCGACCGCTTCTCGGTCAGGGCGCCCAGGATTTCACCGTCGGCGGAGCTGACGGTGACGCTGTCGGTTAGGCCCAGGTTCACGGGGTCCGGCAGGCCGATGTTGTCGATGATCAGGCCCAGTTCCTCTGGCGGGATGATCTTGCGGATGGACCGCTCGATGGCGCCGAATTGCCGCGACGCCTCCTCCAGCCGGGTGCCGGCGGGGGTGCGGACGTGCAGGCGGAACTGGCCGGCGTCGACCTCGGGGAAGAAGTTGGTGCCGACGAAGGGGATGGTGGCGGCGGCGCAGACCAGCAGCACCACGGCGAAACCGGTTACCATCCACGGCCGCGACAGGCCGCCGCCCAGCACCCGCAGGTACCGCTGGCGCAGGCCCTCGAAGCCGCGCTCGAACCCGGCATGGAAGCGCGCCCAGGCGCCGGCCACGCCGGTCGGGGGTATCACGTGACCAGGATGGCCGTCCTCGCCATGGCCATGGCCGCGCAGTTCCGCCGGCAGCAGCCAGGCGGCCATGGCCGGCACCAGGGTACGCGACAGCACGTAGCTCATCAGCATGGAGGAGATGACGGCCAGCGCCAGGGGCGAGAACAGGTACTTGGCGATGCCGTGCAGGAAGAAGATGGGCACGAACACGATGCAGATGCACAGGGTCGAAACCAGGGCCGGGAAGGCCACCTCGTCCGAGCCCTCCAGGATGGCCTGGCGCAGCGGCTTGCCCATGCCGATGTGGCGGTGGATGTTCTCGATGGCCACGGTGCCGTCGTCCACCAGGATGCCGATGGCCAGCGCCAGGCCGCCCAGGGTCATCACGTTCAGGGTGTGGCCGGCCATGGACAGCACGGCCACGGCCGTCAGGATGGAGAGCGGGATGGAGGTCAGCACGATGGCCGTGCTGCGCCAGCCGCCCAGGAACAGCAGGATCAGGATGGCCACCAGCGCGCCCACGATCAGGCCCTCGTGCTGGATGCCTTCCATGGCGTGCTTGATGAAGGTGGTCTGGTCGAACAGCGGCTGGATGCGCATGCCCTCCGGCGCCGCCTTGCGGATCTCCGGCAGGCGGCGCATGACCTCGTCCACCACCGCCAGGGTGCTGGCGCCGCCCAGCTTCATGATGGTCAGCAGCACGGCGGGCTGGCCGTCGGCGTGCACCACGTTGGTCTGCACCGCGGCGCCGTCGCGGACATTGGCCACGTCGCGCATGAACACGGTGCGGCCGTTCACGTCGCGCAAGGGGATGTCGTTGAAGGTGTCGACGGCGATGGGCGAGCTGTTCAGGCCCACCTGGTATTCGGTGTCGCCGATCTTGGCGGTACCGGACGGCAGGTTCAGGTTCTGCGCGGTGATGGCCTTGTTGACGTCGTTGGGGGTCAGGCCGTAGCTGCGCAGCTTGTCCGGGTCGATGTCGACCATAATCTGGCGCGCGTTGCCGCCATAGGGCAGGGGCAGGCGCATGCCGGGAATGTCACTGATCTGCGACCGGATGGTGATGCGGCCGTAGTCGTACAGCTGCGCCTCCGACATGGTGTCGGACGACAGCGCCAGCTGCAGGATGGGCACGGAGGACCGGCTGTACTGCACGATCAGCGGCGGCTGCGTGCCCGTGGGCATGCGCTTCAGGATGGTCTGGCAGATGGCGGAGATCTGGGAGATGGCCAGGTCGATGTTCACGCCGGGCTGGAAGGTGGTGCGGATGATGCCCACGCCGTTGGACGTCTCGGACTCCACCTCCGCCACGTTGTCGGCGGTGTTGATGATGGCCAGCTCACCGAAGGCGGTGATCTTGCCGGTCATTTCCTGCGCGTCCAGGCCCGAGTAGCTCCACACCACGGTGACCGTGGGGATCTCCACCTCGGGGAAGATGTCCGTGGGCATCTTGAACAGGCTTAGCACGCCCAGCAGCGTGATCAGGCCGGCCAGCACGGCGAAACTATAGGGGCGCCTCAGGGCGTAGGCGACGATCCACATGGGGACGGGGCTCCGGCAATGCGATGCGGAAAAATGCAACGCTACGCCCAGGGGCCGAGGTCGCCCCCCGCCCGGCACAGCCCAAAACAATTAACGCGCTTGATGGTTCAGGGGAACCTACTTCGATACGCAACGGTTCGAATTTAGGCATGCCGCGACCAATCGCCGCCAAATCGGAAAACTGTGGCCTGCGTCACTGCGCCGTTGGCGAAGGGAATGTAAGGCGATCAGCCTTGGATGGCCAGGCTCTCCCCCGCTGTATCCCGGGCGGCGTCCTGACCCCCTGCGACGGGGCGGTCGGGCAGGGAAGGTACCCAGCGCACCACCACGTACAGGCCGAATCCGCAGGCCAGCAACGGCTTGAACCACGTGGCGGTGGCCAGATGCAGGCCCCGTGTCCAAACGTGCGTGGTCAGCGCGAAGCACAACAGCACCAGCACCCAGCCCAGCGCGCGATTGCGACGGACATGAAATTCCCAGCCCGCCAGGGCGCCGGCGACCAGCGCCATGTCGCCGAAATGGCCCAGGACCGTGCGTGGGTTGAACAACAGCAGATAGGTGACCATCAGCGCCGCCACGGTGGCGGCGGCCTTGGGGGCCGGCAGGCGGCTGACGGTGCCGCGCGCCAGGATCAGCACGGCGACGCCGGCCAGGGCGCGGATGGCGGTCTGCGCCATCAGATCCAGCGGCAGGCCCAAGGTGGCCAGGCCATTGGCGAAATCGTGCCAGACACCGCCGCCGGGGTTGGCGCTGCTCATGGTCTTGCGCACAAGCTGGCCGTATTCCCCCAGGGCGTAGCCGGGGTCCCAGTGCGCCAGGGGCAGGGCCAGCGCCGCCGCCAGCCATAGCGCCAGGGACAGGCGCAGGCGGGGCCACAGGGCGAAGGCCAGCATGACCAGGGCCAGGGCCTGGGGCTTGAACGCGCCGGCCAGCACCAGCAGGAAGGCGGCACGGCGCCACCGGCCTTCCGCCACGTCGGCCAGGCCGGCCAGCATCAGGCCCAGCATCAGGAATTCCGTCTGGGCGCCGCGCAGATCCACCACCCCAATGGGCAGTGCCGCCAGCAGGGCGACGCCGAACAGCCGTTGCCAATCCACGCCCCGGCCATCCGCCGGCGCCAGCAGGCGGCACAGCCGCCCCACGCCCCACCAGCACACCGCCAGCAGGCTCAGGCGCCACAGGGCATCCCCCAACAGCGGCGGAAGATAGGCCCACGGAGTGAACAGCACGGCGCTGGACGGCAGGTAGAGGAAGCCGTTGATGCCGTCCTCGTAAATCTCCGCACCCTGCCACCAGGCCCAGGTGGCCTCGGCGTAGATGTGGAATTCAGAAACGAACCGTCCACTAATCACCTGCGCCTCGATCGCCACCAGGGCGATGGCCCAGAGGGCGAGGCCGAACACCAGTGGGCGCGGCAGGGGAAGAAGCGGCGGGCGGACCATGCTGCGGAACAACCTATCTCATAGGTAATAGGCTCTATGGTCTATGCCTAACACCTTTGCGCTCAAGGTCAAGCCCTAAGGCCTGGCCGTTGCATATTTATGATAAAATGCCGCGATGCCGCCCTTGCCCGGCGCGAACGATTGCCGTAAGGCTGCCGTCGCCGACGGTTCCACAGGCACGCCTGTGGATGAAAAGGGAACGTGGTGGGGATGCCCGGCATCCGACTCCACGGCTGCCCCCGCAACTGTGAACGGTGAGCGCCGCCCGCCCTCGTACGGGGCCCCGTATGGGGGATGGCCACTGGGTTCCCGATGGAACCTGGGAAGGCCGGGCCGGCGCCCTGACCCGTGAGCCAGGAGACCTGCCGCCGGCGGTATTGCGCAGGGTCGCGGGGGCGGGGTGTCCCGGCGGAACCGGTCAGCGGCGACGCGGGCCCCATGGGCTCGCGGCCCCTCGGTCTCGTCGACAGGCAATCCCCTCCTTCCGGCCGGTCTTGGCCTCTGGTACCACCGCTGCGTGAGACCGGGTGGGATGGAACTGACTGATGACGCATGAGCACATGGCCGTCCCCGGCGTCACCCTGGTCTTGGGCGGCGCCCGCTCCGGCAAAAGCCGCTTCGCCGAGGGGCTGGTGACCGCGCTGCCCGGTCCCTGGACCTATATCGCCACCGCCCAGGCCTGGGATGACGAGATGCGCGACCGCATCGGCCGGCACCAGGCTGACCGCGTGCCCGGTTGGACGACGGTGGAGGCGCCGCTGGATCTGGCCGACGCGCTGGCCGCCGGCGGCGATGGGCCGGTCCTGGTCGACTGCCTGACGCTATGGCTGACCAACGTCATGCTGGCCGATCGGGACGTGGCCGCCGCCGTCGCGGGGCTGGAGGCGGCGCTGGCCGCCCGCGTGGGCGCCACCGTCCTGGTGGGGAACGAGGTGGGCATGGGCATCGTGCCGGAAAACGCGCTGGCCCGCGCCTTCCGGGACCATGCCGGCCGCCTGCACCAGCGCCTGGCGGCCACGGCGTCGCAGGTGTTCCTGACGGTGGCGGGCCTGCCCCTGAAAGTGAAATAAGAGCGGAAGGAGGTTGCCATGGCCGATCTTGAGTCCCCGGACGACGAAGCCGCCCGCCATCGCGAGAAGATGCAGAAGCGCAAGGCCGTGCAGGACGCCCGCGTGGCCCAGGCGACGGGGGAGAAGGGCCTGCTGATGGTCCACACCGGCCCCGGCAAGGGCAAGACCACGGCGGCGCTGGGCATGATGCTGCGCACCGCCGGTTATGGCCTGCGGGTGGGATTTATCCAGTTCGTGAAGGGCAACTGGGCGACGGGGGAGCAGACGGCGCTGACGCGCTTTTCCGACCTGATCGATCACCATGTGATGGGCGAGGGCTTCACCTGGGACACCCAGGACAAGGAGCGGGACATCGCCGCCGCCGTCCGCGCCTGGGACCTGGGGCGGCGCATGCTGGCCGACCCGCAGTACCACCTGGTGGTGCTGGACGAGATCAACATCGTGCTGCGCTACGGTTATCTGGACGTGGCCGAGGTGCTGGCCGGGCTGAACGCCCGCCTGCCCGACACCCACGTCCTGGTCACCGGCCGCAACGCCAAGGCCGAGATCATCGAGGCCGCCGACCTGGTGACGGAATTCCAGGCGGTGAAGCACCCCTTCCAGGCCGGTATCAAGGCGCAGCGCGGGATCGACTTCTGATGGCCGACCGCACCGCCGGGGGCGCCCGCGCCCTGATGATCCAGGGCACCGGTTCGGACGTCGGCAAGTCGCTGCTGGTGGCGGCCCTGGCGCGGGCCTACACCAGGCGCGGCCTGCGGGTGCGCCCGTTCAAGCCGCAAAACATGTCCAACAACGCCGCCGTGACGTCGGATGGGGGTGAGATCGGGCGCGCCCAGGCGCTGCAGGCCCGCGCCTGCGGTGTCGCGCCCTCGGTGGACATGAACCCGGTGCTGCTGAAGCCGCAGACCGACGTGGGCGCGCAACTGGTGTTGCGCGGCCGGGTGCTGGGCAATGCCGAAGCCTCATCCTACCAGCGCCGCAAGGGGGAATTGCTGCCGGCCGTGCTGGAAAGCTTCCACCGCCTGCGGGCGGAGTGCGACCTGGTGGTGGTGGAGGGGGCGGGCAGCCCGGCGGAAACCAATCTGCGCGCCGGCGACATCGCCAACATGGGCTTCGCCCGCGCGGCGGGCGTGCCGGTGGTGTTGGCTGGCGACATCGACCGGGGCGGCGTCATCGCCAGCCTGGTGGGCACCCATGGCGTGCTGGACGGGGAGGATCGCGCCCAGATCCGCGGCTTCCTCATCAACAAGTTCCGCGGTGATGTCCGGCTGTTCGAAAAGGGCGTGACGGAGATCGAGGCCCGCACCCGCTGGCCCTGTTTCGGCGTCATGCCGCACCAGGTCGCCGCCGCCCGCCTGCCGGCCGAGGATGGCATGGACTTGGCCCACTGGGCGAAACGCGCCGCCGGCGGGCCCTTGCGCATCGCCGTGCCCATGCTGTCGCGCATCGCCAATTTCGACGACCTCGACCCCCTGCGGCTGGAGCCGGGGGTGACGGTGGCGATGGTGCCCCCCGGCCGGCCCCTGCCGGGCGACGCCCAGGGCGTCATCCTGCCGGGATCCAAGGCCACCCTGGCCGACCTGGCCTTCCTCCGCGCGCAGGGATGGGACATCGACCTGGCGGGCCATGTGCGCCGGGGCGGCTGGGTTCTGGGCCTGTGCGGCGGCTATCAGATGCTGGGCCGGACGGTGGCCGACCCCGACGGCATCGAGGGGCCGCCCGGCACCGCCGCCGGTCTGGGCTACCTGGACGTGGAAACCGTGCTGGCCCCGGCCAAGACCCTGCGGGCGGTGACGGGCCGTGACGCCGCCGGCGGGTCGGCCCTCACGGGCTATGAGATGCACCTGGGCGTGACCCAGGGACCGGACCGTGCCCGCCCCCTGCTGCACCTGGATACCGGGGGCGGCGGGGCGGCGGCGGAAGGGGCGGTCAGCCCGGATGGCCGCATCGCCGGCACCTATGTCCACGGCCTGTTCGGCCATGACGCCCAGCGGGCGGCCTGGTTGCGGCGATGGAACGCCGCTCCTGGCCTCGACAGTTATGATGGCACGGTGGAGGCGGCGCTGGATGAACTGGCCATCGCCGCCGAACGCCACCTGGACCTCGACGCGCTATGGGCCATCAGCCGATGACCGCTCCTGACAAGCCATGCCCCGACTTCGACGCCGACTTTCGGTCCCACTTTCGCGACCTGTTGGTCTGGCGGCGTGATGTGCGGCGCTTCCGCACCGACCCGCTGCCGGATGGCCTGCTGGAACGCCTGTTGGACCTGGCCTGCCTGGCGCCGTCCGTGGGGCTCAGCCAGCCCTGGCGTTTCGTCCGCGTCGACGATCCCGCCCGCCGCGCCGCCGTGCGGGCGGAGTTCGAGCGCTGCAACGCCGAGGCGCTGGCGGCCCAGGCGCAGGATCGCGCCCGCCTCTATGCCAGCCTGAAGCTGGCGGGCCTGCGCGAGGCGCCCTGCCACCTGGCGGTGTTCGTCGACCCCGACCCGGCGCAGGGCGCCGGCCTGGGCCGCCGCACCATGCCCGAGACCCTGGCCTATTCCGCCGTGGCGGCCATCCAGACCCTGTGGCTGGCGGCGCGGGCGGAGGGGATCGGCCTGGGCTGGGTTTCCATCCTGCGGCCGGAGGTGATGAATGGCCTGCTGGCGGTGCCGGCCGCGTGGCGCCTGGTGGGCTATCTCTGCATCGGCTATCCCGCCGAGTCGGACGATGTGCCCGAACTGGAACGCGCCCACTGGGAACAGCGGCATCCAGTGTCCGACGTGCTGTTCCAGCGATGAGGAGTTTAAAGCGCCAACACCAGCGCCAGGCCCCACAGCAGGGCCAGGCTGCGGCGGTAGAGGCTGAGTCCGGCGTCGATGTCGGCGGCGGTGGCCTCGGGCCTGCCGTCGCCCATCCAGTGATCGTCCACCCGCACGTCGCCATAGGTGCGCGGGCCTGCCAGGCGCAGGCCCAGGGCGCCCGCCATCGCGGCCTCCGGCCAGCCGGCGTTGGGGCTGCGATGATGGCCGGCGTCGCGGCGCACGGCGGCCAGCGCCGCCTTGGCCGGCGCCGTCCCGCGCGTCCAGGCCGCCAGGATCAGCAGCAGGGCCGTCAGGCGCGAGGCCGGCAGGTTCACCACATCGTCCAGCCGGGCCGCCGCCCAGCCATAGGCCTCATGCCGGGGTGTGCGGTGGCCCACCATGCTGTCGGCGGTGTTGATGGCCTTGTAGGCCAGCAGTCCCGGCAGCCCGCCCACCGCCAGCCAGAAGGCCGGCGCCACCACCCCGTCGGAAAAATTCTCCGCCAGGCTTTCGATGGCGGCGCGGGCCACGCCCGCCTCATCCAGGCTGGCCGGGTTGCGGCCGACGATGTGGGCCACGGCCTCCCGCCCACCCTCCAGCCCGCGCTGGCGCAGGGCGCGCGGCACGGCGGCGACGAAGCGGTGCAGGCTGCGCTGGGCCAGCAGGCTGCTGGCCACCAGGCCCGTCGCCAGGGTACCCCAAAGCCCGCCCAGCCGCGCCAGCAGGGATTGCAGCAAGACGCCCACGGCCAGCGCCACGCCCACAAGCACCAGTTCGGCCGCGATGCCGGCGGCCTTGCGTCCCGCCATCGGCCGCCCCGCCTGGTTCCAGGCCCGGTCCAGCCGGCCAATCAGGGCGCCGATCCACACCACCGGATGGCGGATGCGGGCATACAGCGCGTCGGGATAGCCCAGCAGGGCCTCCAGCGCCAGGGCGGCCAGGGCCAGCCAGGGCAGGGCGGGGTAAAGGGTGGGGAAGACGGTCATGATGTCTGGGGTTTAGCATGATGAGGTCCGAAATCCACACCCCTCCGAGCCAGATCCGTCATGGCGGCGACCTGACCCAGGCGGCGGCGCTGTTCCCCGACGTGCCCGGCCCCTGGGTTGATCTCAGCACCGGCATCAACCCCTGGCCCTATCCTTTGCCCCCCCTTCCGCCCGTCGCCTGGACGGCCTTGCCCACGCGGGGCGCCCTATGGGCGCTGCTGGCGGCGGCGGCCACGGCCTATGGCGCGCCGGGGCCGGACAGCCTGGTGGCGGCGCCGGGATCGGAGCTGTGGATCCAGGTCCTGCCACGCCTGCGTGCCACCGGGGCCGTGGCCATCGTCGGCCCCACCTATGGCGACCACGCCCGCGCCTGGTCGGCCGCCGGCCACGCCGTGCGTCAGGTGGCGGCGCCGGATGACGCGGCGGAGGCCGCCGATGTCGTGGTGCTGTGCAACCCCAACAATCCCGACGGTCGCACCTGGGATGCGGACGCGTTGCTGGACTGGACGGGGCGGCTGGCCGCGCGCGGCGGCTGGCTGGTGGTGGACGAGGCTTATGCCGACCTTGACCCCGGGCGCAGTCTTTGCCGCCACGCGGGCGCGCCGGGGCTGGTGATCCTGCGGTCCTTCGGCAAGTTCTTCGGCTTGGGTGGGGTGCGCCTGGGCTTCGTCCTGGCGCCGCCGGCGCTGATGGGCGCGGCGCGTCTGGCCCTGGGATCCTGGGCGGTCAGCGGCCCCGCCCTGGCCATCGGGGCGGCGGCGCTGGCCGACCTGGACTGGCAGGCCGCCACGCGGCGGCGGCTGGATGCCGAGGCGTCAGCGCTGGACGATGTGCTGCGGGCCGGCGGCCTGCGCATCATCGGCGGCACGGCGCTGTATCGGCTGGTGGATGCTGGTGACGCCGCCGCCCTGTGGCGGCATCTGGCCCATGCCGGCTTGTGGACGCGGCCCTTTCCGGAACATGCCGGCTGTCAGGGCTGGCTGCGCCTGGGCCTCACGGCGGACGGGGGCGCGCTGGACCGGTTGGCGGCGGCGCTGGCGGCATTCTGACGCGCATGCCCTATCGGTTGAATCAGTATTTGTCCGGCAGGGCGGCCGTTTCCGGCGACTGGACGGGGTTGGGGATGTCGATGTGGCGGCGGGTGTCCAGATGCGCCTCGGCCAACAGCTTCCGGATGGCCGGATTACGGGGGCGCCGTTCCGACGGGACCATGGTCGGGCCGGGGGCCGGCTTTGGCAACGGGGCGTAAGGTTGGGGTCAGGCCGTGATGTCGGCCCATCGCGCATCGGCTGCCTTGATGAGGTCTGCCGGGGCCAGCGCCAGCTGCAGGCCCCGGCGCCCGCCGTTCACGATGATCTCGGCCAGCGCCCCGGCCGACCGGTCGAGGAAGGTGGGCAGCGTGCGCCGTTGCCCCAGCGGGCTGATGCCGCCCACGACATAGCCGCTGCTGCGCTCCGCCACCGCCTGGGGCGCCAGGTCCGACTTCTTGGCCTTGGCCGCCGCCGCCAGCGCCTTCAGGTCCAGGCGCGCCCCGGCCGGTATGATGGCGCAGGCGAGACCTCCAGAGCCGCCCTCCAACTGGCACACCAGTGTCTTGTAGACCAGGGCCGGATCCAGGCCCAGCGCCTCCGCCGCGGCCAGGCCGATGGCGGCGGCGTTGGGGTCGTAATCGTATTCCAGCAGGCGGTAGGCCACGCCCGCCGCCTCCACCGCGCGCACCGCCGGTGTTCCCTTGGTCGCCATGCTATCCAACGCTCCCCTTATCCTGTGGGGAAGAGTATCAAATACCGGCGCCGTCGATGAAATTGTAAATGTCGAAGGATGCCAGGCCCTTGGCGATATCGCTGACGGCCTTTTGCGCCTGCGGCAGGCGGCCGCCCAGGGTGATGAAGCCGTGCACCATGTCCGGGTAGACGGTGTGCAGCACGGGCACGCCACTGCCGGCCAGGCGGGCGGCATACTCCCGCCCCTCATCCTGCAACACGTCCAGGCCGGCGGTCAGGATGACGGCGGGCGGCAGCCTGGCCAGGCTGTCGGCCAGCAGGGGGGACAGGCGCCAGTCGCCGCGGTCGGCGCCATTCACATAGTTGTCCACGTACCACAGATACTGATCCCGGCTCATGAGATAGCCATTGGCGCGGCGATGGTGGGACGGACGGTCGGCGGTGAGATCCGTGCAAGGGTAGATCAGCACCTGGGTCTTCAGGTGCGGCCCGCCCTCGTCCCGCGCCTTCAGGGCCAGGACGGCGGCCAGGTTGCCGCCGGCGCTGTCGCCGGCCACGCCGATGGCCAGCGGGTCGATGGCCAGGCGCTCGGCGCTGGCGGCCAGCCAGGTCAGGGCGGCCCAGGCGTCATCCAGGGCGGCGGGATAGGGGTGTTCCGGCGCCAGGCGGTAATCCACCGCCACCACGGTATGGCCCGAGGCCGCCGCCAGCTGGCGGCACAGGGTGTCATGGCTTTCCAGGTTGCCGATGGTCCAGCCGCCGCCATGCAGGAACAGCAGCGCCGGCACCGGCCGCCAGCCGAAATTGGCGCGGTAGAGGCGCACCCGCAGGGGGCCGGCCGGCCCGCCGATGATCTGGTCCATGACCGAGGCCAGGGCCGGCGGCTCCGGCGCCAGGGGGCGGCGGCTTTCCACGTAGCCGGCCCGCAAGGCGTCCAGGGGAATGTCACGGTACCGCGGCGGCCCGATCTCCCGCAGCAGGTCGGCCAGGGCCGGGGACACGTCGTCCGGCACGGAAAAGCCGCCGTCATTGGGCGAGGTGGAAGCGGAGCTGGCGGCCATGACATCCTCACAAAAATTACCGCGTGAAGCGTAGTATGGCCGGGCGCATATACGACAGTCAATGTGTTATATCTCAAATAGAACACAAAAATTATGTTCTATTGGACACGTCGTGCAGCCAGGCCCAGGGCGTTCAGGATCAGCAGCCCCAGCAGCCCGCCCACGAACAGGGTGATGCCTGTCCATTCCCAGCCGTGCCAAAAAAAGCCGCCGGCCGTCCCGGCCAGGGTGGAGCCCATATAATAAGCGAACAGGTAGAGGGCGGAGGCCTGGCCCCGGTGCTGACGGGCGCGCAGGCCGATCCAGCCGGATGCCACGGAATGCACGCCAAAGAAGGCGAAGGTGAACAGGCCCAGGCCCAGCGCCAGCGTGTCCAGCCGCGCGATGTCCATGATGCCCAGGCCCGCCAGCATCAGCACGGCCGACGCGACCAGCACCCGGCCGGGGCCGAAGCGGCCGGACAGCCCGCCGAACAGGGGCGAACTGATGATGCCGAAGATATAAACCAGGAACAGCACGGCCACCGTGGCCGGGGGAACGCTCAGGGGCGGCGCCTGCAGGCGAAAGCCGACATAGTTGAACACGGTGACGAAGGCGCCCATGGCCAGGAAGCCGGTGGCGAACAGCGCGACCAGCCCGCTGTCCGACAGGTGCAGGTGCCAGGCGGCGGCCAGGCCGCTCCACAGGTCCCCCTCTCGCTGGCGGAAATGGCGCGACGGCGGCAGGGCCATGGCCACGGTGAGGGCGGCCAGGATGCCCACCACCCCCACCAGGCCCACCGCCACCCGCCAGTTGGCAACGTCGGTGATCAGCACGGTCAGGATGCGGCCCGCCATGCCGCCCATGGCGGTGCCGCCGATGTACAGTCCCATGGTGAGGCTGGCTGATTTCGGGTTCACCTCTTCCGCCACATAGGCCATGGCGACGGCCGGCAGCCCACCCAGCGCCAGCCCGGCCAGGGCCCGCAGCACCAAGAACAGGGGCCAGTTGGGCGCCAGCGCGCTGGCCAAGCCCAGGCCGCCGGACAGCGCCAGGGATGCCACCATGATGCCCTTGCGCCCCGACCGGTCGGAGAGGGCGCCGGCCACCAGCAGGGCAACGGCCAGCGCCGCCGTGGTGACGGACAGCGACAGGCTGGCGCCCGGCGGGCTGATGCCATAGGCGCGCACGAAATCCGGCAGCAGCGGCTGCACGCAATAGAGCGTGGCGAAGGTGGAAAATCCCGCCACGAACAGGATGGCCGTCATCCGGCGGTAGGCGGCGGTGCCGACCTCAAGATAGGGGGGTTCTTTACCAATCTGGGGCGCGGACGCCGCCGGGGCGGTGGCGGTGGGTATGTCGCTGGGCATGCCGGAACCTTGGGGCCAGGGGAACGCGCCGCATGGCGGCACCTCTGCCAAGGTCTTGCCGCCACAGGCCTTTTTCGCAGGAAGCCGATCCGGCCGAAAGGCCCGTCCCCGCATGGCACCAATCCAGCCATCAGCCGGCATACTCAAGTAGCGATTGGCGAAGTGCGTTCCACATAAATATTATAAATTAAGGATTCGCAGGGAATTAATTAAGTAATTGTGGTAAATGCACTATTAATAACAGAATCTTTATAAGAAATACACCTGACAATATCCAAAAGCATATATTGCTCATCCTGCCATGTGAACCAGTTAACCCGAAACAATCCGTCTTGGTCTTGTCTCGGGTGAGTTGGGGTTAAAAATGAAAAACACCATGTGCTTGAAGTCCAAATTGGCGCGTTCGCCGTCCCGGCTGGTGCTGACGCTGTTGGGTGTCGCCATCGCGTCCGGCGCCCAGGCCCAGTCGATGAACTACGGGTCGCTCGAAGACTTGTTCGGTGAGGCGGTAACGACCTCGGCCACCGGCCAGCCGCAACGCGCCAGCGAGGCGCCGGCGCCGATGACCATCATCACCGCGGAAGAGATCGCCCGCTCCGGCGCGCGCAACATCCCGGACATCCTGAACCGTGTCGCCGGCGTGGACGTGCTGTCCTGGGGCGTCAGTGGCGCCGACGTGGGCGTGGATGGCTACAATCAGGGCAACAACCCGCGCCTGCTGGTGCTTGTCAACGGCCGCCAGGTCTACCTAGACCACTACGGCGTCACCATCTGGTCCGCCATCCCGGTGCAATTGCTGGAAATCCGCCAGATCGAAGTGGTGAAGGGCCCCCAGGCTGCGCTGTTCGGCTTCAACGCCGTTTCCGGCGTGGTCAACATCATCACCTACAACCCCCTGTACGACGATGTCGGCGCCGCCCAGGTGACCGTCGGCAGCCAGGGCCAGAAGGAGTTCGACGCGGTCAAGAGCGTGAAACTGGGCGACAAGGTCGGCGTGCGCTTCTCCGCCGGCGGTTGGAACATGGATGAGTACGGCACCGCGTCCGACCAGCTGACGAAGGGCCTGCGCGGCAACGGTTCCCTCCGCCGCGCCGCCTCCATGGACAGCCTGGTGCAGGTGACCCCCGATGTGCAGGCTGGCTTCGAAGGCACCTGGAGCCGCGCCGACGAATTCGGCATGACCGCGCTGGAAGGCCCCACGCAGGGCCAATACCAAACCCGGTCCTTCAAGGGCACTGTGAAGGCCAACACCGACTGGGGCCTGGTCGACGCCACCGCCTACAGCAACCACCTGGATTATGGTCTGCGCCTGTTGAACAACGGCGCCATCACCGCCGTCGCATCCGATACCGACACCACCGTGGTGCAGGTGCAGGACCTGGTGAAGCTGACCCCCACGCTGACCACCCGCGTCGGCCTGGAATACCGCGACAACAGCATCGACAGCTCCCCCACGAAGGGGTCCACTACCGGCTACCAGGACTTCGCCCTGTCCAACATGTACAACTGGCAGGCGTTCGACACCCTCAGCCTGACGCTGGCCGGCCGGTGGGACCACACCTGGCTGAATCGCAGCGGATTCGCGCCGGTGCCCTTCACCAATGCCGATTACGATAAGCGCGCCTTCGACAGCTTTTCCTACAACGCGGGCGCCGTCTGGCACCCCACGGCGGACGACACCGTCACGGCCACGGCCGGCCGGGGCATCCAGTCCCCCACCCTGATCGAGCTGGGCAACAACACCGTCAGCAAGCCGGCCCCCGGTTCGGTCCAGGTCACGGGCAACCCCTATGTCAACCCGACCGTGGTGACGAATTACGAGCTGGGTTACCAGCGCGCCATTGCCGCCATCAATGGCGCCGCCAAGGTTTCCGCCCTGTATCAGAAGACGGAGGACTACAAGTCCATCGCCTTCGGTTCCATCCACTTCATCAACGGCTATCCCACCATCTTGTTGGGCGAGAATTTTGGCGACAGCAAGGAATGGGGCACCGAGGCCGAACTGCACGGCAAATTCGGCGGCATGCGCTGGTCCGCGTCGTGGACGTGGCTGAACCCCATCGACAGCTTCACCTTCAAGCCGGGGGCCGTGCCCGCGGACTACCGGCGGTCGACGCCCAAGAACACGGTGAAGGGCAATGTCGGCTATGACTTCGGGCGGTGGACCACGGACCTGTTCATGTATTGGAAGTCCGACTACGTCGCCTACTACCTGACGGCCAAGGGCCCCGGGCTCTATACGGTCAGCCAAGGCCTGACCGCCCAGGCGGCTGTCTCCTACAAGGTCAGCGACGATTTCTCCCTGACGCTGGCGGGCAGCAACCTGCTGCAGGACCACACCCAGTTGGCCGTGACGCCCAAGGCGGAACGGCGTGTCTGGGGCACGGCCACGTACAAGTTCTAAGGGGGGAAGTCCAATGAACAGCATGATCCTGAAGACCGCAGCACTGGCCGCCGCCCTGTCGGCGTCCAGCCTGGCGGGTGCCGCGGAGATGGACGCCAAGCAGGTGACCATCGCGGCCAAGGCCCTGGGCTTCCTGACCACCAAGGCGCCCGCTGGCGCCAAGGTGGTGGTGACCGCCGGCGCCGCCCCCGTGGCGGCGGTGCAGGCGGCCCTGCCCGGTGCCGCCGTCGCGGCCGGTGACGCGGCCCCTGGTGCCTACGCCGTGTTCGTGTCTTCCGCCGCCGAGGGCAAGAAGGCGCTGGCCAAGGGCACCGTCACCGTGGGCAACGACGTCGCCTGCGTCGATGCCGGCGGCTGCGTCATCGCCGTCGAGACGACGCCGAAGGTCACCATCTACGTCAGCAAGGCGGCGGCAAGCGCCGCCGGCGTCGAGTTCGACCCGAACTTCAAGATGATGGTCACCGAAAAGTAGTGACCCGGGGCAGGTGACCGGGGTGGCGGGGTGGGCGGTTGGGTTGGGCCGTCCATCCCGCCGTCGCCCTGGGCGCCCGCCCCAGGCAGTGAAGAACCATGGGCGTAAGCCCCGGCCCAGCACGAATGGCCGGCACTGGTGGAAGGATGAAGGTGATGCGGTTCGATGATCTTCCCATGGCGTTGAAGCTGTTCGCGGCCCCCGCCATCGGGCTGGTGGCCCTGGTGGCGATGGCGGTCGCCTCCCACCAGGTGGTGGGCGGCATCACCGCCACCGCGCGCGAGGTGGGCGAGGTGCGGTTCGTGGCCACCGCCGAACTGCTGAGCGCATCCGGTGAACTAAACGGCGCCGCCAAGGATCTCTATTACGCCCTGGCGGCGGCCACGGCCGGCGGCGACGCCAAGACCTCCGTCGCCAAGCTCGACGGCGTGGTCCAACGCATGGGCAAGGCGAAGGAGGCGGTGGAGCGCGCCAAGGACCGCCTGCCCGACGGCAAGACCAAGGCGGAGCTGGCCACCGTGGGCCAAGACATCGACAAGCTGGGCCAGCCGGTCGGCTTCGTGAAGGACATGCTGGGCATCGACGCCCAGTCCGCGGTGTCCTTCCTGGAACCGCTGCGCGCCAGCCTGCAGGGCGTGCAGGATCGTCTGAACGCCGCCGCTTCGCATGAGCGGACCACCGCCGCCACCGCCATCAAGGACATGGACGCCAACGCCGCCTCCACCCAGACCCTGGCGACCGTCATCGTGCTGGCGGTGGTGCTGGGCGTGGCCGCCATCACCTTCGTCATCGTGCGCATGCTGAAGGGCTCCATCGACCGCATCTCCGGCGCGACCGAGGCCCTGGCCGCCGGCGACATTGCCGTGAACATCGAGGCGCTGGCCCGCAAGGATGAGCTGGGCGCCATCGTCGGCGCGCTCGCCGTCTTCCGCGCCAACCTGGCCGACCGCGACCGCCTGACGCGGGAACAGGCCGAGGCGGAGAAGCGGGCGGAGGGCGAGAAGCGCCAGGCGTCGCTGCGCATCGCCGACAGCCTGGAAAGCTCCGTCCACAGCTTGGTGGAGCGCCTGAACGCCGCCGTGCAGCAGCTGGCCGGCAACGCCCGTGGCCTCAGCGACCAGGCCCAGGTGGGCCAGGAACGCACCAGCGTGGTCGACCGGGCGGTGACCGAGGCCAACAGCAACGTGCAGGCCGTGGCCAGCGCCGCCGAGGAACTGTCCGTCTCCTTTGGGGAGATCAGCGGCCAGGTCACCCGTGCGGCCACCATGGCCACCAACGCCCGCGTCCGGGTGGAGGAAAGCACCCAGCAGATGGAACGGCTGCAGAACCAGGGCGACCGCATCGGCTCCGTCGTGCGCCTGATCAGCGAGATCGCCAGCCAGACCAACCTGCTGGCCCTGAACGCCACCATCGAGGCGGCGCGCGCGGGGGAGGCCGGCAAGGGCTTCGCCGTCGTGGCCAGCGAGGTCAAGAGCCTGGCGACCCAGACGGCGAAGGCCACCGAGGAGATCGGCGGCCAGATCACCAGCATGCAGGGCGCGACGCGCGAGGCCGTCCAGGCCATCGCCGCCATCCAGCAGACGGTGAACGAGATCACCACCATCTCCTCCGCCATCGCCGCCGCCGTGGAACAGCAAGAGGCCGCGACCCGCGAGATCGCCCGCAACGTCCAGATGGCGTCCCAGGGCACGGCCGTGGTGGCCGAGAACGTGGCGGGATTGCAGGCCATCGCCGACAACACCCACCGCTCCAGCGACGAGGTCCTGTCGTCGTCGCAGGTGCTGCGGTCGGAGACGTCGGCCCTCAGCGCCAGCGTGTCGAAGGCCATCGCCTCCCTGCGCGCGGCGTAAAGGGGGCGCGCCGCTTAAGGCTGGGGTGCCCCGCCTGCGCAATTCGCTGGCGGGCGACTGGTAACGCCCTGTATTCCTGGGTATCCCCGTTCGCGGGGGGATCCTGGAATCACAGGGCGGAACCATGTGCGGCATCGCGGGGCTTTGGGTATTCGGGGGGCGGACGGCACCCGGCTGGCACGCCAGGCCGGTGTCATGATCGACCGCCTGGCCCATCGCGGGCCCGACGACCGGGGCGTCTGGCAGGATGACGCCGCGGGCGTGGCCCTGGCCAACCGCCGCCTGGCCATCATCGACCTGTCCCCCCTGGGCCACCAGCCCATGACCTCGGCCGACGGCCGGGTGACCGTCGCCTTCAATGGCGAGATTTACAATTACCAGGACCTGCGCCGGCAGTTGGCGGGGGAGGGTGTCGTCTTCCGCGGCCAGTCCGACACCGAGGTGCTGGTGGAGGCCATCGCGCGCTGGGGTGCCGACCGTGCGCTGGCCGCCTGCAACGGCATGTTCGGCCTGGCCATCTGGCTGGCGGACGAGCGCCGGCTGATGCTGGTGCGCGACCGGCTGGGGGAAAAGCCGCTCTATTGGTCACTCAGCAACGGCGTGCTGCTGTTCGCGTCCGAACTCAAGGCCGTCCGGGCGCAGCTGGGCTATCACGCCGTGCTGGACGAGGCGGCGCTGGCCGATTATTTCCGCCACGGCTTCATCCCGGCGCCGCGCACGGCCTTCACCGGCATCCGCCAACTGCCGCCGGGCACCTGCATGACCGTGTCGGCCGATGGCGGTGCCGAGACGCGGGCCTACTGGTCGGTCGCGGACGCCGCCCGGCGCGCCCTGGCCGCCCCGCTGACGCTGGAGGACCCCGAGATCCTGCGCCTGACCGGCGACCTGCTGACCGACGCGGTGCGCCGGCGCATGGTGTCGGACGTGCCGCTGGGCGTCTTCCTCTCCGGCGGCATCGACAGCGCCCTGGTGGCGGCCCTGATGCAGGAGCAGAGCGCCGCCCCCATCCGCAGCTTCACCATCGGGTTCGACCAGGCGGAGTTTGACGAGTCCGCCGCGGCCGAGGCCACGGCCAAGGCCCTGGGCACCGACCACACCACCCTGCGGGTGGATGCCGCCGACGCGGTGGACCTGGTGCCCCACCTGGCCGGCATGTATGACGAGCCCTTCGCCGACATCTCCGCCATTCCCACCGCGCTGCTGTGCCGCCTGGCGCGCCGCCACGTGACGGTGGCCCTGTCCGGCGATGGCGGGGATGAGGCTTTCGGCGGCTATTCCCGCCACCTGTGGGCGGGATCCGTCAGCCGCTGGCGGCGGCGGCCGGCTTGGCTGCGCCACGGCCTGGCCCGCCTGGATTCCGCCATGCCCGATGCCTGGATCGATGGCGCCGCCCACCTGCTGCGGCCCCACCTGCGCCAGCCGGCCGACAAGGTGGGCAAGTTCCTGGGCGCCGTGGCGGCGGCGGACGAGGACCAGGCCTACATCGCCATGCTGGGCATGAGGGCCGACGCCATCCTGCGCCCCGGGCTGGCGCTTGAGGCGGCCACGCCCGTCGCCTTGCCCAAGGGCGCCGACCCCGCCCTGCGCCTGCAGCTCCGCGATCTGGCCCGCTACCTGCCCGACGGGGTGCTGGTCAAGGTGGACCGCGCCAGCATGGCCGCCAGCCTGGAGGCGCGGGCACCCCTGCTGGACCCGCGCGTGGTGGAATGGGGCTTGCGCCTGCCACTGCACCAGCGCTTGCGCGACGGGCGGGGCAAATGGATGCTGCGCCGGCTGTTGGCCGACCGCATCCCGCAGGGCGTCGCCACGGCGCCCAAGACCGGCTTCGGCGCCCCCCTGGGCGCTTGGCTGCGTGGCCCCTTGCGCGACTGGGCGGCGGGCCTGCTGGACGGGGCGGCTGGCGACACCCTGATCCAGGCGCCGGTGGCGGCCGCCCTGTGGCGCCAGCACCTGTCCGGCGGCCACGACCATGCCGGGCGCCTCTGGACCGTGCTGTCCTACCTGTCCTGGAAGGCGACCGCGGCTCAGGCCGACTGAAGCTCGCGCGCCACGTCCGCCATGAGCGACCGCAGCCAGCGGTGGGCCGGGTCGTGGCGGTAGCGCACGTGCCAGGCCATGTCGACGGGAAAGGTGCCCAGGTCCACCGGCGCCGGCAGGATGCGCAGGCGCGGGTCCTGTGCCAAGCGGCGGCAGATCAGGCTGGGCAGCGTCGCGCAATAATCCGTGACGGCGATCATCTCCGGCACCGCCAGGAAATGGGTGACCGACACGGCGACCTCTCGCTTCACGCCCCGCTGCTGCAAGGCCTGGAACAGGCCGGCCCGCATGCGGCCGGGCGGCAGCACGTTCACATGCTTCATGCGTTCATACTGGTCGCGGGTCAGGGTGTCGCCCACGTCGGGATGACCCGCCCGCACCACGCAGGCCAGGCTTTCATCCATCAGGTGCTGCACGATCAAATTGTCCGGCGGGTCGACCAGCCGCCCCAGCGCCATGGCCGTGGTGCCGGAGATGACGCCCGTGTCGGCCAGGTCGTTGCCATAGGGGACCAGGCGCAGCTTGATGCCCGGGGCCACGTCGCGTAGCCGGGCGACGACGGCGGGCATCAGCGCGAACTCGACATAGCTGTTGGGCGCGATGGTCAGCAGGCGATCCGCCTGCGCCGGGTCGAATTCCTGCTGGCCCAGGATGGCGTCATCGATCTTGGCCAGCGCCTCCGCGATCGCCGGTGCCAGGTCCAGGGCCACCGGGGTGGGCTGGATGCCATACCGCTCGCGCACGAACAGCGGGTCGCGCAGCACCAGGCGCAGGCGCGCCAGCGCGTTGGACAGCGCCGGCTGCGTGATGCCCAGGCGCGCCGCCGCGCGGGTAACGTTCCGCTCCTCCATCAGGGTGATGAAGACGGGCAGCAGGTTCAGGTCGTAGCGCATCAGTCATAATGTCATGTGAATATCTAAAATAACAGAAATAAAGTTCTAGAATATGTTCCGCCGGCGCATGGTTGGGCCATCGCGAATGACGCGACCCTGATCAAACGGACCCAGTCCAACGGAGGATGAAATGAGCAAAGGCACCGTGCTTGTGGTTGGCTCCAACGCCACGCGGATCGAAATCCAGGGCGGTGGCTGGGGCGCCACCGGCCAGTATCTGAATGAGACGGTGATCCCGGCCCTGGCCTTGATCGAGGCCGGCTACGACGTGGTCCTGGCCACGCCCGACGGCACCAAGCCGACCATCGACCCGAACTCGGACAGCGCCAAGCATTTCGGCGGGGATGAGGTGGCCTACCAGCATGCCCGGACCTTCTACGCCAACGATCCCGCGATGAACCAGGTGAGCATCCTGGGCGCCGTGGTGGCGGGGGGGCTGGACGGCTACGCCGGCGTGTTCGTGCCCGGCGGCCAGGCGCCCGGGGTCGACCTGATGCAGGATGCCGACCTGGGCGCCATCCTGCGCCACTTCCACCAGGCCGCCAAGCCCACGGCCCTGCTGTGCCATGGCCCCATCGCCGTGACCGCCGCCCTGCCACATGCCCGTGAGTTTCGCGCCGCCCTGATCGCCGGTGATACGGCCACGGCCAAGAAATGGGCTGAAGGCTGGCAGTATGCCGGGTACAAGATGACCGTCTTCTCCAACACCGAGGAGAAGGTGGTCGAGGACAACATCCTGCACGCCAAGCTTTACTTCAACGTGGCCGACGCGCTGCAGGCGGCGGGCGGCGAGGTCATCACCACCCCGGTGAACTTCCAGCCCCATGTGGTCGTCGACCGCGAACTCATCACCGGCCAGAACCCGGGCTCCGACCGGCCGCTCGCCACGGCCCTGGTCCAGGCCCTCGACCGCGCCGTCGCGGCGTGAAACGCATCAAGCGGCGGGGCCCTCACGGTCCCGCCGCCTCCCTCCAGAAGGAAGCAAGCCCCATGACCGTCAAGATCACCGCCGTCCTTATCGCCCGGCCGGGCAAGCTGGAAGAGCTGAAGGCCCTGCTGGCCGGCATGGTGGCGCCCTCGCGGGGCGAGCCGGGCAACCTGCGCTGGGACATCTGGCAGGACCAGGCCGATGCCAACCGTTTCGTGCTGGATGAGCTGTATGTGGATAACGGCGCCATCGCGGCCCATCGCGCCACGGCCCACTTCCAGAACTACCTGTCGAAGATCAATCACGTGGCGGAGCGCACGTCCATGGTGCTGAACCCGGTCGAGGTCGCCTGACGGCGCCGGTTCAGCCCGCCTGATTGGCGGCCGAATACTCCTTGAACCAGGCGACGAACCGCGCCACGCCCTCTTCCACCGGCGTGGCGGGGGCGTAGCCGATGTCGTGGGCCAGGTCGTCGATGTCCGCCCAGGTGGCGGGCACGTCGCCGGGCTGGATGGGCAATAGGCGGATGTCCGCCGCCATGCCCAGCTTTTCCTCCAGCAGGCGGACATAGCGCATCAACTCCACCGGGCGGTCGCTGCCGACGTTGTACAGGCGATAGGGGGCGACGCCGCTGCTGGCGGGATCGGGCTGGGTGCCGGTCCAGGCCGCGTCGACGGCGGGCGGCCGGTCCAGCAGGGCCAGGATGGCCGCCACCACGTCGTCGATGTAGGTGAAGTCGCGGCGCATGCGCCCCTCGCCGTAAACCTCGATGGGACGGCCCTCGACGATGGCCTGCGCGAACTTGTACAGCGCCATGTCCGGCCGGCCCCAGGGGCCGTAGACGGTGAACAGCCGCAGGCCGGTCATGGGGATGCGGAACAGGTGGCTGTAGGAATGGGCCATCAGCTCGTTGGCGCGCTTGGTGGCGGCGTAGAGTGTCATGGGATGGTCGGCGCCGCCATGCGGGCTGAAGGGCATGGCCGTGCTGGCGCCGTAGACCGAGCTGGTGGAGGCGTAGACCAGGTGGGCGCAGGCGACGGCCCGGCAGCCCTCCAGCACATTGGCGAAGCCCACCAGGTTGCTGTCCACGTAGGCGGCCGGGTGCTCCAGGCTGTACCGCACACCGGCTTGGGCCGCCAGGTGCACCACCCGGCCGAAGCGGTGGGTGTCGAACAGGGTCGCCACGGCGGCCCGGTCGGCCAAGTCGACGCGCGCCTCGGTGAAGCCGGGGAAGGCGCGCAGGCGGGCAAGCCGCGCCTCCTTCAAGGCCACGTCGTAATAGGGGGTCAGGTTGTCCAGCCCCACCACCGCCACGCCCCGTTGCAGCAGGGCCAGCGCCACGTGGTTGCCGATGAACCCGGCGCTGCCGGTGACCAGGACGGGGGACATCGTGGGGGATTTCCTGGGCAAGATCTTGGAAGCGTTGGCGGACGGCCCTGCCTACCACGTCCGGATGCATAGTGCGACAGTCGCTTGATGCCGCACCCCAAGGGTTAGGCCGCGATCGGCACGGAGTTTGCGTTAATGGCATGTGTATGAAGTCACAGGTGCCGCCATGGAAGACATCACCTACTACGATGCTGAGGAAATCCGCCGCAAACTGGAGCGCGCGGCCGATGAGCTGGACGCCGCCGGCGATCCCATTTTGGCTCGCAGATTGCGAGAAATTGTCGATTTGGATCGCGCCGGCGATGGTGTTCCGGCCGTGCGCCTGCGCGACAACGGCCGCGCCCGGGGCTGGACGCCCGTCGTGTTGACCGGCGGCGCCTCCCCCAGGAAGTAAGGGTAAGGCGCCCTCAGCTGGCCAGGGGTGCGCGCTCCAGTACCGCGCGGCGGATGGCCACGGCCACCTCGTGCAGGGCCTGGTCCTGGTCGGGCCACAGCGTGACCGGCCGGCCGTCGCGCGGCACCGCCAGCAGGTGGCGCAGCGGCGTGGACAGCCAGTCGCAGGCCCGCAGGATGACGGGGATCACGCGCGCCCGTCCCGTCCGGTGGCGGTCCACCGCGTGCTGCATCTCGCCATCATGGCAGGCGGGGGACGCCAGGAAATCCGGACTGACCAGCAGCAGCACCACGTCGGCCTCGGCCAGGGCCGCGCCGATGCCGTCCTCCAGCGCGTCGCCGGCCAGCAGGCGCCGGTCGTGCCAGAGCGCGACGCCCTGGCGCTTCAGGGGCGCCAGATGCACCTCCAGCCGGTCGCGCAGGGCTTCGTCGACGTGGGAATAGGACATGAACACGCGCATCACGGCAGGCCTCCGCCGATACCAGAACCAAGGATTTTCAGAGCGCTGGCTCATGCGGTCCCGACCGCGACGGGGCCGCCGGCCAGCGCGGCGCGCCGTTCCCCCACCACCGATATTGTTCTGCTTTTGTTCTTGTGTCAACGCGGGCCGCCCGGTGCAAAAGGGGGCTCACCTTTGGCCAGGGCCATAGGGGCTTGCAAAAGAAAACGGCCGGGGAACGCCCCCCGGCCGTCTCTGCGGCCCCTGCCGTTGGGTATTTGAGTCCTTAAACGCCTGTAGGCATATAGCCCAGATCGCGGTAGGTGAAGTTTGCGGCCGTGGTGTTCTGGAAGGTGGCGAGGGTTGACCAGCTGTTGGCGCCGCCATTGGCGTCGATCTGCAACAGGGTGTCGTTGCCGGATTGGGCCACCTTCAAATAACCGCCGCTGAAGGGATTGGAGGTGCGGTCCCAGCCGGTGAGCACGGTGCTGAGATAGGCGTCCAACTGCACGGTGTCGACACCGGTCTGGAAATCGGTGACGGTCAGGGCGTTGCCGGCGGTGAATGAGCCGTAGGATTGGCTCAGGACCAGGGTGTCGATACCCGCGCCCAAGGTCACGGTTTCGGTTCCGCCTGTCATATCGATGGTGACGAGGTCGTCGCCGTCGCCGGCGTCGATGGTGGCCACGCGAGCCCCTGAGGCGGAGATGGTGTCATTCCCGATGCCGCCCAGGATGTTCACTGTATCGATATACCGGGAACCTCCACCGAAAGTGATGTGGTCATTCCCGGAGCCGCCGTCCATGCGTACGGTGCTGGCCGCGACGGTGCCCGTCCGATAGACGTCTATGTAGTCGTCGCCGTCCTGCCCGAAGAGCTGGTCGTTGCCGCCGGCGGTGTCGGAAAGGTAGTCGATGCCATCGACACCCGTGTTGGTGACGTTGTTGCCGTAGAGGGTATCGTCCCCCAGGCCGCCATCCAGCTGGTCGTACCCGCCGCCGCCCTCCAACACATCGTTGCCGGGCCCGCCGGTCAGTGAGTCGTTACCGGCCAGTCCTTGGATCAGGTCGTTCCCGGCCGTTCCGCTCAATGTATCGTTGCCAAGGGTGCCAACCAGGGTTTGGCCAGGGGTCGATCCATCGGGGGAATATTCCAGATCGCGGTAGGTGAAGTTTGCGGCCGTGGTGTTCTGGAAGGTGACGAGGGTTGACCAGCTGTTGGCGCCGCCATTGGCGTCGATCTGCAACAGGGTGTCGTTGCCGGACTGGGCCACCTTCAAATAACCGCCGCTGAAGGGATTGGAGGTGCGGTCCCAGCCGGTGAGCACGGTGCTGAGATAGGCGTCCAACTGCACGGTGTCGACACCGGTCTGGAAATCGGTGACGGTCAGGGCGTTGCCGGCGGTGAATGAGCCGTAGGATTGGCTCAGGACCAGGGTGTCGATA
Organism: Nitrospirillum guaranorum; assembly: GCF_034653275.1. Classification (NCBI taxonomy): domain Bacteria; kingdom Pseudomonadati; phylum Pseudomonadota; class Alphaproteobacteria; order Rhodospirillales; family Azospirillaceae; genus Nitrospirillum; species Nitrospirillum guaranorum. The sequence continues at coordinate 142,384 of NZ_JAYEES010000001.1, read as the reverse complement.
CCCGCGCCCAAGGTCACGGTTTCGGTTCCACCTGTCATATCGATGGTGACGAGGTCGTCGCCGTCGCCGGCGTCGATGGTGGCCACGCGAGCCCCTGAGGCGGAGATGGTGTCATTCCCGATGCCGCCCAGGATGTTCACTGTATCGATATACCGGGAACCTCCACCGAAAGTGATGTGGTCATTCCCGGAGCCGCCGTCCATGCGTACGGTGCTGGCCGCGACGGTGCCCGTCCGATAGACGTCTATGTAGTCGTCGCCGTCCTGCCCGAAGAGCTGGTCGTTGCCGCCGGCGGTGTCGGAAAGGTAGTCGATGCCATCGACACCCGTGTTGGTGACGTTGTTGCCGTAGAGGGTATCGTCCCCCAGGCCGCCATCCAGCTGGTCGTACCCGCCGCCACCCTCCAACACATCGTTGCCGGGCCCGCCGGTCAGTGAGTCGTTACCGGCCAGTCCTTGGATCAGGTCGTTCCCGGCCGTTCCGCTCAATGTATCGTTGCCAAGGGTGCCAACCAGGGTTTGGCCAGGGGTCGATCCATCGGGGGAATATTCCAGATCGCGGTAGGTGAAGTTTGCGGCCGTGGTGTTCTGGAAGGTGACGAGGGTTGACCAGCTGTTGGCGCCGCCATTGGCGTCGATCTGCAACAGGGTGTCGTTGCCGGATTGGGCCACCTTCAAATAACCGCCGCTGAAGGGATTGGAGGTGCGGTCCCAGCCGGTGAGCACGGTGCTGAGATAGGCGTCCAACTGCACGGTGTCGACACCGGTCTGGAAATCGGTGACGGTCAGGGCGTTGCCGGCGGTGAATGAGCCGTAGGATTGGCTCAGGACCAGGGTGTCGATACCCGCGCCCAAGGTCACGGTTTCGGTTCCGCCTGTCATATCGATGGTGACGAGGTCGTCGCCGTCGCCGGCGTCGATGGTGGCCACGCGAGCCCCTGAGGCGGAGATGGTGTCATTCCCGATGCCGCCCAGGATGTTCACTGTATCGATATACCGGGAACCTCCACCGAAAGTGATGTGGTCATTCCCGGAGCCGCCGTCCATGCGTACGGTGCTGGCCGCGACGGTGCCCGTCCGATAGACGTCTATGTAGTCGTCGCCGTCCTGCCCGAAGAGCTGGTCGTTGCCGCCGGCGGTGTCGGAAAGGTAGTCGATGCCATCGACACCCGTGTTGGTGACGTTGTTGCCGTAGAGGGTATCGTCCCCCAGGCCGCCATCCAGCTGGTCGTACCCGCCGCCACCCTCCAACACATCGTTGCCGGGCCCGCCGGTCAGTGAGTCGTTACCGGCCAGTCCTTGGATCAGGTCGTTCCCGGCTGTTCCGCTCAATGTATCGTTGCCAAGGGTGCCAACCAGGCTGATCAAATACGGGCCTGTTGTCAGGGTATACGATCCTGTATTCGCCCCCAGGGCGCTGGCAACGACGTAGAAGGTTCCGGTCTGCGGCGCGATGAAATTGGCGGTTATGGTGCCGGATCCGGATGGGGCGGTCGCGACAGGGTTGCCCAGGGCATCGAAAACGCTCAGCGCCCCGACACCGGACGCCAATTGCAGTGATACCGCCACCTGTTGGCCGGCGGTGAGGGTCAACTGGTACCAGTCGTGATCGCCCGCGATATCGATGGCGCCCGCGGTCTGCTGCCCCAGGGCGAGCCCGTGACTTGTTTGCTCATGGCCGAACGTCGCACCGCCGTTGTCGCGGCCGTGGGCATAGCCATACTGGATCCATTGCGTGGTCGCGCCTTGGATGCCCAGACCCGCCAGATCGGGATGGCTCAGCAGATAGGCGACGGCATCGAAGGTTACGGTCCGGCCCTCGGCATGTCCGGCGACGATGTAGTGCCGGGCGCCGGCGTCGGCATTGGCGCCGAAGGCGGCGATGAGGTCGCCGTAGGAAGCGATGTAGGCGAGGCCGTCGAAGGTTACGGTCCGGCCCTCGGCATGCCCGGCGACGATGTAGTGCCGGGCGCCGGCGTCGGCATTGGCGCCGAAGGCGGCGATGAGGTCGCCGTAGGAGGCGATATAGGCGAGGCCGTCGAAGGTGACGGCGCGGCCCTCGGCATGTCCGGCGACGATGTAGTGCCGGGCGCCGGCATCGGCATTGGCGCCGAAGGCGGCGATGAGGTCGCCGTAGGAGGCGATATAGGCGAGGCCGTCGAAGGTTACGGTTCGGCCCTCGGTATGTCCGGCGATGATGTAGTGCCGGGCGCCGGCGTCGGCGTCGGCGCCGAAGGCGGCGATGAGGTCGCCGTAGGAGGCGATGTAGGCGAGGCCATCGAAGGTGACGGCACGGCCCTCGGCATGTCCGGCGACGATGTAGTGCTGGGCGCCGGCGTCGGCGTCGGCGCCGAAGGCGGCGATGAGGTCGCCGTATGAGGCGATATAGGCGAGGCCGTCGAAGGTTACGGCGCGGCCTTCGGCATGCCCGGCAAGGATGTAGTGTCGGGCGCCGGCCTCAGCGTCGGTGCCGAAGGCGGCGATGAGATCACCATAAGATGCGATATATGCCAGAGCGTCAAAGTTGACGGTCCGACCTTCAAGCCAGCCGCTGCCATTATAATGAGCGCGCCCCGCATTGGGGTCGGCCCCGAGCGCCGCAATAAGGTCCGAATATGAGGCAATGTAACTTAATGCTTCCGTATCATTCCATGATGTAATCATAATATGCTCTTATAATTAAGTTATTATTGTGCTCACTAGGCCAAACGTCGAACACGGGCGTATAAAAAATATACCCTATAGAAGAAATTCCGCAAAATATACCCCTTTCGGATGTGGCGTAGGAGGTTGGTGCGCGTTTCGCATGTCCAAAAGAAAACGGCCGGGGAACGCCCCCGGCCGTCTCCATACTCAACACCGCTGTCGCGCCGTCAGGCGACCTCGGCGATCTCCCGCAGGCGGCGTGAACTGGCGGCCGCCTTGTGATCCTTGGCCAGCAGGGTGTAGACCGCCGGCAGGACGAACAGGGTGAACAACGTGCCGATGGACATGCCGGTCACCACCACCAGGCCGATGGAGAAGCGGCTGGCGGCACCCGCACCCGACGCGATCAGCAGCGGCAGCAGGCCCACCACCATGGCGGCGGTGGTCATCAGGATGGGGCGCAGGCGCACGCGGGCGGCGTGCAGGATGGCCTCCCGGCGGCCCAGCCCTTCCTTCACCTGCATCTCGTTGGCGAATTCCACCAACAGGATGCCGTGCTTGGAGATCAGGCCAATCAACGTCACCAAGCCCACCTGGGTGTAGATGTTGATCGAGGTGATGCCGATGAACAGCGGGATCAGCGCGCCGCAGATGGACATGGGCACGCTGACCATGATGACCAGCGGGTCGCGCAGGCTTTCGAACTGCGCCGCCAGCACCAGGAAGATGACGATCAGCGCGAAGCCGAAGGTCATGGCCAGCTGGTTGCCTTCCTCCACGAACTGCCGGGTCTGGCTGAGGTAGCTGTGGCTGTAGCCGGCCGGCAGCTGCTTCACCTGGTCCTCCAGGAAGGCCACCGCCTCGCCCATCGACACGCCCGGCATGGGCACGGCCTGGAAGGTGGCGGAGTTCATCTGGTTGTAGTGGGTCAGGGCGTTGGGGTCCGTGCCCTCTTCCAGGCGCAGGAAGGTGGACAGCGGCACCTGGTCGCCGGTGACGGAGGTGACGTAGAAGCGCGTCAGCTTGTCCGGCGTCAGGCGGTCGATGCGCGGCACCTGGGGGATGACCTCGTACGACCGGCCCTGCAGGTTGAAGCGGTTGACGTAGTTCTCACCCACCATCAGCGCCAGGGTGTCGCCGATGCTGGCCATGGTGACACCCATCTCGTTGGCCTTGGACCGGTCGATGTGGATGCGCACCACGGGGGTGTTGTAGTCCAGGTCGCTGTCCACGATCAGGAACTTGTGGCTGGCGTTGGCGGCGGCCTTGATCTTCTCCATCGCCTCATAGATGGCGGGGAAGCCCTGGGTGCCGTTCAGCACCATCTGCACTGGCAGGCCGCCGGTGGTGCCGGGCAGGGGCGGCAGGTTGAACACCAGCGCCTTTTCGCCCGGAACCCGGTTGAACGCCGCCTGCAGCGCCGCCAGCGACTGTTGGATGGGCCGGTCACGCTCGCCCCACGGCTTCAGCAGCACGCCGGCGATGCCCTGGCTGGTGCCGGAGGTGCCGCTGATCAGGAAGCGCTCCCGCCCCTCGGGCAGGGTGCCGCCGGCGGCGTCCAGCTGCTGGGCGTAATGCTGGGTGTAATCGATGTTGGCGTACTGCGGGCCCTTGAACAGGCTGAACAGGATGCCCTGGTCCTCTTCCGGGGCCAGTTCCGCCCGGCCGTGCAGATACAGGTAGGGGATGCTGGCCAGCACCACCACGGCGAACACCAGGACGACCGGACGATAGTCCAGCGCCCGGGTCAGCCGCCGCTCATAGAAGTTGGCCAGGCCGTTGAAGGTGCGGTCGATGAAGCGCGAGAAGGCGGTGTGGTCGCCGCCCTTGGGCAGCAGCACCGATGCCATCATGGGCGACAGCGTCAGGGCCACCACGCCCGAGATGATGACCGAGCCGGCCAGGGTGAAGGCGAATTCGCGGAACAGGGCGCCGGTGACGCCGCCCAGCAGGCCGATGGGGGCGTAGACCGCCGCCAGCGTGATGGTCATGGCGATGACGGGGCCGGCGATCTCGCGGGCGCCCACCAGGGCCGCCTGCACCGGCGTCTTGCCTTCCTCCAGGTGGCGGTAGACGTTCTCCACCACCACGATGGCGTCGTCGACCACCAGGCCGATGGCCAGCACCATGGCCAGCAGGGTCAGCAGGTTGAGGCTGAATCCCGCCGCCAGCATCAGGGTGAAGGCGCCGATCAGCGACAGCGGGATGGTGATCACGGGGATCAGCACCGACCGCAGCGAGCCCAGGAACAGGAAGATGACGACGATGACGATGCCGATGGCCTCGATCAGCGTGTGCTCCACCTCGCTGATCGAGGCGTTGATGAAGTTGGTGGCGTCGTAGGCCACCTTCATCTCGATGGCGGGCGGCAGGTTGCGCTGAATCTCCGGCAGGATCTTCTCGCGCACGTTCTGCACCATCTGCAGCGGGTTGCCCGTGGGCGTCACCTGCACGCCGATGAACACGGCGTTCAGACCGCTGAACATGACGGCGCTGTTGGTGTTCTGGGCGCCCAGCGAGATGGAGGCCACATCCTCCAGCCGCACCACCGCCCCGCCCGAGGCCTTGACCACCATGCGGCGGAAATCGTCCACGCTGGTCAGGTCGGTGTCGGCGGTGACGTTGGACACGGTGAACAGACCCTTCACCTGGCCCGGGGCCGACTGCACGTTGTTGTTGCGCAGGGCGTTGGCGATGTCGTCGGCGGAAACGCCGCGCGCGGCCATGCGGGCCGGATCCAGCCACAGGCGCATGGCGAAGGTCTGGCCGCCCAGGATGTCGGCCGAAGCCACGCCGTCGACCGTGGCGATCAGCGGCTGCACCACGCGGGTGAGGTAGTCCGAGATGGCCGAGCCCGCCAGCTCCTTGGACGCGAAGCTCAGGTACATCACCGCTGTGGTGTCGCCCGTCGACTTGGTGATGACCGGGTCGTTCGCCTCTTTCGGGATCAGGTATTTGACCTGCTGCACCTTGGCGATGACGTCGGTCATGGCCTGGCTGGGGTCGTAGTTCAGCTTGACGTAGACCGTGACCGTGCTTTGCCCCTGGACGGAGTTGCTGGTCATGTAGTCGATGCCGTCGGCGCTGGCCACCGCCTGCTCGATGGGGGTGGTGATGAACCCCTGCATCAGGTCGGCCGTGGCGCCGGGGTAGACGGTGGTGATGCTGATGGTGGTGGACGACAGCTTGGGATACTGCCGGATGGGCAGGGTCGATAGCGACCGCAGGCCCAGCAGCAGGATCAGCAGGCTGACCACCAGCGCCAGCACCGGCCGTTTGATGAATAGATCGGTGAATTTCATGGTCGGGGTGTCCCCTGGGACCGGCCGCGCGCCGCGATGGCGCGGCCGGTCCTGATTTCGGGTCTATGGCTGGATCAGGGGCCGGATCAGGGGCGCGGCGTCTGGGCCGGGGCGGGCGGCGGGCCCTGGTCCGACAGGCTGACGGCGGCGCCGTTCTGCAGCTTGTTCTGGCCCACGGCCACCACGCGGTCGCCCGGCTTCACGCCGCTCACCACCACGACCTTGCCGTCGGCCCGGTCGTCGGTCTTCACGAAGATGCGCTCGACGTGCAGGGCGGGCTTGCCATCCGCGCCATTCACCGGCTTGCCGTCCTTGTCCATGGTGGGGCGGACGACATAGACGCTGTTGCCGTACAGCGAATAGTCGACGGCCGTTTCCGGCAGGGTGACCTGGTTGGGCGTGGCCGGCAGCACGACGGTGACGTTGCTGAACATCCCCGGCTGCAGAGCGTGGTCCTTGTTGGGGATGGTGGCCTGCAGCTTCACGGTGCGGGTGTCGCTGCTGATCTGCGGGTCGATGGCGGTGATGGTGCCCTGGAACACGCGGCCGGGGAAGGCGTCCACCGTCACACGCACGGCCTGGCCCACGGCCACGCGGCCGCGCTCGCCTTCCGCCAGGGTGAAGTTGGCGTACAGCTCGTCCAGGTCGGTCAGGGTGACGACGGCGTCGCCGGCCTTGACGTACTGGCCCACGTCTACCTGCCGCACGCCCAGCACGCCATCGAACGGCGCCCGGACCAGCAGCTGGGCGATCAGGGCGTTGGTCTTGGCGATGTTGGCGTTGGCCTGGTCCAGGGCGGCGGCCTGCTGGTCCACCGTCTGTTGCGAGGTCGCCTGCTTGGCCACCAGGGCGCGATAGCGGGCCAGGTCCAGCTCCGCCACCTTGGCCTGGGCCTTGTAGTTGGCCAGGTCGCCCTGCTGCGGCTTGTCGTTCAGCTGCAGCAGCGGGGTGCCGGCGCTGACGGTGGCGCCGGACTGGAACAGGATTTTGGTGACCGAGCCGCCCACCTCGGGCGTCACCGTCACCTGGTGCACGGCCTGCAGGCTGCCCACGGCGGGCAGCAGCTGGGGCACGTCCTCGGCCTGGGCCACGGCGGTGGCGACGGCGGCGGGCGGCGGCATCATGTTCTTCAGGAACTCGCCGATCATCTTCGGGCGGACGACGCGGTCATAGGCCACGAACAGGCCGCCGATGATGGCCAGCGCGATGACGGTGATGACCATGAACAGGGCGATGCGCGGCGGCCGCTGGCGGCCATCCTGCCCCCGGTAGTCGGTGCGCGACAGCCCCGTCGGCGGCGCACCCGGTTTCGGCACGGTGGTCACGGTCGATTGGGATTCCATGGTCTTGGTCTCGCTCGGCGCAAAAAGCCCGGGGTCCGGCGGGACGATCCCGCCGGGTGGGCGATGGTGTCGGTCTCGAAATCGCACACGCGTGGCAACGCGCCGCCACGGCGGTAACCGGGCGATGGCTGTCCACCGGCTGCGAAGGGCAAACCCTTCCACGCCGTCTCACCCCTGGGGGGAACCCACGGGGGGCAGGCGGCTACGGCCGGCAGCGGTGCGCTTTCCTAAACGATGGCCTGTCCCCGGCGATCCGATGCCCCCGCACCCGATCCGTCCGATCCCATGGGCCGTCATTATTGCAGCGGACTATGGGCAGGGCGTCAGGCCACTGCCAGTGAGCGGTGTCACAACACGGCACTCGCTTTTCGCAAAATTCGGAAAAAATGCAACGATTGCTATGCCCGGCTGAATTATCGGCGGCGCCGGGTATGCTTTATCCATCGGCGGCTTAATTATCCGCCAAGGGGGCTTTTCCGTCTCGCGGAATCAGGCGGTGCGCAGCCCGTCGTCGTCCTCATCCTCCCAGTGGCTCAGCGCCAGCAGGCAATGGGCGGGCAGGAGGGACAGCACGTCGATGCGCCGCCGCAAATCCTGGAAGATGGCGTCCACCAGCACCTCCGGATCATCGGGCGCGTCCGGATAAAGGGCGGGGTCCGGATCGGGCAGGGCCCAGTGCGCCGTCACCGGCTGGCCTGGCCAGGCGCCGGCCATGCCCGTCGCCGCCAGTTCGCTGACGGTGATGACGATGTCCACCGGCGGGGCGTCCGCCGCCATGAAGCGCTCCAGCGGCTTGGGCGCCAGGCCGCTTGTGGCGATGCCTTCGGCCCGCAGGCGGGCCAGCGCGTAGGGGTTCTGCCGGTCCACGGGCGTCAGGCCGGCGCTGTGGGCGTCGAATTGGTGGCCGGCATGATGACGCAGCAGCGCCTCCGCCATCATGCTGCGGCCGGCGTTGACCCGCCCGACGAACAGGACGCCCAGGCGCCGGTTCACCATGCCGTAGCGGGTGCCGTTCGGGGGCTGGGGCAAGATCATGTCCGGCGTCGGGCTGTCGGGCGGGGTCATGGGACTTGTCCGGTATGGGGCGGGAAGGCTGGGGAAGGGCCGGCCTCAGCCAGCCGCCGCCCAACCCTCTTCGCTGTGCATCGCCGTCAGCGCCTCGGCCGTCAGGCGGGCCAGGCTCTGCTCCGGCAGGGAACAGAAGATGCGCACCCGCCGCTCGATCATGCCGAACAGCAGGTTGAACAGGGCGCGCTGCTCCACCTCGGACCCCTTGAACCCCTGCGGATCGGGGAAGCCCCAGTGGGCGATCATCGGGTGGCCGGGCCAGTGCGGCGCCTCCGCCTTGGCGCTGGTGTCGCAGGTGTGGAAGATGAAGTCCATGGGCGCCACGTCGGGGCCGGCGAACTCGTTCCACGACTTGGGATGCAGGCCTTCGGTGGAAATACGGGCCTTGGTCAGCAGGTCCAGGGCGATGGGGTTGCATTCCGGCAGCGGGTCGGACCCGGCGCTGAACACCTCGAACCGGCCGCCGGCCCAATGGCGCATCAGCGCCTCGGCCATGATGCTGCGGGCGGAGTTGAACTGGCACAGAAACAGAACGCGGTAGACCTTCGCCATGTCGCTTCATTCCCCCTTGGCGCCGCGCCCACCCGAGGGTTCGGGGACCGCAGCCGCGTGCCGCCCGCCCCCCGGGCCGGCACGTTTAACCGCATGCTAATCCCAGCGTATGCCAGTCTTGTGACGCTGGTGTTGCAGCCCGGCGAAAAGGGATAGGTTCTGCCGCAACCCAGGAACCTCAGGCGCGGTAGCAAACCCGCAGGCCGCCCCACAGCCGCCCGCGCACCCAGATGGGGGCGGAGGCGTCCTTCATCAGGGCGAAGACGCCGCCGCCCATGTCGCGGCGGTAGGTTTGCAGCAGGAAGGGTGCCGTGCCGCGGCTGACGGCGGTGGCGGTCTTGTCGGCGTAGACGCGGCGGTTGCGGCCGTTGGCGGCGTTCCACACCGGGTCGGGGCCGTGGGGCTTGCGGAACTGCGGATTATGGCAGGGGATCAGGCGGTTGTGGTCGGTGGGCGCGCAGAAGACCATGCGCGGGTCCATGGCCAGGACGGGGTCGTGCAGGGGGGTGACGGCCGCGTCCAGGAAGGGGATATAGCGCGTCATGTATTGTTGCGGGTTGCTGCCGGCGATGGGCTTCAGGTCGGTGTCGAACAGGTCGTCCATGGTCAGTTCCCCCGCCGCCAGGGCTTGTTCCATGCGGGTCGATATCTGGCCCGCCACCTCGCGCGCCCGGTCGATGAAGGGCGTGTCCTCCGTCGCGTAGCCGGACGTGGCGGTCAGCATCATGATGGCCTCCGCCCGCTCCAGCGTGCGGTCCAGGTGGGTGGTGGCGGTCTTCAGCGCCGTGCCGGACGAGGCCGCGTCACGGTGCAGCGCGTCCACCGTCTCCTGGAAGCCGTCGCAGCGCTGGGCGATGTCGCCGGTGGCGCCGGCGATGGCGGTGGCGTTCTCCTCCACCTGGGCCACGGCCGTGCCCACCGTCTCCACCGCGCGGCCGATGGTGGCGGTGCTGCGGCCCACCCGTTCCGCCTGTTCCGATCCCGCGGCCATGCGGGCGGTCAGCCGGCGCACCTGGTCGGTCAGGGCCTTCAGGGTGGCGTCGATCTCGGCGGTGGCCTCGGCCGTTTGGCGGGCCAGGGCCTTCACCTCGGTGGCGACGACGGCGAAGCCCTTGCCGGCCTCGCCCGCCCGCGCCGCCTCGATGGTGGCGTTCAGGGCCAGCAGGTTGGTCTGAGCCGCGATGCGGTTGATGTCGCTGGACACCCGGGCCACGCGGCCCATGGCGCCCTCCAGCCCGCCCAACTCATTCGCGCTGGCGTTCACCGCCGCCACCAGGTCGCCGATGGCGGCCAGAGACTGGCGGATTTCCCCGGCCGAGGCGTCGATGTCCCGCCGCGCGCCCGCCGCCACGCCCTGCGTCGCCTGCGCCATGCCGGCGATGGCGCGGTTGCTGGCGACGATGTCGCGCGTCGCCGTCTGGATGCCGGTCAGCTGCCTGGCCTGGCTGTCGATGGCGCCGTCCACCTGATGGATGCTGCCGACCACATCGGCGATGTCGACGCTCAGGCGCCCGACCTCGGAAGCGATGTCGGCGATCAGCGTGCCGGCGTCGGCGCGCAGCGATATCGATTGGTGGGTGTCCACGGCCATGTCCTCTCCCCAGGATCGGGATGGGCATTCTGGGGGCCATCCCGTAAAGAAAGCGCAAACATCCCCTGTCCAAACAGGGTGGTCCTTTAGGATAGGGGCAACGTCGCGTGTCTGCCCTCATCCTTTGGTTGACCGCATCGTGCGGTGGGGAAGGGAATTTTTTCCCAAGAATGGCTTGTAATACTGGGCTATTCGACCAGATATGCAGTCGCAGCGATCCAGGGCAGTGTATTTTCGCATTTGCGGAAGGGCGTGGAACCGCCATTCTCCCCCGCTTAAAGCGATGTTTTCCGGTGAGTCAGGAAAGAGGGTATAGCGAGGATGAGCGCGTTTCTGTCCGGCAAGGTCACCCATGTCCATCATTGGACTGACAACCTGTTCAGCTTCCGGCTGACCCGCGATCCGTCCTTCCGCTTCCGCAACGGCGAATTCACCATGGTGGGCCTGGAAGTCGAGGGCCGCCCGCTGATGCGCGCCTATTCCATGGCCAGCACCAATTATGAGGAACACCTGGAATTCTTCAGCATCAAGGTGCCGAACGGTCCGCTGACCTCGCGCCTGCAGCACATCCAGGAAGGGGATGAGGTCCTGTACGGCCGCAAGGCCACCGGCACCCTGCTGCTGGACAACCTGCTGCCCGGCCGCACCTTGTACATGCTGGGCTCCGGCACCGGCCTCGCCCCGTTCATGAGCCTGATGAAGGACCCGGACGTCTACGAGCGCTTTGAGAAGGTGGTGGTCACCCACACCGTGCGCCGCGTGGCTGAGCTGGCCTATTACGACGACATCACCAAGCACCTGCCGAATGACGAGTTCATCGGTGAGATGCTGCGCGACAAGCTGGTCTATTACCCAACGGTGACGCGTGAGCCCTTCCGCACCGAAGGCCGCCTGACCGACCTGATCAAAAACGGCAAGTTCTTCGCCGACATCGGCGAGAAGCCGTTCGATCCGGCCCAGGACCGCGTGATGATCTGCGGCGGCCCCGGCGTGCTGAAGGATCTGCAGGACCTGTGCGAAGAGGCCGGCATGCGCGAGGGCAGCTCCAACGAGCCCGGCCATTACGTCATCGAGAAGGCCTTCGTGGAGCGCTGATCCGGCGACTTTCACTGGTACGGTTCACGGCCGCGCTCCCACCCGGGGCGCGGCCGTTTGCTTTTCAAGGCCTTCCGAAAGGTCGTTTATGCTATAGCTAGATTCAAGCGAGACTAACTGTGGTCACGCTTTTTGGAATGTGCGTGCTTCGGATTTTCCGAATAAGCTCAGGGCAGGACCGCAATGATAACTTCGGTTGAGGTTCTTGGATATCGGGCTATTAGATACCTAAAGACCAATGTTTCTTCGTTCCAGGTTCTTGTTGGCTCTAATGGAACCGGGAAGAGTACATTTTTTGATGTATTCCAATTAGTGCGTGACATTCTAAATGTCGGTCTCGACAGGTCTATTTTTGGTGATGCTCGCTTTCTAGTGGCTCAGCGTGCATCTGATCCCCAAGATTCTGACTTGGCTCAGAAAGGGGGGGCTCTTGAGATTGCAATTACGCTCCAACTTCCTGAGTCTGTTAAGTCTAAATTGAAAGGTGAGTACGCAGCGGCTCGATATGAAGTTGCTATAAAAACTGATGGTTCGCTTTCATTCGATGGAGAAACGCTCTTCCTGCTCCGGCATGAAGAACCCAAGAGCGGAGACCGTCAACGGTCTCTATTCCCATGCCCAGAACCTGCGCCCAGACATATTGCATTGCAAGCAAAGAAGCGAGCACCTGCTGGATGGAGACGGGTCATCAGTAAGATTGCTGAGAGTGGGAATGATCATTTTAGATCCGAGACATCAGACTGGAATAATTTATTCCGCTTAGGGCCTACAAAGTCGGCTTTATCAAACCTCCCGGAAGATGAAGATCGTTTTCCTGCTTCCACTTGGGTTAAGCGATTCCTGATGGAGTCGGTGCATCGACTTGCTTTGAACGCAGAAGCGATGCGAATGCCATCTCCAGCGGGTTCGCCGCGGGATTTTTTACCTGATGGTTCGAATTTGCCTTGGGTAGTGCATGAACTTGAGCAAAAATATCCGAACCGTCTTGATGATTGGGTTGAGCACTTAAAGACGGCAATAGATGATATTGAAACTGTTCGAACAATTGAAAGGCCTGAGGATCGTTCGCGGTATCTTGAGGTCGGTTATGGAAGTGGTCTCAAAGCACCATCTTGGCTGTTGTCAGATGGCACATTACGGATGATGGCTCTTACGCTTCTGGCGTACACGCCAACTAGGCCTAATTTGGTTCTAATTGAGGAGCCAGAGAATGGAATACATCCGAGGGCAATTCAATCAGTAATACAATCTCTGTCGTCGGTATATGATGCGCAAGTTTTCTGCGCGACGCATTCGCCCCTGGCGCTTAGTCTTGTAGATGTTGATCAGTTGCTCTGTTTTGCTAAGGGTCAAGATGGAGCTGTGGATGTCGTAAGAGGAGACGAACATCCACGGCTAAAGGAATGGAAATCGGCTCTGCACCTGGGTGATCTCTTCGCGACAGGGGTGCTCGGATGAGAGACTGTCTATTTTTTGTCGCAGATTCAAATATAGAATTTGCTATTCGGGGATTGTTCGAAAGGGGTGGTGTATTCAATATTATTGGATGTTCGCCGTTCTCTTTTGACCCTAAGCAGGATCTGGCGGTGGCGAGAGGTCAGAACGATCCTGGGCTTTATGCTCGTGCCAAAGACCTTATACAGCCGTTCCATGGTACCCATAGGCGTATTATTGTTATTATGGACGAAGATTGGGACGGCACGCCTGGGCAGGCGAAAATTGAAGAACAATTAAATTCTCATATTGAAGCCGCTGGTTGGGGTGCCGGAAATGGAAAAGCAATTGTAGTCACTCCGGAAGCAGATAATTGGATATGGTCTGACTCACCTCACACCGCTGCTGCTCTAGGCTGGGAATCATTTGAACAAATCCGTAATTGGCTTAATAGTCAAGGTATGTGGCCCGAAAATATGTCAAAGCCTCCTCGGCCGAAGGAGGCTTTGGAAAAAGTTCTTCGATTGAAATGTAAGCCGCGTTCATCGTCTCTTTATAGAATTGTTGCGGGAAAGTCTTCAGTGAAGCGTTGCCTCGACCCTAGCGTTGAACTGATATTCTCTACTCTTCGAGGATGGTTCCCGTTGAAGAATTGAGGCAGCGTATATTCTAAGCAGGTATCGGCCGCCAGTCGTCCTCACCGATGACGATGTAGCGGGTCACGGCCCGGCCGTCCCAGTGATAGCGCAGGGTGCGGGCCTGCAGGATGGGCGGGGTGATCCGGTCGGGGTAGTAGAGGGCGGCGGCCAGGCCCTGGGGCCAGCGCACGCTGGGGTACAGCACGCCGTCGCTGCCTTGCGCCTTCAGCCGCCGGCCCAGTGCCTGGCCCGCCGCCCAATCGTCCGGCGCCAGGCAGTCCCGGAAGGCCGCGCCGCGCACGTCGTGGAAGGCGCCGGCCACGCGGGTGGTCAGCTCCCGGAACTGGGCGTCGGCCGCCGGCTCATCCGTCATGCGCATGAAGCGGCCGAAGTGATGGACGGTTTCCATCAGCGCCACCTCGAACCGGTCGCCGCAGTACCACACGCCGAAGGCGCCGTCGGAAAAGCGGCTGGGCCGGTCGGTGGAGGTGTGGGTGAAGGCGCCCATGGCCAGGCTGGCCCCGGGGCCGGAGAGGCGGCGGTCAGGCGGCACCAGGGACAGGTCGCCCACCTCATCCCGCACGCGGGGATTGGTCTTGGCCTCCGCGCTGGCGATCAGGTCCCAGTCGGCGGGGTTGGCGATGTCCTCGAACAGCCAGACGGGCGGATAGATGGTGCGGACGATACGATAGGCCGGGCGCCAATCCAGGGCCGTGACCGGCGGGTCCGCGGGCGGCGTCACCACCCGCCGCGCTCCGCATCCAGGTAGTTGCGCACGGCGGTCAGGTCGGACGGGGCGCCGGCAAGCATGCGCTGCAGCGCCGACTTGCCGTGGAAGGCGGCGTTGGGCTTGGCCACCCAGGCATAAGCGCGCTCCGGCTCCATGAACAGATAGCGCAGGGCCTTGTGGATGCCCATCAGGTCGCCCAGCCGCCACAGCAGGTCCGACGGCAGGCTGCCGATGTCGCCCCGCTTCCAGCGGTAGAAGGTGGATGGGCTGGGCTGGCCCAACAGCACGCGGGCCTGGCCGTCATCCACCCCCCACAGGCGGAACAGGTTGAAGACGGCGCGCAGCATGGCCGCCCCCTCCGCCTGGGTGACGGTGCCGGGGACGGCCGCATCGGGGGGGCTGGCGGGCAGGGCCTGGGCCATGGCGAACTCCTTAATGCCATATGGCAGTCAATATAGGATGAACTGCCATATGGCACAAGGGCCGCTCACTTGAAGGCCGCCACCGCATCGGCCACCAGCCGCTCCAGCGCCAGGATGTCACCCTCCGGCAGGTAGGACATGCCCAGCCGGACAATGACCAGGCGGGTGCTGGGGATGATGACGATGGACTGGCCCTGGTTGCCGCGGGCCATGAAGCTGTCGGCCGGCATGCCGGCGCGCACCCGCCGGGCAGCGGCGCCCCCCTTGTCCGCATCAGGGCCGGCCCGGTTGGTCCAGAAGCCGGCGCCATAGCCGAAGTCCTCCGACCCCGGCGTCAGGCGGGCGGAATAGTCGACCCAGCCCTCGGGCAACAGGCGCCGGCCGCCCACCACGCCGTCGTCCAGGAACAGCTGGCCGAAGCGCGCCCAGTCCCGCGCCGTGGCCCACATATGGCTGGACCCGATGGGGGTGCCGGTGGCGTCCAGTTCCAGCGTGGCATGCTCCATCCCCAGGGGATCGAACAGCTCACGGTGGGCGAAGGCCAGGACGTCGGCGCCGCCTCCGCCCGTCCGCTGCTTGATCAGGCGGGACAGCAGCAGGGTGTTGCCGTTGCTGTAGGTCCAGGCCTGGCCCGATGCCGCCTTGGCCGGCGCGGCCTCCACCATCGCCGCCATGTCGGCGCGGGCATACACCATCTGCGTGGTGGGGTCGGCCATGCTGGTCCAGTCAGCGGTCAGGGACTGGCCGAAATCCAGCCCGCTGGTCATGCGCAGCAGGCTATCCACGGTGATGTCCCGGCGCACGTCGTGGTCCCAGGCCGGCACCTCCAGGCGCTGGTCCACCGTCAGTTCGCCCCGCCGAACCAGGATGCCGATCAGGGCGTTGGTGACCGACTTGGTCATGGACCAGCCGATCAGGGGCGTGTCGACGCCCACGCCGGGGGCGTACCGCTCCGCCACCACCTTGCCCTCGCGCAGGATGACCACCGCCTTGGTCCAGCGGCGGGCGGCCCCGTCCGGCTCGGCGAAGGCCCGGTCCAGCGCCGCCGTCAGGGCGGGATCGGTGGGCGTCACCACCGCCGGCCCGGCGATGGCCGGCAGCAGGGGCGGGGCCGGCGGCGGCAGGGTGACGCGGGGCCTGGGCGGCGGATCCTCCGCCGTCAGCACGCGGCAGCCGGCCGGTCCTTCATAAACGGCTGTGCTCTTCACCAGGCCGGCGAAATGGGCGGTCACCGTGCCCTTGGCGCGGTCGACCTCATAGCGGGTCAGGGCGTCGCCCGGCCGCATCTGCGGGGCGACGCCCTGGGCGAAAAAGGTGTCCGCGTCCAGACCGCCGACGAACACGGCGGAGCAGATTTGATGGCTGGTGAAGTGGGCCGGCACCGCCACGGCGCGGCGGACACCGTCGCAAGCGGTTAGGGCCAGGGGGAGCAGCAGGGTGGGCAGCAGGCGGGGCATGGGCGGCGCTCAAGGCTGGGGGGTAGGCCGCCAGCCTTGACGCTTCCGTCCCGCGCGATCATGCCGGATTTGAAATCCGGCTAGCCGTTGCCACGACATTTGATGGTTCGGCCAGGGCCTGGCGACGATAGTCGCCGGGCGTCAGGCCGGTGTCCGCCTTGAAGGCGCGGTTGAACGGACCCAGGGAGCCGAAGCCCGCGTCCAGCGCGATGGTCAGGATGGGCACTTCGGCTTGTGCCGGATCGGCCAGCGCGGCCTTGGCCTCCGCCAGGCGGTAGTGGTTGAGGAAGGCGTTGAAGTTGCGATGGCCCAGACCTTGGTTGATCAGCCGGCGCAGGCGATACTCGGGCAGGCCCAGTTCCACCGCCAGCTGGCCGATGGTCAGGCCGTCGCGGCGATAGGCGCGGTCCAGGCGCATGGCCCGCTCCAGCGCCGTCACCCAGATGGGATCGGCGGCTGCGGGCTCCGACCCCGGCGCCGGCGGCGCGGTGGGAACAGGCGGGCAGGGATCGTGAAACAAGGCCTGGCCGCCACCCACACGCAGCAGCGACCACGTGATGACACCGGCGATGGTCAGCAGGCCGGCAGCGTCCAGCAGGTTGCCGCCGCCGGCGCTTGCGGCCGGTCCCCGCCCCGTCGTCGAGGGGCCCGCCAGGGTGGCCAGCGCGGTGACGGTGGAGTGCAGGGCGGCGGCGGCCACGATGAACAGGCGCAGGCGGCGGCGGGGTTCCACCAGGTCGGCGGCCGCGGTGGCCATGGCCTGCCAGGCCGCCAGGCCGGCCCACGCCAAGGGTTGCAGATCCAAGACCAGGCCCAGGGGGCCTGCGGCGGGGTGGTGGCCCGGCACCAGCACCAGCCCCTGGGTCATGCCCATGCCCGCCAACGCCAGCCACGCCAGGCCCTGCCAGGGACGGGGGCGGAAGGCGTCGTCGAACAGGCTGCAGGCGAACAGCCAGAAGACGAAGCTGTTGGCGGTGGCCAGACCCATCAGCGGGCCGGCCCACAGGCCCGCGGCGGCATGCAGGCCGGGCAGGCTGCACAGGGCATAGGCGGCGCTGCCCATGGCGAACAGCGCCCCCAGCCGGGCGGCCGTCACCCGGGGGTAGGCCGCCAGCAGCCGGCCGGCCAGCAGGACCAGCAGGCTGACCACGCCGCCGCGCAGGAACAGGTCTAGGGCGGCGGCGTTCATGGCCTTAGTCGCGGTAGCTCAGCCACACCGTGTCGGCCGCCCGCTTGGCCAGCGCCCGCGCCTCGTCGGCGGTGGCACCCTCGGCCAGGGCCACGCCCATGCGGCGGTAGGGCCGGGTGGTGGGCTTGTTGAAGATGCGAACCTCCACGTCATGCTCCGCCGTGCCCAGCGCCAGGGCGTCGGCCAGGCCTTCCACGCCGAAGTGGGTGGAGTCCTGGCTGGCCAGGATGACGGCGCTGGCGGTGGGCCCGCGCAGGGTGATGCGCGGGATGGGCAGGCCCAGGATGGCGCGGGCGTGCAGGTCGAATTCCGACAGGTTCTGCGACATCAGCGTCACCATGCCAGTGTCGTGCGGCCGGGGCGACAGTTCGCTGAACACCACGTCGTCGCCGGCCACGAAGAACTCCACCCCGAACAGGCCATAGCCGCCCAGGTTGTCCACCACCTTCTCCGCCATGTCACGGGCGGCGGCCAGGGCCTTGGCGTCCATGGGCACGGGCTGCCACGATTCCTGGTAGTCGCCGCGCTCCTGCCGGTGGCCGATGGGCTCGCAGAACACCACGCCGTCGCGCGTGCGCACGGTCAGCAGGGTGATCTCATAGTCGAAGGCGATGAACTCCTCCACGATCACCTTGCGCCGGTCGCCGCGCATGTTGGCGACCGCGTAATTCCACGCGGCCTCCAGCTCATCCGCGCTGCGCACCGTGCTCTGCCCCTTGCCGGACGAGGACATGACCGGCTTGATCACGCAAGGCAGGCCGGTGTGGGATGCCCCGGCCCGAACCTCTTCCAGGCTTTCGGCGTAGCGGTAACGCGAGGTGCGCAGGCCCAGCTCCGTGGCCGCGACCTCGCGGATGCGGTCGCGGTTCATGGTCATGTAGGTGGCGCGGGCGCTGGGGACCACGGTGTGGCCCGCGGCCTCCATCTCCTGCAGCACCTCCGTGCGGATGGCCTCCACCTCCGGCACGATATAGTCCGGCTTGTGGCGCAGGATGGCGGCCTTCAAGGCTTCGCCGTCCAGCATGGAGAACACCTCGGACTCGTCGGCCACCTGCATGGCCGGCGCGCCGGCATAGGCGTCGCAGGCCACGACATGGGCGCCGTAGCGCTTGGCGGAGATGACGAATTCCCGGCCCAGCTCGCCCGAGCCCAGCAACAGGATTTTGGCGGTGGCGGTCATGATGGCGGCGGTCCCGGCTTAGAAGTATTGGGAAAGGTTGCGGCGGATGCGGGCCAGCACGCCGTCCGGTTCGCGGGCGGGCACGTAGGTCTCGCCCGTGATCATCTCATAGGCCTGGATGTAGATGGCCGCCGCCTGCAGCACGACGTCGCCCGGGATCTCCGGCACGTCGTCGGTGTAGGGGTCGCACCGCGCCACCACCCAGCTGCGCACGAAATCCTTGTCGAAGCTCTCAGGCCGCTCCCCGCCTCGAACTTGGCGGGGTAGGTCTCGGCGAACCAGTAGCGGCTGCTGTCCGGGGTGTGGATCTCGTCCGCCAGGATGATGTTGCCGTCCTGGTCCAGGCCGAACTCGTACTTCGTGTCCACCAGGATCAGGCCGCGCCGGGCCGCCAATTCCCGGCCGCAGGCGAACAGGGCCAGCGCCTTGGCCGACAGCTCCTCCCACTGGGCGGCGGTCAGCAGCTTGCGCTCCACGATCTCCGCCGGGGTCAGCGGCTCGTCATGGCCGCCGTCGAAGGCCTTGCTGGTGGGGGTGATGATGGTCGCGGGCAGCTTCTGGTTGGGGCGCAGGCCGTCCGGCAGGGTCACGCCGTACATCGTGCGCTCCCCCTTCTTGTACATGGACAGGATGGAGGTGCTGGTGGTGCCGGCCAGATAGTCGCGCACCACCACCTCC
Source organism: Nitrospirillum guaranorum (assembly GCF_034653275.1). Classification (NCBI taxonomy): domain Bacteria; kingdom Pseudomonadati; phylum Pseudomonadota; class Alphaproteobacteria; order Rhodospirillales; family Azospirillaceae; genus Nitrospirillum; species Nitrospirillum guaranorum. The sequence goes on along the minus strand of NZ_JAYEES010000001.1, from coordinate 123,060 downwards.
ACCGGCAGGATGTCCAGGCGCTTGGCCACCACCACATTGGGGTCGGGATAATCGATGACGTGGTTGGGGCACAGGTCGCGCGTGGCCTCGAACCAATAGCGCGCCGTCTGGGTCAGCACGGCCCCCTTGTGCGGCACCGCCGTCAGGATGCGGTCGAAGGCGCTGAGGCGATCGGACGCGATGATGATGCGCCGGCCGTCCGCCAGGTCGTAGTTGTCGCGCACCTTCCCCCGGTAGTGCTTGGGCAGTTCCGGGATGGTCGCGTCATCGAGGACGTTGGCGGGGGCGAGATCGGAAGGGGTGAGGTCCACCGGGCACCTGACGGGTTGCGGCGCGCCCTTCGGACTGCATGCCGGGGCGCGGGGTTGGAATCGCGCGCGATCCTAGTGCGGACGCGCCCGTTTGACCACTGCGCGGACGGCGGGGGCGCATCCCGCCGCAGGGCCATCTCGGGCGGGACCCAACCCTGCGGTGGCGCGCCCGCCCCCTCTCCTCCGGTATCTATATATCGTGACCACGCGCCGGGTTATGGTGGCGGCCTCGGGCCCGAACCACAGCACCGGTTGATGTCGCTACGCCTACGCCTCGCCTTGACCTTCGGTGTGCTGGTCGCCATGGCCACGCTGGCGGCAGCCCTGGTCATTGGCGACCTGGCGGCCGACCGGGTACGCACCGACATCGCCCGCCAGATGGCCGACATCGCCTTCCAGACGGGCGACAAGCTGGACCGGGGCATGTTCGAACGCTGGCGCGACGTGCAGGTGGCCGCCTCCCTCAACAGCGTCTTCAAGGTCGGGGCGGACGAGGCGCGGCAGCGCCGCTGGCTGGACCGGCTGAAGCAGACCTTCCCCTCCTACGCCTGGATCGGCTTCGCCGATCCCGACGGCCGCGTCCTGGTCTCCGCCGACCGGGTGCTTGAGGGGGTGGACGTGTCGCAGCGCCCCTGGTTCGCCGCCGCGCGCGAGCGGGGTTCCTACGCCGGCGACGTGCACGAGGCCAAGCTGCTGCAGAAGGTGCTGGCGGCGCCAGGGGCCGATCCCCTGCGCTTCGTCGATGTCGCCGCCGCCGTGCATGACGAGGCGGGCGCGGTGCAGGGCGTGCTGGGCGCCCATCTCAGCTGGTCCTGGGCGGTGGAGGTGACGCGCTCCGTCCTGGGCGCCACGGCGGAGCGGTCCGGCGTGCAGGTGCTGGTGCTGTCCCAGGGCGGCACCGTGCTGCTGGGGCCGGAACCCTTCCTGGGTCGGGATCTGGCGGTGGCGCGGGGCCCGGATGGCCAGCCCACCGTCGCCTGGCCGGATGGAAAGCCGGGCGATTTCCTCATCGGTGTCAGCCAGAGCAAGGGCTATCGCGACTATCCGGGCCTGGGCTGGTGGATCGTGGCGCGCCAGTCCGCCGCGATGGCCCTGGCCCCGGTGCATGAGTTGCGGCGCCTGGTCGCCTATGCCGGCGGCGCCATCACCCTGTTGGCGCTGCTGCTGGGCTGGTTCGCCGCCGGACAGCTGGCGGCCCCCATCGTGCGCCTGACCCGCGCCGCCGAACGCCTGCGCCTGCGGCCCATTCCCGAGACGGGGGACAAGGAGGATCAGCTCACGACATTGCCGGCCGTGGCGGGGGATCGTGAGATCGTGTCCCTGGCCGACAGCCTGCGCACCGCCTTCGCCACCGTGCGAGCGCAGGCCGGCGAACTGGCCCAGGCCAACGCCACGCTGGAAAAGCGGGTGGAGGACCGCACGGCGGCCCTGGCCGCCGCCAACCTCCGCCTGATGGACGACCAGATTCGCCTGGAGGGCCAGGCGGCGTCGCTGGCAGCCCTGGCGGAGGAACGGGACCGCGCCCGCGCCGTGGCCCAGGCCGCCAACCAAGCCAAATCCAATTTCCTGGCGGCCATGAGCCACGAGGTGCGCACGCCCCTGAACGGCATCCTGGGCATCGCCCAACTGTTGCTGGCCGGCCCCTTGCCGCCGGAGGTGCGCTCTCAGGTGCGCACCCTGCAACAGAGCGGCCAGTCGCTGCTGACCATCGTCAACGACATCCTGGACGTTTCCAAGATCGAGGCGGGCAAGCTGGAGTTGGAGGAGTTGGCCTTCAACCTGGCGGATCTGGTGGACGGCGTGCGGCGCCTGATGCTGGCGGGGGCTCAGCACAAGGGCCTGTCGCTGACCGCGGCGCTGGATCCGGCCCTGGGCTCCGCCTATCGCGGCGATCCGGTGCGCCTGCGCCAAATCCTGCTGAACCTGGTCAGCAACGCCCTGCGCTTCACCGACAGCGGCGGCGTCATCATCGCCGTGGCGCCGGCGGCGGCCGAAGGGAAGGCCAGCGAGGGGGCGGAGAGGGGGGCGGGCATGCTGTGCTTCTCCGTCACCGACACGGGCGTGGGCCTGTCGGCGGCCCAGGCCGGCCGCCTGTTCGAACGCTATGTCCAGGCGGACGAGACCATTTCCCGCCGCTATGGCGGCACCGGCCTGGGCCTGGCCATCTGCCGCGACCTGGTGGACCTGATGGGCGGGCACATCGGTGTCGACAGCCGCGAGGGGGTGGGCAGCCGCTTCTGGTTCACCGTCCCCCTGGCACCGGCCAGCGAGGAAGAGGCGGCACGTCTGGCGCTGGACGCCGCCGCCGCGCCGGACGTGGCCCCCGACACCCCGACTTTTGGCGACGACACCGCCGCCGCGGCGGGGCGGGGCGCCGGCCGCATCCTGCTGGTGGAGGACAACGCGGTGAACCAGCAGGTGGCCCTGCTGCTGTTGCGCCGCGCCGGCTACAGCGTGCGCCTGGCCCATAACGGTCAGGAGGCGCTGGACATCCTGGCTGAGGACGGGGGTGCCGAGGGGCCCATCGACCTGGTGCTGATGGACATGCAGATGCCGGTGATGAACGGGCTGGAGGCCACGCGCCGCCTGCGCGCGGCGGAGGCCGGCACCGGTCGGCGGCTTCCCGTCATCGCCCTGACCGCGCACAGCCTGTCCGACCGGGCGGACGACCATTTGGCCGCCGGCATGGACGACCATGTGGTGAAGCCCTTCGATCACGGTCAGTTGCTGGACCGCGTCGCCTTCTGGCTGGGGCGCGGCAGCGAACCGGCGGCCAATCCGCCCACACCGCCGCCAGCCGCCGGTGCGCCGCCGCCCCGCCCGGACGCGTCCATCTTCGACCCCGCCGTGCTGGGCCGGCTGTCGGCCCTGGTGCCGGCGCCGCAGTTCCGCACCCTGGTGCGGGAAATGGTGACCAACGGCCTGGCGCGGGTGGACCGCATCGGCACCCAGGCCGCCGCCGGCGACGTGGCCGGCCTGAAGCGTGAGGCGCACGACCTGATCGCCACCGCCGGCAGCGCCGGGCTGGGCCGCCTGCAGGCCCTGGCCCGCACGCTGGACACCGCCTGCGCCGAGGACGACCTGGACCGGGCCCGCCTGTTGGCCGGCACCATCGCCGCCGTGGGCGCCGGCGACTGGCGCCGGGTATACGAGCTGACCCCCGGCGCCGGGGGCTCCTGAGCGACGGCGGGGCCTTGGCCGCCCTGGCGGCGACGGCCGCAAGCGGGCCGTCCGCCTGCGACCTTCTGTCTTTTGCTGCACCTGCGCTTTCCCGTTGACGCACCCGGGGAGGCGGGTTAGAACCGAACTACGTTATACTATAACATAACGAAAACTTGGCAGTTCGGGTCCTGTCTCCAGCCCATCCAGCCGCCTTGCCCGGCCGTGCCCCTCTTGGGGTGCGGCAACGCGGGCGGCTGGCCAGGGCCCAAGGAGGCGGTATGAGAAGGGAACAGGGGTCGCCGACGCCCGGCATGGTCCGGTTTGGGCGGCCTTAATGAAAGGTGGGAAGGTATGGCTTTCAAGGTGGGGCGCGCCGGCGTGATGGGCGCCATTCTGTTGGGTTCGGTCAGCACGGTGGCCCTGGCGGCCGACAACCCCGCCGGCGACGCGGCGGCCGAACCGGCTGGCGCCAGCGGCCAGCTGGGCAACAGTTCCGCCAGCGGTCCGGTGCCGGAGATCGTCATCACCGCCAAGCGCCTGCTGGACGCGCGCAACAGTATCCAGCCCGACCTGGGCGCCTCCACCTACAAGCTGGACGAGAGTGCCCTGGAGGCGCAGCCCGGCGGCGTGAACAATGGCCTAAACCAGGTGATCCTGCAGGCGCCGGGCGTGGCGCAGGACAGCTTCGGCCAGTTGCACATCCGGGGTGAGCACGCCAACGTCCAGTACCGCATCAACGGCGTCATCCTGCCGGAAGGCATCAGCGGCTTCGGCCAGACGCTCAGCCCCCGCTTCGCCCACAGCGTCAGCCTGGTGACCGGCGCCCTGCCGGCGCAGTACGGCCTGCGCACCGCCGGCATCATCGACATCCAGACCAAGTCCGGCGCCTTCGACAACGGCGGCGACATCAGCGTCTATGGCGGCAGCTACGACACGCTGCAGACCAGCTTCGACATCTCCGGCTCCTCCGGCAACCTGAACTACTTCGCCTCCGGCGACTTCAAGACCAGCGGCGTGGGCATCGAATCCCCCGACGGCAGCGGCAAGCCCAACCATGACCGGACGGAAAACGGCCGCGGCTTCGTCTTCCTGCAGGACATCCTGGATCCCGACACCCAGGTCAGCCTGATGGCGGGGACGGAGCGCGGGCAGTTCCAGATCCCCACCCGCTCCGGCCAGTCGCCCAGCCTGGGCTACAATTTCAACGGCCAGACCGACTACCCCAGCGACAAGATCGACGAGAACCAGCGGGAAATCACCCACTACGCCGCCGCCACCTATCTGAAGGCGCTGGATGCGGTGACGGTGCAGTCCTCGATCTACGGCCGCTATTCCAGCCTGTGGTTCAAGCCCGACCCGGTGCCGGATCTGCTGTACAACGGCATTTCGCAGGAAGCCTACCGCCGCTCCATCGCCGGCGGCTGGCAGACGGACGGCAGCTGGGTGGTGAACGACCAGCACACCCTGCGCGCCGGCCTGCTGCTGCAGGTCGAACGCTCCTCCGGCATCACCAATTCGCAGGTGTTCGCGGTGGACGACGCCGGCAACCAGATCGGCGGCAGCCCGACCACGGTGCGCGACACCTTCGGCAAGACCGGCTATAGCGAGAGCGTCTACCTGCAGGACGAATGGAAGTTCGCGCCGGACTGGACGCTGAATTTCGGCGGCCGCTTCGACAGCTTCCAGCAGTTCGACAGCGAGAGCCAGTTCAGCCCGCGCGTGAACCTGGTGTGGCAGGCGACGCCGGGCACGACGGTGCACGCGGGCTATTCCCGCTACTTCACCCCGCCGCCGTTCGAGCTGGTGTCCAACACGGCGGTCGCCAAGTACGCCGGCACCAGCGCCGCCGCCGCCAGCGGCCTGAACGACGCCCCCAAGGCCGAGCGCGCCAATTATTTCGACATCGGCGTCGAGCAGAAGCTGACCGACGCCCTGACGGTGGGCCTGGACGGTTATTACAAGAAGTCCAAGAACATGTTGGATGAGGGCCAGTTCGGCGCCCCCATCATCCTGACGCCCTTCAACTATGACGAAGGCACGCAGAAGGGCATTGAGCTGTCGCTGACCTACGCGGTCGACAACTTCCAGTCCTACGCCAACTTCGCGGTGTCGAAGGCGGAGGGCAAGAAGATCGTCTCCAGCCAGTTCAGCTTCAGCCAGGACGACCTGGACTATATCTCCAACCACTTCATCCCCGTGGACCACGACCAGCGCTTCACCGCCTCGGCCGGCGCCAGCTACCGCATCGACAGGACGTTGCTGACCACCGACCTGATCTACGGCTCGGGCCTGCGCTCCGACGGGGCCACGCCCAATGGCGCCGCCCTGCCGGGCTATGTCCAGGTCAACCTGGGCGTGGTGCAGACCCTGGACCTGCCCACGGTGGGCCTGATGGACCTGCGCTTCGACGTCATCAACCTGTTCGATAAGAAGTATGAGATCCGCGATGGAACGGGGGTCGGCGTGGGCGCTCCGCAATACGGCCCGCGCCGCGGCTTCTACTTCGGCGTGACCAAGACCTTCTGACGCCGCACGCGCCGTCGCGGGCGCTCCACCGTCGCGCCGGATGGCGGGCCCGGGAAGGACAGTCTTCCCGGGCCCGCTTCATTTTAAACAGCATCAAATTATATGATGTGGCGATGCCAGTGGCGGGCATACCGCGAACCTTGTATCAAGGCGCCTGGCGGTCGGACGCCCGCGGGAACCCGTGACCGGCGGGCCGTGGGGCGGGCCCGCGCGGGAATAGGGCATCGGGCATGAGCATCAGCGTCTTCGAACTGTTCAAGGTGGGCGTCGGCCCCTCCAGCTCCCACACCATGGGGCCGATGACGGCGGCCTGCCGCTTCGTGCGGCGGGTGGCCGGGGACGGGCGTCTGGCCGCCGTGGCGCGGGTGGAGGTCCAGCTTTACGGCTCCCTGGCGCTGACGGGCCGGGGCCACGCCACCGACACCGCCGCCATCATCGGCCTGACGGGCCAGACGCCGGCCGACGCTGACCCCGACGCCTGCGCCGCCTTGGTCGCCCGTGTTCTGACCAGCTGGCGCCTGCCGCTGAACGGAACCGACGGTCACGAGATCGACTTCGACGCCGAGCGTGACATCCGCTGGGAAGGCGGCAGCCAGCTGCCCTTCCACCCCAACGCCATCACCTTCGTGGCCTTCGACGCCGCCGGGGCGGAGCTGACGCGCGGCACCTATTACTCGGTCGGCGGCGGCTTCGTGCTGGATGAGGATGAGGCGCGGGCCAACGCGCCCGCCAATCCCGGCCCGGCCGTGCCTTATGATTTCGCTAACGCCGACCAGCTGCTGGACATGGCGGCCAAGGCCGGCCTGACCATCGCCGAACTGATGCGCGAGAATGAGCGCGCCGGCCGCACGGATGCGGAGATCGACCAGGGCCTGGACCGCATCCTGGCCACCATGGACGCCTGCATCGACCGCGGCATGCGCGAGACCGGCATCCTGCCCGGCGGCCTGGATGTGCCGCGCCGCGCCGCCAAGATCCATGCCCAGCTGCTGCAGCGGCAGGAACGCATGCTGCGCGACCCGCTGTCGGTCATGGACTGGGTGAACCTGTGGGCCCTGGCGGTGAATGAGGAGAACGCGGCCGGCGGCAAGGTCGTGACCTCCCCCACCAACGGGGCGGCCGGCATCATCCCGGCGGTGCTGCGCTATTACGAACGCTTCCACGATCCGGACCGCCGCCGCCTGCACATCTTCCTGCTGACCGCCGCCGCCATCGGCGGCCTGTACAAGCGCAACGCCAGCATCTCCGCGGCCGAGGTCGGCTGCCAGGGCGAGGTGGGGGTGGCCTGTTCCATGGCCGCCGCCGGCCTGACCGCCGCCATGGGCGGCACCAACGCCCAGATCGAGAACGCGGCCGAGATCGGGATGGAGCACAACCTGGGTCTGACCTGCGACCCCATCAAGGGCCTGGTGCAAATCCCCTGCATCGAGCGCAACGCCATGGGCGCCATCAAGGCCATCGACGCCGCCCGCCTGGCCCTGATGGGCGACGGCACCCACAAGGTCAGCCTGGACCGGGTGATCGAAACCATGCGGCGCACAGGCGCCGACATGAAGGACCTGTACAAGGAAACGTCGCTGGGCGGCCTGGCGGTCAACCTGCCGGAGTGTTGAGTTTTTCTTGTTCCTCAAGCGCTGGCGGGGCAACCGCCCCTTGTGTCTTCCGAATCTTGGCTATCCTCCCTCCGCTCCTTCGGTGCCCGGTCCGGCGGACGCGGTCGCGTCCTAGGGCACGGAACGTTGTTCCATGCCCGTTGGCGTTCTCGGGGGCGCTTTCGGGAAGTCTTGGTTATTCCGCCGTCCCATACCCCGGCGGATGGCTGCTGGCGTAACGGCGGGCCAGCACGGCGCAGACCATCAGCTGGATCTGGTGGAACAGCATCAGGGGCAGGACGATCATGCCCACGGCGTGGCCGGCGAACAGCACGTTGGCCATGGGGATGCCGCTGACCAGGCTTTTCTTCGACCCGCAGAACACCACGGCGATCTCGTCGGCCCGCGACAGGTGCAGGCGGCGGCTGATGACGGTGGTCAGCACCAGGATCAGGGCCAGCAGGCCACCGTCGACCAGCACCACCTTCAACAGGCTGGCCACGTCCAGCTGGTGCCAGATGCCCTCGTTCACCGCGTGGCTGAAGGCGCCATAGACCACCAGCAGGATGCTGGCGCGGTCGACGGGGCCCAGCACCTTCTTGTTGCGCGCCACCCAGTCCCCGATGCGGCTGCGGAGAAGCTGGCCCAGGACGAAGGGCAACAGCAGCTGCACGAAGACCGAGGTCAGCGCGTCGGCTGAGAAGCCGCCGCCGGCCTTGGCCAGCAGCAGGCCCACCAGCAGCGGCGTGATCACCATGCCCAGCAGGTTGCTGGCCGAGGCGCTGCAGATGGCCGCCGCCACGTTGCCACCGGCGATGGAGGTGAAGGCGATGGAGGATTGCACCGTGGACGGCAGGGTGCAGAGGAACAGCACGCCCAGGTACAGGTCGGGCGTCAGGACGCCCAGGTTCACCAGCGGCTTCAGCGCCAGCCCCACCAGCGGGAACAGGGCGAAGGTGCAGAGCGTCACCAGCAGGTGCAGCCGCCACTGCGTCAGCCCGCCGATCACCGCCTCGCGCGACAGCCGGGCGCCATAGAGGAAGAACAGCAGGAAGACGGCGACGTCCGTGGCCCCGTTGGCCACGCCGATCATGGCGCCCTTGGCCGGCAGGAACGAGGCCAGCACCACCGTCCCCACCAGCAGCAGGGTGAAGGTGTCGGGCTTCAGGCGCGCCAGCCACAGCAGGGCCGTGGAGGGCTTCCGGGAGGACGGCATGGACGGGTCGGGGGCGGTTGCGGCGGGGACGGACATGGGCTGACAACCTTGTACGGGCGACGGGTCGGGGGCAAGGGGCGGAACAGGATGACGCACCATCATAAAGTGCTGGACGGCCCATCTTGAAGGCTGCTTACAATTGTTATTGTGATCACGTTTATGAATGATCGTACCGTCGCCGGGGATGGGTATGCTGGACACCACGCTGTTGCGCACCTTCATGGAGGTGGCGCGCGCCCAAGGGTTTACCGAGGCCGGCCGCCGGCTGGGCCTGCGCCAGTCCACCGTCAGCCAGCAGATCGGCCGGTTGGAGGAGGCGGTGGGCCGCCGTCTGTTCGTGCGCGACACCCACACCGTGCGTCTGACCGCGGATGGCGAGGCGCTGGTGGAATTCGCCCGCGGCATGCTGGAGCTGGAGGAACGCGCACGGCAGCACTTCGCCGGGGCCGACCTGCGCGGCCGGGTGCGGTTGGGCGCGGGGGAGGACTTCGTCATCTCCCACCTGTCCGACGTCTTGGCCGCCTTCGTGCGCCGCCATCCCGCCGTGGACCTGGAACTGACCGTGGGCCTCAGCGGCTTCCTGTATCAGAAGCTGGACGCGGGTGAACTGGACCTGGTGCTGGCCAAGCGCCGCCCGGGCGACACGCTGGGCCGGCCGCTGTGGCGCGACCGCTTCGTCTGGGCGGGGCGGGAGGGGGAGACGCTGGATCCCGCCAAGCCGGTGCCGCTGGTGTTGTACACCCCGCCCAGCATCAGCCGCTCCGTCGCCCTGGAAAGCTTGGAACGCCACGGCCGCCCCTGGCGCATCGCCTGCGTCAGCGGCAGCCTCAGCGGTTTGCGCGCCGCCGCCTTGGCCGGCCTGGGCGTCACCGTCCAGCCCCGCGCCATGCTGCCCAGCGGCATGGCGGAGGTGCCGCACCTGCCGCCCTTGGTGGATGTCGAGTTCGTCCTGGCCGGACCCGGCGCCACGGGGCGCGGCCCGGCGGCTGCCTTGGCCCAGGCTATCGTGGACAGCGCGGTGAAATTACAAGGATAGAGGGGATGAATCGTGGTTTAATAATTAAATGGCTGTGGTCGCGGTATCGAAGGGGGGCGCATGAAAAGTCTTATGGCCGGAATGATTGAGAAGAGTTTGTATGATAAACCGCGTAGCGCCAAAGTAGGGTGTCTTTACGTCTGTGCAGCCTTAGTTGTAACGATTGCTCGATATCACCGGATGTCTCATTACTCAATGTGGGATTTTATATCCAGTTTTTCCTTTAATGTGTTTGGAATAGCGTTTATTATGGTTATATCCAAGGTAGTTTCTGAGTATTTTGGAAAATTTTTTCTCGGAAAAACAATAAATTATGAGAAAGATGAATACGAATTCTGTGCATTAATAACAATTATTTCAATCTGCCTTTTGGCAATAATTGTAAATGAAATAGGTCATATCTATACTGGCCTTGATGATTAATGTAGCCACCCCCGGTAATGCACGATCAGTCCCGCCAGCGGGTGGCTGAGGCGGACGTCGAAGTGGAAGCGGTCGCCGTCCGGCGTGGATGCCACCGTCTCGGTGGCCGCGCTGCGCGGCGCCAGCCACAGGGGCAGCGGCAGGCCGAACAGCGTCCAGCGGCGCAGGACCAGGGTGACGCCGTCGGCATCGGCCACCAGGGCCATGGCGAAGGCGGCAGGGCCGAAGCTCTCCACCACCAGATGCGCGTCGCGGCCCCGGCCCAGGCTTTGCCGGCTGGCGAAGCGGCGGCCGGCGAAGTCGCGAACCCACAGCTCGCCGCCCCCCGGTGCACCCGTGTCGGCCGTGCGGCTCAGGGTGACGGTGACGGGGCACGTCGGTCCCGCTGGGCGGGAAGCCGACCAGCCAGGCCGCCAGCCGGGCCAGTGGCCCCCGGCCCCGGGTGACGGCGGCCCGGCCGCGCCAGATGGCCGGTCCATCGGCGGGCAGGGTATGAAGGGCGCGCCAGGCGGCGGGCTGCCGGTCCCAGGCCTCGCCCCCCATCACCTGGGCGAACAGGGGCGCCCCCGGCCCGGGGGTGTCGCGCACGCCGGCGCGGATGGCGCGGGGGGCGAACAGGGGCTGGTAGTCCGCCAGATCCAGGTCGGTGACGGCGGCGCGGGCGCCAGCGGGCGGCGGCGATCCCGCCAGCCAGCGGCGCACCAGGGCGGCGGCCGGCATGGCGGGGATGTAGGGGCCGTCGTCGCCCTCCGCCACCATGTGCCAGGACCGCGTGGCGGTTTGGCCTTGCGCGTCCCGTCCCGTGACCTCGACGAACATGCCGCCGCGATGCTCCCCCCAGCGGAGGATGCCGGCGCCCCAGTGGAACAGGGGCGCCAGGGGCAGCAGGCTGGGCAGCAGCCGCAGACGCACCAGCCAGGCCAGGCCGGTCATGACCCGGTGCACGCTTTCCGGCCGCGTGCCCGCCCCCACCCAGATGTCGCGCAAGGCCGGCCACAGGGGCGGCAGCACCCGCAGGTCCGGCACCTCCACCAGGGCGAAGCGGGTGTTGCGCAGGGGCAGGACGCCCGGCGGGGCGATGGTGTGGCGCCGCACCTCCGTCATGGCCTGGCCCCGGGTCCAGGCGCCGTCGCGCATCAGGGGCACGGGGCGGCCGGCATAGCTGGCGATGGCGCGCAGCACGTTGGCGCCCACCACGGCATAGGGGGAGGGGGCGACGCCCGCCGCGATGCCCGTCACCGCCGTCCAGCCCGGCGTCAGGTGGCGCACGGCCGCCGCCGTCAGCACGGGGAAGCTGCTGACCCCCGACAGCACGGGAATGCCGCGCGCGCGGGCGGCCCCGTCAAAGGCCTGGATGCCCATGACGAAGTCGGCGCCGTCCGCCAGATCCAGGTAGGGCAGGCCCAGGTCCAGGCAGGCCTGGACCACGCGATAGGGGGCGTCTCCATAGACCTGGAAGGGGCCGGTGGCGTCGATCACCAGGTCGGGGGCCGCGGCCGACAATTGGGCCGCCAGGTCGCCGTCGCGGTCGAAGGCCAGGGGCGACAGCCGGGTGGCGCCGCATGCCCGCGCCAGGGCCGCGCAAAAGGCGGCGGCCTTGCCCGCCGACCGACCGGCGATGACCAGGGTCAGGCCCGGCTCATCCGCCAGCAGGGTGGCGATTCGGCCGCCGAAGGTGCCGTAGCCGCCCATGATCAGGACCCGCAGGCCGGGTTTGGACATCCGTGCACTTCCCTTCCAGTGGCCGCCGACGGCGCCCGCCATCAAGGCACAGTCTGGGGCGGATGACAAACTGCGGCGGGCCGGCCGGATGACGTCCAACGCGCGTGGCCACGCCACCCTTCCTTTTTCCCGGGCTTTGCGCAATCGTGACGGCGGCGACCCGGCGTTAGGGCGGGCGCCTGATGGGGAATGGGGACCGGATGACGATGATGGATCGCCGCGCCGTGCTGGCGGGGGCCATGGCGACCTTGGGCGGCGGCCTGGCCGCAGGCCCGGTACGGGCGCGCAGTCGCGCCCCCGACGCCGCCTCCAACACATCCTCTGGCAAGCCTGTCACGGAGCCGTCCATGCGTGCGCCCCTCATCAATTTCCTGGGCGGCTTCTCCAACCCCAACATCGAGGTGGACGCCACGCTGGACCCGCAGTCGGTGGCGGCCCGGCTGCCCGACACGCCGCAGGCCAAGGTGGACGCCCGCGCCCTGGCCGATGTGCGCCAATCGGGTCTCACCGCCGTGAACCTGACCCTTGGCTACGTCTCTGGGGGTTACGTCTCCGGCCCCATGGACCCGTTCGAATTCACGGTGCGCGACATCGGCCGCTGGGACCGGCTGATCCGTCAGCATCCCGGCGCATTGCGCAAGGTCTACACCGCCGCCGACATCGTCGCGGCGCAGGCCCAGGGCCAACTGGGCGTCATCTACGGTTTCCAGAACGCGGTGCAACTGGGCGACGACCTCGACCGGGTGGAGTTGTTCGCCGACCTCGGCGTGCGCATCATCCAGCTGACCTACAACCCCGCCAACCCGCTGGGCGCCGGCTCCATGGCGCCCAACACCGGCCTGACCGATTTCGGCCGCCAGGCGGTGGAGCGGCTGCAGGCCGCCCGGGTCATGGTCGACCTGTCGCACAGTGGGGAGAAGACCTGCCTGGACGCCTTGGCCGTGGCCAAGGGCCCCATCACCATCAGCCACACCGGCTGCCGCGCCGTGTGCGACCTGCCGCGCAACAAGACGGATGCGGAACTGCGCGGCGTGGCCCAGGGCGGCGGCGTGGTCGGCATCTACTTCATGCCCTTCCTGACGCCGGACGGCCACGCCAAGGCCGAGGACGTGGTGCGGCATATCGAGCACGCCCTGGCCGTCTGTGGCGAGGATCACGTGGCCATCGGCACCGACGGCGACGTCACCGGCATCGACGACCTGGACCGCTACCGCGCCGTGCTGCGTGAGGAGATCCAGCGGCGCCGCGCCGCCGGCATCAGCGCCACCGGCGAGTCCGAGGACACCTACCCCTTCTTGGCCGACATGCGCGGCCCGGGCCAGTTCGCCCACCTGGCCGACCTCCTGTCCAAGCGCGGCCACAAGCCCGCCCGCATCGACAAGATCCTGGGCGGCAATGTCCTGCGCTTCGCGCGCGACGTGTGGGGGGCATGAGGGCGCCACGCATCGGCGCCGCAGCCTTCCACCCCACGGCACATTGATTTCCGTCCAACGGGGCTTGCGTTCTGTATCGAGTGCTCTAATTTAATTGGAGCGAGTGATACAGAACCGCCCCGTATGGCGTTTGGCGGTTCTTTCCGGATTTGGGGGAGAGACCGCCATGGCGCGGCCGCGTGAGTTTGATGAGGGGGTGGCCCTGCAGGCCGCCGTCGACGGGTTCTGGTCGCAGGGCTATGGCGCGGCCAGCACCCGGGATCTGGCGGCGCGCATGGGGCTGACCACGGCCAGCTTCTACAACGCCTTCGGCGACAAGCGCGGCCTGTTCATGAAGGCGCTGGACCAGTATCTGAGCGGGACGCTGAGCCAGCGCATCGCCCGGCTGGACCAGCTGCCGCCGCGCCAGGCGGTGGCCGGCTACCTGGCCGATGTCGTCGAACGCTCGCTGGCCGATCCGCAGCGGCGGGGGTGCATGCTGATCAACGCCGCGCTGGACGTCACGGCCCAGGACCCTGACATCCGCGCCGAGGTGGCTGGCGGCCTGGGCGAAATCCGCGCCTTTTTCCTGCGCCATCTACAGGCGGGCCAGGCTGACGGGACGATCGCGTCGGCCCAGCCGGCGGAAGACTTGTCCCACCTGTTCCTGAGCGTGGTGGTGGCCATGCGCGTCATGGCGCGCCTGCACGCCGACCGTGACCAGCTGGAGGGCATGGCCCGACCGGCCTTGGCCCTGCTGGGCCCCTGACATCCGCCCGACCCCGTGAGGTATCCGATGATCGAGCTGTACTACTGGCCCACCCCCAATGGCCACAAGATCACCCTGTTCCTGGAAGAGGCGGGGCTGGACTACGCCATCCACCCGGTGGACATCAGCGCTGGCGACCAGTTCAAGCCGGACTTCCTGGCCTTCTCCCCCAACAACCGCATGCCGGCCATCATCGACACCGCGCCGGCTGATGGGGGTGAAGCCATCACCGTGTTCGAGAGCGGCGCCATCCTGCTGTACCTGGCGGAAAAGACCGGCCGCTTCATTCCCGCCGACGTGCGCGGCCGCAAGACGGTGACGGAATGGCTGTTCTGGCAGATGGGCGGCCTGGGCCCCATGGCGGGGCAGAACCATCACTTCGTGCAGTACGCGCCGGAACGCATCCCCTACGCCATGACCCGCTATGTCAACGAGACCAACCGACTGTACGGCGTGCTGAACCGCCGCCTGGCGGGCCGCCCCTTCGTGGCCGGTGACGAATATTCCATCGCCGACATGGCGATCTATCCCTGGATCGTGCCGTGGCAGCGGCAGCAGCAGAACCTGGACGACTTTCCCGACCTGAAGCGCTGGTTCGGGGCCGTGGCTGCCCGCCCGGCCACCGTCCGCGCCTATGCCAAGGGGGAGCCCCTGCGCACCCGCCCCACGGTGACGGAGGAGGGGAAGAAAATCCTGTTCGGCCAGACATCGACGAACGCACCCACCATCAAATAAGGCCAGCATCGTAAAGCCGGCCGCAGTAAAGGCGGTTCATCCCATGTCCACCTCCACCACCGGGGACGGCACCGTCCCCCGGCACGCCCCCGGCTTGTCCGCCGCCTCCTGGATGGCCGCCGTCGCCGGCCTCAGCGGCAGCCTGGTCGCCGTCGGCCTGGCGCGCTTCGCCTACACGCCCCTGATCCCGCCGCTGATCGACGCCCGCTGGTTCGCGCCCGGCGACGTGGTCACCTTGGGGGCGGCCAACTTCGCCGGCTACCTGGCGGGCGCGTTGCTGGGCCGGCCCCTGGCGGCTGGCCTGACCAGCCGCTGGGTCCTGCGCCTGATGATGCTGGCCGTTACCGTGGCGTTCTTCGCCTGCGCCTTCCCCCTGTCGGTCGCCTGGTTCTTCATCTGGCGCCTCCTCTCGGGCCTGGCCGGTGGCGCCATCATGGTGCTGGTGGCGACCAGCATCCTGCCCCACATCCCGCCGGCCAGGCGCGGCCTGGTCAGCGGCATTATCTTCCTCGGCTTGGGGCTGGGCATCGCCGCGTCGGGCACCCTGGTGCCGGCGCTGCTGCGCCTGGGCCTGGTGCAGACCTGGGTGGGCCTGGGCGGGCTGTCGCTGCTGCTGACGGCCCTCAGCTGGTTCGGCTGGCCGGCCGGGGACGCGCCCACCCCCGTCACGACAGCCGGCGAGGCGGAGGGCGGGCGCACCGGCGGCATCCTGCGCGTGCTCTACGCCGAATATGCCCTGAACGCCTTGGGCCTGGTGCCGGTCATGGTGCTGCTGGTCGACTATGTCGCGCGCGGCCTGGGCCGGGGGGCGGATGTCGGCGCGTCCTATTGGGTGCTGTATGGTATCGCCGCCATCGCCGGCCCTCTGATCAGCGGCCCCATGGCCGACCGCCTGGGCGCGGGGCTGGCCTATCGTTTGTCCCTGGCCCTGCTGGCGGGCGCGGTGGCCCTGCTGGCGGTCAGCGGCCATCCTGCCGCCATCGTCGTCGCCACCGTCGTCCTGGGCATTTTCACCGCTGGCATCGTGCCCTTGGTCCTGGGCCGCATCCGCGAACTGCTGCCGCACAGCCATAAGCGGCAGCAGGCGGCGTGGAGCCGCGCCACCACCGCCTTCGCCCTGTTCCAGGCGCTGGCCGGCTACGGCTATTCCTATCTGTTCAACCACAGCGGCCAGAACTATGCCTTGATCTTCGTCTGCGGCGCCGTGGCCCTGGTGGTGGCGCTGGTGGCCGACACGGCGGCGGCGCTGGGCGGGCGGAAATGAAGCCAGCGGCATAACGTTTCCCTTATGCCGCAGCCCGCGACCGCGGGCGCCCGGCGCTTGAGGGACGCCTCAAGCCTTCAAACCCGGGGCAGGGTCACCTCGAACACCGCCCCGCCGCCTTCCGGCGCGTCGCCCAGGCGGATGTCGCCGCCGTGGGAGCGCAGCAGGGATTGCACGATGTGCAGGCCCATGCCGGTGCCGCCGCTGTCCCGCCGGGTGGTGAAGAAGGCATCAAACACCCGGTCGCGGTTGGCGGCGGAGATGCCGTGGCCGTTGTCGGTCACGGTGACCACCACCGCCCAGTCGCGGGTGGCGACGGCGATGTCCAGCGCCGTGGCGCCGTGGCGGCCGGCGTTGTCCGCCAGGTGGCTGAACAGGATCATCACGTTCTCCGCCGACATGGCGACGGCGGCGTCCTCGCCGCCGGTGGTCAGCGCCAGTCTCGGGAACTGGGCCGCCAGCTCGGGCCAGACGGCGGACAGGCTGGTGCGGCCGCCGCGTACCGCGTTGTCCGCCTGGGCCAGGTCGCGCAGCCGCTGAACCAGGGCCGTCAGGCGGCGGGTGTCGGCCAGGATGTTGCCCAGGAAGCGCCGGCGCTGTTCGGTGTCCATGGGACCGGCGCCCATCGCCTCCTCCCCCTCCAGGTCGTCGTGCAGCAGCTCGGCCGCCCCCTGGATGCCGGTCAGGGGCGACTTCAGCTCGTGGCTGACATGGGCGGCGAAGGTGGTGATGTAGCGGGAGCGGTCGGACAGGCGCTGGGCCATGTCGTGGAAGCTTTGCGACAGCAGGGCGATTTCCCGGGTGCCGTAGTGCGGGGCCTCGGCCGGCCCCTCGTCCAGGGCGCGGGTGCCCAGTTCCCGCGTCTGGCGCACCAGCTGGTGGATGGGGCGGGTGATGGTGCGGGAAAAGACGAAGGCGATGATCAGGATGACCGCCAGGATGACGCCGCCGGCCAGGGCCACCTTGCGCCGCTCCCCATACAGGTGGCGGAAGATGTTGTTGGGCGTGCGTGAGGCGTAGATGACGCCGGCCACCCGGTCGCCCTCTGGCGTGTGGGCGATGATGGGCAGGGCCACGAACACCCGCACGCCCGTCCCCCGGCTCATGGAGTATAGCGGCGGCGGCTCATGCTGTGACCGGCGGACACGCAGGGCCGCGTGGTATTGGCCGGCCAGGGCGCCCGCCACCTCCGGCACCTCGGCCAGGGACAGGCCCACCTCCTCCGCTCCGGCCAGGATGGTGCCGTTGAAGTCCAGCACGCGCACGCCGGCCAGCGTCTGGTCCTGTGCCCGCCGGGCGATGGCATAGACCTGGGACCCGATGGCCTGTAGCGCGGGATCCACGGCGGCGGTGGCTGGCACGGCCGCCGGCCGGGGGCCCAGCACATCGTCGCCCGTCAGGTCCAGCGCCGGTTCGATGGGGTGGAAGCGTTCCTCCGGCGCCAGGGATGCGACAGGCGTGGGCGACACGGCCGGCGGAGGGTCCTGCCGCTCCACCGCGTCGGCGTAGGCCGCGGCCAGCACGCTGGCCTGGGCGATCAATTCCGCCTCCGTCTGGCGGACCAGCTGGTTCTCATAGAGGCGGAAGAAGAACAGGCCGGCCAGGGGCAAGGCCGCCACCGCCAGCAGCACCGCCACCACGATCATGCCCAGCGACGGACGCCATTTGGCACGGACGCGCAGGGGTGTCACGGCGCCGTGCCCGTGGTGCAGGGGCCCAGGCGGAAGCCCACGCCGTGCACCGTCTCCACCACGTCCTCGCACCCCGCCGCCTGGAACTTGGCGCGGATGTTGCGGACGTGGCTGTCGATGGTGCGGTCGGAGACGTGGATGTTGTCGGGATAGGCCGCGTCCATCAGCTGGTTGCGGCTGAACACCACCGCCGGCCGCCCGGCCAGGGTCTTCACGATCATGAATTCGCGGGCCGTCAGGCCCAGCTCACGGCCCGCCACCGTGGCCCGGTGGCCGGCGCTGTCCAGCACCAGGGCGCCCCTGATTATGGGGGGAGGTGTCAGGGGCGGGGCGTCCTCTTGCGGCGTCGCAACCAGGGCCGCGCCGGGGGATGCGCCTTGGGGGGTGCCGCGCGCGCGGCGCAGGATGACGTTGACGCGGGCCACCAGCTCACGCGGGCTGAAGGGCTTGGTGACGTAGTCGTCGCCGCCCATCTCCAGCCCCAGCACGCGGTCGATCTCCTCATCCCGGGCGGACAGGAACAGGATGGGCACGTCGGAGGCGCGGCGCAAGCGGCGGCAGACCTCCAGCCCGTCCATCTCCGGCATGCCCACGTCCAGCACCACCAGGCTGGGCGGGTTGCGGGTGGCCAGGTCCAGGGCGTCCACGCCGTTGCCCGCCCACTCCGCCGCCATGCCGGCCTTTTCCAGGGCGAAGCACAGGACGTCACGGATGTGGGGATCGTCATCGACGACAAGGATGCGGTGCATGATGCCCATCATTACTGCCCTTCGTGATCGATACCATCTGGATGGGCGGCCAGATAGTCCCGCAAGTTCTGGTCACGCACGGTCCAGCTGCGCCAGTCGGCGTGGCGGGCCAGGAAACGCTCCGCCAACTTGCGCCGGGCGTCCAGGACGGCCTGGCCCGGGCTGTCGGGCAGGACGGTGTAGCGATCCAGCGCCGGGATGGCTTGTGGGCCCAGCCGCGCCAGGTAGGCCCAGTCCAGGTCGGGGCCATTCCCCGCCGCTTGCCGGCTGTGGGTAACGTTGTAGCCGGCGATCAGGGCGGGGATGTTGACCCAAGCGGCGCCGTACAGCAGGGTCGCGGCCGCTACCAGGTTGGCGCCCACCAGCCAGCGGTTGGACCGGCTCAGCGCCATGCGCGCCAGGATCAGCGCCAGGCCCATCGCCACCAGGGCCATCCAAAGGAAGGCGGCGACGCGCAGGCCGGTCAGGGAATAAGCCTCCACATAGGCGGCCAAGCGCAGCATGGCCGACAGCACCAGCAGGATGTTCTGCGCGATCCAGGCGACGATCAGGCGGCGCACGGTGCCGGTCACGCCCGGCCGCTCCAGTGCCACCAGCACGAACAGGGCCGCCAGCAGGGCGGTCAGGACCAGCGGATAGGCGCCCTGGTGGGCGTAAGCGGCGTGCGTGACGCCCTCAGGCGGCTGATGGCCGGTCCACAGGTAATAGAGGTCCAGGGCGGATTGCAGGGCGAACAGGCCGTTGAACAGGGCCAGGGCCCGCACCAGTGTCTGCGGCGACAGCAGCAGGGCCAGCACCGGGTCGTCACTTTTCTCCTTGGCGGCCATCGGTTCCGGTGGCGCGTCGT
Source organism: Nitrospirillum guaranorum (assembly GCF_034653275.1). Lineage (NCBI taxonomy): Bacteria > Pseudomonadati > Pseudomonadota > Alphaproteobacteria > Rhodospirillales > Azospirillaceae > Nitrospirillum > Nitrospirillum guaranorum. The sequence goes on along the minus strand of NZ_JAYEES010000001.1, from coordinate 103,605 downwards.
GCTGACCGGCGCCGATGATGCGCACGAAGGGCCACAACAGGGCCAGGGTCCCCATCCAGAAGACGACGCGGCCGGCGTCGATGTCCCCCAGGAAGGCCAGCGGCAGGCGGCCGGCCCACAGGCCCAGCACCGGGTTGGCGGTGGCGAACAGCAGGCAGAAGATCAGCCCCAGGCCCAGGGGCAGGACCCAGCGGGCGATGGTGGCGGCAACGGCCTGCCGTGATGTCCGACCCGACCACCAGAGCCATGCCGCCATGCCGTCCCGCGCCAGGCGCCAGGGGCCCAGGCCCAGCATGGCGCCCAGCGATCGCGCCCGGTCTTCCAGACGGGGGGGCCAGCGGCCGGTCAGATGCAGCAGGCTGGCCGCCACGGTTGGGAAGGTCAGCAGCAGCGACAGGGGTGTGACGGCGTTGATCAGAAGCGCCAGCACGGCCGCCAGGGCCGCCCCTGCCGTGACCCGTCTTTTGATCCCCTCCGCCGGCGGGTTCAGCAGCAGCGATCCGGCGCATAGCGGCACCAGGAAGGCGGGCAGGGCGATGCCCAGCGGCGCGTCGTAGAACAGGGCGGTGGCCAGGGTCGCCAGGCCGGCCAGGAGGATGCCGGCGGGCAAGCCGGGGGCGCCGCCGCCCGGCGTCGCGCCGGCGGTCGTGTCAGGGGTGGTGTCGGTCATGGGGCCGGGCTCTTCCTGGGCTTGAAGGGCAGGATGACAGCCGTCGGGCCTTTTCCGTTCGGACGCGCCACCAGCCACCAGCCGTCGCGCAGGACGCCAACGGGAAGCTGGGCCGGTGGCACGGTGGCGGAGTGTGGGCTCGGGGGTGGGGTTCCGGCGGGTGTCATGCCGCCGTTATGCGACGCGACCGTGCAGCCCTGCGGGCGCCGGTCAGCAGATATTCAGCGTCTTTTGTGCAGATTTTGTGCAGGCGGCCGTCGGGCCCCCGCCTTACTTCGCCTTGATGGTCACCGTCAGGGTGTCGGTGTAGTTGCCGGCGATGGTCTTGGCGTTGGCGGCGATGGTCACGGCCAGGGCGGCGGTCTTGGCGAAGGTGGCCTTGGACCGGGTGACCGAGACGCTGCCGCTGCCGTTGCCGTTGGCGCCGTCATAGATGGTGGTGAAGCCGACGGTGTTCTTGCCCGACTGCAGCTTGCCATTGTTGGCGGAGTTGACCGTGATGGTGTAGCCCTTGGCATCGTTGCAGTTTTCCACCACGCTGCCCACCTGGCGCTTGGTCTCCCCACCCACCACATCGAGGGCGACGCCCAGGTCGGTGACGTCCACGGTGCAGGCGGTGGAGACGCTGGCCTTCAAGGCGATGGTGTTCTTCGTACTGGCGGCGCGGGCCGGCGCGGTGGCGACGATCCAGGCCAGGCAGCCCAGGATCAGGGCCGTCAACAGGCGGGTCATGAGAAGTCCTCGGTTCCGATGGGCTTGCAGCCCTTTTGGGACTGGTCAACGCAAGGACCGGGCCAGATGCGGCGGATAGCCGCGCGCGGTACGGTAAATAAGGAATTAACTTGGGGTGGCGCGTCGGCCCCATCCCCCTGAAAAGGCGAAGATAATGCGTTATGCAACAAAAATGCCCGGCGCTGTTGCCATCAGTTTTGCAAACAGTATTGCATATCGCATTGACGTCATGGGGGGCCGCGCATGAACTGGCGCCTGTGGCAGGATCGGGCCGGCCGCTATTCCTGGCTGATGACCCTGGTGCTGGCGGGCTTGTGCCTGCCCATGGTCCTCATCGCCTATGACGCGGTCATGGGGCAGCTGGGCCCCCGGCCCTACAACGCCTTCATCCATGAGGTGGGCGTGTGGACCTTCCGCTTCCTGCTGCTGTCGCTGCTGGTGACCCCGCTGGCGCGCATCGCCCGCTGGCCGGCGCTGATGACCGTGCGGCGGCGCATCGGCGTGGCCGCCTGCCTTTACGCCTTGGTCCACCTGGGCGGCTACGCGGCCGACCAGTCGCTGGACCTTTTGCACATCGCGTCCGAGATCGCGCGCCGTGTCTACCTCACCATCGGATTCGTGGCGCTGTTGGGCCTGGTGGCGCTGGGCGTCACGTCCACCGACGGCATGATCAAGCGGCTGGGCGGGCCGCGGTGGCGCCGGCTGCACGCCCTGGTCTACCCCATCGCCATCCTGGGCCTGGTCCACTACTTCCTGCAGGAAAAGGCCGACGTGACGGTACCCACCCTGATGGCCGGGTGGCTGGCCTGGCTGCTGGCCTACCGTCTGCTGAACCGCCTGCTGCCCGACGGGCAGGCGCGCTCGGTTCCTGTGCTGCTGGGGCTCAGCGTCATGGCGGCCCTGGGCACGGCCGGGGCGGAGGCGCTGGGCTTCTGGGCGGTGCGCCACCTGCCGCCGGATCTGGTGCTGGAGGCCAACCTCAGCTTCGACTGGGACGCGGGTATCCGCCCCGCCTGGTACGTCCTGGCCGGCGGCTTGGGCCTGACCCTGGCCTCCGTGGTGGGCGACCTGAAGCAGCGGGCGCGCCGGCTGGCGCGGGCGTAGGCCTCAGCCTTTCAGCCCGCGCCCCTCGGCCAGGGTGACGAAGTTCACCAGGTTGGCGTCACGCCAGTGCTTGGTCCGGCGCAGCTCGTTCTGCGCCTTGACCAGCAGGGTGCTGATCAAGGCCATCTCGGCGCCGGTCATGGGCGTGGCGTCGCGCAGGCGGTCGGTGGCCGTCTGCACCAGCCCCTGGTCCAGCAGGGTCATGCTCTCGCGCAAATCGGCGCCCACGGCCTGCGACAGCTCCGCCGCGCGCACGGCCTGGCCCAGCCGCTCCCGGCTGTCGCCCGCCTCGGTGCGGGAGAAGGCGGCGCGGTAGGCGTCCGTCAGATCCTCCACCAGCCGGTCGCGGAAGTCGCTGTAGCGGGTGCCCCAGTGCAGGCTGCGGGTCAGGGTGTTGCGCCAGCGCATGGTATAGCCCAGCGCCCAGGCCAGCGCGGCATGGTCCAGCGCCATACGACCCTTGGCATGGGCCGTGACCGAGACGCGCATGGACAGGTAAGGGTACAGCGCGCCCTCCACCTTCTTGATCATGGTGTCCAGGTTGCCGTGGGCCAGGCTGGCCTCGCGCCCGTCGCGCAGCAGGTCGAATTCGTCGAACAGGGTCAGCAGGTCGTCCAGGTAGACCAGCTCCCGCTCCAGCAGCTCCCGCCGTTCCGAGGCGACGACCAGGGGGCGGCGGGCCACCTCGCCGGCGCCGGCCAGGGCGCCCAGCTCATCGGCCAGCACCTGGCAGGTGCGGGCCAGGTGGCGCACCAGGGCCGACAGCAGCACCGGCTGCCAGTCGGTGGGGCCCTGCACCAAATAGCCGCTCATCTGCCGGTAGGCGCGGTGGCGGTTCAACAGCACCAGGGGCATCAGCAGGGTCAGCTGGTTGGCCTGGGCCGCCGGCACGCCCGGCGCCTGGAAGGACAGCACGGCGTCGGCCCCGTCGGCCCCGCCATTGTCGTCATCGCCATTCAGGCCCATGACCAGGCGGGAATAGGGACCGCCGTTCTCCAGCAGCATGTACAGCAGCGACAGGTCGGCCAGCATCAGGGGGCGGGGCACGACCCCCAGGTTCTTGCGTGTCGCCTCCGTCCGGCGCCAGGCGTTCATCGCCTCCAGCAAATCCTTGGTGGCCGCCTTGTCCTGCAGGGTCTGCGACAGCCGCGCGGCGGCGGCCACGCGCAATTCCTCGCGCAGGGCCAGGGCCTTGGGCGTCCGCAGCACCATGAACAGCGGCTGTTCCTGGGCCAGCGCCGACAGGGTCTCATCCACCGAGCGGCTCAGCGGCGCCAGCGGCTTGGCGGCCAGGGCGGACCACAGGCCGCCCACGTCCAGCGGGTGGATGCTGCCGGGGCAGTGGAACTCCTCCCGCAGCAGCCAAGGGTCGCTGGTCAGGAAGGGTTCGAACAGCTGGGTGAACTGGCGCCGGGCGTGGGCCTGGCGCTGGGCGTTCAGTTTTTGGATCAGGGCGCGGCGCACCATCGCCCGGCTCTGGTCCGGGCTGGAGTCGACCTCTTCGAACAGTTTGCGCGCGGCCTCGGGCGACAGCCGGTCCACCAGGTCGGTCAGCGTGCGGGCGCGATCCTCTTCCGCCGGGGTCATGCCCTGCCCCGAAGGCCGCTGTGGCAAGCCGTCCTCAACCCCATCCTTGCAACCCCATAGCCCATGCGCCGACGGCATCCATTATGGCCTGCGGATATTTCCGGCAGGTAAACGAACATCCCCAAGGTAATACGCTGCGGCCCCTTGGCCGACAATTATCTTAAAGGTTTGACCCTGCCAAAAGGTTTGGGGCGCCGTTTATGCCTGCGGCATTGCGCGACGCGGCGCCGTCCGGGCAGATTTGACCCGAGGATAGGACGGGAGCAAGGCATGGCCGGCGCGGACACGGATTTCGACGCGATCGTTGTGGGGGCGGGGGCGGTGGGTCTGGCCTGCGGTCGCGCCCTGGCCCTGCGCGGCCTGACCGTCGCGGTGCTGGAGGCGGAGGACGCCATTGGCCAGGGCGTGTCGTCCCGCAATTCCGAGGTGGCGCACGGCGGCCTCTACTACCCCACCGGTTCCTTGCGGGCGCGGTTCTGCGTGGCGGGCCGGCGGATGCTGTATCCCTTCCTGGAGGCCCACGGCGTCACTTACGACAAGTGCGGCAAGCTGGTGGTGGCGACGGAGGAGGCGGAGGTGCCCCGGCTGGAGGGCATCCTGCACCAGGCCCAGATCAACGGCGTGGAAGGCATGCGCTGGTTGAGCGCGGCCGAGGTGCACGCGCTGGAGCCGGACCTGCGCGCCGTGGCCGCCCTGATCTCGCCGGAGAGCGGCATCTTCGACAGCCATGGCTACATGGTGGCGCTGCGGGGGGAGATCGAAGGGCGGGACGGCGCGGTGGTCACCGGCACGCCGGTGCTGGGCGCCACGCCCCTGGAGGGCGGCGGCTACGCCGTGCGCACCGGCGGGCGCGATCCCACCACCGTCACCACACGTCTGCTGGTGACCGCACCGGGCCTGTCGGCCCAGGATGTGGCGGCCGGCATTGAGGGCTTCCCGGCCGACCTGATCCCCCGGGCGCACTACGGCAAGGGCAGCTATTTCGCCCTCAACGGCCGGGCGCCGTTCAAGCGCCTGGTCTATCCGCCGCCCATACCCGGCGCCCTGGGCGTGCACTACCGCCGCGACCTGGGCGGGCAGGCGCGCTTCGGCCCCGACCTGGAATATGTCGAGGCGCCGGACCATCGCGTGGACCCCAGCCGCGCCGATGGCTTCTACCGCTACATCCGCCGCTTTTGGCCGGGCCTGCCCGACGGCGCCCTGGTGCCGGACTATGCCGGCGTGCGGCCCAAGATCCATGGTCCCGGGGAGGCGCAGCCCGACTTCCGCCTGGATGGGCAGGCGGTGCACGGCCTGCCGGGCCTGGTGGCCCTGTTCGGCATCGAAAGCCCGGGGCTGACCTCCTCGCTCGCCATCGGCGAGGCGGTGGCCGACCTGCTGGGGGCATGAGAAAGGGGCGACCCGGATGGGCCGCCCCTTGCCCGTGACGGAGGATCGGGCCCTCAGCGCGCCCCGGGCGCGGTTGCCCCCTGGGCGCGGTTGCCCATAAGGGCGAGACCGCCCAGCGCCAGCACGGCGGCGATGCCGCTGGCGATGGCCAGGCCCAGGAAAGCGCTGAAGATGTCGCCGAAGCGATGAGACAGGGTGGTGACGACGAAGGCGCTCAGGAACTGCCCGACAAAGAAGGACGCCTGCCACAGACCGGTGGCCCGGCCGCGGATCTCGAACGCCAGGCCGCGCAGGGCCCAGGTCAGCAGGGTGGGCAGGATTAGGCCGCAGCCGAACTGGGCCAGCGCCACGGAGGCCAGCAGCCATCCATGGCCGGTCGCCAGCGCCATGCCGCCGAAGCCCGCGCCGCAGAGGGCGAACGCCACCAGCAACAGCAGGGCCACCGGCAGGCCGGACAGGCGTTGGAAGGCGATGGTGCCCACCGGCACGGCCAGGCTGGCCGCCGCCGTCATTCCGCCGATGGTGGCGGGATCGGTGACGCCCCGACCGGTCAACGCCAGGGACAGGTCCACCTGCACCGTATAGAACAGGACGGCGGCGAAGGTGGTGATGGCGCAGATGCCGCCCAGGCGACCCCATGGGAAGGCCACCTTCCGGTGCGCCTCGGGATGCTGGAGGACGTCCGCCGTCTCCTCCGGCTCCCAGGTGAAGAAGTGGATGCCGGCCAGCAGCAGCAGGCTGCTGGCATACACGGCGAAGGGTGCCCGCCAGCTGATGCTGCCCAGCGCGCCGCCGATGACGAACAGCGCCACGGCGGAGATGGAGGCGACGGCGGTTTGCAGCGCCAGCCATTTCTCCCGCTGTTGCCCCTTGAAGTAGTCGCCGATCAAGGTGGTGGTCAGGGTCATGACCGCGGCCTCCGTCACCCCCACCACCACGCGGCTGGCCAGGATGGCCCGGAAATCATCAAGGACCAGCGGGGCCACGCCGCAGACGGCGTACAGCAGCATGGACAGCATCAGCAGCCGGCGGCGGCCAAAGCGGTCGGCCAGCCAACCGGCGGGGGCGGAGAACAGGGCCACGCACAGCGCCGGTGTCGTCAGGATCATGGGCACCCAGTAATCGGCCTGGGGCATGTCCTTGAAATGCGCCAGCATTTGCGGCAACACCGGCGCCAACACGACGACGCCCATGACCGACATCGTGCTGGGCAGCAGCAGCGCCAGGCCCTGCGGCAGGCCGGCCGTCCGACTTTTGGAAGCCACGTCACACCCTCCCTGGGGACGGGCGCGGGCGCCGGTCCGTTATCCTCCTGCCATGTCGGGGCGGGCTTTTCCCGCCGGCCTCCGAACCATGGCGTCCCTAAACTAGAGGGTAGGGGACCGTGCGGTAAAATCGGGGTTTCCGATATCATGCATCGGCGGCACCGGCAGGTCGCTATCGGCGCACCAGGACGACGCCCAGGATCAGCAGCGCCGCGCCCAGCAGCCGGGCGGCGCCGGCGGGATGTGGGGTCACGCCTAGCGCGCCGACATGGTCGATGACCAGGCCGCACAGCATCTGCCCCACCACGATCAGGGCCAGGACGGTGGCGGCGCCCAAGCGCGGGATCATCAGGATGGCGGTGGCGATGAAGGCCGCGCCGAACAGGCCGCCGGCCCAGGCCGGCCAGGGCGTGGCGCCCAGCGTCGCCGCCGTCGGCCGGGGTCCCGGCATCGTCAGCGCCAGCAGCAGCATGGCCGCCATCCCCACCAGATAGCTGGTGAAGCCCGCCCACCAGGGCGATCCCAGCGCCATGCGCAGGTTGGCGTTCAGGACCTGCTGCACGGCCAGGCTGACGCCGGCGGCGACCACCAGCAGGCAGGGGAGCACGGTGGCGAGGGATGGCATGGGGCGCGGCTTTCCAAAGGGTGACGGTGGCACCACGGATAACGGTGTGTCGCGCCGCGCTATAGAACGGGTGTGACCTCAGCCGGCGCGATAGCGTCCCGGCGTGACGCCGAAGGTGCCGCGGAAACAGCGGCCCAGATGGCTTTGGTCGGCGAAGCCCGTGTCCGCCGCCACGGCGGCGATGGCCTCGCCCTGACGCAGCAGGGCGCGGGCGGCGTTCAGCCGGTCCAGCAGGCGGAACCGCTGCGGCGCCAGGCCGTGCAGCCGCTTGAAGCGGCGGGAATACCCCTCCCGGCTCAGGCCCGCCAGCGCCGCCGCCCGGGTCACGGTTTCCCATCCCGTGTCGATGCCGGCCGCCGCCCGTGCCGTGCCCGGTGGCAGGTAGAGGTTGGTGCAGACCACCCTGGCCGGGCTGGGCAGGGAAAGGTGGGGCACGCCGGCGGGGATGCGCACCGCCTGGCCCGCCGCCACCTCGACCGGGACGCCCGCGATGACGAAGCGGCGCACGCCGAGGTGGACCATGGTCACCTGATCCTCTTCATGGAAATGGACGGGCAGGGCCACGTCGCGCCCGCGCACCGTTCCCAGCTCGACGGCCGCGCCATCCCCGGGGCGCCAGTAGCGCCAGGGCCCGTCGGGGGTTTCCGATAAAGGGGGTGGAGGCATGGCGGCGGCGGCCTGTTGAGGGGCGGGCCCGCCATGGTACCGCCAATCGCAGGGATCGGGAGGGCTGTTTCGATGGCCCGCGCGGCCTGGTGCCGCAGATTGATTCCGCTATCGACGGCGCCACCCCCGCCGGGTGATTCACCCTTTATCTTGTTGCGTCATCTTTACCCCACCCAATACCTGGACAGAATCCGCTGAATCTTCTACCCCTAGGGACAGTATTCCATTCCCTAGGGGCGAGAGGAGCGGCACGGTGGGTTTCAAGGGGGCGATTGGGGTGGCGCGGCGTGTCCTGGGCCGGCTGGGGGCTGTCGTCGCGGCGCTGGGGGCGGTCGCCGTCGGCTTGGGGGCGGCCCATCCGGCGCAGGCGGGTTACGCCTCCCTGGTGGTCGACGGTGGCACGGGCGAGGTGCTGAACGCCGTGAACCCGGATGAGCAGAACCATCCGGCGTCGCTGACCAAGATGATGACGCTCTACCTCACCTTCGAGGCCATCCACCAAGGGCGCCTGCATTGGGAGGATGAGTTGCCGGTGTCGCGCAACGCCGCCAACAAGGAACCGACCAAGCTGGGGCTGGAGGTCGGGCAGACGGTCAGCGTCAAGGACTGCGTCCTGGGCATGATCGTCATTTCCGCCAACGACGGCGCCACCGTGGTGGGCGAGGCCCTGGCCGGCGGCAGCGAACAGGTGTTCGCCCGCATGATGACGGACAAGGCCCACCAGTTGGGCATGACCAACACCGTGTTCCGCAACGCCTCCGGCCTGCCTGATCGCGAGCAGGTGACGACGGCGCGCGACATGTCGCGCCTGGCCATGGCGCTGCATCGCGACTTCCCGCAGGATTATCACTACTTCGCCACGCGCGAGTTCGATTTCGAGGGTCGCCACCTGACCGGCCATAACCGCCTCATGTACCGCTACCCCGGCATGGACGGCATGAAGACCGGCTTCACCAACGCCTCCGGTTCCAACCTGGTGTCCTCGGCCGTGCATGATGGGCGCCGCCTGTTCGGCGTGGTGTTCGGCGGCAGCAGCGCCAAGACCCGCGACACGCTGATGGAAACCCTGCTGGACAACGCCTTCGCCAACCGCGACACCGACCCCAAGCTGGTGGCGCTGGCCGCCGGCCGCCCCCTGACGCGGGTGGCCCGCGCCCGCGGCACCGGCCGCGTCGTCCACGCCGGCCGGGCCCGCACCGTGCACGTGGCCGTGGCCCCGGTGCAGCGGCGCGGCCATGCCGCCGCCACGCGCCAGCGTGTGGCCTCGGGCCACGCCGGCCGGCATGGGACGGCCCACGCGGCATCCAAGGGCCATGCCCACGCCAAGGCGGTGACGGTGGCGGGCAAGGCCGCCAAGGGCAAGGCGCACGGGCACCATCATAAGGTTGCCGCCGACTAATCTAAAAGTCAGATTGATATCAACAGAACAATCTGTTGGATGGTTTTGTGTGAAATAGCGATGTTTGGGGGCGCGATCCAGTGGGGTCGCGCCCCTTTCGCATCAAGGCACCGCCATCATGGTCCACACCGCCCATACCGCCGCCGCACCCGCCGTCCGCTGGCCCACGCTGGCCTCCGCCACCCGCTTGGTCCCGGGCCTGGTCTACTGCCTCATCCCGGCGGCGGCTGGCCTTGCCCTGCACCGCGTGCCGGCCCTGGGATTGTTCAGCCCCATGATCCTGGCCGTGGTGGTGGGCATCGTGCTGCGCAGCGCGATTGGCCTTCCCACGGTGACGCAGGCGGGGGTGACCTTCGTGCTGAAGCGCCTGTTGCGCATCGCCGTGGCCATGCTGGGCCTGCAGTTGACGGCGGCCCAGGTGGCGGCGGTGGGCCCCACCGGCGTCGCCATCATCGCCGTCAGCCTGGTGGCCACCTTCGTCTTCACCAAGACGGTGGGCCGCTGGCTGGGCGTGCCCGCGCCGCTGGCGGAACTGATCGCCGCCGGCACCTCGATCTGTGGCGCCTCGGCCGTGGTCGCGGCCAACACCGTCACCCAGGCGGATGATGAGGACGCGGCCTACGCCGTCGCCTGCGTCACCGTCTTCGGCAGCATCGCCATGCTCGGCTATCCGGCCCTGGGCGCCGCCCTGCATCTCGCACCGAGGGCTGTCGGCCTGTGGGCCGGCGCCTCGATCCATGAGATCGCCCAGGTGGTGGCCGCCGCCTTCCAGTCGGGCCAGCAGGCTGGGGAATTCGGCACGGTGGCCAAGCTGACCCGCGTGGCCATGCTGGCCCCCCTGGTCCTGTCGCTGGGCGCCCTGCGCCGCCGGCGGGAAGGCACAGGCGGCAAGCCCATGCCCATGCCGTGGTTCATCCTGGGCTTCGTGGCGCTGGTCGCCCTGAACAGCCTGCACGCCGTTCCCGCCGTGGTGAAGGACTGGGCCCCCGGCGTCACCACCAGCCTGCTGACCCTGGCCCTGGCCGCCATGGGCCTGCACACCCACGTCGGCCGCATGGCCGCCAAGGGCATCGCCCCCCTGGCCCTGGGCGCCCTGGCCAGCCTGTTCATCGCCGGCCTCAGCCTGGTGCTGATCGTGACGGTGTGGGCGTGACGCCGCTAACGGACCATTGAGGGGAAGGGCCCGCCGGCGCTGTCGGCGGGCCTTTTCATTCATACCGTAGCGCCAGCACCGGCCGGGCGCGGGCGACCAGGATGGTCTGGCCGGCCACGGTGGCGGCGGCGATGGCCAGGGCCAGGGCGGTGGGGCCGACGAAGGTCCAGGGGCCGATGTCCACGTGATAGGCGAAGCCCGCCAGCCAGCGGTGCAGGAACAGATAGGCCGGCAGCCAGGCCAGCGCGCTGGCCAGCAGCACCGGCTTGGCGAATTGCCACAGCAGCAGGCGCAGGATGTCGGCCAGCGAGGCGCCGTAGACCTTGCGCACCCCGATCTCCTTGGTCCGCCGCTCCGCCGTCACGGCCGACAGGCCGTAGATGCCGGCGCAGGCCATGCCCAGGTTGATCAGGCTGAACAGGGTGATCATCTGCGTCTCATGCCGGATCAGGCTGGTCAGCGAGTTCAGGTGATCGTCGAAGAAATAACGGTCGCTGGGCGTCAGCTCCCCCACGCGGCGCCACAGGGCGTCGATGGCGGCCAGCGTGCGGGCGCGGTCGCCCGGCGCCAGCTTCACGTACATCAGCTCATACCCGCCGGGATCGCTGACGAAGAAGGTGGGGGCGATCTTGTCCTGTAACGACCCCATGGGGAAGTCGGGCACCACCGCTGCCACCTGCACGTCGCCGTCCACGCCTGGCAGGTGCAGCGTCTGGCCGATGGCGTCCTCCGGCAGGTCGTTGCCCAGGGCCCGCGCGGCCGTCTCGTTGATCACCACCTTGTGGCGCACGGTGCTGGGCCGCTTCGGGTCCGGCAGTTGCCCGGCCAGGGCGGGCAGGTGGAAAACGGGCAGGAAGCCGGGGTCGGCCGCCACGCGGTTCAGGCGGACGGCGTGGCCGTCGTTCAGCGTGGCCGTCACCAGGGGGCGACTGCGCTCCAGGCTTTCCATGCCGGTGCAGCCCACGCCCTTCACCCCGTCGATATGCTGCAGGCCGACGCGAATTGATTCCGGGCAGTTGGCGTCCAGGATCAGGATGTCGGCGGTGTCATAGGACACGCGGTCGCGCGTCAGCAGCTGTTGCTGGCGATAGGTGACCGAAGCCCCCACCAGCAGCATGACCAGCAGCATGAACTGCCCCATCATCAGAATCTGCCGCACCCGGGCCGTCCGGTCCACCACCGGGGCCGCCGTGCCCGGGCCGCTGCCCTTCAGGATGGCCACCGGCCGGTGCGCCGCCAGCACCAGGGCGGGGTAGAACCCGGCCAGCAGCGTGACGCCCGCGCCCAGGCCGGCGACGATGGCCCCCACCTCGGGCGAGGCGGCGTCCAGCGACAGCCGCGCGTCCAGGAAGCGGTTGACCGGGGGGATGGCCAGTTCCGTCAGTGACAGGGCGATGACCATGGCGATGCCCACCAGGATCAGCGTTTCCAGCATGAATTGGGTGACCAGGTCGCGCCGCCGCGCGCCGCCCATCTTGCGCACCCCCACCTCCACGGCGCGGCGGGTGGCCCTCGCCGTGGCCATGTTGATGAAGTTGATGCAGGGGATCAGCAGGGTCAGCAGGGCGATGCCGCCGATCATATACATGCGGTTCAGCCGGTCGGGGTTCAGGCCGGCGTGCAGCTGCAGGCCGGTCATGGGCACCAGCTGCGGCGACTGTCCGCCCGCATGCCCCGCCCCCCAATGCCGGGCCGCCAGCCCGTCCAGCGTCGCTTGCGCCGCCGCCGGGTCGGCGCCATCGCGCAGGCGGACATAGGTGTAGACGTCGCCCGTCGTCCGCGCCGCCGCCGGGTCGCTGTCGCCGCCATCGGTCCGTGGCCCATTGACACGGGACTGGGGCGCGCTGAAGGGCGAATAGGGCGAGGCGGAGGACGCCAGGATCATCACCTCCCGCATATGGCTGCGGAAGGGCAGGTCCTTCAGCACGGCGCGCACGCGCAGCGTGGTGCGCTCATCCAGCTCGATGCGCTTGCCCAGGGGGGATTCCGGTCCGAACAGCTTGCGCGCCATGGTCTGCGTCAGGGCCACCGCCCCCGGGTCGGCCAGGCTTTCCTTCAGGTCGCCCTCCACCGCCGGCAGGTGCATGATGTCGGCGAAGGAGGGGTCGACCCAGGTGACGAACTCACGGAAGGCGGCGTTTCCCCGCCGGATCTTGCGGGCGTCGTCCAGCAGGCGGGCGGCGGCGTCCACTTCCGGCGCCTCCGCCACCAGCGTGGCGGCCAGGTCGGGCGGGGTGCGCCATCGCACCAGGGGGCCGGCGTCCTGGTCCTCGTCCACCGGCGCCAGGATACTGTCCACCAGGTACAGCTGGGCATGGTCGGGCAGGAAGGTATCGTAGGCCATCTGGTCGCGGATCAGCAGGGCCATCAACAGGCTGGCCGTCAGCCCGACCACCAGCCCCGCCAGGCTGATGACGATATCGGCCTTCACCTGCCGCAAGGACCGGACGGCCTGGCTTGCCGCGATGTACAGCATGGTCGCTTCCCTGTTCCCCACCCCGTTTTCGGGATCGCCGCGCCCGCAAGCAAAGGGCGGACCACCGCTCAAGCCCTTGGTATTTCTTGATTCAACGGGCTTTGGGCGCTGTTCGGAACCGCGCCTTGTCCGTTTCCGGACAGCCAGGTTGCCCGCTTCCGGACAATGATGCCGTGCCGCCCGCGCCTGCGCTAGAGTGGCGGCGACGCCGCCGCTGGGGCGGTACCTGACAACGGGCCTATCCCTTGACCCTGGAACAGTTGCGCATCTTCGTGGCGGTGGCGGAGCGCCAGCATGTGACCCAGGCTGCGCGGGCCCTGAACCTGGCGCAGTCGGCCGCCAGCGCCGCCGTCGCGGCGCTGGAGGATCGCTACCAGACGGCCCTGTTCAACCGCGTGGGCCGCGGCATCACGCTGACGGAGGCCGGCCGCCTGTTCCTGGCGGAGGCCAAGGCCGTGCTGGCCCGGGCCGACATGGCCGAACGGGCGCTGGCCGAACTGTCGGGGCTGCAGCGCGGGCAATTGCGGGTGCAGGCCAGCCAGACCATCGCCAGCTATTGGCTGCCGCGCCACTTGGTGGCCTTCCGCGACCGGCACCCGGGCGTGGAGCTGGACCTCACCATCGGCAACACCGCCCAGGTCGCGGCCGCCGTGCTGGAGGGCAGGGCCGACCTGGGCTTCGTCGAGGGGGCGGTGGACAGCCCCGACCTGTCCGCCCACCAGGTGGCGCTGGACCAGCTGGTGGTGGTGGTCGCCCCCCATCATCCCTGGGCCTTCCGCGAGACGGTGGCGCCGGCCGACCTGCACGAGACGCCCTGGATCATGCGGGAACAGGGTTCGGGCACCCGCTCCGCCTTCCTGGCGGCGCTGGCGGACTTGGGTGTGGATACGGCCCGGTTGCGCATCGCGCTGGAACTGCCCTCGAACGAGGCGGTGCGGGCGGCGGTGGAGGCGGGCGGCGGCGCGGCGGCGCTGTCGGCCTCCGTCGCCAGCGGCAGCATCGAGGTGGGGCTGCTGTACCCCGTGCCGCTGGCCTTGGCCCCGCGCGCCTTCACTTTGGTGCGCCATCCCGATCGCGGGCTAAGCCGCGCGGCTAGCGCTTTTCTAGACGAAATGGGCCGCCGGGACTTGGCTTAAGCGATAGAAGCCGCCCGTTGAAACCCTGTTCACTCAAATGAACTTCTTTTGACTGTCCTGGCCGGGTCTTGACCTGACGCAGGGCCTGTTCGATTGAAGGCGGACAAGGATAAGCGCGCCTTTTGGTTGCCACGGCGGCCGGCGCGCGGTTGAGGAGGAAACCCATGATCATATCGCCGCAACGGCCCGCATCGGGCGCCTGCCAGAGGCCATGAGAGCGTCTGCACAATTTATGGGCGATGAACGGCGGGCCGTTGCCTGCGCATTGGGCGCCCATGCTTTTGCGTCCTTGGCGGAACGCATATTTCCTGGGCAGTTCCTAGGCTAGGCCGAGTTGGCGTGGCTCTTGCTCAACCAATCAGTCGGGCCTACCGATGGGGAAGGGGTTTATGGCGAAAACAGACGGTCCATTCAATGAAATGGGCATGTCGGATCAGGTGCGCGGCCCGTATGCGGACATCGAACGATGGCTGCGCGAGATGCCGTCCGACAAACTGGAACTGAAGCGCCGCGAGGCGGAAACGCTGTTCCGGCGTGTGGGCATCACCTTCGCGGTGTACACGGAAGGCGGGGATCCGGAACGGCTGATCCCCTTCGACATCATTCCCCGCGTGCTGGCGCGGTCCGAATGGGACAGGCTGTCGCTGGGCCTGCAGCAGCGGGTGAAGGCGCTGAACGCCTTCCTGGCCGATGTCTATGGCGAACGCCACATCCTGCGCGCGGGCAAGGTGCCGGAACGCATGGTGCTGGGGAATGAAAGCTTCCGGCCCGAAATGCAGGGCTTCCTGCCCCCGGCCGGCGCTTACACCCATGTGGCCGGCATCGATATCGTCCGCCTGGATCCGGACAATTTCTATGTGTTGGAAGACAATTGCCGCACGCCGTCCGGCGTCTCCTACATGCTGGAGAACCGCGAGGCGATGCTCCGGTTGCTGCCCGACCTTTGCGGCATGCACAAGCTCGCGCCCGTCTCCCACTACCCGGAAGACTTGCTGGACACGCTGAAGTCGGTGGCGCCGCCGGCCTGCCGTGACGCGCCCACCGTGGCGGTGCTGACGCCCGGGTCCTACAACAGCGCCTATTATGAACACTCGTTCCTGGCCGATGAGATGGGCGTGGAACTGGTGGAGGGCGGCGACCTTTTCGTGGACGAGGGCTTCGTCTACATGCGCACCACCCAGGGACCGAAGCGGGTGGACGTGCTGTACCGCCGCATCGACGACGATTACCTGGACCCGCTGACCTTCCGCCCCGACAGCGCGCTGGGCGTGCCGGGCCTGTTCGCGGCCTACCGCGCCGGCCGGGTCACCCTGGCCAACGCCGTCGGCACCGGCATCGCGGACGATAAGGCGATCTATCCTTTCGTTCCCGAAATGATCCGCTTCTACCTTGGGGAAGAGCCCATCCTGTTGAACGTCCCGACCTATCTTTGCGAACGGGACGACGACCGCAAGTACGTGCTGGAGCACCTGCACGAACTGGTGGTGAAGGAGACGCGCGGGTCGGGCGGCTACGGCATGCTGATCGGGCCGCAGTCCACCGCCGCCGACCGGGCGGTGTTCGCCGACCGCATCAAGGCGCGGCCGGCCGACTACATCGCCCAGCCGACGCTGGCGCTGTCCACTTGCCCGACCTTCGTCGAGCAGGGCATCGCCCCCCGCCATGTCGACCTGCGGCCCTTCGTGCTGAACGGGCGGGAAATCCGGGTGGTGCCCGGCGGCCTCACCCGCGTGGCCCTGCGCGAGGGTTCCCTGGTGGTGAATTCCAGCCAGGGCGGCGGCACCAAAGACACCTGGGTACTGGAGCGCTGACGAATGCTGAGCCGTACCGCAGACGGACTGTTCTGGCTGGCCCGCTATATGGAGCGGGCGGCCAGCGTCGCGCGCCTGGTGCAGGTGGGCAACCGCATGTCCAACATGTCGCTGTCCCTGGACAATCCGGGCAATGAATGGCGTTCCACCCTGATCGCCACAGGCACGGAGCCGGGCTACCTTGCCAAGCATGGCGAGGTGGTACCCTCCCTGGTGCTGGATTACCTGGTGCTGGACCCGGAAAACCCGTCCAGCATCGTGTCCTGCATCGAGACCGCCCGCCGCAACGGCCGGGCGGTGCGCACCGCCCTGACCGTGGACACATGGGAGGCGCTGAACGAGACCTGGCAGCAGACCCGGGCCCTGAAGGCCGACCGCCTGGCGGCGGACAGCCTGCCCGGCCTGATGGACTGGGTGGTCCAGCGGTCCCTGCTGTTCTGCGGCAGCTACGCCAACACCATGCTGCGCAACGACGGCTACCTGTTCACCCATCTGGGCACGCTGCTGGAACGGGCGGACAACACCGCCCGCATCCTGGACGTCAAGTATCACGTCCTGCTGCCCGACCATGAGGGCGTGGGCGGGGTGCTGGATTATTATCAGTGGCAGAGCATCCTGCGGGCCGTCTCCGCCCTGCGCAGCTATCACTGGGTCTATCATGACCGGCTGAAGCCCTGGCTGATCGCCGAGCTGCTGATCCTGCGGCCGGAAATGCCCCGGTCCCTGGTGGCCTGCCTGGCCCATGTGGTGGATCTGCTGGAGGCCCTGGCCGTGCGTTATGGCGGCCAGCGGGGCGAGTGCCACCGCCTGGCGGGCGAAATCCACGCCCGGCTGCGCTACGGCCGGGTGGAGGACATCTTCCAGTTCGGTCTGCATGAGTACGTGACGCAGTTCATTGATGACATGCTGCGCCTGGGCCAGGAGATCAGCGGCTTCTACCTCAACGTCCGCTGAGCCGCCGCGAGGGGATCCGGACCCGGGTTCTCCCTGGGGCCGGATCCATTCGTTGCGTTTCCGGTCCGTCGCCAATACTTAACGTGCGCACCCCCTGGTGGCGGCCGCCGGTTTCGGGGTATGACGGGGCATGGGGATAGGGACCCTGTCCGTCGGGGCGCCTATCCCTCACTTGAGGAAGAAAGCCGCCCGTCAAGGATGGCGTCCCGCATGTCGAGGCCTGAAGATGACCTATTGCGTCGCCCTGTTTCTCAAAGCCGGGCTGGTGATGCTCTCCGACACCCGCACCAATGCCGGGGTCGACAACATCTCCACCTTCTGCAAGATGCACCGGTTCGAAACCCCGGGTGAGCGCTGCATGGTCCTGCTGACGGCGGGGAACCTGTCCATCAGCCAGTCGGTGGTGAACCGCCTGCAGGAAGGCGTTTCCATCGGCGACGCCGATCCGGAGACGCTGGCCACCGTCCCGTCCATGTTCCGCGCCGCGCAGCTGGTGGGTGCCGCCATCCGCGATGTCTACAACAGCGACGGCTTGGCCATGAAGGCGCAGGGCGTGGGCTTCGACGCGTCGTTCCTGCTGGGCGGACAGATCAGGGGCCGGGGCATGCGCCTGTTCCAGATTTATTCGCCCGGCAACTTCATCGAGGCGACACCCGAAACGCCCTACCTGCAGATCGGGGAGCACAAGTACGGCAAGCCCATCCTGGATCGCGTGGTCTCTTACGACACGCCGGTGCAGGACGGGGTGAAGCTGGTGCTGGTCTCCATGGACAGCACCCTGCGCAGCAACCTGTCGGTCGGCATGCCCATCGACCTGGCGGTCTACCATCGCGACGATCTGCAGCTGCGCATCAACCGTCGCATCACCGAGACCGACAGCTATTTCCAGCATGTGCGCGACCATTGGTCCAACGCCCTGCGGCAGAGCTACGGCACCCTGCCCACGGCCGACGAGTGGTGGGCGGGCGAGCGGCAGGGCTAGCCCGCCGGAGCGCTATCCCTCGGCCTTTTTCAGCAGCGGTTTCAGCACGGCGGCCACGGCGGCCAGCCCGGCGGGGAGGGTCGCCGCCAACGCGGCGATCTGGGGCCGGCACTCATCCGCCTTCCCGGCGCGCGCGGACGTCTGGATGCGGGTCGCCAGGTTCTGCATCTGGCGCAGGCCGATGTCACCCGCGGTGGCGATCAGGGTATGGGCGGCCCTGGCCATGGCGTCGGTGTCGCTGGTGTTCGCCAGGGTTTCCAGCGTCGCCACCCGCGCCTCGCATTCGTTCACCGACGACATGACCAGGTCGGCCAGGGTGTCTGTGTCCAGCAGCTCCGCCAGCTGGCGCA
This sequence comes from Nitrospirillum guaranorum, assembly GCF_034653275.1. Lineage (NCBI taxonomy): Bacteria > Pseudomonadati > Pseudomonadota > Alphaproteobacteria > Rhodospirillales > Azospirillaceae > Nitrospirillum > Nitrospirillum guaranorum. The sequence goes on along the minus strand of NZ_JAYEES010000001.1, from coordinate 85,306 downwards.
GGGGTGCGGGGTCCAGCACGGGCGGCTCGGCCGGTGCTGCGGGTGCCGCCGGCTCCGGGGCCCTCTGTTCCGGGACCCTCTGTTCCGGGACCAGGGGGGCCGGCGGTGCCGAAGGCATCGGGATGGGGGCGGTCGGGGCCGGAACGGTGCCCTCTGTCGACCCGACCACCGCGACCCAGCGCGCCACGGTGGTGGCCAGGGTGGGCAGGGCGAAGGGTTTGGCGATGTAGTCGTCCATGCCGGCGGCCAGATATTCCTCGCGCATGCCGGCCATGGCGTTGGCCGTCATGGCGATGACGGGGGTGCGGGCCCGGCCCATCCTTCCCTGGATGTCGCGGATGCGCTGGGTGGCCTGCACGCCGTCCATCTCCGGCATCTGGATGTCCATCAGCACGGCGTGGAAGGCTTCGCGCTCATAAAGGTCCAGCGCCGTGCGCGCGTCACCGGCCAGGGTGACACGATAGCCCAGCTTCTCCAGCATGGTCCGGGCGACCGTTTGGTTGATGAAGTTGTCGTCCACCACCAGCAGCCGGGCGCCGTTGCCGGCGGGCAGGCCCGGCCGGCCGGGCTTGGGCGGCCGGTTGGGGCGCGGTGCTGCCGCCGGTGGCGATCCCTGTACCGGGGGCAGGGCTTGCGCCTTGGGTATCTCCTTGGCGCGTGCCGCCGGCAGGCGCACGGTGAAGGCGAAGGTGCTGCCCTGGTTCAGCGTGCTGTCCAGGGTGATGGCGCCGCCCATGAGGGCCACCAGCCGCTGGGAAATGGCCAAGCCCAGGCCCGACCCGCCGAAGCGGCGGGAGATCGAGGTATCGGCCTGCCCGAACTTGCGGAACAACTGCGCCTGGGCCGGCGCGCTGATGCCGATGCCGGTGTCGCGCACGGCGAAGTGCAGCGGCACCAGGCCGTCCCTGGCGATGCCCACCTCCACCTCCAGCGTGACCGATCCCCTTTCCGTGAACTTCACGGCGTTGCCCACCAGGTTCAACAGAACCTGGCGCAGGCGGAACGGGTCGCCCCGGTAATGGCCGGGGGCCGCCCCCACCACCAGCGTTTCCAGCCGTATGCCCTTGTCGCGGGCGCGCGGCTCCAGGATGGCCAACACGCCGGCGGTGACGTCGGCCAGGGCGAACGGCACCTCCTCCAGCTCCACCCGCCCCGCTTCCAGCTTCGAGATGTCCAGGATGTCGTTGATGATGGACAGCAGGGCGTCGGCGCTGTCGCGTATGATGGCGGCGTAGGTCGCCTGGTCGGCGGTCAGCGGGCTTTCCAGCAACAGCTGCACCATGCCCATGACCCCGTTCATGGGCGTGCGGATCTCGTGGCTCATGTTGGCCAGGAAGTCCGACTTGGCGGCGTTGGCCGCCTCGGCGGAGCGGCGCGCGGCGTCCAGCTCCTCCGCCAGGGTGCGCAGTTCACGCGCCTGCGCCGCCAGGCGGTCGCGCGCGTCGATCAGGTCGCTGACCTGCCGCCGCTGCAGCGTCATGTCCATGTAGCTGACGACGAAGCCGCCGCCCGGCATGGGGATGGCCCGCGCCTCCAGCGTGCTGCCGTCGGCCCGCGTCAGCTCATAGGTCATGGGTTCCGGTGAGCGCACCCCCGCCAGCGGGTCGGCGGCGCCGTCCTTCAACAGGGGCTCGACCTCCCCCAGGGGCAGGCCGGGCGGGCAATCCTCCGCCGTCAGCCCCATCAGATCCAGGAAATGGCGGTTGCGGATGGACAGGCGCAGCTGGGCGTCGAAGGCGACGATGCCCTGGTCAATGGATTCCAGGATGGTGGTCAGCAGCCTGTCGCGCTCCTGCAGGTGCTGGCGCGCCTCCACCAAGGGCGTGATGTTGCGCCCCACCCCGCGGAAGCCGCGAAAACGGCCGTCAGGCGCGTAATAAGGCCGGCCGGAGATTTCCAGGTGCCGGATCTGGTCGTTGGGTCCGGGGACGGAATAGGTGAAGTCGCGGAAGGGGGTGCGGGTGTTGAGGAACCCCTCGTAGATCGCCCAGTGGGCGGCGTCGGCGTCGGTCGACAGCTCCCGCCGGGTGCGGCCCAGCAACTGGGCCACGTCGATGCCCACGAACTGCACCCCGTCGGAGATGTAGGTCAGGCGGTGGGTCTCATCCGTTTCCCAGTACCAGTCGGTTGACACCTCCGTCAGGTCGCGGAACCGTTCCTCCCGCGCCACCAGTTCCTGCTCCTGCCGCGCGACGGCGTCGGCCATGGCGTTGAAGGCCTGGGCCACGGCCTCCAATTCCGGCCCGCTGCCGGGGCTGTCGACGTGGATGGCGCGGTCGCCGGCGGCGATGCGCTGCGCCGCGTCGCCCAGGGCGCGCAGCCAGCGCAGGACCGACAGCTCCAGCCCCGCCACACCCAGGGCGAAGGCCAGCAGGGTGACGGCCAGAACCACCACCAGGTTGCGGCGGAAGTCGATGTTGGCGGCGGCCAGCACATCGGCCTTGGACAGGCCGACGGCCACGCGGGCCCCGGTGTCCCCCACGCTGGCGATGCCGAACAACCGGCCCACGCCCTGCAAATCGACCGTGTCGGCGTTGCCGTCCGGCGTGGCCAGCATGGCGCCGATCAAGGGCGCGCGACGATCGTCATCCCCCACCTCGGCACCGGACTCCGGGTACCGCGCCAGGATGTGGCCATGGCGGTCCACGGCCAGGAACACGGCGTGCCGCTTCTCCACCAGTTGCCGGCCCATGTCCTCCAGCCATTGCAGGCTGATGGCGGTGCTGGCCACGCGGGCGACATCGCCCTTGGGGGTGGCCTGCATCTGCGCCACCACCATCACCGGCTGGCCCGAGGTGCGGCCGATCAGGAAATCGCTGATGGTGGGCTGGCCGGTCCTGATCAGGGTCTGGAAATAGTCGCGGTCGCCAAAGTTCTGGAAGGGGGGCCCGGATGATGAGCAGAAGGCCTGGCCGTCCGGCCCCATCAGATTGACGTTGGTGATCCAGGGATGGGCCGCCTTCATCAGCCGCGCGTCCTGCACGCACTCCTCCACCGGCAGGCGCGCGCTTTCGCTGACCAGCGTGTCCGCGATGTGCCGGGCCTGGGTGATCAGCATCGCCTGCTGCCCGGCGACCGCGTGCGCCAGGCCCAGGGCCTGGGCCTCGGCGCCGGCCACGGCCTCCGACCGGCGGGCGCCGTAGTCGGCGATGGACAGGGCGGTGAGGGGCGCCACCACCACCAGCAGCAGGATTTGCAGCCGGGCGCGCAGGCCTTTGCCGTGCAGCTTCAGGTAGTGGGGAGGCAAGCCGTTATGCCTTTCCGGCTGAACGTCAGGGTCGCGCCATCATAGCGAAAGCCACCGGGAAATACAGGCACAGCCGCAAGACAGGATCGTTGCGGATCCGATTTTTCAATAAATTAGAGGTGGCACGCGCGGTCAGCCCTCAGGCCGCTTGCACCTTGCGCGCCCGGGGCACGGTGACGGAGATGTAGAACTGTGTGCCGGCTTTGTCGAAGGCCATCTCCGCCCCGATCTGGCGGCACAGCGCCTGGACCACGGTCATGCCGATACCGGCCAGGCGGGCGGCCCCCATGTCGGTGGGCAACTGCCCGCTGGGGTCGTCGATGATGCAGGACAGGCGGTTGTCCACCACGGACAGGGTCAGCTGCACGGGGCTGTACAGCTCGTCCGACCGGCGCAGGGTGGGGGTCAGCATCTCATTCAGGATCAGGGCCAGGGCGACGCCCGTCTCCACCGGCAGCAGCACGGGCGTGCTGGTGACCTGCACACGGTCCAGGGCGCCGTATTCCGCGGCCACCTCACGGCAAAAGGCGGGCAGCAGGGCGCCGAACTCCACCTCGTCCACCGTCTCGGCCTGCAGCATGCGCTTGTGGACCTCGTTGATGGCCAGCACGCGGGTGCGGGCCTCCGCCAGGGCGCGTTCGGCCTGCGGGTCCTTGGTGTCGTGGGTCTGCAACTGCAGCAGGGTTCCGATCATGGCCAGGCCGTTGCCCACGCGGTGGTTGATCTCGCGCAGCAGACGGCCCTTTTCGTCCAGCATGTCCTGCAACTGCTGGCGCATGCGGCTTTCGCGGTCCGCCTCGGTCATGGCGCCGCTGGACAGGCGCCAGACCAGGCCGCCGGCCACCAGGCAGATGACGACGCTGCCGGCCACGAACAACAGGCGCAGGGTGTTGACCCGGCCCTGGCGCTGCACCAGCAGCGCCTGCTCGGTGCCGTCTATGATGGCCACCTGCTCCCGCACCTCGGCCATCAGGGACTCGCCCCGTTCCAGGGTGATGGTGTCCGGGGGCGATCCGGCGGGGGTCTGCATCAGCACCTGCAGCGCATCCAGCCTCGCGTTGGCCAGGGCCGTCAGGGTGGATGCGCGCCGCACCTGGTCCGGGTTGTCGCTCAGCAGGGTGGTCAGCGCCAGCAGCTGGTTGGTGGTGTCGTCGCGATAGCCCTGGAAGCGGTCGCGGGCCTCCGGCGCGTGGACCAGCAGGTACAGGCGCTGGGCCAATTCCGCCGACAGGATGTGGCTCAGCACCAGGATCGCTGTGGTGCGGACCTGATGGCTGTGGTTCACCCACCTCTCGCTGCTCACCACCTCCGCGAAGATGGACTGCATGATCAACAGCAGGGCGACGATGCCACCCAGGGCCGCCAGCCCCGCCAGTCGCACCCGCTGTCGCAGCAGCATGTCCACGGCTTACGCCCTCATCAAACCCGGCACCCTCACGAAACCGCGACGCGCCAATCGCCCATAAAAAATCCCTCCGCGTTTCGCAACGCGGATGGGACAAACCAGAGGCGGAACATGACGCAGTTTTTCCCGCCTGGCGACCTTGCCTTAGGCGTATGCCTCTTTATGGTCGCGACAGCGGGCTCGGGAGGGGGATCGCCGTGGTGGATTTGATGCGTTCCATGGCGAAGCTGGAACTGACGTCGGTCAGCTTGGTCACCTTGATCAGGCGCTTGTACACCCGGTCGTAATGGGGAATATCGGCCACCAGCACCTTCAGCAGGTAATCGACGTCGCCGCTCATGCGGTAGAACTCCACGATTTCCGGGATGTCCGCCACGCCCCGGGCGAACGTTTCCAGCCAGTCCTCGTCATGTTGGTTGGTCCGGATGGCGACGAATACGGTGATGCCGCAGCCCAGCAGGTCGGCGTCCAGCAGGGCGACGCGGCGGCGGATGATGCCCGCCTCCTCCAGCTGCTTGACCCGGCGCCAGCAGGCGTTGGTCGACAGGGCGACGGCGTCGGCCAGCTGGGCGATGGACAGCGAGGCGTCCTCCTGCAGCAACTGCAGAAGCCGGATGTCGATCTTGTCAAGATGATCCATGGAACTGCCACTTCATGGGATGAGTTCACACTATCGCGCCATCACAGTGGGACAGTTTGGGATTTTTCTCAAGGCCGTCCGGGTTATGCTGATGTCATCGGCACCGGATGGCAGCGGCCGTATGACAGGGGCCGGATGACAGGGAAAGGCGCGGATCATGTTGGGCAAGCTGTTTATCGATCACCCGCGGTCAGTTCAGGAAAGCTATGGCGAGCATGCCGTCGTGGCGGCGTCGTTCGGTGGCCGCATGGTGCTGGCGGGCCTGGCCTGTCTGGTGCACGCCGTCGTGCCGGGCCTGTTCGTGCGCACCGGCAGCCGCACCATCACCACGCTGTATGACGAGATGGTGGTGAATCGCAACCGCAAGGCCGCCCCGCCGGAAGCCGCCGTGGGCGCCGGCTATCGCTCGATATCCGGGTAACGCGTCCGGCTTTCCATCAGGGTCGGCGCCAACGCCAGGATGGCGTCCACCACGGTGGGGTCGAAATGGCGGCCCCGCTCCTTGACCATATGCTCCAGGATGCGTTCCAGGGGCCAGGGCGCCTTATAGGGCCGGTGGCTGCCCAGGGCGTCGAACACGTCGGCGGCGGCGACGATGCGGGCCAGCGGGTCGATCTCATCCCCCCGCAGGCCCCGGGGATAACCCGTCCCATCCCATTTCTCATGATGCTGAAGGGCGATGACGGCGCCGGCGCGCAGGATGTCCTGCCGGGCGTCCTTCAGCATGCGCCAGCCGATGTCGGCGTGCGTCTGCATCACCTTCCATTCCTCCTCGTCCAGCTGGCCGCGCTTGTTCAGGATATGGTCGGGGATGCCGATCTTGCCGATGTCGTGCAGGGGGGCCGCGTAGCGCACCCGCGACACCATGGTCTCATCATACCCCAGATAGGCGGCGATCATGCCCGCCGCCTCCGATACCCGCTTCAAATGGTTGCCGGTTTCCTGGTTGCGCGTCTCCACCGCCTCGCCCAGGCGGAAGACGATCTCGCGCTGGGTCTCCTCGATCTCCTCCTTCAGGCGCAGGTTATCGAAGGCTACGGTCAGGTTGCGTACGAACAGGGCCAGCAGGTCGCGGCCCAGGGGCGTGACGGCGGCCACACCATCCAGATACAGCAGGCGGCGCCCGCCGCCGCCGGTGGGCAGCCATTCGCTCCACCGGCCATGTTCGCGCAGGTTGCCGTCCAGCGCCAGCGCGGCTTGCACCTCCGCGGGCACGGGGCCGTCCTCATCCAGATCCGCGAACCGGCCGCAGGCGGCCAGGGCCCGGGCAGGACCGTCGGGCCTGTCCTGTTCCAGCACCAGGCCGTTCAGCACAACCCCACCCGTCAGGCCCGCCAGCTGCTCCAGGCAGGTTCGGGCCAGGCGGTCGGCGGCGGTCAGGTGGAAAATTCGGGGCAGGGCGTCGATCAGCCGGCGCAGGCCCTGGCGGCTCTGCTCCACCGCCGCGATATCGCGGTACCCGCGCAGGCAGGAATACATCAGGGTGAACAGCTGCCGCTCCGTCAGTTCCCCCTTCTCACGATAATTGTCGATGTCGTAGCGGGCGATGATGTCGGCCTCGGGCGCCGAGCCGGGCTGGCCGGTGTTCAGCACGATGCGCACCTGGCGGTTGCCCAGCCGCTCCCGCACCGCCTTGGCCACGTCCAGGCCGGCGCTGTCGCTTTCCATCACCACGTCCAGCAACAGCACGGCGATGTCCGGATGTTCCGCCATGCGCTGCAGGGTCTCCGCCCCGGAATGGGCATGCAGGAAGGCCAGCGGCCGGCCGTCCATGCGGAATCCCTCCAGCGCCAGCTCGGTGACCGCGTGGATGGCGGTGTCATCATCGGCGATCAGCACCTTCCACGGCGCGACGGGGGATGCTGGCGGGGGCGGCCGGGGCGCTGGCGGAACCGGGTCGGCGGGTGACCGGGCGAACAGATCGTCGAAGGTCATCATGGCGATATCCCGTTGAAGGCGTCAGGCGCCGGTTCCGCTGATGCGGGGGCGGCGGCGGGCGGGACCAGGGGCATTTCGATGCGAAAGGCGGTGCCGGCGCCAGGGGCGCTCTCCACGGCGATGCGGCCCTTCAGGCCGCTGGTGACCAGGGTGTGGGCGATGGACAAGCCCAGGCCGCTGCCGCCCTGGCCGCGCTTGGTGGTGAAGAAGGGCTCGAAACAGCGCCGGCGCACCTCTTCCGTCATGCCGATGCCGTCGTCACGCACCTCCATCACCGCGCGGTTGCCGGACCGGGTCAGGGTGAGGCGCACGGTGCCGCCCTCCTGGTCGGGGAAGGCGTGCATCACCGCGTTCAGCACCAGGTTGCTGGCCACCTGCCACAGCTGGGATGGGACGGCGCGCACGATGATCTCACCATCCCCCTCGATGACGAGGGTGTGCCGGCCGCGCCGCAACTCCGGCCGCAGGTTGACCAGCGCGTCCTCAAGATACTGTTTAAGCCGTACCTCATGTTCGGCGTCGCCGTGCTGGTCGATGGCCACCTGCTTGAAGCTGCGCACCAGCCGGGTGGCGCGCTCCAGATTCTCCTGGATCAGCGACGTCAGGGTGGCCGCCCGCTTCAGGTAGTCGTCCAGCATTTCCTTGGTCATGGCGCGCTCGGCGAAGGCGCCGGCCAGCAGGCGGGTGCGCTCCGCCAGGGTGCTGGCGGCGGTGACACCCACGCCGATGGGGGTGTTCACCTCGTGCGCCACGCCGGCCACCAGGCCGCCCAACGCGGCCATCTTCTCGCTTTCCACCAGCTGGTCCTGCGCATCCTCCAGCTGGGCCAGCGCCGTCACCGCGCGTTCCTTGGTGGCGGCCAGCGCCAGCTCGTCACGCTTGCGGGCGGTGATGTCGGTGGCCAGGCACACGATCATGCCGCCGCCGGGTACCAGCCGGAAACGGGCCTCGCACCAGCGTCGGCCGCCGGGTAGGGGCGCGTCGAAGCTGTACTGCCCGCCGCCGTCCGCCAGACGGGCCAGCAGGGCGGGCATGGTCAGCAGGCGCATGCCGGCGGGGTAGAGGCCCGCCAGGTGGGTGTTGATGTCCGCCAGGGTGGCGCCGGGCCGGGTCAGGTGCTCCGGCAGGTCCAGCACGGCGGCTAGGCGGGCGTTGGCCGCCTTCACCCGGCCCTCACGGTCCAGCAGGCACAGGCCCTCGGTCATGTTGTCGAAGGTCAGGCGCAACTCGCCCACGGCCTTGTGCAGGCGTTGCTCCAGCAGGATGGCCGGGGCCAGCAGGCGCCGCGCCGCGGCGCCGTAGGCCAGCCAGATGCCCGCCAGCAGCAGAATGGCGCTACCCAAGGGCCACAGGCTGCCGCTGAGCAACGCGGACAAAAAATCCCCCAAGGGCATACGCACGACCAGCGACCAGCCGAGGTTGGTCAGGGGCAGGGCGGCGGTCAGCCAGGCGCCGTCGCGCACCGGCTGGCCGGCGCCCGCCAGCGCCCGCCGCACCTCCGCCAGGGGCAGGCTGGGGCGGTCGCCGGTCTTCGCGTCGGGCAGCACGGCTTCGGCCGGGGCGCCGCCCCGTAGCACGACGGTGCCTTTGGCATCGACGATCAGCAGTTCGTTGCCGGGGAGATCCGGCAGGGGGCCGATCGCCCGCCACAGTCCCTCCAGGGACAGGCTGACGGTGATGGCCAGGAAGTCGGGCAGGTCGCTGGACCGGGTGAGATAGGCGGCGGTGACGCCCCGGCCCGCCACCATGCTGCGATAGGGCGGGCTCATCATGCCTTGGCCGATCTTCAGCGCACGCTGCGCCAGGCCGCGGATGCTGGCGATCAGGCGTTCGCCGGTCATGTCGTCGCGCAGGCCCCGGGGCATGTCGGGGTAGGTCAGCGCCCAGTCCGGCCCGACCACGGTGACCGAACTGATGGGCGTGCCGCTGGCCAGCAGGCTGATGCCCTGCAGCATGGATAGAAGGCAGGCGGTGGGGCCGGCGGGCGGGCGCTGGTCGGGCGCGGTCAGGATCAGGTGGGCGTTCAGCGCGGCGGCATCGGCTCGCAGGCGCTCGTCACAGCGCACGGCGTCGTTGGCGGGCAGGCCTTGGATGCGGCCGGGTTCCGCCCGCGTGCCCGACAGGCGCGTGGCCACGCCGTCACCGATCGTCCGCGCCTGTTCCAGCGCGGGGGTCAGGGTCAGGGCCCGGGCCAGCAGCTGCCGCTGCAGGTCGGCGACCAGGGCGTCCGCGTCGTGGTGCAGTTGAGCCCCCGCCGCCGCCAGCACGGCCAGGGTCAACAGCACGGCGGCACCCAGCAGGCCCCGGCGGCCGAACTGGCCCAGGCGCGGGATGCCGCCGCCATCCGGGGCAACCCCCAAAGCGCGGTCCGGGTCCAGCGTTCCGTCCCGCTGCACCGCCGTCAGCGTCGGGGTTGGGGTGGGATTTGGGGTCGAGGAGGAATAGAAGGTCATAAGTGTCCGCGTGCCACCTGCCCCGGTCCGAAAGGGGGAAGGGGGACGCGTTCCGGACGCGCCCGCTGGGACCGGTCACCGCCCGGTCATATGGACAAATCCGCCGGTATGCTCACTGTATGCTTCGGCATAGCTTGGCCAGGCCGGCGCCATATCCGGTGGTTTCGGGATCGGAACATGGGGTCCAGCAGGGCGGCGGGTGTGGCTCCCCGCGTGCCGGCGGCGGAACACCGCAAAAAACCAAGCCCCAGCAGGCGGTTCCGCTGGGGCTTTGCTCAATGGCGACGGGGGTGGACCTTACTTCTCGCCCACCACGCCGCAGGCGATGCGGCCGCCGCCGCCGCCCAGTGGTTCCGGCGTGTCGGAGAAGTTGTCGCCGCCGGCATGGATGACGAAGGCGTGGCCGGCCAGGTCGGACAGCGTCAGGTGCGGCACCGTCAGCGGCTCGGGCGCGGTGCTGCCGTCGGCCGTGACCGTCAGCGGGGGCAGGTCGCCCTTGTGGCCGTCGGCCGTGGGGCCCAGGTGCTTGCCGGTGCCGGCGGGGTCGAAGTGGCCGCCGGCCCCCAGCCCGGCGCCGGGCTTGCCGTCCTTTTCCCCCGGCTGGCATGAGGCGTTGGCGTGCAGGTGGAAGCCATGCACCCCCGGCGGCAGGCCGGTCAGCTTGGGCGTCAGCACCAGGCCGCCGCTGCCTTCGGTGGCGGTGATGGTGCCGATGGCGGCCCCCACGCCCGTGGCGGTGATCAGGTGGACGGTGGTGACGACCGGGGCGCCGGCGGCCAGGGCCGGGGCGGTGGTGGCGACCGCCATCGCGGCCGACAGCAGGGCGGCGCGCAGAATGGACTTCGTCATGCTTTCCCTCCAGATGGGCCCGGCGTTCCCCGGCGAAGCGGGCGCGGGCTTATGGGCAGGTTTGGTTAACACGCTGAATGATAGGGGAGAAGGCCGGGGCCTGCCAGCAGGCAGGCTGCTTAGGCCGTAAGATTGCGACTATGTCGCGGCGCCGCTGTTTCACGCTATCGTCCGGCGCGCAGATATCGCATTCAAGGATGCCGCCCTCATGATCCCGCCCCCGCCCGACGGCGCCCGCATCCTGCTGGTGGAAGACGACGACCGGTTGGCACCCCTTGTGGTGCGCCATTTGGCCGACAGCGGCTTCCAGGTCGCCTGGGCCGCGGACGCGGCGGCGGCTGACGCGCATTTGCGGGCGCATGCCGTGGACCTGGCGGTGCTGGACATCATGCTGCCGGGGGAGGATGGCTTGTCCCTCTGCCGTCGCATCCGCCGCGACCACGACATCGGCATCATCATGGTCACCGCCCGGGGGCAGGAGGCCGACCGAATCCGCGGCCTGGACCTGGGCGCCGACGACTACCTGCCCAAGCCCTACAGCCTGTGGGAGCTGGAGGCGCGGGCCAAGGCGGTGCTGCGGCGCTGCGTCCGCGCCGGCCCGGCGGCGGCCCCGCCCGCCATCCACCACGCCGGTCCCTTCCGCATCGACGCCGGCAGCCGCGTCGCCAGCCTGCACGGCCAAGCCCTGGATCTGACGCGCACGGAGTTCGACCTGCTGGCCCGACTGGCGGCGGAGCCGGGGCGGGTGTTCAGCCGCGACATGCTGCTGGAATGCGTGCGGGGTGGGGAGACGGACGCCTTCGACCGCGCGGTCGACACCCACATCAGCAACCTGCGCCGCAAGATCGGTGACGACCCCAAGACCCCCACCTTCATCCGCACGGTGTGGGGCGTGGGCTACCGGTTCCACCTGTCATGAGGGGGCCGGGCCTGTTCCGCCTGATGTTCTGGCGGGCGCTGCTGCTGGTGGCCGTCTGCCTGGGCATCCTGGTGACGCTGTCCTTCCATTTCCAGGCGCGCTTCCTCTATGGCGACTGGCAGCGCGATCTGCAGGAAGAGGCGCGCTGGCAGGCCAGCCACTGGCCCGAGGGCCAGGATCCGGCGACCGTTGTCCAGGCCTGGGGGGCGGCGCACCGCCGGGTGCGTCTGACCTGGCTGGCGGCCGATGGCCATGTTGTGGGTGACAGCCGACCTGACCGCCCGTCCTTGGATCCCGGGCTGGTCGGCGCGGGGCACCAGGATCTGGAGGTGCTGGTGGGCGCCGCGCCGCTGCCCGGCGGCGGCACCCTGGTGCTGAGCCGCGCCGGCCAGCCGGCGATCCCCCTCCATGTGGAGTTCGTGCCCGTCGTGCTGGTGTTCGTCGGGTTGGCCGCCTTGCTGATCTGGCCGCCGGTGCGCGACCTGACGGGGGCCTTCCGCCGTCTCTCCACCCTGGCCGCGCGCGTGGCCGGCGGGCACTTCGGGGAGACGCTGGCCCCGCCGCGCCAGCGCGAACTGGCGGGCCTGGTCCAATCCTTCAACGACATGTCGCTCGCCCTGCGCGATGCCGAAACGCGGCAGCGCCGGTTGCTGGCCGACGTGTCGCACGAACTACGGTCTCCCCTGGGCCGGCTGCGGGCGCTGGGGGAGACCATCGCCCGCCGGCCGGAACAGGCGGCGCCGCATCTGGCGCAGATGGATGCGGAGATCGCGCTGATGGATCGCCTGGTCGGCGACATCCTGGAGGCGGCGCGGGTGGAGGAGGGGGCCGTGCCGCTGGTGCGGGACGCGGTGGCGCTGGCCGACTGGGGCCGCGACGCCTTCGCCCGGCTCTCATCCCGCATCGAGGGCGCCGGCATCGGGGTGTCGGTGAGCGTGGACGCGGACCGCACCGTCCACATCGACGCCGAACGCCTGTTCCAGGCCCTGGGCAACCTGGTGGACAACGCGGTGGCCGCCACCCAGGGTCGGCCGGACGCGCGCATCACCCTTGGCCTGCGGGCCGACGACGCGGGCTGGCGCGTAACGGTGGCCGACAATGGCCGGGGCATCCCGGCGGCCGACCTGCCCCACGTCTTCGACCGTTTCTTTCGTGTCGACCGCCACCGGGGCCGCCAAACGGGCGGCGCTGGTTTGGGCCTTGGCATCGCCCGTAGCCTGGTGGTGGCGCAGGGCGGCCGGCTGACGCTGGACAGCACGGTGGACATGGGCACCACCGCCACCCTGGTTTTCCCCACACTTTCCTGACAATCGCGGCAAAGGCGCCCGACACGGCCCCGCCACGCTGTCCCCTCTTCAACCAGGAAAGGGGGGGCGCAGGTGTCGCCTGTCATTCAATTGCTGGCCGCCGGGCGGACGTTCCGCCAGGGGCCTGACGCGCACGCCGCCCTGCGGCCCGCCACCGTCACCATCGACCGGGGGCAGTATGTGGCGGTGACGGGGGCGTCCGGCTCCGGCAAGTCCACGCTGCTGAACCTCATCACCGGGGTGGATCGGGCCAGCCAGGGCTCCGTCCGCGTCAACGGCACGGCGCTGGAGACGTTGGGTGAGGGGGCGCTGGCCCGTTTCCGGGGGGCCAGCATTGGCATCGTCTTCCAGTTCTTCGAACTGATCCCCACCTTGACCGCCCTGGACAATGTCGTGCTGGCCATGGATTTGGTGGGTACGGTGCCGGCCAAGGCGCGCCGGGCGCGGGCCCTGTCCCTGCTGGGCGACATGGGCCTGGCCGACCAGGCCTTCCGCCCGCCCGGCCGCCTTTCGGGTGGCGAGCAGCAGCGCGTGGCCATCGCCCGCGCCCTGGCCAACGACCCGCCCATCCTGATCGCGGACGAACCCACCGGCAACCTGGACCGCGCCAACGGGGAACGCGTGGCCGCCCTGTTCGACCGCTGCGTGGCCGATGGGCGCACCGTCATCGTCGCCACCCACGAACGCGTCGGGTTGGATCGCTATCACCGGGTGCTGCGGGTCGAGGACGGCCAGGTGACGGAGAATAATCCGGTGGAGGACACGCCATGATCTCCGTTCGAATGAAGAAGGTGGCGCGCGACTTCGGCGTGCGCTGGGGCCGCACCCTGATGGCCTTCGCCGGACTCACCATCGGCCTATTCGTCGCCGGCGCGGTGGTGGCCGCCTATTCCCTGCTGCGCACGGACCTGGACGCCGGCTATCGCCGCACCAACCCGCCCAACCTGGTGCTGCGCACCGATGCCGTGCCGCCGGAGGCGCTGCGCCGGCTGGCGGCCCTACCCGGCGTCGCGGCTGTGGAGGAACGCCCATTGGTGATGGCCCGGGTGCAAACCCGGCCGGGCCGCTGGTGGCCCCTGGAACTGTCGGTGGTGGACGACTTCCGCGCCCTGCGCGTGGCCACCTTCGCTCCCGACGCCGGCCTGCCCCAGGAGGCCTGGCCGCCCCCCACCGGCAGCCTGCTGCTGGAACGCGATGGGCGTTATTTCATGGAGGGCGGGCCGGGTGTCGCCCTGCCGCTGCGCTTCGCCAATGGCGGAACCGCCAGCGCGACCTTCGGCGGCTATGTCTTCGATCCCGGCCAGCATCCCTCGCGCATGGAAATGGTGCTTTACGGCTATGTCACCCGCGCCACCCTGGCCGCCTGGGGCCAGACGCTGGATGGCACCCGCCTGCTGCTGACCGCGCGCGCGTCCATCGGCCCGGAAAGCGCCGGCGCGCTGGCCCCGGCGGTGGAGTCCACGTTGGCGGCGGCGGGCGTGGCCGTGCGGCGCCTGGATATCCAGGACGTCCCGGTCTACGGCCACCAGAACCAGTTGGACGCGCTGCTGGTGCTGATGGCCGGCTTGGCCTTGACCACCCTGGTCATGGGCATGGTGCTGGTGGTCAACCTGATCGACGGGATGATGACGCGGGAACGGCGGGTGGTGGGGGTGATGCGGGCCCTGGGGGCCCGGCCGGGGCAGGTGCTGCGCGACTATCTGCTGGCCACGGGAGCCTTCGGCCTGGTGGCCGCTCTGGCCAGCCTCTGGGCCGCCATGACCATGGGCACGGTCATGGCCCGCTTCCTGGCCGCCGGCAATAATTTCGACCTGTTGACGCCCCGGCCACCCCTATGGGTGGCGGCCATCATCCTGGCTTTCGGTGCGGCCACGCCCCTGGCGGTGGCCACCTGGCGGGTGGGGCGGACGGTGCGCCTGCCCGTGCGCTTGGCCCTGATGCGGGCCGATGGGCAGGGCGGCGGCGCGGGCGTGGGCATGCTGGGCCGTGCCGTGATCCTGCCCCTGCTGCCCCGCCTGGCGTTGGGGGCCGTGCTGCGGCGGCCCCGCCCGGCCGTGCTCAGCGCCCTGGTGCTGGCCATCGGCCTGGCTTTTTTCCTGACGGCCCTGAACGTCCGCGCCTCCATGCAGGGCACGGCGGCGGCGGTGGCGCGGACCAAGCCCTACGACGTGCAATTGGCGCTGCGCCAGCCTTATCCGGTGGACCGCCTGCGACCCCTGCTGGCCGGTCGGGCGGGGGTCCGCGTGGCGGAGTACTGGCGGGCGGCGGCGGCCACACCGCTGGGCGCCGACGGGGTGCGCCTGGGCAACGCCATTCCGGTGGTGGCGCCGCCAGCGGACACCCGCCTGCTGCGCCCGGATCTGCTGGCCGGGCGGTGGCTGGCCGGGAACACGCTGTCCGGGAACGCCACGCCCCATGGTGTGGTCGTGACGCAGAAGCTGTTGGCCGACGTTCCGGCCCTCCGGTTGGGCGGCGCCTATCAACTGCGCGCCGGGGACCGCGTCGCACCGGTCACCATCATCGGCGTGGTGCGGGAATTCGGACCGGGCCGCGTCTACGCCCCCGCAGCGGTGATGGACGCCCTGCGCCCGTCACCCGCGGACGCCGACCTGGTCTATCTGGCCCTGGCCCCGGGCACGGACCAGCGTCGGGCCGCCCAGGAATTGCAGGACGACCTGATCGCCGCCGGCATCCAGGTGGGGGAGGTGGAGACGGCCGGTATGCTGAGGGCCATCATCGACGGTCATCTGAACTTCATCACCCTCATCCTCATGGCAATCTCCGTCCTGGCCTTGGCGACCGGCGTGCTGGGCTTGGCGGCCTGCATCGGCGTCAGCGTGGCGGAGCGAACGCGGGAGGTCGGGGTGATGAAGGCCATGGGCGGCGGCGCCGCCGCCCTGGTGCGTCTGTTCATTTATGAGGCGGTGGTGATCGCCGTCCTGGGCTGGGGCGTCGCTTCGGCATTGGCGCCGCTCATCAGCCGCCCGGTGGTGGCCCGCTTCGGCCAGAGCATCATCCGCTACCCCTTCGACTACCAGGCCTGTCCCTGGGGTGCCGCCGCTGGCCTGGGGGTCGCCCTCCTGGTCGCGGTACTGGCGGCGCTGGCCCCCGCCCTGACGGCGGCGCGCGCCGCCGTGGCCACCGCCCTGCGGGTGGAATGAGGACAGGCCATTTGATTGCGGTCTTGTAAGCGCCAGGCCGGATCCGCAAGGGTCCGGCCTTTTTCATTGTGCATGTGCACACATGATTATTTGGGTGGGCGAAGCAGAATTGGTTAACAGTCGCGCCGCTGTCTGAATACGTATGTGACTGTTACTGGATCGTTGCACATACGTATGCGGACTATGTTACAAAAATCCGCCCCACACTATGATCGTCACAAATTCGGGAGGATACGGGGCCAGGGTGCCCAAGCACCCAGATCCAAGTTGATGCGCGTTCAGGTGGAAACGATACGGCCGGGCACCTCGAAATGCCTGGTACAGTCGTACCTGAGCCATCTTTGATCCATACCGTGACATTCATGACGTCGTGCAAGGTGCCCCGTCGACCCGGGGCGGCCACAGCCTTCGTTCACGCCGGGGCGACCCGGGGGGTGTCCGTCCACAGGGGCGGGCGCTTTGAAGAACAGCAGCAACTGGGCCGGGTAACGGCCCGCGTAAGGCAAGACTTAAGGGGAGGGTGCCATGAGGAACATGAAGATCAGTTTGGCCGCCAGGCTGGCCCTGGGCGTCAGCGCCGCCGTGCTGATGATGCACGGATCCGCCCTGGCGCAGAGCGCGCCGGCCGATGCCGCCGCCGCCAACGACGACATGCAGGAAATCGTCGTCAGCGGCTTCCGCCACTCGCTGGAATCGGCGATCGAGGCGAAGCGCGACGCCAGCCAGATCGTGGAAGCGATCTCGGCCGAGGACATTGGCAAGCTGCCGGACAACTCCATCGCCGAATTGCTGGCCCGCCTGCCCGGCCTGGCCGCCCAGCGCGTCGATGGCCGCGCCCAGGTCATCAGCCTGCGCGGTTTGGGCCCGGACTTCACCCTGACCACCCTGAACGGGCGCGAGCAGGTGTCGACCGGCAACAACCGCAGCGTCGAATACGACCTGTACCCCTCGGAAATCATCAGCAGCGCCGTGGTTTACAAGACCCCGCAGGCCGGCTTCACGGCCCAGGGCCTGGCCGGCACCGTGGACCTGCAGACCGTCCGCCCGCTGGACTACGGCAAGCAGGTGCTGTCCGCCTCCGCCCGGTATGAGCAGACCTCCATCGGCAAGCTGAATTCCGACAGCGAGGACAAGGGCTACCGCGCCAGCGCCACCTACATCGACCAGTTCGCCCACGACACCCTGGGCGTGTCGCTGTCCATCGCCCATCTGAACTCGCCGACGCAGCAGGAAACCTCGCGCGTCTGGGGCTACCCGCAGCTGTCCAACGGCAAGTACGTCATCGGCGGTGACGAGGTGCGCGCGAATTCCGAAGAGTTCAACCGCACCGGCATCATGAGCACGGTGCAGTACAAGCCCACCGACAACTTCACCACGTCGCTGGACTTCTTCTACACCCACTATCAGGACTACCAGTGGCAGCGCGGCATCGAGATGCCGCTGCAGTGGGGCAACGGCTCGGCCATCGGCGCGCAGCCGCCCGTGGCGCTGCTGCCCGGCTACACCACCGTCGGCAACATGATCACCAGCGGCGCGTTCAGCGGCGTGAAGGGCGTGGGCCGCAGCGACGTGGGCACCACCCAGTCCGACCTGTACTCCATCGGCTGGAACGGCCAGTACACCAAGGGCGACTGGACCGGCACCCTGGACGCCGGCTACAGCCAGGCCGACCGCACCACCACCCGCTTCGAATCCTACTTCGGCACCGGTTCCAGCGGGTCGTCGGGCGCCACCGACACCATCGGGTTCACCGATGTCGGCACCAATGTGGCCGGGTACCAGTACACCCACAACCTGAACTACGCCGACCCCAACCTGATCAAGCTGACCGATCCCAACAACTGGAACGGCGGCACCACCCCCTATGCCCAGAACGGCTACCTGAACAAGCCGCGGGTGCACGACGACCTGTATTCGCTGAAGGGTGACCTCAAGAAGGACTTCCACGAAGTCGCCTTCCTGAAGGACATCGACATCGGCGTGAACTACACCGAGCGCAACAAGGAATACTACCAGCCGGAATGGTACGTCACCCTGACGTCCAACCTGACCGCGCCGGTCGATCCCCTGACCGGCGTGCGGGGCGCCAGCGCCGCCATTCCGTCCTGGGCCATGGTGGGCACCGCCGACCTCAGCTGGATCGGCCTGGGCAACACCGTCGCCTACAACCCGGTGGAACTGCTGTCCCGCGGCGTCTACAGCCTGGTGCCCTGTGGCCAGTATCGCGCCAACTGCACGGGCGACAGCCACTACACCGTGGATGAAAAAGTCACCACCGCCTTCGTCAAGGCGGACGTGGACGGTAACCTGGGGAGCGTGAAGGTCACCGGCAACGTCGGTCTGCAACTGGTCCATACCGACCAGTCGTCCACCGGCATCGCCGTCAGCACCGCCAATTCCGCCGCCGGCGTTTATGCCCCGCGCACCGAGGGCATCGCCTACAACGACCTGCTGCCCAGCCTGAACCTGTCCTTCGTTCTGCCTAACCCGGACCATCAGATCCGTCTGGGCGCCGCCCGCGAGATGATGCGGGCCCGCATGGACCAGATGCAGGCCAACCTGGCCTACAGCTTCGACAGCTCCAAGGCCGGCTACACCGGCGGCAACCTGAACAACAGTCCGTGGAGCGGCAACGGCGGCAACCCCTACCTGAAGCCCTGGTACGCCGACGCGGTCGACCTGTCCTACGAATACTATTTCAACAAGGCTGGCTACCTGTCGCTGGCGGCGTTCTACAAGCACCTGGAAAACAACATCTACAATAAGAGCACGGTCACGGACTTCACCGGGGTCACCAGCAATTCCACCACCGGATCCAGCACCACGCTGGGTTACGTCACCGTGCCCGTGAACGGTGCCGGCGGCATGATCGAGGGCGTGGAGGCCGCGTTCGCCGTGCCGCTGGACATGGTGTGGTCCAAGCTGAGCGGCTTCGGCATCAACGGCGCCGCCGGCTGGACGCAGACCGACCTGCAGGCCGGGTCGCAGGGTGTGGGTAGCGGCAACAGCACCCTGCCGGTGGCCGGTTACTCCAAGTGGACGGAGCAGGGCACGCTGTACTACGAGAACGGCGGCTTCGGCGCCCGCGTCTCGGTCACCCACCGCTCCGGCTACCTGTCGGAACAGACCGGTTTCGGGCAGGGCCGCGAGTTCGACCTGGCGGTGCCGGAGACCCTGGTGGACGCCCAGGTCAGCTACGACTTCGGCGAAGGCGCCCTGAAGGGCCTCTCCATCGTCCTGCAGGCCCAGAACCTGACCGACGAGCCGGTCATCACCTACTACAACGGCGATACCACGCAGAATTGGCGGTACGAAAAGTACGGCGTTCGTTATCTGCTCGGCGCTTCCTACAAGTACTGAGCCGATAGGGTGGGGTCTCCCGCCGGCATCCCGGCCGGCGGGCGCCTCTCGCCTTTCTCCCCGAGCCCTCGTGAGGCGGGCCCAGACCCAGGTGGACCCCAGATCCAGGTGGACCAGGGCCCGCCTCACCCTTTTCCCCGCTCCGGCGGGGACGTACCGTCAACAGCGACCTGGAAGACAGGCCATGACGTTCGCCCCCCTCCGCGACATCGTCATCGTCGGCGGCGGAACCGCCGGATGGATGACGGCCGCCCTTTTCAGCCACATCCTGGGCCCTGGCGGCCACCGCATCCACCTGGTGGAATCCGAGGAGATCGGAACCGTGGGCGTGGGCGAGGCCACCATCCCCCCATCGCCATCTTCAACCGCGCCTTGGGCCTGGACGAAAACGACTTCCTGCGCCAGACCCAGGGCACCATCAAGCTGGCCATCGAGTTCGTGGACTGGCTGCGGCCGGGGCACCGCTACCTGCACAGCTTCGGCGCTTTCAGCCGGTCGCTGGGGCTGGGCCATTTCCAGGATTTCTGGCTGCGCGCCCACCGCCTGGGCATGACGGACGACTGGGAACCCTACATCCTCAATAGCGTGGCGGCCCGGCGCGGGCGCTTCCTGCGGCCCGACCCGCGCCGGCAAAGCCCGCTTGAGCCGCTGGCCCACGCCTTCCACATCGATGCCGGGCTGTACGCCCGCTATCTGCGGCGGTTCGCGGAACAGCGCGGGGTGCGCCGGACGGAGGGCAAGATCGTCCGCACCGTGCTGCGCGCCCACGACGGCTTCGTCGACGCGGTGGAGCTGGCCGACGGCACGCGCGTCGCCGGGGACCTGTTCATCGACTGCTCCGGCTTTCGCGGCCTGTTGATCGAGCAGGCGCTGAACACCGGGTTCGAGGACTGGACGCATTGGCTGCCCTGTGACCGGGCCTGGGCCGTGCCCAGCGCGCACGACGGGTCCGCCGCCGCCCTGACGCCCTACACCCGCTCGACCGCGCGGCCCGCCGGCTGGCAGTGGCGCATCCCGCTGCAGCACCGCACCGGCAACGGCTACGTCTATTCCAGCCGCCATGTCAGCGATGACGAGGCGGCCGCCACGCTCATGGCCAACCTGGATGGCGAAGCGTTGGCCGAGCCACGCCAGTTGCGTTTCACCGCCGGTCGCCGCCGCCGCTTCTGGAACCGCAACGTCGTGGCCGTGGGCCTGGCCGGCGGATTCATGGAACCCCTGGAGTCCACCAGCATCCACCTGGTGCAGTCGGCGATTTCCCGCCTGATCACGCTGCTGCCGAACCGGGAATTCGATCCCGCCGTGGCGGACGAGTTCAACCGGGCGTCGGCCATCGAGTATGAGCGCATCCGCGACTTCATCATCCTGCACTACGCGGCCACGGAACGCGCCGACAACCCCTTCTGGAGGGAGTGCCGGGACCGGCCCGTGCCCGAGGAACTGGCCCGCCGCATGCGCGTCTTCCGGGCGCTGGGCCGCGTCGCCCGCGACCACGACGAACTGTTCAGCGAGGTCAGCTGGCTGCACGTCTTCCTGGGGCAGGGGGTCTGGCCGCGCGATCACCATCCCCTGGCCGACCAGTTGTCGGAAGAGGATCTGCGCCGTTTCCTGGACGACATCAAGTCGGCCGTGGCGCGCGAGGTGGATGCCATGCCCACCCATGCCGACTTCGTCGCCCGCCACTGCTCCGCCCCCCAATGCCCCGCTACCGCAAGCCCGACCGCCTGACGAGGACCGCATGACGCCCTTCAGCCGCCGCCTGGCGCTGTTCGCCACGACCATGATCATCGCCGCCGGGACCCTGCCGCTGGCGGGCGCCGCTCCGGCGCGGGCCGCCGACTATCGCGATCGGCTGGCGGAGGATGAGGTGGTCTATTTCCTGCTGCCCGACCGCTTCGACAACGCCGACCCCGCCAACGACACGGGCGGCCTGGGCGGCGGCCTGGGCGGCGACCGGTCGGTCACCGGCTACGATCCGACCGACAGCGGCTATTACCACGGCGGCGATCTCAAGGGCCTGATCCGGCGGCTGGACTACATCCAGGGCCTGGGCGCCACGGCCCTGTGGGTCGGCCCGGTGTTCAAGAATAAGGCGGTGCAGGGGGCGCCCGGCCACCAGTCCGCCGGCTACCACGGCTATTGGATCACCGACTTCACCCACGTCGATCCGCATCTGGGCACCGACGACGACTTCAAGGCCCTGGTGGACGCGGCCCACGCGCGCGGCATGAAGGTCTATCTGGACATCGTCATCAACCACACGGCCGACGTCATCCAGTACAAGGAATGCGCCCTGGAAAACGGCAAGGGCAAGCCGTGCCCCTACCGCTCCAAGGCGGACTATCCCTATACCCGCAAGGGCGGCCCCGCCGGCCCCGCCATCAATGCCGGCTTCCAGGGCGACGAGGTCCGGACCGAGGAGAACTTCGCCCGGCTGACGGACCCGGCCTACGCCTACACCCCCTTCGTGCCCGAGGCGGAACGGCATGTTAAGGCGCCGGACTGGCTGAACGACCCCCGCTACTACCACAATCGCGGTGAATCGACCTTCAAGGGCGAAAGCTCCCTGTACGGCGACTTCGGCGGCCTGGACGACGTGATGACGGAGCACCCGGCCGTGGTGCGGGGCTTCATCGACATCTATGGCGGCTGGATCGACCGCTATGGCATCGACGGCTACCGCATCGATACCACCCGCCATGTGAATCCGGAATTCTGGCAGGCCTTCGTGCCCGCCATGTTGGAACGCGCCAAGGCCAAGGGCATCCCCCATTTCCATATCTTTGGCGAGGTGGCGGACACCGACGGCCGGGTGGCCATCCTGGCCCGCCACACCCGCGTGGACAAGTTGCCGGCCGTGCTGGACTTCGCCTTCCGCCGCGCCGTGGTCGACACGGTGGCCGGCACCAAGGGCACCGACAGGCTGGCCCTGATGCTGGACGGCGATGCGCTGTACGAGGGCGGTGAGGACGCGGCGCGCCAGCTGCCCACCTTCGTCAGCAACCATGACCACGGCCGCTTCGCCTATTTCGCCCGTAAGGCTTTCCCCCAGGCCGGGGAGGATGAGATCCTCCGCCGTGTGATCCTGGCCAACGCCCTGATGTTCACCCAGCGCGGCGTGCCCGTCGTCTATTCCGGGGACGAGCAGGGCTTCAGCGGCGGGGAGGATCGCGCCGGCCGCGAGGACATGTTCGGCAGCCGCGTCCCGTCCTACAACGCGGAACGCCTGGTGGGCACCACCGCCACCACCGCCACGCCCAGCTTCAACCCGGACCACCCGCTCTATAAGGCCCTGGCCGAGATGGCGCGTCTGCGCGAGGCGGAGCCGGCGCTGCGCCACGGCCGCAGCGTCCTGCGCTACGCCAGTGAAAAGCCGGGATTGTTCGCCGTCTCGCGTATTGACCCCGCCACGGGGCGCGAGGTGCTGGTGGCCGTCAACACCGGGACCCAACCGGTGAACGCCCAGGTTGAGGTCGGCAGCCAGTGGACCACTTTCATCGCCCTGCACGGCCGATGCGGCGCTGCCCCTACCGCCCCTGGCAGCTATGCTGTCCAGCTGGCCCCGCTTGATTACGTTGTCTGCGCATCTGGAGAGGCTTCATGACCATGGAACACCCCACCCATACTGGACCGGGCAGCCCCCGACCCTGGTGGCGCGGGGCGGCGATCTACCAGATCTATCCGCGCAGTTTCGCCGACTCCAACAACGACGGCGTGGGCGACCTGCCCGGCATCACCCGGCACCTGGATCATATCGCCAGCCTGGGCGTGGACGCCGTCTGGCTGTCGCCCTTCTTCACCTCCCCCATGCGCGACTTCGGCTATGACGTGTCCGATTTCCGTGACGTCGACCCGCTGTTCGGCACCCTGGCCGATTTCGACGCCCTGGTGGCGCGGGCGCATGCGCTGAATCTCAAGGTCATCATCGACCAGGTCTATTCCCACACGTCCGACCAGCACGCCTGGTTCCAGGAAAGCCGCCAGGACCGCACCAACCCCAAGGCCGACTGGTATGTCTGGGCCGACGCCAAGCCCGACGGCAGTCCGCCCTGCAACTGGCAGTCCGTCTTCGGCGGCCCGGCCTGGACCTGGGACGCGCGGCGGCGGCAGTACTACCTGCACAACTTCCTGACCGAACAGCCGGATCTGAACGTGCACAATCCGGTGGTGCAGGACGCCCTGCTGGACGTGGCGCGCTTTTGGCTGGATCGGGGGGTGGATGGCTTCCGCCTGGACGCCATCAACTTCTCCATGCACGACCCGGCCTTCACCGACAATCCGGTGAACCCGGACACGCGCGCCGCGCGCACCCGGCCCTTCGATTTCCAGCTGCATTCCAAGAACATGTCCCACCCGGACATTCCGAAATTCCTGGAACGCATCCGCGGCGTGCTGGACAGCTACGATGGCGACCGCTTCACGGTGGCGGAGGTGGGCGGCCCCGATGCCGATCGCGAGATGAAGGCCTTCACCGCCGGCGACACGCGGCTGAACAGCGCCTACGACTTCAGCTTCCTCTATGCCGACACCTTGACCCCCGCCCTGGTGCGCAAGGCGCTGGAGCTGTGGCCGGATGAGCCCGGCCTGGGCTGGCCCAGTTGGGCCTTTTCCAACCATGACGCGCCGCGCTGCGTCTCCCGCTGGGCGAAGCCGCAGGACCGCGCGGCCTTCGCCCGCATGGCGGCGCTGCTGCTGGTCACCCTGCGCGGCAACATCTTCTTCTACCAGGGGGAAGAGCTGGCGCTGACCCAGGTGTCCATCCCGTTCGAGCAGCTGCAGGACCCCGAGGCCATCGCCAACTGGCCCCTGACCCTGGGCCGCGACGGCGCCCGCACGCCCATGCCCTGGACGTCCGGCGCCCCCAACGCCGGCTTCAGCACCGTCCAGCCCTGGCTGCCCGTGGGCGCCGACCATGACGCGATGGCGGTGGACCGGCAGCAGGCCGACCCCCACTCCCACCTGGCGCTGACCCGCCGGGTGCTGGGCCTGCGCAAGGCGCACGCGGCGCTGGCGGTGGGCGATATGCGCTTCATCGAGACGGGCGAGCACGTGCTGGCCTTCGAACGCAGCCACGGCGACGAGACGCTGCTGTGCCTGTTCAACTTCGGCCCCGGGGCGTGGACGACGCCGGAGGGGGCGAACTGGCCGGTGGTGGACAGTGTGGGCGAGCCGCGGTCCGGCACCCAGGGCTGGACCCTGCCGCCCTTCGGCGGCCTGGTGCTGTCGCGGCCGAAATAGGCGCGACTTGAGGCCGGCGTTTGAGAAAAATAAGCGGGAGGCGGTGGTGATGGTTTCCTTGATGCGGCGGGCGCTGGTCGCGGTGATGGTATTGGCTTCCCTGCCGGCCTTGGCGGAAACGCCGGCCAAGGTCGTGGCCACCGTCGCCTCCCCCGCCGGCACCTTGGCCGTGCGGGTGGAGCTGGATGGCGAGGGACGGCCCGCCTACGCCATTACCCGCCGGGGGACGGAGGTTATCGCCCCCTCCCGCCTGGGTTTCCTGTTCACCGACGCGCCCAAGATGGAACGCGGCTTCACCCTGGCCGGCCAATCCACCCGCACGGTGGATGAGACCTGGGAACAGCCCTGGGGCGAATGGCGCACGATATCCAACCACTTCAACGAACTGCGCGTCCGGCTGAAGGAAAAGGCCGGGCCCGCGCGCGAACTGGACGTGGTGTTCCGCGTCTATGACGACGGCGTCGGCTTCCGCTACGAATTCCCCGATCAGCCCCAGTTGAAGACAGTGCGCATCGCGGATGAGCTGACGGAGTTCGCCGTGGTGCGGGCGGGGGAGGCGTGGTGGACCCCGGCCGGCGAGTGGGACAGCTATGAGTACATCTACAACCACACCCCCCTGGCGGAGCTGGGCCAGGCGCATACGCCCCTGACCATCCGCACCGACGACGGCACCCACATCGCCCTGCACGAGGCGGCGCTGGTGGATTACGCCGGCATGTGGGTGCGCCGGGTGGATGGCCAGCGGCTGAAGGCCACGCTGTCGCCCAGCCCGCTGGGCGCCCGCGTGATGCGCCAGGCCCCCTTCACCACGCCGTGGCGCACGATGATCTTCGCCGACAGCGCCGGCGGCCTCTATCAGTCGCACCTGGAGCTGAACCTGAACGAGCCCAACGCCCTGGGCGACGTCAGCTGGGTGAAGCCGGAGAAGTTCGTGGGCGTGTGGTGGGAAATGCACCTGGGGGCCGCCAGCTGGGCCACCGGCCGCAAGCACGGCGCCACCACCGCCAACGTGCGCAAGCACATCGACTTCGCGGCCGCCAACGGCATCGGCGGCGTGTTGGTCGAGGGCTGGAACGTGGGCTGGGACGGCCAGTGGTTCGGCAACGGCAACGACTTCGACTTCAAGAAGCCGACGCCGGACCTGGACTGGGCCGGCATGGCCGCTTATGCCAAGTCCAAAGGCGTGAACCTGATCGGCCATCATGAAACCGGTGGGTCCGTCAGCCATTACGAAAGCCAGCTGGGCGCCGCGCTGGATTACGCCCAGGGCCTGGGCATCCCCGCCATCAAGACCGGCTACGTCACCGATGATGGCGATATCGAGCGGGTGGAACCCGACGGCACCACCCTGCGCGAATGGCACGACGGCCAGTGGATGTCCCGCCATTACCTGCGGGTGGTGACGGAGGCGGCCAAGCGCCACATCGCCATCGACAGCCATGAGCCCATCAAGGACACCGGCCTGCGCCGCACCTACCCCAACTGGGTGGCGCGGGAAGGGGCGCGGGGCATGGAATACAACGCCTGGGGCGACCCCAAGAACCCGCCCAACCATGAGGCGACGCTGGCCTTCACCCGCATGCTGTCGGGCCCCTTCGACTTCACGCCCGGCGTGGTCAGCCTGACGGGCAAGGACAACACCCGCATTCCCTCCACCCTCGCCAAGCAACTGGCGCTGT
Source organism: Nitrospirillum guaranorum (assembly GCF_034653275.1). Taxonomy (NCBI): domain Bacteria; kingdom Pseudomonadati; phylum Pseudomonadota; class Alphaproteobacteria; order Rhodospirillales; family Azospirillaceae; genus Nitrospirillum; species Nitrospirillum guaranorum. The sequence continues at coordinate 59,110 of NZ_JAYEES010000001.1, read as the reverse complement.
ATGTCGTGCTCTACAGCCCGGTGCAGATGCTGGCCGACCTGCCGGAGAACTACGCCAAGTATCCGGACGCCCTGGCCTTCCTCAAGGCGGTGCCGGTCGATTGGTCCGACACCCGCGTGCTGAACGGCGAGGTGGGCCAGTACGCCACCTTCGCCCGCAAGGACCGCAAAAGCGACGACTGGTACATCGGCGGCGTGGGCGATGACCAGCCCCGCACCCTGACCGTGACGCTGGACTTCCTGGACGCCGGCCGCGACTACACCGCCCACATCTACCGTGACGGCCCCACCGCCGACTGGCACACCGACGGCCACCCCATGACGGTGGAGACCCGCACGGTACGCCAGGGCGACACGCTGATCCTGCCGCTGGCGCGCGGTGGCGGGGCGGCCGTGCAGCTGGTGGCGGGCAAGGGGCATTGATCATGATGGCCCTGACCCGCCGCGCGGCCCTGGCCGGCTTGGCCCTCGCCACCCTGCCGGGGACGCCCGCCCTTGCCCGTGCGCGCTCCCCCGCCACGCTGGACGGCCCCGGCCCCCTGCCAGGACGCCTGGTTGACCTGGGCGAAGTGGCGTCCGCCCACGCCAAGGCGCGCCGCGTCACGGTCTGGCTGCCGCCGGACTATGACGCCAGCCAGGATCGCCATGCCGTCCTCTACATGCACGACGGCCAGAACCTGTTCGATCCGGCGGCGGCCTACGCCGGCCAGACCTGGGGTGTGGGCCAACACCTGACCCGGCTGATGGCGGCCGGCACGGTGAAGCCCACCCTGGTTGTGGGTGTGTGGAACACCGACCTGCGCTCGCAGGAGTACGCCCCCAACCTGGACGGCCGATTGCCGGCGGACCTGCAGGGCCTGGCGGGCTCCCCCTTGTCCGACGGCTACCTGCGCTTCCTGGTGGGGGAGCTGAAGCCCGCCATCGATGCCCGCTTCCGCACCCGCCCGGCGCGGGCGGACACGGTGGTCATGGGCTCCAGCATGGGCGGCCTCATCTCCCTCTATGCCCTCTGCCAATATTCCCAGGTGTTCGGCGGCGCCGGCGCCCTCTCCACCCACTGGCTGGTCAGCACCCAGGGCGACCTGGTGAGCGCCCACGACCCGCGCCTGGACCGTGTCGCCGCCCTGTTTCGCGACTACCTGCGCGACCGCCTGCCCCGACCCGGCGACGGCCGGGTCTACTTCGACCACGGCACCATCAACCTGGACAGCCTCTACGGCCCCTACCAGGACAAGGTGGATGCCCAGATGCGGGCGCGGGGCTATCGCGAGGACGTGGACTTCATGACCCGCGTCTACCCCGGCGCCGACCACAACGAGGCCTCATGGCGCGCGCGGCTGGACGTGCCGCTGACGTTTTTGCTGGCCCGTTGAGTATACCAGTATTGTCTGGAGATGATTGGTGGGCAATTGTCCAAATCAAGGTGTCGGTGACTGTGGTGAAAGTTCCAGGCTTTCGATGAGCAGAACGTTGCTTCCAAAGCAGAAATTTGGAACTATCGATCCTGCCAGCGTCTTCCGGGGAAGCAAGGGACTGTCTTCCAATTTTAGGTCATCGTACTTGAATATCTGTCCCGTTACTTGCACCAACTTGCCGTCAAAAAAAGAAAGATCAATCGCCGCCTGGTTTGTGAAGACACCGCTGATGCAGTGAGGGAAGGAGACTTTCCCGTCTCTGGATGCGGTGCTGTCAAAAATCATCAACTCGCCGCGCAGACGGGCCCAGCCCCTTATTTGAATGGTGCCGCGCCCAGCTATCTTTCTTGCGAAGTCTCCATTGGCATCACCCGCTTGAACGGCGGGGCACCATCCGAGGATCACAGAGGCGATCAGAATTCCCGCCGCTTTCTTCATTATCTAAATCCGTATCATAGAGGGATTCATTATCGCGTATTACGGTCGCATGAAAAAGTTCTACAGCGGATGCTAACTGCGCCGAGTTCTTCTTGGGTGGTAAGGTATTGTCAGAACGGGGTGGCAAAGATGCTGGATCGAGAAAAGCAGCAACGGCGAATAGTGATTCATACGCGAATCATTCTTGCCGCCATTTTCGTGGGCATGGTGTTGATGTTGATTTTTGTCTTCAAGATGCCGTGGTGGCTAGCCATAATCGGTACCTGCATCGGCTTTTTTATCAACGGCCTGATTGCCGAGTGGGAAGACAACCTCCCCGGCGGTTTCAATAATCCCCACCCGCCCAAGGTGCGCCTGCCGTCGCCGCGCCGGCCTTGGCCCTGGTCGCGCTAGCCGCAGGCCACATACGTATTTCCCCCTTCCGCCGCCCGCCTCCCATACGTATTCAAGCCCTTGTGCGGTGCACCGCGGGGGACAGTGGGGCCCTGCCTTTCAAGCCTGGTGATGAAATGACGAACAATAAGACGATGGGACGGAAACGGGCGGCCGCGCTGATGGCGATGCTGCTGGCCACAAGCATGACGGGGGCCGCTTTCGCCGCCGTGGCGCCGGGCGCGCCGGGGCAGGCGGCGACGGGCGCCTATGCGGGCAAGACCGGCATCGGCACCGCCTACCACGCGTACGACGCGCAGGCGGGCAAGGCCGTGCCGTCGCGCGTCTGGTTCTCGCTGGCCAAGGGCGTGGTCACTGAGACCATGTACGGCCTGATCCATGAGGTGCAGCTGCGCGAGCTGAAGCTGGCCATCCAGGGCGAGGGCTTCCTGGATGTGGAGGACACGGACACCGACAGCACCACCAGCTATCTGGATGTCGATGCCGCCGGCCGTCCCCGCTCCCTGGCCTACAAGGTCGTGAACAAGGCCAAGAACGGCAAGTACGAGATCGAGAAGCAGGTCTTCACCGACCCCGCCGCCGACACCCTGATGGTGCGCGTGACGGTGCGGGCGCTGAAGGGCGGCACGGTCACCCCCTATCTGCTGGTGGACCCGCAGATGGCCGGCACTGGCGGTGGCGACAAGGCCGATGGGACCGAGGGTGCCCTGCACGCTTATGAGGGCAACCGCCACCTGGTGGTGAAGGCGGCGCAGGGCTTCAAGGCCACCAGCGTGGGCTTTGTCGGCGTTTCGGACGGCCTGACCCAGCTGCGCAAGGCCGGCAAGCTGGACGACAGCTACACCACCACCGGCGACAAGGCCGGCAACGTGGCGCTGGCCGGCGCCCTGGCGCCCGTGACGGGCGAGGCCACCTTCGACATCGTCGTCGGCTTCGGCGACAGCGCCAAGGCGGCGGGCGCCGCCGCCACGGCCACGCTCAAGCGCGGGCATGACGCCGTGCTGGCGGCCTATGACGCCGGCTGGGAAGGCTACCAGGCCAAGCTGGCGCCCCTGCCGGACCTGGCCAAGGTCGCCATGGATGGCGGCAAGCTGCTGTACGCCAGCGCCCTGGTGCTGAAGGCGCAGGAGGACAAGACCCACCCCGGCGCGCTGATCGCGTCGCTGTCCGCGCCCTGGGGCGACACGCAGAAGGCGGACAAGCCGGCGACGGGCTACAAGGCCGTGTGGCCGCGCGACTTCTACCAGTGCGCCATGGCCCTGCTGGCCCTGGGCGACACCGACACCCCCAAGGCGGCGCTGACCTATCTGAAGACCATCCAGGTGGGACCGAAGACGCCGGGCAACCATGGCGACGGCGGCTGGTTCCTGCAGAAGACGCACGTGGACGGCACGCCGGAATGGGTGGGCGTGCAGCTGGACCAGACGGCCATGCCCCTGATGCTGGCTTGGCGCCTGTGGCGCAACGGCGTCATCAGCGACGCCGAGGCCACCGCGCTCTACACCAGCATGGTGAAGCCGGCCGCCGACTTCCTGGTCAAGGGCGGCACCGCCGGCATCGGCTGGAACAAGGAGACCATCCGCCCACCCGTGACCCAGCAGGAACGCTGGGAAGAGCAGGCCGGCAACTCCCCCTCCACCACGGCGGCGGTCATCGCCGGCCTGGCGGCGGCGGCGGAACTGGCGGGCCAGGCGGGGGATGAGGCGTCGGTGAAGCGCTACTACGCCGCCGCCGATCAATACTCCGCCGGGCTGGAGGCCGCGACGGTCACCACCAACGGGCAGCTGGCGCGAACGGCCTCCCCTGGGGGCTCGAAAGCCGGCTATTACCTGCGCATCGCGCCCACGGGCCAGCCCAATGCCCACACGCCCCTGGCGGTGCGCAACGGGCAGCAGGCGCTGACGGAGGACGCCTACGTCGACGGCGGCTTCCTGGAGCTGGTGCGCTATGGCGTGCGGGCACCCAGCGACCCGGTCATCAAGTCCAGCCTGGCGGTGCTGGATGACGAGACGCTGCCGGAGAACCTGCGCGTCAAGTACACCTTCCACTTCGATGGCGACGCCACGGCCTATCCCGGCTGGCGCCGCTATGGCAACGACGGCTATGGCGAGGACCGGGCGACCGGCGCCAACTACGCCGTCAGCGGCAGCATGACGCCCACCCAGCGCGGCCGCGTCTGGCCCCTGCTGACGGGCGAGCGCGGGCATTACGAGCTGGCGCTGGCGGCGGCCAAGGCCGGCGGCGCCAAGCCGGCGGAGGTGGAGGCCATCCGCGCCACCTACGTCCGCGCCCTGGAGCGCTTCGCCAACCAGGGCCTGATGATCCCGGAGCAGGTGTGGGATGGTGTGGGCAGCGATGGCGGCCGCGGCTACAAGGCCGGCGCCGGCACCGACAGCGCGACCCCGCTGGCCTGGGCGCACGCGGAGTATGTGAAGCTGCTGCGCTCCCTGCACGACGGCGGGGTCTGGGACCTCTACGCGCCCGTGGCGGTGCGCTACGCCACCAAGCCGTGAGAAGAGGATGGTTCCCGGGGCCGCGAGGCTCCGGGACCGCCGTCAAGCCTTCGTCAGCACGTAGCTGCTGACCGCCGCCGCCAAGTCCGCCGGGGAATAGTGGGCGAAGCGGGGGTGCAGGCGGCTATAGTCGATATACCCCTCGGGCGCCGTCATCAGCCGCACGATGCTGCCGTGGAAGCCGCTCAGCACGAACAGGGATTCCAGGTCGCCGGCGCGCAGGCCGTTCACCTCGTCCAGGATGCCGTCGTAGTACATGTGGAAGGAATGCTCGATGTCCTCCCGGTCGGCTGAGATGGCGCGGTGGTCGGTGAAGTCCACCGTGTGCACGCAGGCGCCGTCGTCCTTCAGGATCTCCCGCTGCCGGGCCAGGGCGCCGCGCATGTCCTCCACATGCTCCAGCACCGAATTGCTGCACACCAGGTCGTAGTACCCGTTGTCCATCATGTCGGTGTTGTTGAACAGCCGGACGGGGCCGAAATCGATCACGCGATGGCCGCCGGCATTCAGGCCGTCCAGCTTTTCCTCCAGGCCGGAAAAGTCCAGGGCGGCCACGCGCTGCCTCATCGTCGCCGGCGTGGCGCCGAAGACGGCGAAGGCGTCCGGCGTGTCATACAGCCAGCGGATGGTCTGGAAGACGCTTTCCGCCACCATGTCCGGGGCGATGGGAAAGGGCTCGAACGCGTCGGCCTGCTCAAACCCGATGGCGTACAGCATGACGGAGGCCGATAGGGAGGACCATACGCCGGCGCCGAAGTCCAGGATACGCGACCGCCGGATGCGATCGGGTTCAAGGCGGTGTTCCTGCTTGCACACCTGCAGGGCCTGGCTGAAATTGGCGATGACGGCGCGTGTCTTGACCGCTGTCAGTTCCCCGCCCACCTGGCGCAGCAGCTTTTCGATGCGCACCTTTTCCTGCGAGACGATTTCGCTGAGATAGCGGGTGGCGTATTTCGGCCGCGCCAGTTCGGCCGTCCATTTCGCCCGCAACTCGGGCGTGAGGTAGCCGGCGGCCTCCAGCGCCTGCAGCCCGGCGTCCCGGGTGTCCGGCCCGCTCAGGTCCGCCAGCAGGGAAATCAGGGAATGCCTGTAGCTGGGTCGTTGCAGCACGTCCAACTCCAATCGGGGTGTATGCCCGGTCGCCCCAACGACGCCCCCCCTTGCTGTCCCCACCATCGGGATACCGCACGCCCGGGGTGTTGGCAACAACCGGGGGTGTGACCCCGCAGTCCCCGGTGGGTCAGGCGCCGCCGCAGCTGCCCCGCACTACCAGGCTGGTGGAGATCTGTGTCGTCTCGATGGGGCGGCCGTCGATGAGGCGCAGCAGGTTCTCCACCAGCAGCTCCCCCGCGGCCGCCGTGTCCTGGCGGATGGTCGTCAGGGGCGGGGACGTGAAGGGGGCGGCGACGATGTCGTCGAAGCCCACCACCGCCACGTCCTCGGGCACGCGCAAGGACCGCTCGCGCAGGCCGTTCATGGCGCCGATGGCCAGCAGGTCACAGGCGCCGAACACGGCGTCGATGGGCCCCTCGCGGTCGATCAGGTTCAGGATGGCCTGGTGCCCGACCTCCTCCGACGCGGCGGCATCGGCGTACAACGCCTCGATCACCGGCAGGCCCGCCTCGCCCAGCGCCTCGACATAGCCGGTGTAGCGGTCGCGGAATTCTGGGCAATGCTCGGAAATATCGCCCAGGAAGGCGATGCGCTTGCGGCCGCGCGCGATCAGGTGGCGCACCCCCTCGCGGGCGCCCCGGATGTTGTCCGACCCGATGAAGTGCCCCGGCTGGCCCTGGACCACCGGTCCCCAGGTGACGAAGGCGGTGCTGACCTCATCCAGGCGGCTGATCTTGTCGACGTAGCGCAGATAGTCGCCATAGCCCAGGAAGATCAGGCCGTCGGCCCGCTTGGACGCGGCGTAGTCGGCGCTCCAGTCGTCGCTGGACTGCTGGAAGCTGATCAGCAGGTCATAGCCGCGCCGGGCCGACGCCTTGGTGATGCTGCTCAGCATGGACAGGAAGAAGGGGTTGATCAGCGACTGGCTGGTCACCGGGTCTTCGTACAGCAGCAGGGCCAGGGTATTGGTCTTCTGCGAGCGCAGATTGCGGGCGTTGACGTCGACCTTATAGTTCAGCAGGCGGGCCGCCTGGGCCACGCGCTGGCGGGTGTCCTCGCTGACCATCGCGTCGTTGCGCAGGGCGCGGGACACGGTGGACTGCGACACGCCGGCCAGTTCGGCGATGTCGAACGATGTCGGACGCTTGACCCGCATCCCCTTGCTTCCGGCCTCTTGGTGCTCCCCTGGGCGCGGATGATAGCAATCGGGCCCGCGTCCCCGCAATGCGCGTCGCGGCTCGGGATCCTTTAGGTCAGGCCGGATGGTGCCGGGCGGCAACACCCGCAGCGGATCGCCCATGGGCAGGCCCCCTAGCGGAAGGTGTAGACGATGACGGCGGTGGCGGCCAGCAGCAGGCCGGCCAGGACGCGGTAGTTGCGCCAGAACGGCTCATGCGCCAGGCGCACGCTTTCCTCCCGGAAGAAGGCGGGGGTCCAGACCAGGCCGGCCGACTTTTCCGCCGCGTCCGGCGCCGTGGCCAGGCTGACCAGCACCAGCACGACGGCGCACAGCACGAACAGCAGGGGCGCCACGTACAGGAAGTGGATGCTGACGACGTCCAGCACCGTGTTCGCCACGAACAGGGCCGCCCCGCCCAGGACGCCGGCGGCGATGCAGGCGGCGGCCCCGGCGGCGTTGGCCCGGCGCCAGAAGATGCCCACCAGGTACAGCGCCATCACCGGCGGCACGGCGTAGGCGATGATGACCTGCAGGTATTGCCACAGCGACCCGAAATGCTCGATCTGCGGCGCCCAGGCCATGGCGGCCACGGCCATGACCAGGGTTGCCATCCGGCCCACGCGCACCAGGGCGGCGCCCTGCATCTCCGGCCTCCACCGGCGCACGAAGTCCATGGTGAACAGGGTGGACGCCGAATTGAAGGTGGAGGCGATGGACGACATCAGCGCCGACATGAAACCGGCCACCGCCAGGCCCACCAGGCCGGCGGGCAGCAGGCCGAACAGCAGGGTGGGGAACACCAGGTCCGGCGATTTCAGGTTGGGGTACAGCAGGATGGCGGCGGTGCCGGGCAGCACCATCAGGAACAGCACCGGCAGCTTCAGCGCGCCGGCGAACAAGCTGCCCCAGCGGCCGTGGTTCTCATCCTTGGCCGACAGCACGCGCTGCACCATGAACTGGTTGGTGCACCAGAAGTAAAAGCCCAGCAGCGGCACGCCGGTCAGCAGGCCGGGCCAGGGCACGGCCGCGTCGCTCAGCGGCCGGATCAGCGACAGCTTGGCGGGGTCGACGGCACCCATGACCGCATCCCAGCCGCCGGCCTTCAAGAAGGTGCGCACGGCGATGACGGCGGAGGCCGTCAGCAGCAGCACGGCCTGGATGGTCTCGGTATAGATCACGGCGCGCAGGCCGCCGGCGATGGTGTAGATACCGGCGGAAACGGCCAGGACGATCACGATCTCCCACAAAGGCACGTCGGGCAGCAGAAGCTTGAACAGCAGGGCGCCGCCGTAGAGGGCGCTGGCCGTGTCCACCACCAGGTTCAGGAACAGGGTCAGGCCCGAGAAATAGCTGCGCGCCAGGCCGCTGTACCGCCGCTCCAGGAACTCGGGCAGGGTGTACACCTTGGAGCGCAGCAGGAAGGGCAGGAAGAAGACGCAAAAGAACACCAGGACGGCCGCCGCCATCCATTCATAGTTGTAGACCGAGATGCCGGTGCCGTAGGCGGCCCCCGCCAGCCCGATCAGCGTGGTGGAAGAGATGTTGGAGGCCAGCAATGCCAGGCCGATGACGGGCCAGGTGGTGCCGCGCGACGCCAGGAAGAAATCCTCGGTCGAGGAATGGCGGCGGGCCAGGTACAGCCCCAATGAGACGATGCCAACAAGATACACCGCCACGATGGCGTAGTCGACCCAGGCCATGCCTGCAACCGGCACCATACGTCCCCTCCCTGTCCCTTGATTTCCCTGCGCTTGTAAGGCGTTGCGCAGGCTTCGTCCATGGGCCGGAACCCCAGCCATTTCATCCTTCATGGCACAGGAAGGGGGGCGGACCACAACAAGAATTCGTATGCGGCTCGTCCGGCCCCTTCGAATGCCGGCCCGTCCCCGCTTGCGCCGCCAGCGTCTATGAAACTGGTTTCATTTTAGCGTTGAAACTGATTTCACATATGCTAAGATTAATGAAAATAAATTTAATAATCATAAAAACGCAACGAAGCAGAACGGGAGTTCACGATGGTTTTACGCAGGATCACATCCCTCACGCTGGGTACGGCCCTGGGTGTCATGGCCCTGCCGATGATGGCGGGGGGCCAGTCCGCCTCGGCGGCCGGGCAGGTGGCGCAAAATGCCGACGGCGGGGCCGACGCCTCCGAATTGACGGAGGTGGTGGTCGTGGGCTCGCACATCGCGGCCCGGCCCAACATCACCTCGGCGGCGCCCATCACCTCGGTGACGTCGCTGGAAATCCAGCAGTCGGGCGCGTTGAATGTCGAGGACATCCTGAACCGCCTGCCCCAGGTGTCGCCCGACAACCAGCAGACCTATCAGGACAGCGACGGCGCGCAGAAGATCAATTTGCGGCGCATCGGTTTCGGCCGCACCCTGACGCTGATCGATGGCCAGCGCGTGGCCACCAACATCGGCCTGGACATCAACATCATCCCCGTCGCCTTTCTGGAGCGCATCGACGTGCTCAGCGGCGGCGCCTCGGCCGCCTATGGCTCGGACGCCGTGGCGGGCGTGGTGAATTTCATGTTGAAGAAGGAATTCACCGGCTTCCAGGTCAGCGGCAACTACAGCCTTTACGATCACTACAACCAGCGCACCATCGTGCAGCCGGTGGCCGAAAAATACGGTATCGGCTCGCCCGACGGCCAGGCATGGGACGGCGGGCGCGGGGACTTCAACGCCGCCTGGGGCGGCAAGTTCGCCGATGGGCGCCTGAACGTGCGCGCCTTCGCCGATTATCGCCGGACAGAGCCGGTGCTATACAAGGACCGCGACTTTTCCGCCTGCGGCCTGATCCAGTCCACCACCGACGGCCCGCTGTCCTGCCAGACCTCCACCTATTCCAAGTACGGCTATTTCAGCCCGCAATCTGGCGACAACGCCGGCAAGGTGTTCTCCAACGCCAAGGACGGTTCGCCGACGTTCGTCACTCGTGACCAGACGTATGCGTACAACTCGTATCAGGACTATTACCTGCAACGCCAGGATGAGCGCATCAACGGCGGCCTGTTCCTGAACTATGACCTGACGGATTCGGTGGAGCTTTACAGCTCTTACCTGATTTCCAGCGACACCTCTTACAACCAGTTCCGCACGTCCCGGCTCTACTCGCCGTCGAATTTCGGCGAGTCCGCGTACAACATCAACTGCAACAACCCCTTGATGTCGGCCCAGCAGCAGCAGGCGCTGTGCGGTTCCCTGGCGGGCACCGGCGCGCTGATGCCGACCGAGGTTCGTTACCAGTTCGACAGCACGGCGCAGCTGAAGGACTATTATTTGAACGAGAACCAGCGCGCGACGGCCGGTTTCCGCGGCAAGGTCTGGGACGCCTGGCACTATGACGTCGGCGGCGTGTACGCCCGGTTCGACAAGACCTACAAGCCGGCTTTCGAGAACCCGGTCTACCAGACCCAGGCCGACTCCCTGAACGTCGTCAACGTCAACGGCACGCCCACCTGCGCCGCCAAGGTGGCCGGCACCAGCCCCAACTGCGTCCCCGCCAACATCTTTGTCGCCAACGGCGGCAGCCAGGCCCTGGTCAACTTCTATGAAGGCGGCTATGGCGGCACGCAGGAACAGGTCGGCGTCCTGTGGGACGCGACGGTCAACGTCAACGGCGACCTGGGGCACTATGGCATCACCAGCCCCCTGGCGCGGGACGGCTTGGCGGTGGCCTTCGGCGCCGAATACCGCAAGGACATGGAGAACAACACCGTCGACGACGCCTTCGTCAGCAACGCGGGGTATGGCAGCAACTTCAAGGCCAGCCAGAGCGTGAAGGAAGGCTATATCGAGGTGCAGGCGCCGCTGGTGCAGGACCGGCCCTTCGTGCATCTCCTGTCCGCCCAGGGCGGATATCGCTGGTCGAAGTACGACACCAATCCCGACACCTTCACCACCTGGAAGATCGAGGGCACCTATGCCCCGGTGCCGGACGTGACCCTGCGCACCAGCTACAACAAGGCGGCCCGCGCCCCCAATATTTACGAGAACAACCAGGCCATCGACTTCACCTCGGGCGGCTCCGACATCTGCGCCGGCAGCAACCCCACGGCCAGCCTCGCCGCCTGCCAGCTGACGGGTGTGACCGCCGCCCAGTACGGGCACATCAAGCAGTGCGACGACAACGCCTGCCTGGCGCGCCAGGGCGGTTTCGTGCTGGACCCCGAAACGGCGCACACCCTGACCTATGGCGCGGTGCTGAAGCCCAGCTTCCTGCCCGGCCTGACCCTGTCCGCCGACCGTTACCTGATCATGATCGACAACTCGATCGGCTTTAACTACGACGACTTCTACAGCAGCAGCTGCGCGCTGTTCGCCACCGCCTATTACTGCAGCCACTTCAACCGCAACCCGGACGGCTCGCTCACCAGCTACGACACCGTTCGCGGCGGCGCGCCCAGCACCGGCTTCGTCACCTATGGCAACACCAACAATTACAAGACGTTCGCCGAGGGCTACGACTTCCAGGCCCAGTATCTGCTTCCGGTGCCGGAACTGGGCGGCCACATGGATTTCGACTTCAATGGGTCGCTGAGCACCCGCACGGGCGGGCAGGACACGCCCAATTCGCTGGCCGCCAGCTGCGTCGGTTACTTCGGCCCGCGCTGCAACCAGCCGTTCCCGGCCTGGACGCATAATCTGCGCGGCACCTACATCCGCGACGGCGGCGCCTACAGCGTCTCCCTCAACTGGCGCCACATCTCCGGAGTGACCAACGCCGCGAACAGCGACGACCCGGCCCTGGGCTCCAGTGCCGCCACCCATGTCAGCACCTTCACCTCCATCCCGTCCTACGATTACTTCGACGTGGCCGTCGGCTACATGGTCAACGACCAGATCAGCCTGCGGCTGACCGTCAACAACCTGACGGACAAGATGCCGCCCATCGTGGCGAACTCCTACAACATCTCGCTGGCCCGTTCGAACACCATACCCCAGGTTTATGACGCCCTGGGCCGCATGGTGCAGATGGGCTTCACCGTCTCGTTCTGATGCCGGTACCGGCCCCGCGCGGCGAGCGTTGCGCGGGGCCATTCCTTTGAGGAGCTTCAGCATGGGGGATATCTTGGCGGCGCCATTGCCCGGGCCATCGGGGCTGACGCGCCGTGGCTTCACGTCCCTGGCCCTGGCGGCGCTTGCGGCCGGGATCGCGCCGGTCCCGCTTGCCGCGGCCCACGCGGCGGGGGAGGTCGCGGGCGGCGGCCGCCTGCTGCCGCGCTACCCCTTGGCCCCGGCCGGGTCCGGATGGGACGCCTTCCAGGCGCTGATGGACTACGATCCCCGGGACGACGCGGACGCGCCTTATTTCCAGTCCCAGGTCAGGCGCGCGCGGCGCATCGCGCCATTCGCCGCCACCCAGGCCCATCCAGCGCTGGATCCGGTGCCGGGTGTCGCCAGCCTGTCCGACTGCTATGGCCCCCTGGCGGCGGGTGTTCCCGAAGAAACGCTGATGCGCCGGCGTCACGGCGCCCCGCTTCCGGGCGGCGTGCAGGTACCACGCATCTTCACCTATCACGACATCGTCGTGGGCTGGCGCGGCACCGGCATGATCCCCAATCCCGCGCTGGTCGACGTGGCCCACCGCAACGGCGCCCTGGCCCTGGGCACGATCTTCCAACCCGATCATCGTCTGTATGACGGCAGCGCCGCGCCCATGCTGGAGGTCGCGCGCCGTATGGTCGACCTGGCCGATTATTTCGGCTTCGATGGTTACTTCGTGAACTTCGAGAACGGGACGGAGGAGGCCGAGGCCCAGGTCCTGGACTGGGTCGCCGCCATGCGCGACGAGGCGAAGCGGCGGGGCCTCGCCGATTTCCACATCCAGTTCTATGACGGCGGCACGGACATGGACTGGCTGATGCGCCGCCGGGGTAACCGGCCGGGCCAGGGGTTCGCCGACAGCACCATGCTGGACCAGGGGTGGAGCCGCTATGGCGGGCCGGGCAACTGCTGCTCCGGCGCGCCGGTGGCGCCGCTGGAGGTGCGGGGCTATTGTCTGCGCAATGGCTTCGACCCGCGCGCCGTGGCCTATTTCGGCCTTCAGCTTTATCCTGGGCCCGGCTATCTGGGGGCCGCCGCGCCGCAGGTCATCCACCCCAATGATGGCGCCTACGCCTATGGTGGACTTCAGGTCTACAGCGTGGAGGATGGGCTGCGCAATTTACTGCGTGTGGTGCGGACCCAGCGGGCGCTTCCCGGCGAGCCGCCGGGCGCGCCGTCCGACCGCCGCATCCTGGGCATCCTGGAACGCCAGTTCTTCAGCGGGCAGTCGCAGAACCCCGCCGCCGACAACGCGCCCGACGCGGCGCAGGCGCAGGCCTATCTGCCCGGCCCCCGGGGACGCCACCGCTATACCGACCATGATCCTGCGGCTCCGAAGCCCACGGACCAGTTGAACCTGCCCATGACCTACGGCGTCGCCAATTTCATCGCCGAGCGCTCCGTCATCGGCGGCTTCCCGTTCCTCACCCGTTTCAACACCGGCGACGGGGACCGTTTCCATGTCGGCGGCGCCATCGTGGCGGACCGGCCCTGGTTCAACCTGGGCATCCAGGACATCCTGCCCACCTGGCAATGGCGGGTCGAGCCCATGGCTGGTCCGCTCCCCCAGCGAGCGGACTTGCTGACGGTGGATTATGCCTATGACACCGCGTTCGACGGCGGCTCGTCCCTGGCCATCACGGGTGTGCTGGGGCCGGCCAACGCGACCCGGGTCTGGTTGTATAAGACCGCGCTGGCGGTGGACGGCGGGGTGGCCCACCTAGTGCTGAAGGGACAGGGTTCCGACGCCTTGCGGCTGGGGCTTGTGTTCGCCGATGCGCCGGCCAGGCCCGCATGGCTGCCCCTGGGTGGCGCGCACCGGCAACAGCTTCCAGGGGGCTGGTCGCGCCTGACACTGCCGCTGGCGCCCTATCGCGGACGGACGATCGCGGCTGTGCTTCTGGGGGCGGCTTCGGCGGCGGCCACACCGCTGCCGGTCGACATCCGTCTTGGGGAGCTTTATTTCGGCCCGCCGCCGGCCGACGTCGCGATGCCGGTGCCGCGTGGACTGACGGTGGAGGCATGCGCGGCGTCGGCGGAGGGGCGTTGGGCCGAGGTGCGCCTGCGATGGGCGCCTGAGCCTGCGGCGGCGTATCACGATATCTATGCCGCGGCGGAGGGGGCCGCCGGGGACGATTGGATCTGGCAAGGACGCGTCACCGGCACGGCCTATCATATCACCGCCGCCCCGATGGGCGCCGGCGGCCAGGTCCGTTTGCGCCTGCGGGCGGTGCCGCATGGCCCGCAGGCGCTGCCGGGAACCCCGGCCGAGGTCATCGCCATGGCCAGCTGACGCTGGCCGATCCATCAACGATGGGGACCGTGATCCCCGTCGCCCCGGTGATCGCCGCCGTGGTGGTCGCCGCCCCGGTGGTCGCCACCTGGACCGCCCCCCGGACCACCATGATGGTCGCCGCCGGGACCGGGACCAGGACGGCCCGGGCCGGGGCCGTCGTGATGATCGCCGGGCCCGGGGCCGGGCCGGCCCGGGCCGGGACCCGGACGATGGTCGTGGTCCCACCGGTCCCAACCGGGCCGGCCGGGTCCCGGACCGGGGCGGAAGTCATGGCCGGGGTGATAGATGGGCCGGGGCGGGGGCAGGCGCTCCCACCGGTGACGGTCGGCGAACCACGGCCGGTCACGATAATAGCGGCCCCAGTAGTCGTTGAACGAGAAGGTGATGATGGGCAGGCCGATCACGCCGCCGTATTGGGGCAGGTACACCCGCTGACCCTGGTAGGGATACATCAGGCTGCCGCCATAGAGCCAGCCGCGATAGCCCTGGAAGTCGACGTCGCACCACGACCAGCCGGCCAGGCAGCCGTAGACGTTCAGCGAAACCCCGGGCGGCAGGCTGGCGATGGCCGGATAACCGCCGCCCGGGCCAGCGCGCAGGATGGTGCCGCTGGAGGTGTAGGCATATTCCGCCTTGGCCGCGACGGGCAAAGCCACCAGGGCGGCGAACATCGCCGCGGCCATGTAGGCACGACCCCCGAGGGCACGACCCGGAAGGGCGCGGTGAAGGCGGGGCAGGCGCAGACGGAACATGGTGTGAGCCCTTTCTCTGAAGGCCGGTCCTCTCGGGGGTAACCCGCCCGCGCCGGACGGGGCGGCCGGGACCTTAAGGGACTGATAATACGGTACCGATACTCTCCGCCCAATGCGCCCAAAGGATGGCGGTCTAAAGGCGGAGATTTGCAACCGTTTAGGCAAATTGACGCCCGTGGGCTCGGCTTTCCGGTGGGGTGACGTGCGGGGCTGGGCTATAAGGGCAAGCCTGAATTGTATTTCTCAGCGCGGGGATGAGAGGGAATGACCAGGACCGTGAACGCCGCGGGTATCGCCTTGACCGAACAGTCCGAGGGGCTGCGACTGATCGCCTACCTCTGCCCCGCCGGCCGCCTGACCATCGGGTATGGCCACACCGGCCCCGACGTCACGCCGGGCATGACCATCACGCAGGACCAGGCCCAGGAGCTGCTGGCCCAGGATTTGGCCACCGCCGGCAACGGGGTGAGCAAGGCGGTGACGGTGCCCCTGACCGACAACCAGTACGCCGCCCTGACGGATTTCGCGTTCAACCTGGGTGTCGGCGCCCTGACCCAGTCCACATTGCTGCGCCTGCTGAACCAGGGCGATTATGCCGGCGCCGCCCAGCAGTTCCTGGTCTGGGACAAGGCGACGGTGAACGGGCAGCTGGTCACGCTGCCGGGGCTCGCCGCCCGCCGGCAGAAGGAAAAGGCCCTGTTCCTGACGGCGTGATTCCTAGGCGTTGGAGCTATCCCCAGCCGGCGCGTGACAGGCGCCGGGACTCCCGGTATGACGGTGCGGGCGGCTGTATTGACGCCGCCCGCGCCACCCAATGGGATTGATTAGGTTCGGCAGTCAGGGGCCCTCGATGAACCGCCGGTTGGTTATTGTTTTTAGTGCATTTTTCGGTTTGTCCGCAGCCATCGCCTGTGCCGAGCCGGTGGCCCCGCCGGCGACGGTTTCTCAACTGCCCGCCACCCCGGCCGGCGTCACCATTTCCGTCTATGGCGATTCCCTGGCCGATGGGGTGTGGAGCGGGTTGTACGAACGGCTGAAATCCCAGCCGCAGACACGGCTGATGCGCCATTCCCAGCTGGGGGCCGGCCTGACCCGGCCCGACTATGCCAACTGGCAGACGGAAACCGCCCGCCAGATCGATGAGGCGGGGGAGGGCGGCTATGCCGTCATCATGTTCGGCGCCAATGACATGCAGGGCGTGCGGGACGAGAACCGCAAGGGCTACCTGTTCAAGTCGCCGGGCTGGACCAACGTCTACACGCAGCGCATCGACTGGCTGCTGCAGACGCTGAAGGAACACCATGTCACCACCGTGTGGGTGGGCCTGCCCGTCATGCGCAAGCCGGAGACGAACGACGACGCCAAGTTCATGACCGGCCTCTATGAGACGGAAGCCGGCAAGTACGGCGCGGTCTTCCTGCCGCTGTACCAGGATTATCTGGACGCCGACGGCAATTTCATGGCGCGCATCGACGACAGCCGCCAGAAAAGCCAGCAGCTGCGGTCCGACGACGGCATCCACTTCACCGGCTACGGCTATCAACTGGTGGCGGGCAAGGTGCTGACCCGGTTGCAGCTGGCCGGGGCGCCGGCCGCCAAGCCGGCGGTCAAGGCCGCGTCCGCCGCCCCGCCGGCCCCCGCCCCGGTGGCTCCAGCCTCGGCCCCCGCCCCGGCCCCGGTTCCGGCGAACGCCCCGGCGGTGCCCGCGGCGGTCACGCCGGCGGCCGTCACCACCACCCCGTCCGACGCCCCCGTTGCCAAGCCCGTACCCGCCGACCTGCCGGCCAGCCAGCCCATCAACCAGCAACCCGGCGCCGCCACGGGCGCCGCGGCCGGTTCCTCCATCGGCTCGCGCGGCCGCGCGTTAATGGCCACCCCCGCGCGGCAGCTCTGACCTCCATGCGCCGCCGTCTTGCGTCCCTCAGCCTGATGCTCGCCGCCCTGGCGGCGTGCAGCGGCACCCCCGCCGGTCCTTCGGCCGCCACCGTGCCCAAGGGGGCCACGCAGGTCGCGGCCACGGGAACCGTGCCGTTGGCGCCGCCGGCCCGCGTGCCCTCGTCCTATGATGGCAATCCGGGTTTTGAACGCCTGTTTCAGCGGCTGGCGGCCATCGAGGCTGGGCACGGCGGCACGGTCGACATCCTGCAATTGGGTGACAGCCACACCGCCGGCGGCGTCTTCACCACCCGCCTGCGCGACGCCCTGCAGGAACGCTTCGGCTCCGCCGGGCCGGGGTACATGCCGGCGGGCAAGCCCTACATCGGGTCGCGCCGCGCCGATGTGGCGGTGACCCAGGAAGGCAAATGGCAGTATTTCAACAGCCTCAGCGACACCCCGTCGCCGGGCTGGGGCATGACCGGCTTCGTCGCCCGCAGCCGCGCGCGCGGGGCGGCCATCGCCATCACACCCAAGGATGGCTTGGGCTTCGACATCGCCGGCGTCACCGTGGTGCGGCAGCCGGGCGGCGGCGACCTGCTGGTGCTGATCGACGACCGGGTGGTGAAGCAGATCCCCACGCAGGGGCCCGCCGGCCAGGCCGACTGGATCACCCTGCCCACGGCGGGACAGGCGCAGCAGCTGAAGCTGGTCGCGGCCGACGCCCGGCCGGTGGACATCGCCGGCTGGTCGCTGGACCGGGCCAAGCCGGGCGTCGTGTTCGACAGCGCGGGCGTGGTCGGTGCCCGGCTGACCACCATGGATCGCTGGAACCCCGAGACGGTCGCGCTGGAACTGGCCAAGCGCAAGCCGGACCTGGTCATCCTGGCCTATGGCACCAATGAGGGCTTCGACCGCGACTTGGACCTGGCCGCCTATCAGGAACGCTTCAAGGCGGCCCTGCGCCGGCTGAACGCCGGGCCGGTGGCGGTGGTCGTCCTGGGCCCCCTGGACGGCCAGGCGGAGGCCCCGGCCTGCAAGAAGGTGGCGGACAAGGACGCCGTGTTCCCCTGCCAGGACACGGCCCCGCCCCCCGCCAAGTGCGCCTGGTACACGCCCGCCATGCTGGGCCGGGTGCGGGCCCTGCAGGCCCAGGGCGCCAAATCCGGTGACTATGTGTTCTGGGATTGGTCGCAGCTGATGCCGGGCGCCTGCGGCATGGACCGCTGGGTGCGCCAGGCCGTGCCCCTGGCCCGGGCCGACCACGTGCACCTGACGCCGGAAGGCTACACCCTGACGGCCAACGCCTTCTTCGCCTGGCTGATGGACCAGTACCAGGGCTATATCCAGCCGGGGGCCATGCCGCCGCGCCCGGTGGTGGCCGGGCGCTCCGATGCGACCGCCGCTGCCTTGGCCGGCCGGTGAGGGACGCCCCATGCTGTTCCCCACGCTGAACTTCGGCCTGTTTTTCCTGATCGTCTTCGCCGCCGCCTGGGCGCTGGCGCGGTTTCCGCAGGGGCGCATCGCCTTCCTGTCGGCCGCCAGCTACGTGTTCTACGGCTGGTGGGATTGGCGCTACCTGTTCCTGCTGGGCGGCAGCACGCTGTTCAACTACCTGGCCGGGCACGCCATCGTGCGCCAGGAGGGGCCGGCCCGGCGCAAGCTGGCGGTGTCCCTGGCCGTGGCCGTGAACCTGGGCGTGTTGGCCTTCTTCAAGTACGCCGACTTCACCAGCCACGCCGTGAACGACACCGCCACCCTGCTGGGCCTTCCGGTGCGGCTGGGCTTCCTGGACATGGTGGTGCCGGTCGGCATCTCCTTCTTCACCTTCCACGGCATCTCCTACCTGGTGGACCTGTACCGCGGCACCCTGCGGCGGCCAGCCGGCCTGATGCACCTGGTGCTCTACATCTCCTTCTTTCCGCAGCTGGTGGCGGGCCCCATCGTCCGCGCCTCCCACTTCCTGCCCCAGATCGGGGAGCGGCCGGATCCGGACGATATCCGCGCCACCCGCGCCTACCTGCTGATCATGGGCGGGCTGTTCAAGAAGGTGGTGGTGGCCAACTACCTGGCGACCGACCTGGTCGACGCCGTGTTCATGGACCCGGACCGCTATGGCGCCTTGGATCTGCTGCTGGCGGCCTACGGCTACGCCATGCAGATCTATTGCGACTTCAGCGCCTACACCGACATCGCCATCGGCCTGGCGGCGCTGCTGGGCTTCCGCTTCCCGCAGAACTTCGACCAGCCCTACCGGTCGGGTTCCCTGCGGGAATTCTGGCGGCGCTGGCACATCTCGCTGTCGTCCTGGCTGCGCGACTATCTCTACATCCCCCTGGGCGGCAACCGGGGTGGCACCTGGCGGCATTGCCGCAACCTGATGATCACCATGCTGCTGGGTGGCCTGTGGCACGGCGCCAACTGGACCTTCGTCATCTGGGGCGCGCTGCACGGTGGCATGCTGGTGGTGGAGCACCTGGTGAACCGCCTGCGCGCCATCACCATCGGGGAATGGGAGGCGCCGCCCCTGCGCGGCTGGCGGCGGGCGCTGGCCATCGTCGCCACCTTCCACTTCGTCTGCTTCACCTGGATCTTCTTCCGCTCGCCCACGCTGGAGGTGGCGGGCCACTTCCTGGCGGGCTTCGGCCGCTGGCAGGTGCTGCCCACCGCCGCCACGCCCCTGACCCTGCTGCTGATCGCCGGCACCCTGGCCAGCCAGTTCCTGCCCGCCGACCGCCTGGCGCGCATCGAGGATGGGGTGCGCCGCCTGCCGGCCGGGTTCCTGGGCCCCGCCATGGGCGCCGCCGTCGGCCTGGCCGTGGTGCTGATCCAAGCTTGCGCGCCCGAGGGCGTCGCCCCCTTCATCTACTTCCAGTTCTGAGGGGGGCCGCGACATGAACGCCATCCCGACCCGCCGCCTGTCAGCCCCCGCCGAGGTGGCGCCCTTGCCCCCGCCCGTGCGCCCCCGCTACAACCCGGTCGAGGTGATCGAGGGGGCGGCCCCCTCCCGCCTGCGGTCCGTGGCCCTGTCCCTGGCGGCGGCCACGCTGGTGGCGCTGGCGCTGGGCGCCCATCCGCTGGGCGATTGGGTCAACGGCCTACCCATCAACCCGGTGACCGACCGGCTGTCCGGCTGGGTGCAGGCCTGGCAGGATTGGATGGACGCCATCGGCGCCGGACGTCTGTACACCGGCCTGCAGGCCCTGTTCCGCTGGTTTCAGGGGCGGCACTTCTAAGAGGCGGATTAGAATATGAAGGTCTCAATCCTGCAAAATGGTGTTGTGATCGGATATTCCATCCTTGATGCGACCGATCCGCCGATGGGGGTGGCGTCGGGGAAATTTGAACCGACGTCTGACTACGATCCGCAGCGTCACGCATTCCTCGTGGACGAGGTTTACCTGGAGCGAACGGTTACTCCACCGCTCACCGCACATTTGGAGGATTTTGGTGCCATCGAGTGTGCGGGGGTCGGCATCGAAGACCTCCGCAGCATGATGGAAGGCATAGAGGTAACCGTACTGGGCATCCCCTATCCGGACTACGAGACCTTTTTCTCATCCTATGATGCATATAAAGCCTACTGGAAATGATGGCGCTACACCGGTTCTGACAAAGGACCGCCCCGGTAAGCCCTTGCGCAGCCCACTGCGGCGGCCCTACACTTGCACCATGAAAGTTGCGGACGCGTGATCCGCCACCCCTGGTGTGACCGACATGCAGCGTAAAAGTTTCGAGGACCTGACCTGCCCCATCGCCCGCAGCCTGGAACGGGTGGGGGAGTGGTGGAGCATCCTGATCCTGCGCGACGCCTTCCATGGCATGACGCGCTTCGACCAGTTCCAGAAAAGCCTGGATATCGCCCCCAACATGCTGACCCGTCGCCTGACCGCCCTGGTCGAGGCCGGGCTGATGGAAAAGCGGCAGTACAGCGAACGCCCGCCCCGGTACGAGTATGTGCTGACCGAGCGGGGCCGCGATTTCCGCGAGGTCATGCTGGCCCTGCTGGCCTGGGGCAACCGCCACTTCGCGCCCGAGGGGCCCACCGTGCAACTAGTCGACACCCAGACGGGCCAGCCCGCCGATATGGTGCTGGTGGACCGGGTGAGTGGCAAGCCCGCCACCAGCCGCGATTTCCGCCTGGCGGCCGGCCCCGGCGCCGATGAGACCATCCGCCAGCGCTATGCGCCCAAGGCCAAGCCCGCCGCCTGATTCCGCATCAGGTCTAGACCGAAAGGCCCAGGGGGCGGCGGCGTGTCAAATTCGGGCGGCGGCCTCGCCCCCATGCCCTATTCATTAAGAATTATGGTTGCTACCACCAACCGATGATACGGTTGCGCCGGTCCCTTTGGCGGCGCACCATCAATACTCATGGGTGTGCGCGCCAATTTCCATCATCGATTTAGGGAATTACCGTCGATGAAGATTGCGCAAATCGCCCCGCTGTATGAGACGGTGCCGCCAACATACTATGGTGGTACTGAAAGAGTTATATCTTATCTCACGGATGAGTTGGTAGGCCTGGGTCATGACGTGACCCTGTTCGCCAGCGGGGCTTCCCAGACCAAGGCCAGGCTCGTGCCCATGCGGCCCAAGGCGCTGTGGCTGGATGACGCGCCGTTGAAGTCGCCGGTGGCGGCCCACCTGGCCATGCTGGAACAGGTGCGGGCCCGCGCGGACGAGTTCGATGTGCTGCACTTCCATCTCAGCCATTTCATGCACTTCCCGTTCTTCAAGGAATGCGCGCAGCGCACGGTGACCACGCCGCACGGGCGCCTGGACTATGTCGACCTCGCGCCGTCCTACGGGCTTTGGCCGCGCTACCCCATGATCTCCATCTCGGACCGGCAGCGGCGGCCCCTGGCGGATGCCAATTGGCTGGCCACCGTCTATCACGGCCTGCCGCTGGACCTGTACCGCCCGCCGGCAGGCCGGCCGGGCGGCACCGGCAACTACCTGGCCTTCCTGGGCCGGTTTTCCCGCGACAAGCGGCCGGACCGCGCCATCGAGATCGCGGAGAAGTCCGGCCTGCCGCTGAAGATGGCGGCCAAGGTGGGGGACGACGACGGCCCCTATTTCAAGGAACACGTCGAACCGCGCATCGACGGCCGCGCCATTCAGCATGTCGGTGAGATCGACGACGCCGGAAAGCCCGATTTCCTGGGCGACGCCGCCGCCCTGCTGATGCCCATCGACTGGCCGGAGCCCTTCGGCCTGGTGGTGATCGAGGCCTTTGCTTGCGGCACGCCGGTCATCGCCTGGAACAACGGCGCCATGCCCGAGATCGTCGACCAGGGCGTGACCGGTTTCGTCGTTGATACCATCGCCGACGCCGTGGACGCCGTTGAGAAGGTGCGGGCCCTGGACCGCGCCCGCATCCGCGAGGTGTTCGAGCGGCGCTTTTCCGTGGCGGCCATGGCGCGCAACTACGTCGCCGCCTATGAGGCCTTGCTGAAGGGCGGCGGGGCCGCCGGCCTGCCCGGCGACCGTGCCGTCGCCGCCCCGTCGCCCTGATCCCATCGGCCCCGCGAGACCAGACCCCCATGGCAGCCCTCGACGAACGACAGTTGGACCCGGCCATCGGCCTGGCCGGCCCCGACGGCAGCGGCCCGCGCGAGACCTTCAAGCTGTTCGCGCTGAAGCATGGCGATTGCTTCGTCGTGGCCGACGCCCATGGCGACATCCAGGGCCAAGGCGACGGCCTGTTCGTGGACGACACCCGCATCCTGTCCCGCTATCAGCTGCGCATTGGTGACAAGGAACCGTCGCTGCTGGGCGCCTCGCTCAGCGAGGACAACATCTTGTTCACGGCCAACAGCACCAACGTGCCCATGCCCGCCCCCGGCGGCGGCATGACCCTGTGGGGTGTCATCCACATCGAGCGCACCCGCATCCTGTGGCAGAACCGGCTGTATGAGCGGGTGACCCTGTCCAATTTCGGCAGCAGCGACATCGTCGTGCCGCTGACCTTCAATTTCGCCGCCGACTTCCGCGACATGTTCGAGGTGCGGGGCTCCACCCGCCAGCTGCGCGGCCGCACGCATGAGGCCCAGTTGTCCGGTGACGGCGTGACGCTGAGCTACGAGGGCCTGGACCAGGTGACCCGCCAGTCCACCTTGTCCTTCAGCCAGGCGCCCGACCGGTTGCAGGGCGATCGCGCCGTGTTCAACATCAACCTGCCCAAGCGCCGCGACCATGTCCTGTACATCGAGGTGGGGACCGAGCGCACGGATACGCCCAGCCGTGTGCGCTTCCGTGCCGCCGCCGTGCGGGCGCGGCTGGAGATGCGCACCAAGCGCCGCCGCGGCGCCAGCGTCTACAGCTCCGGCCGGGTGTTCAACGACTGGCTGGCGCGCGCCCAGGCGGACACCGCCCTGCTGACGACGGAACTGGTGACCGGTCCCTACCCCTATGCCGGCATCCCCTGGTTCTCCACCGCCTTCGGCCGCGACGGCATCATCTCCGCCCTGCAGATGATGTGGCTGAACCCCCGCTTGGCGCGGGGGGTGCTGGCCTTCCTGGCCACCCATCAGGCCACCGAAACGGCACCCTTCAGCGACGCACAGCCAGGCAAGATCCTGCACGAGACGCGCAAGGGGGAGATGGCGGTGCTGCGCGAGCTGCCCTTCGGCCGCTATTACGGCAGCGTCGATACCACCCCGCTCTACATCTACCTGGCCTCGGTCTATGCCGACCGCACCGGCGATATGGCCTTCATCGACCAGCTGTGGCCCTCGCTCTGCGCCGCCGCCTCCTGGATGGAGGGGGCGGGTGACCAGAACGGCGACGGCTTCGTCGATTACCAGCGCGCCGAGGAATCCGGCCTGGCCAACCAGGGCTGGAAGGACAGCTTCGACAGCATCCAGCACGCCGATGGCAGCCTGCCGGAGGGGCCCATCGCCCTGGTCGAGGTCCAGGGCTACGTCTATGCCGCCTATTGCGGCCTCGCCCGCCTGGCCAAGCGGCGGGGGGAGGACGCGCAGGCCGCCTATTGGCAGCATCGGGCGGAGGCGCTGCGCCAGGCGGTGGAAACCCATTTCTGGATGGACGACATGGGCTTCTACGCCCTGGCGCTGGACGGGAAGGGCAAGCCCTGCCGCGTGCGCGCCTCCAACGTTGGACACCTGCTGTTCGTGGGCCTGCCCTCGCCGGAACGGGCGCACCGCGTGGCGGACCAGTTGCTGGCCGGCGCCTTCCACACCGGCTGGGGCATCCGCACGCTGGCGGACACCGAGGTCTGCTTCAACCCCATGTCCTACCACAACGGGTCCGTCTGGCCGCACGACACCGCCATCTGCGCCGCCGGCCTGGCGCGCTACGGCGTGCGCGGGGGGGTGGTGAAGCTGATGAGCGACACCTTCGAGGCGGCGGTGCGCTTCGGCATGCGCCTGCCCGAGCTGTTCTGCGGCTTCCCGCGTGAACAGGGGGAGACGCCCATCGCCTATCCGGTGGCCTGCGTGCCCCAGGCCTGGGCCGCCGGTTCCGTCTTCATGCTGTTGCAAGCCTGCCTGGGCATCGAGATCGACGGCTGGCGGGGTGAAATCCACGTCAACCGTCCCAAGCTGCCCATCGGTATCGATCAACTGACCGTGCGCCGCGTGACGGTGGGGGAACACACCGTCGACCTTTTCTTCCAGCGCATGGGGGGCAGGTCATCGCCTCCATCTCCGACCACGAGGAAGGCCTGGTGCCTCTCATCGTCCGCTCGTAAGGGCCGATAGGCCTAAGGCGATGGGACCAAGGAACCGGCGGGGCCCCGCCACGGTCGTACGCTGCCTATGCGGATTTTCCGTCCCGCTTCCGCCCCGGTTGCCTTTTTTGGAACACAATCTCACCTCTAGAATTCCTATATGAATACTGAGCTGTGGACCAATAGAAAACGCCATTACGGCTATATCTGTTCGATCTGCGCGATATATGACCTGATTGTCACAATCATAACACCAGGTCATAGCTTTCTTAACCGATAGGTATGGGTGTATCACCATGATGGACATCGATCTGGGCGCGCTGCTGTCGCAGGACTCCGCGGCCGTCTACCTGGTGGGGGCCAGCCTACTCTTGTCCGTTGCGGCCCTTGTCCTTTCCACCGCGCTGCTGCTGCGCTGGGGCCGCAACCGCCATGCGCCGATGGCGGAGGTGGCCATTCCCAGCTACGACGAAACGCGGCGCCAGATCCTGGCCGAAGGGTCGCGGGCGCCCTCGCCCGTGGTCGGTGCCCGCGACGCCCACGCCGCGGCCCAGCGTGCCCTGCGGTCCACCAAGGGCGAGGGGGTGGCCACCGACCGGCTGGGCACCTGGACGCCGGACACGCTGCGCCACCTGCTGAAGACGGAGCTGACGGGGGCGCAGGTCATCGTCGTCTCCAACCGCGAGCCTTTCATCCATGACCTGGAAGAGGGCGGGGCGGTCAAGCTGCGGGCGCCGGCAGGGGGCTTGGTGGCGGCGCTGGATCCTGTCATGCGCACCTGCGCCGGCACCTGGATCGCGCATGGCAGCGGCTCGGCCGATCATCTGACCGTGGACGCGGACGACCGTATCGCCGTGCCGCCCGACAATCCCAGCTACACCCTGCGCCGCGTCTGGCTGAGCGAGCGCGAGGAGAAGCACTATTACTACGGCTTCTCCAACGATGGCCTCTGGCCCCTGTGCCACGTGGCCTTCACCCGGCCCAGCTTCAACGCCGAGGATTGGGAGGTGTACGAGGCGGTGAACCAGCGTTTCGCCGACGTGGTGGTGGAGGAGGCGCGGGATGAGCGTCCGGTGGTCCTGATCCAGGACTATCACTTCGCCCTGCTGCCCCGCATGATCCGCGAGCGGCTGCCCGACGCCGTCATCATCACCTTCTGGCACATCCCGTGGCCCAATGCCGAGATCTTCGGCATCTGCCCGTGGCGGGAACGCATCCTGGACGGCATGCTGGGCAGCTCGGTCATGGGCTTCCATACCCAGTATTACTGCAACAACTTCATCGAGACGGTGGACCGCTTCCTGGAAAGCCGGATCGAACGGGACTCGTCGGCCGTCACCTTCGGCGGCCATACCACCCATGTGCATGCCCATCCCATCTCCATCGAATGGCCGCCGGCCTCGCTGTCGCGCCAGCCGCCGGTGCCGGCTTGCCGCCGCGCCCTTTTCGACCGCTTCAACCTGGCGCCGGATATGAAGCTGTGCGTGGGGGTGGAGCGCTTCGACTACACCAAGGGCATCATCGACCGCTTCCGCGCGGTGGAGGAGCTGTTCAAGCGCCACCCGGAATGGATCGGCCGCATGGTGGTGCTGCAGGTGGCCGCCCCCAGCCGCACCGCCCTGCCGGCCTATCAACAGTGCCAGCGCGAGTGCCTGGACTATGTGGACGAGCTGAACGCCCGGTACGGCCATGAGGGCTACCAGCCCATCCACCTGCTGAACGAATCCTACGGCAAGGATGAGGTTTACGGCCTGCTGCGGGCCGCCGACCTGTGCATGGTCACCAGCCTGCACGACGGCATGAACCTGGTGGCCAAGGAGTTCGTGGCGGCGCGCGAGGATGAGCAGGGCGTGCTGCTGCTCAGCAGCTTCGCCGGTGCCGCCAAGGAACTGCCGGAAAGCATCATCATCAACCCGTACGACACCTGCGGCACGGCCGACGCGCTGCTGCGCGGCCTGACCATGTCGCCAGAGGAACAGCGCGAGCGGATGCGCCGCATGCGCGAGACGGTGCGGGAAAACAACATCTACCGTTGGGCGGGCAACATGCTGCTGGACGGCGCCCGCCTGCGCAAACGCCACCACACCGCCAATGTCACGGCCCGCCTGGCCCGGCAGCAGTCGGCGCGCGGGGCACTCGGTCGCACCGCCTTGGGCCGCACGCCCCTGGGCCGCAACGTCGTGCGCCTGGTCAGCATGGGGAAAGGAAAAAGCGTTGAGCCGAGCCATTTCTGAAGCGATGCCCTCCCCGGCCCTGGCGCCCGCCGCCGGGGATCGCTGGGCCCTATTCCTGGATATCGACGGAACGCTGCTGGAACACCACAAGGACCCCACCGGCGTGGTGGTGGATGATGAGCTGCGCACCCTGCTGTCCAACCTGGACCGCCAGTTGGGTGGGGCGGTGGCGGTGATCAGCGGCCGGTCGCTGGCGTCCATCGACACGCTGTTCCAACCCATGGTGCTGCGCGCCGGCGGTTTGTTCGGCATTGAGCTGCGGCTGTCGCCGGACGAGCCGGCGGTGGCGGCGGAGGAGCCCCCGGCCCTGGCCGCCCTGGCGGAACGGGCCGAGGCCGAACTGGGCCACGCGCCCAACATCGTCATCGAGCGCAAGGGCCCAGTGCTGGCCATCCACACCGGGCCGCACCCGCAGTCCCTGGACCATATCACCCGGCTGGCCAAGGCGGCGCTGCCCGGCCTGCCCGAGGGTTATCGCGTGGTCGAGGGCAATGTGGGCGTGGAATTGCTGCCGGCGGCGGCCCTCAAGGGGGATGCCGTCTATCGCTTCATGACCGTGGAACCGTTCAAGGGCCGCCGGCCCATCTTCATCGGCGACGACGTGCCGGATGAGCACGCGTTCGAGAGCGTGCATGCCCTGGGCGGCATCGCCGTCAAGGTCGGCCGGCCGGAACAGGCGACGGCCGCCCTGCACGCCTTGGCCGATGTGGCCGCCGTGCGCGCGTGGCTGGGCGACCCCCAGTTCCCCCTGCTGGACAAGTTGGTCCGGCGCGAGGTGACGGAGGCCGCTGGCGAGGCCGCCAGCTGACGCCAGCCGATGGCGGCCCCGGTGTCGTGAACCTCACGCTCTACGTGCAGGACTTGGCCAATCTAATCGAACGCGCGACTTGACGGACGTACTGCCCGGCGCCACCGTCTAGGCACCCGCTAAGGTTTAGGGGTCGGGACCCTGAAACCTTGCGCGGTATCCTTGCCGCGGAGGGCGCTTATGAGTTTGACGGACTGGTTGCTGGATCCATCCGGCCTCACGCCGCATGGCTTCTGCCTCAGTTGGCTGCCGGGCCTCATCTGGTTGCACGCCGGTTCCGACGCTGTCATCGGCCTGTCCTACTTCTCCATACCCCTGGCACTGGCTTGGTTCGTACGAAAGCGTAACGATTTGGCCTACCGCTGGGTGGGGCATTTGTTCGTGGCCTTCATCCTGGCCTGCGGCCTGACCCACATGCTGTCCATCCTGACCCTGTGGATGCCGGCCTATGGGGTGGAGGGGATGGTGAAGCTGGTCACGGCGCTGCTGTCGGTGGCCACCGCGGCCATGCTGTGGCCCCTGGTGCCCCGTGTGCTGGCCCTGCCCAGCCCGGCGCAGCTGGCCCGGTTGAATGCCGACCTGACCCGCACCGTCGAAGAGCAGGAGCGCACCGCCGCCCTGCTGCGGGAAAGCGAGGCCAAGGTCCTGGCCGCCAATTCCGAGTTGGAGCGCAGGGTGGCCGAGCGGACGGACGAACTGCGCGCGGCCAACGCCCAGCTGACGGAGGCCCTGGCCGAACGGGCGGCGGCGCTGGAGGCCCTGGCCGGCAGCGAGGCGGAATACCGCGCCAGCTTCGAGGCGGCGGCGGTGGGCAAGGTGCAGGTCAATCCCGAAACCGGGCTGCTGTTGCGGGCGAATAACGCCTTCGCCCGCATGCTAGGCTATAACCGGGCCGACCTGGCTGGTCGCATGGAATGGCCCGATCTGCTGTGGGGGGAGGATCGGACGGCGGAGGGGCGGGAGTTGGCGCGCTTGCTGGCGGGCGAGGCCAGCATCTATGTCCGCGAACTGCGCTTCCGGCGCCAGGATGGCACTCCCGTGTGGGGCCGCGTGTCCGCGACGCTGGTGCGTGGGGCAGGGATGCGCAAGGCCGGCGCCCGGCTGCCGCCCCTGCTGCTGGCGGTGGTCGAGGATGTCGACACCATGCACAAGACGGCCCTGGCCCTGAGGGAAAGCGAGACGCGCCTGCGCCTGGCGGCGGAGGGCGCCAAGCTGGGCATCTGGGAACTGGATTTGGCGCGGGGCCTGGGCTGGGTGGACCGGCGTACGGCAGAGGTGACGGGCGGAACACTGCCGGCCGAGACTTGGTTCCCCCTGTCCGGCCCGGAATACGCCGCCTGGGCCGACTGGATCCACCCCGACGACCGGGCGGAGCGCGCGGCCGGGCTGAGGCTGCTGCAGACCGGCGCGGCGGAACTGGTGCAGATGCAGTACCGGGTGCGGCGGGCCGCCGACGACCCGGGCGGGGCGGACGGGGGCGCGGGGGATGGGGGCGGGGGCTGGATCTGGCTATCCCATCGCAGCGCCATCGTGGCGCGCGATCCCGTCACCTGGGCACCGACCCGCGCCACCGGGGTGTTGATCGACGTCACCGAACGGGCGGAGGCGGAGGCGGCGCTGCGCGAGGCCAAGGCGGACCTTGAATTGGTGGTGGCCGAGCGCACCGCCGCCCTGAAGCAGCGCGACCTGTTGTTGCGCGAGGTCTATCACCGGGTGAAGAACAACCTGCAGATCATTGACGGCCTGGTGATGATGCAGGGCCTGCAGCTGAAGGATACGGATGAGCGCCAGGCGCTGATGGGGCTGCGCAGCCGGGTCTATGCCCTGGGCCTGGTGCATCAGCAGCTGATGGCCTCCCCCGATCTGGAGAACTTCGACATCGCGCCCTTCCTCGACGAACTCGCCCGCAACATCCTGCTGTCGGGCGCAGACGATGGAGTGGAACTGGACATCGACATCTGCCCGCTGACGGTCAATTTGGATTTCGCCATCCCCCTGGGCTTGCTGGTGACCGAATTGATCACCAATTCGCTGAAACATGCCTTCCCGGATGGGCGCGGCACCATCACAATGGTGATGCGCCGCCGCGAGGAGGGGGGCGTGCTGCTGGTGGTGGCGGATGACGGCGACGGCATTTCGGCCCCCTCACCGGTGGAGGAAGGGGATGCGGGCGGCTACAGGCGCGGCCTGGGCAGCACCATCGTAAAGGGCTTGGTGGCGCAACTGGACGGAACGATCACGATGCGGTTCGACAAGGGCACACGGGCGGAAATCATCCTGCCGACACCGGCGGTGGGTATGGCGGGCTCTCCCGTCGGGTTGGCGGCGTCATGAGCGATGGGCTCCAAGACTGCGTCCTGGTGGTGGATGACGAATTCCTGATCGCCCAAACCCTCAGCATCCAGATCGAGGACATGGGGCTGATCGTGTGCGGCACCGCCGCGACCGCCGCCGACGCCATCGCCCTGGCCAAGGCCCAACGGCCCCGCCTGGTGCTGATGGACATGCGCCTGAAGGGCGTGGGCGACGGTGTGGACGCGGCCCTTGCCATCCATGAGTCCGTTGGCTCGAAAGTCATTTTCATCACCGCCTCGCGCGAGCCGGCGATGCTGGAGCGCATGAACCAGGACCATCCGGCCGCCATCCTGTACAAGCCGGTGTTCGGCCGGCAGCTGCAGACGGTGGTGCGTGAGGTGCTGGCGGCGGATTAGCCCGGCCGGCAACGGCTGCGCCGGTGACCCATCTGTCCGACAGCTGCCAAGATATCTTCCAAATCGATTTTAACAATAGCTGAGCGGCTCCTAGGATCGCCCGTGACGTGCCCCTTTTGAGAGGGCGCGCTAGGGAAGAAACGGGAGAAGTTGGCGATGCCTCAGTCCTCACCGCGCGCGGACCGCGCCCCCATCCTTGTGCTGGGCGGCGGTATCGGCGGCATGTCCTTCGCCATCCTGGCCAGCCGTGCCGGGTGGCCCGTGCATGTGGTGGAGGCCGACCCCAACTGGCGCGTCTATGGCGCTGGCATCACCGTCACGGGGCCGACCTACCGCGCCTTCCGCACCCTGGGCATCCTGGACGACCTGAAGGTCCAGGGCTTCCATGTGACGGAGGGTGGGCGCCTGTGCGCGCCCAACGGCAGGGCCGTGGCCGACCTGCAGGACCGGCCCATCCAGCCCGACCTGCCGGTGTCCGGCGGCATCATGCGACCCGACCTGCACGCCCTGCTGTCCCGGCTGACGCGTGAGGCGGGGGTACGGGTCAGCCTGGGCCTGACCGCCACCGACTGGACCGACGCCGGCGACCAGGTGGACGTGCGCTTCAGCGACGGCAGCGCTGGCGCCTATGAGTTCGTGGTGGCGGCCGACGGCGCCTTTTCCAAGGCACGGGCCTTCCTGTTCCCCGACGCGCCCAAGCCCGCCTACACCGGCCAGTATTGCTGGCGTGTGGTGGCCAGGCGCCCGCCGGAGATCGACCGCTCGCACTTCTTCGTCGGGGCGCCGGTGACCTGCGGCCTGGTGCCGGTCAGCCAGGACCTGATGTACCTGTGGCTGCTGGAAAACGTGCCCGATATGCGCCGGGTGGACGAGGCCACGGCCTACCAGCGGCTGGCCCAGTTGCTGGCGCCCTTCGGCGGCCCGGTGGCCACCCTGCGTGAGAATTTGACCGCGGACTCCTGGGTCAACGTCCGCCCGCTGGAGGCCGTGCTGCTGCCCCGTCACCAGTGGTTCAAGGGCCGCAGCATCCTGATCGGCGACGCCGCCCACGCCACCACCCCGCACCTGGCGTCCGGCGCCGGCATCGCGGTGGAGGACGCGCTGGTCCTGGTGGAGGAACTGGGGCGTCATGACGACCTGACCGCCGCCTTCCAGGCCTTCACCGACCGGCGCTTCGAACGCTGCCGCCTGGTGGTGGAAAGCAGTGTCGCCATCGGCAAGGCGCAGCAGGACCACGTCTCGCCCGAAATCATGGGCGCCATGATGGCCAAGGCGCAGACGGCGCTGCTGGCCGACATCTGATCCCCTGCAGAAAGCTTGACGCCATGACCAGTGATTCAGGGCTGCCCGCCGTCCGTCGCGTGGTGACGGGGCACGACGCTGGCGCGCGGGCCATCTTCACGTCGGACGATGAATTCCCCACCCGGCGCATCCCCTCGGGCGATGCCGCCTTCACCCTGATCTGGACCACGCCCACCGTCCCGGCCGACAACAATGACGAGACGGACGGCCGCCTGCGCGACGCCGGCCTGACCCTGGACCACGGCTCCGTTATCCGGGTGGTGGACATGCTGCCGGGTGGCGCCTCGCCCATGCATCGCACCAACAGCATCGATTACGGCATCGTCCTGTCGGGCGAGGTGGAGCTGGAGCTTGATGACGGGGTCAGGAAGATCATCGGCGCCGGCGGCATCATCATCCAGCGCGGCACCATGCACCTGTGGCGCAACCCCAGCGCCACCACGCCCTGCCGCATCGTCTTCGTGCTGATCGAGGCGCCGCCCTACCTGCACGACGGCCAGCCCCTGGCCGAAGCCAAGCCGGACCACAAGTAATTCCCTGAAAACGCCGGGCGCCGCTCACTTCCCCATGCGCGGGTGGAACAGCTGGAAGCGTTCGGTCACCAGCACGATTGCCAGCGCGCCGACGCCGCAGCCCAGGAACCCGCCCACCAGCGGCAGGGTGGTGCCGTCGAAGTGCTGGCTGATGGCAAAGCCCACCAGCGCGCCCAGCACGGTGCTGATGAACCCCTGGACCGAGGCGGCGGTGCCGGCGATGGCGCCCACCGGCTCCATGGCCATGGCGCCGAAGTTGCTGGCCGCCAGGCCGAAGCAGAACATGGTCAGGGCCTGCAGCACGGTGAAGACCGGCAGGCTTTCCCCATGCCGGGCAATAAGGGTGTGGATGCCGGTGAACAGGATGAAGCCCAATAGCGCGCCGTGCGACAGGCGCCGCGTGCCCAGCCGGACGACGATGCGGGCGTTCAGCAGCGCGGACACGGCCAGCGACATGCCGGTCAGGGCGAAGATCAGCGGGAACAGCTGCGGCGCCTTGAACACCTCGTCGAAGATGGGCGGCATGCTGTTGAGATAGGCGAAGATGGCGCTGACCATAAGGGTCTGCGCCAGGGTGTAGCCGATGGCCTGGCGGTCCGTCACCGTCTGCCGGGCGGCGGACAGGATGGTGGGCACGTCGATGGGCCGGCGGTATTCCGGGTGCAGCGTCTCCGGCAGCCGGCGCCACAGCCAGAGGGCGACGGCCAGGGCATAGGCGGCCAGGCAGGCGAAAATGACCCGCCACGGCGCCACCAGCATGATCAGCTGCCCCAGGCTGGGCGCCAGGATGGGCACGGCCAGCAGGATCATGAAGGCCAGCGACATGACACGCGCCATCTGCCGCCCGGCGTAGCAGTCGCGCACCACGGACACGACGACGATGCGGGTGGAGGCGACGGCGATGCCCTGAACCACGCGCACGGCCAGCAGCAGCTCGAACGTCGGGGCCAGGGCGGCCGCCAGGTTTCCCAGGGCATAGAAGACGATGCCCCACAGCAGGATGGGCCGGCGGCCATAGCGGTCGGAGATGGGGCCATACAGGATTTGCGCCCCGCCGAAGCCCAGCAGGAAGGCGGTGACGATCCACTGCCAGCGCGGCTCCTCCGTCACGCCCAGCGAGCGGCCGATCTCGCCCAGCGCCGGCAGCATGCTGTCGGTGCCCAGCGCGTTCATCGCCATCATGGCCGAGACCATCAGGACGAATTCGGTGAAGCCGATGCCGGCATGGGGATCGTCCTTGCGGACGTCCGGCGGTGGAGCGTCGGTGGCCAACTGCATGGGTGCGCGTTCCGTGGGCGGTGCCGGTCCCGGGCCCCCGCTTGCGGGGCGGGCGGCTGGGCCGATCTTCGATCTGGGACATGCCTGGTGATAAGGGCGAACGCCCCCAGGGGGTTCCTTTATACCCAAACGACCGGGGCCCGCAGCCTACTGTTTTCGGCCTAGGCGGGTTGACCTGGAATGCGTGGGGATAGGGGACGGCGCCGGAAAGGTGCAGGTCTTTTCTCCTGGCGCGATTGACGCCACCACGCCGCCCGGTTAAAGCCCAGGGCATGACCGACGACACCCCCACATCCCCGCGCGCCGCCACCCCGTCCGATGCGCAAGTCGACACCCTGTTCGTCACCCGCGTCTACCGGGCCGAGCTGGCGGAGATGCTGCCCCTGAATGAAGAGGTGGCGGCCTGCTGCCTGACGGCGGCGGAAGATGACGGCGCGGGGCGGCGCTGGTCGGACAAGCACGGCTACACCGGCTATACCAGCTACGCCTCGCTGGACGATCTCATCTGGCGTTTTCCCATCCTGAAGAAGCTGAAGGCCCAGCTGGACCGCCACGCCAAGGCCTTCGCCAAGGTGCAGGACTGGGACCTGGGCGGACGCAAGCTGGAATTGGACAGCCTGTGGATCAACGTGCTGGATCCGGGCGGCTTCCACGGGTCGCACATCCATCCCAACAGCGTCATCAGCGGCACCTATTATGTGCGGGTGCCGGCCGGGGCGTCGGTCCTGAAGTTCGAGGATCCGCGCCTGCCCTTCATGATGGCGGCCCCGCCGCGCAAGGCCAAGGCCGACCGGGCTTCACAGCCCACCATCGCCGTGGCCCCGCAGGAGGGCACCCTGCTGATGTGGGAAAGCTGGCTGCGGCACGAGGTGGCGTTGAACCGCGCGGATGAGGAACGCATCTCCCTCAGCTTCAATTACGCCTGGCGCTGACGGTCCCAGCCCAGCGGTTTCCCTTTTTAACCATCCGGCGGGGCACGGCGTCCGGCCGACCTGGCCGGACGATGCCCATTCCGTCCTGGCGCCGGCTTTTCACGTTCCACATTCCCCTCGACCAGCCCGCACGGTCGCCCATGTCTTAGTGGGAGGGAGCCGGCGGCCCGCTGCTCGGGAATCGTGCTATACTTTCGGATAGGATGTGCTCGGTTCCATCGTCCACCGCCACCTATAGTTCGCAGTAACGCAAATAATGTTGGTTAAGGCGGGGCGTAAACCGCCGCAGGCTAGCCGAAACCGCCATTTCCGCAGCGTTTCACGCAGAAACGACCGGCGTGAAATCGCGCGCTTTAGCACCACTTATACGATGGCAAAGGGTAAGAAAACACCGACGCTTGGTAATTATCATTCATCCTCGGGACTATGCCCGGTAACGCGTAATCACGTGATTGACAGGCAACGATGCCTCCCGCAGAACGGGTGGGGGGCACCATCTTTTGGCTAGGTGTGCCCGCTGGACACTGGGCTTTTGGGGGCCGGGTGTCGGTGCACCGGGTGGGGTATGTGAGGCGGATCGGAAGGGTGGGCCGAAAACAGGCCGCCGTCCATCCGCTCAGCGTGTTTCCCATCCCCGGCGCGCCTGGAAATTCGGCGTGGGATTGGGGACGACGATGAAGCGTGTGACTGCCACGAAGGCGCTGCTGGCCGGTTCTTCCCTGTTGGCGATGGGTGTCGCCCTGGGCACGCCCCGGGCGGCGGCGGCGGCCGATCAGACCATCACCGCCGGCACCACTTCCGTCGTGATGACCAGCGCCTCCGGCAACCTCACCGTCACCAACAGCGGTTCCATCCAGGGCGCGACCGCCCTGAAATACACCAGCGGCGGCGGCACCCTCATCAACGGGGGCACGATCACTGGCGGTATTCGCGGCCTGTACCTGGCCGGCACGTCGCAATCCGGCGGCTACGTCACCCTGACCACACTGGCGAACTCCGGCACTATCGTGTCCAGCGGCAACGCCCTGGAGGTCGCCACCGGCAACACCCTGGTTTCGCTGGTCAACACCGGCCTGATCCAGGGCAATCTGCTGCTGAACGGCGGCGACGCCGTCACCCTGTTCGGTGGCGCGGGCACCGCCGTCGGCAGCTTCACCGGCGTGTCCGGCAACCAGGGCACGATCACCAGCACGCTGGCCAACCTGACCCTGGGCGGCGGCAACCTGCTGTTGAACGACGACATCGACGCGACCGGCCACACAGTGGTGAACAGTGGCGCGTCGCTGGTGCTCAACACCATCGTCAGTATCACCGGCGCCTACAGCCAGACGGGTGGCACCCTGGTGATCGCCCCCACCCAGGGGGGCCTGATCGCCAGCGGCGACGCCACCCTGTCCGGCGGCACGGTGCTGTCCACCTTCTCCAGCACCGGCAACTACCTGGCCGGCGTCTCGACCCTGATCGGCGGGGCCAGCCTGTCGCTGGCCGGTGCCACCGTTTCCATCGGCACCCTGACCAGCCTTACCAGCGCCACCAGCACGATCGGCAACAATCTGCTGCTGACCATCGGCAACGACTACATCGGCGGCACGCTGGCCAGCCTCAGCAACAGCAGCACGATCAGCGGCGCGAAGAGCGCCATTTATCTGGCCGGCACCGGATCGGTGGGAAGCCTGAGCAACAGCGGCACGCTATCCGGGAACACCCGGGGCATCCTCTTGGCGGCTGGTGCCCATATCGACACCCTCTCCAATACCGGCCGCATCGTGGTCGTCGGGGGGTAGGCGTGGCCGGCGGCATCGCCAACGACGGCGGCACCATCGCCACCATTGTCAATACCGGCACCATCCTCAGCGCCAACAGCAGCGGCATCGGCGCCAACGCCAGTGGCGCCTCGATCGGCCAGATCACCAACAGCGGGCTGATCAGCGGCAATACCGGGGGCATTTACAGCCAAGGCACCATCGGCACGATCACCAACAGCGGCCAGATTGTCGGGACGCAGGTCGGTATTTCCATCAATGGCGGCACGGTCGGTATCATCAACAACAGCGGTACCGTGACCGGCGCCACCGCCCTGCTCGTGGCGTCCGGCGCCACGCTGGGCCCTGTGACCAACAGCGGCCTCATCGCCGGCAACATTCTCAACAAAAGCGCCAACGCGCTGACCATCGCCGGCGGCGCGTCCGGCACCATCGGCACCCTGACCGGCCAGTCCGGCATGGGCACCATCGTCAGCACCCTGGCCAACCTGACGTTCTCTTCGGGCAACCTGCTGCTGAACGACAGCATCACCGCCACCGGCCATACCGTGGTGAACAGTGGCGCGTCGTTGACTCTGGGCAACACCATCCAGGTCAGCGGCACCTTCTCCCAGAGTGC
The DNA here is from genome assembly GCF_034653275.1 of Nitrospirillum guaranorum. NCBI lineage: Bacteria > Pseudomonadati > Pseudomonadota > Alphaproteobacteria > Rhodospirillales > Azospirillaceae > Nitrospirillum > Nitrospirillum guaranorum. The sequence continues at coordinate 22,212 of NZ_JAYEES010000001.1, read as the reverse complement.
CGGCGGCACGCTGACCCTGAATCCCGGGGTGACACGCCTGAACGTCAGCAGCGCCGGCGCCACGTCCACGGTTGGGGGCACCATAACTGTCGCCCCGCTGGCCACCGGCAATTACATCGTCGGTTCGACCTCCAACACTTCCTATACGCTGGTGAGCATCAGTACGGGAAGTTTCAGCGGCCTTACACCCGTTGTGAACACGATCACGGGCCTGTCCTTCGGCACCGTCGGTTCGGTTGGCACCACCATCCTGACCATTGCCGCGCTCAACGACTATTTTGGCGGCACCGTCGCCAGTCTATCGACCAGCAGGACCATCAGCGGGCAGAATTATCCCGTCTATGTCGCCAGCACCGGTAGCATCGGCGCCCTGACCAACAGCGGCACGCTGTCAGCTACCACCGGCGGTGCCGGCCTCTATGTACTGGGTACAATCGCTAAGTTGTCCAACAGTGGCACGATCCAGGGCGCCACGGCCATCAGCATCGCCGGTGTCCTGACCAGCATAGTCAACACCAAGCTTATCGCCGGCGACATCATCGACAGCAGTGGCGCTGATCTGACCATTAGTAACGGCACCTTGAGCGGCACGGCCACCGGCGTCCAGGGGCGCATCAGCACCGGCGCCGCCAACCTGACCCTAAATGGCAACGTGTGGCTGAACGACAGCATCACCGCCGCCACGGTCGTCAACGCCGGCGGTAATCTGACGCTGACCAGCGTCATCGCCATAACCGGCGCCTACACCCAGTCCACCGGCACCCTTTCCGTTAGAGCGGGCGCCGAACTGACCGTCAGTGGCGCCGCCACCGTGATGGGTAGCGTCAATACCACCCTGTCCAGCACCGGCAACTACCTCACCGGCGCGGTGGCCGGCACGGTGATCGCGGGCGGTGCCGGTTCCAGCTACACCCTGGCCTTCAACAGCGTTGTGCTGACCGGCCTGACGGGAACCCTGGGTGCCAGCGGCGACAACCTGGTGGCCGTGGCGCTGAACGACTATGTCGGCGCCAGCCTGGGCACGATCAGCAACACCGGCACCATCAGCGGCGTCGGCACCGCCGTCTACCTTGCCGCCACCGGGTCGGTGGGCACGGTCAGCAACACCGGCACCTTGTCCGGGTCATCCCGAGGCGTGCGCCTGCTCAGCGGCGCCGTCATCGGCACGCTGGTCAACACCGGTCTGATCGATGGCACGACGGCCAGCGGCATCGCCAACGCCGGTACCATTGGCGCCGTCCTCAACACCGGCGGCACTATCCACAGCAATGTCTCCGCCGTTGCCCTTACGGGCGGATCCGTGGGCACGGTCAGCAGCACGGGCACGCTGTTCGGTTCCGTCAACGGCATCTATGTGAACGGCGGCACCCTGGGCACCCTGCTCAACACCGGCTTCGTCTATGGCTCGACGAGCGGCGCCCGGAACTCAACCACCATCGGCGCCGTCCTCAACCTTGGCGGCACCATCAGCGGCGGCACCGGCAGCGGCGTCGGCAATTCCAGCGGCAGCGCCTCCATCGGCCAGATCACCAACACCGGCCTGATCACCGGCCTCACCGCCGGTATTTTCAACGTCGGCAAAATGGGCCAAATCACCAACAGCGGCCGGGTCGTTGGCACGCAGGTTGGCGTTTTTGTCTACAGCGGCGGCACCGTCGGCACGCTCGACAACAGCGGCACCATCAGCAGCGACACCATCGGCGTCAAGGTCGCCGCGGGTGGCACCTTGGGCACGCTGGTCAACCAGGCCACCGGCACGATCACCAGCAGCGGCGTGCGCTCAACCTCCGCCATTGGTGTCTATGTCTTGGGCTCGCTGGGTACGCTCAGCAACGCTGGTTCCATCCATGGCGGTTCCGTGGCGGTGTCGAACCTCGGCACCATCGGCTTGGTCAGCAATAGCGGCGTCCTCAGCGGCGGCAGCCTCGGCTACTATGGGCAGGGGACCACCGGCACCCTGCTCAACAGCGGCACCATCACCGGCGCCACGCGGGCCGTGGCCGTTGGTGGCACCATCCAGACGCTGGTCAACAGCGGCACGATCAGCGGCATCGCCAGCGCCCTGGTTGTCGACGGGGTGTTGGGCACGTTGGTGGACAGCGGCCTGATCCAAGGCACCGTGAACAACCGTAGCGGCCGCGCCCTCAACATCGGCGGCGGTACCGGGGCGACCATCGGCACCCTGACCGGGCAGGCCGGTAACCAGGGCGCGCTCATCAGCAACGCCAACGTGGTCTTCACCGGCGGCAACCTGCTGCTGAACGACAGCGTCACCGCCAGCGGCGGCGCCACGGTCCAGAACACCGGCGCCACCCTGATCCTGGCCAGCATCGTCAGCATCACCGGCGCCTACAGCCAGGGCGCGTCCGGAACCCTGCAGATAGGCTCCAGCGGCAGCGGCGGGTTGGTGGTGAGCGACGCCGCCACCATCGCGGGCACCGTCCTGGCCGGCCTGTCCGCGACGGGGAATTACCTGGCGACCGGCACCACCACCCTGATCAGCGCTGGCGGCGGGGCCGACTACAGCGGTGCCCTCATCAGCACGCAGACAGTAACGGGTGTGGTGGGGGCCGGTGCCACCATCATCGGCAACAATCTGCTGCTGACCATCGCCAACGACTATGTCGGTGGTAGCCTGGCTTCCATCGGCAATACCGGCGACATCAGCGGCAAGTATGGCCTGTACGTGGCCGCCACCGGCACCCTGGGCACCTTCACCAACAGTGCCACGCTGGCGGGCACGGTTCTCGGCGCCGGGGTATACAACCTGGGCGGCATCGGCCTGCTGTCCAACGACTTAGGCCGCATCACCGGGCCGTCGGCCTTCGTTAATGCCGCTGGCGCCAGCATCGGCAGCCTTTCCAACAGCGGGTCGATCGATGGCACTTATGCCCTGTCGAACCGGGGCACCATCGCCACCCTCAGCAACAGCGGCTTGATCCAAGGCGCCTGGGTGGCGCTGTCCAACAACAGCAACGCCGGCACCCTGGCCACCATCGGGACGCTCAGCAACAGCGGCACCATCACCGGCACCAACGGCGGCGCCTCGGCCCTGTACAACATCGGCGTCATCGGCACGCTCAACAACAGCGGCCTGATCCAGGCGGCGCGCGCGCTGTACACCGGGCCCGCCGGTTCGGTGGGCCTGCTGGCCAACAGCGGCACCATCGCCGGCAACATCGAATACGATGCGACCTCGGCCCTGACCATCACGGGGGGCGCGGGCGGCACCATCGGCACGCTGACGGGCAACACCCTGACCAACCAGGGCACCCTGACCAGCGGCGCGGGCGTGGTCTTCGCCGGCGGCAGCCTGCTGCTGAACGACAGCATCGTCGCCACCGGCCAGACCGTCTTCAACACCGGGTCCTCGCTGACGCTGACCAGCATCGTCAGCATCACCGGCGCCTACACCCAAGGCGCCGCCGGCACCCTGTCGCTGACCGCCGGCACCAGCCAACTGGTGGTCAGCGACGCCGCCAGCATCGCCGGAACGGTTCAGGCCGGCCTGTCCTCCACGGGCAACTACACCGTCGGCGCCACCACGCTGGTGGCCGGCGGCAGCGGATCCAACTACACCGCCGTTCTGGGCGACGCGGTCTCCCGCCTGGCGGCCGGCGTCGCGGGCGTCGGCAACGCCCTGCGGCTGACCATCGGCAACGACTATGTCGGCGGCACGCTGGGCAGCATCGTCAACAGCGGCTCCATCGGCGGCATCGACACCGCCGTCTACATCGCCGCGACCGGCAGCCTGGGCAGCCTGGCGAACAGCGGCACGCTGAGCGGCGGCAACGTCGGCGTCGGCATCGACGGCACCCTGGGCACCCTGGTCAACACCACCACGGGCTTCATCGGCAGGGGCGTCAGCGGCAACATCGACCTCGGCGTCCAGGTGGGCGGCACGCTGGGCAGCCTGCAGAACGACGGCACCATCGCCAGCCACACGGGCGTCCAGGTGAACGGGACCCTGGGCACGCTCAGCAACCGCGGCACCATCCTGGGCCTCAGCGCCGGCGTCGCCGCCGGCGGCACCCTGGGCGTCCTGATCAACAGCGGCAGCATCGGCGCGTCCGGCACCGGCATCAACCTGGGCGGCAGCATCGGCACCGTCGTCAACAGCGGCCTGGTCTCCGGCGGCTCGGCCATTGTGCTGAACGGCACGCTGGGCACCTTGGTCAACAGCGGCACCATCCAGGGCGCCATCACCAACAACAGCGCCAACGACCTGACCATCGTGGGCGGGACGGTCGGCACCGTCGGCACGCTGTCGAACATCAATAACACCAGCAGCAACCTGGTGTTCGCCGCCGGCAACCAGTTGCTGAACGGTGCCATCGACGTCACCGGCCACACGGTGCAGAACACCGGCGCCAACCTGTCGGTGACCAGCATCGTCAGCATCACCGGCGCTTATGCCCAAGGGGCCGCCGGCACCCTGTCGCTGATCGCCGGCACCAGCCAACTGGTGGTCAGCGGCGCCGCCAGCATCGCCGGCACGGTTCTGGCCGGCCTGTCCTCCACGGGCAACTACACCGTCGGCGCCAGCACGCTGGTGGCCGGCGGCAGCGGATCCAACTACACCGCCGTTCTGGGTGACGCGGTTTCCCGCCTGGCGGCTGGCCTGTCGATGGATGGCGGCAACAACCTGCTGCTGACCGTCGCCAACGACTATGTCGGCGGCAGCCTGGCTTCCATCGGCAATACCGGCGACATCAGCGGCAAGTATGGCCTGTACGTGGCCGCCACCGGCAGCCTGGGCACCTTCACCAACAGCGCCACGCTGACGGGCACGGTTCTCGGCGCCGGGGTGTACAACCTGGGCAGCATTGGCGTGTTGTCCAACAACTCGGGCCGCATCACCGGGCCGTCGGCCTTCGTTAATGCCGCTGGCGCCAGCATCGGCAGCCTTTCCAACAGCGGGTCGATCGATGGCACCTACGCCCTGTCGAACCGGGGCACCATCGCCACCCTCAGCAACAGCGGCTTGATCCAGGGCGCCTGGGTGGCGCTGTCCAACAACAGCAACGCCGGCACCCTGGCCACCATCGGGACGCTCAGCAACAGCGGCACCATCCGGGGCACCAACGGCGGCGCCTCGGCCCTGTACAACATCGGCGCCATCGGCACGCTGAACAACAGCGGCCTGATCCAGGCGGCGCGGGCGCTGTACACCGGTCCCGCCGGGTCGGTGGGCTTGCTGGCCAACAGCGGCACCATCGCCGGCAACATCGAATACGACGCGGCCTCGGCGCTGACCATCACGGGGGGCACGGGCGGCACCATCGGCACGCTGACGGGCAACACCCTGACCAACCAGGGCACCCTGACCAGCGGCGCGGGCGTGGTCTTCGCCGGCGGCAGCCTGCTGCTGAACGACAGCATCGTCGCCACCGGCCAGACCGTCTTCAACACCGGGTCCTCGCTGACGCTGACCAGCATCGTCAGCATCACCGGCGCCTACACCCAAGGGGCCGCCGGCACCCTGTCGCTGATCGCCGGCACCAGCCAACTGGTGGTCAGCGACGCCGCCAGCATCGCCGGAACGGTTCAGGCCGGCCTGTCCTCCACGGGCAACTACACCGTCAGCGCCAGCACGCTGGTGGCCGGCGGCAGCGGATCCAACTACACCGCCGTTCTGGGTGATGCGGTCTCCCACCTGGCGGCCGGCGTCGCGGGCGGCGGCAACGCCCTGCTGCTGACCATCGGCAACGACTACGTCGGCGGCACGCTGGGCAGCATCGTCAACAGCGGTTCCATCGGCGGCATCGACACCGCCGTCTACATCGCCGCGACCGGCAGCCTGGGCAGCCTGGCGAACAGCGGCACGCTGAGCGGCGGCAACGTCGGCGTCGGCATCGACGGCACCCTGGGCACCCTGGTCAACACCACCACGGGCTTCATCGGCAGGGGTGTCAGCGGCAACATCGACCTCGGTGTCCAGGTGGGCGGCACCCTGGGCAGCCTGCAGAACGACGGCACCATCGCCAGCCACACGGGCGTCCAGGTGAACGGGACCCTGGGCACGCTCAGCAACCGCGGCACCATCCTGGGCCTCAGCGCCGGCGTCGCCGCTGGCGGCACCCTGGGCGTCCTGATCAACAGCGGCAGCATCGGCGCATCCGGCACGGGCATCAACCTGGGCGGCAGCGTCGGCACCGTCATCAACAGCGGCCTGGTCTCCGGCGGCTCGGCCATCGTGCTGAACGGCACGCTGGGCACCCTGGTCAACAGCGGCACCATCCAGGGCGCCATCACCAACAACAGCGCCAACGACCTGACCATCGTGGGCGGGACGGCGGGCACCGTCGGCACGCTGTCGAACATCAATAACACCAGCAGCAACCTGGTGTTCGCCGCCGGCAACCAGTTGCTGAACGGCGCCATCGACGTCACCGGCCACACGGTGCAGAACACCGGCGCCACCCTGTCGGTGACCAATACCATCAGCATCGCCGGCAACTTCACCCAGAGCGGCGGCACCCTGGCCATCGCCCCCGACGGCCGGTTGAGCATCAGTGGTGTGGCCACCATCAACGGCGGCCGGGTCGCCAGCACCCTGGCCGCCACCGGCAACTACACCGTCGGCACCAGCACCCTGCTTTCCGCCGGTTCGTCCAACTTCACTTTCACCCGCTATTCGCTCGGCACCGTCACCGGCCAGGCGGCGACGCTGGGCGGCGGCGGCGCCAACGACATCGTGATGACCGTTGCCAACAACTATGTCGGCGGCACGCTGGGCAGCATCGTCAACACCGGCAGCATCACCCAGGGGGCGGGTGCGGTCTACATCGCCGCCACCGGCAGCCTGGGCAGCCTGTCCAACAGCGGATCGCTGAAGACCGGCGCCGGCATATACGTGGCCGGCGCCCTGGGCACCCTGGTGAACAGCACCGCCGGCACCGTGATGGGCACGGCCAACAGCAGCAACGCCGGCATCGTCCTGGCGGCGGGCGCCACCATCGCCACCATTCAGAACAGCGGGCAGGTGGCGGGCACGGCCAGCGCCGTCGGCCTGCTGGCCACGCTGGGCGCCACCATCGGGGAACTGGACAACAGCGTCACCGGCACCATCACCGCCCTGTCCGGCAACGCCGTGGGCGTGAAGCTGCTGGGCGGCACCATCGGCACCCTGAACAACGCCGGTCTGATCAGCGGCATCGGTAACGCGGCGGGCGTGTATACCGCCGGCCTCATCACCGCCTTCACCAACAGCGGCACCATCGCCGACAGCGCCACCAACAATGGCGCCGTCTATGCCGGGGTGACCGGGTCGCTGATCGGTACCATCGGCACGCTGTCCAACTCGGGCCTCATCACCAACAGCAGCACCAGCGGCTCGGGCTCGGTGGTGGCGCTCAACATCCTGGGCGGCACCGTCGGCTCGGTGGTCAACAGCGGCACCATCAGCGGCCGCACGGCCGTGCGACTGGGCGGCGTGTCCAACGGCACGGTCAGCAGCAACGGCTACCTCGGCACCCTGGTCAACAGCGGGGTGATCGCCGGCACCATCAACGGCCGGGGCCTGAACCTGGCGGGCGGCAGCGGCACGTTCGGCACCTATACCGGCACGGCCGGCAGCGTCGGCTATCTCACCAGCGCCTTCGCCGACGTGACCCTGTCCGCCGGCGACATGGTGTGGAACGACAATGTCAACGTCGCCAGCCACACGCTGGTGAACAGCGGCGCGAACGTCGTGCTGAACACCATCATCAACGTCACCGGCAACTACGGCCAGTCCGCCGGCACCCTGCGGCTGGCCAACGGCGCCGAACTGGTGGTCAGCGGGGCGGCGGTGGTGTCCGGCGGCTCGGTGGTCGCCACCCTGTCTGCCTTGAACAACTACATCGCCGGGCAGGCGGGCGCCACCCTGGTGGCGGGCGGCGCCGGGTCCAGCTACACCGGCGTCTCGGTTTCCAGCGGCGGGGTCACCGGCCTGGCGGTGTCAGGCACCACCGTGGGCACCAACCTGGTGGTGATGAGCGCCAACGACTACATCGCCACCGTGCTCCCCTCGCTGGACAACAGCCTCAGCATCGGCGGGGCCGGTGTGCAGACGGCCCTGTTCGTGCGCGGCACGGGCAGCATCGGCACGGTCAGCAACAGCGGCACGCTGGCGGGCGCCGGCGCCGTCACGGGCTACGGCGCCTCCATCGCCGGCACCATCGGCACCCTGACCAACAGCGGCGTCGTCAGCGGCGACGGCGTCAACGGCGGCTATGGCCTGCTGAACCGGGGCACTATCGCCACGCTGATCAACACGGTGGGCGGCACCTTCGCCGGCCTGGCCGGCACGGTGGGCTACGGCCTGATCAACCAAAGCATCCTGAACACCGTCGTCAACGATGGCCTCATGACCGGCCACGACGGCGGCCTGCAGAACATGGGCACCATCCAGCTGCTGGACAACGCCAGCGGCGGCACCATCCGGTCCAACAGCGCCAGCGCGCAGCAGGGCCTGCGCAACGACGGCACCATCCTCACGCTGCTGAACGACGGCCTGATCGGCAACAACTACGGCCTGTTCCAGGCGGCGGGCACGATCCAGACGCTGGTGAACAACGGTACCATCGCCGCCAACGCCAGCGGCGTTTACATGAGCGCCGCCATCGGCACCATCAGCAACAGCGGCACCATCACCGCGGCGCACAAGGCCATCGTCGCCAACGCCGCCCTGTCGGCGCTGCTGAACAGCGGCACGCTGAAGGGCACGCAGGCCTTGGCCATCGGGGCCAGCGCCCAGGTGGGCACGATCAGCAACAGCGGCCTGATCCAGGGCAATATCGTCAACAATGGCACCGTCGGCTTGACCATTGGTGGCGGCGCCAACGGCACCGTCGGCACCCTGACCGGCCTGACGGGCCTGGGCACCATCAGCAACACCGCCGGGAACCTGGTGTTCAGCGGCGGCGCCCTGGCGCTGAACGACACCCTCAATGTCGGGACCCACACGGTCATCAACAGCGCCAGCCTGACGCTGGACAGCGTCATCAGCATCTCCGGCCACAACAGCCTGGTCGGGTCGGCGGTCACGCTGTTCGGTGGCAACTTCGTCCAGAACGGCGGCACGCTGAACATCGTGGCCGGCGCCGGCCAGTTGTTCGCCCCGGGTGCCGTCAGCATCAACAGCGGCCGAGTCAACGTCATCCTGAATGACCAGGCCAATTACCTGGCCGGGGACAAGATCACCCTGGTGCAGAGCGAAAGCTCCAGCATCAGCGCCACCGCCCCGGTGAGCTGGGTGGGCGCCCACGACACCATGGGCCAGGGGGCGGCGTTCGCCACCACCCTGCAAGGCTGGGCCAGCACGCTGTCCGGCTCGGGCGAGTACTTCGCCTACGTGGCGTACAATTCCAACGACTACATCGGCGGGTCGATCGCCAGCGTTTCCAACACCGGCAGCATCGGCTTCAACACCGCCGTCTACGTCGCCGCCTCCGGCACGCTGGGCACGCTGACCAACAGCGGCACCCTGGGGGCCACCGTCGGCATCCTGAACCACGGCACCATCGCGTCCATCCAGAACGCCGGCACCATCTTCAGCGCCAGCACCGCCATCCGCGGCGATGGCGCCTATGGCACCCTGTCCAATAGCGGCACCATCTTCAGCAGCATCATCGGCCTGTCGCTGACCGGGCGCATGGACCTGCTGGACAACAGCGGCCTCTTCACCATCCGCCAGGACGGCTTCCAGGCCGTCTACGTCGACGGCACCCTGGGCACGCTGCGGAACAGCGGCCTGCTGGCGGTCGGCTCGGCCAGCCAGCAGGCGGTGTATATCAGCGGCACGGGCACCTTGGGCACGCTGGTCAACAGCGGCACCCTGGTCGGCGACATCACCAACGACGGCGCCCGCGCCCTGGTCATTCAAGGCGGCAGCGACACCACCGTCGGCACCCTGACCGGCGTGTCCGGCATGGGCACCATCACCAGCACCCTGGCCAACATCACCCTGGCCTCGGGCAACCTGGCGCTGAACGACGCCGTCACCGTCACCGGCCACACCTTGGTGAACAGCGGCGCTTCGGTGCGGCTGGACAGCATCGTCACCGTGACGGGCGACTACAGCCAGTCGGGGGGTGGGCTGACCATGGCGGCGGGCGCCAGCCGGCTGGTCGTGACCGGTGCCGCCAGCCTGACCGGCGGTTCCGTCGTCACCAGCCTGTCCAGCACCGGGAACTATCTGGCTGGGTCCGTCATCGGCACCCTGGTGACGGGCAACGCCAGCTCCGACTACACTGGCGTCCAGGCGCAGGCGGGGGGCCTGTCCCTCGCCCTGCAGACGGGAACGGTCAGCGGCGGCGGCACCATCAGCCTGCGGGCCACGGCCATCAGCGACTATGTCGGCGGCACCCTCGCCACCTTGACCAATTCGGGCAGCCTGGGCAGCGGCGTTCCCATCTATGTCGCGACCAGCGGCCACGTCGGCACGATCATCAATGCCGGCACCCTGACCGGCGGCAACCCGCTGGATAACGAGGGTGTCATCGACACCTTGCTCAACGCGGGTCCGGGCACCATCGCCGGCAATTTCCTGGGCGTGGTCAACAACGGCACCATCGGCACCCTGAACAATGCCGGCCTCATCAGCTCGACCAGCCTGCCGGCCCTGACGAACTACGGCAGCATCGGCACCCTCAGCAACTCTGGCACCCTCCAACACGGCATCAGCAGCAGCGGCGCCATCAGCCTCCTGGCCAACAGCGCCCTGATCCAGGGCGGGATCAGCGACGGCGGCCGCATCGGCACGCTGGCCAACAGCGGCACCATCACCGGCGGTGGGGGGGTGCAGGTCAACGGCACGCTGGACCTGCTCAGCAATAGCGGGCAACTGACCGGCGCCACCACCGCCATCTCCATCGGCGGCGCCGGCACGCTGGGCGGCCTGGTCAACAGCGGCACGGTGCAGGGCAACATCGTCAATGGCGGGACCCGGCCGCTGACCATCAGTGGCGGCACCAATACCGGGCAGGCGGGCCTGCTGACCGGCGCGACGCTGACCAACGCCGGCACCATCACCAGCACCGGCGCCAACCTGGTGTTCGCCTCCGGCTACCTGGCGCTGAACGACCAGATCGACGTCGGCGGCCACACGGTGGTCAACAGTGGCGCCGGACTGACCCTGGGAACGCACATCGCCATCACCGGCAACTATACCCAGACGGGGGGCGGCCTGGTCCTGATGCCGGGCACGGGCCTGTTGTCCGTCAGCGGCGTCGCCAGCATCAGCGGCGGCAGCGTGGTCGCCCTGCTGGACAGCGCCGGCACCTATCTCGTCAACACCATCGCCGGCACGGTGGTGCAGGGCGGGGCGGGGTCCGATTATACCGGCGTCACGGTTGGCTCCACCATTGGCAGCCTGGTCCTGGCAGGCACCACGGCGACCGTCGGCGGCACGGTCGCCCTGCTGATCAACCCGCTCAGCGACTATGTCGGCGGCACCCTGGCCACGCTGAACAACACCAGCACCATCAGCGGCGTCACTATTCCCCTCAGGGTCGCCAGCAGCGGCAGCGTCGGCACACTGACCAACAGCGCCCTGCTGTCTGGCCGGCTCTACGGCATCCTGAACCAGGGTACCATCGGCCAGCTTCAGAACAGTGGCACGGCCACCGGCAGCATCGGCCTTTACAACGAAGGCAGCATCGGCACGGTGCTGAACACCGGTGCCCTGGTGGACGCCCCCGCGCCGTTGGCCGCCGGCGTGAACAATGGCGGCACCATCGCCGCCCTGGTCAACCAGGGCATCATCAGCGGGACCCATTACGGTCTCTACAACTCCCGCACCATCGGCACCCTGGCCAACAGCGGCACGATCAGCGGCCGCACCGCCCTGTTCAATCGCGCCACCGCCACCCTGGGCACCATCAGCAACAGCGGCCTGATCGCGGGCAACATCGTCAACCTGGCGACACAGGACCTGGTCTTCACCGGCGGGCTGGGCGGCACGGTCGGCACCTTGGCCGGGGCCACCCTCGGCATCTTGGGCACCCTCAGCAACACGCTGGGCAACGTGGTGTTCGCATCCGGCAACCTGCTGCTGAACGACACCGTCAATGTTTCCGGCCACACGGTGGTGAACAGTGGCGCCGCGCTGACCCTGGCCAGCGTCATCGGCATCACCGGCGCCTACAGCCAGTCGGCCGGCACGCTGGTGGTGGGCGATGGCGCCCAGCTGGCGGTCGGCGGCGTGGCCGGCATCACCGGCGGCACGGTCCTGGCCAGCCTGTCCGGCACCGGCATCTACCTGGCGGGGAACGCCGCCACGCTGGTGGCCGGCACCACCGGGTCCAGCTACCTCGGCGCCACCGTCCAGGCCACCGGCGCCACCGGCCTCGCCGGCGCCGGGACGATCAATGGCACCAACCTGCTGCTGGCGTTCGCCAATGACTATGTCGGCGCCGGCGTGGCCACCCTGGCCAACACCATCAGCGTCAGTGGCGTCACCCACGCCCTGCATGTCGCGGCGGGGGGCAGCATCGGCACGCTGCTCAACAGCGGCACGCTCAGCGGCAGCGCCGCGGCCCTCTACATCGCCGGCACGGTGGGCCTGGTGGCCAACAACGGCCTGATCCAGGGCGACATCATTAACGGCGGCGGCACGCTGACCATCACCGGCGGCGGCTTCGGCACCCTGGGCACCCTGACCGGCCAATCGGGGCTGGGCGGCATCACCAACACCGGCGGCGACCTGGTCTTCGCCAGCGGCAACCTGCTGCTGAACGACGCCATCAACGCCACCGGCCACACGGTGGTGAACAGCGGCGCCTCCCTGGCGCTGCCGGGCAGCGTCAGCATCACCGGCGCCTATCGCCAGACGGGCGGCACCCTGGCGGTGACCGCCGGCACCAGCCCGTTGACGGTCAGCGGCGCCGCCAGCATCGGCGGCGGCGTGGTCCTGGGCAACCTGGACGCCGGCGGCAATTACTTGGTGGGGGCGTCCTATACCCTGGTGCGGGGCGGGGCGGGTTCCAGCTATGCCGGGGCCTCGATCACGACCACCATCGGCGGTTTGGCCACCAGCGGCGGCACCGCCGGCCAAGACCTGCTGATGACCATCGCCAACGACTACGTCGGCGGCACCCTGACCACGCTCAGCAACACCGGCACGCTCAGTGTCGGCGCGGGCATGTTCGTGGCCGGCACGGGCAGCGTCGGCACGCTCAGCAACGACGGCACCATCAACGGCACCTGGGGCGTCAACAACCTGGGCAGCGTGGGCACCCTGTTGAACACCGCCTGGATCAGCGTGGCGGGTACGGGCATTCTCAACAACGGCGTCGTCGCCCTGCTGACCAACAGCGGCACCCTGCTGGCCGATGGCACCAACGGCGTCCTGAACACCGGCAGCATCGGCACGCTGGTCAACAGCGGCCGCGTGGTCAATTCCCAGATCTCCGCGGGCTCTGGCACGCAGGGGGCGGTGGGCAACCAGGGCACCATCGGCGTCCTGTCCAACACCGGCCTGATCAGCGGCCCCGTCGCGCTGGCCAACGGCGGCACCATCGGCCTGCTGGTCAACAGCGGCACCATCGCCGGCGACATCCAGAACACCGGCGGCGTCGACCTCACCATCGCCGGCGGCGGCAATGGGACGGTGGGTACGCTCACCGGCTATACCGGCGTGGGCACCCTGACCAGCAGCGGCGCCAACGTGGTGCTGGCGTCCGGCAGCCTGCTGCTGAACGACCGGGTGGACGTGGGCGGTGGCACGCTGGTTAACAGCGGCGCCTCGGTCCGGCTCGACACCCTGATCAGCGTCACCGGCACCTACAGCCAAAGCGCCGGCACCCTGGCGTTGTCCTCCGGCGCCGGCCAACTCGTGGTCAGCGGCGCCGCCGTTCTGACCGGTGGCACGGTGGCGCTGGCCGGCGTCGCCAGCACCGACAACGTGCTGGCCGGTAGCGGCGGCGGCTTGGTCGTGGCGGGTGGCGCCGGGTCGACCTTCACCGGCCTGACCTACGCTTCGCCCGTCACCGGCCTGGAAGTGGCGGGCAGCGTGGGCGGGGACAGCCTGTACCTGCTGACCCTCAACGATTACCTGGGCGGCGTCCAGGGCAGCCTGGTCAATACCGGGACCCTCAGCGCCAACAACGCCATCTATATCGCGGCCAGCGGCAGCGTGGGGACCCTGACCAACGCCGGCGCCCTGCTGGGCTCCATCGCCGCGGTGAACAACCTCGGCACCATCGGCACCCTGGTGAACCAGGGGGTGCTGTCGGGCGCCACGGCGGTCTACAATGCGGCCGGCGCCACCCTGGGCACGCTGGCCAACAGCGGCACCATCAGCGGCAACATCGTGAACCTGTCGGCGCGGGATCTGGTGCTGACGGGCGGCATCGCCGCCGCCGGCACCCTGACGGGCGGTAGCATCGGCAACACCGCCGCCAATCTGGTGTTCGCCGGTGGCCAACTGGCGCTGGGCGACGCCATCGACGTCGGCGGCCACACGGTGGTGAACAGCGGCGCCACCCTGCGCCTGGGCACCATGATCAGCATCACCGGCGCCTACAGCCAGACGGCGGGCACGCTGGCCCTGGGCACGCTGGGTGAACTGGCGGTCAGCGGCGCCGCCAGCATCAGCGGCGGCCTGGTGCAGATCAGCCTGTCCGGCGCCGGCAACTACCTGGCCAACAGCCTGACCACGGTGGTGACCGGCGGCGCCGGCTCCAGCTATGCCGGCGCCACCATCACGGCGGCGGGCACCGTCGCCGGCCTGGGCCTGGCCACCACCATCCTGGGCGACAACCTGGTGTTGGCCATCGCCAACGATTACATCGGCGGCACGCTGGCGACGCTGACCAACAGCGGCCTGCTGACGGCCAGCACGGCGGTGTATATCGCCAGCACCGGGTCCCTGGGCACCCTGGTCAACAGCGGCGTCATTCAGGGCAATATCGTCAACGCCTCGGCCAACGCCCTGACCATCCAGGGCTATAACGGCACCCTGTTCAGCACCTTCACCGGCCAGTCGGGCCTGGGCACCATCGCCGGCACGCTGGCCGACGTGGTGCTGGCGTCCGGCAACCTGGTCCTGAACGACGATGTCAATGTCGGCGGCCATACGCTGGTCAACAGCGGTGGCACTGTGCAACTGAACACCCTGGTCAATGTCACCGGCACCTACAACCAGTCCGCCGGCGCGCTGTTGATCAACTATGGCACCGGCCAGCTGGCCGTCGGCGGCGTGGCCTCCGTCACCGGCGGCACCATCGCCATGGTCAACATTTCCATCAGCCCCAACGGGCTGGTGGGCCAGACCTTTGGCGCCGGCCCGGTGATCACCGGCACGACCGGCTCCAGCTATACCGGCCTGACCTACAACTCCAACATCCAGGGGATGGAGGTCACGGGCTCCGTCGCCAACAACAGCCTGTACCTCGTGGGCCTGAACGACTATGTCGGCACGGTCCTGGGCTCGGTCGGCAACAGCGGCACGCTCAGCGCGACCAACCCGGTCTATGTCGGGCGCTATGGCACCCTGGGCACGCTGAACAACACCGGCGTGCTCTCGGGTTCCTATTCCGGCGTGTTCAACATGGGCAGCATCGGCACGGTGCTAAGCACCAACAGCATCGTCGGCACCAGCTTCGGCCTGTTCAACAACGGCGCCACCGCCATGATCGACCTGATCAGTAACAGCGGCACGCTGACGGGCCGGATAGGCATGGCCAACACCGGCACCATCACCACGCTGGACAACAGCGGCCTGCTGTCGGGCGACACCATCGCCGTCTACAGTACCCGCGAACTGGACACGATCAGCAACAGCGGCACCATCGCCGGCAACATCAGCATCACCGGCGGCCACGCCTTGACGCTGGTCGGCGGCTTGGGTGCGGGCGGCCTGTTCACCGGGGCTGGCGGCAGTGTCGGCGTGATCACCAACACCACGGCCGACCTGGTGCTGGCCTCCGGCGCCCTGTGGTTGAACGACGTCATCAACGTCGGCAGCCATACGGTGGCCAACACCGGTGCCTCGGTCAATCTGCTGACGGCGCTCAGCATCACCGGCAACTACAGCCAGACGGCGGGCACGCTGGATGTCGGCGGCGCGCAGCTGGTGGTCAGCAATGCTGCCAGCATCACCGGCGGCACGGTCGTCACCACACTGTCCAGTTCCGTCAACTACATCGCGGGCCAGGTGGGCAGCACGCTGGTGACGGGCGGCGTCGGGTCGAACTACACCGGTGTCAGCGTTTCCGCCGGCACCATCTTCGGCCTGGCCGTGGGCGGCACCACTAACGGTACCAACCTGGTGGTCGTGGCGCAGAACGACTACATCGCCGGCAGCCTGGCCAGCCTGGGCAACACCGGCAGCATCGGCGGCGTGCTGTACGCGGCCTACGTCACTTCCACCGGCACCCTGGGCACCCTGAACAACAGCGGCACCCTGGCCGGCGTGGGCGGCAGCACCACGGCGGCGGGCGTGCGCAATGCCGGCAGCATCGGCACGCTGTCCAACAGCGGCGTCATCCGTGTCACCGGCGCGCACTTCAGCGACGCCCTCTACAACACCGGCACCATCGGCACGCTGCTGAACGCCGCCGCCGGCACCATCGCCGCCACCGTCAGCGGCGCCGGTGTGGAGAACACGGGGCTGATCGGCACCCTGGGCAACAGCGGCACCATCATCGGCGCCAGCTATGGCCTGGAAAACATCGGCACCATCGCCACGCTGAACAACGCCGGCACCATCACCGGCAACACCGCCATCAGCAACGCCGGCAGCATCGGCACGCTGATCAACAGCGGCCGCATGGGCAGCAACCTCGGCTTCTACCAGCACGGCGCCGTCATCGGCACCGTGATCAACAGCGGGGTGATGGGCGGCAACGGCGGCGTTTTCGCCAGTTCCGGCATCAACACCTTCATCAACAGCGGCACGGTGCTGGGCACCAGCAACAGCACGGGCGCCCTGTCGCTGGCGGGCAGCGCCACCATCGGCACGCTGATCAACAGCGGCGTCATCAACGGCAACATCATCAACAACGGCGCGGGCGACCTGTCCATCGGCGGCGGCACGGCCGGCACCGTGGGCACCCTGACCGGTGGCAGCATCACCAGCACGTCCCACAACGTGGTGTTCAACACCGGCGCCCTGGCGCTGGGCGATG
This sequence comes from Nitrospirillum guaranorum, assembly GCF_034653275.1. Taxonomy (NCBI): domain Bacteria; kingdom Pseudomonadati; phylum Pseudomonadota; class Alphaproteobacteria; order Rhodospirillales; family Azospirillaceae; genus Nitrospirillum; species Nitrospirillum guaranorum. The sequence goes on along the minus strand of NZ_JAYEES010000001.1, from coordinate 5,098 downwards.
CCATCAACGTCGGCGCCAACACGGTGCTGAACACCGGCGCCAACCTGGCGCTGGCCAACAGCGTCAGCATCACCGGCAACTACAACCAGTCGGCGGGCACGCTGGTGGTCAGCCCCGGCGTCAGCCAACTGGTGGTCGGCGGCATCGCCAGCATCAGCGGCGGTCAGGTCAGCATCAACCTGTCCAGCACGGGCAACTACCTGGCGGGCAGCGACTATACCCTGGTGCAGGGTGGCACCGGTTCCAGCTACGCCGGCGCGGGCTTGAGCGTTACGAGCGTCGCCGGCCTCAGCACCGGCACGTCCATCGCCACCATCGGCGGCACGGTCGACCTGTTGCTGGCCGTCAACAACGACTATGTCGGCGGCACGCTGGGGCGGCTCGGGAACACCGGTACCATCAACGCCAACAACGCGATCTATATCGCCAGCGGCGGCTTGGTCGGCACCGTCACCAACAGCGGCTTGCTGAACGGCGGCAACGCGCTGGTTAACCAGGGACGCATCGGCACGCTGGTCAACAGCGGCACCATCGCCGGCAGCATCGTCAACGCCGGCAGCGGCGTGCTGACCATCCTGGGCGGCACCGGCGGCACGGTCGGCACCCTGACCGGCCAGAGCGGCGGCATCGGCGTCCTGTCCAGCAGCGGCGCCGACGTGGTGCTGGCATCGGGCGCCCTGCTGCTGAACGACCAGGTCGACCTGGGCGGGACCAACACCCTGGTGAACAGCGGCGCCTCGGTGCGCCTGGGCAGCTTGATCAGCGTCACGGGCCGGTACAGCCAGACGGCCGGCACGCTGGATGTCGGCAGCGGCGGGCTGGTGGTCAGCGGCGCCGCCAGCATCACCGGCGGCACCGTCGTGGCCACGCTGTCCGGTACCGCCAACTACCTGGCAGGACAGATCAGTTCCACCACCCTGGTGGCGGGCGGTGTCGGCTCCAGCTACACCGGCGCCAGCGTGGCGGCCGGTGGCGTGACCGGCGTGGCCGTGACCGGGACCACCAGCGGCACCAACCTGGTCGTCGCGGGCCTGAACGACTACATCGGCGCCACGCTGGGCACCCTCAACAACACGGGCACCATCAGCGCCAGCAGCGCCGTCTACGTGGCGGCGACGGGCAGCCTGGGCAGCCTGACCAACAGCGGCACGCTGCAGGGCGCGACGGCGGCCCTGAACAACCTGGGCTCCATCGGCTCCATCCTGAACGGCACGCTGGGGACCCTGGGTACGCTGGGCAACGTGGGCGTCATGGTGGGTGCGGTGGGTGTGGCCAACAGCGGCAGCATCGGCACGCTGACCAGCTACGGCACCATCACCGGCACGACCGGGGCGGCCGTGGACAATCAGGGCTTTGTCTACGGCCTGGGCAACGCCGGCACCATGACCGGCGTGACCAGCGGCGTGAACAACGCGGGCACCATCGCCGTCTTCCAGAACGCGGGCCTGCTCTCCGGCTCCATCGGCCTGAACAACAGCGGCACCCTTGGGCTGGTCGGCAACATCGGCTTCGGTCCCTTCCTGGGCAGCATCGTCGGGTCGGCCACCGGCATCCGCAACGCCGGCGTCATCGGCACCGTGATGAACCAGGGCGTGATCTCGGGCGTGACCGCGATTTACAACGGCGCCAGCGCCAGCCTGGGCACCATCGCCAACGCCGGCCTGATCCAGGGCAACATCGTCAACCTGTCCGCGGGTGACCTTGTCATCGCCGGCCTGGCCGGTACCCTGGCCGGCGGCAGCGTCACCAACACCGGTTCCAACGTCGTCTTCGCCGGCGGCAGCCAGGTGGTGGGCGACGCCATCAACGTCGGCAGCCACATGGTGGTGAACAGTGGCGCCACGCTGACGCTGGCCAACACGGTCAGCATCACGGGCAACTATGCCCAGGCGACGGGCACGCTGGCGCTGGGCAGCAACCATCTGGCGGTCAGCGGGGTGGCCAGCATCAGCGGCGGCGTGGTCAGCACGACCTTCGACACGACGACCAACTACATCGTGGGCTCGCCCAACGGCGTCATCCTGGTGCAGGGTGGTGCCGGCTCCAGCTACACCGGCGTCACCGTCGCCTCAGGCATCACCGGCCTGACCATCGGTGCCGGCGTCACCACCATCGGGTCCAACATCGACCTGGTGCTGGCGGCGGTGAACGACTACATCGGCGGCACCCTCGCAACGCTGAACAACAGCGGCACCATCAGCGGCGTGGTGACGGCGGCCTACATCGCCATCGGCGGCAGCCTGGGCACGCTGGCCAACAGCGGTTTGCTGGACGGCGCCCAGTACGGCATCCAGAACCGCGGCACTGTGGGTCTCGTCAGCAACAGTGGCACGGCCACGGGCCTGATCGGCCTGTACAACCAGGGGACCATCGGCACGGTCGTGAACACCGGCGCGCTGCTGGACAGCCCGGCGCCAGCGGCGGCCGGCCTTGACAATGCCGGCAGCATCGGCGCCGTGGCCAACAGCGGCACCATCAGTGGTGCTGCCTATGGCCTGTTCAACAGCGGTAGCATAGGGGCGGTCAGCAACAGCGGCACCATCGCCGGCGTGACCGCCCTGTACAACCAGGGCAGCATCGGCACCATCGCCAACAGCGGCACGATATCCGGCAACGTGGTGAACAGCAGCGCCAACGCCCTGGTGTTCACCGGCGGCACCGGTTCCACCATCGGCACGCTGACGGGCCAGAACGGCGCCATCGGCACGATCAGCAGCACGCTGGGCAACGTGGAACTGGCCGGCGGCAACCTGCTGCTGAACGACCAGGTGACCGTGGGCGCGGGCACGCTGGTGAACAGTGGCGCCAACGTGCTGCTGACCAACGCCATCAGTGTGACGGGCAACTACAGCCAGTCGGCGGGCACCCTGGCCATGGGCATCGGCAGCGGCACGGCGGGTGAGCTGCTGGTCAGCGGCGACGCCGCCTTCACCGGCGGCACCGTCGCCGTGACGGCGCTGTCGGGCAGCAACCTGATCGCGGGCCAGAGCTACACCATCGCCGAGGTGGGCGGGACCCTGACCACCAGCGGCCTCAGCGCGGCCGCCAGCGGCTTCAGCGCCACGCTGGGCAGTGGCACGAACGGATCGGCCACCGACCTGCTGCTGACGCTGCTCAGCGACTATGTCGGCGGCACTCTGGGCACCCTGACCAACAGCGGCACCATCAACGCCGCCACGGCGGTGCTGATCACCAGCGCCGGCAGCCTGGGCACCCTGGCCAACAGCGGGGCCATCATCGGCAATGTCATCAACAATAGCGCCAATGATCTGGTGGTCGTGGGCGGCACCGGCGGCGCGGTGGGCGGCTTCTCGGGCGGCACCATCCGCAACAGCCTGAGCAACCTGACCTTCGCGTCGGGTGCCGTCAGCCTGGCCGACGCCATCGACGTGACCGGCCACACGGTGGCCAACACGGGCGCCAGCCTGACGCTGGCCGGCGACGTGGCGGTGACGGGCAACTACAGCCAGACGGCGGGCACGCTGTCGGTGGCCGGGCATGCCCTGAGCGTCAGCGGCGCGGCGCAGGTGACGGGCGGTGTGGTGGATGCCGGGATGAGCGGCACGGCCAACTACCTGGTGGGTGACAGCGTCACCCTGATCCGGGGCGGCGACGGCTCGACCTACACCGGGTCCACGGTGGTCAGCGGCCTGACGGGCCTGGACGCCACGGGTGCCGCCAGCGGCAGCAATCTGCTGGCGGTGGCGGGCAACGACTACATCGGCGCCAGCCTGGCCACGCTCAGTGTGACGGGCACGCTGGCCAACAATGCGGGCGGCGCCACGGCGCTGTACATCGCCAGCACGGGCACGCTGGGCAGCCTGGCCAACAGCGGCCTGATCAGCGGTAACATCACCAACGTCTCCGCCCGGGATCTGACCATCATTGGCGCCACTGGGGGTGGCAGCGGCACGGTGGTGGGCAGCTTCGGCGGCGGCACCATCCGCAACACGGGCGCCAACGTCGTCTTCGCGTCGGGCGCGGTCGCCCTGGGCGACCAGATCGACGTGGGCGGCACGCACACGGTCAGCAACATCGGGGCGGCCCTGGCGCTGACCACGGACGTGGGCGTCACCGGCACCTATGCCCAGAGCGCCGGCAGCCTGACCGTGAACGGCCATGTGCTGACGGTCAGCGGCCCGGCGCTGGTCACCGGTGGCACGGTCAGCGCCGGCGTCTCCGGCGTGGGCAACTATTTTGTCGGCGACAGCGTGACCCTGATCCAGGGCGGGGCGGGGTCGTCCTACACCGGGGCCGTGGTCACCAGCGGCCTGACCGGTCTGGACGCCAAGGGCTCGGTCAGCGGCAGCACCCTGCTGGCGGTGGCGGGCAACGACTACATCGGCGCCAGCCTGAACACGCTGAACGTCACCGGCAATCTTTCCAACAATGCGGGCGGCGCCACGGCGCTGTACATCGCCGGCACGGGCACGCTGGGCAGCCTGGCCAACAGCGGCACCATCAGCGGCAATGTGGTTAACGCCAGCACCCGGGACCTCACCATCAACGGAGGGGGCAACGGCGCGGTGGGTCGCTTCACCGGCGGCACCATCACCAACACCGGGTCCAACGTGGTGTTCGCGTCCGGCGCCATCAGCCTGGGCGACGCCCTCAACGTGGTGACGCACACGGTCAGCAACGCCGGCGCCAGCATCGCGCTGGCCAGTGACGTGGCGGTCACGGGCAACTTCAGCCAGAGCAGCGGCACCCTGACCACGGGCGGTCATGTGCTGACCGTCAGCGGGGCTGCCAACGTGACGGGCGGCGTGGTCAACGCCGGGGTCAGCGCTACCGGCATCTACTACGCCAGTGACAGCATGCTGCTGATCCAGGGCGGTACCGGCTCCGGCTACGCCGGTGCCACCGTGACCAGCGGCGTCACCGGCCTGTCGGCCAGCGGCACCGTTCTGGGCAGCAATCTGATGGCTGTGGCGGGCAACGACTACATCGGCGCAGCGCTGGACACGCTGAACATTGTCACCACCATCAGCAGCCCGACCGCCGTGTACATCGCGGCCAGCGGCAGCCTGGGCACGCTGTCGAACAACGGCGCCGTCGCCGGCAACATCACCAACCTGTCGACCAGCGACCTGGTGAT